>NZ_AYMG01000006.1 GCF_000633455.1 Pedobacter jeongneungensis
AGTCGTAATTACGAGAAGGCTTTTTCAGCCGACGAAGCAATCTTACAACAATCGCTACCAGCTTACGCTTTAAGATTGCTTCGTGCCTCGCAATGACGACTTTTCTACTTGATTTTGCCCTTCAAAATATCTCTTTCTAAACCATTTCGCCAAATTAACCAGCGCAATCAAAGCTGGTACCTCTACCAGCGGACCGATTACACCAGCAAAAGCCTGACCCGAATGAATGCCGAATACACCTATGGCCACTGCGATGGCCAATTCGAAGTTGTTGCCGGTAGCGGTAAAGGCAATAGCGGTACTTTTGCTGTAATCTGCACCGAAATACTTACCTGTAAAGAAACTGATTACAAACATTACCACAAAATAGATTACCAATGGCAAGGCAATTCGCAGCACATCCATTGGGATCTGCACAATTAATTCTCCTTTTAAACTGAACATTACCATAATGGTAAATAACAGCGCGATTAAGGTTATCGGAGAAATCATTGGGATAAAAATTGAGCGGAACCACTTTTCGCCTTTCCATTTAATCAGTATTTTTTGACTTAAAATGCCCGTTAAAAATGGAATGCCCAGGTAAATCCCTACACTTTTTGCAATCTCTACAATAGAAATGGATACAACCAAGCCTTTTAAACCAAATAAAGGCGGCAAAATGGTAATAAAGAAATAGGCGAATACACTGTACAACAATACCTGAAAAATACTGTTCAGGGCGATCAAACCAGCAGCATATTCACGGTTTCCGTCGGCAAGATCGTTCCAAACTACCACCATGGCAATACACCTGGCCAAACCGATCATAATTAAACCAACCATGTATTCGGGATAACCATGTAAAAAAACAATCGCAAGGAAAAACATTAAAAATGGCCCAATGATCCAATTTAGAACTAGTGAAGTCCCCAAAACCTTCGTATTTTTAAATACTTCGCCCAGGTTTTGGTAATTTACTTTTGCCAAGGGCGGGTACATCATCAGGATTAATCCAATTGCTAAAGGAATGTTGGTACTTCCACTGGAAAAGGAATTGATCAATATTGCAGATGAAGGAAATAAATAACCCAGCCCCACTCCAAATAGCATGGCTAAAAAAATCCAAAGGGTTAAATAGCGGTCTAAAAAGCTTAGTTTTTTAGGTTGAGTAACCGGTGCACAAACATTTGCAGACATATTATCCTCTTAAATTTTCATTTACAAAATCCTCTATGTAAGCTTTAACCAAGTCTCTTGTACTTCTGAATTGCGCCATAATTTCGGCTTCAGTACCTATTGCTTTAGCCGGATCGGGAAAGTTTTGGTGCAGTTTTATGGCCTGCGTTGGGAAGTACGGACAACTTTCTTTCGCATGATCGCAAACCGTAATCACATAATCGAAAGTAACATCAAAGTATTCTTCGATATTATTAGATGTTTGGCTGGAAATATCGATCCCATCTTCTGCCATTATTTTAACTGCCCTGGGGTTTACGCCATGCACTTCGATGCCTGCGCTGTAGATTTTAGCTATGTTTTGAGCGAAATATTTTAAATACCCTTCTGCCAGTTGACTCCTGCAACTGTTTCCGGTGCAAAGCACCAATACATTTTTCATTATTTTAAAATTTAAATTCTTAACAACAACCGCTGCCCGGTGTACAACTATTTTGATCAGCAGCGAGGTTAATCAATTCGATTTTTCTTATTTCGGGTTGAGCAGGTGCACAGCACTCTTCACCCGTTTCTGTGGTACCACAACTTCCACCGCGGTTTATCGCCTTACATTGTGTGGCATCGGGCGTTAGGTTAATAATCAGATTGTCGCCATCAATTTTAAATTCACCGGGATACATTTGCCTGGTATCAAATTCTGAATTACCGAATTCAATTTTTACAATGCCTTTTGGATTCAAAGCCAGTTTACTCTCTACCAGGTCGATAATTGACAATGCTTTTTTAACCTGCATGGCCCTGCCCTCTTCTTCTTCGGTAGGCTCCCATAACTGCACAATAATTTCTGTCCAGGCATTCATCACCCCTCCGCAATCCACTGAGGTAATTGGTGCTTGCTTAATTTCAGTGATGTGATAATTGGCATTTACCCACTTATCAGCAGCATACTGGAACTGCAACAGCAATTCAGGATAATGTAGAAGTTCAGCTTTGAAGCCGCCCCATTCCATTGAAAATTTATTAATCATAATATTGCAATTTAACGATTGATTTAGGTAAAAAATTTAACAGCAGTTTTGTTCGCCTTTATAAGAAGCAAAGAAATTGCCTAGTTGATTTTGTAGTAATTTCCACGTTTTAGGCTCAATACAATAACAAACACTCACCCCTTCTATAGTCCCCTGTATAATGCCGGCATTTTTAAGCTCTTTTAAATGTTGAGAAATGGTCGCTTGTGCTAAGCCCAATTCATCAACCAAATCGCCACAAATACAGGTATTTGATTTGAGTATACGCTGAAGAATAGCTATCCTGGCAGGATGGGCCATCGCTTTTAGCAAAGCTGCCATTTGATTTTGCTCTTCGGTAAAGATTTCTGTTTTTGTAAGTCCCATAATTTATATCGCAATATTACGATAGATAAATCAGCTATCAAAATTTATTTTTAAACTTACCCCTAAGCGCTACAGAATTTCTATAGATTCGATGCTTTACTTAGTGTATAAATATTTTGTATTTTAAATTAAAATTTAAATCATGTGGAAATTTTATGCAATACTCTCTGCTTTGTTTGCTGCTGCAACGGCCATTTTAGCCAAAGTTGGACTAAAAGGCGTTAATGGCAATGTGGCAACGGCTATCAGAACGATAGTAATCCTGTTTATTGCCTGGGGCATTGTTTTAGCAACTGGAGAAATTTCCCAGCTTAAAACATTGAGCAAAAATAACCTGATCTTTTTAGGCTTATCGGGTTTGGCAACGGGTTTATCGTGGATTTTCTATTTTAAAGCACTCGAAACGGGTAATGTTTCTAAAGTAGCCCCGATTGATAAGTTAAGTGTAGCCATTGCAATGGGTCTGGCTTTTTTGATCTTAAAAGAACCTATTGATACGAAGACATTAATTGGCGGTGGGATGATTGTAGCGGGTAGTTTGGTGATATTACTTTAAGATTTGGCGTGTATTTTTAGCCATGGAGGCACTGAAAGCACGGAATCGAATTAAGCACTAATCTTTTTCATCATTAAGAAGTTAAGAAACATTAAGGCGTTATTGGATAAGATGATTAATTAGTCCAAAGTCTTAAGTCAGCAGTCCGTAGTCTATGAAGCATCAGACTATTGACTAATGAACCACTAAAATAAACAACGTCGACTAAAAATAGCCGACGTTTTTTGGTTTACGAAAATTTTAAAAATTATTTCTTCGGTTTCGAGCTCATGTAAAAAGTAAGCTTTCCACCGTTTGTAATGTCAGCATGTTTGATTTTATGGTCGGTAATTTCTTTGCCGTTTAATAAAACCTTTTCTACATATACATTTTTATCACTTTGTTTAATGGCTTCGACCGTGAAAGTTTTGCCGTTCTCTAAATTGATAATCGCATTATTAACCAAAGGACTACCTAATGAATACACATCAGAACCTGGTGCTACGGGATAAAACCCTAAAGAAGAAAACATGTACCAGGCGCTCATTTGTCCGCAATCGTCGTTTCCACCTAAACCATCAGCAGTAGGTTTATACTGCATGTTCAAGATATGACGAACCTGTGCCTGTGTTTTCCATGGCTGATCGGTCCAGTTATAAAAATATACAATGTGGTGTGCCGGTTCGTTTCCATGAACATAGCCGCCTATAATACCTTCGCGGGTAATGTCTTCTGTATGAGCGAAAAACTCATCTGGTAAATGCATGGTAAATAAAGTATCTAAACGGGTGGCGAATTTCTTTTTACCGCCCATCATTTCGATCAGTGAAGCAGGATCCTGCGGAACGAAGAAACTATAGTTCCAGCTGTTTCCTTCAATAAACCCTTGTCCTTCGGTATCTTTCGGATCAAATTCTTTTTTAAATGTTCCATCTGCCAGTTTCGGACGCATAAAACCCGAAGCACTGTCGTAATTGTTCTTCCAGTTGTTAGAACGTTTGATAAATTCGTTATAAACATCCATACGGTTTAATTTCTTTGCCAATTGTGCAATAGACCAGTCATCGTAAGAATACTCTAAGTTGTTTGAAACTGAAATGCCCGATTTTTCAGCAGGAATATAACCTTTATCGATGTAATAGCCAATACCTTCATAATCGCGGTGTTTAGCTGTTGCAATACAGGCATCCAATGCTTTGTTCGGATCTCCCGTATAAGTTCCTTTGATAATCGCATCAGAAATTACCGAAACGCTATGGTAACCACTCATACACCAGTTATCGTTGGCATAATGCGACCATATTGGCAACATGTGCAAACTGCTCTGATCGTAATGCGCCAGCATCGATTTCACCATGTCATTACTACGCGCTGGTTGTGTAATATTGAAGAATGGGTGTAAAGCGCGGTAAGTATCCCATAGCGAGAAAGTGGTATAATTGGTAAAACCATCAGCTTTATGTACACCCTGATCTAAACCTTTATATTCGCCATTTATATCAGTATAAGTGGTTGGATTGATGTAAGCATGGTATAAAGCGGTATAAAAGTTTATTTTATTATCATTAGAAGTACTTACCTGAATTTTATTCAACTCTTTGTTCCAGGTAGCTTGTGCCTGTGCTTTTACTTTTTCAAAATCCCAGCCTGAAATTTCTGCACGCATATTCTGCAAAGCATTTTCCTGACTAACCGGCGATAAAGCAAATTTAATTTTGATCTTCTCCCCCTCTTGTGTATCAAAATCAAAGAACATTTTCAACTTCTTGCCTGCAATTTCAGGGAAGTTCTGTTCCTGGTTAAATTTACCCCAGAAACCTCTGTAAGCTTGTTTAGCATCATAACTTTTACGTCCGTAGCTTTTAAAAGGTTTAGAAAAACTCATCGCAAAATAAACCGTTCTGGTTCTGGCCCAACCATTGGTTTGGCGGTACCCTGTAATTAAAGTATCATTTACCACACGAACATAAGTCCAGACGGTTTTTTCCTCGTAATTGTAAATACCAGCCATCAGATCCAAAATAATGTGCGATTGATCCGATTTAGGAAAAGTATATTGGTGCATCCCTACCCTTGTGGTTGAGGTGAGTTCTGCGGTGATGTTATCGTCATCCAGTTTCACTTTATAATAACCTGCTTCTGCAACTTCGTTGGCATGAGAAAACGCAGAGCGGTAACCGCCTTTAGGATTTGATGCCGTGCCAGGGTTTAATTGTAGCTTTCCTTGTGTTGGCATGATCAGGAAATCGCCAAGATCAGAGTGGCCTGTACCGCTAAAATGCGTGTGACTAAAACCGGTAATGGTTTTATCTTCGTACTTGTAACCCGCACAATATTTGTACACGTCGCCGTTATATTTTCCGTTTACTTCGTAAGATAAAGTATCCGTTTCGGGACTTAACTGCACCGCACCAAAGGGAACTGTAGCACCCGGATAGGTATGTCCCATTTTAGAGGTGCCGATAATGGGCTTAACATACTGCACCAGATTCTGCTGTGCCGATGCCATCATCGCTGAAAGCAAAAGACATGGCAGGATAACTTTTTTAATCATATTGGTTTAAAATTAGCTTGTTTGTTGAAAATTCTAAGGTATAAATTTATCTTCAAATATGCATAAAACACGAGACTAAAACGTTTAAGTAAAACAAAAAATACATTTTAGATTCCTGAAGATACACTTTATTACCATTTCAAACCTCGCAGGTTTTAAAAACCTGCGAGGTTTAGTCCCCTAAAAATATTGACCGCCTAAGCCACTTAGCACACCTAAGTGATAAACCCAAGCGATTTAGCAAGCGGTTTTTACAAGTAACTGACTTCGTTTAAATAATTTCAGGTAAATAAACCTTATTTTTGCATCCTTATATTTTTAAGATGAGTAAACACGGTAGAATTCTGGTTGCCATGAGTGGCGGGGTTGATAGTTCGGTAGCGGCTGTAATGTTGCATGAGCAGGGTTATGAGGTTATTGGCTTGACCATGAAGACCTGGGATTATGCCACCTCTGGCGGTAGCAGTAAGGAAACTGGTTGTTGCTCGCTGGATAGCATTAACGATGCCCGTACACTTGCCGTAAATTATGGTTTTCCGCATTATATATTGGATATCCGTGATGAATTTGGCGATTATGTAATCGATAATTTTGTTGATGAATACCTTGCAGGAAGAACACCAAACCCATGTGTATTGTGCAACACACACATTAAATGGGAAGCGCTTTTAAAACGTGCCAATAAACTGGACTGCGAATTTATTGCAACGGGACATTATGCCAATATCCGTCAGCAAGATAGCGGCCGTTATGTAATTTCGAAAGGAAAAGACGAAAACAAAGATCAATCTTATGTACTGTGGGGTGTTTCGCAGGAAAACCTTTCGCGTACTAAATTTCCATTGGGCAGTTTTGCCAAATCTGATATCAGACAAATGGCTTTAGATATGGGACAAGAAGAACTGGCAAAAAAATCGGAGAGTTACGAAATCTGTTTCGTACCAGATAACGATTACAGGGCATTCTTAAAACATAAAGTAGAAGATTTAGAAGACAGAGTAGCCGGCGGAAATTTCATTTTAAGTAATGGAATGGTGGTTGGACAACATAAAGGTTATCCTTTTTATACCATCGGTCAGCGTAAAGGTTTGGGCGTAGCATTTGGCGAGCCAATGTTTGTAACCCAGATTTTACCAGAAAGCAATACCGTTGTATTAGGCAGAGCTGAAGAACTGGAACGTAAAGAAGCCATGGTACGTAATGTAAACCTGGTTAAATACGCCAGCATTGAAGAACCGATGAATGATGTCATTACGAAAATCCGTTATAAAGACGCGGGTATGCTAAGTACAATTGTTCAGGAGAAAGATAAAATGCGTGTGGTATTCGATCATAATGTTTCGGCCATTGCACCAGGCCAATCGGCTGTATTTTACGAAGGAAACGATTTATTAGGCGGCGGGTTTTTAGTTTAATTAATTTATTCGTTTCATCTATGCGCTGCCGTCATACCCAACCCGATAGCTATCGGATTGATTGGGGATCTTAAAGCTTATAAAAAAAATCATATTGCATTAAGATTCCCGCATGCGCGAGAATGACGACCGCTGAAAAATTCACAAAAAAAGAGTTACTGATTGGTAACTCTTTTTTTATATACAGTACATTGATTGAAAATCTTTATCACTCACTCCCCTTAAAAACGTTAATTCCGGCTGTTTTCCATTGAATGTAGCCTAAATTACCGCAAATTTGTGTCACAAAGCCTTCTACTTCTTCCGGAACATCGTTTACTACCCGCCACCTCATTTTATATTTGGGGTTGTAGCTCAAATAAACCACTACATCATCACTCCGTTGCCCAATTGCATGCAGGTGCTGTAAATGAATATCCTGCAGATCTGCCGCAGCAATCCGCAATCGTTCATTCATAATTTTGCCTAATGAAGCATCCGGTTTAAAATCTGTTTCGAATATGGGTAAAACGGTAACGGTCATAGAAAAATATATTGGCAAACAAATGTGACAAATGGTCTTTTGTTTAAATAATCAATTTAATATGCCAGCCTATGCTTAACATATCACGATCTCTCTAACACAAATTTATACTAAAAAAATTAGTAATAAAAATTATTATTGTATTTTTTTTAGTAAAGGTGAAAATTGTATAAAAGCATGACATCAATTATGCAGAGGTTAATAACTTCAACATTGTGCATAACTCCTTTAAACATCTGATAAATAGACAGGTTAATAGTATTATAAAAGTAGAGCTTATGAAAAAGTGCATCTATGTAGTTGAAGATAACCCTAACATCAGGGAAATTATCGAATTCTTATTGATTGAAGAACTTTATGAAGTAAGAACCTGTCCCGATACGAACGATTTCTGGCTTCAAATGGGCAAACATATACCAGACATGGTAATTTTAGACATCATGCTACCTGACGGAAATGGGCTGGATATCTGTAATAGCTTAAAACGGAACATTAAAACGCACAACATCCCGGTGATGATGATGTCGGCAAATAACCATTTAAATGCGGTTAAAGCGAAGTGTGATGCGGAAGATTTTATCAATAAACCTTTTGATCTGAATGATTTTGCAAGCAGGGTTGAGAAATATTTAGCAGCTTAGTTTAGTCCAAAGTCATTAGTCGTTAGTCCATAGTCTTCAGTCTTCAGTCGATTTATACAATCAACGAATTTACCAATGAACTAATGACTGATGAACTAATGACCATTGAACAATGAACTTAAAATACTATACTTTCGATAGCTTTATCTAATGCCAACTCTTTAATATCTGGTATACTTAAGCCTTCTGCCCTATATGCTGTAATATCAGTCATGCCTAAAAAACCTAATACAGCTCTTAAGTAAGATTCAGTAAAATCGTAAGCTTTCATCGGCCCTTCTGAATATATACCACCCGATGATATTGCTAAATACAGTTTTTTGTTTTTTACCAAACCTTCCGGACCGTTTTCAGAATAGCTGAATGTTTGACCTGCACGTGCAATGTGGTCAATCCATGATTTTAAAGTGGAAGGAATACCAAAATTATACAACGGCACGCCGATTACCAGTACATCGGCATCCTTAAGCTGGGCAATGGCCTCATCAGAATGTTTTATAGCTTCTGCGAACTCCGGCGTATGGTTTTCTTTCGGTGTAAAGAAAGAATTAATGTGAACCTCTTCTAAATGTGGAAATGGAGATTCGGCTAAATTACGGGTAGTTAAAGTGCTATCAGGATTTGCAGCCTGTAATTTTTCTACTATGGCATTTCCCAATTTAACACTGAAAGATGCTCCGCCCCTTGGGCTTGATATAAGATGTAATATTTTCATTTTTTTTGCCTTTTTGTGCCCGACAAAATTATGGATACGAAGTATCAAAAAGCTATCACTATACCAAAGGATAGCGCTATCCTTTAGCATAGCAGCTATTCTTTTCCAGTAAAAAAGGAGTTTCAATTAACTATTGAAAAGTCGTCATTCACAACCCGATAGCTATCGGGTTGATTGGGGATCTTAATGCATTAAGGTGTGATCATTTGCATTAAGATGCCCGCATGCGTGAGAACGAAAATACTACATTAATAATTACACTATTTAACTAACTCAATCACCGCTACAAAACCACCATCTTTCACCATATTGATATCAATTGTTTCGCCTGCTTTAACCGGCTTTACAATGCGTTTAAAATCCATGGCCTGAAAATCGGCATTGATCCCGTCCTTAATCAGCGTAATCTTATAGTTCGTATTTGGCTTTAAGAAACTGGTTTCAATTTTTAGATCATGCTTCTGATCGTTACTCATTGCGCCGATAAACCATTTTTCGCCTTTACGTTTGGCCGTAACAATATATTCGCCCACGCTTGCCTCCAGAATTTTGGTTTCATCCCAGGTTACCGGAACACTGGTAATAAACGAAGTGGTTTCCGGCTCGCGCAAATAATTGAAAGGATTATCGGCCAGCATCTGAAAGCCACTTTCAAAAACAATGTACATGGCCAGTTGATGCGCCCTTGTACCAATGCTCATGGTATTTACCCAGCTTGGCTTGTAATCCTGCTTATGTGCCGAACGCATGGCTCCTGGTGTATAATCCATTGGCCCCACTGCATTACGCAGAAAAGGCAGAAATAAGTTATTGTTGGGTGTAGCCAGGCCACCTCCAATATTTTGTTCCATTCCTACAACTCCTTCGTACGAAAGTACATTGGGATAAGCGACCTCAAGTCCGGCAGGTTTAAATGCGCCATGAAAATCTACTAAAATATGGTGTTTGGCCGCTTCTTTGGCTACACGAGTATAATAATTCACCATCCACTGGTCGCTTCTATCCATAAAATCGATTTTCACCCCTGCAATGCCCCACTTTTCAAGCGTTTCGAAAATATTTAAGTTATTTTCTACTGCCAGCCAGGTAAACCAAAGTACGATTTTTACATTTTTCTGTTTGCCATAAGCAATCAGTTCCTGCAGGTTGATGGTTGGATTAGGTTCAAACGGATTTAAGGTGGTTTTAGCCCATCCTTCATCCATAATGATGTAAGGAATGTCAAATTTAGCAGCAAAATCAATGTAATATTTATAGGTATCCTGGTTATAACCCGATTTAAAATCGACCCCATAAACATAAGCGTTGTGCCACCACTCCCAGGTAACCTGACCAGGTTTTATCCATTTGGTATCTTGTAATTGATTGGGTGTACTCAATTTATACACCATTTGGTTTGCTGCCAATTGGGTGTCTTTATCAGTAATAACTAAAAAACTCCACGGAAAAGATCTTTTTCCAGCAGTTTTGGCAATATAACCGGCTTCATTTAAAATTTTCTTACTTCTGTCTCCATCTTCTCCAAAAGCCAGAGGTACTTTAGGAAAAACAGCATCAATACTTTTATCATTTACTGCTTTTACAAATAAACATGGGTAATCATAAAGATCAGCCTCAGATAATAAGGCTTTGTACTTACCGGTATTAAATAAAATTGGCAGTACGCTCATTTTATCCTTATTTACTTTTCCAAGCTCATCCTGACGGTAGAGAATCTCGTAAGCAGTTTTGAAACTACCAGTTTCGAGATATGTTGTTTTAACATTATCGTTGAAATTGAGCTGCACATCTTCACTGTTTACTGTGATAGAATCTTTTTTATTGGTAATGAAACGATAAGCAATCCCATCGTTATAAGCCCTGAATTCGACACTGAAATCACCTTTAAAATCGAGTTTTAACAGGTTATAATAGTTTACCACCCTACTATTTTTAAGTGGAATTACCGGGTTTGAAGTAGTATTGACCGTAGAAAGTGTCTTTTTGATCAGCTTGGCATTGGCACCCAGTTTAGCCTGATCCAGATTTAACTGCAGATATGAATCGGCCAAAAAAGAATCGCCATTAAAAGTAACGGCATAACCAATCCTATCTTTAATATTTATCGATATTTTAATGCGTTTATCGGGCGATAAGAGTTCAATTGGTGCGCTAAATAACTTTATTGTAAAAAACAGCAATAAAATAGATAGTGATAAGTGTTTTCTCATATTTGATTAGGTCTTTGTGTTTTAAACAGATTAGATAAATCGTTTTAGTTAAATAAAGTTAACCACAGTTTTCGATTTCGCAAGATATTTTTAGTAATACCCCTAAATTCTAAGCAGTAGATTGAAAAACACCACACAAGCAAAGGGCCAGCTTAATAAATTAAACCGGCCCTTCTATTTTATTGATTGCTATTGAAAAATTATTTTCCGGCTAGAGCATTAACCTGTTTCAGGTGTTTTTTCAGTTCCGGCAAATATTTATTGGCGTATGCTTTGATGGCATTATCGGTAGATTGGGAAGCTTTTTCGAACAATGCAATTGCGTTTTGATGATCAGCAACCGTCATTTCTATATAGACTTGATCAAAAGCAGTTCCGCTTAATCCCTTAAGTTTTTCTGTTGCATTGGTTACTTCGGCTTCGCCGTTCCCTGTTTTTTTCGATTGCCCTGTATTACCTGCTTCGCCTGCTGCATTTTTAGTGCGTGAAGTGTCCCTGAGGTTTTCGGGAGAAGAATCGATTCTGCCATCCGGCTGCTGCCCTCCCTCAGGCAAACTCATTGGCAGGTCAACTTTTTTAAGTTTCGCCAGCGCCCTGAGTTCTTCATTGGCTTTGGTATGGGAAACAACCATCATCTGACCAAATGATTTGATTTTTTTATCTGTGGCATTATCAAAGGCCAGTTTTCCGGTCAATAATGCTTTCGTCCCTAAAACAGAAGCCTGCTGCAAAAACCCAGCTGTTGTTAAACTATCTTGTTGTTTGATGGTAATGTGATGCTGTAAACTGGCCTGAGCAGGATCACTAAACGAGATAACTGAAATGACGATTCCAACTGCGGCTGTTTTAATGGTATAAAGATGATTTTTCATGGCTAAATGGTTCTGATGTATAGTATTACAACCTTAGCAGCAATTAAAAAGTTTGAAAAATAACCCATCTTGTTTTTGAAGCTAACAGTGGCAATGATTTAAAAAAAATATTTTGTTTAAACTTAATCGGTTTTGAACCTGTTCTAATTATAAAGAACATACCATGGAAAATCTAGAAAATAATCAACCAGAAGAGGAAATTCAAAACATCGAACAGTTTCAGATCAACCGATCACAGGGAAATGCTGCTGAAGGGCATACCACGCCGGAACCTGAAGATGATAATGAATATACTGAAGATGAGGTCCCATTTGCAGATGGCGAAGGCACACAATTAAATGAAGAAATTGAAGGCCCTGAAGATGAAGAGGATGAGGAAGACCAGGAAGAAACTGAGGATTACAATGAATCAGACATTGAGGAACTGGATAAAGACCCGAATGCTTATGATGAAGATGATAGTGAAATGTTATAAATCAGAAACGTACACATGAATGAAAATTGCCAGATTGATCATCAGTCTGGCTTTTTTTTTATTTAAATAAAGATGATCCGCAATATTTACAGAACAAGGCATCGCTATCATGTCCTTCCCTGCTACAGCTCGGACAAGATTCCGGCAGTTCTTTTTTCTGCCGTGAAGCAACGGCAATATCGTGGGTAATAATTCCGGTAGGTACCGCTATAATGGCATAACCGATAAGCATGACTACAGAAGCGACAAATTTACCAAGCGGTGTAATGGGTGAAATATCACCATAACCTACTGTAGTAATGGTTACAATGGCCCAATAAATGCTTTCCGGAATATTGGAGAACCCATTTTCACGCTTTTCTACCAGATACATAATTGAACCCAGAATTACGGTGATGGTTAAAACGGTAAGCAGGAATATACTGATCTTGCGTACACTGTTTTTTAAGGCCTGGGTTAAAAAGTTGATCTCCGTTAAAAAGTGACCGAGTTTAAAGATCCTGAATACCCGGAGCAACCTTAAGGCCCTGAAAACAAGTAATGACTGTGCGCCGATAAAAAATATACTTAAATATGAGGGCAGTAATGCAACCAGATCAATAATGCCTAACGGACTTAATACATACCTGATCGGTTTGCGGATGCTGACCAATCTTAAAATATACTCGATGGTGAAAAGAGCTGCAAAAATCCATTCGGTAATGTTGAACAGTTTCCCATATTTTAAGTGGATGCTCACCACACTATCAAGCATTACGACAATAATACTGGAAAAAATGGCGATCAATAAACCAACATCAAAGGCTTTGCCCGCTGGGGTATTCGATTCGTAAATTACCTCGTGCAGTTTAAAACGCCAATCTTTTGGTTGATCTGATGCCATAGTATGTTATTTAGGCTAAAGGTAAGCATTAACCATTTACTACTTCCCCACCGTTTACGTGAATCACCTGTCCGGTAATAAAAGAAGCATCATCAGAAGCCAGAAAAACATAGGCTGGTCCTAATTCAGAAGGTTGCCCTGCCCTTTCCATCGCCGTTTCAGATCCAAAAGATTTTATTTTTTCCTGATCAAATGTTGAAACGATAAGTGGCGTCCATACCGGGCCAGGTGCAACAGCATTTACCCGGATACCTGTTTTAGCCAGATTTGTAGCCAGAGAACGGGTAAAAGAAGTAATCGCGCCTTTGGTTGATGAATAATCGATCAGGTTTGGCGACGAACGGTAAGCGGTTACGGAGGTGGTGTTAATAATCGTATCGCCTGCGTGAAAATGCTCCAATACTTCGTTTGCAAAATAAAAATAACCGAATATGTTCGTACGGAAAGTATCTTCAAGTTGTTTATCGTCAATTTTCTTCGGGTCTTTTTGTGGCACCTGCATTCCGGCATTGTTCACCAATATATTGATCTTCCCAAATTTTTTAACCGTTGATTCTACTGCTTTTTTGCAAAAAGCAGGTTTCTTAACGTCGCCTTTAATCAATAAACACTTTTTACCTTCAGCTTCAATCATTTTTTGGGTTTCCTTTGCATCAATGTCTTCATCCAGGTAAACAATGGCCACATTTGCACCTTCTCTTGCAAAATGCACCGCCACCGAACGACCAATCCCACTGTCGCCGCCTGTAATTAATGCCACTTTTTCGTTAAGCTTTCCAGCTCCTTTATAATCAGCTTTGATTACTTCAGGCCTAGGATCCATCCTGGCTTCAATACCCGGTTGTTTATTTTGTTTAGCTGGCGTTTTTTGAGTTTTCATTGCTTTGGCTTTATCAGGTTAATATTTTACTATCGCTCTTTAAACAAAGATTTCGACGGCAAAGTTTTCCTGTACTCAAATCTCCAGCAGAATTTTTAAACCAATTTAACTTAATATTTTGCTCATATCCCAACATTTTTAAAGCCCATAGCTCAGTAAATTAGCACTTTATCCTAACCAAAAACAATCACAAATGAGAAAACCTATTTTATCCGTTTTGCTGTTCTTAAGCTTAACCTTACCCGGCTTTGCCCAAAAACGATTAGGCAACGAAACCGCAGCACAAAAAACAAAAAGAATGGAATGGTGGACAGATGCCCGTTTCGGGATGTTCATCCACTGGGGGCTTTATGCCTTACCTGCCCGCCACGAATGGGTGAGAAATGCCGAACGGATTACCAACGAGAATTATCAGAAATATTTCGATCAGTTTAACCCCGATTTATTTGATCCAAAAAAATGGGCTAAAGAAGCTAAAGCTGCAGGGATGAAATACGCGGTATTAACGACCAAACACCATGAAGGTTTTACTTTATTTGATAGTAAATACACTGATTATAAAGCTACGAATACACTGGCTAAAAGAGATCTGGTAAAAGAATTTTTAGATGCTTTCCGAGCAGAAGGTATAAAAGTCGGTTTTTATTATTCGCTAATCGATTGGCACCACCCCGATTTTCCTGTCGATAAATATCACCCATTAAGACCGCAAACTGAAAGCGATGAATCTTATGCAGCGCTGAATAAAAACAGGGATATGGCCAAATACCGTAAATACCTGTATAACCAGGTTACAGAATTGCTCACCAAATACGGAAAAATCGACATTCTTTGGGCCGATTTCTCCTATCCTGGCAAATATGGCAAAGGCCGCAACGATTGGGGATCGGTAGAGTTGCTTAAACAGATTAGAAAATTGCAACCGGGTATTATTGTAGATAACCGCTTAGACCTGAACGATTACGAAGATGGTACCGATTTTGAAACGCCTGAACAGGTTGGTCCGAAGGAACTGGAGAAATACCGTGGAAAAGTTTGGGAAACCTGTCAAACCTTCTCCGGATCGTGGGGATACCACCGCGATGAAAATACCTGGAAAACGAACAGAAAATTATTGGATTTACTCATCACTTCGGTAGCCAATGGAGGTAATTTATTATTGAATGTTGGTCCTACTGCCCGTGGCGAATTTGACAGCCGAGCCAATACCGCTTTAGATAGTTTAGGGCTTTGGATGCATGCCAACTCAAAATCGATTTACCACTGTAGTTTTGCTCCTGCCGAATTTAAAGCACCTGAAGGTGTTAAACTCACCTATAATAAGGATACTAAAAAATTATATGTACACCTGTTCGAATACCCAAATACAGGTACTATCGCCTTAGAAGGTTATAAAGACAAAGCAAAATATGCCCAGTTTTTACATGATAATTCGGAGGTACAGATCGACAATGAAAAATCAACAGGTAATACACTCGTATTAAAACTGCCAAAGAAAAAGCCGGATTTTGAAATCCCGGTAATTGAATTAACGTTGAACTAATCTGCCTATATTAATCAGCGAAAGCCTGCAAGTTAAAGCTTGCGGGCTTTTTTGTGAATGGAACTTTATATAGTCTTAAATAAAGATGAACAAAACATATCGTGGTTTTTATTGTCTTCAAATAAAAAATATCATGAAAGTAAAAGGCACATTTATTTATACCCTTAAAACAGGCGAAAATGCTTTGATTCTATTAACAGAAAATAAAATAGAACAGGATAAACTTTATCAGCATTTAGCCATTGATGCTTATCAGTTTAAAAAAGAAATTGTAGAAGAAGAGCCACGTATTGTATTGATATCCGCAGGTTATAAAAATGAAAATAATGAAATCATCTGGAACCGGGAATATATACCTGTACCCAAATGGTACGACCAGAATTAAATTCAGACTAAACATATTGACAGCGATAAATGTTAAGTTGCTTATGAAGTTTATTGTATTGCCATTTTTATTTTTTATATCGTTTTTTAAGTCATACGCTCAATATACAGATAGTACCAATTACCACGTACTGCTTACTTCAACCGGATCGATTAACCGCACAAATGAAGACCGTGCTTATTTATTAAACAACGCATTAAATTTTGGATTGAAAAAGAAAAGTTTTGTATTAAACTCTACTTCTGCATGGCTTTATGGCAAACAGAACAACAACTTAACCAATAATGATTTTTCGACTACACTGAACTTTAATCTATATAAAACCTTTCCTCATTTTTATTATTGGGGTTTGGTGAATTACAATACCAGTTATTCGTTAAAATTAAAAAACCAATTGCTTGCGGGAGGTGGCATTGCTTATAGCGTATTAGACAAACCCAATGCCTATATCAACCTGAGTGATGGGGTATTATTTGATCAAAGTAGCTTAATTGTTGGCGATAGCTACAATACCTACCGAAATTCCTTAAGGTTACAATACCACTTTATGATCAGGGAATTGATTACTATTGATGGGAATCACTTTTTGCAAAACTCTTTCGATAGAAAAGGCGATTATATTATACGTTCGTCAGCAACCCTCGGATTAAAACTCCGTAAATGGATCAGTTTAACAACTGCGCTAAATTACAATAAGCTGAATATCACCAATAGTGAAAACCTAAATCTCACTTATGGATTAACGCTTGATAAGTATTTTTAGTTTAGTCGGGAGTCCGTAGTCAGAAGTTCTGCTGAGTAGATTATCTAGATTAGTCACCCTGAGCGGAGTTGAAGGGTATTTAGTTTATAGTTGAGCGTTTGGACTTCGGAATGCATTTAGTCAAAACTCCGAAGTTGATTAACGGATTAATCCTACCAATAAACTGTATAAAAGATTGCTTCACACTGCCCACTTATCCCAATACTTCAGTTCGCAATGACGAATTGGACTATAAACTAACGGCCAGTGAAATTGCAAATGAACCAATAAGGCACTTAGCAATGTGCATTTGGCATCAGTTAACCGATTACCAATTTAAACATTTAACGCATTCATTAATCAATCGCTGTAGATAAATTGTCCTCTTCCTAACCATTGTTGAAAATTTTATAAGAATAAAACGCACTGAAATAGAACACTTAGCAATTTTTATTGATACAACTTGCAAAAAGAAGTTCGAAGATATGCCTTCAAATGATAATTTTGTGTTATGGCAAATACTAACGTTAGAAAATCAATCCAGAATAAGATCGAATCATTAGGTAAGGAAATCGAAACCTTACAGGGAGAACTAAAAAGATGGGAAAAAATTGCAGCCGATTATGAAACCAATTCGGAAAGCATTGATTTGATTTTATCGATACAATTACCTGAAAAACCTGAACCAAAAGCGAAAAAGGTGAAATTGTAAAGCATTAAAACAAATAAAACCCGGACGAAGATCCGGGTTTTATTTGTTTAAAGATTAAAAACCTTAAAAAGAAATCAATAAGAAAAGTCGTCATTCCCGCGCAGGCGGGAATCTTAAAGCCTTTTGCATTACGATCCCCAATCAACACGATAGCTATTGGGTTAGGAATAATAATTCTTATGGGATAAATTTCTCCCGAATGACGATTTCATTTAAGTGAGAAGTTTTATTCCAGCACCTCTTCCACCTTTTTTACCGGAATTTTAGCCCCCGGCTTAAAATTGGGCTTATTATTCCCTCCTTCAGTTAAAACAGGCTCTTTCTTCGCGGGTTTTTTCTTGAATTTCCTACCATACCAGATCAAAAAACCGGTTATTGGCAAACTTGCGCCAATTAGGGAGGCTAAAAAAGCCATCACCTTACCCGGGAAGCCTAAAATACTGCCAACGTGAATATCATAATTCATTTTTCGTAACTTTCCTCCAAAACCTGCTTCTTCGTAAGGTACTGCATAAACACCTTCGCGTTTAAACTCTTTTAAGGTATGCTGATCGAAAGTATAACCAATGTTATTATAAAACTGCCCTGTATTGGGATAAACCGTAATATTGATCGTGGCTTTTGCCTTTGAGGTATCAGGAAAATTATAGTAAAACCCCTGCGATTTCGGGTGACGGGTAATTACTTTCTGCCAGGCCAGGTCCATTGCTTTCTGTGGTGTATAAAATTTACCTGTTGCTAAAGAATCTGATTCGAGTCGTTGAAAATCACCTAGTTTTTCTCCACCAGAGGTTACCCAATATAAGCCTTCGCTGTACCATTTAATGCCATAAACCATTCCGGTTAAAGCAATAAAAAGAAGGAAAATTAAAGAATAAAAACCGAGTACATTATGCAGATCGAGGTTCACCCTTTTAAATGAGGCGCCCCATTTAATTTTGAAACTTTTATCTCGGGTTGATTTATTCCATTTTTTAGGGTACCACCAGATCAATCCGGTAATTAATAACACCACAAATATCATGGTTCCATAATTAACAATTGGCCTGCCAATGGCATAAGGTAACCACAAAAAGCGGTGACCATTAAGAATAAACCTAAAAAAATCTACCTCACCCTTTTTATGTACCACTTTACTGATCACTTCACCTGTGTATGGATTTATTTTCAGGCTTGTTCCACCACCTCTTCTGCCTTCATCTTTTTTACCCCTCAAATTTAAATTGATCGCCCTTCCTTGCTGATATTGCGCATAAGAAGGAATCTTTTCAGGGTAAAGTTTAAAAGCAATGGCACTCAGTTGTGATGGCGTGATAACAGGTTTATCCTGCTTTTCAATTTTGGTTTCAGGCTCCAGTAAACCTGTAATTTCTTCGTTAAAAACCCAGATACAGCCCGTTACACAAACAATAAGAACAATGATACCCGAAATTAGGCCAAGCCAGAGGTGAAGCCATTTATTGATTCTGTTAAATAACGAATCTTTATTTTTTTTCTTTGCCGGAGTAGTTTTATTTAGCATTGCCATTGTTCTGTTTTGTTAGGGGTGAAAGTTTTAAGTTAATATTGAAGGGCATTTATTGCAGTGATTGTTCCACCTTCAACCTTTAAACCTTTTTTTGCAGCTGCAATTTCTGCATCGAATACATACACATAACTTCCTTCGCTGGCAGTAGTGATCCCTATGTATCCTGTTTTGCCATCTTTTGGTGCATAATTATTAATCGTTGTTGTTCTGGTAATATCAGCAGGAATGCCGGTTACCCATTTAAAGCTTTTGCTGATAACATCAACCACAGCAAATTTTCTTGCCGTTCCTGCCAATGAATTGGGCTGTGGATACATTTGAAGGATAAATATGCCCTTACCTAAATAAGTCTGACCCGCGATATGGTGACCGCCAGAAACCTCCTGTACGTTAAAGAAATAGTTTTTATCAAATTCAGTAGTCCCTTTGTTAATGCGGATAACGGCCGATGGATTTTTAGAAGTGGGAACACCTGCATTGGTTGCCGCTGCAAATGAGAAAGCATAAGCATCACCATTATCTGTTTCAACCAAACCGTTTACAAAATAAGCACCGATATAACTCGTGCGGTTATCGCGGATTATTTTCTCTAATTTTAAATCAGGATAACTGTAAACCGCAACCCAGGAGCTGTCAGGGTAAGAGGTACCAAAAACATCTGGCGCAGCTCCTTTAATACTCATATAAGGCGCAAAAAGTTTTTCTCCAACCTGCGTTGCCCAGGTAAAGTGAGCCCTTTCTCCATTCCCAGCAAGCTTTACAATATTTACCTGCTGTTCACCAACAATCTGATACTTACGCGCATCGATCCTGAACATAGTCGCAAATTCATTTCCCGAACGGGGAACTTTGATGGTAAATACATCATCTTTCACAGGTGCAAACAGATGCACCGTTTCACTTTGAAAATTGGTCAACTTGCTTAGTTTTCCTGTACCATCCAGTCGGTATGAGGTTACAGCACCTGGATTTCCCTGTCCATACAATAAACTAAAAAAACGGTTTTTGTGGGTGAGGTAATAACGGTAAGATCCATCTTGTTCTATTCCATTACCTTGTGTGGTAATCATACCCGACTCTAAAGAGTTTGCGGTTAATAAATAATCTGCAATACCTGAAGTACCTATAGGCGTTGCAGAGATCACAAATTTGGTTGCACCGGTAAGTTCTGTGTCTACATCTACCACTTCCGACGAATCCAGCTCTTTATCACAGCCAGAAAATAGAATGATTAATGATAAGCTTAAAAAAGGTAGTATATATCTAGTTTTCATGTTATAATATTTTAAGGTTGCGGTTATCTGTTGTTGCTAAAAAAGTACCTTACTTTGGCATAAAAGGCCCTGCCCGGTTTTTGCAGTGAGAAGTTGTCGTAAATGCGGTTATCCAATAGATTTTTGCATTCCAACCCGATGTTGTATCTACCTCCGCCCAAAGTGTAAACGGCGTTTACATCCTGCATCCATTGTCTGGGGATATCATATTTAGTATCAGAAGTACCCTGGCTTGGCCACGATAAATAATAAGCGTGCACGTAAAGCACATTATAACCCAGGGTTAGGGTATTGCCTTTTTTACCAAAGTTGTTAAAGAAAAGCGATGCATCTGCATTCCCAAAAAGGTAAGGCATATTCGGAATCCGGTCTCTAAACAAAGGGCTTTCCATCGTTTGTCCTTGTTCAAATCGCGTATTATTTCGTAAATTCTGATAGGTTACATTAACACCAGCTGTAAATAACTGTTTGAATGAATACCTTACCTCAGATTCAAAACCGATATTAGTTACATCGGCCAGGTTGCCCATCACCTGCTTGGTTTGGTTGTTATTTAAAGATGGTCTGATAAAATCTTTCGCATCACGGTACATTACATTGCCATCAAAACTGAAACGGTGGATTTTATTTAATTGAGCCTGATAACTAAAACCTAAATTGTAGTTATTGCTTTGTTCGGGTTTTAGATCGATATTTCCTTCAAGATTTAATAAATCACCAAAAAGTTCATCGGTTTCCGGCAAACGGTAACTTTTTTCATAAGATGCCTTAACCTGTAAATTTGGGATAATAAAATAAGTAGACGCAATGCCATAACCCGTTTTACTATAACTGTTCTTTTGGGTTAAATAAGCTACATCACCCCAGTTACCACTTGGGTTATAACTTTGTGAGTACTTGTTAGATTGATAAAACTGTTTCGCAAATACCGAAGTGTTCCATTTTTCTGAAGCACTGTATTTATAGCCCAAACCCAGTACATTTTTGTTGTTAATGCGTGGCTGTTCGTATTTTTCAGCATCAGGATAAAGCTCATCAGCACCTTTTCTGTTAAAACTGTTAAACACATTATTTAACGATAATGAATGGTGCTCATCAATGGTGTAACTCAGGTTTGCAGTAGCCAATCCGTTATTGTTGCGAAATTTATACATCGAACGTTCGCGTTCGCTACCTGCACCAGGATATTCTTTATAATCCTGAAACCAGTTGTAACGGCGGTAAACCGTGTCGATATTCTGCTCAGTACCAAAATTAAAATTTCCGTTTACGCGAAGATCCAAACCTTTCGTAAATAAATCTTTTTTGGCGTATTTAACGGTAGGCATTAAAATACTACCCTTTCTGTGCCAATCGCCAAATACACTGATCATCCTTGCTCCTGTTTGTATTTCCGAATAGTTTTGTCCAACGGTAAGCCCGAACATCAACTGATCGGCAAATGATTTATTTACCACACCGGCACTGGCAATTAAAGTTTCGTTATGATAAGTATCATTGAAACGTTTAACCACCTGGTTTCTAAAATACTGACCGTTAAAAGCTGCCACGTCGGTGGTTACTTTATAATCATTATCAGAATAATTTTGGAAAGCGTTGATCTGCAGTTTAAAACCTGATGGAGCGGTATATCCAGCATTTATAGTCGTTTTATGCGTATTGAACGAGCCATAAGAATAAGAGGCATCCATATAACTTTTCATGGTATTATCGGTTACAATATTAATTGCACCACCCAAAGCATCAGAGCCCAACCAAACGGGAACTACGCCTTTATACACTTCTACACGCTGTGCAAGGTTAATCGGGATGTTATTGATCTGGAATGATGAACCAAAATTATCCATCGGTACCCCATCAATAAAAAACTTTACCTGCCGGCCCGTAAAACCGTTTAATGAAAAATCCATTCTCGAACCCAGTCCCCCGGCTTCTCTTACCCTTACGCCCGAAACGCGGTCTAAAGCATGAGAAATATCGAGCGTACTGTTATGCAGTTTCCTGGCATCGATGGAGGTAACATTGAATGCCTGACGGTTCACCTGCTGGTTAGCCGTGCGACCGATAACATTCAGCGTTTCCATCTGTTCTGATGATTCGTCCAAACTAAAATTGAAATTTGCAACCGCACCATCAGTTACCTTGATTTCTTTTTTCTGTGTTTTAAAACCGATTGCTGATACCTGAAGGGTATAATTACCAAAGGGAATATTCAGGATGTTAAAACTTCCTTTTTGATCTGTGATGGTACCATAATTGGTTTTGTGGATTTTAATCGTAGCGCCTGGGATGGGTTCGCCAGAACTACTTTTGATTTGGCCCGAAATGCTGGAGAGTCGATTTTGGGCAGAAGTAAAAATTACGCAGGCACATAGCATGCCCAGTAGCAAAATTTTCTTAATTTGCATGGCTTTTAATTAGAGATTAAAGGTGAGCCGGATTCCGGTTTTGCCACACGGGTCCGAACCGTGTGGCTTTCTTATCTGCCGCAAATATAGCCTCTATTTAGATCAAGTCCAAATAAGAATTAACCATTAGTTTGATTGATACACCTCTCCGATTGATCAAAATTCTTTAACCTTACTGATCAACTGAAGATTAGTGCCAATTTTCCTTAATAAAAAAAGGTTAAAACCCTTTTGCCTTAGTGCATGTTATTGATGTACAACAAAACCAATGTATATGAAAAAGTTAATTTATGTAATGGCCGTTTCAGCCTTAGCCTTTCAGGCCTGTGGTGGTGGAAATAAAGATGCCAAAGAAAGTGCCGATAGTTTAAACATGGCAAAAGACACCACTTCGAACGTTGCAGCCACGGGAGGAATTGCAGTAGATGATGCAGATGCTAAATTTACTACCCAGGCAGCTGTTGGCGGCATGGCCGAAGTAGAATTAGGTAAACTGGCCCTCGAAAAAAGCAGCAACGCACAAGTTAAGGAATTTGCAACCATGATGGTTAAAGATCATGGTATGGCCAATGCAGAACTTATGGCCATTGCAAAACAGAAAAACATTACCCTACCAAGTACAGTTGACGATGAGCATAAGAAAAAAATGGAAGACCTGAGTAAGAAAACAGGCTCAGATTTCGATAAAGCTTATGTTGATGCTATGGTTAGCGGACACAAATCGACCTTAAAATTGATGGAAGATGAATCGAAAGATGGTAAAGATGCAGATCTGAAAGCATTTGCCACCAAAACTGCTCCTATTGTTCAAAGCCACCTGGTAATGATCAACAAGATTAACGATAGCATGAAATAATTTATTCAAACGTATTAAATCTCTTCACTCATTTTAAGAGATTTAATACGTTATCTATTACCGGCTGTCTCTCCTCATAATATCTGTGATAGCCAAATTTATTTTTTCATAAGTAATAGGCTTAACGATAAATTTATCACAATAAACAGCAAAAGCATCCAATGCGTATTTTTCGTGGCCGGTAACAAATATGAGATAGCGGACATGATCTCGTAGCACTTTGGCCACATCAAGGCCTGAAACCTCCATCCCAATATCCAGAAACAGAATATCCAGGTCATTTATTTTTTTGATGGCCATAATGCCTTCAATTGGGTCGGTATAAGTAGCAATGGTAGTTAATTCGTTATTACGGGCAATAAAATTGCCTAAAATATCGATACTGAGCTGATCATCATCAATAATGATGCATTTGAGTTGAGCGGTATTAAATGGTTGCATTATTTAATATTTTTAGATAGTGTTGCCAAAAATATGCCTAATAGCTAATTTATTCTTATAAAATAATACTTGTAACCTTAATTCGAGTAGGAATAATCTTGATTTATATCAAAATATCTTCAAATTCAATGAAGACACTTACACACATATTAAATGTAATTATTAGCCTACAATACTGTATGATATAGTTCTACCGCAAATTTAAATGATTTGAGGTTTAAAATTCTGGCGGGGTATGCCAGTTAATGAAGGTTTTCCGGCTGATGATTTTTAGATAAGGATAATTTCCATTTAATTGTTTCCGTTGTTTTAGCTCATACAAAAAATGTCCACCTAAGTCTACAATTATTTTTGCGGTAGCTAAATACCATACACTATGTGGTTGTTTCCAGCAAAAAGAGTATAGATTAGAAGTCAGTTTGATATCTTTAAGCTCGGGATGATAAAAATTAAGTATTTTAGGATTGGCTATTCCTTGCGCTACCTCTGCTTTTCGCACCATAGAAAGGTGATCGGAATGGCAAAATTCGTAATCTGCCAGTTTAGGATCATCCACATCAGGCAGGTGCTTCAGGATTTTAAAACCTTTAAACTTTTTACCGTTTAATACCCAGATCAGGTTGGGATAAAAGGCTTCCCTACTCTGGAGTTCAGCCGCTGTAATCGGCGAATTCTGAAATTCTATGGTATAACCAGAAGGTGTAAATACATCAGCACGGTGGATGTCCGTATTTGCGGCATCGTAAAAGGCAATCTCCCTGAAGGAAGATGGGAAAGCCAGCTTCCAATCTCGGTGCCAAGCGGTTTCTTTACGGTAATACTCTTTCTTCAGCGCTGCAATATCAGGAACTTGAGCAGGAAGAATATCTTTTTTTATTTCACTGTTATCCATTCTATGCGGTTAGCATACACAAATCAATCTCTAAGGGAAAACAAATTTAAGCTAATTATTTTAGTACGGCAAGGGGTTGGGGCGGAGCGTTTGGAGTTTGGCGCCTAGTGAACCACAGAGAACGCAGAGAAAAGGCACAGCGCAGACAAAGCTGGGTTGATTTTTTTTGAAACTTTATCTTCGAACCTCCGACTTCGGACTTCCGACTATAAGACTAAGGACTAAATTACTAACTTTGCCTCATGACCATCCCAGAAATACAGCAATTAGAAGATTTTTTTGCCCAGGCCGGAAAGCAACAGGTGCCCATTTATCTTAACGAAGCTACAGTGATTACCGATTATGAACATTTTTTGGAAAGTCATTTAACGCCTTTAAAACTAAATCCGGAGGCAAAAGTGAATATTCCGATTATCCATAGGTTAAAAATGTTGAAACTTTTGATTGAGTCGAACGCTTAGAAATCAGGTCTTAAAATCAAGAAAAAATTTCCACATCCGTTTAAAACTTTTCTTTTTATAAAATTGTTCTCTTGTTGATTTTTGATCCCACACAAATTTTAACAACAACATATGGAAACCATTCTAACCGACGCTGATTATAAATTAGTCATCAACCGCATTGCGCTACTCTCTTCAAAACACAGCCTTTCTGCTATAGAAAATGAAGAATTAAATCAGTTAAGTGCTATGGCAATAGCGTACGAATGCAGAAGATATGATTTTACAATTAGTCAATCGTATCAAAACCGGCAAATTTGTCATCCTGAAAGATAATTTACAGTATAACAATCAACACAATAATATACGCGTAAAAATTCCCTGGGGCTAACATCACTTCTAGAGGAGTGCGAAACAATCGAAAACCCAAAGGATCAGCGAATCTAAATCTGTCAAGAAAGATCGCTCCACTCAGCTTTGCTTCGGTCAAGATGCCGACATTTCTATTTGAATCGATCAATTTGTCATTCTGAATGAAATGAAGGATCTATAAAAAGTAATTTAGCTACAAAATTCTATAGTTAAGGATTCATCATTGCATTCAGAATGACAAATTAATTATTAAGAATTATCTCCTATTTATTATTCGCGGAATATTAATCCCAGTTCTCATAAAAAAAGATTATTATCAACCCTTCAGTCGCAACCATTCGGTTTCGCAAATTTATTTTGAATTATTTTTACTGTCGCTAAAAACTTAACCGTCTTAAATTTTTAAAATAAATATTTCCAGCTATATTGGGCCTAATTGGTTATTGCTTTAATTGTTCCCTATTTTATGACTAAAAATATATACATCGCTTCGGCCGAACCCTATACCGGAAAATCAGTTATTGCTTTTGGAATGATCAATATGCTATTGGCCAAAACCCAAAAAGTAGGCTATTTTAAACCTATTATAGCACAAGACGACCCAAACCAGAGAGATGAACATGTAGAAGCCATGCTGGATTATTTCTCGCTTCCGGTTAAATATGAAGATGCTTTTGCTTTTACCCGGCAAGAAATGCTTCACCAATCTGAAGACAGCGGAGCCATCATCAATACCATCATCAGCAAGTATAAAAAACTGGAAGATAATTACGATTTCACGGTAATTGAAGGCAGCGATTTCCTGGGCGAAGGCATGGCTTTTGAATTCGAATCGAATGCTTTAATGGCCAAAAACCTGGGTGCCCCGGTATTGATCGTGGTATCTGGAAAAAATAAAACGGCCAGCCAGCTTTTTAAAACGGCCATTAATATTTACCGTAATTTCTTACTTCGGGATGTACAAGTATTAGGCGTAGTGGCCAATATGGTAAATCCGGAAGAAGCAGAACGTATCAAACAGGCCTTGACCAACCAATTACCAGCAGAACTGCTGATTGCGGTAATACCAACTGAAACCGGACTGCAAAGTCCTACCATGAAAGAAATTACCCTGGCACTGGGCGGCGAAGTGCTTTTTGGGGCCGAACTAATGGATAACCAGGTTGATAATTTTGTAACCGGCGCCATGATGTTGCCCAATTTTTTAAGGCATATTAAAGATAACCTGCTTATTGTTACCCCTGGCGACCGTGGAGATATTATTATAGGTGCTTTACAGGCCAATTTATCGGCCAATTACCCCAAAATTGCAGGGATTGTATTAACTGCGGGCAGTTTGCCGGATGAGCCTATCATTAAACTGATTGAAGGTTTACAAACCATCATTCCGATTATTGCCGTACAAAAGGGAACTTTTGAAACCACTACAACCATCGGGGGTATCCATTCTAAAATCACCATCGAAAATAAAAAGAAAATTGCCCTGGCGATTGAGCTTTTTGAAAAATATGTAGACATTAAAGCGCTTGACGATAAGATTATTACCTTTAGTTATCAAGGCATTACGCCACACATGTTCCAGTACCAATTGGTTAAATGGGCTAAACGGGATAAAAAACACATTGTTCTACCTGAAGGAAATGACGAACGTATTTTAAAGGCGGTTGAAAAACTGATTGCCCAGGATATTGTTGACATCACACTATTAGGCGATCCTGCTGAAATTATCAATAGTGTAAAACGACTGGGCCTGAATTTAGATGTAAATACTTTAAGGATACATGATCCTGCACAATCGACACATTATAATGATTATGTTGATACACTGCATGAGCTTCGCAAAGCCAAAAATGTAAACCTCGAAATGGCGAGGGATATGATGACCGATGTTTCCTATTTCGGAACGATGATGGTTTATAAAGGCGATGCAGACGGAATGGTCTCGGGCGCGGTACATACTACCCAGCATACCATCAGGCCGGCTTTACAGTTTGTTAAAACCAAACCTGGCGTATCGGTCGTATCTTCAATCTTCTTTATGTGCCTGCCTGAGCGTGTAGCCATATTTGGCGATTGTGCAGTTAACCCTAACCCTACTGCCCAACAACTGGCAGAAATTGCGATTTCATCGGCAGAAAGCAGTGCTAAATTCGGTATAGAACCACGTATTGCTATGCTTTCTTACTCATCCGGAACATCTGGAGAGGGTGAAGATGTAGAACGTGTTCGGGAAGCTACTGCAATCGTTAAAGCAAGACATCCGGAATTAAAAATTGAAGGCCCGATACAATATGATGCTGCTGTAGATCCATTGGTCGGTAAGCAAAAACTACCGGGATCTGAAGTGGCCGGAAGAGCAAGTGTATTGATATTCCCCGATTTAAATACCGGAAACAACACTTACAAAGCTGTACAGCGAGAAACTGGTGCATTGGCCATTGGCCCGATGTTACAGGGCTTAAATAAACCGATTAATGATTTGAGCCGCGGCTGCACCGTAGATGATATTTTTAATACCGTTGTGATTACAGCAATCCAATGCCAAGACATTTAATATGAACATTTTAGTCATCAATTCAGGAAGCAGTTCCTTAAAATATCAACTTTTTAAAATGCCAGAAAAGGCTCCTGTTTGCAGCGGCCTGGTAGAACGCATTGGCATCGAAGATTCGTTTATCAAACATACCGTTTATAGCAATGGTGAGAAGCACAGCATTGAAGAATCGGGCTTTATAGCCAACCATGGCGAAGGATTGAAGCAGGTTTTAGCTTTGTTAACCCAGGGCGAATACGCCGTAATTAACAGTCCTGATGATATAAACGCGGTTGGCCACCGTGTGGTACATGGTGGAGAGCATTTTACAGGTGCCACCATGATTACAGATGAAGTAAAAAAACAGATCAAAAAACTGTTTTCGCTTGCTCCGTTACACAACCCGGTGAATTATAAATGCATTGAGGTTGCCGAGCAGACTTTTGTAAATGCCAAACAGATTGCTGTATTCGATACCGCTTTCCATCAAACCCTGCCAGAAAAAGCTTATCGTTATGCCATTCCTGAATGGTATTATAAAGAACATGGTATCAGGGTATATGGATTTCATGGCACAAGCCATAAATACGTGAGCGAACAGGCCATTAAATGGTTAAATAAAGCTGAAACAAAAATCATTAGTATCCACCTGGGTAACGGCTGTAGCATGGCAGCAATTAAAGACGGAAAATCTATCGATACCAGCATGGGCTTCGGGCCTTTAAGTGGATTGATGATGGGAACGCGTTCAGGAGATATCGATCCATCGGTAATTTTTCATTTGATGGAACATTCGGGATATACCTTAGAACAATTAAGCACTTTGGTGAACAAACAATCAGGGTTATTGGGTGTGGGTGGTTCGAGTGATATGCGTGATATCAGAAAACTTGTAGATGAAGGAAATGCTGCCGCAGTTTTAGCCCTTAAGTTATATGCTTACCGCATTAAGAAGTTTATTGGCACTTATACCGCCATTCTGAATGGAATAGATGCTATTATCTTTACGGCCGGAGTTGGCGAAAATGACAGCAATATGCGCGAAGCCGTGTGCACCGAACTCGACTACCTGGGCATTGAATTAGATCCCACTCAGAACACAGCCTACAAAGGAGAACTGAAAGAAATTAATAGTGACAGCTCAAAAGTAAAAATACTGGTTATTCCAACCAATGAGGAATACGAAATTGCGCACCAGTGTTATGCGCTATCAAACTAATCTGGATTAATTTATGGTCGGTGAGTCACCGACCATTGAATAGAATATATTTTAACCACTACCTCCTCGGTCTGTGTCCTCACAGACCGAAACCATAAATCCTTACAACAAAACGTTCCTACTGAACGACACAAATAATAAATTATTTGCTACCCACCATGCGTCCCGCTGGGACGGCACATGTCATCAAAGTACAAAATCTCGAAGATTATAGACTAAGCCGTCTCCAAAATGGTTAAAATATTACCTTACGGATCTCTGAACCAGGCGATATTTGGTCCGCTCTATCCTAGGTTGTGTCCTCACAGACCGAAACCATAAATCCTTAACACCACAAAACGTTCCTACGTAACGACACAAATAATAAATTATTTGCTACCCACGATGCGTCCCTCTGGGACGGCACATGTCATCAAAGTACAAAATCTCGAAGATTATAGACTAAGCCGTCTCCAAAATGGTTAAAATATTACCTTACGGATTTCTGAACCAGGCGATATTTGGTCCGCTCTATCCTAGGTTGTGTCCTCACAGACCGAAACCATAAATCCTTACAACAAAACATTCCTACGGAACGACACAAATAATAAATTATTTGCTACCCACGATGCGTCCCGCTGGGACGGCACATGTCATCAAAGTACAAAATCTCGAAGATTATAGACTAAGCCGTCTCCAAAATGGATAATGCGTCCCACTGGGACGGCACATAGAATTCATCGTGCAATGTCATTAAAATAATTTAACTACAGATAAAAAGGATAAACGCAGATATATAAATCCGTGTTTATCTATGTACATCTGTGGTTAAAAACCATTAACTCCACAAAACAGAGTTCAAAATCTCGAAGATCGTAGACTATACCGTTTCCAAAATGGATAAAATATTACCTGCCGGATCTCTGAACCATGCGATATTTGGTCCGCCGTTACCACGCGAAATGCCTTTTTCATCGGTTTTGATCGACTCCTGATTATAAATCTCGAACTTCACCCCTTTGGCGATCAGTTCATCAGCAGCCTGATCTATATTTTCGACCGGAAAATTAAGTACCGTAAAAGTTGCCGGAACATGATTAGGTTTTGGATAGAGCAATACATTTGATGATCCCGAAACGACCACTTCGATTACCCCCATTGGATTATCTTTAACTTCGAGACCCAATACACCATGATAAAAATCTTTTGCTTTCTGTACATCATCTACAGAAAACGAACTGAACGCTTTTGAATTTTCTAACATAACCTTCTTTTTAAATCATTTTGTGAGAACAGATAGTTAAATTTAGGTGAATAATACTGTATAAACTGGTTGCTTAAGCGGCAAATGATGCACCCAAACGAGACAAATTCATTATTTTTTCCATGCACCTAACAAACGCCTGATCACCACAATTTCGGCGATATGATAAGCATTGTGATCTGCAATCTGCAAAGCTTCACGCAATACACTCTGTCCATCTCCATGCAGAATTGGCTCAAATAAATCAGCTGAATCCAATAAAGCAATAAATTCTTTTAGGTCACTATCAATCTGTTTAAGTGTATTATTCCAGGTTGCTTCATCCTTTGGTGCAGTTTCCTTTGGCCAATATTCATCCGGCCATTTTGGTGATTGATGTGTACCATCTTTACTAAATTGAAGCATATCCCACTGAGCAATTTTGATATGTTCTACCAATTGCCAGATGCTATAGGGCAAACTGTGAGGTTTCTCGCCCAAAAGTTCATAAGGAAGGTTTGCAACGGCATCTTTTAGCCCAACATGTGCCCCACCTCCATTTAACATTTTTTTAAGTTCTGTAACGAGTATCGATGTTTGATTTTCCATAATAATTTAAGGATTGTACTAACCTAACAAACGTGATTCTCATAGGTTTGTATAAAATTGAATTTCAGCTAAACTGATAACCATTTAATGTATAATTCTTTTAATTTTGGGCATGAACCTAACTTTTCCGATCCTCAAAAACTACACCTATCTAAATACCGCCAACTCTGGTATATTATCAACCAATTTAGCAGCCTGGAGAAGTAAACATGATGAAGCATTTGTGGCTGGGGGCAGTATTTTCAGGATGGAAAACCTACCGGTAATCGGTGAGCTTAGAAACAATATCTCCAAAATCTTTGATTCAAAACCAGAAAACACCTTTTTAGTGCAAAATTTTTCTGTCGGTTTTAATACTTTATTAAGCGGATTGGATAAAAATCATCGATTTCTGTTGCTCGAAGAGGAATATCCATCGGTGAGTTACCCGGTTATCAGCATGGGATTTGATTACCACATGATCCATATTGATGAAAATATTGAAGATAACATTATTAAAGCGATTGATACTTTTAAACCTACCATATTTGCTTTTAGCATGGTGCAATACATCAGTGGTTTAAGAATGGACGATGATTTTATCCGGAAATTAAAAACCACCTACCCCAATCTTTTATTGATTGGCGATGGCACTCAGTTTTTGGGAACCGTTGATTTTAACTTCGAAAAATCAGGTTTGGATGCCCTAATAGGCAGCGGTTATAAATGGCTGTTGGGTGGCTATGGAAATGGTTATGTTTTTCTTTCCAACCAGATGAAAGATGCCATTTACATCAATAACAAGCTTGCAGCATTGCCAACTGCGCCATTTTTAAAAGGCAAAGATCATTTGTCGATGTGTTTCGAACCAGGCCATTTAGATAGCTTAAACTTTGGTGCTTTAAATGAAAGTTTAAATTATCTCAACGCCATCGGATTCGATTGGATTGAAAAAACCAACCAAACACTCTGTAACAAAGCAAGACTGGAACTCAGTTCAAGAGGATTAATTCCAGACTGGACATTAAATCGAAAATATCAATCAACCATTATGAGTATGCCTTTGGAGCAAAAAACGGTTGATAAAATCGCTGCAGCTAAAATTCTCTGTTCACCCAGAGGAACAGGCACTAGAATTTCGTTCCATTTTTATAATACGGAAGAAGATTTAAATCGCCTTTTACAAGTTTTAGACGGCAAAAACTAATCTACTTTCCAAATGGCATCTACAAAATACTGATGCTGATCAAAAAAACGTTGCAGCGGTTTAAAACCTGCTTTTTCTGCAAGCTGATCAATATCACCTAAGGAATATTTTTGTGAGATTTCCATAAAAATATATTCATTTTCGGAAAAATGAATGGCATTACGACCAATATTCACAATCTGATTTTTTAAACTGATGAGGTAACTTTTGCAGGCACCAGACGCGGGATCGTAATTGGCATAATGCTCAAAATGTTCAAGATTAAAATTGCCGTCCAGTTCTTTATTGATGCGTTGAAGCAAATTGAGGTTGAAAGACCTGGTAATTCCACCTTTATCGTTATAGGCAGCCAAAATCTGTTGCGGATTTTTTTTGAGATCGAAACCAATAATAAGCAGATCGTTAGGAGAAAGCAGCTGTTTTAACGAAGAACAGAAACTTTCAGCATCAGCAATTGTCATGTTGCCAATATTTGCGCCCATAAATAATACTACTTTTCTACGATCAGATAATTCAGTCGCTTTTTTAAGCATATCAAAATAATCGCCGTTCAATCCCTTAATATCTAATTCAGGAAGTTTTTTAGGCAAATTCTCTTCCAGATCTGAAATTACATGTTCAGAAATATCAATCGGAACATAACTAAATTCCATCTGATCATCCAGCAGTGATTTTAACAGATGAATGGACTTGGTGGCATCACCAGCACCCAATTCGATCAGATCAAAGGCAGTTCCATCGGCAGATATGGCCTGCGAAAGCTGCGCAGACTGATACTGGAGAATTTCCATTTCTGCATTGGTTAAATAATATTCCTCCATCTCCATAATCTGCTGAAATATACGGTCGCCTGTAGCATCATAAAAATACTTGGAGAGCATAAATTTCGGTTCAGATTGTAGTCCTGTTAGGGTTTCCTGAAGAAATTGTGTCTTGTTGTCTGTTGTTGTTTCAATGGTGGTCGTGCTCATACTAATTTTATTTTACCAGGCGTATGCCTGTATATTGCCATCTTAAATGCGGATGAAAGAAATTTCGGTAAGTAATGCGTGAATGATTTTCTGGGGTGGCTATTGATGCCCCGCGGAGCACCTTTTGACTGACCATAAACTTGCCGTTGTATTCACCAATGGCACCAGGTGCTTTGCTAAAACCAGGATAAGGGAGATACGCACTTTCGGTCCATTCCCACCTTTCGCCCCAATTAAAGCTTTTTGCCGCCACTTCCCATTCAAATTCGGTTGGCAAACGCATGCCTCTCCAACTGGCGTAGGCATAAGCTTCGTAATAGCTTACATGGCTCGCGGGAGCACTCAAATCAATCGGCGAAAGTCCGCCCAAAGTGTAATTGAACCATTCCCCATCAATTAAATGCCAATACATAGGCGATGTGATATGGTGGCTCTTTACCCAATCCCAGCCTTCAGCATGCCAGTAATTAAAATTTTCGTAACCACCAGCATTAATAAATTCTAAAAATTGAGCATTGCTGACCAATGTTTTATTAATAGAAAAATCGTGCAGGTAAACTTTATGCCTGTTTAATTCATTATCAAAGCTGAAATCGTCTCCTTTGTACCCAATTTCATAAATTCCTTCCGGGATATTGATAAAACCAGATGCTGTTTCATTGACTAGAACCTCTTTTTTATCTTTTGAATACACCGGAAAAAGCGGATTATTACCTAGGATGTATTTAATATCTGTTAGCAAAAGTTCCTGATGCTGCTGTTCGTGATTAAAGCCTAAAATCAACAACTCTTTTACTTCATCTGTTAAGGGAGCAGCTAAAAAGTTAACCATAGCCTCATCCACATAAGCCCTGTATTGATAAATTTCGTTCACGCTTGGGCGACTTAAATTGCCCCGATCGGTACGGATTACGCGGTTACCGACAGTTTCGTAATAACTATTGAAAACAAAATTATAATCATCGTTATACACCTGATAGTTAACCGAAAACGACTTCAATATAAAGGTTTCGAAGAACCAGGTGCTATGCCCTAAATGCCATTTGGGCGGGCTCACATCCACAACAGGTTGTACTACATAATCTTCGGTTTGTAAGGGTTCACAAATCTGCTCGGAATATTTCCTAATCTGCAAGTATTCTTCTACAAGTGTCATTAATTTTTGTCTAGATAATTTTTGAGATCTGTGATGCTATTAACATCCAATTCTTTTGATTGTTTTTGCCGCATCATTAAAGCATAAGAATTATTAAAACCGATTGGTTTGAGCCATTTGATTTTAAACTTTTTCTCAAATTCAGCGCTTACATAGTCGTAAGTTTTCTCTTTATCGTGCGCCATTTCCTTCGCGATTTTTGGGTCGGGCTGTAGCAAAACCAGAAGACCAGTTCCGGTATATTCTGGATAAAAATCGATCTGATCGTTCATTAACGCATCAAAACAGATCTTTGTTCCGCCCAATCCGGTTTTAGTAGCAACATCATAATCTGTATTTCCTTTAATCAGCATGCTGTACATTTCAGCAAGGATATATTGCTCTCCAAAAATCTTCGAACCTATCCGCACGGTACCATTATGTCCATTTTTAGGCGCTTTATATAAGCCATTGCTGATCAGGAAATCCTTCGCCACCCGCTCTGGCTGCTGATGGAGGTAATCTGTTCTGTAATTCAGATCGGTCATGATCGAATCTGTAATTTTCCCGGAGAGTAAATTGAGGGATTTTTCCAGTTCGGGGAATTGCTTTAAGGCCTTGTCCCGAACAATCGGCGCAGCATAATAAGGTGGAAAAATATTCTTGTCGTCTTTTAAGATTTTGAGATCGAAAGCTTTTAAACGGCCATCGGTAGAATAACCGCTAATCACATCCAGTTCTTTTGCAAAAGCGGCTTTGTACATCACCGCATCGCTGATCACGATGGTATGGATTTTTAAGCCATAGGTTGATTTCAATCCGAGATCGCCATCCTGCCTGCCCATAAATTCGGGGGTAAAACCAGCTGTTAAAGTAGAGCCATAAGCAGTTGGCAAAGCATAAAAACCGCCCAAAACCAAAATAACAATGGGAAAAATGTATAAAGCCTTCCTCAATTTCTTAAAATCCATTTTTTGAATTAGGGAAAGCAAAGCATCAAGTATAATAGCCAACAAAGCGGCCGGAATTGCGCCAGCCAAAATCATATTGGTATTGTTGAGCGAAATGCCACCAAAAATAAATTCGCCTAAGCCACCTGCAGCAATAAATGAGGCCAGAGTAGCCACACCTACATTTATTACCGTTGCCGTACGGATACCAGCCAAAATAACGGGCATAGCTAGTGGCAATTCTACTTTTAATAAAATCTGGCCTTTACTCATCCCCATGGCCCTCGCAGCTTCTTTAACATGCTGATCGATGCCAATAATACCGGTATAAGTATTCCGGATAATCGGTAATAAGGCATAAATAAGCAATGCAACGATGGCAGGCTTAGCCCCAATTCCTAAAACAGGGATCATAAAACCCAATAAAGCGATGCTGGGTACGGTTTGCAATACACCTGCAATGCCCAAAACCGTTCCCGAAAGTTTTCTCTTTCTGGCAATCAGTATACCTAAGGGCAAGCCAATGGCAATAGCGAGGATTAAAGAAATAAAGGTTAAACCCACATGCTGTAAAGTTTGGCCGAGCAATTTATCAGACTGCCCTGACATAAATTGCCATAAGGTTTGCTGTTGCTCATTCATGCAGCTGTGCGTTTTGGTATTGGTTAAATCCTTTGGTTAACTGCTCGAAATTGATCGATTTTATTGCCTGATCAGCACCTGAAACAAAAAGTTCTGACTGATTATTATTTCTTAATAATTCCATGGCATCCCATACACTTAAGTCAGCAGACTCACTTTCGCTAGCTTGAATTATCTCTTTAGGTAAATAAGTCCAAATATCCTGTATATTAACTACTTTAAATTCTAATGCGAGTCTTTGTCCAGCCAGGAATTTCTTTGCAAAATCGTTTACCGGCTGATAAAGTAATTCTTTAGGTGTTCCGATTTGAACTACTTCTCCTCTATCCATTAAACAGATCCGGTCTGCCAGTTCAAAAGCTTCCTGAACGTCATGTGTTACCATTACAATCGTTTTCCTTTTCAACTCTTCGAGCGCTTTAAATTCTTTCTGGATACTGGTGCGGGTAACGTTATCTAAGGCTCCAAAGGGCTCATCCATCAACAATACTGACGGATCGGTAACCAGCGCACGGGCCAGGCCTACACGCTGCTGCTGTCCGCCACTTAACTCATGCGGATACATCGCCAAAGTGTTTTCGGGAAGATGAAGTTTTTGGATCAGCTCCTGTGTACGGCTATTAATTTTTTCCTTATCCCATTTTAAAAGTTTGGGCACAAGCGCAATATTCTCTGCAATGGTATAATGCGGAAATAATCCGATATTCTGCATCACATAGCCAATTCCTTTGCGCAGCACATCAGGATCCTGATCAGTGATATTTTCGCCATTAATGAAAATTTGTCCCTCGTCGGGTTCGATTAAGCGGTTGATCATTTTCAAGGTAGTAGTTTTACCGCAACCACTGGTACCCAACAGTACCAATGTTTCCTTTTCGGCCACCTTAAAAGAGACATGATTTACCGCCTGGGTATCTCCAAATTTCTTACTTATCCCTTTTAATTCGATCATATTTATTTATCGAGTTTCATAAATAAGTTATTCAGCGATTCGGTATAGGTTGGGTGTGCGAAAACACAATACCTGATCCTATCGTAAGTAATACCGCCTTCCATGGCCATTTGGAGCACAGACATAATCTCTCCACCTTCTGAAGCCAAAATAGCTGCACCCAAAATCTCTTTTGTATCCGGATCTACAACCGCTTTCATTAAACCTAATGTTTCGTTGGTTTCGATGCCACGGGCAACCTGCGACATTGGAATTACAGCAACCTTATAATTCAATTTCTTTTCTTTTGCTTCTTTTTCTGAAATACCTATCCTTCCCAGTTGAGGGTCGGTAAACATACAATACGGCACAGGTCGATCGTGAATGGAATACTTTGTTCCTTCAATAAGGTTACGGTAAACTATAGTATAATCATTATAGGCAATATGTGTAAAGGCTGGTCCACCTTTAACATCACCAAGTGCATAAATTCCTTTAATATTGGTTTCTAATTTTTCATTCACAAGCACATGGCCTTTGTCGTCGAGTTTTACACCACAGTTTTCGAGTCCTAAATCAGCGGTTTGTGGTATACGTCCAACAGCAACGAGAATATGACTTGCACTAATATTTTTCTTGGTTTTACCAGATTGGAGCTCAATATGGATTTGTTTTTTATCCTGGCTGATTTTATCAATCTTCACATCCGTGATCATTTCGATCTTTTCGTCGGTTAATATCTCCGTAAGGGCCGATGCGATATCCTGGTCCTCTTTTGCCAATATGCCTGATGATTTTTCCAAAATGGTTACTTTACTACCAAAGCGATTAAACATTTGCCCGAATTCCAGCCCAATATAATTGCCACCGATAACCACCAGTTGCTCTGGAACTGTTTCTATATCTAAAATTGTTGTCGATGTAAGATAATCAATTTCATGCAATCCTTCAATATCAGGTATGGCTGTTTTTGCGCCGGTATTGATAAAAATCCAATCCGCAGTTACCTTTTCTTCGCCACCATCATTAAGGGCAATGGTGAGTTCTTTTTCTCCGCTAAATTTAGCCGTTCCAAAAATAAGCTTAAGTCCTTTGGTATTGTTGATTCCTTTTTCTGATGATGCCCTAAACTGTTCTACAATATCATCTTTGCGCTGTTTTATCTTTTTGAAATCAATTTTAACCGTCCCAATCTCAACACCTAATTCGGATGCCTTTTTGGCCTGATAAACGGCTCTGGCAGAAGCAATCATGGCTTTTGTTGGCGTACAACCATCATTAATGCAGGTACCGCCGACCAATCTTTTTTCGATAATGGCTGTCTTTTTTCCTGCTTCAGCAAGTTTTTTGGCCAATGGCGTGCCTGCCTGCCCCGCTCCGATTATAATGGCGTCGTAATGTTTCATGGATAGGATTTGTTTTGTTGTTATTATAACCTAAATAAGCAGACCAATGTTTGACCGGATATGATTTATTCTTAAGCAGATTATTATTAAAGTTCAAATAAAAAAGTTACAAACCATATTCAAAAATCGACGTTAGATAATTGTAGACATTAAATTGACAAACATAAATCCCTAACTCATGCATACTCAAGCCGCAGACAACACGAACCTTACTGTTTATATCCAGGATGATCTTTCAATTGAAGATAAAAGAGAAATGGTTTTAACCAGTTTACTGGATGATCTGAATAGCCAGACGGAGTCTTTTAATTAGGAACTTTATCTCAACTACCTCCCGCGTGTCGTCATTTCGAACGGACCCAATAGCTATCGGGTGCAACGCAGTTGAGATGACAGCTAATTAAAAAAGAAAAGGGCAAACAAATTCATGTTTACCCCTTTCAATCTAAATTAACGCTCTCGCGACAAAAGTATAAATTCTCTGTAAGCCTGTATGTAACAAATTCAGCTACAAAATACTGGTATAATGATATTAATGCACAATCTGCTGCGCTCTACGGAGGTTATCGGTAGCCTGTAAAATCTTATCTTTTAATTTAGGGTTGTAATCAGGATGCGATTTTAAGAATTCCTGTACAACAGCATAAGCATTTTTGTTATTATAACTTGAAAATATAGCAGCTAACCATGATTGAGGGAAAAATATATCTCCGGTTTTTTGTATCTCCTCCAATAAATCTAAACTCTCTTTAAGATATTTTTCTGATGTAACCTGTCTGATCGGATGATGCAAATAAGCCAAAGCTGTGGTTACCCAAGCTTCTTTCCGGCGGTTTTTTCGGTCTTTTAAGCTATTGAAAAAATTATCCCGCTCTTTCGCATTTAAGGAAACAGCAGGCATTAAATAAATCAGCCTGTTCTTACGGTCTTCATTTTTTGTCCGCGATAACTGTTCTTTTAAGATGGTATTAACTGTATCTGTTTTAAGCGCTAAGGTTAAAGCTAGTGAACTGTAATCATCTTCCTGAAGCTTGATACCTTCCGGCGCTGATTGTTTTAACCAGATATTATATAAACGTTTTCCTGCATCAGGGCTTTGATAAATGTTCTGGTAAGCATTAAACAGGATTTTCTTATTGTTTGCCACTTGTTCTTGTTCTAAGGTGTTCCAAATGGTTTTCTCCATTAAAACGTTAATAGATTCCCGCTTTTCTGCGGTGAGGAATGTCCAGTAAATATTGGTCATGTAACCCGTGAGCAAACGCAGATTCATTTCATTTTTCTCTACCGTAATTCCTTTAAGCAGTATTACCATAAGTTCGTAAGGCTTAAAACTTTTGCCCGAAAGCATATTTTCATAGCAATTGATGTAAGCTGAAGCCCTTTCCAGCGGATCGGTAATATGATAAACATCAGTGACCATGTGTTGATCAACCGGAAAAAGCCCATAACCTGCCCCATTGGCATTAAACAAAATATATTGCGGTTTTGGAAGGCCATTTGCTTCTGTTACAATCGTTTTGGCCGTCATGGCATTAACGGTCAAAACTTTGTTATAGGCAGGATAAACCAGCTTTACGGTAAAAGATTGTGGCCATACCCTTTGTCCGCCAACTTCGCCAGTTTGATTTAGGCTTAAATCGCTAATTTTATCGCCATCATATTTAACATCATAACTAAAAACTGGCCTGCCCGGCTCATTTACCCAAACTTTGTTCCAACTATACAGATCACTTTTAGCGTATTTACTTAAAATAGCGATCAGATCGTTCCATGTAGCGTTGCTGTAAGCGTATTTTTTCAGATATTCCCTGATCCCCTTCTGAAAATTTTCTTTACCCATTAAGAGTTCGAGCTGACGCATCATAATTGGTGCTTTGTGGTAAATGATGTTGCCATACATCGAGCCGGCTTCCTGGAGGTTATCCAATTGCTGGCGGATAGGATTAGCGCCTAACGTCCTGTCTACACCATAAGCTGCCGGATAATGATCCTGAAGGAATTTAAGGTCGAAAGTACTTTTACCCATCAGCTTTTCGGTTACTTTATCAGCCATAAAATTGGCAAATACTTCTTTCATCCAAACATCATTAAACCATTTCATGGTTACCAGATCGCCAAACCACATATGCGCTGTTTCGTGCGAAATGAGGTTCGATCGCGAAATAAACTGATCTTTGGTTGCGCCCTGATCCAAAAATAAAGCCGATGCTTTATATTGTACTTCACCCGGATGCTCCATACCACCAAATTGAAAATCGGGAATCCCTACAAAACCTACCTTTTGAAAAGGATATTTTATGGCCGTCCACTCTTCTAAAAAATCGATGGCATCGCGGTGGGCAATGAAAATAGAATCTACACTAAATTTGATTTTGGCCGAATCGGTTTCACGGTGTAAAAATTCCATTTCGCGTTCTTTTATTTTCTGATTAGCGTAGGTGTATTTTCCCGCCGTGAATGAGAATAAATAAGTAGGCAGTTTATCCGAATTTTTAAAATGATAAGTTATCGCATTCACCTGCTTTAACGAATCTTTTTTAACGGCATTAGCCATTACCTTCCAATCAGTTGGAACGGTTAACGAAAGTAAAAAATTAGCTTTTAAATCTGGCTGATCGAAACAAGGGAACACTGCTCTGGCATGATCAGGAACAAAAAGCGCATATAGAAAATCCTTATTCCTGTTCAGCGATTCGTTACCCGCAATGAAGCTGATTTCGATGTGGTTATTACCAGGCTTTAAATACTGTTGATCTATGAGAATGTGCTCATTCTTAAACTCGATAGTTATTGCTTTTCTATTAACGGCAATTGTTTTCAAATGATCTGCACTTTGCTTAAAGTCAATTTGTAACAGATCTAATTTATTCAACTTAAAATCAATACTTTCTGTTGATTGAATCGGAGCCGTTTGTTCAGCAGGAATAGTAAAGTGAAGCTGATACCGAATGTTGCTGATGCTGGCACTTCGGGCATTTGCCAGTGCAAGCGAAACACCAGTTTCAACTGCAATTTTCCGCCCTGCCTGCTGCGCAAAAGCGGTAGCGCTTAAAAGAGAGAAAAGAAAGAAATATTTTGTGATTTTATTCATTGTATAATTTTTATTCTCCGTTAATCATTTGTAAAATGGTACCATAACTCATCCAAACCATGGTGAGTACCACGGCCAACCCTGTTAACGTTAACCAGATAGGCTGCTTGTAATTTGCAATTATTTTTGTTCTATAGGCGGCAATAAGCATTATCCCCAAAGCGATAGGCAAAATGAAACCATTAATTGCACCAACGGCAAGTAATATTTTAACCGGTTTACCAATTAGTATAAAAATAACGCAGGAAATGGATATAAAGGCAATAATGATTTCCCTGTTAAATTTTAAGATCAGCGGATGGAAAGTTTTAATAAATGAGATAGAAGTATAGGCCGAGCCTACTACCGAAGATATCCCTGCTGCCCAAATCACTACCCCAAAAATCTTATAACCGATCTCACCACTGGCCAGTTTAAAAACCGATGCTGCCGGATTGGAAGGATCTAAAGTAAATCCTTTGCTTACCACCCCTAAAGCGGCAATAAATAATAGTAAACGCATCACAGAAGCCAAACCTATGGCGCTTAGTGCGCCTTTATTTACGGCACCCAGGTTTTGAATTCCGGTTTGCCTCGCATCCAACAAACGGTGAGCACCCGAAAAAGTAATGTAACCACCAACGGTACCACCAACTATGGTAAGCACGGCTGTAAAACTAAACTGTGTAGGATTTACGGCCCTCAATGCGGCCTCTGCCAATGGCGGCGAACTGGTATAAGCAATAATTAAAGCCAACACAATTTTAATAAGTCCCATGGTTTTGGCAAAAACATCCATGGCCTTGCCTGCTTCTTTATAAATAAAGATCCCAATGGCCATAATGGCGCTGATTACTGCACCCTGCCCTACACTGATGCCGAACAGCACATTTAGGCCTAATCCTGCACCTGCAATATTGCCGATATTAAAGGCCAGGCCACCCAGAAAAACAAGAAAAGAAATAAAGTAACCTAACCCAGGGAATACCTTATTGGCAATATCCTGTGCAGGTTTATCTGCAACAGCAATAATCCGCCAGATGTTCAGCTGTGCTATCGCATCTAAAATAATGGATAGCAGAATTACAAAAGCAAAGCTTGCCCCCAGTTGCTGGGTAAAAACAGCCGTTTGTGTTAAAAACCCCGGACCAATTGCCGATGAGGCCATTAAAAAAGCGGCACCTAAAAGTACACTCCAGTTGTATTTTGATTTCATTTGCCTGGCGCTTTAATGGAAATACCTTCTTTTTTTAATCTTTCAGCAATGAGTTTGGCAAAAGCTACGGCATGTGCGCCATCGCCATGCAGGCAAACTGTTTCAGCAACAACCTCAATGCGATTACCTGTTACACTATTTACTTCTTGTTTTAAAGCAAAATTGAGCACCTGATTAATGGCATCTTCTTCACTGGTTACCATCGCATTATGATTCGAACGCGGCGTAAGTGTGCCATCATCCTGATAAGTACGATCGGCAAAAACCTCTGAAGCGGTTACAATTCCTTTCTCTTTTGCTTCAGTAATCATTTTACTCCCTGCTAAAGCATAAAGCATTAAATCAGGGTCGAAATCGTAAACGGCCTGAACAATCGCTTTCGCCAATGTTGCATCTTTTGCAGCCATGTTGTACAATGCGCCATGTGCTTTAACATGATTTAACTTACCGCCAGCGGCTTTTACAAAAGCACTTAAAGCACCAATTTGATACAAGGTGAGCTGATAGGCCTCGCTGGCAGTAATCTTCATTTCTCTGCGACCAAACCCCTGCAGATCGGGCAAACCAGGATGCGCGCCAATGGCCACTCCTTTTTTTACGGCTAAAGCAACCGTTTGCTGCATTACTCCAGGATCGCCGGCATGGAAACCACAGGCTATGTTTGCTGATGAAATATAATCCATCAGCAGATCATCGTTGGGCATAGCATAATTCCCAAATGCTTCACCCATATCGCAATTAAGATCGATCATCTTCATATTTTAATATATTTAAGGCTTATCGCCGTGGTAATCAAGCTTAAATCATGTTCACGCTCAAAATAAAGTTCTTCTGCTTCATCGGCTGAAATTTCAGAAAAGCGGATCACATCGCCTGGTTTTAGCTGCGCACATGAAGGTAAATCTACTGCAGCTATATGTGCAATACGCGGATAACCTCCAGTTGTTTGGCAATCGGCCATCAATACCACCAAATCGCCACTTCCCGTTACCTGGATCACTCCTGGCGTTACGGCCGTGCTGAGCAGCTCTTTTTTAACTTTCCTCACCAATGGTGTTCCTGATAAATGATAGCCCATGCGATTGCTTCTCCTATCAATGCTATAGTTTTTGGTTAAAAAGGAAATGATCGAGGTGGCGTCGAACCAATTGATTTCATTTCCCAGTACCACCCGAACCGTTTGCCTATCCTGAGGCAGTAAACTCTCGCGCGAAATGCGCCAGTTTGGGTAAATAATTCCTTTTTTAATCAGCTGATCAAATATCTGCTCAGAAACCTGGCTTACGGATTGATTATTCATTAAAACATCTCCTTTTCGGAGCGCTCTACCACTTAATCCACCAAAACCAGCCGTAAGGTAAGTGCTTTTGCTTTCCATCACATCGGGCACATTCCAGCCTCCTGCCACAGCCAGGTAGGTCCAAACTCCAACAGGATTGGCAATAAATTTTACAATGGAGCCTGCGCGAAAAAACAATGGCTTTTCTGCAGGCATTAATTCGTCGTTAAAAACCAGAAAAGCCCCGTCCCCCGAATAAGCCGCCAAAACATCTGTTTCGGCCTTAAACGATGCTTCTGCGTAGCTAAATTCGATGGTTGCCAGCCCGTCATCGTTCCCCACTGCTTTATTGGCCAGCCGGTGTGCCAACTGATCCATCGCACCAGAAACAGGCACGGCCTGCGAAAGATACCGGTACCTGCCCAGATCTTGTACAGTACTTAACATACCAGGTTTAATAATGCTGATTTTCATATTCATTTTGCAGCATCATATTAAATTCATCTTTAGCAATAGGCTTAAAGGTAACCTGATCTCCCCCTTTTAATAACGAAGGTTGTGGGCGGCCTACATCGAACATTTTTAATGGGGTTCTTCCTATAATCTGCCATCCTCCGGGAGTTTCCATAGGATAGATACCGGTTTGCTTACCTGCTATCCCCACAGCACCAGCTGGTATTTTTGCATCAGGAACAGCCTTTCGTGGTGTAGTTAAATGGGTATCCATCCCGCCCATGTAGGCAAAACCCGGCACAAAACCGATCATAAATACGGTGTAAAGTCCTGAGGCATGTATTTCGATTACTTCATCTATAGTGAGCTTGTTAGTTTTTGCAACGGTTAAAATATCCGGACCAAAATCTCCTCCATAACAAACGGGGATTACTACTCTATCGGTTGCAAGGTGGGATTCTGCTCTTTTTGTTTGACCGATATTTTTAAGGTATTGTGCTACTTTATCGTAACAAAATTTGCCGGGAAGATCAGATGCAGCAACGATTAAGGGATCAAAAAAAATGGCTAAGCTGGCATAGGCCGGCACTGTTGTGATTAATCCGGGAAAGGGATTTTGTAACAAAAACTGGTTAAAACCAGTAATTAAGCTCAATAATTCTTCACTTATTAATGTTCCAAACTCTACAGTAACCGACTGTTCGCTTAATGCATAAATATTTACCGGATAATCTGTAGAAAAATACGCACGCTGTTCTGCCATATCAAGAAACCTGATCATATTTAGCCTAAATCATCTTTATTAATGGCATAAAGACTAATGTTTAGCTATAAAAATGATTATATAATATTAAAATCGCAAAGGTTTGTGCAATTTATCTTTAAAATGCTGGTCAATCTATGCATTCATGCCGATACATGTAGTTATAAAAAGATCAATTAGGAATACGTATAAGTACACGGACAGGACATTAAGATCATTTTAATTTATACATTTGTCTGATTTCAAAAAAAAATAAATTTTCAACACCTCTCCATGAGCGTCTTTCCAGAACCTAAAAATGAGCATTTACGCTTAAAATCCTTACATTCTTACGGGGTTTTGGATACGCTTCCGGATATTGATCTCGATGAGCTTACGGTGTTGGCTTCCGAAATCTGTCAGTCGCCAATTGCCCTCATTAGTTTATTAGATGATAAAAGACAATGGTTTAAAAGTCATTTCGGTCTGGATACTACCGAAACACCTAAAGAACAAGCCTTTTGTTCGCACGCCATTATGCAGCCAACAGAGCTGATGATTATAAATGATGCCCGTTTCGATCACCGTTTTGCCAACAATCCATTGGTAACCGGAAACCCGAATATTGTATTTTATGCTGGCGTACCCCTGGTGAACAGTGAGGGCTTCCCCTTAGGAACGCTTTGTGTAATAGACCGTAAACCACGCAAACTGAGTGAACAGCAGCAAAAGTCGCTCAGGATCCTGGCTAAACAGGTAATGACGCAATTAGAGCTTAAAAGAAAAGTTGTTGAACTGGAAAAGGCAAACCGTGTATTAGAAGAAACGAATGAATTTATCAGGCAGTTTGCACTTTCTGCAGCTCACGACATTAAAAACCCGCTGAGCTCGATAAAAATGACTTCGCAAATGCTGCAGAAACGCCTGCTCACAACGGGTGATACCGATAACCTGAAACTGGTAGACATGAGCCTTTCTTCTGCACAGAAATTGCTGAACCTGGTAGACGACATGCTTAACTATTCTTTTAAACCGGAGTTACTCACCTCTGCACAGGCTGAAATAAACCTGAATGAACTGCTGGAAAGGATTTCGACAATGATTAAAGTTGATACCGGGGTAAATATTACCTTCCCTACTTTAACACAACCCATTTACTGCTCAATTATTGCTGTTGAACAGATTTTTTTAAACCTGTTAACCAACGCCATCAGGTATAACGATAAAGCAGCAGTTGAAATTAAAATCGTGTTTGAGGAAAGTGATCACCAATATCATTTTGAAGTACACGATAATGGCATTGGCATTGATAACCACCATTTAACAAAGATATTTGATAAACATGTTACCCTGAATAAAACAGACCGCTTTGACCAGAAAGGAACCGGCATTGGGCTGGCCAGTGTTAAAAATCTGGTAGAAAAACTTAACGGACAAATTGCAGTAGAATCAGAACCCGGTTTAGGAAGCATCTTTAAATTTAGCCTGGGTAAAGTTAAACCGTAATTATTTATTCTAATAGCAAAGAAAATATTTTTCGAACTATAAGTAAAACATACAAGCTTTTAATAGAATACCAGACAAGGATTTAGTCTTGGCCCTTTTGGCCCAGCATTTCTATCCGTACCGATATCAATTAGTTTTGGCATTTTCTTTTAACATCTTAGTCCATAAAGACCGAAAATTTAAAAAGGCCACTATAAATAGCGGCCTTTTTTGGTGGATGGCTTTCACGTAAATAACTCGCTTAAACCGACTAAAGCATTTCTTAGCTTTTATTACCTATTCTCTTTAACTGACACACTATCATAAGTCGGTGGAGAGTAAGGAACCTGACTTACTTTATTGGTTCTATATTTATTGCCGGGTAATACTTCGGTAATATAAAGCTCGTAAATACCACTCAGGTAACCCCTGGTTTCTGCCAGGATATCCATAAACTCTTTAAAACTTAAATAATCATAATCAGGTTTTTTAGATACGGTTTCTGCAATTTTATCTCCTTTTTTGATGTAGTAATAAAAGGATGTAAAATCTTTATATGGGGGTGTACACCTGCAAAAAAAAGTAAAGTGATGTTCAAAAAAACTTGCTGTTTCAATTTTCAAAAACCGGTTCTGTTTAGCTATATTTATGGTATCAGCCAGAAAATATATTTTTCTGTTTTGCGAAGAAGCCTTGTAAAATGAAATGATTAAAAGGCTAAATAAAAGTATTTTTTTCATGTTAAAAGATTTTATTTTGGGCAATTGGTACTTCATTCCCCTTACTAATTAAAAAAATATACTGCCAGCTAAACTATTTAATTTGTTTTTATATCATCTAAAGATACCGGTATCATGACATCCTCCTGTACATAATTTTTAATGAGGCCTGCTGTGCCGGCCTGCTCGTACCATGCGTCATACGAGCCACCAATTATCCCAACCCCTTTTACGAATAGAAAACGGTCAATACCTCTTTTATGATTGTCCGAATCGATGGTCGGCCAATCAGAAAACTGCCAGAACCTATAAGCATCGTACCCAAGGATCTTTACCTTGCCGGAGTTGAAAAGCAAAGGCTTTTCCAATGGTCTTTTCAGGCTTGTTGTACCCGATGTTTTTTTTGATACTATACAGTTTGGCGAGAAGCCACCATAAACTGTCCGATACTTATCTTCAAAATCCTTTACCGATAATACAGGTGACAGGGTATTGATAAATATATTTCCCATTGAATTGGGGAATATAAGTGCCTGTTCATTAATCCTGAAATATTCCGCAAATGCGTCTGATGCTTCAAAAAATTTGTTGCCTTTCCTGATAATGATACCTATGTCACATCTCTTTAAATAGCTGTCATTATATCCCCCTGATTTTATATATTCTGAAAAGCCATTGGTGAATATATTTTTCAAGTCTTGCAGGCTTATTATTTTTCTACCTCCTGCTTTGATATCTATTTCCTTTAAACTGTTCCCTGGATTGAATACCGTGAACAATATCAGGGAAAGCGAATCAAACCTTATATTGTATAACCTAATCTGATCTTTAGTTCTATAAAGTTTTTCCGCACTTAGATTCACCTCTGTAGTTTTATAACTCGGATCCTCGACATCGATCAAAAAATATTGATTAAAATGTTTTTTGCTGTCATTGGTTACCACTTTTTCTCCATTTGCTCCAAATGATATAAGTACCATAAGAAGCATAATTGTTCTGATCTTTTTCATGGGCATCTTTTAATTGTTGATAAATGATATTTCTGAATTGATTAAACACAGATCTAATTAATTACACAACTTATAGGATCGACCTTTTTCCAATAGCATACCATTCATTTACAATTATGCATCCAATTTCATAATAGCACATCCACCATTACAATAATATACCGTCTATTCAACCTAAAAGCCTATTATTTACAATTACACAAAAGCATTCATAACAATACAGAATACTTTATACATCCACACATAACTAACATAAACTGTAGAAGTGGGAAAAAATTTCTACATTTTATATTTGATAGCTTCTATGATTTCGATAGTTTTTTTCGAATTGCGAGTAAAACTTACAAGCTTTTAAGAGAATACCAGACAAGGATTTAGTTTTGGCCCAGCATTTCTATCCGTACCAATATTAATTGGTACTGGCATTTTCCATTAACATCTTGGTCCATAAAGACTAAAAATTTAAAAAGCCACTATAAATAGTGGCTTTTTTGGTGGGTAACTTTCACTTTAATAAGTCGCTTTAAACCGACTAAAGCATTTCTTAGGTTTTATTACCTATTCTCTTTAACTGACACACTATCATTAGTTGGTGGCGAGTAAGAAACCTGACTTACTTTATTGGTTCTATATTTATTGCCGGGCAATACTTCGGTAATATAAAGCTCGTAAATACCACTCAGGTAACCCCTGGTTTCTGCCAGGATATCCATAAACTCTTTAAAACTTAAATAAGCATAATCAGGTTTTTTAGATACGATTTCTGCCATTTTATCTCCTTTTTTTATGATATAAGAAAAGGACGTAAAATCTTTGTATGGGGGTGTGCACCTGCAAAAAAATGTAAATTCATGCTCAAAAGCATTTGCGTCAATTTTTAAAAACCGGTTCTGTTTAGCTGTATTTATAGTATCAGCCAGAAAATATATTTTTCTGTTTTGCGCAGAAGCCTTATAAAATGAAATGATTAAAAGGCTAAATAAAAGTATTTTTTTCATGTTAAAAGATTTTATTTTGGACAATCGGCAGGTATTTTTTTATTTGTAGAAACAATTTAAAGTTACAATTAAAATATCTTATAAGGATCTAATCGACAAATACGCTGGGTACTTCTTTTAAAATAAAATCCACCACGATGGAGTCACCATTCACCAGTTTAAATGGTTTAGTAGATGTTGATTCGAAGCCTACAGCTGTAGCATGAATTCGATACTCCCCCTCCTGCAGTTCAATCCGGTATTTTCCGTCGCGATCAGATAGGATGAGTTGCCCTGTATCAGCAGATTTTATTCCAGCACCAGGCAATATTTCTTTGCTTTTATTTCTTCTATAAATCGTGCCGATAACAATAACCTTGTCATTTTTAGTCTTAAATTTTTTTTTTGTATATCTGCCATAACGGTTTAAAGTGCAACCAAACAAAATTATTAAAACCATTGATAAACTAAATATTTGCTTTTTCATAATAATCATGTTTAACAGCCTGAAGGTTTTCCTTTTCCGGCTTTAGGGTCGCCATTTCTATCTTTACCATATTGTTCTGCTTGTATAGTATCTTGTATACGGTTCTTTTCAGTATTAGAAAGCGCTTTGTAAGCAGGAGTAGCTTCTAAACCACCCCAGGCCATATCGCTATAAAACTGGTTTTTTTCTACTGTACTCGAAAAAGTATAGTTATGTAAATCTCCATATTCCATTAATCCTTTCGCAATATCACTTTTAAACTCAGTGGTAATTTCAATATGATGCAGCACATTCATATCCTTTTTTTCAAGTTTAATCCATTCCACTAGCATTTCCGGATAAGAAAGGTTAGCTAATGTATTATTTTTAGTAAAATAAGATACAAGATAAGCATGCACTGCTTCGTGTAATAAAGTTCTTGCCAGTGCCATATCTGTGCCATTGGTATATTTGCTCACATCTATTGTTGTAGTTGCCCCACCATTCGATTTTTTAGTTTCCCCATTTGTATCTACAGCAAGGTTGCCAGCCTTCAATGTCCAGCTGTAGCCTGGCACTTCACCAGAAATTTTTTGAATCATGGCAACTACTGAACCTTCAGTCTGGTACATTAGTGAATGCATTACTGAAGATGCACAGGGGCTCAGTTCATCTAGGTTAATATGTTGATTAAATTCTTCGGGAGTAGTTGTAGTTGTGCCATCACCACTACCACCGCTTCCCCCACCAGTATCAATTGGTTCAGGCGGATCTGGAAACCACCTATCTTCGCACACTACCCCTTCATCAGAATCAACTAATGAATAAGTATCTCCGCAAGTTGACTGGGGCCAACTGCAGGTGGCACTGAATACGATATTCACTATTCCGCCGCACCAGCTGGGTGCCAATGAAGAATATGTACAATTCCGAACTACCTGATTACATTCTTGCTGCCAATATGAAGTAGTACCTTTAACCGACTGCATTTTTTTTACTGCAAGCACTCCTTTTTTCTGATAGGAATCGCTGAGGTGTCCGTTCGAATAATCTAATATGTAGTTTTGTCCGTTCTGCAGGCTGGATAGCATGAGATTTCCAGTAAACAATTTCAAATCAAATTCCTTTGTATCCTTACCTATCTTTTCATTTGGATTGGCTTTTGGATCATAGTAAAAGCTTTGTAAAATTCCGATTCATTTTTAACCATCAGGTATAATTTTCCGTTAACCTGCTTTGCAAGTTCAGCTTTCCCGTTAACCACCACCTGGCCCAGCAACTGGTAAAAAACATAAGAAACACTATCATTTACCACCTGTATATGGGGATGTTCCCAATCTGGACTCCATGATAGCTTATCGCTCTGATCAGGTTGAAGCTTTTGCTGAAGTTTTTGCTTTTCATAGGAATCCTTAATGGCATTCAAATGTGTTTTCAAATCCGGTGAATTTACAGAGAGGGTCTTAATTCCACCAGAATCGCTGACTAACCTGTCTTTGGCACAACGAGCGACGATTATTCCGATAAATAAGAGCAGGCAGAAGCTTGCGATTTTAGTAATAGAGTCTTTTTTTGGGTAATGACTCATCCATTTTTTTGACTTCATAATAATTTGATGTGGTTAATTGTTGATAAATGATATTTCTCAACTGGACACAGATTTAACCAATGACACAGTAATTGAACAGATTTTTCTTTAAATAACATTCCTCCTTTCTTTATTGATATACCAGTTTTTTCATAACAACATATCATCTATTTACAATTCTGCATCCACTTTTATAATGATATATCGCTTTTCAAATTGATATGTACTCTATTTACATTACAGGCCCATTATTCGCAATTACGAATCAGCATTTATAATAATAAATATCCATTATACAACTACATACAATTCCCATATACTGTAGAAGTGAGGAAAAATTTCTACATTTTATATTTGATAGCTTCTATGATTTCGATAGTTTTTTTCGAATTGCTAGTGAACATACAAGCTTTTAAGAGAATACCAGACTAGGATTTAGTTTTGGCCCAGCATTTCTATCCGTACCGATATCAATTGGTTTTGGCATTTTCTTTTAACAGCTTAGTCCATAAAGACCGAAAATTTAAAAAGGCCACTATAAATAGCGGCCTTTTTTGGTGAATGGCTTTCACGTAAATAACTCGCTTAAACCGACTAAAGCATTCTTAAGTTTACTACCTGTTTTCTTTAACTGACGCTTTATCCTCAGTTGGTACCCGATAAGGAACCTGACTTACTATATTGGTTCTATATTTATTGCCGGGTAATACTTCGGTAATATAAAGCTCGTAAATACCACTCAGGTAACCCCTGGTTTCTGCCAGGATATCCATAAACTCTTTAAAACTTAAATAATCATAATCAGGTTTTTTAGATACGGTTTCTGCCATTTTATCTCCTTTTTTGATGTAGTAATAAAAGGATGTAAAATCTTTATATGGGGGTGTACACCTGCAAAAAAAAGTAAAGTGATGTTCAAAAAAACTCTGTGTTTCAATTTTCAGGAACCGGTTCTGTTTAGCTATATTTATGGTATCAGCCAGAAAATATATTTTTCTATTTTGCGAAGAAGCCTTATAAAATGAAATGATTAAAAGGCTAAATAAAAGTATTTTTTTCATGCTAAAAGATTTATTTGGGACAATCGGTAGGTAATTTTTTATCTGCAGAAACATCTTTCAGATTAGCTAAATTAAAACCATTTACCTCAGCATCTGTAATACCATATTTTGTTTTTATATTATTATAAGATTTATTTAATACTCCTTTGTAAATATCAAATAAATTTACCCCGTTAATTAATGGGTCTGTCGGAGTATCACCAGGATTATCTAACCCATACAATGCGGCCATTTGGTATTCCTTATCAGAGTAAGCCGAACCATTTATATCCTTTAAGATACCCCAAATCTTATCGAAATATGTTTCCAGCATTATAGAATGATCCCTGAAATTGTTATCGACGGCCGAAGTTTTTGCAATATCTTCGAAATTAACAATATTAATGGCCCAGGTAGAATAGCGTTCTATATCTATAGGGTGGCTAAATTTCCCCATTTGAAGGTAATAATTAATATAGGCATGCCCGGTTTCGTGTATGGCTGTTACTTGTAGCAACAATTGTGATGCATTACTGATGGCCGCCTGATTAAATTGGATTTTCGAACTCGTTGCCGTAACCTGACCCGTGTGGGCTAAACTATATTTTGTTTTACCATCAGGTGTACTAGCACCATAATCTTGTACAGAAGAATCATATTCCAAATTTGGGAAACCCTGCATAACAAAAGTTGTACCATCTGGAAATTTAACTTCCTCGAAAGGTTGAATCAGTTTAGCATATGCCTGGTTGGTTTCTAACTTGTTTAATACTTCCTTTACCATACATGGGTAATCCTTTAGGAGATTATCGTATTTAACCTCACTCTTTGGTACGCCTCCATCTCCATTACCACCTTCGCCCCCACCAGTATCAATTGGTTCAGGTGGATCTGGAAACCACTTATCTTCGCAAACAACTCCTTCATCAGAATCAACTAGTGAATAAGTATCTCCGCAAGTTGACTGGGGCCAACTGCAGGTAGCACTGAATACGATATTCACTATTCCGCCACACCAGCTGGGTGCCAATGAAGAATATGTACAATTCCGAACTACCTGATTACATTCTTGCTGCCAATATGAAGTAGTACCTTTAACCGACTGCATTTTTTTTATTGCAAGCACTCCTTTTTTCTGATAGGAATCGCTGAGGTGCCCATTCGCATAATCTAATATGTAGTTTTGTCCGTTCTGCAGGCTGGATAGTATGAGATTTCCAGTAAACAATTTCAAATCAAATTCCTTTGTATTCTTACCTATCTTTTCATTTGGATTGGCTTTTGGATCATAGTAGAAAGCTTTGTAAAATTCCGATTCATTTTTAACCATCAGGTATAATTTACCGTTAACCTGCTTTGCAAGTTCAGCTTTCCCGTTAACCACCACCTGGCCCAGCAATTGATAAAAAACATAAGAAACACTATCATTTACCACCTGAATATGGGGATGTTCCCAATCTGGACTCCATGATAGTTTATCGCTCTGATCAGGTTGAAGCTTTTGCTGAAGTTTTTGCTTTTCATAGGAATCCTTAATGGCATTTAAACGTGTTTTCAAATCCGGTGAATTTACAGAGAGGGTCTTAATTTCACCAGAATCGCTGACTAACCTGTCTTTAGCACAACGAGCGGCGATTATTCCGATAAATAAGAGCAGGCAGAAGCTTGCGCTTTTAACAAGAGAGCTCTTTTTTCGATAGGCTCCCATCCTTTTTTTAGTTTTCATAATTGTTAGATTGGGTTATAAATTATTCGATTTGAAGAAACAACCAGCGTTTGCTTTTTGATATAGCAGCTTATAGTGGCGAAAGCTGAAAGAACAGGCGTCACCGCCTTCATTATCAGATTGATACACTGGCTTTAATAGCAAGTTTTTGAAGAAGATTAAACCTTGAAAAGGCTCATTTTTTGGGCATAGCGATGCCAATACGTTAAAAAATATACTTTTCCGCATGTTTTATTTGAATGAAATAATTTTAACTTTAGGCCATACGATTCCATCCACCTACTTTTAGAAGCAGCAGAAATCGTAATTCCGCAGGCCAATAAACATCCTGATCTACTGGCGGGCGATTAAAACCTTTTTTATTAAATAAGAAAATTAGAGCTGAAAATGCCCTATAAACAACAGTTATGACCTTAATAAATTAACTGTTGTTATAGGGCAAAAAAGTACTCAAACAGGACTTTTTGGCTTTAAAGGGTATAACCAATTAAAAGGGCATTTCTGTGGAATACTAACATGGGACGTAGGATGATTTTGGGATATGGGAAAAGCAGGAAAGCTGCCTTGATAAAAGGCAAACGGATTGTTAATTACGTTTGTTTCCTGTCTCATTTTTAATATATAATAATGGCGTAACGAAAAAGGCAAATGCACAAACCTTCTAAAATGATAACAGACATAACATGTTAAACATAATTAAGCTGCTATCCCGATTAACGGTAAAGGCCTTACTGGCTTAAATCCCTTATTGATACTTTGTTATTAAATCAAATATAAAAAAATAATTTAAAATACGGTAATATATAACCGCAAATATTTTAAATAAGTTGGAGACTTTGAGCTTCGAACTATTTAACCTCGATGATTAAGAAGGAAAGCTCAATTATTCAGAATAATTTCGGTTTCAATTTGAAGAAAATTAGAAACAGTAAGGGCTTGAGTTTACGTGCAATGGCAAGAAACTGCGACATTGACGATAGCAATATTTCTAAAATCGAGAATGGTAAATTTGATGTTCAGTTATCTACCATCTTTGAACTGGCCAAAGGGCTCGATATCCATCCGAAAGATTTATTGGATTTTTAAACATTAGGTAGCTTTTTCAAGCTATGCAATAAAGATTGCTTCATAGCTAATGATTATACACATAATAGTTATGATAAAATTACGATACTAAACTTTTATTCAAAAGTAGTAAAGCCAGTTCATCATATTCTTCGGTTTCCAGCTCCATCAATCCATTAAATAGTTCGAACAACTGAACATGTTGATTTGAGTGCAACAAAAGATCGATCAAACGAACTAAAGTCTTTTTCTGATCGGTATTTAAGCTGCTGAACAACTTAGGCTCTATCTCGTACAAAGCTTTAATTAAATTTATCAGTGCTGGTTTCTTTAATTGTTTTTCACTTTCATTGGCATAAACAGGAAATATTTCATCCTGTTCGTAAGTTTCGATCAGTCGACTTGCATATTCTTTTAAAAAAGGTTTACGCTTTTCTTTAAGGTACACAGTAAGTTCTTTAATTAAAAAACGGTATTCAGGAGAAGATTTAGCTGCGCCGAATATGGCCACCTGTCCTTCGTTTTCGAAACTCTTAAAATCAAAATCCCTGAAAAAATCGCTGTCAATATAAATGCTATGGAAATAATCGTCACTTTTTTTATTCAATGTGGTATAATCTTTATAAATCTCTTCCCCTCCTGCCAGAAAATAATATTTAGATAATTCTTTATGAAGGTTTTCTTTCCAGTGCACATATTTAATCTTAAAAGTAACCGAGGTATCTGGATAAAAAAGATTAAACTCTTCTAATGTTCTTACATTACTGCTAAAATCCAAAGTTTCGCCATTTACGATAATTAAATAGTTTTTATGCTTGTTCAGTTCGATAAACCAGCAAAACTCATTGATCAGATAAGGCAATACCAGTTCTTTCATTTCTTGCTCCCCAATACGAAGGTTGGTAAAAGAGACTGTGGTTCCTGTATTACCAGTAATTGTTGGCTTAGCGGTAAAATCGTGACTATAACTATTTAAGCCGCCAGTACTAATGTTTATTTCACCGTAACGAAAGCCCTGCTCAGATTGGTAAGTGGTTTGCCAGGTGGCATCATGCGCAAAGGTAAAAAAGGTAAGCCGCCCTACCCCGTTACGCCCATGCATTTTTGAAGTGTGTTTTGGTGCTACAATTTGCAGTGATTTTTCTGATTCGTAAAAGGGATCGAATTTTTGCTGTAAACGCTCAAAATTAATCCCATAGCCATTATCAGCAATGGTTAAACTTTCTAAAAGCCCAAGGGCATTGGCAACATAATCTATTTCTATGGTATCGGCATTGGCATCAAAACCATTCCAGATATACTCGGCAATAGCCTGTTTCTCGTTATAGTTTTTCAGTACCTTTTGTATTCCTTTTGAAGTGATGTTAACCTTTACCGACATATACTTACTAAATTAATTAGCAAATATATTATTTAATCTGGTGATTGGAAGTGACAGAAGCTATAAGTTTTAAACATCTTTAGTTCCGTTCAAAATTAAATTAACAATTACTCATCACGCTGACTAAAATGCCTGCGCAGTTTTTCTTCCTCCAGATCGAGCAGTTCTAACTGTTCTTTGATCAACTGATCATTAATCTGTTCCTTTTTATTTAGGCCTTTTAGTAAGGTCCGCTGTTCTGTCATGATATCTTCGAGCGCTAAACGGTAATCGTGGTAAAAATCTTCGGCCCTCTTCGGGTTTTCTTCCTTCTCCCAATCCCTAAGCAATTCCATTTCGGCTTCGATGCGGATTTTTATCGACCTGATCATATCATTATGCTCAAGCGCATCATGATATTTTTCATCCAGGATTTTGAGCGATAGCATGGATAATTTCTTCCTCACCATCTGTTTTTGCTGTTCAAAAGAAACGGTATAGTCGGGATCGGGCATATCCACCCACTTAATGAGCCAGGGCAATGTTAAACCCTGTAATACCAGTGTAACCAATATTACACTAAAGGTTATAAACAGGATCAGGTTGCGCTGAGGAAAGGCTTCGCCTGATTTTAAAGCCACGGGAATAGAAAGTGCGGCTGCTAAAGAAACCACACCCCGCATACCTGCCCAACCAAAAAGCAATGGTGCTTTCCAATCAGGGTTTGGATCTGCTGTGGTAATGTAACGACTAATAAAGCGGGTAAAAAACAAGGCACCATAAGTACTGGCCAATCGCCCCAGAATTAAAACCATGCAAATAATGGCACTATAACGGATAGCGGGCAAAAGGCCTTCGCTGCCCAATCCATGTATAATTACAGGAAATTCTAAACCAATTAACAAGAAAACAAAACCGTTTAGGACAAAAGCAACTGCTTCCCAAACATTAATACCCTGCAAACGGCTCCGATGGGTAAGAATACGGTTTCTTTGAGAAGATAGGAACAAACCTCCGCTTACTACTGCCAACACTCCCGAAAAGTGAAATTCCTCCGCTGTCATATACATTACATAGGGCGTTAAAAAAGTAAGGATGATATCAATGTTCGTAGTTGTTGGCAACCATCGGTGCAAGGCATAAAAAACAAGTGCTACCCCAATACCGATTAAAATTCCCATCACAATCACCATTACGAAGTTGCCGGCAGCCTCGGTAAATACAAAACTTCCGGTCATTACCGCAGCCAGCGCAAAGCGGAAAACCACCAAACTTGACGCATCGTTCAGCAAACTTTCTCCTTCCAAAATGGTGGTGAGCCTTTTGGGTACTTTAACATTTTTAAGAATGGCTGAAGCAGATACCGCATCCGGCGGAGAAATGATCCCTCCCAATAAAAATCCAAGGGCCAAAGTAAAGCCCGGAATTAAACTGCTCGAAATTAAAGCAACAATGGTGGAGGTGAAAATAACAATTGGAAAAGCAAAACTGCTGATGACCCGCCGCCACTTCCAAAAATCTTTCCACGAGGTATTCCAGGCTGCTTCGTATAATAAAGGTGGTAAAAAAATCACAAATATGAGTTCAGGTTCAATCTGGATATCCTGAAGAATAGGTACAAAACTTAAAGCCAGGCCAGCAATAACCAATAAAATGGGATAAGCCACATTGATTTTTTGCGCCAGCATTACAACAAAAAGAATTACCGCAAGTAAAAAAGCATATTGTATAATCAGTTGGTGCATAAATATTTCTGGCTTGGTTCTAAAATACAACTTTTGTATTGAACGGCAAATGGTGGCAGATTGTTCTTTTTTTAAGATTAAATTTGGTTTTTCTATTATAAAGCCATAATTTCTCCCTTGTAATAGGTCATCCCAACTCTTTTACATTGGTTTAATTAATGAAGACCATTTTCTTTCTTATCGTTTTCATTATCGAAAACAGTCTGTGCATTGCTCAACCGGTTATCCAGGTAGAGAAGCAATCCTTTGTTAATGTTGGCAGATCAGGATATTATTGGCAGGACAGCCTTGGAAAAGCTTCGTTCGAGGAGGTAGAGCAGTTTAAAGCAGCACGTTTTTCAAAAGGGACTTCAGCAATCTTTAATGGCGGCACCAGGGGAAAGGTGTGGTGGATGAAGCTCAGGTTTAAACGGAACAGCCAAACCGAACCTTATCTTTTTATCAGTTATGCCAATATCGATTCTATTAGTTTATATTATCGGGATGCTGAGGGAAAAGTCAGGCTGATAAGTTCTGGCATGTTTAACCTCAAAAAAAGCGATGCTTTATTGGGTACGGGTTATGCCTTTTCCCTACAGCAGGTTAAAGCACCCGTTGGCGATATCTATATCAGGATGCAGGCCATGAATACCCTATTGGTGCCTGCTAAACTGGTTACCGAATCGGTATTGAACCACGCACTTATTAAGGCTTATAGTATCCAACTGATTTATGTGGGGATTGCGCTGATGATCCTTATTTTTCATATTTTCATGTACATCATTACGCGGAGCAAACTTTTTGTCCTGTACATCGCCCGTGTTATCTTGCTCTACTTTATTGTAATGGTTTGTTACCTGCAGGGTTATGGCTTATTGTTCGGACAAGCAGTAGCCAGCTTTATCCTGGTACATGCCCATTTTTTTATAGCGCTGGGTTACATCTGCACCATCCTGTTCAACAATCATTTCTTAAAACTTAAACGGCAGTTACCACAGCTTAATAAGATATTTAACGTACTGTTATTTGGCTGGAGCATCATACTGATCTGTTCTTTATGGGATGCACGGAGCTTTACCAATTTACTTACGCAGGTATTATTTTTATTAACCTCCTTACTTTTTCTATTCAGCAGTATTCAGGTTATTATTATACGCGGATATGCCAAAAATAATCCGCTGATATGGTGTTACGTGTTTGGCTGGATTCCGGTAGCCCTGGCTTCTATTTACCTGGTTTTTTGTTTAATGGCCATCATTCCCTTTCAATCTTATAGTTTCAACCTGCTCACCATGGCTGTGATTGTTGAAGGAATATTGATCAGTTTAGGGCTTTTTGGACAGCGGTTGAGGTTGTTGGCCCGTCACAACGCACATTTCCGCAAACAACGTATCCTGATGCACGAACAGATGGAAAGCTACCGTAAACAGCTCAATCAGAAAAACGAAAAACCTGTTGAGCATTTATCGTTAAAAGAGCTCACGGAGCTTGCAAAATCACATGATCCTTCTTTTATGAAAAAGTTTGAAGAAACAGAGAACCAGTTTATAACAGCATTGCTCCGGATTGCACCACAGCTCCTGCCTGCAGAGTTAGAACTTTGTGCTTATATCAGGTTAAACTTTGATACCAAAGAAATAGCCCGGACCTGCAAACTGAGTGTACGTGCAGTGGAAAGCCGTAAATACAGGGTACGGAAAAAGTTAGGGATCGACGGAGAAATGAATATGCAGTCCTGGATGTCAAACCTAAACAAATCGTCCTAAATAATATACAAAAATAGCATTTAAAAGTCTTTTACCTTACTTTAACTATTAACTTAACAAGACCACATAAAACGCTTTACTACAACCAATTGAAGAATGTTGCGTAGAAATGCGTATGAGCTAAAACCAGCTACCGCACCCTCTTTGCATATAGCATAAAAGAGTGCACACGGTGCGATGCCGTATAAACTAAACGGACTAATCTTTTTGTCTGAATTGCACTCAAATTTTAGCCATGTCGACAGAAACGGTCTTATCCGGGATGATTTGTTACACGACTGACGGCATGGCTTAGTAAAAACGTTAATTTATCAAATACCATATCCCAGGAAAATGAATCACAATGCTCTTTTATTTTTATAACTGTAAACCAACAACTTAAAAACACTGCGTATTACTGCGTAGATAAAAATTTTGATCAGCCTTAAACGCGCTATTCCTTTGTCCCTATCTCTATAATGTAACATTTAAAATAATGCTGTGCTGCTTAAGATGTAAATCGGGACAGTTTATCCTTTTGCATAACAGCATATTAAACAAACTATGAAACCAAACAACACACCTGCCCAAATTATTGGTTGTATCCAGGAATTTTATGATGGTCGGGAACCTGAAGAAATCTGCGCCGAACTGGCTATTGACAAACCTTTGTTTGATGCCTGGATAAGAGAGTTTGGAAGCGTTGCCAATGAGCTTTTAGAACTGAGGGATGAAAATGAAGCCCTGCGGAAGATGTTTACCAACCTGAGCCTAGTTAACCAGAGCCTGCGCAACTCGCTTGATAGCCTGACCAAATCGGATTCGAAAATTTTTGAATTATTGCTAAAAAAGCGGGGAACCGGCAGCCTCAGTTATCCTTAAAACTCTTAAATGCGCTCCTTAAACACACCTAAAATATTAATTATCGAAGATCATCATGCAACGCTTGAAGCGATAAAGATGATCTTCGAATTTGAAGGCTATACCGTACTCGGGCTTACCAGTACAATAGATTTACATTCGGAAGTAGCGAATTTTGCACCCGACGTAATTTTAATTGATGTATTATTGAACACTACCGATGGACGGTCGATATGCACCGAGTTAAAATTATCGGTACATGCAGCCATTCCTATATTATTAATGTCATCCAGAAATGGCTTTCAGCACAATTCTTACTATAAAGCCCACTGGGATGATTATATAGAAAAACCATTTGAAATGGAAATCATTATCCAAAGGGTAAAAATGCTCATGAGACAAGAAAAACACTAGTTATTTGTGTTTAGCCAAACAGATCACTGCTGAGGTAACGGTCGCCACGGTCGCAGGTGATAAATACGATAGTTCCCTTATCCAACTCTGAAGCCAGTTTTAGCGCTGCTGCACAGGCACCACCCGAGCTCATGCCCGCAAATAAACCTTCTTCTCTGGCCATCCTCCTCGACATGATAGTGGCTTCTTCCTGCGCAATGTCCATCACACGATCAACACGCTCGGGTTCGAATATTTTTGGCAGGTATTCTGTCGGCCACCTTCTAATGCCTGGTATAGAGGATCCCTCTGTAGGTTGACAGCCTACAATCTGGATATCTTTATTTTTTTCTTTAAAAAACCTCGAGCAGCCCATGATGGTACCTGTTGTTCCCATCGAGCTTACAAAATGTGTAATCTGTCCTTCGGTATCTTTCCATATTTCGGGGCCTGTGGTTTTATAATGTGCCATGTAATTATCCGGGTTGGCAAACTGGTTTAACAGGAAATATCCTTTGCTACTGCCCTTCTCTTCGGCATAATCGCGGCAATCTTCAATACTTTCCAATAAAGTTACCTTAGCGCCAAAAGCTTCCATTGTCACCTTACGCTCGCGGGTAGAATTGACTGGCATTACCAGTTCGATATCTAAATTGTATAAACTGGCAATCATGGCCAAAGCAATTCCGGTGTTACCACTTGTAGCCTCCACCAATTTAGTACCTTTTGCTATTTCGCCACGTTCTATCGCACTTCTGATCATGTTGAGCGACGCCCTGTCTTTTACGCTACCACCCGGATTATTGCCTTCTAATTTTGCAAAAACCTTTACAGCCGGATTGATATTCATTTTTTGAAGCTCAGCCATTGGCGTATTTCCGATCAGATCGATTATTCCTGCCATTATATTTTGTATTAATTGGTTTCTTTATGATTTCTTATGGTAATGATTGGTGAGTGATATGCAGTGGAGAAAGCTGGAATACTTTCGGTAAGCCATACGTTACCCCCAATAATGCTATCGTGCCCGATGATGGTTTCACCACCCAATATGGTGGCGCCTGAGTAAATCACAACCCGGTCTTCTACTGTTGGATGACGTTTACTGCCAGCTAAAGTTTTTTTCACACTCAAAGCCCCCAGCGTTACACCCTGGTATAGTTTTACATAACGGCCAATCGTACTGGTTTCGCCGATTACGATTCCGGTACCATGATCGATATGAAAATATTCGCCAATACTCGCTGCCGGATGGATATCGATTCCCGTTTTAGAATGGGCATATTCAGTCAAAATCCTGGGCACTAAGGGTATACCAAAATTATACAGTAAATGAGCAATCCGGTAAAAACAGATGGCATAAAAACCGGGATAAGTCCTGATGACTTCGAACCTGCTTTGCGCCGCGGGGTCGCCTTCATAAATGGCCAGTATATCGGTATTCAATACACGGTATAGCGCTGGCAGTTCTGCAAAAAAATGACCTGCTGCATTTTTACACTCACTGTTCCTTAATTTACAACTTGCCGAAATAATATCATAAAGTTCGAGCTCTAAAGCCGATACCTGTTCTTTAACTTCCTCAACCGTTAAAAATACCTTAAGTGCATTTTCTGGAAAAAGTACCTGGATCAGTTTCTCTGCCCAACGGGATATTACTTCATTCGGCGGTATATTGTGTTGCTCAAGTGGGTTTTTAAATATTTGTTCAAAAAAATGGTTATCCATAACTGGTAGTCAAACCTGGCCGATCTGCTCATCGACTAGATATATAGATTTAATCGCTAATGTAGGTTTTGTTTTTTTAAACCAAAACAACTGACCAAGTTTTATTATAAAAATTGCGGGGAAATAACAAAAAAGTCCGGAGTCAGCAGTCCATAGTTGGAAGTCGATTAGCTTGGAGTTGAGAGTTTGGAGTTTGGAGAAGATTGAATATTCTTCGGTTTGTTACCTTGAAAGATAATTTATTGTATAAAAATACCCTCGAGTTACCTTCATTTCGAGCGGACCCGATAGCTATCGGATGCAACGCAGTCGAGAACCACGATTGCTCAGCGAAGCTAATCTATCTGGATAGATCTCTCCACTTCGCGTTGCTCCGGTTGAGATGACTATGCGACCAATTAACCAATGACCAACGAACTAACAAATACTCCTTTAAGGAATAAGAATAACTCATTTTCTCAAAACAAGACCAATATGTCAATGTTACCAATACATGGTGATTACTTTGGAAACGACTATAAAAGAATTAGATAAGATTTATATCGGCGAGGAAATCACTTTCGAGAAGAAGTCTGGTCTGGTATTTCGTATTGCAATTTTTAAGTCGGTGAGCATTTCCAGTTATATTTTCCAGTTGGTTAACGGCGAAATTATTATTATCCGCAGGAACTAGCTTTAGCAGCACCATTGTATAGTAAAAGCATTTCCGGATCGGTATTGCGACCGGAAATGCGATCATTCATTATTTTTTCTGTTCTGATAAAAAGGTAACCAAAGAGGCTAGTTCTTCGTAAGATAAAGAATTGGCCAAACCCTCTGGCATCATGGAGTTTTCCATTTCTTTACGTGATAAAATATCACCTGCTTTGATGGTGAAAACCTCACCTGCAATATTACGCATCACTACTTTAGCAGCCGTTTCTTCGGTAATAAAGCCCATATAAGTTCGGTCGCCTTTTGCAGTGATCATTACCGTGGCAAAACCCTGCGATATAGAAGCACTTGGTTTTAAAATCGATTCCGCAATCTGTTCGCGGTTCATGATCGAGCCAATCTGCCCCATAAACGGACCTTTCATTTTTTCGGTTTTGCTTAAACTATGGCAGGCGATACAGCCCTGGTTGTTGAATATATTTCTGCCTTTTAAAGGATCGCCCTGTAATTTATTGATGGCCAACAATACATCTTCAATAGATGATTTACCTACCTGACCTTTTTTGTTTTTGATTTTTTCGAGATCAATTTTTGGTTCTTCGGTTGCAGCCACTTTTTCTTCTTCGGCAAATTCAGCGATGTCCATCCTTTGGCGAGAATTTAAATCAACATAAAACTGTTTGCCTTGTGCACCAGCTTTTGTTGCCTCCTCTTTCAAAAATTTCTCGATAGCAGGCGAACCTTCCCAACTTACGGCCTTAAAATAAGGACCATGCGAATCAGGACGTGTGCCCCACCACCAGGAAGCATCGTAAGCAATTTCTTTTTTATACAAACGGCCCAAAGTAATCAGGATCTGCTGTTTCAATTTCTCATCTGTTGATTGTTTGTAGTTAGCAATTAAACCATTAACCACTTTTTCATCATGCATGTAACGCAATGCCCAAAGTGCAAGTGTTGAGTTTTCGGTTTTAACAGCAGCGAGCAGCGCATCAACAGCATTGAGCTCAACCAAAGCTCGTACTGCCAGGTGTGGCAATATAATGGCTGCATTTGGCGTAGCATGCGGACCTTCGGTGCCTTTTGCAGGCGCTACAAATGAAGCCGGAACTTTAGTTTGTAAAAGTACATTGGCAACTTCTGGTCTGCCCAAGCGGTTTAAACCAATAATCGAAGCCGCCTGAACACGCGGCGAAGCATCTTTTAATCCTTCTAAAAACGGTTCAACAGGTACTTTACTAATGTAAGTTTTACGGTCAGCAAGTGCTTTTAAAGCAAACTCTTTTAAAGCATTGTCTTTTGTAAATCCGACTAAAGTTTCAATACCGTTTTCTTTGGTCAGCTGTGCATAAGTATATAAGCCAGCGATACGCACATCGAGCGCTAAACTTTGATCGGAAGCAGTTTTTAAAGCCGTTTCGATTGCCTGTTTATTGTTACGCGAAACCAGTTCTTGCGAAGCGTTTAAACGTGCAACTGCACTATTGGATTTTAATAATTCTGTTAACTTTTTAATGGAAAGTTTCTTAACATCCGGAAAAGCTTTATAAGTCCAGTTGTTTGGCACAGCACGCACAATATATCCTTTATCAGGGCTTCCTGAATAACCTGCACCATCCCATGCTGAAAGATAAAGCCTTCCCGATCCATCTACATCCAGATCGGTAATCTGCGCCAATTTGATAAATTCTTCATCCTTTTGGGTAAAAGTTGGCCCATCAGCCGTAACCCTGTGGATATAAAGCATACTTCTGCCCCAATCGGCCATCATCGGTACGTGGTTATATTTTTCAGGCCAGTTCGGCTCATCCATAAATAAAGCACCAGTACCCGATCCACCACCTAAATCGGCCAATGCAGGAATAATTTCGTCGGTAAAATTCTGGAATAAAACCGGATAACCGTATTCACCAGATTGAATGTGATGCGAAAAACGCACGTTCCATCCTTCACCATCATTGGTATTTTCGCGGGTAAAAACGTTCATATACGGATCGATGGCTACATCATATACATTACGCGTACCGTGAGTGTAAACCTCCATTTCGGTTCCATCCGGGCGTACACGCAAAATACCACCACCTAACATGGTTAACTTTTTGCCTGAACGGTCTACCGCGTCATGAAAGCCAAAATCGCCAACAGAGATATAAATCCAGCCGTCAATTCCCATCCTGATGCCATTGGTGGCATGATCGGTTCCACGCTCGCGGATATATTTAGCATTACTGATGTGTTCGATAAGCGGTTTTTCAGGGCCATCGGCTTTTCCGTCACCATCTTTATCTTCAAAAACAACTAAATTCATGCCTGTAGCCTGTTTTGTTTCTTTAGAAAAGGTGGTATGTAGTACAAATACCTGGCTTCCCTGCACAATAATACCGCGGGGGTTATCTACTTCAGCAAAATCAATATGCTGGTCCATTTTGCCATCATTGTCTTTATCGATGAGTTTAAGGATATGGCCTTTGCCCGGGTCTTTACCCAGAGAGCCGATCATATCAACACCCACATATACCTCACCTGTTGGGGCAACGGCCAAACAAGCCGGACTAGGCGTAACATCGGGGCCAGCGAAGTTGGTTATGGTTAATTCTGAAGGTGGTACAGGCTGTACCTTTGGTTCTTGAAAAAAGCTTTTTATTCCAAAAAAGAACAAAGCGAAGGAAATTAAGCTAAGAGAAAATTTGATCATTTGTGTGTTATTGTTTTTTGGTTAGTTGTGTGGTAAACATACAAAAAAATCTAAATTACCTTTTGCCACAATTTTGTGTTAATTGGATTATGCGACTCACAAGATATCAGGAATTAGCATTTCTTTACAAGAAAAGCAGTTAGATTGAAAAATAAACAGGGTAAACCATAATAATCACAGGAAATTGCAGGCTAAAAACCATTAAAAACAATCAATTTTCAGAAATAAGTAAATTATCGCCATTTCTATTTGGTAAATAAGAGATATTTTATTATATTTACTAAATCCAACATTCATTAAATCAGTACGTTATGAAAAATATTTTTTATTTCTTCCTGACTGCCCTGATCTCCTCCATTGCGTTGTTGCTTACAAAGGATTCATTTGATCCTGAACTGGTTTACAGCACAGTGGTGTTAATATGGATTCTGTACATCTGGTACCATATTTATGCTGCTGATAAGAGGAATTACAGCGAGTAGCTTGTATCTTCATTAGGTTTTATATCCCGCAAAAATTGTGAGAACTAAAAGCATATTGCCTTATATTTTTGCCCGCCCTTTCCCCTACACCATCATCATATTAAGATTTAGCCAAAATGAAACATTTTTTTAACTAAATGGCGCTTTTATTTAACGTTTCATGTAGGTAAATCACTAACTAAAGTTATTACCTTCGTTGAAAAACTAAAACAAGCAGATTTACGTTTGTATTAAACACAGGGCAAATTGCCTTGAGGAAACAAAAAAGCTTAATGAACTTGGAGTATCGACCTTGTACATGGGGTAGATAAGAGTACAAGATCATGAAATTAAAAGCAAAATTCCCATGTTTATCGGGAAACTCCTTTTACGCTGAGGTACGCCGCAGGGTAAACAACGACTTTAAAGAGAACAACAGAAGTACCAATGCCAATAAACTGATGTGGTTTAAGGCCTGTCTTTTCCTTACAGTATTTCTGGCACTGTATTTAATTATACTGCTTTTACCCTTACACACCCTCATCCTTACGGGATTAACCATTTTGCTGGGCGCAACCTGTGCATTTATCGGTTTCAACATTTGTCACGATGCCATTCACGGTTCTTTTTCAAGTTCTAAACGCACCAATTCGTTTTTCAGTTTTCTGTTTAATATGGTAGGGGCTAATCCTTATGTTTGGAACATTACGCATAATGTGGTACACCATACTTATACGAATATTCCCGGGCATGATGAAGATATTGAAGTGGCGCCGGGACTGATCCGTATATGTAATGAAGATGAATTAAAACCACACCAGCGTTTTCAGCAATGGTATGCTTTTCCTTTATATAGCCTGGCCTCGCTATCCTGGGTTTTCAGGAAAGATTATAAAAAGTTTTTCCAGAAAAGTGTTGGTGCTCACCAGAGCAAGCACCCGAAAGTTGAATATTTTAACCTGTTTTTCTACAAATTCCTTTACTATTTCATTTTTATAGGACTACCTATACTGGTGATGCCACTGCTGTGGTGGCAGGTTGTAATCGGTTTTGTAATATTACACATGGCCCAAGGCTTAACAATGGGACTCGTTTTCCAACTGGCACATGTAGTAGAAGGCACAACTTTCCCTTTAACCAATGCGGAAGGTAACATGGAAGAGGCCTGGGCGGAACACCAGATGCGTACCACCGCTAACTTTGCTACAGAATGCCGTGTTTCAGCATTTCTTCTGGGCGGTTTAAACCGACAGATAGAACATCATCTTTTCCCTAAAATCTGCCACGTGCATTATGGAAGGATTTCAGGAATTGTTAAACAAACAGCGTTTGAGTTCGGGCTGCCCTATCATGAAAATACCACTTTCTTATCCGCATTACGTTCGCACTTTAGGATATTGAAGAAGATGGGAAGAGTTGCTTAGATTAATCCGGAGTACTGAGTCTTGAGCCCTAAGTCGATTATGCAATTGGTATATATTGATTATTCAATTAAAGGGTTATTTAATGTATAAAGGTTAATCTAAAAATAGTAGGGTTTAAGTTAAAAATATCGTCATTTCGACTGAATATCACCGATTTAAGCCTTAGTTTTTATTTACTAATGGTATGCTTGTTTCACAGGTTTCATCAGTAACGTAATGGAGAAATCTTTAAACTTTTCGGCAACATAATTCAAAGATCTCTCCACTTCGCGTTGCTTCGGTCGAGATGACGACCAGACTAATGGATTCTGTCTATGGTAGTGGAGAATGGGATTTTAATTAAGCATTCGGCGCCTGGGATCAGTTAACCAATTAAAACAATTAACCGATTAACCAACCTACCGTCTTTACACAAACTTAACACATTCCCCGTTCCTATAAAAGGCAGATCTTTTTATCTTTAGCAACATGTATTGGTACGAAGAAGAGGTTAAGCAATTAGAACGAAAGCATCGCTTAGACCGTGAGCATCCCGGGATTATTTTCTATGGAAGTTCGTCAATACGCTTATGGAACAGCCTGGAAGATGATTTCGACTTTACCAAAGTAACCAATCTGGGTTTTGGAGGATCTACCTTAGCTGCCTGTGTATGGTTTTTCGAGAGGATTATGACCGATTACAAGCCAAAAGCATTGGTGGTTTATGCCGGGGATAATGATTTGGGCGATGGCAGAAACCCTGAAGAGATTTTTATATTTTTCCAACAGTTGATGGTTAAAGTTAACCTAAGATTTGGAACAATCCCTTGTTATTTTATTTCTTTAAAACCAAGTATCCACCGCTGGCATATTGCCGATCAGTTTAGGTACACCAATAACCTTATCGAGAGCGAGATTATCAAACTGAATGGAAACTGGAAATTTATCGATGTATTTAAGAAAATGCTCGATAAATCGGGTCATCCAAATCCGGCGCTTTACGATCACGATGGACTGCATTTAAGTGAAGAAGGTTACCGTTTATGGACCGAGGTCGTTAAAGAAAAATTAGGTTAAATCATTACTGTTAATTAATATCCCGGTAACATCAGAGCACTATTTTTCCATCAAGATTTAACAGATGAACAGGGAATACCACAAATGGTTCAGCCATAACCTGCAACGCGATATGGAGTTGCTGGTTTTCGGGTATAGCGGACGTGCAGTTATCTTTTTTCCCACCCGAATGGCCAGATTTTATGATTACGAAAACTGGGGGATTATTGCTTCATTAAGTCATCAGATCGAAAATGGCGAACTCCAGGTTTTCTGTGTGGATAGCATTGATGGCGAAAGTTTTTACAATGATGATATATTTCCTTCCGTTAGGATTGAGCGCCATTTACAGTACGAAAAATATCTTTTAGAAGAAGTAATGTCGCTGATCTACCAGAAGAATGATGGTAATTATATAGAAACAGCTGGTTGTAGCATGGGTGCTTATCATGCCATCAATCTGGCGATGAAATATCCCTGGTTATTTAAAAAGGCGGTGGGCATTAGTGGAAGGTACGATCTTACGGATAATATAGGTGATTTCAGGGATCTGTTGAATGGATTTCACGACGAAAAAGTATATTTTAACATGCCGGCGCAATACCTGGCCAACTTAAATGATGATAAATTGCTTACAGCAGTTAGAAATATGGAAATTATTTTAGCTGTAGGCGAAACAGATCCATTTTTAAGCGGAAACCAGCACCTCAGCAGCCTCTTATGGGAGAAAGGTGTACCCAATCAGTTCCACACCTGGGAAAGCAATGCACACCGCCCCCATTATTGGCGAAAAATGGCACCGATGTACATTTAAAAACCTGTTAACTATTGTATTGAAGGATAATAATATTGTTTAACGTAAATGGTATCATAAGGTACATCAGATGATCCTATTGCAGATAATACAATCTTCGATTCTAACAACCATTTTTCAGGTTCGGCATTATTTTTAGCCACCTTTATTCCTTTAACCGTTCCTTTTAACGCTTTAAGTTCGATACCAAAACATGTAGGACAGCCAGAGACGAATTTTACCTTACCGGCCTGCACATCTGCATCGTTCAATAAAAATTTATCGCCGGTCATAGGGGCCTGAAAGTACATCCAGCTTGTTGTATAATTCCCTGCATTCCTGGCCCAAAAAATCCGGTGCTCCCCAACTGTTGTATTTAGCCAGTTACCATCCATCGAAGCATTATTTGCATACTGAAAGTGACATGTTGTACCAACCGGACAAGCGGTTAAATTTTGATCTTCAATTGTAAAATCCATCGGATCTTCAACCTTTTTTTTACAGCTGGATAAAGCTGCAAATACAATTAAAAGAATAGCGGTTGTTTTGAAAGCGTTTTTCATCATTTAGTTTTTGTAAAGGATACGATGTAAAATAGGGTAACGCTACAGCCGGTATATTAAGTTTATGTTAAATAAAACAAGCCATGGAAAGCGGCAGAATTATCCAATTTTGAAAGTTCAAAAACTATAATTTAACGTTGATTGAACAAGAAAACATTAAGTTTGCATATAAGCAGATTAAATCTACAAAAACATGAAACAAGGACTATTAATAGATATGGATGGGGTGATTTATAGTGGAGAGGCACTCATAACCGGAGCAGATAAATTTATTAAAAACTTAATCGACGAAGAGATTCCCTTTGCATTTATGACCAACAATAGTCAGCGAACCCCTTTAGAGGTAGTACGCAAATTAAAAGGATTGGGAATAAAAGTTGAAGAAAGCCATGTGTATACGAGTGCGATGGCTACGGCTAAATTTCTTTCGGATCAAAGCCCCAAAGGCACCGCTTATGTATTGGGAGAAGGCGGTTTATTGAGCAGTTTGCACGATCATGGCATTACACTGGTAAATACCGACCCTGAGTTTGTGGTATTGGGCGAAGGAAGAAATTTTACGCTCGAAATGGTTCAGCGGGCGGTAGATATGATCCTTGCAGGGGCAAAATTTATTACCACCAACAGGGATCCCTCGCCTAAAAAACCAGGATGGAATAATTTAGGAATTGCCGCCACTACAGCGATGATTGAAGAAGCCACCGGCAGAAAAGCTTTTGTTACGGGTAAACCAAGTCCGGTGATGATGCGCTCTGCACGTAAATTTTTAGGATTGGAAACCAGCGAAACCACCGTTATCGGCGATACGATGGAAACCGACATTCAGGGTGGTGTGCAAATGGGCTATAAAACAATCTTGGTACTTTCGGGCATATCGAGCAAAGATACTTTAGGCCATTACGCTTTTAAACCTGATATGATTGCCAGCTCTGTTGATGAAATTAAGTTTCCTTTAACCTGGTGGGAGGCTTGAATTTAGTCTTAAGTCCGGAGTCTTTAGTCCTTAGTCTAAGATCGCAAAATGAGCAGTCAGATGGTAACATGACAGTGATAAAATGTGCTGTCAGATGTTACCATCTGATATTTAGAAATATTTATAATATCTACAATTTATAGATTTAAAGCAGTGTCAGATAGGAATATCTGACACCACGCGAGAATATCGTATGAACAAATAACTAACGAACCAATGAACTATTTCCCTACCAAAAAATGTTCTGGCATTTCGGCGGCTCTTAACATGAAGTTGTGCAGTTCGTAATTTTTAACGAAAGGTTTTAACTGTTCCGATCCGGGGCCGAATATGGTTAATTCTACATAATCTCCGGTGTGGTTCATTCCTGCCCATTGTACATCGGTGTATTTACCTAAAATCTTGCCATATTCATAAAAAGGAAGATTGGCTTCGTTATATAACTGACCGGGAACAATATCTTTAAAATGGCTTAGCAGCGATTTAACATCGTCGCTCTTCATCTCAATACCCTGATTTTCTTTAATCATTTCCATAATCTTCTGCTCACTGAACGATTGGTTCAATTGTGCAAGTAACCAGGTACTGCTATGCTTAAAACGTTGAAGACTATCGAATTTTCTATTGGCTTCGTCTGCATAAAACAAACCCGGATTCGAATTTCCATGGTCGGTGGTGATAATCACTAAAGTTTCGCCATCTTTTTCGGCAAATTCGATTACTTTACCCACTGCTTCATCAAAAGCCAGCTGATCGAAAATCAATCCACCCAAATCGTTTGAGTGGGCTGCCCAATCTACCTTCCCACCTTCAACCTGAAGGGCAAAACCATCTTTATGGTCTTTCATTAACTCAATGGCTTTCATGGTCATTTCGGCCAATGATGGCACTGTTTTCTGCAGTTCAGCATCGTGCATGCGATCTACTTCATAAGGTAGTCCGTCTTCTGCAAACAGACCTAAAACAGGCTTCGATTTATCTAAAGCCAGCATTTCGTTCCTGTTTTCGGCCACCATATAGCCTTGGGTCAGGAATTTTGGAATCAGGTTCCCTCCTGCTCTGTGCTCCCCGAAATATTTACTACCACCACCCATCATCACGTCGAATTTTAGGCCAAGGTAAATTTCGGCGATAATGTCCTGTCCACCACGGTTATCAATATTCACACAAAATCCTGCCGGCGTAGCATGTGTAATCGGAACGGTGGTTACACAACCTACCTTCTTGCCTTTTTCTTTAAATTTCTGAAGGATTGGCTGAGGTTTTTCACCATTCATCCCAACATTTAAAGAACCGTTTTTAACACGCATCCCTCCACCCCATGAAGAACTTGCGGCTGCAGAATCGGTAACCATCGAACTTGCCGAAGCGGTATCCATCAAAGCGCGAACAGCTTTGTTATCGCGGTATAAGCCCAACCATTTGCTGCTCCGTCCATAGGCACGGTTGGCATAAAGATCAGCCATGTTTAAAGTACCTGTACTCATTCCATCGCTCACCATCATAATGATGTTTTTTGCTTTCTTTGTACCGCCAACCGGAGCGGCCATTACATCTTTTAACCCAACGAGTGGTACACTTAAGCCGGCTAATAAGCCACCTTTTAATAAAAATCTTCTATTCATATTTTGATAAAGCAATAATGCTTTTATTTATTATCTGTAATTATGGGATTGGATTTAACAGCACTTTTCGCTGTAAAACCCAAATGCTTTTGAGCGGGTACATTGTCTACTTTAGAAAGTAGCGCAGAATCAGGGTGTATGGTTTCTTCATGCACCAGAGAACTGGCTTTATCCTGTTGATGTGTTTCAGTTCCAACGGCAACACGAGGCTCATTACTGCGGGTAAGCAATGCAATTGCCGGTATAACCATTAAAAGACCTACGCATGAAACCAATCTCATATCATTTAGCTTAATTATTCACCTCAGGATTATCTATCAGGAGCCTGATCCTGATATTCTATTTACAAAGATGAAATGAAGCTATTAACTAGATGAGGAGATAGGGTTATGAAATAGTTAAATAAGGCCTGTAGTTTTAATTGAATATTAAGGGATGGGGTTAAAATGGGAATAACAAGTCGAAAAGGTTTTCATTATTAGCTTTAATCTATTGCATAAAATCAATATAAACGCAGAAAATTTTCAGGAAATGATACTTCTAGAGAGATCGTCATTGCGAAGCCAATTCTTCATTGGATGAAGCAATCTTGATAGCAAGGTCCTCAAGTATGAAAGATTGCTTCCCCGAGAAATCGGGGCAGGCTGTCGTTCCTCCTCGCAATGACGACCCTTTTTATTTAAATACCGAATAGTAACGGAGTTCAATGCTTTTGAATGTTCGAAGATTTCACTTTAGCAAAATCTATATTCAAAAAGCCTTCCATGTTTTCAGTGTCTCCGTGGCAAAAACAAACAAAAAGGTCTTAGCGGGATGCTAAGACCAGTAAGTAGTTTAGTTTATCTAAGAATTAGTGCTGGTTTCCTGTTCCATCGGTTTGGTAAGCACCAATATCATTTCCCGGAGGGGTGATAATAGCACCAAAGTTACCTGTGGTTTTTACAACGGCCATTGGCGTAAAATCTGTTTTGGCTTTATTACGTCCGGGAGAACTGGTTTGCAAACCGAAATTTGATGTTCCCACCGTGGTAATGTAAGCTGGCATTGAGGCTGCCGCTATCGGTCCGGGGTTTGTGGTATAATCGTATTGATCTGCATTATAACTAAAAAACAATGGGTTTTTATCTTTTGCTGTAGCGCTTTTAATATCTGCTGATTGAGCTTTAGCGACACCATCGCTGGCTAAAAACTGGGCCAATATACCCGATGTGCTTCCATAATAATATTGGTTATTGTATTTAATATTTACCAGATCGGCATCGGTTGTCATCCTTAATCCAAAACGGCAGTTCGAGATCAGGTTATTATAAATTAAACCCCTTGCACCTTGCTCGTAATTGATTGATCCTCCACGACCGGTTTTAGTTTGACGAAAACCACAATTGGTCATGGTATTGTTGTACATGTTCACATTACACTGAATGGTTGTACCACCAGAATTTGAAGCTTTAAGCGCATTGGTTGCCGAACCAATTAACATGTTATAGGCTAAATCGCCCACAGTTCCGCTTTTCATGTTAAAACATTCGCCACCAGCCCTTCCACAAAGCTCGAAGGTATTTCTCATGATCGAAATTTTACCACCAACCGTTCTGATTCCGTCATCTGCACTGCCAAAAATCCAGCTGTCTTCTAAAATAAAATCCTTTTCGATATTGGCGAAATAAATGGCATAACGGGCATCACCATCTTTATATATAGATGCATCGTTACCGTAAGATGCTGCACCTGCGAACTCGATGTGCGTCCATTTGATAATCACATCACCACCTTTTGGGTTTGGTTTTGCAGTTGTAACAGGTGCCGGACTAGCTAGAATACCACCCCAGGAACCTTTAAATACATTATCGTATTTTGCTGCGCTGGCTTCGGTATGGTAGGTTGCCGCATTTTGTACCGTGATATAATTTGGTTTTTCTTTGGTACCTAAACTGATCAAAGTACCATGAACGGTAATTTGAGGTGCTTTATCTTTGGTACCATCTCCTACAGCGATTAAGGTAACTCCGCTTTGCATCAATAAAGTATCACCATCATTTACAGTAATGTCTTTATCAAAATAATAGGTTTTTCCGGCCTGCATGGTTCCTTTAATGCTTCCACCAGGAAGGTTTTCGGAAGTAATCAGGGATCCCGATTGTATTACCGGAACAGATAGTGTTAATAGTTCATCTTTATGACATGAAGCCAGTAAAATAACCAATCCGAAAACGGATAATGATTTTAGAATATTTTTCATGATCTTATAATTTATAGCGTAAGCCCAATAAATAGAATTGTTTATATTCATCTTTACGGATAAAAACATTTTCTCCAACAGTTTGATTAGCCACATCCTGATTAACCGTAGCAGTCGTTACCTGATATGGTCTTCTGATCTCCAGTTCGGAAGGGGTGTTTAACAGGTTGTTTACTTTTACATAAACCGAAAAGCTTTTCGATATTTTCTGTTCTGCTGAAAGATCTAAAGTAACGGTACCTTTTTGCCAGATATCGTTATCCAGATAAGGTGATACAGTGTAAATCCTTGCCCCTGTATAAACCGCTGCTAACTGTGCATCTAAACCTGAAACGGCATCTTTAAATAATAATGATAAATTACCGATGTGTTTAGATTGTCCTTGTAACGGACGGGTTTGTTCTTCGGTACGTTGTGTTAAAGAAGTTGTTGCTGCATCCCTATATAAAACCGTTTTGGTTGTTGTAATTTTGGAATCGGTAAAGGTATAGTTGGCACGGAAACCAAATTTGCTGATGTATTTGGTAAAATCCATCTCAAAACCATAGTTAGACGCATTACCGAAATTTCCTGCGGTATAAAATATACTGGTAGCCTGGTTTACCAAAGCATATTCAATTGGGTTTTTAATGTCTTTATAAAACACACCCACCAATAACTGATCTAACTGTTTTGGAAAAAATTCATACCTCAGATCGTAATTATCAGAAGTAATCCTTTTCAAATTGGGATTGCCCAATTCCTGATAATCAGCATCAGGGTTACCACCTGTATGTGGAATTAACTCGTAAAATCCAGGACGGCTAATTGCTGAATAATAAGATAAACGTAAATTCTGTTTATCAGCCAAAGCATATTTAAAGTTTAAGCTTGGCAATAAATCAGCATATTTATTTGAACCAACTGCACCAACTGTTTGGTTTACATTGGCTGCAGTAACCCAATCTTGCCGGGTATTTTCGTAGCGTACACCGCCCAATGTTTGCAATTTGCCAAGGGTAAACTTAAACTGCGCATAACCTGCTGCAATTTTTTCATTAAAGGTATAATTTAATGGGTTGTTTGGCGATCCGCCTACGGTTTGTACCCTAAAAGCATTGTTATTGATGTTGCCATCGTAAGCCTGTGTAGTATTTAAAATTGCTAAAGTATAATCGTCGTAATCGCTCGTCCTCTTTTTATCGCGGTACATTCCACCTACACTGAATTCTACTTTTGTATCGCCGATTTTTGGTTTGTAGATAAAATTCAGGTAACCGGTTTTATCTTCATCGGCATTTTTTGCCCATATATGCGACCTTGCTGCACCTGTTGAATTAAATAAAGCAGGATTTTGCGCTGAACCTATTTTATTCCCTGCAGCGTCCAATATAGCTGTCCGGCCGGTTACTATTGTTAAAGTAGCCTGATCAGGCTGATTTGCAGTTGCTTTTGCATATACTGCAGACCAGTTCATTTCCAGGTGATCAGCCAGTTTATGCTCGCCATGTAAATTGGCACTAAAAATCTGTTGTACGGTTCGGGTGCTTCTGTAGGTATTGGTTACGCGACCTGTTCCTGCTCCAACCCTCCCCAAATTAAGGGTAGTATCACTTTGAAAACGGAATTCGTTTTGTGCCAGGTTCATGTAAGAAGCATAAAGATCGATTTTGTTGGCTTTATTGAACTTATAATCGAACTTGGTATGTAAACCGGTACGTTCCTGCTGGATGCTGTATCTTCTGCTCTGCACACTTTTTAACGCAGGTTCGTTGGTAGAACGGTCTACGTCAGTATCGTAAAATACCGTGCTGGTTCCACGAAAAGTATTCTGATAACTCGCCGCCGCCAATGCACCAAACTTTTTATTAGCAGAACGGCCGCCAATACTAAATCCAAAAACGGTGGATACAGGTGTATGTTTGGTTTCGTAATTAAAACCACCGTTAGAGAAATCTGAAATATTTGCAGAATAATTGTTCCCATTGGCAATGCGTGGCGATGAACTTGCACTTCCAGCATGATCAAAAGCAGTAAAGTTGTTTTTAATGGCAAATGTTCCTGCTAAACCTATAGCCGCATTGGCACGGATGGTTAAACGATCAGGCGCATCCTTTAATACCAGATTAATCCCGCCACCAATGGCATCACCTTCTAAATTTGGGGTTAACGATTTATAAACCTCCATCCTGTCTACGATATCAGCGGGGAAGATATCCAATGGCACGTAACGGTTTTTATTATCAGGACTTGGGATTTTTACACCATTAACCAGGGTATAGTTATAACGTTTATCCATACCGCGGATAATGGCATACTGGCCTTCGCCATTGTTGCTTCTTTCGATAGATACGCCTGAAACCCTTTGGGTAACATTGGCAATGGTTAAATCGGGAGAAATTTCGATCGCTCTGGCCGAAACTGCATTTAATACCTGATCGGATTTACGCTCGATGGAGCGCGATTTATAATCACTTCCTTCATCAGATTTGCCAGAAACTTTAACTTCATCCAGACTGCTCGATTTGCTCTCGATCTGAAGTGAAATAATTTTAGTTTCTCCGGCTTTAAGATCAAAATCCTTGTCTTCATCCTTATAGGCTACAAACTTGGCTTCCACCTCATATTTTCCGGCAGGAACGTTTTTGAAAACATAACTTCCGTCAAGGCCGGTACTTACGGCAAGCTTAAAGGTTTTTTTTTCGTTTTTAAGCGTTACAGTAGCGCCTATTAAGGTTTCTTTTGAATCTTTATCGGTTACAATCCCCCGCACTGTACCATTGTTCTGGGCAAGTGCAACGAGGCATAAAATCACGTTAAAAAGTGTAAGTAAGAGTTTCTTCATACAGGGGTTTTATTTACCCGCAAAGGAACTCTTCGAACTTTAACACTAACACCTAAACAGATTAAGTTTATGTTAATTTTTTATGGTGATTTTATTAAGGAATCGGCACCCTGATTACGATTACTTTAACTTGAGTAAATATTCGTGTGGATTATCCTGCAGGCCTAAATTTAAGGTTTTCAGCTTTTTAACGTAATGTTCCCTTACCGCTGCATAACTATAATATGGAAACGTTTTGGTGCCTAAACCATTAATGGCAACTTCTTTTTCGTTTAATAAAAACTTCACCAGATAATTTCCGTTAGTTGGGTTCTGATAAACAATCCACTGGATGTTTGCACTAAATGGAATTACATTTTCGGCTTTCCACACCTGCTCGAAAGTTAAAACATTACTGGTAGCTTCAGCTGCACCATGTATGCCCATTAATACGGCAAAAGGTGCAATGGTTTCGGCATGCGCAAAACGCAGATCGGCTATAACAGGTTTGCTTTTTAGATAAGCATCAGTCGTATTGATAAAATCAGCCAGTAATGGTGCAGCTACCCTCACCTGGATGCCGTTATTGTTTAAACCCGGGGCTTTCTTTAAAAAGTCTTCGGCGTTGCCCAAAGTATTTAATGCAGCTAAATCGGCCGGAGTATAATAAGCTTTAAAATTGAGGTCTTTCGGCGTCAAGCCAACTGCTTTAATTTCGGCACTTACCGCATTAATAATGGTATAGAACCCATAAACATCTTCTACAAAATTGATTTTATCGGTCTGGCTTAACTTCGCCAGATAATTAGGTTTAAAGAATTTTTGGGCAAAACGGTTGGCAATATCATTTAGTTTTTTTGCCTTAGCAAGTTTTTGATAAGCAGTTGTCCAGTTTCCGTTTTCTTTAAATTCGTCGTAGGTTTTAGAAAAATCGTAAAAACGCAGGTGATCATCATCTGCATAATTAAAAGTTATGTTCTGGCTTAAAGGGGCCGATTTAGTTTTAAGTCCGGCCAGAAAAGCTTCTGCACTTTCTTTTGTACGTCCTTTTTTAGTGGTCGAAACCAAAACCTTCTCGCCAGAAGTGAAAACATTTTTCTGGTTGGTAAACATCCTTTCAGCAATGCCCTTTAACTCGTTTGCACCGCTTTCGGAAATAGAAGCCACATGGTTTTCTTCTTCTTTGCCCAGGTTTAAGATGAACTGTTTTAAAGTTTTCCCTTCAGCAGTTAAAACATTTAAACTATCGGCTTTTGATACGGTAGCGTAGGCATAAGAAAGTTTAATATCCTTGGTTAAATGCCTGGCACCATGCCTGCCCACAAAGTTGATGTACACCGCTTTATAGCCGCTGGGTACAGGCGTAAATTTAGTTTGCTTTGGTAAGTATAGTGTTTTTGTTCCCAGTAATGTAGTTGATGGTGCTTGCGCAAAACCAACATAAGGAAGTAATAAAAGCAGGTAAAGTAGTTTTTTTCTCATAACAATTGAGCGCAAATTTAGCTTTCCAATATTAAGATTAAGTTAAGTTATTGAAGAGAGAATTGCGTAAAGCGATTGGCGATGGGTATAGAATTTAAGGAAAACATAGAGTGTTCTGGTAAATTTATCCTTTCGTTGTGTCACCATAAGCGGAGTCGAAGGGGGGCATTAAGTTAATGTTTCGCTGAAATAACTTGGCGCAGTGATGCGTGGGGATACCAACCACAGAATCAGTGCATCAACTCGGTGTCCTCTATGAAGTTTCCTCTGTGAACTCTGTGATTAAAATAGCAAAGGATTCACGGAAAACACGGAGTATCCCACGCGATCCATCCCTGTATTATATCACACCCCAACTTAACAACCTCCGCGCCCAATTCTCTGTGAACTTTGTGGTTAAAAAAATCCGAATATTAAAATTAAGATTGCGCAACAACATCCATCGTTACGCAATCATTAACTAACCAAATAAATGTAATTACCGCAAAATATCAGGTAACCAATCTGATCTTTTAAACGGTGTATGGTAAATTTTGGACATTCTAATCAAACCAGCATACCATGGCTTACATTTAAATCTTTATTTGAAATCCCAGCTGATGTTATCTTTTATGGTTTTGCCATCTTTTATTACCGTGCTTTCAATTGTATTTGTACCTTTTTTAAGGGTTATATTTTCGAATTTATATAACACATTGCCATCAACCAGTTTAGGTTCCACGTTCACTTTTTTTCCATTTAACGATAACTTTGGGGCACCGATATTGGAGTACACCACCACTTCGGTAACCTGGTGTTTGCGTATTTTTGCCCTTCTTTCAGTTAAATACAGCACAGGCTCTTTACTCCAGTTGGCTTTATACCAGTAAAAAGCATCTTTCTTTATTTTACGGTCGAAAGACACTAAACCTTTCATATTCCTGGCGGGCATGCTGCCCCGGTTCCACATTGGGGTGGCAAAATCGAACATATTCCACACATAAGAAGCCAGTATATAAGGATGTTTGGCTATTATAGGCCACTGGATTTCGTGGGTTTTGGTTTCGTAGGTCTCCGGATAATCGGGCAGGGTGTAATTGTAGGTGTCTTTTAAATCGGCCTGCTCCTGCTGGTGCAAAATATTGCCATCGGCACCATATTCTGATAAAATGACCTTATTATTCGGGTATTTCGCTTCGAGATCTGTCGCCCATTTTTCTAAACCGCCTATTTTCCCTTCGTACCAACCGTAATAACGGTTCATACCCTGCACATCGGCATTAAGATTGGTTGCACGATCCATCTCACCATAACCACTCACCGTAATGGTAGAACGATAAGGATCGATCTGTTTAGCCAGATCATTTAAATCGCGTGTGAGTACCGCAGGAAAATCAGCAGGTGTTTTACCGTACACTTCATTATGTAAACCCCATAAATAAATGGAAGGGTGATTATAATTCTGTTTAATCAGCTCTGTTAACTGTTGTTTGGCGTTTTCACCTTCTTCGCCTGTATAGGTGTTTACAAATGGAATTTCGGCCGAAATGATAAAACCCATGCTATCGCATTGCGAATAAAGATATTCGGCCTGCTGATAATGCGCTAAACGGATCGTGGTAGCGCCCATTTCTTTAATGATATCCAGATCTTCTTTATGCTGCGCATTGCTTAAGGCATTGCCATATTGCCAACGGTCCTGATGCCTCGAAACGCCATACATGTTATAACGTTTTCCGTTGAGCATCATGCCTTTTCCGGCTACCAGTTCGAACTTACGGATGCCCAATGGCTGCGAAACCTCATCAATTACCTGGTTATCTTTAATTAGCTGCGTAACTACCTTGTATAAATATGGGTTATTGAAACCATCCCAAAGTGTTGGGTTTTGAACAGTCATTTGCTGGATATAATCCTGCCTGCCCTGGGTATTTACATTAAAGTTTTCAGTTTGATGTGCCACGTCTTTCCCGGCCCGATCATAAATGGTGATTTTGATCGATACATCGGTTGCAGCAGCCAATTTGTTCTCTACTTTAACTTCAACCGCAATATCAGCTGATTTTTCGGAAACATTTTTCTGCGAGATGTAAATCCCCGGCGAAGCGTAATCGGTAGTGGTAATGTTGAGTTTATTTGTTGCAATCAGTTCAACCGGACGATAAATGCCGCCGTAAATTCCGAACAGGAAATGGTTCACGGGGATAATATCTCTTTTTGCTGTATTGTTTGCCTTCACCATAATGGTGTTACTTTTACCAATGATTACTGCATAGCTAATATCTAAACAGAAAGCACTATAAGATCCTTTGTGCTTGCCAACCAGTTTATTATTTACATAAACCTCGGCCAATTGCCCCACACCCTCGAACTTTAAAAAAAGACGTTTGTCTTTGTACTCGTTTCCAAAAACGAAATCTTTCTTATAAATGCCTTCGCCTTCATAAAAGTTCCTGGTATTTTGCATATCTACAGCATTCCAGGTATGCGGAAGGGTAACTTTTTCCCATTTTGTGGTGGTACTATCTTTTGTTTTTTTAAACAACCAATCGGCATTAAAAGGTAATGTAATCCTGGCTTGCTGTTGAGCTGATGCAAAGCCAGCCGTTAAGGTAAACAAGGTAATTAATAGTGATTTTCTAAATCTGGAGGTATCTATCTTCATTCTACTGTATAATTGAGGTTTGTATCCCTCAAGTTGTATTATTTGTTTATATAAGGAATCATCATTGCGAGGCATGAAGCAATCTTAATGCTTTCGCTATTTTTGTCCAATCCTTACTTGTAGGATTGCTTCGTACCTCGCAATGACGAACTATTTTAATTACATCTTCGCATCCATCAGCTTTGCTGATTTCGCCTTAGGCGCTACCAGTTTCATTTTAATTACAAATGCCCTGTTTGACCGAAAATCATTTGGAAGCATCACATCGTAATAAGTATTCTTATCCAGATCCAAGCCGATATCAGCCTGTTTTAGCGTTAATTTTTTAGCACCAATTAAAAGCTCGGCTGTGCCCGGAACCTGTTTGGCATTTTTAGGCACTGCAATGCGCACAATATCATTTACAGGGCGATTGAAAACAGTTAGATACAGGTTATCTTCCTTTTGGGTAAAGTAACCCAGTTTTGAAGGTGTTAATGCTGCATGACGAACACCATAAACCGCTTCGGCGTTTAGTTTCATCCATTGGCCAATTTCCTTTGCAATGGTATCTTCTTCCGGATGCATGTTCCCATTCCCATCCGGACCAAAGTTTAGCACAAAATTGCCGTTCATCGATACCGAATGCATCAGCATATCCAATAAATCATCGGTGGTTTTGGTATAAATGCCCGACCAATCTTTCATGTAACCCCAGCCATTTGGCGGAATGGTCATTACTGCATCCCAATCATTACCGTTTAACCATTCAAACTCAGCCGGCAGTTTACGTTCCCAGCCCTGCTCATAATCGCCCAGAATATTGCCATTTGAATCGAAATGACGTGATCCATGCTCATCATTACGGAAACGGGAACCGATAATTAAACCCGGATGTTTTTCACGGAGTTCTTTTTCCAGATTATAGGTAAACTCATAAGCTCTTTTCCATGAAGCATCCCATGTACCATCGAACCAGAAACCTTTAATTTTAGGATAATTATCCAACTGTTCTAAGAGCTGATTGCGGGTATATTGCAGAAACTTATCAAATTTTGCTTTTTCTTCATCTGTTTTTGGGGCTTTGCCCATATAATTGGGGTTATTCCACTCTAAAACAGAAAAATATAGGTATACATCAATGCCTTCGGCAGTATAAGCATCTACAATCTGTTTCACAATATCTTTTTTATAAGGAGATGCCGAAATATTATAATCAGAATATTTTGTTGGCCAAAGTGCAAAACCATCGTGGTGTTTGGTGGTAAAGATCACATACTTCGCCCCCATGTCTTTTGCCTGTTTGGCCCAGCGTTTGGCATCGAAATTTTTCGGGTTAAACTGCTTGTAGAGGTTATCGTAGGTGTTTGTCCAATCTTTTGGCGCAGTGGGTCCACCCCATGAACGGATCCATTCTGAAGCCGCTGCACCTCCCCTTGCACTTACCCCGTTCCACTCGTTACCGGCGATGGAATAAATGCCCCAATGGATAAACTGGCCCAAACCGTAACTACGGAAAGCCTGCATATCGGCATCTGTACGGTGAGGTGGTGTTAAGGTGCCATATTTCACTTCAACTTTTTCGGCAGGTTGTTTTTTGGGCCCTGTCCACTGTGCATTTGCATGGCTTACCACAGCTATTGTAGCAATTGCAAGCCATAAATACCTTAATCTATTTTTCATATTCAAATTTTGTGCGTATTAATCTTTATAGTTCAATGGTTTCTTTCTTTTCACCGGAATTTCGGGGTGCAGCAATGCTTTTGAAGGATCATAATAATACAATCCAGCTTTATTATACAGGGCTAAATGTTGATTTAAATTAGTGCTGAAAGCTTTAAAATCTTTCTTGTTCTGAGGTGTCCAGGCAGCTTCGGCCAGGGCCGCAATCCGCGGAAAAAGCAGGTAATCCAAACGGGCATTATTATCTACGGTTTCTGTCCAAAGGTTGGCTTGAATACCTAAAATCAATTGTTTTTGTTGTGCATTAGACATAAAAGAAGCTGCATCGAAAGCATAAACCTGCTCAATCGGGTTATACAATTTATTCCATTTCCGGCCATATTGGTGCGTGCTGTCCTGAACAAAATCGAAATACAATGGTAATCTTGGGCATAAAACGGTTTGGTAGCCTTTGCTTAAAGCAGTACGAAGTTGTTCAGGTTTTTCCTGTCGCCACCAGAATATCATGGTTTTATCTTTTGGAAGATCGGCATCTGCCATTTCGTCCCAAAAAATGGCTTTTGCATTGAGCTGATATAAGGAATCGGCCATACGTTTCATAAAATAATGTTCTACCGCAGCATTGTCTTTCAGGTTTTCGCGCTCGCGAAGCTTTAAAATATCCGGATTGGTATTCCATTTTTCATTACCAAAACTCACTTCATCGCCACCTAAATGAATTAATCCTGAAGGAAAAAGCACATTGGTTTCTTTTAAAATATCAGTGAGGTAAGTGTACGTTTTCTCCTGTCCGGGATTAAAGGTAAATTCGGGATGCCCTGCCGAACCACCTCCGGAATATTCGGGATAGGCTTTATTGGCCGCCGTTGCGTGTCCGGGCATATCGATCTCCGGAATAACCTGAATATAACGTTCTGCAGCATAAGCAATAATTTCTTTAATATCGGCCTGTGTATAAAACTGTGCAGGCAAATCAGGATTCAGGTAATCGCCAATGCCCCCAATGAGTGCTAAATTTGGATATTTTTCAATTTCCAAACGCCAGGCAGGCTCATCAGTTAAATGCCAGTGAAAAGTATTGAGTTTATAAAAAGCCATCCAGTTTAAAATCGATTTCACTTTTTCTTTACCAAAGAAATGGCGCGATTCATCCAACATAAAACCCCGCCAACCGTAAGCTGGTGCATCCGTTATTTCGGCAACGGGAAGCTGATTGTTTTTACTGGTTAACACAAGCTGAAGCACCGAAATCATTCCATAAAAAATACCCCGGGCATGATAAGCAGAAACGGTGATCCGATCAGGTTTAATGCTGACCTGATAAGCGTTTGAATCTGCATTTTTCTTCGCTGGTTTTAACACCAGCATAATATCGGCAGAGCTGTTTTTTTGCTGAATGGTAATTCCCTTCTGACTTAATAATTCGTTCTGAAAATAATAAGCAACTGCTTTTAATTTCTCGTTATTGGCACCGATCGTTACTTTATTATTCAGGCTAAAAAACCCGGTACCGTTTACAAAATTTGCAGGCCTAGGAATAATAGTTGCTTGCTGCTGTGCTTGCGCAGACGCATAAACAAATAGTATAATTGATATATATATAAACCTCATTAATTGGTTGTTATTCTTAATACATAAACCGGAATCTGACTTCTTTTTTTAAAATTTTCAGGTAGGTTAAGCTTCAGTTCCTGATTGTTAACCTCCCACCAAACTTTGTTTTTATTGCCCAATAGTTCAATATTTTTAATGCTAATTTTATCTTTACTGACCTGTTTGAGCGTTACATGTGTTGATTGCCAGCTTCTTAAAAAAGCATATACCACTTTATCTTTGCTGGTATAATACACGTCGGGGACGATATTTTTGGGCGTGCCATCAAAAACAGCATCTTTAATGGCGTTTTTACTTTCTTCGATACTGACATTGTCTTTTATTTCCCTGGTATTTTCTTTTACAGCCAACCAGGGATGACTATTGTAAATAGCTTCCTGGTTAACATCCATCCATTTACCAACCGCTTTTAATCTTTCGGTTGCCCAATCAGGAAAAGTTCCATCGCCTTTAGGGCCGACATTTAATAAGAGATTACCACCATTGGCAACCACTTCCACCAGGTGACGGATCAATACTTCCGGCGATTTCCAAACACTATCGTGCCTGTTGTAGCCCCAGTTCTGCCCAATGGTTAAGCAGGATTCCCATGCTTTTTTTGATGATGGCGTTAATGATTGCTCTGAAATGGAAAAATCGCCATATCCATTTCCAATTCTATTGTTTACCAAACAGTTTGGCTGCAGTTTATTAACTAAAGCTTTAAGTTCGTCGCTTTCTTTTTTACTGATCATTTCGGGGGTATCGAACCATAGTACGCCAATCGGGCCGTAGTTGGTTAACAATTCTGTAATCTGTGGTTTAACCTTTCTTTCGAAATAGCTATTAAACACTTTTGCATCTTCATTGGGGTAATCCCAGGTATTGCTCCTGCCCGCTTTTACCGGCCAGTTGGTGGGCACATCGGGATCTTGCCAATCTCTGCCCAAAGAATAATAAAGGCAAAGGGTAATTTGATATTTTTTGCAGGCTTTGGCAAGTTCGGCTATCGGATCGCGTTTAAAGGGACTTCGTTTTACAATGTTATAATCGCTACTGGCCGAATTGTACATCGCAAAACCATCGTGATGTTTGGCCGTAAAAACGATATACTTCATGCCTGTTTCCCTGGCCTGTTTTACCCATGCATCTGCATTAAATTTTATCGGATTAAATTGACTGGCAATAGCTCCGTATTCCTGTACGGGGATACGCTCATAAAGCATAAAATGCTCTCCACCTTTAACTTTATGGCCTTTCCAGTCGCCCGCAGTTTGGGCATATAGTCCCCAATGTAAAAACATACCAAATTTTTCCTCCTTAAACTGTTCCAATGCACTATTTTGCACTGTTTGTCCAAACAACAGCTGGACAAACAGTACAAATAACAGACTTAAAAAAAGCGGTTTTCTCATTTTTGTTTTAGGGTTTGAAACATTAAATATAAGTCTGTTTTAAGCATAAAAAAATTAAAGGGCAATCACTTTTATGGATGATGCTTTATCGTTAAAAGTAGAAACGTAACTGCTTGAAGAGGTTAACTCAATGCTGCTTCCGGTAAAGTTATCTCCATCATACATAATCACTTTCACCCCTAAACCTACATTAACAGATGAGACATCATTATTGCTTATGCCACGGCTGATCAAATCGGCGGTGGTGTACTGGCCAACAGGTAATGATATGCCATAACCTCCATAACTGGCGTTCTGGTAAAATTTAGCAGAACCGTTTGCGCCAATCTGTGGTACACCATTTAAAAAGGAGAAAGTATAAGTTTGGGTAATTACGTTTCCGTTTTTAAGCAAAAGTTTGGCCTTTAATTCATAGGGCTCATTATTTTTATAATAAAGTTCGCTTAATGGAATGCTTCCGGCAATAGTATTTCCTGTTCCGGGTGTAAACCTCCAGGTTACTGCATTGTAATCTTTGTTCACGCCTGTTCCCTCGCTGTTTACATTGGGATCCATATAAACTAAAATATCGGTAACTTCCTTATTGCTTGTAAAACTACCCGATAAGTTGAAGGACTGAGACGTGCTGTTAAAAGTTGCATTGGCATTAATTGTAGTGGTAGCACTTTCGTAAGGTATTTCTATGGGTAATGGATTTTGAAAAACCTCGTTGCGGTTTAAAATGGCGGCATCAACCCCGGTTAAAAATGTAGGCTGACCTTTGCTAAAACTTACGTTTCCGGATCCCATTAAAGAAGTACCCAAAGTAGGCTCTTCTGAAGCGTATTTGGCATGATCGTGCGGAAGGTTTAAGCCATGACCAAGTTCATGCAGCATTCCACCCAAATAATTGGAGTTAGGGTTAGGAATTTTATCAACCGCCATGTTTACATTATCCAGTGCAAAGCAATTTTTGCCCAATCCGTAAAATGGTTGCCCGCCTCCATCGGTTCGCTGTGGCAGTAAAATGAGCATGTGAGAAGAATTTGAAAATTCTGACGCGTGAGTAGCTTTGTAGGCATTTATTTCATTCAGAATTTTGCTTCCCGATATGCTCGAATCATAAGGATAATCTGCCTGTGGTCCTGCGGCAGGAATCTCTATAAATTTAATAAGGTTGGTTGAATCAACCCTGGCTAAACCCAAATATTTGTCATAGCCGTACCTTAACATTTCGGTATGGAACCAATTTTGAAAATGCGTAAACAATGTCGTCAACCTGGTTTTGTAATCAGGAAGTGCCGGATTATCAGTTGGCACAAACATTACGATGTTGAGGTTTTTGGTATTGGTTACAAAGCCAGGCGTAGTAGTTGTGCTTAGCGTCGATTTGGTTAATTTTGCCTGGTTGGTTTCTGGTTCTGAAACCTGAGCTTTTTTACAGCTACTCATTAAGATGCCGCTCGAAATCGTTAGCAGCAAGGCAAAGCAAAGTTGTTTTTTGTTTTTCATTGTTAATGGTTTTTATGGTTGATTTGTTTATTGGTTCATTAGTCAATGGTTCATTCGTTCACTTGTCATTTGTTTATTGGTTAATAGTTCATTCGTTCACTTGCAATTGGTTTATTGGTCATGCATTTCCGTCATTTCGAGGAATAACTTGTTGCATAAAAATCAATATTAGTGACAGAGAAGTTCCGGGGCGATGTGTAAATCTCCAAGAGTCGTCATTGCGAGAAGGCTTTTTCAGCCGACGAAGCAATCTTTTTTATAAGAATCGCTGGCAGGAAAGATTGCTTCGTCGTTCCTCCTCACAATGACGACTCTTCCGCCTAAAACGTTACCTTCAATGCACGCCCCATATTCCCTCCCTTTATCTCTAAACCTTCGGGTACTGAAATCCGCAGCCCCTTATGATCCTGTTTCCATTCGAGTTTTTCGTTGGTTTCTTCTAATAATACCTCTTTCACCAAAAGCTGATCATCAGAAAGTGAAATAATAATCAGTTCGCCAAATTCGGTTTCGCTTAAAAAAATCTGTAATTCATCCTGTTTACCAGAGTAGAATATAATGGGCTCGAGTGTTCTGATGTTGGTTGTTGGGTTCATTGTATATTGGTTAATCGGACTTAAAACGCTCTTACCATCCTGGGTTCTGCAATAGCGTAGCTGACTTATCAATTTCCGTTTGTGGTATTGGCGCCAGGTAAGCCCGTGGTTGCCAGTTAACCGATAATGCCAGCTTTGTTCTATCGTAAGTAAATGTTCCGTTCGTTTCTTTTGAAATATAGGTTTGCATAATATTTTTGCTTTCCGTTATTTCTGCGGTGCGCCAGCGGCGGGTATCGTACCAAAAGTGGCCTTCAGAGAAAAACTCAGCTACCGATTCTTTTTGAAGGAGTGTCCTAAATGCAGCCTGTGATATGCCTCCAATAATGCCATAACGGCTGTCAGGTCCCGCGGTGATCCCTGCACGCTTCCTGATTTTAATCAGCCATGAAACCGCCTGTTCCGTTTGCCCCAACTCATTTAATGCTTCCGCATACCCCATATACATTTCTGCCAATCGGATTACTGGCAAACATCTTTCAATACTGGCCGATGTACCCGTAGAATCATTGGCCATTTTCCTCGAATAATAACCTGTTTTGGTATAATAGGCCTGGATACCATCTGCTGCCAATGCATTTGTGGCCTTGTTAAAATAAATATCAACCGGAACCAAGGTAGTACCCGAACCGCTTTTCCATAAAGGTGCCTGGTTGTAAATAATCGAGAAATAAAAACGTGGATCGCGGTTTACATAGGGATTATTGGGGTTATAGCCTGATGTAGGGTCATCAATGGCCTTACCTTCTTTTGTACCAAAATTTTCGACTGCAAACTCAGTGGGGTTGCAAAAAGTATAAGTGGTAGACTGACGGCTTCTTGGAAAACGGTAAGATTCGAAGTTTGTACCACCCAAAAAACTCACCGCTCCAGAAGAAACCACAAAAGGCGTAATTACCTCGGAGTTTTTTCTGCCTTTGATAAACATTTTCCAGAAACCATGTCCCGGGCGGGTTACATTATCTTCTACCAATGCATAATCTGGCAGATCGATCACCGCTTTCAGTGCATCGGCTGCTTTTTGCCAAAGTGCTGCATTGTAGCTTGCCGAATAGGTAATATAAGGTAACAAGGTAGCATCGGTACTGTGCGATTTCCCATTAAACAAAGGGCTTGCAGCGGTTAATAACATCCTTGCTTTTAAAGCAAGCGCAGCACCTTTGGTGGCATGTCCGTACTCGGCGGCTTCCTGCGCTAAGGCATTGGGCAAAGCTTTTGCAGCTTCGTCCAGTTCGGTAACGGCATAATCAACGCATTCTTTATAGGTATTCCGTTTGGATATTAAAATATCTTCGGCATTGAGCGGAACATCGGGCATTAATTGCACTCCCCCGTAAAAACGGATTAATGCAACATAAAAGAAAGCCCTGAGGTAACGCGCTTCAGCAATTAACCTGTTTTTACGCACTGCGGAAATAGGTGTTTTACCGATATTCTGCAAAAACAAGGAAGCCTGCCTGATTTTTTTATAATAGGTGGTCCAATAGTTGTTCAGCGAATAATTAGAAGCCGTATAAGTACCCTGAATTACCCCGGTTTGTGGCGTACTGTAATAACTTAAAGCCAAACTGGTTTGCTCATCAAAACAGGCCCAATCGTTACTGCCCGAGGTAGTAATATAACCTGCTCGCTGCAAAACAATATCCTGCCCTGTATAAGCATACATATCGTTTACAAAACCAATGGTAAGCGCACTATCTGCAAAAACTTTATCCTCGGTTAAAGTTTCTGTTTTCCTATCCAAAAAGCTCGATTTTTTACATGCAGCAAGGCTAAATAGCGTTAATACAATGATATTGATGATATAAAATTTTCTTCTCATTTCTTTATCTTTTAGAATTATAGTCCAAACTGGATCCCAAAATTGAATATGCTCTGTTGCGGGTATTCGTTCACATCGCCAAGGTTTGTAGAAGTAGCCGTTCCAGTAACCGATTCGGGATCGATAAATACAGGCAGTGCCGTGTAAAGCAGGCCGAGGTTATAACCATTTGCATATACCCTGATATTGTTCATGTGTAGTTTTTTGGCAAAAGAAGTAGGTAAACGGTAACCGATTTCTACGTTTTTCCAACGGATATAATCTCCGCGTTTAGTCCAATAGGTAGAAAATACACCATTCTGTGAACCACTGCCTGCCAGTACCGGAAAGGTAGCATCCTGACGGGTAATGGGTGTCCAACGGCCCAGGTTATATGGAATAGACTGGTTTTCGGGACGGCTATAACCGATTACACCACGGTTGATATTGATGAAATATTTGAATGAACTTTGAAACAAGGTACTGAAATCGAAGTTTTTGTACGAGAACCCAAAACTTAAACCGGCAATATATTCGGGCTGATTGGTACCGATATAACCTAAATCGTACTGATCGATAATGCCATCGCCATTTAAATCAACCAGTTTAATGCCTCCAAGCGATAAATTGCTTAATGGTGTGGCGGTAATCAACTTAGGACTGTTATATAAATCGGCCAGTGACTGGTAAAGCCCTGCATCCTGGTAAGCAAACAATGCACCTACAGGCTTACCTGTTAAACCTAACCAAGGGTAGCGTACAGCACCTTCATCGCGGAAAATCACTTTATTTTCGGAATGACTGATTTGCGCATTAACGAAATAAGAAAGTTTATTCGAGAACAGGTTGTCTTTATAGGTCAGCTCTACTTCGTAACCTTTATTATCAACAATACCCAGATTTACATAGGGCAGCGAGGCTCCAAATGCAGCAGCAACAGATGCACGCTGTGTTAAAATATCTTCTCTGCGTTTTTTGTAAAAATCTACATTTAAACCCAAACGACCTTTAAACATCCTGAGTTCTAATCCGATATTGGCATCGCGCTGGGTTTCCCAGGTAATTTCAGTATTGGCCAAAGTAGGTTCAATTAAACCACCGTAAGTGGTATTGCCTGTTTCGCCAAAAATATAGCCTTTTCCACTTCCACCTACGTAAGTTTTTTCGTAAGAATATACGGAAGATCCGATACCATCGTTACCCACGATACCATAAGATCCCCTGAATTTTAAATTATCAACAAAATTGATATTGTTCTTAAAAAACGGCTCTTCGCTGATGTTGTAAGCCACACTTACGGCAGGGAAAAACTGGTATTTTTTGCTCGACTGGAATTTATCGGATCCATTGTAGGCACCTTTAAAATCGAACAGGTATTTTTGTTTGTAGTTATAACTGAAAGAGGTAACAATGCCCCTTACATTGTAAGGATCGTAGGCAATAGCACTCGTTTCTTCTGTTTTTGTAGTCTGGTTAAGCAATACAAAAGCATTTACGTTGTGGTTGGCAAAACTTCTGTTATATTTTAACGAAGCTTGTAAGTTGGTTAAACGGTTCGATCCGGTATAACCACCACTTCTGGTTAACTTGCCCAAACGGTATAGATTGTTTACCACAGGCTGGTAACTACTGGTATTGGCATCATAGTAATACGTAGGAATTTCTGATGAACTTCTTTTTAAAGAACGGTTAAAGCTATAATCGCTGGCGCATGATAATAATACGTTCGCAGTTAGTCCCTGAGTAATAAAATTCAGTTTCTGATCTACTTGTGTTACAAAACCAAGGTTATTGGTATAATCGCGGCTATAACCCGACCATCTTAAATTGGCTATTGGGTTTATTTTTGTCGAGCCGCTGGTAGAACCGCCATAAGTACCATTGGCATTATAGGCCGGAAAACCAAAAGCAGATAATTGCCCGTTCCACAAGTATTGCAGGGTTGGCGCACCACCGTTTCCGGGCGAATCGTTGGGCGAATTGGTTACGCCAAACCTGCCGGATAAATCGAAACGGATGTGCAGGTTTTTATTGGGATCCAAATCTACGTTAGAGCGAAAATTGTAACGATCGAACTGGTAATCGCCATTATAACCTTCATCTTTGGTAAAATCTTTATACATCCCACCCTGACTAAAATAACCCAGCGAAACAAAGTATTTGGTTTTTTGGGTACCCCCGCTAATATCGAAGTTACTGCGGTTTTGCATACTGAAATTTTTGGTCAGCTCATCCCACCAATCTACAAACGGATAATTGTATGGATCATCCTGCAAACGATAATGCTCGAGGTTATTTCCTCCAAAAAATTTAGGGTATTGTGTAGCCGGATCCATGTACTGCTCGGTAGTGTACTCGTTCAGCATCTTTAGCGTAGTATAACCATCGTTGGTTTTAAAATTTACGGCCGATCGGGTTAAACCGGTTTCCTGTCTGAAAGTTAGCTGTGGTTTGCCCGATTCTCCCCTGCGCGTACGCACCACTACCACACCATTGGCCCCACGCACACCATAAACAGCGGTGGTAGAAGCATCTTTTAATATGGTTAAACTTTCAATCTCATTCTGATCGAGCATATTGATCTGATCGGCAGTTACTTCAATATCATCAACGATAATCAAAGGTGTAGTGGTTCCCTGGTAGGTACTGATCCCGCGGATCTGAAAAGCGGCACCATCTTTACCGGGCTGACCGCTTCTCTGTTGAGAGAAAAACCCAGGCAAACGACCTGCTAATGAATTCTGGATACTCGCCGTAGGACTTTGTCTGATTTCTTTACCCGAAATAGAACTTACCGCACCCGTATTGGTTATTTTTTTGGCTTTTTCACCGAAACCCAATACCACTACTTCTTCCAGTCCTTTGGCATCTTCTTCGAGGGTAATATTTACACTCGTTCTGCTCCCTGTTCCGATCTCTCTGGTTAAATAACCTACCGATTTAATAATCAGTACGCCGCTCGCCCCTTTAAGTCGCAAGGTAAATTTTCCATCCTGATCGGAAGTAGTGCCATTAGCCGTAGCTTCCCTTTCGTAAATGCTGGCACCGGGTATCGGGCCGCGGTTATCGGAAATTATACCCGAAACCGTTTTTCCTACCTGCCCGTATACGGTTTGCACCAAAAGGGCCGATAATAATATGATATATGTTAAAAATCTTTTCATCATGTTGTTTGTTAGCTACCAGTTTGGATTTTGAACCATGTTGCTGTTGGATGCCATTTCTTTAAATGGTACTGGATAGAGGTACATTTTAGCCGCTTCGAACCTGGTAGGCGCTGCTGTAACAATGGAATAGCTTACTGTGGTACCGTTTAGTGTACCTTTAATTCCATGTAATGTTCCGTTGAGTACATTTTCGGCAATTTTCCAGCGGCGGATATCCCAGAAACGCTGTTCTTCAAAAGCCATTTCCACCCTACGCTCGTGGCGGATACGGTCGCGCATCTGTTGCTGGGTAAGGCCTGTTGGTAAAGCCGGCATATTTACCCTTGCTCTAATCGCGTTGATGCTTTTATAGACATCAGCATCCGGACCTACAGCCTCATTTTGGGCCTCGGCAAAGTTGAGGAGGATTTCTGCATACCTGAAAATCGGAAAATTGTGGTTTTGTGCGGTATAGGCACTTTCGCTGGTGGTGCCCGTCATAAATTTACGCAGGTAATAACCTGTTCTGGTTTCATCCGATACGGCATTTCCATATCCTTTGGGCCTGTCTTTGCCCCCATCATAAGTTTGCACATTACGGTTAAGCCAGAATAAGCCATCAAACGAAACCGTTCCGGCCAAACGCGGGTCGCGGTCATAATAGGGTGCGGCGAGCGTATAACCCGAACCCGTTTCCCGAATGGTTTTACCGGCAAAAGTTTCAAACTCATCAACCAGTTCCTGGGTGGGGTTGGTTAATCCCTGTCCCTGGCGGGTATATCCCACAGGTTCGTTATTCTGCTCTACATCGGTGGTAGTACCCCTCAAATAAGGCAATATGATTTCGGCATTATACCTGGAAGAAAATACGTTTAAAAATTTATTTACCCCTGCCACATAATTGGTTAATGAAGCAGACGGGGCCAGCGCGCTCATATTGACGGTGGTATAATGGGCGGTTGCTGTAGAAGTTGATAAAGCATAAACAAATTTGCCTGCTGCTACACTATCCATCACCGCTTTGGCTGCCAATGCAGCCGCACTCCACTTTGCGGCATCGTTACCGGCATTGTTTAAAGGACTTGCGACGTATAACAGTAACCTCGATTTTAATGCCATGGCAGCACCGCGGGTAAAGCGACCAAAATAGATGGTGGTATAGCCGCTGGTTGCATTTGGCCCCAACAGATCGGGCATCGCGGCATCAAGTTCGGCAATAATGTAGTTTACACAGTCCTGATAGCTATTGCGCGGAAGGTTTACCTGATCGTTGAGCTCGAAAACCCGGTTACCAACTAAGGGTATGCCACCCCAGCGCTTAATCAGTTCGAAATAAAACATGGCCCTTAATGCACGTGCCTCTGCCTTAAATCGTTTTTTAAATCCCGCGGTTTTAATGGGCACCTGATCGATATTCGCCAGAAAAATATTCACCTTTCTGATGCCCGCATAATTGGCATCCCAGGTGTTATCGGGCAAAGCTACCTGGTTAAAGGCACCGTTCGAATAGAACTGCACCTGTGCAGAGGTTGAAGATGGAATGGCATCATCTGTACCAGCATCGAGCATGTTGGACGATATGCGGTTAAAACCACTTGGTAAACTCGAGTAGGTATTGTTGAGGAAAGCCTCGGCATGAATGCCAAGCGAATCGGTTGGATCGAATACCAGGTCTTTACTGGCATTTTCCAAAGGTCCGTCTTCGATCATTTTTTTGCACCCATTAACAATTAGAATGGCAAACAGGGCATATATTAGGGTAATTTTATTAAAATTCTTCATCTTGGATACGCTTATAGTTTAAGTGATAAACCACCATTGATAATGCGGTAGTTGGCAAAGCCTGACAAACCTGTTTCTGGATCGAAATAATCGAGTTTGCTCCAGGTGAGGAGATTATAACCGTTAACAAAAAACCGCAGGTTGCTTATTTTTGCCCTCGCCAATAATTTAACCGGTACCGTGTAGCCTATTTCTACGTTTTTAAGTCGGATGAAATCGGCCCTTCTGTACCAAAAGCTAGAAGTTTGGGTATTGTAGGTATTGTTGCCAAGCGTTAAACGTGGCAGCGTTGCATTTACCGGGTTTTGAGGCGTCCAACGATTCTCCGTAGTATAATCGAGTACATAACCATAACCGTTGTTAAAGGCCAGCATTGACGATGGATTGTAATAAATTTCGCGTGGCAACCTACCCTCTACCAATGCATTAAAATCAAAACCTTTGTAAGCAAAGCCAAAGTTTAAGCCGAAAGAAAGGATTGGCCTGGTGTTAAGCGCTTTGGTATCTAAAAAGTTGATTACCCCATCGTTATTTAAGTCTTTGTATTTAATATCGCCCGGACTTGGTGTATAACCAGGGATATTGGCGGTTTTGCTGATATCCTCACCTACCTGGTAAAAGCCGATGGCCTCGTAACCGAAGGTGGTAACGGGTTGTCCTGCCCTATACATCCACGGGTAAGGATAATTGCCTTCCTGCCTGCTGATCACTTTGTTTTTGGCATAGGTAAAATTACCTTTAACGAAGTAGGAGAATTCCTTTCCATGATCGGCAAACTGAACGGATGCTTCTAACCCATTGTATCGGGTACTCCCGCCGTTAACTGTTGGATAGGTTTGGCCGATAATGCCCGAAGCATAACCATTTGCTGGCGTAATCAGCTCGTCGGTAAATTTATTATTGTAATAATTAACCTCTACGTTTAAACGGTTCTTTAAAAACTGTGCTTCAATCCCCGCATCCAACTTTAAAGCTTTCTCCCAGGTAATGTTTGGGTTTTTAAGGGCGTTTTCTAAACTTCCCGAAACGGCTGTAGCCGTAGCACCAAAGTTATAACCTGTTGATCCGATGGTATAATTCTGTAAATAGGTATAATAATTCCCCGGATCGGCCCAGGCGGTTTCGCCCACGCTCCCACGTATTTTTAAGAAATTAACCACTTTATTGTTAAACCAATCTTCTTTAGAAAGTATCCATCCTAAACCTGCTGATGGTAAAAAGCCCCATCTTTTGCCAGGTGCATAGCGGTTGTAACCACTGTAAACCATCGAAACTTCGGCAAGGTATTTCTGATCGAAATCGTAATTGGCACTAATACCTGCATTCTGATAAATCTGGTTGAGCTGGGTATAAGAATCGATCAGATTGGTGAGGTTAAAGGTACCCAGCACATTCAAAGTACTTTTACCAAAGGTTTTATCATAACCCAGCAATCCGTTAACAAAAGTCTGTTTGTTCTGCGTACCCAAAGTTGGCACACCACTATTGGCAATAATGGTTCCATCGCTGCCCACCTTTGTATAACTGGTACCAGTGCTGGTCGTGATTGGATAATAAATGGCAAATGTTTTGCTCCGTGAAATCGTTTGCAGGTAATAATTATTAATCGAAAGCAACCCCTTGGCCCATAAGCCTTTTGTTAGGTCATCCAGCTTAAATTTTAAACTTACATCGGCATTTAAAGAACGTTCGTTAAAACTATTATAACCCGAACTGAGCGTGCTAGCCAAAATATTATTGCTATACTGACTGCTACCACCATAACTACCATCAGGATTTTTTGCAGGATAACCCAGCGGCGAAGTCTGATAAATATTGTTCATGATGTTCGAAGCCAAACTGCCGGGTTCGTTACTATTCTCTATCGATGCAAAAATGTTTAGTCCCAGCTGGATATTATCGTTAAAATCGATCTGTGCGTTTGTTCTTAAATTATAGCGCTTGTAATAATTGGTGGTTTCGTAGCTGTTATCCGGACCAGAAATAAAGTTTCCGTCCTGGCTGAAATGCTCTACAGAGGTATAATAGCGGTAGTTTTTCCCATTTCCAGCCGCATTGATGGCATAACGCTGCTGTGCGGCATTCTTTTTATAAATGCTGTTGTACCAATCGTTATTAGGCTGTAAAAAAGGATTATTGGTTCCATTTTTATAGGCAGCAATTACATCGGCCGGATAGGTTGGGACAGCACCAGGGAAAGTATTCTGTTGTGCTTCGTTATACAGTTCGGCATAGTTGCCACCGGTAATAAAGTTTGGTCTTTTAAACTGGTTCAACACACCGTATTGTGCCGAAAAATTGAGTTCGAAAGGTTTTTCTAGTGATTTATCTTTTGTAGTGATGTACACAATACCTCCCGACGATCTCAAACCATACATATTGGCCGAAACCGCATCTTTTAATACAGTAATGCTTTTAATATCATCCAAATTGAAACTTGTAAACGAACGTACTACCCCGTCAACCACAATAAGTGGCGACTGACCACGAAGTGTAAAAGAAGAAACATCGAACAGCGGACCCGTACGGCCCGAGCTTCTGTTGCTGTATAAACCCGGGATTCTTCCGGCAATGGCATTGGTAACATCCGATACCGGCGTGGTATTTACATCTTCGTTATAAATGGTGGTGGTACCGGCAACGTTGCGGAGTTTGGAAATGGTTTTAAACCATTGGTCTATATGCCTGTCTTGTACGGGCAGTTTTGCCATCACAGAATCTTTTACCAGCGAGTCGCTTATTTTTTGGGCATACAACATGTTGTTGCCCAGTGCAAAAAGCAAACAGCCTATCCATAATGTTCTGAAACCCGGCACCTGATTTTGAAAAGTAATTGTTTTAATCATTTTATTTGGTTTTGGTTTCCTATTAATTAAGTTGTCCGCGCACCAGGCCATTGGGTTGTTGGGTAGAAGAAATCTGCAGGTATATTTTTTCGCTCTGCAGTTTTGAGGCTGTTGCGGCATCAACCGCTACCGAACCCGAAGTTTCGCGGTTAGCATTAAATGCAGGTGTTTTTAAATCGATAAAAACTGTACCCGAAGTAGTTTCGGTACCGAGGTAGATTTTGGCATTTCCGGGAGCATCATTATTTTCGAGTGTTTTATCGAAATAGATATCGTAATGCACTTCCATGTTATCCATCAGGTATACCATTGCTACCGCATGGTCTGTTCTGCCGCTAATGGCGGGCAAAACTTTCGTGGCAGAGAGGTCTACCTTCCATTGTTTCTTTACAAAAACATCAGAGGTGTAAGTGTCTTTTTTGCAGGAGCTAAAAAACAGCAGCGCAAGTGCAGGCATCAGGCAATGCCTTTTAAGTGTAAACAGGTTCATAAATTTTAGGAGTTGATTGTTTAGGGATATTGATTTTAATAAACTTGAAAGACAAGCATTAATGAAATACAGTTATCCATTTCTGTCGGTTCTCGCATACAGACAAAAAATGCCCATACATTCTCCTAAACTTTAAAAGCACTGTGCTTAATAAAAGTAATTTTTGTTTCATGGTTGGTTTGGTTAATATTTACTGTTGGCTATCGGATGGTTGATATCAGATTTGCCCACAGCGTTGGTTGTTAGTTAAATTTGGTTAAGCCAATTACAGGATTGGTTAATTACTGCTGGTGAATGCTCTTTTATCACCTTGTATTGGCTTTACCAAAACTAGTTGGGCGTAAAATTAAAAAGGTCGAAAATTGTAAATGAAAGGGTAGAAAAATGGCAATTCTTCCATATTTTAATCAATTCGCCCTATATTTAAAGTGAAATACCACGATCCCAAATAAAACTAACCTAAATGATGAAGCCGCGTTTTAGCGCAATAGGATTCTGTCTGCTGCTTTTGATATGCACATCCCTGTACGCGCAAAAGCCCATTGTATTTAATCACCTTACGATGGAGAATGGCTTGTCGCAAAATTCGGTGATGGCCATCGCACAGGATAAAAACCAGCTGATCTGGATGGGAACCCGGCATGGACTAAACCGCTATGATGGCTACCGTTTTAAAATTTACAATAGCAGTTCCGACAACCAGAACAGCATCTCGGATAATGTAATTACCACCCTATTGAGCGACAGCAAAGGACGGTTATGGGTGGGTACCGAAAATGGATTAAATCTCTACAATGAAAAAAGCGATCGTTTTATCAGGATCAACAAAAAAAGCTCTTCAAAATCTTTCAGCTGCGATTCGGTAGAGTGTGTATACGAAGATCCTCAGCAAAATATCTGGATCGGTACTTATAACGGGCTCAATCTGGTCGTTAATGCCGAAAAGCAGGTTTTTAAAAAATTCCTTTTTGATAAACCCGATCATAAAACAGGGATAAATCTCATCTTTTCAGTTTTTAAAGATGACCGGCAGAACCTTTGGGTAGGTACATTTAATGGTTTAGTTCGAATTTATCAGGTAAAAGGAAAATATCATTTCGAGATTTTCAGGCACAGGGCCAACGATGCAAAAAGCATCAGTTCCAATGCGGTAAAAAGCATCATCATCGATAAACAAAAGCGCCTTTGGCTGGGTACTTACAGTGGTTTAAACCTATTCGATTACCAACATAAAACCTTTACACGTTACCAAACCAGTGCTACAGATGCTAATTCAATTGTAAATAACGATATCCGTAAACTCACCTGTGATAAAACAGGAAACATCTGGATTGGCACACAGGAAGGTTTAAGTATCTTCGATCCCAATACCCGTAAATTCAGCAATTACCGCTACGATCCGGAACAGGGCAGCGGGCTGAGCCAAAATTCCATTCACAGTATTTTCCAGGATTTAAACGGTTCCATGTATGTAGGTACATTTTATAAAGGCGTTAATGTGGTTTATCCCTCTGCCACGCCATTTACGGTATACCGGAATTCGAAAAAACAACAGGGCCTGAGCAGCAATATTGTGAGTGCCATGGCCGAAGATCAATACCATAACCTTTGGATCGGAACGGAAGGTGGCGGCTTAAATTATGTAAACCGCAGCAAAAATACCTTTACCTATTACAGATCGGAACCAAACAACAGCAACGGACTGAACTCGAATCTGATTAAAACATTATGCCTCGATAAAACGGGACAGTTATTGGTGGGTACACACCGTGGCGGTCTGTATGTTTTTAATCCATCTGCGCAGAATTTCAGAAAAATAATCAATGTTAAGGATGTAAAAAATTCGCCTGGCGGTGCCGAAGTCATCGCGATAACGGAAGATAGTAATGGAATGGTTTGGGTGGGCTCCAGGGATGGTTTATCTACCCTATCTAAAACAAATGGTGTGTATGCCGGCACAACCGTTAAAAGCATTTTAGAGAAAAGCATACGGAATAAATATATTCAGGTGATTTTTGAGGATCAGGCCAAAAACCTCTGGATCGGCACCAGGGCAGGATTATATGCCTACAATCCTACCTTAAAAAGAATTACAGCTTATTATCAGAATAAAGCCAATACCAAAGGTCTAAAGTCAGATTATATCAATTGCATCATGCAGTTGAAAAATGGAAATATCGGTATCGGAACAGCTTTGGGTGGATTGAGCATCTTCGACTATAAAAGCAGAAAGTTCAAGAATTATAATGAAAAAGATGGACTGCCAAACAGCAATGTATTTGGAATAATCGAAGATGAGGAAAAGAACTTATGGATCAGCACTGATAAAGGCTTATCCAAACTGGTTACCAGCACAGGAAAATTTATCAACTACACTAAAAGCGATGGACTTGCAGGAAACAATTTTAACATCAATTCTTTTTTAAAAGATAGCCATAGCAAATTCTTCTTTGGGGGATACGATGGATTGACTGCGTTTTATCCGAAACAGATCGACATTAACAAAAATGTTGCCCCCATCACCTTTACCGGACTTAAACTGTTCAATCAGCCTGTAGAGGTAAACGGTGGCGATGGAATATTAAAGAAAGCTATCCAAAACACACCACAAATTACCTTTAAACACGATGAAAATAATTTCAGCATTGACTTTGCACTGCTCAACTATATCAAACCCGAAAAAAACAGCTACAGTTATATGCTTAAAGGCCATAGTAAAGCATGGACAAAAACCGATGTACCTAGTGTAAGTTATGCCGATCTGCCTTCGGGCAATTATACCTTTATGGTTACGGGCAATAATAACGATGGAAATCCGGGTGGTAAAGCAGCTTCACTAAATATTATCATACTCCCACCCTTTTGGGCAACCTGGTGGGCCTATTTCATTTACCTGGCCTTTTTTTCCGGATTATTGTTCCTGATTGTGCGTTATCTTTTTGTGCGTGCATTATTAAAACGTACTGAAGATATGCAGAAAATGAAACTGAATTTCTTCACTTACGTAGCGCATGAGATCAGAACCCCGCTTACACTGATTCTTGGCCCATTAGAAAATCTTTCTAATCAATACCAAACCGATACCGAGCTAAACCGGCAGCTAATTCCCATAAAAAACAATGCCAACAGGCTCATGCGTTTGATTACGGAACTAATGGATTTTAGAAAAGCCGAAACCGGGCACCTTACTTTGCATGTTACCGAAGATAATATCATCGAATTTATCAATGAAATTTTTATCTCCTTCTCTCATCTGGCGCAGGCTAATGGCATTCAGTATGAATTTATACACGGACAAGAAAACATCAATCTGTTTTTTGATAAACGACAGCTCGAAAAGGTATTGTTCAACCTTTTATCCAATGCCTTTAAATTCTGCGATAAAGGAGGTAAAATTTCAGTTTCTGTGCTCGAATTGGATGATGATGTAACCATCAGTATTTCTGATAATGGCCTGGGTATTCCTGCCGAAAGCCTTAGAGGTTTGTTTAGCGATTATTTCCAGGTAGATGAGCAGCAGAGCCACATTGGGTCGGGTATCGGGCTTGCCTTATCAAAAGCTATTGTTGAGGAACACCAGGGAAGCATTGCGGTAGAAAGTACGCCTGCCAAAAATGGTTCAAGGGGTTTCACCAAATTTACCGTAAAGTTAAAAAAGGGGAAATCGCATTTAAAAACAGCACTTTTTGATGGGGTAAAAGATTATCCTGCCCACCCCGACCTTTACACACAACAGGCAGAGGAAACAATCACGGTGATAAATCCTGAAAAAGAAATGGATCCGGCTGCTGAAACCATTTTGGTGGTTGAAGATAATAGTGAAATCAGATCGTTAATCACTTCTTTAGTTGGCAATAACTACCAGATTGCCGAAAGTGAAAACGGCTTACTGGGTTGGGAAACAGCTGTAGAAATGCTCCCCGATCTGATTATCTGCGACATCATGATGCCGGTTATGGATGGTATCGAACTTTGCCGCCGCCTTAAACAGGACGAGCGCACCAGTCATATTCCGGTGATTATACTTACCGCCCGTTCGTCGCATATCCACCAGGTGAGCGGTTTAGAAACTGGTGCTGATGCCTACATCACCAAGCCTTTTAGTCCGGAGTTACTTTTGCTCAACGTACGCAATTTACTGATGTCGAGACAGGTAATGCGCCAAAAGTTCCTGAAACACATCCATCTGCAGCCAAAAGAACTCACCATTAATGCCGTTGATGAAGCTTTTATGCAAAAATTACTGGGCTATATCGATCAGCACATTGCAGATGAAGATTTTGGGGTATCAGAACTGGCTTCGATGATCGGTATGAGCAAACCGGTACTCTACAAAAAAATCAGACAGCTCACCAACCTTTCGGTAAATGATTTTGTAAAATCGATCCGTTTAAAAAAGGCCATGGAGTTATTTAAACAAAACAGGTTTACGATTTATGAGGTGGCCTATCAGGTGGGCTTCAACGATCCGAAATACTTTAGCAGGGAGTTTAAAAAGCAGTTTGGAAAGAATCCACGGGCATTTATGAACGGGGAAGAGTAGTTTGGAGTAGTTTTGAGTCCAAAGTCTTTAGTCCTCAGTCCAGAGTCAATTACTCGCGGATGGTCATCATAAGAAAAATCGTCATTTCGAGCGGCCCCGTTAACTATCGGGTGCAACGAAGCCGAGAAATCTATTACAAGGTTCATCTCTTCGTTAGGTCAGCCTGAGCGTAGTCGAAGGGCCTATTATTTCTTTAATTCAGTTACGAATAAACCCTCGCAAGTGGTGCGTGAGGACAAGAACTACGGAGACAGATAGATCTCTCCGCTATGCTACGGTCGAGATGACGGGCCTGCGCGAGAACACGAACAACTAACAGGCAAAAAGTCCGTCATTGCGAGAAGGCTTTTTCAGCCGACGAAGCAATCTTACAACGATCGCTATTAGCGTGCGCTTTAAGATTGCTTTGTCGTTCCTCCTCGCAATAACGGACTTTATTAATAACGTACTCCTTTAAACTACTTTACCTCCTCAAACTTCAGCACCACACTCGTTCTATCGGTAGTTAAAACCGGGTTAAAACCAACCTTCATTAAAAAATCTCCTGTGTAAATTTTGCTGCCATCAATTGGCGATTTAGTACCCGGAAAAAGGTTAATCTCTTTGATTTGATATTTTTTATTGGCATCTAAACCATTTAATTTTACAGGATACTTACTTCCCTCTCCATAACGGTAATTTACCAGGTAATTAAAGATCACACCTTCCGTTTTCTGTTCGTTTACATATAACATTGAGGCTACGCTGCCTGCACGTGGATCGGCCAAACGGTATTGTTCGCCCTGCCAGATAATTTCTTTCACCTCATTATAATTTTTAATCGCATCCTGACAAAACTGAAGTTCCTTTTCAGGCAGTTTACTCACCACAATATCGAAACCCAGTTTGCCCATCATGGCTACATCAGTACGGAATTTTATCGATTGTTTGCCCCAATCAGTTACATGATTAGAACTGCTGATGGCAGGATAAAAATAAGAGTATTCCCACTGCATAAAAATCCTTTCTAACGGATCGGTATTGTCGCTTGGCCAGAATTCTGTAAAATACTGTAAAGCAGCATAATCTACCCTGCCGCCGCCACCCGAACATAACATCATCGGTACGGTTGGGTATTTGGAACGAATGCGTTGTAAAACACTATACAAGCCCTTTACATAATCGATATAAAAGTGCGACTGATTTTTTAAATGCGCAGAATAAGCATTATAAATTACTGCATTACAATCCCATTTAATGTAGGCGAGTTTCGGGTTTTTGGTAAACAGATCGTCAACCACTCCAAAAACAAAATCCTGCACTTTTGGATTCGAAAGATCAAGCTCCAGCTGGTTCCTGAAATAATATTCCGGGCGGTTCGGCTGTTTCACTACCCAATCAGGATGTTTTTCGTACAATTCGCTCTTAGGGCTCACCATTTCAGGTTCAATCCAGATCCCGAACCGGGTTCCCACTTTATCAGCTTCTTTTACCAGTGAGGCAATGCCGTTAGGAAGTTTCTTTTTGTTTTCCTGCCAGTCGCCCAGTGCCGCATGATCATCATTCCGTGGATATTTATTCCCAAACCAGCCATCATCGAGCAAAAAGAAATCGACACCCAGTTTTTTGGTATCTTTTAATAAATCGGCCAGTTTTTGTTCGTTAAAGTCGAAATAAGTGGCTTCCCAGTTGTTCAAAAGCGTTAAGCGACTGCCTTTACCATCCAATATTTTATAATTCCGTGCCCAGCTCTGTAATTTTCTGCTCGCATCACCTTTTCCCTGATCAGAAAAAGTATATAAAAAAGCTGGTGTTGCAAAAACTTCGCCCGGTTTTAAGCTGTATGGCGAAGCATAATTATTCATACCCGCAATAATGCGCAGGTTATCCTGATAATCGAGTTCCAGATCGACCTTGAAATTACCGCTCCACTCCAAAGCGCCATATAAAACGTTGCCTTCATTTTCCTCAGCAGGTTTATCCATCGAAATCATAAAAACTGAGGGCTGAAAAAGGTTGGCCCTGGTACCCAACTTGCTATCCAAAGTTTTAATACCATGGGTAATTTCACTCTGTTCGGGCTGCATTTCCTTTGCCCAATCGCCATGGTACTGGTTAAGCCAAAAATGTGGCGATTTTAGATGCAGATTTGCAGAAGCATATTTATTCAATACCACGATACCTTTTTCGTTGTGTTTAATTTCAGTCCATTGCTCTATTACATCCTGTTTGTAAAAAGATTTATAAAACAGCGTTACTTCGAAATTGTACACCGGATCTTTTAACCTGATCTTTAACAAACTTACATTATCATCAATTGCGGTAACGCTATGATCAACATATTTAAGGTCGAGCGAATTATTACCATCTGCGTGTGTAACACTAATGGCCGGTTCAACCAGGTTTCTTGACCCCGATGGTGTGTAAGCCGAATTTAACTGTCCGGTATAATCTTCTGTTTGTTTGTACTGACCGCTAACCTGTGCATATTCTTGTTTATCGGCAAGTTTTTTCCCAAAAAATATGGTGTTTACATCTTTTTTCGCGTCGGCCTGTAAAACCAGCGCATTATGGGCAGTTTCGATAGGAATAATGGTTTGGGCGTTGAGCTGGGTTACGGCAAAAATGGAAACGGCAATGGCCAATGCGCCATGCCTGATGTAACCTGTAAATTGATCTGATTTGTTCATTTGTGTTTTCAATAGTAATCGCTAATGTTTTTTATAGATAGAGGGTTGATTTAAGTTAGGGTTTGACCATAATTTTAAGGAGGAGGGCATCTTTTCCGGTCAAATTCAGCGTTTGGTAGTTTTTAAAGGATTCGACTTTTTGGCTGATCAGATTTTCAGCGCTGTATAATTTATCCGCTTTTAAACCGATTCTTGAAAAATCAATTTTAAAATCCTTCGCTTCGTCACCATAATTAAATATGGCCAGGTATTTTACATTACCCACCTGCTTAACAAAAAGCTGTGAAGCCGATTTTCCTCTGTTTCCTTCTACCGGAACAAATGCTTTTCCATCCTCTAAAATCTTTAAGATTTTGGTATTGTTCAACAAACGCCGGGCAGTGCTTGTCCATTTACCCTTGCGTGAAAAATCATCGCCGGTGATGCAGGTACCTGTAACAATTGCAGATAAAAACCTGGCCGTATTTTCCTGATCAGATTGATCAGAGAATACCACATGGTCGGCATCGATATAATCGTAAAGGTAGGTTTGCCACCAGCCATTGCCTACACTGTTTAAAGTATATTCGGTATCTTTTATCGATTTAAACGCATCGCAGGCAATGCGGCGTACATGTACATACCTTCCAGAAGCCAGGTTTGGTGAAATAGCAGCATAAATCAGCATTTTACCATCGAGTTGTTTTAACAAAAACTCCATTCCGACTTTGTAAGCCTGCATACCTGTTGTAATTTTCGGATCGTAAAAATGATTGGATTCTATGGCGGCATGACCTAAAAAGTCGATTTTAATCATTTCAAAACCGCATTCTTTAAACTTTTTAATTACAGTTGCAATGCGTTGCTGCGTACCCGGATGCGTTGGATCCAATGCCCGTGCGCCATCAATATCGTGATAACCAGCGCCAACTTTCGTCCACATCTCACCAAAGGTATAATCAGTTCCTTCTGCTTTGCGGTTGCCACCCCCTGCAAAACCCCAATCAACAAAAGGTGCCCAATAAATACCAGGCTTTAACCCTTTTGATTTAGCATGATCGGCAAAGGCTTTTAGTTTGGAGTAATCACCCGTCAAACCACCTTTTAGCAGATTATCCCAGTACGAATCGAGATCGATATAAGCTACGCCTCCGCTCCTGAATTTTTTTAAACTATCGGCAAAAAAATCAGTTACCTGATTGGCTTTCTCTAGCGTAATTTTCTCCTGCATGGCACCCCAGCTGTTCCAACCCACTGGTGTGGCTTTATTCCATTTAAAAACAATAGGCGGTTCCGAAATCCTGTTTAGTTTGGCATAAGTTTCCATGCCCAAACGCCAGTCATCAAAAGCACCGAAAAATACTTTCGCCGAACTGATTGAGTTGCCACTTAAATAACCATGCGGAATTTTATCGCGGGTAATGCTTTCTTCAGTATAACCACAAATGGCTTGGATACCAATTTTTTTGTCGTTATCCATCGCGGTAATGATCCCTGTTTTCCAGTTGCTGTGATCTATAGAACCGATTACAAAACCATTTCGCGATTGATCGTGATATAATGCGCTAACTTCTGCACTTGGATTGCTAACATTCGCTTTTAAGGATACGGTATTATAAGAAATGAAGGTATCGTTATCAAAAGGTACAAATAAACTTGTGGGTGTATCGGTATGCTCCTGATCAATCAAATTTCCATTTAGGGGAACCATATGATTAATGGATAAACCGACACCTTGTAGCGCAATTTCGATTATAAAATAATTTTTATCGGTATAAGTATAAAATATCTGCTGCATGGTAGGCAAACCATTTTTTCTTAACCAGAATATATGCTGAATACCAGTCCCAAAGCGATTTTTAATGGGTGTTTGAGTATAGTTGATCTTATCATAGGTTTTAGAACTGAGCAATGTTTTCTGGTATTCGGCCTGCGAAAAACCATTTAGCAACAGTTGATTTGTTCCATCAGAAACATTAAAAGTGCCGGCTTTAAGGTTGTAGTCTATTTTTCCGGTTTTACCATAATTAATAATGATTGCCGAGGCAGATCTGCCAAAAAAGAGCAGTATGCTTAAAATTAAAAGAGCCTGATGTTTGAATAAAAATTTAAAAATCATGTATCGTTCTAAATTTTAACCGAAGTTATTGTAGTCAGTTTTCCGTTTATTTTAACTTTTACTTTCTGCGGTGTTGCCGAAGCTATTTTATAGGAAGTAATTTTACCATCCTTCCAGTTCATATTAACAGTAAAATTGCCCCTCGCTTTTAATCCTTTAATTTCGCCAAAGGCTTTCCATGCATCCGGAATAGCAGGTAGCAGTTCGATAAAACCATCGTGACTCTGGATCAGCATTTCGGCAATGGCTGCAGCGGCACCAAAGTTACCATCAATCTGGAACGGTGGTCCGGCCGATAACATATTCGGGTAAACACCCCCACCTGCACCATAATTGATATCGGTACGCAAAGTAGGTTTTAAAATCTCCCTGAACAATTTAAATGCCCGGTTCCCATCCTGTAACCTTGCCCAAAATAACTGTTTATAAGCAATCGACCAACTTGGCCCGTCATCTCCCCTAACTTCGAGTGTTTTTTTTGCGGCTTCAGCTAAAGCCGGGGTTGAAGTTGGTGTGATTAAACCTGCCGGATAAACGCCATATAAATGCGAAATGTGACGGTGCTGTGGATCGGTTTCTTTATAATCTTCCAGCCATTCCTGTATGCGTCCGTCTTTGCTGATTACGCCAACTGGCGGAATCGATTTAAGTTTTTCTTTTAGCGAGGCGCTAAAGGCGACATCAACTTTAAGCAGTTTTGCCGCGGTGATGACGTTATTAAAAAGTTCCCTTACAATCTGGTTATCAATGGTTGGTCCCATCGAAATGCTTGCGGTTTTCCCATTGGGCAGGTAAAAAGTATTTTCGGGCGATACGGAAGGAGAAGTAACCAACCAGCCCGTTTTTGGATCTTTGATCAAAACACTCTGGTAAAATGCGGCTGATCCTTTTAAGATCGGATAAATGCTTTTCAGGTATTTTAAATCGCGACTGTAAGCGAAATGATCCCAAAGGTTACTGCATAACCAGCCCGAACCTGCATTTGAAGCTCCCCATGACGCACTTTCACCAGGTTCGGTAAAGCCCCAAACATTGGTAATCACGTGGGCAATCCAGCCATCGGCATTGTAATAGGCTTTGGCCGTTTTTGTGCCATGTTCGGTTAAATTCCTTACCAGTTCAGCCAATGGAAGGTTTAGCTCCGATAAATTGGCCGGTTCGATGGCAAAGTGGTTCATCTGTACGTTAACATCCAGATGGTAATCGCCGTTCCAGGGGGTATTAATCTGATTGGCCCACAAACCCTGAAGATTTGGGGGTAAAAGTCCTACTCTGGTACTGCTGATGCTTAAATAGCGGCCAAACTGGAAAAATAATGCACTTAACGAAACATCATTTTTATAATCTTTATAGAAATGATCTAACCTTACATCGGTTGGCAGTTTCGCAGCTTCACCTTCGCCTAAATTAATTTTTAAGCGGTTAAACAGCTTGCCAAAGTTTGCGCTATGTTTGGCCAGTTCTTCTGCATAAGCTTTCTTTTTTGCTTGCTGAAGAACATTTTTCACCCTTGCTTCGAAATCGGCGTGTTTAAAATCGGTCTCCGCCGCAACGTAAATAATAATTTCGGTCGCATCCTTTATTTTAAGGACATTGCCTTCGCTCGTAACTGAACCATCTTTCAATTTAGTACTCACGCGGCTCATGTACTTCATGCCTTTTCCATCCGTTCCATTATCTAGCTGACCAAAAATTAATAGTTCATTGCCCTGACTGGCCAAGGTGGCTTTTTCGGGCCGGCTGATGGAAATATTGCAGTTCAGCTTTTTAGGCTGATCGGCAGTGATGCGGATAATATTTACATCATCATCAAAACTGCAGAAATATTCCCTTTTGTATTTTACGCCATTGAGCGTAAATTCGGTTGTCGCCACGGCTTTATCCAACGATAAAGTTCTTTTGTAAACCTCCGGTTTTGTTTTTTTAACACCTGGATATTGATAATCAAGCTGCAAATTGCCCAATGTTTGGTATTTACCCCAGGTTGCTCCCCCCGAACCCTGTCCTTTGCAAACAAAATCGCGGTTAACCAGTTCCTGTGCTTCATCATTTTTACCTTCTAATATCAGTTGCCTGATTTTCGGCAGACTTTTGTAGGCTTCGTAATTATTGGCATCCTGTTTCCCTCCGCTCCATAAAGTAATATCATTTAGTACGATATTCTCTTTGGTAACGCCACCATCTGGCGTCATACCGAGTTTACCATTGCCCAAAGGAAGGGTTTCTTCCCAGATTTTGGCAGGTTTATCATACCAGAGCAATAATGGTTTTTGCTGGGCAAAAGCATTTTTACTGATGAAAAGCGAAAAGAGCGCAATACCCGTCAGTTGTTTAAAATTCATTTTTCATTTGTGTGTGTTGTACTTTATTAATTATCCCGATCCGAAAGCTGTCGGATGAAGCACGGTCCCGAATGTTTGTCCGCTACCATAAAAATACTTCAATAGAAAACTCGTCATTGCGAGGAGGTACCGACGAAGCAATCTTTTCTGCTTGTGATTACTGCAAGATAGATTGCTTCGTCGGCTGAAAAAGCCTTCTCGCAATGACGACCATTGTATTGAAATGCTTCAGTCGAGATGACCGCCATCTGTTAAAGTCCTCGCAAAAAACTGTTTAAAAAGGTTATTGTATATTCCAGAACCTGATTTCGCTCATATTGCTATAATTGCCATCGCCATTGGTTACATGCTTGATCCTGATGCGAATATAACGAATCGGTTTACCTCCGTTATCCAATTCCGAAGTAAAAGCATTTTTTCCATCATCAGTTCTGGTTACGTCTTTTAAAAGCGTCCACCCTTTACTTATTGCCTGTGCGGGCCAACTATTATCGCTTGCAGATAATGTTGTGGTGGCATTGCTTAGATCGGCAGTTCCCCAAACTTCAAAACGATCTGGATTATTACAACAATCTCTTCCGGTTTCTTCTATACGGGACAAATTGGTATATATTTTACCTAAATCGAAGGTAATTACATGTGGCATACCGCTGTTCCCTGCGCTATGGAAAATATTCGGATAGCCCTGCGGACCAACGCTTCCATCCCACAATTTACTGATGCTGGTACCCGACTCGTAAGTCTGCGCATCGCCTGGTAAATGAACTTCGTTAAAAAGCGATCGGTTACAAAGCACATATCTTGGTACAATTTCTGGAAAAACAGAGAAATCACTCACAGCAAATACATCCAATGAACCTTTACCAGGAATGTACGATGATTTATACTGGATTGCAGTACCAGGCTTGTAGTCGTTCAGGGTAATCGAAGTATCACGGGGCAAAAGTATTTTATCTACTGTTGATCCAGCCACATTAGTATACCTCACCACAGTATTTACATTAATGGTATCGGGTGTATTAAAGTTTAATTGTACAGAATTGGTGCTGTTAATAAAGTAAGGATCTATCACATTATAAGGTCTGTTTAATAAGCCTGATTGATACAATGGACCAAAAACCCTTACATTTCTGGCTTCAATCGGAATAGATTTATGTCCCTGTGCATCGTAAGAATAAACCGTAAAAGTATAGGTATATTCCTTCAAATTCGGGATGGTTACTTTAATCGTATCCAGTGGATTATGGGTGGTAGGTGTAATCACTACCGAATCGGCACTGTTATTCCAGTACACCACATATTTGGTTATACTTGGATCTGGACTTGGATTCCACCACAAGCCTGTTCGTAAATTACCAGGTTTGGTAACAATATTAGCTACGCGGCCCGGGTACACAATTTCACCATCTTTTAAGTATTCTTTAAAGGCAAGATCATCTTTGGTACAGCTGATGATTACGGTTACCAGCAATAACAGCAAACCGCTAATTTTATATATACTTTTCATATCTGAAAATTTATCTTTTTATATTATCATTAACTACCGTGGATCGCCGTAAAAGGCCATTTCCATCGCATGAGCAAAGGTACCGTTAGACCATGTTGTACTTACCGAAAGGCGCACATAACGTACTTTTGGATTGCTTAACGGGAAATTGAAACTTACACCTGCTTTTACAAAATCGTTATCTGCCGTGGTATGTGCAACAGGCGCTAAACCTGAGGGAGGATTAGGATAATTATAATTACCCATATTGATCCAGTCGCCGATAATGGTGCCCTCTGGTGCTGATAAAGGAAGTTGCGCATCGCGTGGAGCAGCCACATCAGAACCCCATACCGAAAATACTTTAGGATTTCCGTGCCCATAAGCATACTTATCGCCACCATCTGGTCTTTCCCATAAAATAAAGCGGCTTAGTTTTGCGCTTACTCCCAAACCAAATGTAGCGATTGCAGGCATTGCACCACCCGGCGCCGTGTGCCACCCGTTAGAGTTACCATCTGTTTTTCCATCCCATAAGTAAGGCAGATCCCAGCCATAAGCAATCACGCCATCTGTAGGAAGCCTGTACTGGAAAAATTTATTTCTATCCAGTAAGGTTTCAAAGAAAGGTGTAACAGTTGTATAAGTAGTATCAGAGATGTTTCCAAAATTATCAGTTACGTAATAACCTATTTTCTTCGCCACCGGAGCATAACCCCTTACCGAATAATTGATCACTTCAGTTTTGCCATAATGCTGATCGATTACATCCGAAACATTATTATTGCCAACACCCAAAAGGATAATCCCCAGGTTATTTTTAGCTGGATTTGTACCTGTAATTTTGATGCCGCCAAAATCAGCTTCGGCGTTAATGGTTGGTTTAGCCAGTAAATAAGGCGGGGTATCGGGATTAACTTTTACCACCACAGGATCGGATTTAACCTCTGCCCTGCTTACGGCATATAAGGTAACATCGTAACCCTGCTTTTTGGCAAAACCATCCACCATAATCGAATCAGAATAATAACTCGATTTAGTTTCTCTGGTGGTTACGCCATTTATTTTATACTGTGCCAGTACATACAAAAGGTTTTTTGAATTTGGCAAAGAATAAGTAATATAAGCGCCGCCATTAAAATTATCTACTTTAATATTGGTTACCACCCCAGGCTTGGTCATGTCAGACGAAGCCGGATCGTTATAAGTTTCCATTTTTTTACAGGCAGCAATACTGGCCAAAACGGAAACGATAAGCACCAGGTAAATACTATATTTAATACGTTTCATATCTTTAATATTTTAAACTACCAATAAGGATTTTGAACTAAGTTTGGATTTACAACCAGATCGTAACTTCTGATTGGCCATAAATAATCTTTTAAGCCAAAAACAGGGATAAACTGGGTAGTTGGACGGTAATAGTTTATCGCATCGGCATTATTGATGCTCCAGCCCTGTATAGGGTTATTTAAAACTGCCTGAAGTTCTTTCCATCTTCTTAAATCCCAGCCGCTCTGCCCTTCAAAACACAGCTCGATCCTTCTTTCCTGGTGAATAATCTGCCTTAAACCATCTTTGGTATTAAATTTATTCGGGTTTTTTGAAAAGTTTGTCCATGATGCCTGTACGCCCTGTAAACCTGCTCTTTGTCTTACTTTATCAACATAGGTAAATACTTCCGTGCTTGGTCCACTTACCTCATTCAGTGCCTCGGCATAAAGTAAATATAAACCGGCCAGCCTGATTAATGGTAAACGGAATGGCGATGGCTGAAAACCATCATCATACACAGAGGCATAATTGACCAGTTTCTTTGGCCAGTAACCTGTAATATTCAATCTGATGTTATCGCTCGGTGCTGCAAGCCCGGTTCCCCTGGCCGAAACATAGTATAATGGATTGGCTGGATCGTCCTGATTATTTCTTCCATTACCAAACCAGATACCACCATCAAAAGCGATATCGGCGTAAAAGCGGGTTTCGCGTGCAAAATGGCCTTTAATGGTTTCGTAACCTTGCTGAATATAATAACGGCTGGCATTATCACCCACTTTAATGGTATTCCTGCCTGCATAATCCCAGGTTTTATCTTCGCTGATCGGCACACCGTTAACCGTATAAAAAAGTTCCTGTGTACTTATCGGCGCAGAAAAAGTAGAAGGATTAGAAAAATTGTTTACTGCCGATTTTGCAGTAAGCCTTGGTGTTGCAAAACCCTGATAGCTAAATTCAGGATTTGATGCCCAGATAATTTCGGCGTTTAGCTCCCATTTTTCGGTCACGGCATTCTGTACATCCAATTCTCTTTTTAACGAATCGGATAATTTACCCACGGTTGTTGGCGATTGGAAGGTATATAATTTAATACCCTGACCTTCTGCAGCAGTAATGGCCGCTTTAGCCGCATCAGCAGCTTTTTTCCATTTTTGCGCATCATAAGCTGCAGGAAACAGACTCACTCCATCTTTATCTTTAAAGCTTACATAATCAGGATTACCGTTAAAAAGCGGACTTGCGGCTGTTGCCAATACATCGGCCTTAACCGATAACGCAATTACACTGGTTACCCTACCCAATTCAGTTGCCTGACTGCTGATTACAGCGGGTAGATTAGGGATGGCTTCATCCAATAGAGATACAATATATTCAACTGTTTCGTCAACTGGCACCCTTTTAACACGCACCTCATCAGTACTGCTATTAATGGCCAGATTGGTTTTAATTAACGGAATGGGACCATACATTTTAAAAAGCACATAGTGATAATAGGCTTTTAAAAATTTAGTTTCGGCAATCCAGCGTTGTTTTTCTGCAGCACCCAGATCAATCGGTTTATCAATATTCTCGAGCATGATGTTACAGATCCTGATGGAACGCCAAAGGCTATAACTGCCTTCGCTGCCATCCCATGCATTTAAACCTGGGTTTGCTGTCGTTTGTGTACCCCTTAATAAGTTAAAACCTGTACGGTTAAAACCCTGGTAATTATCGAGTGTGTTAGAATAAATCAGCTCCGATGAGGTCGTAAAACCCGGGTTTGAAGCCGCATCATTCATGCGCTGCAGGTAAGCATAACAAGAATATAAATAGTTTTCGGCTTCATTCCTGTTCCTGAAAGCATAATCAAGCGTACCTAAGTTATCGGGTGTGATATCGAGATACTTTTTACAGGATACAAAAGTACCCAGCACCATCATGATGCAGCCGTATGTAAAATATGTTTTTATCGTTTTCATTATAAGGTTACGTTAAGACCAACATTGAATACCTTTTGTATTGGATAGGCAAAACCGTTTCCGCCCTGCTCCGGGTCCCACATTTTAAATGGACTCCAGGTAATCAGGTTTAAACCGTTTAAATAAATGCGGCATGAGTTCAGCTTGATTTTACTCGAAATACGCTGTGGAAGCGTATAGCCAAGTTCAACCGATTTAAGCCTTAATAAACGGCCATTCCTCATCCACCAGGTACTGGTTTGTGCATTATTTTCCAGATCTGCAGCATTTACCGCCAATCGTGGGTATAGTGCATACAGGTTTTGGTTTTCCGGCGACCAATGGTTATCGGCAAAATCTTTCAGCAATTGTGTATTACCATAAATATACTGCTGATCACTTGGTACAAAAGGGCTAACTTTCCGCGGATCGATAAAGAAAGTCATTCTATCCTGTCCGGTAAAAAAGGCTGATAGATCGAAACCTTTGTATGAAGAACTGAAACCGAAACCATACACCACTTCTGGCGATTGAGGGAAACCAATGTAAGCTTTATCAGCATCATCAATTTTACCATCATTATTTAAATCGCGGTATTTAATATCACCTGCCCTTGGCGGTTTGCCTCCTGTAGAAAAAATCTGTGTTGGTGAATTTGCCACCTCTTTATCATCAACAAACAAACGCTCGGCAATGTAACCATAGTTTCTGCTAATAGGCTGACCAGTAGTGTAACGGTAAGCTTCTGCCCACTGCGGCTCCTCGTAATTGATGTATTTATTTTTGGCAAAAGTTAAATTAGACCGTACCGCAAAAGAAAATGCATTTACGTTAAACTTATAATCAAGCGATAAATCGATCCCTCTTGATCGCGCCTTACCAATGTTGGCACCAATATCAGGTGCGCCAGTGTTGGGATCAATAGCCTCCAAACCCAGTGTACTTGGCACATTTTTACGGATCATGTAAATATTGTAGCGGTCGTTATTATAAACCTCTGCAATAATGTTCATGTTTTTGAAAAGCGTAGCTTCTAAAGCGATGTTCGTTTGGCGCGAAGTTTCCCAGGTAATATCGGTATTTTCGTAACTGTTGATGTATACCCCTGGGCGGGTAGCCGCACCATTATAACCAAATTGAGCATAATTTCCACCGCCATTTAAATTCACATCTGATTGGTAGAAAAAGCGTTGCGATCCGATGGCATCGTTACCCACCAAACCAAAACTACCTCTCAATTTCAATCGGTTAACCACATTTGCAATTCCGCCTATCCAGAATTTTTCGTTCGAAACAATCCATCCTGCACCAATGGTTGGGAAGAAACCAAAACGGTGATTTTCCGAAAACCTCTCCGATCCGTTATAACCAAAGTTGGTTTCAAGGAAATAACGGCTTTTGTACGAGTAGGTTAATCTTCCTGCCAAACCTAAATTGCGGTAAGGAAGTGAGTATTGTAAAGTCCGGGTATTGGTTTTTGGATCTTTTGCGTTGTTATAAAGGTTCTGTTGGGCAGTCCCGATCAATGTACCGCTAATGGTATGGCTTTGACCAAAAGTATGGTCGTAGTTTACAGAAGCCTGTCCATAAAGAAAGGTACTAATGTTTGGATCGCCAGGATAATAGCTCAGATATTCCTGTGCAATATTAGGAACTTTAGATGGATCTCCGGTAGCGGAGTTTAACCAGTTTAACACGTATGTATTGCTTCCTTTATCATACGAACCTACGTTATAATAAAATGGTGAATAAGCCATTGATGAATCGAAGTAAGAATACCTGTTGGTGCTGAAAATCGATTTGAACGAAAGTCCTTCTGTTAAGAAATCGAGTTTTTGGTTCAGTTCCAGTTGTGCCGACATACGCGATTCACTTGAACTTTTATGTCCGCGGAGCAATGCAGCATAAGGGTTATTGTATAAAATACTGTTTACCCCTGTACCACCGGTATTTCCGAATAAAATGTGCTGTGCATTTTGATTGGCCGCATCAGCAGGGAAATAAGCCGGAAATATAACCGGACTGGTATGCACCGCAATATTATAAAGATCGGTAGAAAAACCACCATCGGTAGCCAATGGACCATTGTATTCGCTAAAATTACCCGATAAACGCACCACCAATTCGGTAGTTTTGCCTAAATCGATATTGATGTTTGAACGCAACTGGTAATTACGGAATTTTACGTTATTATCGTTATTGTTCCTGTCGTCTTGATTAAGCACACCATTATCAAGATTGTAAGAACCCGCAATATAATACCTGGCCACACCACCGCCACCGCTTACACTCATATTGGCACGCTGGGTACTGGTTCTTTTTTTGAATAACAGGCCCAACCAATCAACTGCAGGGTAAACATATTCGTTATAACCTGGGCTTTTATTTACCGTTGCCTGGGTATTGATGATCTGGTTCGGTGTAAACATCGGATCCATTCCCCTGCCTATAGTAGCCTCATTAAAAAGCCTCATATAAGTAATCGGATCGGCAAGTTCCAAGTTTTGAGTAGATTGAGAGGAAGAATTTTCCAACCGGAAACTGATTTTAGCCTTGCCTTCTTTGCCAGATTTGGTAGCCACTAAAATTACCCCGTTTGCACCCCTGGCGCCATATAATGCCGTAGCACTCGCGTCTTTCAGGATGGAGAAACTTTCGATATCATCAACCTGTAACCGTGCAAGATCCGAGCTCGTTAACTCTACGTTATCAATCAAAATCAATGGATCCTGTTTGTAACCAAAAGTAGTTACCCCACGGATAAAAAACTGCGAATTATCCTGCCCGGGCTGTCCGCTGCGCTGATAACCGATTACACCAGCTATCTGACCCGAAAGTGCATTGGTTAAATTACTCGAAGGTATTTTAAGGTTGCCCACTTTCACCGTGGTAACCGAACCTACCAAAGCTTCCTTACGTTGCTTTTGCCCCAAAGCGGTAATCACCACCTCTTCAGATAGCATATTTTCTTCGGTTAGTTTAATGTTGATCACGTTACCCGCACCCACTGTTGCCCTTTGCTCGCGATAACCTACATAAGAAAAACGGAGGATTTCGCCCGGAGCAACATCAAGTACAAATTTCCCGTTGTTATCGGTCTGCGTACCTACGTTAACCTTGTTTACAACCGCTACGGTTACGCCGGGCAGCCCTACCCCTAACGTATCGGTAACCTTACCCGTAATGGTTTTCTTCCCTGCCTGGGAATAACCTTTAACAGGCATAAAAATCAGGAAAAATACAAGCATCGAACCTGTCAATACCAGTGCATTTTTTAGCCTGCCAGACACCGACAGGTGCCTACAAAACAAAAATAATTGCTTCATTTGCTAATAAGCTTTTAAATGATGAATTAAAAAATTGTAGATAGATGTAGATCGACAGAAATTAATGTCCTTTAAGACTTTGTAGATCCGTCGGCCATCCTTTAGCAATCGAAGGTAGGCTTTGCATTACTGCACAATAAGTTGTAAAATTTCTCATAATTGGGGATTATTTGGTTAATGAAAATATCGTTTAGATTAGATAAATGATCTTTAACATTTTATTTACTTGTTATGCCCTTTTTAAAAAGGAAATAAAACGCTGGAACGCAAGCAAATGAAAATTTTATCCTATCCTATCCTATCCTATAATTTTCAGATACAATTATAAACAAAATATTTAATATTCCAAGCACTTATACGAAATATATAAACGCCTGAATTACAGGACTAAGCAAGTATATAAGAGGAGAAAATAAAAAAGACAAGCGCCATTAGTGAGACTAATACAATATGATAGTAATGCCTATTCCTCCAGGGAATAATTGCAATTTTATTGTCGAGTACCAGGTGGTATGGATTTTGGTTCGGGTATAATTTCGAAATGCCCAGCATCAATAAAACTGTAACAATAAAGATAATAGAAAGGGTATGGAGATAATGCATTTGGATAGAAAATACCCACTCACTCATTACATAACAAGAAATAAAGAAAAGCATACCGATTTTAGCGGCAATAGGCGGCATTTTTTTGGTAATAAATCCTAAAAAGATAATGGTAAAGATGGGAAGGCTGAAAATAGCGCTTATTTTTTGCAGGTATTCATAAAAACCATGCTTTGAAAAGATAATAAAGGGTGCAAAAACCATGGCAAATAACGAAACCGAAATCTGAAACAACCGCCCTGTCCTCAACAAACTTTTATCTGATAGCATTTTGCCTTTCTTCTCCATAAACGGTTTATATAAATTGAGGAGAAATAAGGTACTCGAACTGTTAAGTCCGGCATTAAAGGTGGTAATGGCAGCCCCAAAAAGAACACAGGCCGATAAACCCATTAAAAGTGGTGGCAATACATCTTTAATAAGCAAAGGAAAAACCTGGTTGGTATTGGTTAAAACCGGATAAAGGTGCACCGCGATTAAACCTGGAATATTAATTAATAATGGACAAAGTAATTTGGCAAAACAGGTTAATGCGATCCCTTTTTGACCTTCTTCTAAACTTTTGGCTGCCAGTACCTGCTGGATAATGTACTGTTCCATACCCCAGTAATAAAGGTTTACGATCAGCATGCCTGTAAATAAGGTAGAAAAAGGAACGGCATCTTTACTGCTGCCAATGGCATTAAGGTGTTCTTTTTTAGTAGAGAGTACGGTAGAAAGTCCGCTGAAAAAATCGCCTTGCCCTAAATAACGTAATCCGTAATATGGTAGCGCGATAATTAAAATCAGCATACCGGCACTCAATACGGTATCAGAAATGGTAATGGCCTTAAAACCACCCAAAATGGTATAAACAGAACCGATCAGCCCCATAATCCATACAAATATCCAGATGCTTTCCCAATAGGAAAGGTGAAAACCGGAAAGATCTATCAGGTTACTAAAGGCAACTGCACCGCCATAAAGCACTGATGGAAGCAGGTTAATGATGTAACTGAAAAGAAAAACAACCGAAACCAGCGTTTTGGTCTGTTTATCATACCGTTTCTCCAAAAAATCGGGAATGGTACGGATCCCGGTTTTAAAATAAATGGGAATAAAAAACTCAGAAACGATGATCATGGCAAAAATGGAGGAAATCCCCCACCCAATTACCGACATGTTATTGATGTAAACTGATTCGTTTTCGCCGATAAACTGGTTAGCGCTGATGTTGCTGAAAAACAACGAAGCCCCTATGATGATAAAACCATTGGTGCGGTTGGCAAAGAAAAATCCAGTTATTGTTGATCTTTGTGTTTTTCTGGTTTTAAAATAAGAGATGGTCGCGGCTAAAACCGTGAACAGGATAAAACTGATGATGGCCGTTGTTCCCACGCGATGGTGTTAAAGTGAATTTCTTCTGATCAGTTTATTTTCCATTACCTGTTTAATAGGCTTCAAGCTCAGCACAAACTCCGCAGCTAAGCGGCCCATGTGCGCAAAATCGATTGAAAAAGTGGTAATCCCATCAAATATGATCTCTTTAACATTATCATCGTTATGCGAAAGGATTCCAAGATCTTTGCCCACTTTTAAGCCTTTAACCCTGGTATCTTTCAGCATTTCCCAAAGTTCGAGGTTGTGTATGGTAAAATAAACCTTATCGGGTGCAATACTGCCTGCCTCATAACTGTTTTTGATTACCCCGTTGATATTAAATTCTTTTATAAAACGTTTAAAGGAAATCAATACTTCATTCGGCTCGGCAGAAGAAGGTTTAAAGAAGAAAACAAATTCCGAAAATTCCTTAATTCTGGGTGCCAATTCTAAAAAAGCATTATAAGAAGCCTTTTCAAACTCTTGAACGATATAGGAATAATCGCCTTTCAGTTTTACATAACGATCTACAATCAATAATTTTTCTTTTGGCAATTGCTCCAATACATCTTTGGCCTCGTTACTTTCTATCGGTGCAATTACATACAAGCCATACTGGCCTTTGTTGCTGTTGATAATGGATTCGAAAACACTAAAATTGTTGTGGTGAAAATATACATCAACCTGGATGTTATCACCCAGATGATCGCGGAAATTCTGGTAAAATGTTTCCTGGAAGGTATCAAAAGCGTAAATCAGCAAACAAACTTTAAGGTGCTGTTCAGTATCGTCGGTAGCTACAAAATAACCCATCCTGTTTTTCGATTCTAAAATCCCCCTGCTGATCAGTTCTTTGTAAGCCTTGCCAATGGTTTCTTTGGCAAAACCGGTTTTCCTCATCATTTCATTAACCGAAGGCAACATATCACCTTTGGCAATCAGTTTATGATTGAGGCCATTGATGATTCCCTGTACAAGCTGTTCGTGTTTCGAGAAAGAATTTATGATGCTCAAATCTTTGATTTCATTGAACAACTTTTCCTTATTCATGCAGTAATATTTGGTTTAATCGATTTACCGGAGGTTAATTGCCCGAAATATATAAATTTAATAGAGATATATCAGTAAAAATTTTATTGTTGTGCCTGATGATGCCATTGAGAAAGATTATGCTAATTATGGGGTATATCTAATCGCATACATAAGTTTGCTGCGGAGATGCAGATTAACACGGAATACTTTTAGAACAATTCCTTCCTTCGTTTTGTCATCCTGAGCGTAGTCGAAGGATCCATTGCCATAGTTTTATAACAGCATGCGTATAATTCAAAAGCCCTTTATTCTACCATACAAGAAATTGAAGGTTCATATAAGCAAATGATCGTTGCCGCAGATGCACACAGATTCTATCGAATGGTGCCTCACCGACCGAAATTAATTTTAAACACAAATAGTTTATTGTCTGCCAGATGGTAACATCTGACAGCACACCAACGCGTAATTTGCCACGGAGGCACAGATTAACACGGAATACTTTTAGAACAATTCCTACCTTCGTTTTGTCATCCTGAGTGTAGTCGAAGGATCCATTGCCATAGTTTTGTAACAGCATGCGCATAATTCAAAAGCCCTTTATTCTACCATATAAGAAATTGAAGGTTCATATAAGCAAATGATCTTTGCCGCAGATGCACACAGATTCTCTCGACTGGTGCCTCACCGACCGAAATTAATTTTAAACACAAATAGTTTATTGTCTGCCAGATGGTAACATCTGACAGCACACCAACGCGTAATTTGCCACGGAGACGCAGATTAACACGGAATACTTTTAGAACAATTCCTTCCTTCGTTTTGTCATCCTGAGCGTAGTCGAAGGATCCATTGCCATAGTTTTATAACATGCGTATTAATTCAAAAGCCCTTTATTCTACCATATAAGAAATTGAAGGTTCATATAAGCAAACGATCGTCGCCGCAGATGCACACAGATTCTCTCGACTGGTGCCTCACCGACCGAAATTAATTTTAAACACAAATAAGTTTATTGTCTGCCAGATGGTAACATCTGACAGCACACCAACGCGTAATTTGCCACGGAGATGCATATTAACACGAAATACTTTTAGAACAATTCTTTCTTTCGTTTTGTCATCCTGAACGTAGTCAAAGGATCCATTGCCATAGTTTTATAACAGCATGCGTATAATTCAAAAGCCCTTTATTCTACCATATAAGAAATTGAAGGTTTATATAAGCAAATGATCGTTGCCGCAGATGCACACAGATTCTCTCGAATGGTGCCTCACCGAGCGAAATTAATTTCAAACACAAATAGTTTATTGTCTGTCAGATGGTAACATCTGACAGCACACCAACGCGTAATTTGCCACGGAGACGCATATTAACACGAAATACTTTTAGAACAATTCTTTCTTTCGTTTTGTCATCCTGAACGTAGTCAAAGGATCCATTGCCATAGTTTTATAACAGCATGCGTATAATTCAAAAGCCCTTTATTTTACCATATAAGAAATTGAAGGTTTATATAAGCAAATGATCGTTGCCGCAGATGCAAACAGATTCTATCGAATGGTGCCTCACCGACCGAAATTAATTTTAAATACAAATAGTTTATTGTCTGCCAGATGGTAACATTTGACAGCACACCAACGCGTAATTTGCCACGGAGACGCATATTAACACGAAATACTTTTAGAACAATTTTTTTTTTCGTTTTGTCATCCTGAGCGTAGTCGAAGGATCCATTGCCATAGTTTTATAACAGCAAGCGTATAATTCAAACGCCCTTTATTCTACCATATAAGAAATTGAAGGTTCATATAAGCAAATAATCTTTGCCGCAGATGCACACAGATTCTCTCGAATGGTGCCTCACCGACCGAAATTAATTTCAAACACAAATAGTTTATTGTCTGTCAGATGGTAACATCTGACAGCACACTCTGTAACAACAGCAATTAAAAATTGTCTAAAACTTTTAACGGTCTCAAAATGTTTAACTAAAAAAGAAAAGAACATGGGAATTTTAAAAACAGCAATTATTGGCGCTGCAGTATATGCAGGCGTAAAATATATTACAAAAAAAGATCCGATTACCGGGCAATCGATCGTTGACGACTTATTCGATCGTGCACCACAATGGGCAGATAAAGCGAAAGGTTATGCAGAAGAACTGAAAACCAGGGCTGGCAATGCCGCTGAAGATTTAGCTAGATGACTGCCTTGCAGAAATAAAGAGCCTGAAGAGGCTAAATACCTATTTCTCTGATAAAACAAAAAACGTCCCGATGTAAAATCGGGACGTTTTTTGTTTAAAATGTCAGATGATAACATCTGACATCAGATTGAGAGTGATCGTCTTTCCCGCGCAGGCGGGAATCTTAAAGCGTGTTGCATTTAAGGTCAGTTCCTCTTATTTTACAAATTAAAACTAAAAAGCATCAAACCAAAGTTTGGTGGTTAATAAATCGGCACCCTGACTACTTACTGCATTTCTATAATTCTGTCCGTTTAACGATTGCTCGGTACCAGGATAAATAAAACGTACCGGTATTTTACCATTGAGTACGGTATTTACAGAAGCGGTTAACTGTGGATAATCTAACCTGCGTTGTTCTGCCCAGGCTTCCAAGCCCTGACCGAATAAGGCAATCCATTTTTGCTCACCAATCGATTTTTTATAATTGGCAGCATTATACTGTACCGCAGCCTGATTAATATAATCATCTACAGTAGTGCCAGATATACCATATTGGTTAAACGAAGCCGTGATGGCTTGTTTATATAAATTTTCAGCATTTTCTGTAGTAAAACCTCTTGCGGCTGCTTCTGCCCTATCAAAAAGCAATTCGGCATAACTAAAAATTACAGCTGGTGCCTTGGCATCTAAAAAGTAAGCACCTGGTTTTGAAGAATTTGCCAGTCCTATTGCACTGGCCTCAGAGTTGGTAGAGCCATTCGGGATCCCCACATAAACCTGCGGCGTAACATTTTCCGTTTTACTGGCATAAACAGGTAACCTTGGATCGTTTAGCGAAAACAGTTTATCTACAATGGTTTTGCTGATCCGATAATCATTTCTGGTTTCAAATGAAGCCGCTACCGGATTTTGCTGTGGCGAAACATCATATTTGAGTATTGCACTTTCTGAATTACTGCTGATATAAGCACCTCCTTCTGCCTGTACCTCATCAATCACCTGTTTGGCTTTGGCCGGATCTTTATCTGCAATGCGTAAAGCGATACGAAGGCGTAAAGCATTGGCAAACTTTTTCCATGAGGCAATATTATTGCCGTAAATCACATCACCGGCAATAACCTTTCCTGCAGGATCCAGGGCTGCTTGTGCTGATTTTAAATCATTCAGAATACCATAATAAACATCCTTTTGTTTGTCGTAAACCGGGGTAACAAACTGTTTGATTTTCCCTGCCTGCGAATAAGGAATGTCCCCATAAGCATCGGTAAGCAATAAAAATGTCCATGATCTTAGCACCAGCGCTACGCCTTTATAGTTCGAATTGCCCTGTGCATCGCCCAGTTCGATAATTTTATTAAAACCGGCAATGCTCTGGGCATAACCTGTTGACCATAATGCGGTAAAACTGCTGTTCGAATAAATAAAGCGGTCTTCTTCTGTATATTGCACTTTGGCCCATTGCTGTGCAAAAAGCAGGCTCGAGTTCATGTTATTGGTTACACCCCAGTAGGTATCAGCAGTAATTTTTGTGGTTCCGGTAAGCAAATAATCGGGTTGTGGAATTTCCGGTGCATTTGGATTGATGTTCACCTCATCCAGTTCTTTTTTGCATGATGAAAATGCAATTGCCAAAATGGCCAGTATATATAGTTTCTTATTTTTCATGATGGGAATATTTAAAATTTAACATTCAGATTGATACCATAACTGCGTGTGCTTGGGTTAGATAAACTTTCTAAACCCTGACCGTTACCGGTGTTAAAGGCTACTTCAGGATCGATATCTACCGTATTGCGGTGAATAATCCACAGGTTACGGCCAACAAGCGATACCGAAACGCCTTGTAAACTTAACGGACGGAGCCATTTTGCAGGTAAATTATAGCTTAATTTTACCTCACGGAGTTTAACATAAGACGCATCGAAAATATTTGCTTCGTCTATATTTCTGAAGGTTTTGTAATACTGTTGGGCAGGCAATATCTTTTCATTGCGTTTGCCATCGGCGGTTACGCCATCAAAAATAATCCCGTCATCATACACCGTAACGCCTGCAGGTGCAGATCCATTTACCCTGACTGTTCCGTTAGCTTTATCATTGCCCGGATAGTAATAAGAAATACCGCCATATTCTGCTGCCCTTCCCGGAAGTGTAGAAGCTAAAACACCAGTATAAGTTCCTGTAGCATAAGTTCCGTTATAAATAGAGCCTCCAATGCTGGCATCAACCAATACGCCTAAGCTGATTCCTTTATAGGTGAAGGTGTTGTAAACACCACCGATCCAATCTGGCGTATATTTTCCCAATACCTGTTTAGTTGGGTTTGTAGCAGGTGCACCTGTGGCATTAACGATGATGTTTCCGTTACCATCCCTTAAAAATGCTGTTCCGAACAATGATCCATAAGGCTGACCAACCGTTGCAATTACCTGCGCCGAATTTGATGCCACCACATAATTGGTTAATAACTTTTCGGCGTCCAACTCAATTACCCTACTCCTGTTTGCTGCGAAATTAAAATCAACATCCCAGGTAAAAGCTTTTTTGATTGGCGTAATGCCCAATTGTGCCTCTATCCCTTTGTTGTTGATTTTGCCGGCATTAAGCAATTTCGAGCTGAAACCTGTACTCTGACTTACATCAGCAGCTAAAATCTGGTTGTAACTATTCGTATTATATGCACTTAAATCGAAACGTAATCTTTTATTAAAGAAAACCGCTTCAAGCCCAAGTTCTGTTGAAGTGGTCGTTTCAGGCTTTAAGTTAGGATTTAGGTCGATAGAACCTGTTGTAAGCTGAGGATTACCATAAAATGGCGCACTAAATACATAAGTATTGATTAAACGGTAAGGATCTGCATCTTTACCCACTTTAGACCACCCACCACGTATTTTTAAATAGTTAAGGGCTTCACTTTTAATATCGAATGCTTCGGTTGCCACAAAACTTCCGTTAAATGAGGGGTAAAAATATGACCTGTTCTGTGCAGGCAAAGTAGACGACCAATCGTTACGTGCGGTGATATTGGCAAAAAGATAATTTCTGAAGCCGATCTGACCTGATGCATAAACACTATATGATTTTAAACGCGATAAATTATTGGATGAAACCAAGGGATCACGTGAGTTTTTAAGGTTGTAAAGTCCTGCGATGGCCAGTTTTGGTGCACTCTGGTCATTTTGCTCGATGTATTGCCTGCGGATATTACCACCACCCAATAATTCTAAGCTAAAATCTTCATTTAACTGTTTGTTAAAGTTTAAGGTTGCATCGGTATTATTTTCGCTTACCGTAAAGGCACTTTCAGTGTAAGATCCAAAAGGTGTTCCATTGGTGCCATAAGCGATTCTAACTTTACGCCTGTCGTTGTAATAATCCGTACCTGATCTGAAATTGAAATCAAGGCCATCAATAATTTTATAATTAAGGGCTAAACTTCCTATAATCCTGCTACGGTTTTGCGAAACCGTATTTTCGTAAGCTACCCAATACGGATTGCTATAATAGCTGTTGTTCCAGTTAAACGTTTTTCCATTTTCATCCAAATAATTTTTTAACTGGTTAATATCAACCTGACGACCAAACCAGGTAAACTGTAACATGGTACTGGTTGAGCGTGAACCACCTGTACCAGGTAAATTATCTGAATTAAGTTTACTATAATTCGCGTTAGCGGTTAAAGTTAATTTTGGTGTTATTTTTAATGAGGTATTTAATACAAACGAATTTTTCCCCTGTCCAGAGTTCGGCACAATACCAACTTGTTTAAGATTATTGTAAGAGATCCGGTAATCATATTTTTCGCCTGCATCTGCAACTGATACCCCATTGTTTAATGAATAGCCTGTTTGGAAGAAATCGCGTACGTTATCCGGATGCGCTATAAATGGAACAGGCACCCCTTTGGAATAAAACTGCGGGATTAACCTTCCATCCAGTTTCGGTCCCCAGCTTTCATCTACCCCATCATTTAACCCTTTACCTGCACCGTCTACATAACTAAACTTGCCTTCCGATCCCTGACCAAAAGCATTTTGATACACTGGCAGGGTTAACAGGGTTTCTAAAACCGCGTTTGAATTGATGGCAATACCCAATCCTTTTTTCGATTTTCCTGTTTTGGTTTTAATCAGGATAACCCCTGCCGCAGCCCGTGAGCCATATAGTGCAGCCGCATTTGGTCCTTTCAATACACTGATTGATTCGATGTCTTCTGGATTGATATCTGAAATGGTATTGGCATAATCCCTAGCACCAGCCGAATTTAACTGTGAGTTATCAACCGGAATTCCATCTACCACAAATAAAGGCTGGTTGTTTCCTGCTATTGAAGTTTCCCCCCTGATCACCACACGCGATGAACCCATGCTCCCCTGACTATTGGTTACCCTTACACCGGCAATTTTTCCGGCAAGTGCATTTACCAGGTTAGATTCTTTAGCTTCGGCTAAATCCTGTCCTTTTAACTCCTGAACGGCATAACCCAGCGATTTCTTCTGTCTCGAAATACCCAAAGCTGTAACCACAACTTCATCAAGCGCATTATCGCTGGACTGCAGGATGACCGAAATCGGTCCGTTTTTGCTAATCTGTATTTCCTGGGTTTTAAAGCCGATATAAGAAAACACCAATGTGCCCTTTTCAGGTGCATTAATGCTAAAGGCACCTTTACCATCGGTAATAGTGGTTTGTTTGGTTTCTTTTATAAAAATGGAAACACCGGGCAGTGTTTCGCCATCTGCCGACTTCACCGTTCCGGTTATGGTAGCATTTTGAGCGAATAACTGCTGCGTAATAAAGAGCAGCAATATAAACGCTATCGGTTTAATTTTTTTGAACATGTGTGTGTAATTAATGATTAGATGAAGGATAAAAATTTTGGCAAAACAATTCCTGCACGATAAAAAACCGCGTTTTATTAAAGCATAAAAAGGAATGGTTAGATTAAAAAGCCTGTTAAAATAATATTACTTTAACAGGGCATGCGCATTCGGAAGCATGCGTTAAGGTTTGCAGCAATAGATTTTAGCTCGTCTGTTTTTTTCATTTCAATGATTTTCTATAAACGTTTTTAATTTCAAGATTGCATCCGGGCAAAAAAAAAGCACCCCTTAAATCAGAAGTGCTCCATATATTTTTTATAAGGATAAACGCAACCTACTGACTTAACTACCCCAGATTCATCTGGGATGGAATTAGCACCATTTCTATTTAATAGATGGTTGCTAAGGCTTCACAGGGCCATTCCCTCCGCCTTTCTTGATAAGTATTTTAAAATAACTGGTGCAAAGGTATAACTTATTCCATTTATCCTATAGTTTTTATAGATTTTTATTCAAATATTTTTTCTTTGACTATTTCCTCCGTATATTTGTCGACTAATTTAGTCGATTAATACTGTCCCGATGAACATAAAATCCCTGTTAACTGCCGTACTGGCCATATCAACCTCCTTAACTTTTGCACAGGATCAGGCTGTTTTAGCCAATAATCAACAGGCAAAAGCTAAAGAGAAAAAACCTAAAGCATTTGTTGCGTTGGGTACCTGGCGCGGGGTTGCCAAAGTAAAAGAAGGTTTGGATATTCCGTTCAATTTCGAAATCAACGAAAAAAGCGGACAACAGAAATTATATTTCCGCAATGCGGAAGAAAGATTTGAAGGTGGTTTAGTAAAACAGACGGCTGATTCTTTATTTGTAAAACTTGATCAGTTTGATAATGAACTGGCTTTTGCCCTGGTAGATGGCGACCATTTATCTGGTAGCTTAAGAAAACAGGATAAAGCAGGTAAACCTTTAACCATTGTGGCTGAGCGCAAAAACTACCGTTTTGAAACCCTTAATAAGCCTGCTACGGCAGATTATTCTGGCAGTTATGATGTCGTTTTTAAATCGCCTAATGGTAAAGACGAAAAAACAGTGGGTTTATTTAAACAGACCGGAAATAAACTTACCGGAACATTTTTACGTATAACCGGCGATTCGCGGTACCTGGAAGGTGTTGTAGAAGGCAACGAATTCCAGCTTTCGAGTTTTATTGGCTCCTCTCCTGCTTACTATAAAGGTACTTTCCAACCAGACGGAACTTTATCAGGTGAAATTTTGGGCGCAAGGGGAAGTCAGGCTTTTACCGGAACCAAAAATAAAGACGCGGTGCTTCCCGATCCTTACAAACTTACCTATCTTAAATCGGGATATAAAACACTCGATTTCAGTTTTCCGGATGTAAACGGTAAAAAGATTTCGTTGAAAGATGAAAAGTACAAAAATAAGGTTGTGATTTTAACCATTACCGGAAGCTGGTGCCCTAATTGTGTTGATGAAGCCACTTTTATTGCCCCCTGGTATAAAGCAAACAAAAAACGCGGCGTAGAAATTATTGCGCTACACTACGAACGTTCTACAGAACCCGAATATGCGAAAAAAGTAATGACCCGTTTCCGCGAACGTTTTGGTATTGAATACGATCAGGTACTTGCGGGCACTGCCGATAAACAGGTTGTTTCTGAATCATTGCCTGCGCTTGATTCATTTTTATCTTTCCCAACCACCATCATCATCGATAAACAGGGCAACGTAGCGCAGATCCATACGGGGTTTAACGGTCCGGCAACAGGAAAGTTTTACGATGAATTTGTAAAGGAATTTAATACAGAGATTGATACGTTGTTGAAGAAATAGTAATTGGAAGGCGTTAAAGATACCTGAAAGCTTATTGCATTAAGATTCCCGCCAGTGCGGGAATGACGACTACCCTAGATAGATCTCTGAGAAGGCCTCAAATTATCGTCATTTCGAGCGGACCCGATAGCTATCGGGTGCAACGCCGCCGAGAAATCTGCCTGGATAGCTTTCTACTTTTGCATTTATACCTATAGATAATGCAGATTTAAAAGGATTTTAAATCTTGCGATCAACATGTTCGTTTCCGGACTAAAACCGTTCATTTATGAACAGGCTCCTAAATCATACTTGTTAAAAAACCTATTATAGCACGCTTGGAGGGCTATATAAGGCATTGGCATAATCTTCGCCATTAGTGATAGCAAATCAAGAATAATGAAGAAGATACTGTTATTTGTATTTATGGTTAGCTCCATACTATTTCAAAACGTTTATGCCTGTACTGTAATCTCATATGCGCTAAAGGGTGAGGTATATGCAGCAGCCAATGAGGATGATTACATGGGCTTTGCACGGGTATGGTTTAATCCAAAAACCCCTGACCGGTATGGTTCGGTATGTTTCGGGCTTCCTGACCTGCAAGCACAGGCAGCAATGAATGAATATGGATTGTTTTACGATTTTACCGCACAGAACATCGATCCTGCCCAATTCCATCCTAAAAATATCTATCAGGGGGATCTTTTCTTCGAAATATTGGGAAAATGCAAAACAGTGCCAGAAGCAATGGTTTTTCTGGAGAAATATGATTATGCTGTAAGTGCTCAGGTATTAATTGCTGACGCCCTCGGAAATTCGGTGATCATCAATGTGGGAACAAAATTAACCAAATCAGGTTCTTACCAGATCAACACCAATTTTGACATCAGCAAACTCAAAACCAAAAACTATGTGTGCAGAAGATATGACATTTCGGATGAAGCATTAAAAAAAGCCGATGCCCTAAATGTTCCTTTTTTCAGGGATATTTTGAGCCGCACCCGTCAGGAAGGAAAATTATCTACCATCTATTCCAATATCTACGATCTTAAACGTAAAATAATTACGGTATATAACTTTCACGATTTTGAACATCCCTGGATAATCGATTTAAAGAAAGAACTAACTAAAGGCTACAAACTGGAGAAATTAAGTGACCGGTTTCCTACAAGTTTTGCATACGAACAGTTTTTAATGAGCGATAAGGCCATGTACCGCAAGGAAATGATTTTAGATGAGATTACAATCAAAGGATTACAGCCTACCCTGAACCATTATTTCGATTTAGGTAAAAAAAGCACATCAACAAAAGATAGCACCATTAACAGTGTATTACTGGAAGTAGGTATCCAACTGATTAAGGAAAGTTATAACCAGCATGCCAATGGCGGGCTTTGGCAATATTGGTTTGCTTTACCCGGTGGGTTTAAGATAGAGCACATCAATGATAAACGAATAAGTGCGGCAGGAGAAATTTTAAATTATTTAGCAGCTGATAAAGGAATAGATACGAAGTTGAAGAACTTTATCTTTGAATTAAGCGCTTATGTCAACTTGATTCAGGGTGATCAAAAAAAGGCAAAAGAATATTATAACATAGCCTCTGGCAATAGTGCCAATACCTGGCCAATATCTTTTAACCGTTCAAAAAAAATGCTGGCGATTTTATAAGATGAACAATTAATTAGCAAGAAAAAATGAACAGGAAAGAACGCCTATCAATATAGAAAACTTTCTACATTAGCCATCGAGAGCGTTAATAGATTCGGAGTCTGAACAGTTGTTCAGCTCCGTTTCCATAGGTTTGTTACTCCGATAAATTAATTGGCGCTAAAGATCTCTCCACTCCGGTTGAGGTGACGATGCGGTATAAGAATTTACACTAAGCATTTTTACTCAATATTGCTGCATAAGCTGTTAGCACAATACAAATAAATGAAACAATCGTCCTAATCCTATGGAACAGATTCCAACCTGGTTCAAATTTATTGCGCAAAGCTGTTAATCCTTCAGCATCTAATTTGGTTAAGTCTGTTCCATCCAGCAAATTATTAAGCGGTACATTTCCGATTACAGTTACTAAAAAAACGCCACCGAAATAAAACAAGGCAGCTGCCAGAATTAAATAAAATACAGTACCCTGTTCTTTAAAAAACCAAACGCCAATGGGTAACAGTATCAGCGTACCCATAAAAGAAACAAAAAATAAAGGATTTAAGATCGCCCTGTTGATGGATTGCATGGCCTGAAGAAAATAAAGATCAGAAAGGCGTGTTAGCCCAGGCAAAACTGAACAGGAATAAGCATAAAACAGTCCGCCAATAAGTGCTGTTGATACTGTACTGAGCAAAAGAACAATGTTTTTAAAAGTCATAATTTGCTATTTAAATGATGCCGGGAGAACGAATTTAAGAAAATCATCACACGCATCAAAAAAATCAGACAGATCAAAGCAGCACTTATCTGGAGACTGTAGATAAACCTTTTCTTGAAAAATCCATTCCTTATGCTAATCTACCCGATTAACAGTGATAATATAGGTGCCAGAAATGCTACCAGAGGCACCATAAGTCGACATTTTGAATTGAATAACCTGTCCGGCAGTAAGTTTTACCAATTCACTCTTTGTTACCGATAATGGATAGCTTAGTATGCTAGAACTAGATGCCTTTGGATTAATTCCGCCCATATCAAGAGTTCCATATATTGGAGGGTTTGGTCCATTGCCAACGTATAACCATACGGATCCTGTATAAAATGATGAGGTTTGTTGCATATATCTGCCAGTAAATGATACCTGGTAGAGCCCGGTTTGAGAAGCAGTAAAGGTATTCCCGCTAAACTCGTTTAAATTATCGAATGTTTCTGTGGGCGGTTCTGTGGAATCAATAAATACGGGTGTATTAGTAGAAGTTGAAAGTGTGACGTTTCCGCTAACCCTTACCGTGCTAATGTTATCTGTATTCCTTTTTTTCAATACGCCGTTTGCATCAGTTACAATTGTTCCGGCTGTTGAAGTTGCATTGCTTAAACCTTCTAAACGAATAGGATCAGAAACATCCTTAACATGCAACTTATGTGTAGGGGCTTTTGTGCCAATACCTGTATTTTGTGCCCATGCCATGTTTGAAACGAATGCCAAAGCCACGATTTGAATCATTTTTTTCATAATAAACCTTTTTAAAAAAATCCATTTGTTATTTAGTCTACCCTGTTAACAGTGATCACATAACTGCCAGAAATGCCAAAAATGCTGCTAGGGGCTCCATAAGTAAGCATTTTGAATTGAATAATCTGTCCGGCAGTAAGCTTCACCAATTCACTCTTTGTTATCGATAATGGATACTTATTTAATAAACTAGATCTTGGGGGATTAATTCCGCCCATATCAAAAGTTCCATATTCTTGAGGGGCTATCTTATCACCAAAATCTATCCGTACTACTCCCGTATAAAATGATGAGGTTTGCAAATATCTGCCGGTAAATGATACCTGGTAGAGCCCGGTTTGAGAAGCAGTAAAGGTATTCCCGTTAAACTCATTTAAATTATCGAATGTTTCTTTGGCTGCTTCGGTCGCATCAATAAAATAGTAAAGATTATCATCTTCAAGCATGAGGTCCCCCGTGACTCTTACCGCACTAATGTTATCCGTATTCCTCTTTTTTAATACACCGTTTGCGTCAGTTACAATTGTTCCGGCTGTTGAAGTTGCATTGCCTAAGCCTTCTAAACGGATAGGATCAGAAACATCCTTAACATGCAGCTTATGTGTAGGGCTTTTTGTGCCAATTCCTGTGTTTTGTGCCCATGCCATGTTTGATACGAATGCCAAGACCACAATTTGCATCATTTTTTTCATAATCTTAATATTTAGGGTTAGTAGATTGCTCTTATATTTCATTTCGTTTATTATTTATTACAATAAAAAACAAAAGAAAAAATATTAATTAATACAGATTACAATACACTAGGCACTAAATTGGTTGATTATAAATAAAATTATATACTGTAAATTTTTGCTTTATGAATGGAAAATCGCTTGATATTAATGCACAAATATTCTACTAAAATATATGCTCATTAAAAATAGTAACGTAGCAAGAAAGCATCGTTTCCAATTTATAGCGGGATAAATATAATATGGAAGGGAAAAACTAACTAATATCCAAATCTAAAATGAGAGCGTCATTTTAGATAGGAAAGAGAATTAATTTAAATATAGATTTTCATAGGTAGAGTGATATGAGCGTATTTATGTTAAGTTTCTTAACAAGCGTTATATTTGACTCTGATCAGAGTCTTTATCCTAACCTTATCCAAATATCAAACAAAGAATTTTATTAAAGAACCAGATTACACAGATCGGTTTGTTTTCGTTACAAATGGTATAAATTACCAGATGGCATTTCTGCAAACAGGCGTCTTACGGTATCAAAATACCGCTTTTTAGGCTTAAATAATACTTTTCGCGCTGCCAATCACTACCCAAAAACCATTTACTGGCATTTCATTATATCATTATCTATGCTCAATTGCAATATTTAATCATTCCTGTATGTTTCATAATACACATTTTTACATTAATTTAGCCAATAAAATGAAAACCCGATACAAATGCGTATGAACCGTTCTGTTTTCGTTGCGAAAAGGTGTAATTTCGTTATGTATGCAAAAGAAAGATTAGGAGATGATTAAGTGTATAGCCATAGATGACCAGCAGAGTTCGATAACAGGACTGGAAAAATACATTGAAGATACGCCAAATATGCGGTTGGTAGCGAGTTATACAGATCCATTAACGGCCTTAATGGAACTTAAAAAGATTGATACGGTTGATGTTATTTTTATGGATGTGCAAATGCCACAGATCTCTGGTTTGGAACTAGCAAAAGCTGTACGTTCGAAGACCAGGAAACTCATATTTACAACGTCACATCAGGAATATGCATTTGAGGCATTTGAGGCTGACGCTGATGCTTACCTACTAAAACCTTATGGTTATGCAAAGTTTGCACTAACCCTGAACCGGCTTTTTGGAGAGGAGCTGGAAAGTGGAGATGATGAAACCTATTTTTTGGTGAAAAATAAAGCTGAAGAACATAAAGCTGTACTGGTACGTTATGCCGATATTATTGCTTTTGAAAGTTTTCATAATTACATTAAAATACATACAAAAGACAAGGTAATTATTGCCTACCTGAGTTTAAAGGATGTAAAAGAGCAGTTAAGCATTAAAAAAGGTTTTATACAGCTGCATAGGGCTTACATTATTGCGATTGAACATATCCTGCATATAGATGGAACGAGGATTACACTTTCGAACCAGACAAGTTTTACGGTCGGCGATATTTATAATAATGATTTCCGTGAGTTTATTACGGATAAACTGATTATCAGCAGCCGCAAAAAGTAGCGGCTGCTGGTTAAATTTTAGATACTTATTAGTCCTGAAGTGGATGTTGCACTTGATGTTGTAGTCCCTGTTGGATCAGATGATTTTGATTTATCGAATTTAGTGAGTCCTGACGATCTTTTAAATAGAAACAGGGTTCTTTTTACCAAACTTTTAGCTTTCATAATTATTTTTTTTATGAAAGCTAGGATGACATTTACGCTGTAACTTTAATGGTTACATATATAGCTCTATTATCTTTATGGAAAGACTTATTTTAAAAGACAAATCTCTTAAAAACTGGATCATCAAGCATAGGATTCACTTTATTGCTTGGTCTTGCTTTATATTTTGGGAATCCATTATTGTTGGTCTGACTTACGGTGCCTTTGGAAAGTTTGGAAATTATGTAATACATTATGCCGTAAATATCCTGTTATTTTATGCACACACCTGGCTATTGGAAAAAGCATTTTCCTCACCTAGACAAATGATATGGAAAATACCTCTTTTCGTCTTACTAGAGCTATTTATTTACACTTTTGGTGTGCTAGAAATGGACTTAATGATTATAAAATATACAGATTTAATTTCTAAAGACTTCATATCTACCAGTGTAAGGATATATAAATTATTATGGAGATCCTCTTTCTTTATGCTATTCTCCACAGGTTACTTTTTCTTAAAGCGTTATTTAAACGAAAGAGCTGAAAAAGAGCGTATCGAAAAACAGCGGTTCCAAATGCTTTTGGATAAGGAGAGAACCGATAAAGAACTTTTAGTGTCGAAAAATGCCTTTTTGAAAGCACAGATTAATCCACACCTGCTTTTTAATACCTTTGAGTTTATCCATCAAAAAATCAGGCAACACTCACCCGAAGATGCACAGGTAATGGTATACCTATCAGATATGATGCGTTTTGCAGCAACTACCGAACACCAGGAAGGTTATATAAAAGTAAATGAAGAGATTACCCAATGTCAGAACCTCATCAAGCTACATCAGCTTACACAGGGGCAGGTTTTTATTGAGCTGGCCTTTTCGCCGGATGTACTTGGCATCAGGCTTATTCCATTGGTATTATTAACCATTTTAGAGAATATGTTTAAACACGGTAATCTTTTTGACAGGGATAACAAAGCCACCATAGATATTTATATGGATGGTGAGACATTAAAAATAGAAAGCCGGAATTTACCCGGTCTGGTAAAAAGTGAGGTTGGATTTGGCTCCGGACTTGATAATATCAGAACCAGATTGGATTATACTTATGGCAGAGCAGCAGAAATGACAGCCGGCATTGATGATGAAGGCTTTTATACCTTGAGTATAGCAATAAAAGAAAATGCTTTGGAAACTGCTTTTCCAGATCAATTACAGGAAATAATACATTGATAGCATTATTTTATTAAACATACCTATCAATAGCTGGCCGCTTGGTTATTTCGTAAAAATTAGAGGTATTAAAAGATGATACTTTAAAAACGATTTCTTCTTCCCTTTTAGCAAGGGCATGAATGCCTGGTGTAAATCTTTGCTTAAATAATTTAATGCATGCTTCAGCGTGGCAAATTACCTCATATCGGTTTTTGCTTTTTACAATTACTTCCATTACATAATCGGGCCATTGTTTACTGATCAGACGGGGCAACCAGCTAAACTGCTGTTTCCTGATCAACTCGCCCATTGCCTCAACAGCTGCCTGGGGTATCCCCTCGCCTACAATCTGAAGCCATTCCCCTTTAACTTCATCGATTATACCCATTACATCACTGCCGGATAATACCAGCCATGGATCCTCCATGCTGGCCCGCATGAGCTGATAAGATTGATCTTTATTAAATTCCTGCCGAAAAAGGTAAGTGAGTTCTATCATGAGGCGTTAGATTATATCAGTTTTTAATAGGAAGATTATTAAGCCTAACCAATGTTTCGATGGTATTGGTAAAACGTTTCATCGATATGGGTTTCCCCAGATAGCATTCAAAGCTAGGATCGATCGTCCTCACCTCATGCTCCAGATTAGAAGAAGCATAAATCACAAATCTGGCCTTTTCCCTTAAATGTTTAGAAAGTTCAGTACCTGCCATTCCATCCATATCGATATCCAAAAACAAAAAATCTATTTTATCTCCTTTTCCAATGATTTTTAAAGCATCAAGAGGATTATTAAAGGTACTGGACACTTTCAGAAAATCAATTTCATTGATGTAATCATTCAGCGCATCGATGGCATGCTGTTCATCATCAACTATCGAACAGTTGTAATACATATTTGTAAGTTAAAGTAGACTATACAAATGTTGTTAAAATCTCTATAATTTCCAATAGCCAAAGATAAAAAAGGTAAAAGTACGGTAGCAGGTGTATTTCTAATACGAGTATCCAATTCTTAAATGCTGTGAGAAAGAATTGTTTAGCACTACAGGATGGAACAGAAAAAATAATGATTGTTCCTACGAGCTGAAACCAGGTAATTTTTAGCCAAAAAGAAAGCCGCCAAATTGTTTATAATCTGGCGGCTTATATTATTTATTAGTTCTATAATGCTGCGTGCGCATCTCTTAAGGCCTTAATGGCATCATGACTGGTATTGATACCTGATTGTTGTTTTAATAACACTTCTCTAATGTTTTCGCCCAGTTCGTTTTCCTGAAGTGCATCGCGGTAAGCTTTTTTTATGGCATCTTCTCCACGTTCGCATTCTGCTAAAATACTGTGTCTGTCATCGCCACCAAAGCTTGCCTTAATGTCAATCCATGCACGGTGCAAACTGCCTAAGATGGTATTTCCTGTATCTGGATTTTCACCATTTCTGCCAACTAATCCCGCAAGTTCGGTTACGTTAGCCCTGCTATCTGAAGAAAATTTATCAAAAGTTGCTTTTAAATCAATGTTTTCGTCTTTTAAATCTGCACTTGCTTTATCAAAGCCATCTGCCCTATCGTTGTTAATTTGAATAAGGTCGTTTAATACTTCCACTGTTTTTTCTTGATTTTCCATAATATATTGTAGATAATTTAAAGTAATAACAGTGCTTTTAGAAGAATAGTTTAGATTATCTTACAACATTTGTTAAAAAGTAAGGGAAACTGATTTTTTGGTTAAGAAAAGCCGGAGCGCCAAAATAGCTGAAAAAGAGAAAGCCCCATATTACTATGAGGCTATATAATGATGTTTTATAGGCATCCACCGATAAAACTAACCAAACAAACTATACAATAAACGCAAGGCGATTTAATTTGTTTTAAAAAAAATAATAAAATTTTAAAGCGATAATATCCGGTTCTTAAAACTTTAAACCATAACAAGGGTTATAGCAACATGGAGAATATAAATGAACTGATTATACCCGCTGCCCGGCTTGGCGAACTGGATGTTATAAATGAACTGATTAACAGAGGTGTAGATATAAACCACCGTGATGATAAAGGTTATACGCCTTTAATTATTGCCTGTTATAATAACCAGCCTGAAGCTGCCAAAATATTAATTGATGCAGGAGCGGATATTGATGCCGCAGATTTTGGCGGAAACACCGCCTTAATGGGGGCCAGTTTTAAAGGTTATACACCTATTGCAAAATTGCTGATCGAGAACGGTGCCAGTTTAAATCTTCAGCATGGAAATGGAGGAACGGCTTTGATGTTTGCAGCAATGTTTGGCAGAAACGATGTATTAAGGTTATTGCTCGAACATGGTGCTGACCCAACTATTGTAGATAAAACAGGAAAGCGCGCTGTTGAACTGGCTGCACTACAGGGAAATGAAGTTGGGATTGAAATGTTACAAGCACATATCGAGGATACTTAATCGTTTAATAAGCCTTTAACCAGGCTTTTCCACTGCGGGTATGATAGGCCAAGTTTTGCAGCCATACCCACTACGAAGTTTCTTCCCTTATCGTAAAAACTTCCTGTTTCGGTATTTGGTAACTCATTTCGTCCATGCTCCTCAGCGGTAATATGTAAGCCGTTTCTTTTAACTACAAAGGTAGATGTTGCGGTATCTTTTAAAAAATGTGCCGTTTTACCTCCGGTTTCGAGCGGGTGCGCGCATGGCCTGACGGTAATTGCCAAAACCTGATATTCTCCTTCCTCAATATTTTTTATTTCCTGGATACGTACCCAGTCGTAACCCTTCCCCACGTTAGTGCCAGGTCCTGGGATATCGATCCGGATAAAATCTCCTTCTTCAGCAGTTCTTTCGGCCTTAATGCCGTGAGGATCCATCAGCTGAAAGTTAGACATTCCTGCATATTTACCCCAATCGTTTACCGATAAAAGTTTCGCGGAGGTTCTGTTAAAAAGTGTTATAGCTTCTTCAATGGACGAACAAAATTGTTCTTCCAAAGCGTCCATACTAGTCCCGGTATATTGTTTGGGGATGATATTTTGGTTAGATTGATCTTCCATGATATATTTGAAATTAGATCAGCGTAGCCTTAGCCACGCTGATCATTTTATAGGTTGAACTATAATTAAGCAGGAATTTTTCTTGGATTTTCCCTGTCCCAAAAACGGTGCTGCGCAATCATTTTGATAAAGGTAGCGGTAAGCGCTTTTAAATCTTTGCCTACCAATACACCTTCCCGCAAAACGGTTTCTTCTGAATATTCTGCAGGTAATTTTTTGAAAAAATAAGTCGATTCCAATACCTGAAGTGCTTCTTCATCTGCCGCAATGGCTTTACAGTGTTTAAAAGCTTCGTTTAAAAAATGGACCGCATTGGCTTCGGCTTCTAATGTAGCTACCGAATTGCCACCACCTGGTACATATACGGCATCGTAAAGCACTGATGCCGCTGTTAAAAAGCTTTCATCTGGCGTAATCTGCTGATCTTCTTTCGAAATGATCTGTCCTAATTTAGGCGCAATAATGTGTACCACTGCTCCTTCGGCAATCAGCGCATCTTTAACTTTGCTTAGCGAAGCTCCATCTACCCCATCAGCGGCCAAAATGGCTACTTTTCTGGTTTTAATATTGTCTTTTATCGTTCCAGCCATGCTTAAAGCTTCAGATTTTGCCAAACTTCCTTCAGGATTTAATGAAGCATAATCAGCACGGTTTCCATCTGCCGGAATACTGTTGTTTAAATCTTCCAACGGGATTTTTGGAATATGCAGACCAAGGGCAAAAGCTACTTCAGCAGCAAGTTTTTTATCTATCTGTACCAACACAGCAAGCATCCGCTCTCTAATCTCCACGGCTTTAACTTTACCAAGCTCGAAACTTAAGGCATCAACAATGTGGTTTTTCTCTGCTTCGCTCTGACTGTTAAAAAACAACCTGGCCTGCGAAAAATGGTCGAAAAAACTTCTGCTTCTGGCCCTTATTTTCTTTGCATCTATACGTTCGTTATAGCTGGTAAAACCACCATCAGCGGCTTTAGCCTGTTGAGGATCATTATTTGCAATGGCATTTGGGCCATAACTGGTTTTGCCCCTGTTTATGGTTTGGCGCATATAACCATCGCGTTGGTTGTTGTGGACAGGAACCACTGGACGGTTAATCGGAATCTCATGGAAATTTGGTCCACCTAAACGGATTAACTGCGTATCGGTATAAGAGAATAACCTGCCCTGCAATAAAGGATCGTTGGTAAAATCGATACCTGGCACCACATGCCCCACGTGGAAAGCAACCTGTTCGGTTTCGGCAAAAAAGTTATCGGGATTGCGGTTTAAGGTCATTTTACCAATGCGTTGTACTGGAACCAGCTCTTCCGGAATCAGTTTGGTTGGATCCAACAGATCGAATTCAAATTTAAATTCATCTGCTTCAGGAACGATCTGCACACCAAGTTCCCATTCAGGGAAAGCGCCGGCCTCAATCGCATCCCATAAATCGCGACGGTGAAAATCCGGATCTTTACCAGAAATTGTCTGCGCTTCATCCCATGCTACAGCATGTACACCCAAAAGAGGTTTCCAATGGAACTTAACAAAATTTGCTTCACCTTTGGCATTTACAAACCTGAAAGTATGTACACCGAAACCTTCCATCATGCGGTAACTTCTTGGCAAAGCCCTATCACTCATCGCCCACATCACCATGTGTGATGATTCTGGCATCTGGGAAATAAAATCCCAAAAAGTATCGTGCGCAGAAGCTGCCTGCGGCATTTCGTTATCTGGTTCAGGTTTTACAGCATGGATCAGATCTGGAAATTTAAGTGCATCCTGAATGAAGAATACAGGCATGTTGTTACCCACCAGATCAAAATTACCCTCCTGTGTATAAAATTTCACGGCGAAACCACGTACATCCCGAGCCAAATCCGTTGATCCACGGGAACCGGCAACCGTAGAAAAGCGCACAAAAACAGGCGTTTCGGCACCTGGATCACAAAGAAAAGCAGCACGTGTCAGTTCAGCCATATCTTCGTACACTTTAAATACGCCATGAGCGGCAGAGCCCCTGGCATGCACAATCCTCTCAGGTATGCGCTCATGATCGAAATGGGTGATTTTTTCCCGGAGCATAAAATCTTCCAATAAGGTTGCTCCTCTTTCACCTGCTTTTAAAGAATTCTGATCGTCGTTAATTTTTAGCCCATGGTTGGTGGTCATTAACTCACCACTGGCATCGGCTGTAAACGATTCGAGTTTTCTGGTCTTATCGTTTTCCTGCTGTGGCAGTGCATTTTTTTGATCTGATGTTTTCTTAGCCATTTTTATTCGTTTAAGCTTCTTCAGCTGCTTTGTAATTAATTTCGTTTTCTGCTATATCGGTCAGTTTGCTGTCGGCCAGCTTTTCTTCAGAAAGTGTTTGCGCTAAAATATCGGCAATATCAGTTAAGCCTAGTGTGGTGGCTAATTGATAAAGTCCGCCATAACTGGCAATTTCATAATGTTCTACTTTTTGCGAAGCGAGGATAATACCTACATCACGGGTGGCGGTACCCGGCTCGGTTTCTTCTACAATACCTTCTGCTTCTTTGGAGAGACCTTCCATGGCATCGCATTTTTTAGCGATGGCTTTCTCACCCAATAGCTCAAATACCTGTTCTAACCTGGTAACATGGACTTTAGTTTCTTCGAGATGTGATTCGATTGCATTTTTAAGCTCGGGAGCTGTAGCGGCCGAAATCATTTTAGGTAATGCTTTTACCAGGTGATTTTCAGCCCAATATAGATCAGCGATGGCATCTTTAAATAATCCGTTTAAAGCAGGCGCATCTTGTGCCGTTGTTTTAGTCGCGAATTTTGGATCGCCACCAGTTTCATTTTTTTTCATGGGATAAGCTGTTTAAGGTATATAGCTACAACCTTTTATTTCAGCTTAAGTTTTATGTTTCTTTGTTTAGTTTGAAGAGTCGGGAGATAGTCCGGAGTCTTTAGTCCATAGTCCTAAGTCTGGAGTCCATAGTCGATTAACCGATAAACTAGTTTGGAGTCTGGAGTTTAGCATTTAGCGTCGATTAACCGATTTAAACAATTAACCGATTAACCTAAAAACCTACCCTTCTTTTAGCTTTTGCCTGTGTTGCTTTCCCCATTTGATCATTTCGAGGATGATATCGCCAAAAGACCTGCAATAATCAGTAGAAGTATATTCGATGCTTACCGGAGTATCATCTATAACAGTTCTTTTGATCAGTTGATTGGCCGTCATTTCTTTTAATTCTTTTGAAAGCATCCGTGTGGTAATGCCGGGAATACTTCTTTCAATGTCCCTGAACCTTTTATTGCCATTACAGATGGAATTGATAATCGGCAGTTTCCATTTTCCACCAAGAACATAAAGCGTATCCTGTAAAGCCTGTATTTCTTCCTGCTGATTACGGGGGTTAGACAATACTTCAGCTGCGATCTGATTTCTTTTTTCTGTTTCCATAACTGGTATACTCTGTGATACTACTTACAAAAGTATACCAATATAAAGATATTTTTGCATCCATCAATATATATTTTATCATGAATAATTTAAAAGGAAAAAAAGCGCTGGTAACCGGCGGAAATAGCGGTATTGGTTATGCCACCGCAAGAGAATTAAAAGAACAAGGTGCTGAGGTAATCATTACCGGAAGAAGAAAAGATGCCGTTGAAAAGGCAACTGCAGAACTTGGTGTTAAAGGCTTGGTGGCAGACCAGAGCCAGGTTAACGCAATTGAAGGACTCGCAACGGAAGTGCAAAAAACCTTTGGGAAAATTGATATCCTATTTATAAATGCTGGTGTAGTAGAACAGAGCAGTATAGCTGATGCTACTGAAAAAACCTTTGATACCATTATGGATGTGAACTTTAAAGGCGCCTATTTTACGTTAAGCAAGTTTATACCATTGTTAAATGATGGAGGCGCTGTTGTGTTCCTATCTTCAAACACAGCAAGTATGGATTTACCGAATAGTTCGATCTATTCGTCGAGCAAGGCTGCATTAAATTCAGTTATGCGTATTGCAGCAGTAGAACTGGCACCAAGGCAGATCCGAGTGAATAGCGTTAGTCCGGGGCCAACTGCTACAGAAATTATGAATAAAAAAGGCCTTAATGAAGAACAGTTAGCCGCACTTAACCAATGGATGATTGATCGCATTCCACTTAAAAAAATCGGGAAAGCAGAGGATGTGGCTAAAATGGTTACTTTTTTCTGCGGTAATGCTGCTAACTTTATTACAGGGGCAGAAATTGTAATGGATGGCGGAATGAGCCTTAAGGTTTAGTCTGAAATCGATTTTTACCATTAAGGAATTAAGGACATTAAGAAAAGGTATTATATAAAATTGCTTCGCGGATGATTGTTCGCGAAGCAATTATTAGTTTTGAGTCGGGAGTAAATGCAATATGCCCTATTCTCCATTTGCATCGCCACTTAACACACTGCTCATGTAATCGAAAAAAGGACGCATATCTTTAAAAGCCTGCCCCATCTGCTGGACGAAATTATCGCTCAATACTGTTTCATCATCAAATTTCTTCACCAATAAAAATTGTTTAAAACGTAAGAGATCGATATCGGGATGATCGGCCTCGAAGCCTTTGGGTGTGGTTTTAAGTTGTTCGCCTGCTAGGCTGCCAAAGGAAGATATAAAATTTTTATCGCCCAAAATATTACGTAGTGGTTGTGCATCAAAGGCAACATCATCTCTGATGAGTTTCAAGTCTGCTGGCGAAGGTCCCCAGAATCCACCGCCTACGAAAGTGTTTCCTTTCTCGATGTGGAAATAATAACCACCTCGCCTGCTTTTGCCAGCGCGTTTGAAACTTCCGCTCCAATGTGTTTTATATGGTGTTTTATCTGTCGAAAAGCGGGTATCGCGGTAAATGCGGTAGAGACTTTTTTTACCGGAAAGGGTTTCGATTACATCATGAAGATTTAATTCGGTTAATAAAACGGAAGCAAAGTTTTCGATATTGGCCTGCTCGGCAAGAAATTCGGTTTTTCGTTCGTTAAACCATTCGCGGTTATTGTTCTTTTTTAACTGTTCTAGAAAATCGATATTGGAACGGTATATTTTTATAGGTGTGGTAGACATGTAATGGTATTATTTATTTTTCAAATATAGTGGGAGGATGAAGGATATTTTCCATGGCAGCGTAATAAAGCTAAGTATTTTTTTACCATATAAGGGATATAAGAAACATATAAGGTCTTACCGGTTTCATTTCCATCATCCATTTCCCATTGTACTTCATTTTACACCACCTAAGCCACTTTAGAACATCTGAGTTTACATAACTTCCAACATTTCAACTTTCCAACCTTGCAACAATAAGCACAATTTGGCTTCCATCATGCATTTTCCATCTTACGTATTACATCTCACATCATTTCCGCTTACCCGCATCTTTTTGTAAATTTGCAGCAATGATTTTATACAAAAGCAATGAAGAGGTAGAGTTGATGCAGATCAGCGCACTACTTGTAAGCGATACACTGGCAGAAGTAGCCAAAATAATCAAACCGGGAATTACTACACTACAGATTGATAAACTGGCCAATGAGTTTATACTCGATAATGGTGCTGTTCCATCTTTTTACAACTATAACGGCTTTCCTTTCCATATCATTACTTCGGTAAATGATGTGGTGGTACACGGTTTTCCGAGCGAGTATGAACTGGTAGATGGCGATATCATTTCGGTGGATGTAGGTACCATTAAAAACGGATTCCACGGTGATCACGCTTATACTTTTATCATCGGTGAAGTATCACAAGAAATATTAAATCTTGTTAAAACCACAAAAGAGTCACTTTTTGTAGGGATTAAGGAAGCGGTAGTGGGTAAACGTTTAGGCGACATCGGTTATGCCATCCAAAACTATAACGAAAAACAAGGTTATGGTGTGGTGAGGGATCTGGTTGGTCATGGTTTGGGTAAAGATATGCATGAAGATCCCCAGGTACCCAACTATGGCCGCAAAGGCACAGGTATGTTATTAAGAGAAAACCTGGTGATGGCCATCGAGCCGATGATCAATATGGGCAAAAAAGAAGTATTCTTAGATAATGATGGCTGGACGATCAGAACGGCCGACGGGAGTCCTTCAGTGCATTTCGAGCATGATGTATGTGTTAAAAAGGGCGAAGCATTAATTCTTTCTAACTACGCGCCAATAGAGGAAGCAGAGAAGAAGAATATCAACCTGAATACTTCATATTACGCGTAATAGCATAGAGGAAAGTGCAAAGGGCATAGCGTTATGTTCAAGCAGTTGATGGTTTATAGATGATGATGTAATCTATGAACCATCAATCAAACCGCCATACGCCCAACGCCACCCGCTTATACCAAAACCGCAGCCTCATCTGCCCCATCACCTGCCAACAAAGCTTTAACCGTCCCAAGTGTCGATTCAGCAATTTCAGTTAACGCTTCTTGTGTAAAAAAAGCCTGATGCCCTGTAACCAATACGTTCGGGAAACTGATCAGTCGCTGAATATCATCATCGCCAATAATACTGGTAGAAAGATCCTTGAAAAACAATTTTTCTTCCTGTTCATATACATCAATGCCCAATGCCGCAACCTGCCCCGTTTTTAGTGCATCAATCACTTCACGCGTGTGAATCAATCCTCCCCGACTCGTATTAATCAGTGTAACACCTTTTTTCATCGCCGATAAACTGGCCGAACCGATCAGATAATGGTTCTCCGGTGTAAGCGGACAATGCAGTGAAATAATATCTGCGTCTTTAATCACTTCATGAAAAGGAAGGTATTTTATACCCGTATTTCTTAGCTGTTCGTCCTCAAAAGGATCATAAGCCAGTACTTTGCAACCAAAGCCCAGCATGATTTTACAAAATGCAGCGCCAATTTTCCCGGTTCCTATTACCCCTACTGTTTTGCCAAAAAGATTGAAACCCATTAAGCCGGAAAGCGAAAAATTCTGCTCGCGTACACGGTTATAGGCTTTATGCGTTTTACGGTTTAGCGTGAGCAACATTGCTACAGCATGTTCAGCAACGGCCTGTGGAGAATAAGCCGGAACACGGCAAACGCGGATACCGTATTGCTTTGCTGCCTCCAGATCTACATTATTGAAACCTGCACAGCGCAGTGCAATGATCTTTACACCTTTTTGCGCCAATACTTCAATCACTTCAGCGGTTAATTTATCGTTTACAAATACACAAACGACATCTGTGCCAGCTTTTATGGCATCGGCAATGTGAGGGCCCAAGTGGGTTTCCCAAAATTCCAGTTCGAAATCATAACGTTCGTTGCAACTTTCAAAAAATTCCCGGTCGTAAGGCTTGGCAGAAAAAAATACTATCTTCATTATGGTAAAAATACGATTAGTTTATTGGTAATCGGTTAATTGTTGAAATCGGTTAACTGAGTCCCAACTCCAATCCCCAAACTCCAAACTGGTTCAATGTTAATTGACTTTGGACTCCAGACTTAGGACTATGGACTTCATACCCCCAGCTCTACATAAACCATATTCCGTTATACATCTTCCATTGTACCGCATTGGTAACATGTTGATTACGCTCCATGCGATTAGCTTACTGCTCCGTATTTTTATGGCACACACAAATAATTCATGAGGGTATTTACTAAATCGATTTGCTTACTCCTGCTCTTTGCGGGTATTTTTACAAACAGTTATGCACAGAATTATACCGTAAAAGGTATTGTTTTGGATACAGCTGGTCTGCCGCTGCCTGGTGCGGTGGTTAGGATTAAATCGGGCAACGATAGTGTTGGCACTTCTGCCAATCCCGATGGTACCTTTATTTTGAGTAAAATCAAATCCAGGCAGTTTACCCTTTCTGCTGCCTTTATCGGCTACGACACTTTTATTAAACAATACCTGATCGACAAAGGCGCCCTGCTGAATATCACCGATATTAAACTCAAACCATCTTCAAATACTCTTGAAGGCGTGGTGATTTCTGGCGTTCCACCAGTAAAAGTAACCGAAGATACAGTGAGTTTTAATGCCAAGGCTTTTCCTGTGAGAGATGGTGATGCAGTAGATGAAGTGCTGAAAAAACTGCCGGGCATTAAAGTAGATAAAGATGGTAATGTAACCAGTCAGGGCGCACCGGTAACCAAAATACGGGTTAACGGAAAAGATTTTTTTGGAACTGATGTAGCCACCGCTATTAAGAACTTACCTGCCGATATCATCAAGAACCTACAATTTATCGACGATTATGGTGATCAGGCAAAACTGACCGGCATTAAAACCGGCGAGCCGGAAAAGGTACTGAACCTGACCATTGAAGAAGATAAAAAGAAAGGATATTTTGCCCGTGCATCGGCTGGGGTGGGCAATTCAGACCGCTACAACACCAGCATAAGGGGAAACAGCATGAAAGGAGAGCGACAAATTTCTTTTGATGGAACATCGGCCAACGCCAATATGCGTGGTGGCGGAGGTGATGGTATCAATACCAGAAATGCCTTAGGTTTGAATTATAAAAATGAGTTTAGTACCAGACTTTCTGCTGATGCATCATATAACTTTAATAACAATAAGAATAATACCATCAGTTCTACCTACACCCAAAGTGTTTTACAAGATGCCGGTCAGAATCCAATAAACCGGCTTGAAAATGCAGGTAATAATAGTAAGAGCAACAATAATAACCACTCCTTTGGTGGCAACTTAGAGTATAAAATCGATACAATGAACTACCTTAAGGTTTCGCCAAATTTCTCTTACAGCAACAATAGCGGGAACAGTACCGGAGGCTCCGATATCACTCAGGATACACTCTCTACAAACAGGCAAAGTACAAACTTTAATACTTCTAAAAATATTAATGCACGCACCAATTTCTTTTTTAACCATAAATTTGAGAAAAAGGGCCGTAACATCACTTCGTGGGGCAGCATCAGTTATTCGAACGGAGAAAATTATAAGGATGTATATAACCGGTACATTAATACACATAACAATGCGGCAGATTCTGTTTTACAAAACCAGTTGAATAATCAGGACAGCCGAAATTTCGGACTTAATGCAGGTGTTTCGTACATGGAACCGATCTGGAAAAAAACTTTTCTGGAGGTAAATTATAACTGGAACCGTTCGTCTACAAACAATTCGCGTGATGCTTATGATGTGGTTGATGGAAATGAAGTGTTCAACCCTAATCTGAGCAACATCTACGATTATCAGTTTATTACCAATAAAGTTGGATTAAATTACCGTTACATCGGCGAGAAACTCAATTATACAATTGGCCTTAATGCACAGCCGGCAATATTGCGTGGAGAGAACCTGAGCAACAACATCCAAACGGTTAACCGTTCGTTTAACCTCATCCCTTCTGGCCGTTTTTCTTATAAATTCTCTAATCAGGAATCTTTCGACATTAACTACTGGGGTCGGAACAATCAACCCGGATTTTTGCAGCTGCAGCCAATATCTGATAATTCGAACCTCCAGAATGTGGTTACAGGAAACCCAAACCTGAAGCCCGAATTTATTCAAAGCATTAACGCACATTATAAACAGGCCGATTGGAATGCAGGGAAAATAATCCAGGCGAATTTTAAATATGAGCGTACAAACGACAGGATTGTAACCACAAAACAGCGTGTGCCCGGAACCGTTAACCAGCTTACCAGCTACATCAATGCAGATGGGTATTACACCCTTCAGGGCGATTATAACATCAGCAAACCACTTTCTGCAGAGCGGAAATTTACCATTGGCTACTCGGGTTCTGGTCAGTTGAACAACAACATTACTTTTACAGATGACAGCCGGATTGAAGCACAAAATTTATCCTGGCGCCAGGAACTGGAGTTTCGGGTAGATTTAAAAGATATTGTCAATTTTCAGGTAGAAACTTCTTACTCACAAAACCTCACCAATTACTCCAGCGATAGTTTTGCCGATCGTCAATCTAACCGATTTGAATGCGGTATAGAAGGCCGAAACTACTTTTTTAAAGACCTTACTTTAGGTTATGATTTCACCAAACAGGTCAACTCCGGTTTCGATAATGGTGCGGTGCGCAACCCAACACTCCTACGCCTTTCAATGGAGTATAAATTCATGAAAAACGATATGGCCGCCATCCGTGTGGAAGGATTTGACCTTTTTGATCAGAACTCGGGTATCTCGAGAGATGTGTTTGACAACGTGATTGTGGACAGGCAGGTAAACCGCCTGGGCCGATATTTTATGTTATCGCTGATTTATCGGGTGCGTAAGTTTGGAGGATAAGCTAGCATTTTTTACCACCGAGTACACAGAGAGAAAGCACAGAGCGCACCAAGAAAGGGAGTTTAAAGGCGAATTGTCATCATCTCAGATTTTGATAAAAGGATCGTCATCCCCGTTTGCTCGGGGATGACGATTCTCACAGATCTCTCCACTGCGGTCGAGATGACGAAATTAGCTAAAAAGAGATGACGGGAACGAGCGATTGCTCTCTGTATTTCTCTTAATGATTTTAATTCCTTTATGAAAAAAGATTCTTCATTGCATTCAGAATGACAAAAAGGGATGAAGCGATTGATTAGCTCCTATCGCCAAACACTAACCGCTTCCCCATCTTCCATCCCTACTGGTTTCTTAAATAAATATTCCCGTACGATGAGCTTAAATCATAACTTGGCCCAACACCTGGAGCAGCCGTTAAAGAAGTAAAGAAATTTTCCTCTTTCATTTCTGTCGGTTTAAGCACCATATCGGTATAAATTTTTCCATAACGGTTGGTGAGTTTAATTTTACCGATGGCACTTTGGTTAATACTGGCATCAATACCACCATATCTTGCATCAACTTTTATAGGTCCTTTAAAATCCTTAATTTCTACAATACCGTAAACAGAGCTTACCTCGGTGCTGATCCCGGCCGGAAGTTTAATGTTGATCGTAATTTCAATATCCTTCGTTTGGTAGCTCGATATTTTAGTACCTCCTTTTTCTTTGATGTAAGCATCAAGATCAGCTTTCGAATTTAAGCGCGTTTTAATGCCGTTTTCCTTTACATAATAAGCATCGGGAATTTTATCCATATCGAGTTTATTTTTGATGGTAACCGTTCCATCAGTGCTACTCTCCTCGAGGGTAAAAGCCGAGTCGCTTTCACCATCATTGATCTTAACCGTAGCTTCTATACCAATTTCATTTTTATCCCAGCTGGAAACATGTACAACCTTTGGATAATCGAAGCGGAGTACCACTGCATCGCCCTTTTTAACCGGATAAGATTTATTAATTTTGGTTTGCGAAAGGGCAATACCCGGCACCATGGCCATTAAAAGCCAATATAATATTGTTTTCATAAAAGTATACTTTGTTGCCTTTATTGCCAAGAACAGGCTTCAGACAGGTGAAAAGGAAAACCTAAAGAGAACGTTATTTCTCTCTCAGGTATACATTTTTGTAACGTGAATTTAAAATCAGGTCAGCACCGCCACCATTAATCTTACCTCTTATATTTTCAGCATTACGGCTACTGCTGTATTCAAAACCATCACCACTAGCAGAAGAGGTTAAAGTATTTAATGTTTGACCTGAACGGATCATCGTTACCTGACCACCACCATTTGTACTACCGCTTACAGAAGTAAACCCATTGCGGTCTGTTTTTTCCGATTTATCGATGGCTATTTTTAAACCCTCAGCGGCGTAAAGTTTGCCATAGCTGGTGCCTAATTCTACATTTGCTTTTGTAGTAGCAGGAAGCGACACATCTACATAACCATATACCGAAACAATAGATACCGGGCCTTTAATGGCTTCAGTAAAAATAGCATCTACCGAACCATAAAGTGTTTTAATATTCATGGGGCCACTGTTGTTTTCGAGCTTGATTTTGTTATAGCTGGTGGAAACCTCTATTTCACTTTTAAGATTTTTCAGAATAATCTCATTCTGATACACATTGCTTTTGTTGGTAAAAACTATTTTAATGTTTTGAGGTACCTTAATGGTTAATATGCCTTTAATATCCCTGTTTACCGCATTTACATTAATTTCTCCACCTTTTTCAGTAACATCTAAGCCTAAGCCCGTATTATCGCTAAAACCCGATCCGCTGATGGCACGCAATCCTTTTGCACGTTCATCTACCTCTTCAGTTTCTCCTTTAGGTATAGAAAATACAATTTCATTTCCACTATAACCTTCTACTATTGCGCCCGAAATATTCAGGTTGAGCTGCCCCGAGTTTTTGTTTAATTTGTATTCTTTCTGTGCTGATGCCGATACAGCGATGGCCAGCAGAGAAAAAAGAACGATAAATTGCTTTTTCATATTTTTATTGTTGTTTATTTTTTTTTATAATTTGTCTTGATTTAATAATACACTGTAGGCCTCATCGCGTACCGCAGCAAAAGTTTCGGGGTTATTGGCCAGCGCATAAAGTTTTTCGCCAATTTCTACATTCTTCATTTTGCCTAAAAAGCTAACCAGGCCAAGCTGCACCATCGGATCGTCCTGCTTATTAAGCGAATTTACCAGCAATTTTGAGGCATATTTATCGGTGCTGTATTTTTGCAATATATTCAGGGCAGCCAGGCGTACATTGGTGTTCCCGTCGTGATTGAGCGTTTTCGATAGCATATCCAGCGTTTTATTATTGATCCGGTTATTTTTTTCGATTTTTAATATCGCCAGCAACCTTACACTCGCCGAACTGCTATCTTTTAATGCTGCATATTCATCACGCTTGCTAATGTATTTTGGCCTTTCCTTTATCGTTTCAGGCTGATCTGGTTTAACCTTTGCGGTTTGAACCAGCCTATTTTGCTCACCTGAAGCCTTATTTGTTTTTCCTTCAGGCCTGATTGGTAAAGTAGCAGTAGCCCCTTTTGAATATGAAATTCTTTCTACTTGTGTTTGCGGGTAAAAAAAAAGCCATGCAGTTGCCGCTACCAGCACTACCGATGCTGCAACCAGCCATTTGCTATTGAAAAATCTTAACTTTTTGACTTTTAGCTGTTCAGGCTGTACCTGCATCCGCTTAAAGCGGTCCATATCAAAGGCCGGTGCTTCGAGATGATCGAATTCCTCCCGGTGCTGTTCCACAAAATCCTTTATCTGATCATTCATAATAACATTTGTCTTTAAGTGATAATAAAACACGCTTTTTTGCCCTGTGGTATTGTGTTCTCACTGTACTGGCCGAAAGTCCGAGCATTACTGCAATTTCTTCATGGGTCATCTTTTCAAACACATACAGGTTTAAAATCGTCTTATAACCTGATGACAGTTCTTCGATACTTTTTTTCACATCCTCTACCCTGCAGTCGAAAATTTCTACATCATCGTTATCGTTAATCCCTTCGTCTTCAACATCCATATCGCCCAGATCAGAAAAGGCTATTTTTCTTTTTCTTAAGTGGGAAATGGAGCGGTTAATGGCCATCCGCCTTACCCAGGCTTCGAAACTAAGTACGCCCTTTAACTTGCTCACATCACTAAACACCGTACAAAAAATATCCTGCAGGATATCTTCTGCCTCGCCTGTATGGCTCACAATCCGGCTGATCGAATTATAGATCTTTCTGGCATAACGGTTATAAAGTCCCGTATAGCCTGCTTCCCTGCCCTCGAGGCAGAGTACAATTAATTCCTGATCGGTTATCTGTTCAGCAGTGCGCAATGTTGAGCTTTTAATTTATCTGTTATAATACGTTTCTATTCTCTAGTCGCAGCATGTACAATAGTGTTGCATCATTTTTTCAAAAAAAACTAAAAAAATATAAACGGAAGTAAATCTAATCAAACAATTAGGCAAAAAAGTCTGTTTAAACCTGTTAAATAACATATTTTGTTTTAGGAGTACTCATCTTTATAAATGGAAAATAATTGTCATTCAAAGTTGAGTTTTTTTGAAAATCAGCTTTTAAAAGTAATTTAGTGTTGAGATTAATTCCCTTCCAATAATATGAACAGTTTAACTGAAGATAAATATGCCAGTAAAAAAGCAATCGCTGCAAATGAAGAACGTTTTAGAGCGCTCATAACGGCCACTTCGGATATTGTATACATTATGAGCGCCGATTGGCGCGATATGAAACAACTGGAAGGAAGGGATTTTTTAGCAGATACCAATGAACCATTGGCAGACTGGATCGCTAAATACATCCATCCGCTTGATCATGATCAGGTTAGAACAGCTGTTGAAGAAGCAAGAAGGGCTAATAAGATTTTTCAGCTTGAACACCGGGTGCTCCGGGCCGATGGCAGCATTGGCTGGACACTATCGCGCGCTGTACCGATTCTGGATCATGAAGGAAAAGTGCGCGAGTGGTTTGGTGCGGCCAGCGACATTACCGAAGCCAAACGTGCTGAAGAATCACTTAAACTGACAAAAGAACTCACTGAGCAACAAAAGCGGGTTTATGAAACCATCGCAAACAGCACACCCGACCTAATGTATGTTTTTGATCTTCAATACAATTTTATCTATGCCAATGAAGCCCTCCTTTCGATGTGGGGCAAAAACTGGGATGATGCCATTGGAAAAGGTTTGCTGGAAAATGGATATGAACCCTGGCATGCGGAAATGCACCAGCGTGAAATAGACCATGTGCGTGCCACCAAAACAGCTATCCGTGGCGAAGTTTCTTTTCCTCATGCTTTATTTGGGAAACGTGTTTACGATTATATTTTCACCCCCATACTTAATGATAAAGGCGAAGTTGAAGCAGTAGCAGGTACTACCCGCGACATTACCGAAATCAAACAAAATGAGCAGCGGAAAAATGATTTTATCGGCATGGTAAGTCATGAACTTAAAACACCCCTCACTTCTTTAACTGCTTATCTCCAATTGATGGAAAAAAGCAATCCGGCACAAGAAGATCCAATGACAAAAAAGATATTGGAACAATCGATTAAACAGAGCCGCCGGATGACGAACATGATCAATGGCTTTTTAAACCTTGCGAGATTGGAATCTGGAAAAATGTTTATCGAAAAAGAACCTTTTGATTTTGCTACATTTTTACAGGAAATTGCCGAAGAAACCCGGATGCTATACACCCAACACCGGTTTGCATTTTCTGAAATGGCACCTGTAAACATTAACGGTGATATGGGTAAGCTGGCGCAGGTAATCAATAACCTGATTGGTAATGCTGTAAAATATTCGAACCTGGGCACCCAGATTACCATATCCGCAACAATTGAAGGCGATCAGCTAAAAATCATTGTTAGCGACGAGGGTACGGGCATTCCACAGGAAGAAATTTCAAAACTTTTTGACCGCTTCTACCGCGGACAAAATAATAACCTCATTGCAGGATTTGGTATAGGGCTATATGTATGTCGTGAAATTATTGAAGGACATGGCGGAAAAATCTGGGTTGAGCAGAGCACTGGCCATGGAAGTACGTTTTGTTTTACGCTACCGGTTTAGTTTTAGTCTGGAGTCTTCAGTCCTTAGTCCTCAGTCGATTATACAATTAATAAATAAAGTCGATTTTTCAAACGAAATGTCACCCTGGGCGAAGCCGAAGGGCATTTTAGTTTTACGTTTATATTAATAGCGATAGCCTTAAGATTCCCGCATGCGCGGGAATGACGACGTTTCTATTGAAATCTATCTATGAGCGTCAATTAACCGATTTAAACAATTAACCGCTTAACCAACCCAATCAACTATTGACCAATCAAAGCTTTTTATTATGTTTACCGTAACATTTTAAAAACAATGACACTCAAAAAAATACTTATTGGCAATTTATTGCTTATCCTTCCATTTCTTTCTTTTGCACAAGAGAAAACCAACAACGGAACATTTTCCGTGTCACCTGCGTTCGAGCTGTTAAGATCTACACACAGTAATCTTTTCTATGCACCATCGTTAAAAGTAAATTACCTTTTTGCAAATGGTTTAGAGCCTGGCTTTGGGATAGAATATGCCACCACTCCTATCCATCACGACAATGGTTACGTACTGTACAAACTCAAGTTTTTACCCATATACGGTAACTTAAAATACAACTTTAAAACCACCAAAAAGATCAGGCCGTATGTAGAAACCTCACTGGGTATTTCCTTTAACAAATACGACATTGCAGAAGATCCTACACCCGATATTAAAAGCAAAGTAAGCGAAGAAGGGTTTTATGTTTACACCGGTTTTGGTGCAAAATACAGCATCACCCCAAAATTAAACACCTTTTTAGCCGTTGGATTAAAAGGATACAAAATGAGTACAAACGATCTGGATATCAATCCGCACGGACTTTCCTTTATGTTAGGTTTTACATTTTTATAACATGAGAATAATCGGTTTTTTACTTTTATTGGCAATCACTTTAAGCGGTTGCGCATTGTTTAAAAGGGCCAGGGTGCACGAAAACAATGCCATTGAAGGTAAAGAATTTAATCTGCCTGTTTTTTTATATCCTGCCAAAGATACGCAGGCTAAGAAACTCCTTATTTTCCTATCTGGCGATGGTGGCTGGATCAAATTTGAAGACGAGCTTTCTTTAAAATTTGCAGAAAATGGCTTTCATACCATTGGCATTAATTCGAGGGATTATTTCTGGGAGCAAAAAACACCAGAGCAAACCGAACGGGATGTTGTTCAACTGATCCGCAAATACGCCTTTAAGTATAAAACCCGTGAGATTTATTTATGCGGTTATTCATTCGGTGCAGATGTGGTACCATTTATCTACAGCAGGCTTCCATATCGTGCCAAAAGGCATGTTAAAGCTTTAGAAATGCTTTCACCCTATGCTACCACATCTTTCAAAGTCCATTTTGGCGATCTCACCAACCTATCGGGCGATAATTACCCCTATAAGGTTGATCTCGAAATCAAAAAAATAACGATTCCTATTTTTTGCTTTTATGGTGAAGAGGAAACGGATAAACCTTTAAAAAACATCAGTCAAAAGAACGTGGTAATTGATAGTATTCCCGGTAACCACCATTATCAAACTGCTGCATACAATAAAATAATAGCGGCATTGAAATAAACATCAAATGATTTATAGAATTTCCCTTTTTTATACTTTAATGTTTTGCATGCTTTTTAGTCAGGCGCAAGATATATCAAAGCTGCCCTTAACAGCCAAAGCAAAACCAACAGCAAAAAGCATTATTTTTTACCTTAGCGGCGATGGTGGTATGAATAGTTTTTCGCAAAGCCTTATACAATCACTCCATGATAAAAATTATGCGGTTGTTGCTTTAGATAGCAAAAAGTATTTCTGGGATCAGAAAACACCCGAAAAATTGGCGCAAGACCTGAACGCCACAATTGAATTATATTTAAAAAATTGGGACAAAGATGAATTTTCGATTCTGGGCTATTCTTTCGGCGCAGATGCGGCCCTGTTTTTAACGCCAAGGTTGCCAAAAGATCTGCAGCCAAAATTAAAATCAACCATATTGCTTTCTCCATCCAATTCAACTGATTTTGTAATCCATTTATCAGATATGATGGGCTTTGGCAGTAAAAACGCCAAATACAAGGTGTTGCCCGAAATCAACAAAATCAGCGGAAAACTCTTGTTTATTTTTGGCGAAGATGAAGACAGTGATCTGTACAAAGCCATTCCTGATAAGAAAAATATTACCAAAAGCCTTATCCCCGGATCGCACAAATTTAACAACGATACCAAAAAAGTAGTTTCTGCCATCCAAACCGGACTGTAGCTTAACTGCCTTCCGAAATCCGCTTTAAGGCATTGGGCACCTGTAACAAATGGTAGTGATGACTGTATATCAGGTATTTCTTATTCCACGAAGGATAGAATTTCTCTTTATATTTCCTCAAGCCTTTAAATTGTGCAAAAGCCTTTAAGTTATCGTAAGCGTATTTAATTGTTTTTTGAGTAAAATCCTCACCATTTATCCCCGATAGCGGTGCTAACCCCATATTTACACTTTTAAAACCCTCTTCTTTAAGGTATAAAAAGGTTTTGGCCAGCAGCATATCCAACACCCCGTTTGGCGCATCCGTTTCCTTTCTGATGAGGTCGTAAGTAGCCTCTCCCGGTGCATAATCAGGTACAAGATTTAAGAAAGCATAAACCTTTTCTTCCGCATCTTCTATCGTCAAAATGGTCTGGTTTTTTAATATCGTTTTATCAAAAACACCCTGGGTAAAAGCCACTTCTTTCTGATCTAAGTCCCGAAGCCAATTATCAGAAACCGTTTGAAGTTTCTGCAAAAGTCCTTCTTTTTGCTGGCCATTATACACTTTAAAAATAAACCCTTCGCTGCTTAACCTGTTAATCGCGCTTCTCGTTGTCTTCATCTTACCCCCATCAATGGTAAAAGCAGTAAGGTCTAAAACAGCTTCTTCACCTATCGGAATAAACTTTTTGCCAATAGATTTATATAAACCCAGCGACTCATGAGGCACCCTGTAATAAGCGGCTATAAATCCGGTCTCCTTACACCTTTCCTCAAATTTTTTGATCATCGCTATCTTTTCCTCATCACTGCCCGCAACAGGATCTTCCAATACCAGGGCAAAGTGACGGGTGATCTTAAAACTGATAAATGCAGTGCGGTTCTCGTTAAAATAGATGAACTTATCAGGATAGGTTTTAAAATAATCGAGTGCCGAATTTCCTTTCTCAGTTAACAAACGGTCTGCTTCGGTAAAATCTTCAGGACTGTTGTAAGGTTTAAAAAAGTATGGTTTTAGCAAACTAAAAATGATAAAAAGAATCACTAAACCACTGGCGGCGTAAATGGATTGTTCGAAATGGCTTCCAAATTTGGTAATTGGGTTCAGGGCTTTATCATCAACAAAAAAAATAATTTTCAATACTGCTTTTACCGAATCTACAAACTTGAATTCTACCCCAAAATGCCTTTTTTCCATAAAATAGAAGCCCAATACGCCATAGGCGAAAACTGCGGCAATGGCGTATAAGAATACCCAGTAACTTACCCTTACAAATTTTGGATGCGGTTTCAGTTTATAATTATCGCGGGTATAAAATAGCGTTGAACCTGCAATTAATGCCAATGTGGCCTCTTCATAATCGGCAGCTTTTAATAAATGTCCTATGATGGAAAATACGGTGAGCGAAAGGGCTACATACCAGGCACGTTTTGATCCCTGTAATAAAAAGATACTCAACATAACCAATATAAGACCGAAAATGAGCACCAGTGCATTACTGGTTACAATCAGGTCTTCGGGCAATATATCCCTCACCAGCCTAAGCCTGGTTGGAATGGATGGTGTTATTGAAGAAATGATATTCACCACGCCCAAGATTAAAATGATAAAGGCGGGCAGTACACGTAAGATAATGCTATCTTTTTTGAGGATAAAACTGATGATACCACCGATTAAAGGCAGCCAGAATTCGAAAAACCTGAACATCAATGTGATGGTTGCCGCTGCAATAAGCGGAAAACCAAACTGCCCTAAAATAAAAGTAAGCGATACCTCTATGGTACCCAAACCTCTTAAAAATGGTGATGCAATAAGCAGGATCACCATGACAATATAACCTACAATTGCCGCCGGAATACTGGCATGAAAACCAAGCGCCAGCATACAAATGTATAAATGCAGGATGCCAATAAACTCAATAGCGATAGAAACCAGCAACGTTAGCCAAAACTGCTTCCTGCTAATATGTTCTTCGATCATATCATCAAAAACGGTAACCAATGATGGTCTGATCTTCGAAATATACTGATAGGCCCATCCTTTTTTTGAGATGGAATAAATGCTTATAAAAAGAAATGCAGTTAAAAGTAACAGGAACACAAAACTGATAATTTCTACCTGCCCCAACCGTGTTGATAACAGCGCGATGCCCAGTACAGGGATGGCGACAACAACTACCGAAAGGATTCCACAAAACGCAAATAAGGTAGATGATAAGTGGATTTTGGATTTCGAAATCCCTTTCTCTTCAATTTCCCTGGTAAAAAATATCAGCGACGAAAAACCTCCCGCAGGCAAAAAAACACTGATCAGGTTACGCTTTAAAAAAAGTTTTATGGCATTGCCCAGTGAAACATCAACATTAAGGGCTTTAAAACTATGAACATACATCTGACCCTGCGCCACAATATAAACGCCGGTAAGTAAAATACCCAGCACAATATAAAGTGGTACAGCAGTATCTAATTGCCTGGTAATCTGTATTACTTCTACGTGCTGGTTCCGGATAAAGAATACGGCCATCCCGAGCATAAAAACAGCAAGGAAAAATTGCCAGAAAAATTTATTGTATACCAGATTAGATAGAAAGGACTTTGCTTTATGCATAAAAATATAGCGGTTTATCATTCTATAACGAATAAGCAAAACGCCTGTTGTAAAGGTGATCAATAATTAGTTCTGTCTAAAAATAGGAACATTTTAATAAATTAACAGACTAAGTAAAAAAATAAGTTACAGAACGGAATAAAAACAGTCTGCCTTCATTTACAATTCATTAAAATTCTGAAATAATTTACTTTATTTGCGCCATGAAAAAAATGCTGCTGTCTGCAATATGTTTACTCATAATGCTCCAGTGTACGGCCCAGATCAAACTGATTAAGAAACTGTTATCAAACGAGAAAGATACCACACGGAAATCGAGCTTTATGCCTATTCCGGTACTCGGTTATACGCAGGAAACCGGTTTTCAATTTGGAACAGGTGCATTGTTTTCTTTTTATGCCGACCGTAAGGATACTACTAACCGGAGTTCCAACTTTTCGGGCACAGCCTCTTACTCTACCAAAAAAACCTACAATTTCAGCATTTTGGGTGATGCCTGGAGCAAAGGCAATATTTACCATGCCATTGCAGAAATCCGTTTCAGAAAAATGCCCTTTAATTTTTATGGTATCGGCAACCGCACCAGAAAAGCCGATGAAGATAAACTGCAACAACAGGATTTTAAGATTAAACTGGACCTAGAAAGAACCTTTATCAAAAATTTTTACTCAGGTATTTCTTTAGGATATGAAAATTATGTTTTTGATGATAGGTCGCCAGATAAGGTTTTTACCCAACGGCCCGAAATACAGGGGAAACGAGGCGGAAAAGTAATCTTTTTAGGCCTTTCGCAGAGTTATGATACCAGAAACTCAAACAACTACCCAACCAAAGGCTTTTTTGGAAGGGTTACTTATCAATATGCACCGGACTTTTTTGGCGGCACAAATTTTACCGGAAGCCAGTACGGGGCAAACGTGCGTAACTTCTGGAACCTTGGCGGAAAATTTGTACTGGGTGCACAGGGTATTTATCAGGGCTTAAAGAGCGACCACTCTCCTTTTTACATCCTACCACAGTTAGGAAATGACGAAATGATGCGTGGTTATTATTCGGGCAGGTACCGCGACCGGAATTTGCTGGCCATACAGAGCGAACTGCGCTACAGGCTTAATAACCGCTTTGGTGCAGTGCTGTTTGCAGGTACTGGCACCGTTTGGGGCCGTACAAGTTTCGCATTGGATAACTTTAAGCCCGATGTAGGTGCGGGTTTAAGGTACTTTTTCGATCCGGCAAAAGGATTAAGCGTGCGTATGGACTATGGCATAGGTACAAAAGTGAAAAGCGAAGAACGACAAAGCGGTTTTTACATCAGCCTTGGAGAGGCATTTTAATCTATCGCTGCAAAAACTCCGAAAAATCCATTTCTTCAAACTGCTGGCCGCCATATTCACCTTCAATGGCATAATCATATTCCAGATCAAAGGATGTAATCCCGATATCATCGGGATCGTAAACGATTGGGAAAAACGGTCCGCCTGGTTCATCGTGCAGTTCAAAATCGCCCTGTAATATGCCGCAATGTTTGCAGGTATTTGCCCAATAGGAAAACTGGATTGCTTTTGAAAAACTATATTTAAACTGTGGGTGAACTTTCTTTAAATGTTCCATAGCAGGAAGATCTGCACTCTGGAGATAACTGAACAAGGTTGGATTTTCGCCTTTAACCCAGGCAACCTCACCGCCATCAGGATCATCTTCATCAACTTGTTGTAAATGATAATAATTTACCGCAGCTGGAGCCATTACAGGTGTTTTCTGTCCGCACTTCCAGCAGATCCTGGTGGCTTTAGCCAATAGATAAGGTTTTCTTATAATACAATCTAAACGGCCTGCAGGGATCCACTTTGCAAAACGGTTTATATCTTCAACATGATCAGGAATAACCCATTTCTTGATTTCAGTGAGCCAATAGGCCCCGAGTGCTTTGGCCTCGTCTTTATCAGCAAAGGGAACATTAAGGATATAAGGCATGGTTTGGTTTATGCTTGCAGGACGAAAATAATTAAAATCTGGTTATTAGTAAAGCAGAATTTTAACCGTTGGAAAAATGTTCATTGGTCATTGGTTTATTGGTCATTGGTCATTGGTCATTGGTTAGCATGGCGCCCATGGCAAAGTGAAAATTTTAACCGCAAAGCATGCAAAGCGGAATACGCAGGGTATGCAATTTGAGTGTTTCCATCGTACATCTTACATTTTCCTTTTGATAAATCCTTCGACTACGCTCAGGATGACATCACAAGAGAGATAAAACGAGATGGATTTTCCGTGTTTTCCGTCTCCGTGGCTTTTAACCACAGAGAAAACAGAGAGAAATACACAGAGAAAATAGAGTTGGATGCTTAGCTTTTACATTATTCATCTCAAATTTCCATTCTTAACAGATCCTTCGACTACGCTCAGGATGACATCACAAGAGAGATAAAACGAAATGGATTTTCCGTGTTTTCCGTCTCCGTGGCTTTTAACCACAGAGAAAACAGAGAGAAATATACAGAGGAAATAGAGTTGGATGCTTAGCTTTTACATTATTCATCTCAAATTTCCATTCTTAACAGGTCCTTCGACTACGCTCAGTACGACATCACAAAGAGAGATAAAACGAAATGGATTTTCCGTGTTTTTCGTGTCTCCGTGGCTTTTAACCACAGAGAAAACAGAGAGAAATACACAGAGGAAATAGAGTTGGATGCTTAGCTTTTACATTATTCATCTCAAATTTCTATTCTTAACAGTTCCTTCGACTACGATCAGGATGACATCACGAGAGAGATAAATGAAATGGATTTTCCGTGTTTTACGTGTCTCCGTGGCTTTTAACCACAGAGAAAACAGAGAGAAATACACAGAGAAAATAGAGTTGGATGCTTAGCTTTTACATTATTCATCTCAAATTTCCATTCTTAACAGATCCTTCGACTACGCTCAGGATGACATCACAAAGAGAGATAAAACGAAATGGATTTTCCGTGTTTTCCGTGTCTCCGTGGCTTTTAACCACAGAGAAAACAGAGAGAAATACACAGAGGAAATAGAGTTGGATGCTTAGCTTTTACATTATTCATCTCAAATTTCCATTCTTAACAGATCCTTCGACTTCGCTCAGGATGACATCACAAAGAGAGATAAAACGAAATGGATTTTCCGTGTCTCCGTGTCTCCGTGGCTTTTAACCACAGAGAAAACAGAGAGAAATACACAGAGGAAATAGAGTTGGATGCTTAGCTTTTACATTATTCATCTCAAATTTCCATTCTTAACAGATCCTTCGACTTCGCTCAGGATGACATCACAAAGAGAGATAAAACGAAATGGATTTTCCGTGTCTCCGTGGCTCCGTGGCTTTTAACCACAGAGAAAACAGAGAGAAATACACAGAGAAAATAGAGTTGGATGCTTAGCTTTTACATTATTCATCTCAAATTTCCATTCTTAACAGATCCTTCGACTACGCTCAGGATGACATCACGAGAGAGATAAAATGAAATGGATTTTCCGTGTTTTCCGTGTCTCCGTGGCTTTTAACCACAGAGAAAACAGAGAGAAATACACAGAGGTTTATCTACAAGTAGGTTTCGAAGACCTTTCGCACTTTTCTTTTGCCTTTAAAAAAGCGTTTGGGATGGCTCCGTCAGCACTTTTGCAATCATAATAATTTTCGGATAACTTATTTATAGCAGATCAAATTTGATATCAATTTTTTAATTAAGATATTAGTATGAATACGATTGCAAGTTGACCGATCAGCAAAAAAAATGAGCACCTATTACAGTGAGCTTTCTGTTCCAGACCGTTATCACGGCTATATCCAAAAATTCTGGACACTCAGCAATATTCTGAATCCCTTTTACACACCAGTTAAATATGCCCTTCCAAATGGTTACTGCACCATTGTTTTTATTGATGGTAATGGTGTTTCTTTAAAAATCGGAGATCAATTAATTAACTTGCCGGCAGGCATTTATCTTGCAGGGCAAATGACCAGGCGCATCGGCATTACACTATCCCCGCATACCAGGGCCGTAATGGCGCAAGTAAAACCGTGGCTGCCTGCGCTCATTACCAATTTTCCGATGAAAGATCTCGTTAATAAGGTAATCAGTCTGGAATACCTCAATATGAAGCTCTACCACAATTTGTTGAGTGTAAATGAGGCAGCACAAGAAGTTGTGGCAGCAGAACTCTGTAAAAACCTCCAAATTTACCTGCAAAGAAACGCCAATACTTCGCTCATTCAATGGGCTTTTAACCAGCTCGAAAATCTACCTGCTCAACAGCATCGCGTTGCCAACCTGGCATTGCCGTCAGGATATACCCAACGACGCATTGAACAGAAATTCAAAGAACTTGTAGGACCTACGGCAAAAGAGATTCAGCAGATTTTGCAGTTCAGGAAACTTATCGATGAACTTGATCAGTTTCAATCACGCGGTTATTTAAGTGCGCTGGCCCATCGCCATGGTTATTACGACCAGTCTCACTTTATCAGGTCTTATCAGCGCATTATGAACGAAGTACCTTCCCTTTTTGATCATAATGGTTACATTTTACCTGCATCCGGGCATTTCGGTTTTATACAATCTTCTAAGCTGGCCGATCTTTAAATTTGCTGCAGATTAAAACATGATCACATGAAAGAATGGAAGTTTATATGTATAGCATTGCTTGTATTAACCTGTAACAATATTGCATGGAGCCAAAGCAAAGCACAACTGCTAACCACCTCACTACAGAATTTTTATGAGAAAGACAGCTTGCCCGGTATGTCGGTGGTATTGGTTGATGCCCATAAAATCGTCTACCAGCATGATTTTGGTTATGCCAACATGGAGCATCATATAAAATATAGTACTCATAGTATTCAGAATATTGGTTCGGTAAGCAAAACCTTTATTGCAGTGGCCCTGATGAAATCGATAGAAATGGGTTACTTTAACCTGGATACCGATATCAATACCATACTTCCATTTAAAATTACTAACCCGAATGCACCCCATGGCATCATTACCATCCGCCACCTTAGCAATCACAGCTCGGGCATTGTAGATAATCCTTCGGTTTTTCCGAATGTATATCATTTTGATACTGGTTTAGCTCCTTATGATACTTCTGCTTATAAGGTATTACAGGATCTGGGTTACCTGCAACAGGTTAGCGACAGTGCATTAGGTACATTTATGTATAACTATTTATCCACTGAAGGAAAATATTACCATCAGGAAAACTTCGGAAAGGAAGCGCCAGGCCTTTCTTCCAGTTACAGCAACATTGCTTCGGCATTGGCGGCTTATTTAATCGAAATCAAGTCTGGCATCTCTTACGCAGATTTTGTTACCAAATACGTTTTAAAACCCCTTGGGATGAACCGTTCGGTATGGAAACTGAATAAAGCAGATTTAAAAGATTATGCGCGTCCATATTATAAGCGCAATGCCCCATTTCCCTATTATCATTTTATTACCTATCCTGAAGGAGGCTTGCGCACCAATACGTATGAGCTTGGTAAATATGTAATGGCTATGATTAAAGGTTACCATGGCGAGGAGACGCTTTTAAAAAGTTCCGCTTACAAAACCATGTTTACACCGCAGTTTTCTGCACAGGCGCCACCCAAAGGAATCAGTTTAGCAAAACGTAACAAAGGCATTTTCTGGAACCTGTACACTAATGGTACCATTGGCCATGATGGCGACGATCCCGGTGTGAGCTCTTTTTTATTCTTTAATCCCAAGACAGGCCTCGGTGGAATTTTCCTCTGCAATAAATACCTGGAAGATAAAACTGCCATTATTAACTTGTTGGTGCAGTATACCAATGAAAAATAAGACTCTTAAATAAGAGAGCTTAAAAACTTAGACTATATTTTTCACCATATAAGACAGATAAGAAAATATAAGACCCAGTGCTATAAGAAAAATAAGTTTAAATTAAACCTTAATAGCGAAAGCATTAAGGTTTCCGCTTGCGCGGGATCCGATAGCTATCGGATGACGATCGAATTATAAATATTAAAAGGTAAAGTACAAAGATTTCTCCACTACGGTCGAAATGACGATTTATCGCATCATTAATACGGACAATCCTGTAAGCCCAGCTATCGGCCTGGCAGATTTTCGCTGGAAAAAGCACGAAAATCTTTGCACTCCTTTTTCATACCCTACAGCCCAAGGCAGGATCAAGCGTGCGCGCAGGGATAAGTAAGGGTAAGAGCATCGATACTGCAGCAATCAAGATTTTCGTAGCTTTTTACAAGGAATTGCGTAGCAATCTTTTATACCTATAAAAACAATATTATCAGATAAAAAACGATGCAAGCCTTGATTTTTGGTTACCTTTTTATCAAGAAAAAGGTAAGAGCCCTTCGGTGGCGGCGAACCGAGGCAAGCCCGAGCATGGGGCAACACAAAAGTATATTAGATGCATTAAGGTTCCCTCCTGCGCGGGACCCGATAGCTATCGGATGACGATCGAATTATAAATATTTTCAAAAGGTAAATTATAAAGATTTCTCCACTACGGTCGAAATGACGATTTATCGCATCATTAATACGGACAATCCTGTAAGCCCAGCTATCGGCCTGGCAGATTTTCGCTGGAAAAAGCACGAAAATCTTTGCACTCCTTTTTCATACCCCACAGCCCAAGGCAGTATCAAGCGTGTGCGCAGGGATAAGCAAGGGTAAGAGCCTCGATACTGCAGCAATCAAGATTTTCGTAGCTTTTTACAAGGAAGGATGCAAGCCTTGATTTTTGGTTACCTTTTTATCAAGAAAAAGGTAAGAGCCCTTCGGTGGCGGCGAACCGAGGCAGGCCCGAGCATGGGGCAACACAAAAGTATATTAGATGCATTAAGGTTCCCTCCTGCGCGGGATCCGATAGCTATCGGATGACTAACGCTTTATAAATATTTTCAAAAGGTAAACTACAAAGATTTCTCTACGGTCGAAATGACGATTTATCGCGGTTTGAATTAACGTGACACCCTGAAACCGGCATAACAAAAGGGTATCCAAATAAATTGAATACCCTTTTGTTTTATACACTAATTTTCATCACTTCCTTCCCTACCAACCCAAATAATACTTAGGATCTAACCACACCGGCCTGTCCAGTCCAAAATAATCCTGCAGCATTTTTTCTGCTACACAGAAAGCACCTTCTACCCAACCCTGCTGATCAGAATAAGCCTCGCCGATAATGTGGATCTGCTCATCTTCTACCGGTTTACGCATGTATGGCATTACACTTTCTACCGAATAACCTGCTTTCCAGGCATGGTATCCTGCGCCGAAAGGTTCATCTGTCCAATCCCTGAAATAGGTTACATAAGGCTCGGGGATGGTTACCTCCTGCCCATGCAGTTCGCGCAGCTGGGTCATTAATTCATCCACCATCAGTTTAGTGGCCTGTACGCTATCCAGTTGGTGCAACTCTTTTAAAGAGGCCGATTTAGCAGGTTTTACCTCGAAAAGTAATTTATCATCCGTAAGCGCTTTCCAGAAAGTTTCCGTTTCCATATCGCCATAACTGCCTAGCAACATCGAATTGTTGGTTTCCGGATCGGTACCAAAATAATAACATTGCCTCATTGGTAAATCGGTAATCGAATGACCTGAATCAATGCCCAGATCTTTCCACCACGGGTATGGGAAGCCCATTAATATTTTAAAAGCAGGCTCCATAATTACCGAACGGATATTGTAATTGAGGTAAGAATTTTCGTTCACATTGAAAAAGAAATTCTCCTGATCCAGCAGCTCCAGCGATTTTCTCGGCATGGCAAGTATAAGCGTATTCGCATATACATTCCATGTGGTATTCGTTTCGAGGTTTAAAAAAGTAAGCTGGTATTTATGGGTGCTTACCAAAGGATGCGTTTTGGTGAAAGTAAGCAGTTTATTTTTTGACCAGATGCAGCTGCCTTCATGATCGGTATAAGCATTGGCTACCGCATAAGCGATACTATCATAACCTTCTTCGATGGTTTTGTAAATGGTACCGGCAGTGAAATCGCCCACCATATAAGGAAAAGCTTCTGCCGAATTCCAGTTGATGGTATTCGAATAATAGCCGCCTGCATTGGCTAAAAACTCATAACCTTCCTGCGAAACCTGATCTTTAATTAAATTCCAGAAACCCAGGTCATTTACCTTACGCTTATCGTATGGCGAATTAGGGAAGTTGTATACCAGTTTAGGTTTAATATCGTCCCAATCTACACTCGTTAATTCAAAAGAATAATCATAGATCGAAGCTCCTTTGATGATTTTTTTACCATAAGTTTCTGCCACATAAGGATCGGCCATTAAAACTTCGTAAATAATTTTATTGAAAAGCTGATCCGAACTGAAACCGAAATCGTCGTCATTGAGGTAATAGCGGGTACTTAGTTTCTCACCTGCTGCCTGTGCAACCGTCCAGGCATCTTGTTTAAAATGTTCTTTCCGAAGATACATGATCAGTTCTGCCGGACTGCCCATGGGGAACGGTACAGGTGTCATTTTATCTTTCAAAACCGGTATACGCTTTGATAAATCTGGCTCCGAAAGCGGGTAACCTTCAATTAAAGTGGTTACAATTTCCTGCGAAGTAAGGTAACGCATCCCGCCTAGTTCGCCCCAAAAATTCATACCTGGCATAATTACCGATTCTAACCTTCCACCCAGCTTATCGTTCATATCGAAAATCTGTACCTCACTGGCGGTATATTTTTTATCCGTTACCAAACGGTAAGCGGTATATAAACCGGAAGTTCCGGCGCCGATAATGGCTACTTCTAATTTTAAATCAGGCTGCTTTCCTGTATTTAAAGGCGTGTTTTTATTCATTTGAGATGGTTTTTAAAATGCTTTAAAGTATTTGTACCCTAGTTGAAAAGGAGTAATATCAAAATCGGTGTGTCCGTCTAATACCAAATCGGCCATGATTTTACCTAAGAAAGGTGTAAATTTTGCTGCCCATCCTGTGGCGTACAACACAATGTTTTGATGGTTCGGTACATATTTGGGTGCGAAATCGATCAGCAGTTCTTTATTTGGAATTTTGCTGAGGGCAATTAAACAGGTTGAAGTATATTCTGGTTCTGTACCCAGGCCTGTCATATGTTCCTTTACCCAATCAGCCGTATAACCCAACTCCTGAGGGTTAGGGATTAATGTTCTGTCGCTTGGTTCTTCAATGGGTTCGATCACAAAATCTGGTGCCACGCGGATGTATTCAGGATGGTCCCAATCTACCGAAGGGAAACCATAAAACTGATTGCCATTTTCGCCTACTGCATTCTGGAACACAAACCAGGTTGGGTATTGTATATTGGGATCGTTTTTTTTAAAATAAGCCGACGACATGTTCCAATAAGTTGCTTCTATTTTAAAATCAAGTAAGTTAATTACACTGTTGATGTAGGGACCAGGAATGATGGACAGTTTTTTGGTAATGTAAATTCCATTTGGCGTTTCAATTTCAAAAAGTTCACCAACCTGGTTGATCTTAAGCACAGGCGAATTCTCTTCCAACTGAACGGTTTCTTCTTTTTTGCAAAGGTTTAAAAGCGTTTCGATTGTGGCTTTGAAATTGATACTTGCGCCATCCGGCTGAAACAATCCGGTATAGGTTTCGGGTAAGTTTTTAAAATGGTATTTTTCTTCTATTTCTTTTGCCGTAAGCGTAGTATACGGAACGTTTAATGCTTTTAGTGCAGCTTCCGCTTCGGCAATATTTCCTTCTGTTGAATGTACTGCGGGATCTCCAAACCAGAGCGTCCCTACTTTATCAAGCAATGAGGTACCGGTTTCTTTTTCCAGTTCGTCCCAGTAAGGTTGCGCGTCTAAAGCCATCTGCACCATATATTCATCCGGGTAAGGAATCCGAAACTGGCGTGATACACCTGCAGAACTACCCAACTGATTTACAAAAGTAAATTGCTCGAGTACCAGGGCTTTGGCCTTTCGTTTGCCAAGCTGGTAGGCCGTGGCTAAGCCTATGGCGCCTCCGCCAATAACGATTACATCGTAGTTTTCTGTTTTCATAAATTTTGTTTGTTTGGTATGGTTGTTTGGAACAGCTAAAGAGATAATACGAAGTCCATAACCAGATATCCGTTTCTCCTCCTGTGGAATATATCATTAATGGTTTAACAATTGAATCATTCAATTGCATTGCCCGGATGAATTACTAAAGCAACAGGAATGTTGGTGGGATGAGCTTGTACATGAGAGATTAATTTAACGTATGGGGTCTTAAAAAATATTCCTAATTGGTTTAGGCTACACCAAAACTAAACAATTAGCCCTCCATTTTTTATACTCAGTTTTAAGTATTTTAAAGGGCAGGTGGGCAAAATCAAACTACAGCGCCCCCTATACAAGCATGTGGATGGCTGATAAAAGAAATGGCACCAATGGTTATATTAAACCATAGGTGCCATTATAAGTTAAATGTTAGTCAGTCTCTTGTTAAAACATTAATTTGTATATTTCTTTCTTAATGTTGCCAGGTCGTTATTGCTCAGCTCCATTTCAGTTTTAAGAAATTCATCAACACTTCCGTATTTAGAAATAAGTGCATTGTAAGTTGCCATTAAATATTCTTTCTTTACGCCCGCCAGATCTTTGGCAACTTGCTCTTTAATTCCCATCTGTACCATGCCTTTTACCATTTTTTCATTTTCTTCTTTACGGAATTCGTTGCTCAGTAAATAATCTTCTAAAATGGTTTCTTCCGGAACGCCCAAAGCATATAACAATAACGCTGCACCAATACCCGTCCTGTCTTTTCCTGCAGTACAGTGAAAAAGCAGTGCAGAAGAATCTGGCTGTTTTAACAAGGCTTTAAAAAACGGCTGATATTTATCCTTCAAATGCGAGGTTTGTCCGTAAAAAGATTCCATCAGCGAATCGGCAGCATTTAATTTAGTCATCTGCGCCATCCAACTGCTCAGGTTTTCGCTCCCGGCCGGCAATTGTAAATAAGCGGCATCTTTAGGCAAACGGTCTTTTGCTTTGGCCACTTCATCATTGCTTCTAAAGTCGACCACAAAACGGATGTGCTTTTGATTCAGCAGTAAAAGATCTGCATCGGTAAGTTTACTGATTTCTCCGGAACGGAATACTTTTCCCCATTTTACATGGGTGCCCTGCCTGGTTTCATAACCGCCCAAATCTCTAAAATTTGTGGCACCTTTAACCGCAACAGCTCTGGTGCTATCAATAACCGATGCAAGGGCAAACTGCACACTGCATGCCAGGCTTAAAAACAGGATAATGCTCTTTTTCATTTTCTATTTGTTAAATGGTAAATAAGGAGCTGCTCGGAAAATTGAGCCGCTCCTTATCTTTTTAAAAAACTTATTTATAATATTACTTAAGCAACCACATCAGTTGGTTTACATCATCATTGCCTCCATACTGACTGGTAACAGCCGCCTTGTAGTTTGCATTGATATTGTTCTGCTCATCAATAGGGTATTGCCAGCGAACCGGGATTTTTTGAGAAGGATTAATGCCTGGGCCGTTGTTTGAAAATGCCGGCACACCGGTTCTTCTCCAGTTATAAAATGCTTCCCAGCCAGAGTTTTGCCAAAAAGCCACATATTTCTGTTCCAGAATTTGCTTTAAACCATCGGCGTTATCACCTTTATACACTACATTGGCATTATTCAGAAAATCTGACGTATTTAAGGTCACGGTTCCAAGGGTTAAACCTTCCCGGTTCCCAACTGCATAACTCTGTCCGTTAACAACTCCATAAAAACTTAGCGAAGCATTAATTCCATTGTTATACCATGCTGAAGCAGATCCTGTTAACCAGCCCCTGTTAATGGCTTCGGCAATATTGAAACACATTTCCGGATAGCCAACCAAAATCAGGCTTTCTGGTCCTGCGAAAGAAGCATAATACCTTTTGAAGTTTACATAAGAGTACATGCCCAATGCATCATTTGCAGCTAAACCTGCTTGTGTAAGCGCAATATCAGAACCTACGTAAGCTGAAAAATCGGATACGGTTTTACCTGCTGTAAGCTGAGCTGGTGCCGGCGTAGCAACGATAAAAGTCATTGGATCTTTATTGGCTGTGGTAATATTCAGATAAGTTTTACTTACGTTGCCAAAAAGGTTGTAGGTTTCATCCGGGTTATAGATGTACTTGTTTACTGTGGCATTAAATTTAAAGCTCAGGTTATCGGCGTTACTACTTAAGATTGGGTACTTTGCAGGATTGCCAATGATGGCCGCAAACTGTGTTTTAATATTCAGATCAGCGTTATCATCAGCTCTTTTGCTCAACGAAATCAGTACCCTGAGTTTGTAAGCATTAATTACCTTTTGCCATTGCAGATACGTAAGTCCAAAAATATCTCCACCTACTGCAGTAGAAGAATTTAAGGGTGTTACCAGTGTCGACATGATGTTGTTTGCATCTTCCAATAACTGTAAAGAGTTTTTATAAACATCGTGCTGGCTATCAAACTTTGGCTGGAAAATAGCTGTATTGCCCGCTTCTGTCATCGGAATATCGCCAAGCCTTTGTGTAAGCCAGATAAAACTATAGGCCCTGAAAAATTTCCCAAGAGCAGCATAAATGGTATTTGATGAGTTAAACTGGGCAGCTGCCTGACTCTCCATTTTATACACATACCTGATAATGTCGTAAGTAGTGGCGGTATTGCTAAATGCATAGGCATTTGCTCCGCGGTAATACGCGTTAGAAGAAGTGGTAAACTGGTTCCAGCGCATTACCTGCCCGAATGGATCTTCCTCAACAGCATTTGCTGCCTTATCAACAAAACCTCCACCTTTATAAAAACTCCAGGTAATGTGGTTTAATAATAATGAAGCAGGAATGGTAGAATTTTCATTGGCAACATTTGGGTTGGGCAATAAATCTCCTTTTTGGCAGCCCATTGTGCTGATAAGCAACATCGCAACTGCTGATATTTTGAATATATTAGATTTCATATTTTAAATTTTTGAGCGTTAGAAGCCTATATTGATATTAAAACCGTAGCGACGGGCAGTAGAGCTCTGCAAATCCGATTGTTTTCCACCCAAACTTCTGCTGGTTAAATTAAATCCTGAAGCATATTGGTCAAGGTCGATGTCTTTACGTTCTGCAAAATAGAGCAGGTTTCTGCCTACCAATGAGAATGAAGCTGAACGGATGAACGATTTTTCCAACCATTTCTTTGGCAAAGTGTAGCCAATTACCACCTCACGTAGTTTAATGTAAGAACGGTTAACCATAAATGGCTCATCAAACAAGCCATAAACACCATTCTGGATATAACTTCTTAAGGTTACCGCTTTCGTGTTTGGGGCAAAAGTTAATTCGTTATAGTTATCGATTTTTCCATTTGTGTAATGCGGTGTACCCGATGTAATTACAACACCGCTTCCAACCATGGCTGCAGTAGCGTTGGCTACCCCACCGTTTGTGCTCTGCCATTCTTTTAAACGGGCATCGCCATACTGGCCTTCTACCAGTTCGATGGCATTACCGGCATTCATCATCTGTGCGTACACATAATCGAATATTTTTCCGCCCGAGCGTCCGTCAAGCTGGAAACTGAAGCTTAAATTTTTATAGGTAAACCTGTTGTTTAACCCAAATACAAAATCAGGATTGGCATATCCTAAAAGCTGGTTGTTGTTAATACCTGCCTGTTGTGCCAATGGTAAACCACTTGCATCATGGATTACCTGCCCGTCAGCAGAACGAACATAAGCACGACCATAAAAGGCATCTAAACGTTCGCCCACTTTATAATTGTGTCCGTTAATTGGTAAAGCATCTACACCCCCATAAATCTCCTTTAAGGTTTCTTTATAAGTAGACACATTGGCCATTACATCCCAGGAAAAACCACCTGATGTTTTAACAGGCGTTCCGTTAACCGAAAGTTCCCAACCCTTCTTTTGCGAGGTGATGGCGTTTACACTCCTTGTGGCATAACTGGTAGATGGTGCCAAAGCCAATTGATAAATAAGTGGTCCGTTTATCGAAGTAAAATAAGTGAACTCTGCCCCCAATCTGTTTTTCAAAAATTTAACATCAACACCTGCTTCGTACGATTTTACGTTAAACGGTTTGATTGATGGGTTTGCAATATTTTTAGAATAATCTACCGATGGTGTATTGTTATAATAGGTAGTAGAACTGTAAGAATTCTGGTTATCGTATGATGGTCCGTCGTACGATGAGATCAGTTCGGTTCCATAACCTCCATAAAGTCCGCCTCCCAATAATGAGCCTACGGTATTACCTGTTAAGGCCTGGTAGGCTGTACCAATTGTTGGATTGGTAAGCGCACCTTTTACATCAGCAAATGAAGCCCTTACTTTTAAAAACGACATAAAGGAAGGCAGCTTGGCATAATCAGAAATTACACTGCTTAACGAAACCGATGGATAAAAGAAAGTACTTTGTCCTTTTGGCAATGTAGAAAGATCATCTACACGACCAGTGGTATTGATATTTAACCAGTTTTTAATGCCAAGATCTACTGAATAATAACCGCTGTACACCTGCATTTTTGAACCAAATGTATAACCCTTAATCGGACCTTTAGAATTGGCGAAGTTATACACGTTCGGGATATTCATCGCAAAGGTTGTTTCCCAGTTAGAACTGTATTCGAAAGTCCGCAGGTTTCCCCCTACCGATACACCGAGATCAAGCCAATTGCCTATTTTGTTGTTATAATTTGCCAATACATCATGGTTGTGCTCCATCAAGCGACGTTGATCTTCGCGGTAATCACCATACCAGATATTGTATATACCACCGGTTTTATTAAACTCATAATCGTTAACATACTGGTTTAAGTTGGTAGATGGTGGCACTTTCTCCGTTCTTAACTGGTTCCATGTGGTAATCTGTGTACGGGCAAGAAAATTTAAATGCTCATCAACTTTATAACTCAGTTTTGCATAACCGTTAATATCTGTTTTGTTATGGCTGTGCAGCCATTCGTAAGCGGTAAAATAAGGGTTATTGTGTCGTCCGTATTCCACAAAGTTCTGAACAAGTCCTTTTCTGCCACGCTCTCCGCCCCAGTAATCTTCAACTTCGGCAACATCCCAGTTGGCCGAACCATATACCTTAAACTGGTACACATAACTGTTGGGGCCGTAAGAAACATCCGGAATGTTTGGTGTGTACTGCGAGTTGAAATTCAAACTTCCGTCCACGCGTAATTTTTCGCTGAACTTATATCCGGCAGAAAGTGCAAAGTTATCGATGTTGAGTTTTGTATTTGGGGCCATGCCTTTTTGATAAGTATGGGTAAGCGATGCCCTTAAATCATATTTATCACCGGATGCACCTACCGAAACATTATTGGTAGATAGCAAGCCGGTTTCCATAAAATTCTCAAAATTATTTACGCCTTTTGCCGTCCATGGTGTTAAGGTTCTTTTTCCACTGGCATCCAGCGGACTGTTGTACTGTGCTACCCCTTGCCCATCAAACTTTGGACCCCAGATATTGGTTCTTCTATAACTACCATCCAGATCATACAGGTCCGATCCATAAGCATATTTATAATCATTACCATAGCCATATTGAGTCTGTGTTTCGGGCAGGGCCACAAAACCACTTTCCAGCATGGTGCTGCTGTTAAAATCGACCGTAAACCCACGCCCATCTTTCGAACCTTTTTTGGTTGTCACCAAAATTGCACCGTTCTGCCCCCTCGAACCATAAAGTGCTGCCGCATTTGGGCCTTTTAAAACCGTGTAGGTTTCAATGTCATCTGCGCTGATGTTCCAGGTATCAGAATTTACAGGTACACCATCAACTACAAACAAAAGATCGGTACTTCCGCGCAGCACAAGCTGTGGGCGGCCGAGCATCTCAGCATTTCCACCAACGGTTAGTCCTGCAACTTTCCCCACAAGTGAGTTAATTGCATTTGGTTCGCGGGCTTTTACAAGATCTGAACCTTTAACTTCCTGTGTAGCGTAACCGATTTTTTTGGCTTCTTTTTTAATACCAAGTGCGGTAACAACTACATCAGACAATACATTTGCATCATTTTTCAGGCTGATGTTTATGGTTGACTGATCTCCCAACAAAATCTGCTGAGTGGTAAAACCAATTGAAGAAATAATAAGTACCTGTCCTTTCTCGGCCGAGATGGAAAAAGTTCCATCAGCAGCACTGGAAGTTCCTCCTCTGCTCCCTTTGATCATAATACTGACACCTGGTACAATGGCCTGGGTATCATCTTTAACAATACCCCTGTATTGGGTGCGTTGGGCAAATAAACCTGAAGTATGCGTTAATAGCACAAGCAAAAGGCAAGCCCTGAATAAAATTAGTAAGTTTTTTTTCATGAAGCGTTCTTTAATGATTAGCTGCGCAAAAGTAGAAGCAGCACATTATGAAAATGTTTAGCGCACAACATGAAAGGATGAATTTTTGATGAAGAAAACAGAAATATTACAGGCAAAGTACGATCTGATGTAAAGAAAATAACAACTTAAAGTGTAGTCTTTAAATTAAAAGCGCTAAAAACTACTCAACCCATTCATTCCACTGAAAAACAGGTCATTACTAATGATACAGAACAAAATTTCAGATCAATAAAAGAAAATTGCCAGAATATTTATAAAAACAGCTAATAAAATAGCCGGAATGCAACGAAAAGAGAAACAAACAGTAACAAACGCACTATAATAGCACTTAACACGACAATTTTCGACTCATGAAAGTCAAAATCGTTTGCATCCGGAGAGAAAAAGGTGATAGAATTAAATTATAGAGATTTTGGCTTTAAAAAGCCGGATATAAATTGATAAATATTAGAATAATACTATTCGTATTAGATTAGGTGGCTTTTATGAATACTCTTTTTAAGGAGAACGAATTCGTAACTATCATGCGGAATAATCCGTCTGAGTGATTTCAGCTTTTCGGGTACAAACCTAAACCTGATTTTGCCATATAGGTCCTGATAAACATCAACCTGGGCTGCTATTTCAGAAACCATACGTTCATATTTATGGTAGGTTTCGATTAAGTCTAACTTCAGTTCCCTGATCTGGTCGCAGCTTTTAGGATCATTTCCAATTATTCCTTCAAGCTCTTCCAACTGATCGAGCAAGCCGATCATATTAGCTACTGTAGCTTTACTTATTCCTTTTAAACTCATAATTATTTTTTTATAGACTTAAAAAGCCATGCCGGTTATCTTTATACCACTAACAACAAAGCAAAATTGCATTATTAATGTTTAGCTAAAGTAAACAAATATTCATATAATAGTTAACTTATACTAAACTTTAGTTTATAAAAAATCACATGTTATCCGCCGTGCTTTTTTGTTGGTCAAAGCCCGTTTCACCTCTCCCCCTTCTTTAGCCTCCATGTCAGAGATAAGAATACCATTGTAACAAACCACTTTCAGGTTAAAACGATAATATAAAAAAATAATCCATATAAAAAACAGTATTAAAACGGTTTTTTCTAACTCCTCCAGGCTCTACCTTTAGGTTACGCATTATAAATCAACGCAATAGAAAATTACCGCTCCACCGTGAACCATACTTTGTACAATAGCTGTATTCCTATTTACTACCGGCACAAGCCCGGCTGGTGTAGCCACATTCTTCTTTGCCGTATATCAGAAACTGGTTAACTAAACAAGAAAAAACATCCCATATGAACCATCTAGATTTAACGCCCAAATGCTGCTGCAATGCTCCGGCAGAGATACAGTCAGTTGTACCGCCTCCGGCACCTGCTAAAACCAAAACAGTACTGCAATCTTTCTTTTCGACATTGCTGAGTGTACTCATTGCCTTTTTTCCAAAGTGCCCGATGTGCTGGGCAGCATACATGAGCATGTTCGGCTCCCTCAGTATTGCAAGGCTGCCCTACATGGGCTGGCTGCTCCCGGTACTATTTATAATGCTGGGCGTACACATGTTCCTGTTGTTCCGCAGGGCGCCAAGGGTGGGCTATCTTCCATTTTTTATCAGTCTGCCTGGTGCGCTATCGCTAATCGCGGCCCGTGTGCTTTTTCCTTCTGAACAAAGCCTGCTGATGGTTGGCATGGCTTTTATCATCGGCGGTTCACTGCTCAATAGTCTTTCAGCAGGCCGGTTACGCTTTGCATTTGGCAAACAGCCAATTACCCAATCATAAACATATCCATTCAATAAAAAACCTAACCAATGAAACCAACACTAAAAGTACGTAGGTCGATTCAGAACATTTACAACGATTTTAATAATGGCAAGCCCGAAGAGCTGGAAAAGCTAATAGTGGCCTGGCAGTTTATCAAGGCACTGCCAGCTGATCACCCCAATTCATTTATGACGCTCGGTGGTTTCCACGGGGAGCCTTTTGTAGGCCGCGGCGCTTATGATGGAAGCTATTGGGGAGGTTATTGCAACCATGGCAATATACTTTTCCCCACCTGGCACCGCGTGTACCTGCATAAACTGGAAAAGGCACTACAAAGCGTTCCCGGCTGCGAAAGCGTAATGCTTCCTTACTGGGACCAAACCTATAAGATAACCAAGCCGGATGGCAGCAAGGAATTCTTAGGCGTACCGCCCATTCTTACCGATGAGTATTTCACTTTTTCGAATAATGTAACCATTCCTAATCCGTTAAAATCTTTTGTATTGCCAGTGGCATTGCACGATTATGTGGAAGTAAGTTCTTATTCTAAACCTCAGGGTTACGAAACCGTACGGTACCCGCTATCAGGCCTGGTGGGCCGACCTACCGACCGTGCAGCAGCCGAACTCAATAACAGTGCCTACTATATTCCGGGTACCAACACCATCAACGTGAAGCTGACCACTCAATTATTGAACGACAACGTGATCGGCTGGCTGAGCGGTACAGTAGAAATACCGGGGCAGTTTAACCCCAACAATCCACTTACACCAGTAGGCAAGTTCAGGGGCGGTGTATACGACAGTTATAAAAAAAGTCTCGATGCCCCTTGCTATACGGTATTTTCTAACAATACTTCCCGCAGCGAGTGGAACGATCCCAAATACAATAACGTTAATGCACAATCGCTTGAATCGCCACATGGCAGTATCCACCTTTCGGTAGGCGGCGTTAATATGCCCGGACAGGATGCCAACCCCAACTCTCCAAATCCCAATGTACCATCAAACGCCAACGGCGATATGGGCGAGAACGAAACGGCAGGACTTGATCCAATTTTTTTCTTCCACCATTGCAATGTAGACCGCATATTCTGGATGTGGCAGAAAAAACATAATGCTACCACCAACCTCGACCTTTCGGTACCAGGCTTCCCCGCCGATCAGCAATATCCGGGAACCAATAACGAAGGGCAGCAGCCACCTGTTGGTTACGAACCGAGTGAACAGCTGACCATGGATTCTCCGCTTTTCCCTTTCAAAATGGTGGAGAACGGGCAAGAACGCTACTTCCGCTCGAGCGATGTTTTCGACATAGAGAACCAGCTGGGCTTTACTTACGAGAGCCTATCGCTTGATGATACCGACCAGGCAAGTGCTTTGAAACTGCAGGCATCTGCACCCCAGGAAGTACACAAAAGCGATAAGGTGCTCACTATAAATGGCATCAACCGGGCTAAAATAAATGGTTCTTTCGTACTTTCTGCATACGCTACTATAGATGGCGTTCGGCATTTCCTGGGCGCTGAACCGGTACTGAGCAGGTGGCGCGTTGTAGCCTGTAAAAACTGTTTAACACACCTCGAAGTATCTGCATCCTTCACACTCTACCAGTTTACAGAGGATGAAATCGCCAGGGCTATTTTTGATGTACAGATTAATGGCAGATCGGGTAATGAAGCGGAATTTGCCAAGTTTACCGTTGCCAACCAGGCAAACGCCAACAAATTACTCACCGCCCGTGCACCGGGCAATATGATGCTGATGGCAGATAGCCTTGGAAAAGGATTGGTAGCAGAGGCACCAATGTTGATGAACAGTTCAGCCTTTAACATGCAGGTATCATAAATCAGATAAATGATAAAAAGCTGCCTTCATTGGGGGCAGTTTTTTTATTAAAGGTTACTCAAAAGCTTCGTTCACTTCCTGAATATTGACGATCATTTTTTAGCCGTTGTATTGCTCGTCAGTTACCGGCTCCATCCAGTTTACCATGCCCTTATCCGTGTTGATATTGATGGCGATATGAACCATTGGTTCATCAGGAGAAGCGCCATGCCAATGCTTTATGCCTGGCAAAATGTTAATCACTTCTCCCACAGCAAACTTTTGAATGGGCTTTCCCTCTTCCTGATAATAACAGACCCCTTCTTTAACAATTAGTATCTGATTAGAGGGATGGGTATGCCAGTTATTGCGGCAACCTTTTTCAAAAGCAACATCGCTGATGTTACAATTGGTTACCTCGTCTGCCGCGACTAAAGTTTTTAGAAAAGCTTTTCCCGAAAAATATTCAGAAGGCACTGCTTTGAAACCTTTATGTTCTAAATCTTCCATTTTTATTTTTTAATGTTAATTATATTAAATTTTGCTTATCCCCAGGTTTTCACCAATATAGGTATCGGGATTTTCAATCAATCTGGCTACAAAGTCAGCAATACTCTTTCTCGAAATCGCAGTGCCTTTTTCAGGTTCTCCTTTTTTAGTTACCCCATATTCTACCTCATTTCCGTACGTAAACCAGTCAGGCCTTAAAATGGTGTAGTCGAGTTTTGATGCCTCAATCACATCTGCCAGCTTCCTGTAAGGAACAAGCACTGGCTTTAGCGGTACTTCATATATCCCGATAGCACTAATGGCAATGATCCTTTTCACACCATTTTCTTTCATGGCTTTAACAATATTTTCGGTCATAGTTTCCAGATCACCCGCAAGATTTTCATAAACAATATCCTGCCCTGATAGGGCTGCTTCAAGGTCGGCATAATTAAGTACATCACCTTCAATTACGGCGGCTTTTCCTATACTTTCTTTATCGAGTTTTGTCTTGTCCCTCACAAACAGGGTCAATTGTACATCAGGCATTGTTTGCAGTGCTTCAATAACAAATTTCGCAAGGCTCCCTGTTGCACCTATAATGATTACTTTTTTCATTTTTCTCCGTTTTTAATGCTGCAGCATATTAATTTTCCGCAACCACTTTACCACTTGCGTTTCAGCCTGCTTACGTTTTTCATCTTTAATTACGAGCAAAACTCCGTCTCTTTCTATACCACCTTTCATCGTGAAACCTTCTATCACCTTGCTATACGGACAGAGTTCCTTAACGGTATCAAAAGTGCTTCCGATGCCATATCCTGCATTTGTATTAAAAGGAATAACCGTTTTTCCTTTAAGATCATACCTCCGAAGAAAACTTTTTACTGGCGGCGGTAAGGCCATGCCCCAGGTTGGAAAGCCAATATAAATAAGGTCATATTGCCCGATATTTTCAATCTTTGTCTTCAATAGTGGCAGAAATCCGGATTCATTTTCATTTGCCACCTGGGCAACAGTTGTTTTATAATCTTCAGGATAAGGTTTTTCCATTTCAATAGCAACCAGATCACCTCCAACTTTGCTATGAATAATTTCTGCAATGGTTTTTGTATTATTTGTCCGAGAGAGATAAACAATTAGTATTTTTTGTGGCGCAGATAACTTTACCTGAGCAGGTTTTTCCTCCGCATTGGAGCATGATGATATAAGGCAACCTAACACGATCAATAAGCCAGAAATGTTTAATGTTCTTTTCATGATGATTTCCTTTACCTGATGAGTATTCATTTTGTTTGAGCGGTTGGGTACCGGTTACCAACAATCCCGATTTTTGAAACGGCAGTGGTAAGAGCAGATAATTCTTCAGGGGAGAACTTATAGTCTATTGCCCAAATATTCTCCTGAAGATGTGCCAGTTTAGTTGTTCCCGGAATTGGCACAATCCATGGTTTTTGAGCCAGCAACCATGCAAGCGAAACTTGCGCTACGGTTAACCCACGTTCATTGCCAAACGAAGATAACACATCAATCAGCGCCCAGTTGGCTTTTATGGCATCAGGCGCATAACGTGGTAGCGAGCCACGGTTATCGTTGCCATCCACATATTTTGTCCGCTCGTTGATGTATCCGGTTAAATAAGCCCGGCAAAGCGGACTATAGGGTACAAAGCCGATTCCCAATTCCTCGCAAATGGGAAAAATGTCCTTCTCAGGATCTCTTGTCATCAGCGAATATTCGGTTTGTATAGCCGTTAAAGGTTGAATGGCATGTGCTTTTCTAATGTTTTCCGGCCCGGCTTCACTTAATCCAAAGTGTTTTACTTTTCCTTCTTTGATCAAATCTCTTACCGTTCCCGCTACGTCTTCCATTGGCACATTAGGATCAACGCGATGCTGATAAAGCAGGTCGATTACATCGGTTTTCAATCTTTTCAGAGATTGTTCTACTACTAATCTGATGTGTTCCGGCCTGCTGTCGAACTTCTGGGTAACTTTGTTGTTTTCAAATACAAAACCAAACTTGCTGCATAGGGTAATGTCTTTCCTGAAAGGTTTTATGGCCTCCCCAACCAATTCCTCATTAACGAACGGTCCATAAGCCTCGGCCGTATCAAAAAGATTGACACCCATCTCGTAAGCTTTTCTGATCGTTTGGATCATATATTTCCGATCCGGAACAAAACTCCTGTTCCACGACATGCCCATGCAGCCTAATCCCATGGCAGAAACGTTGATGCTATTTTTACCTGTACCCAGTGTACGGCTAAGCAGCTTAGAAGGACTTGCCAGATCTCTATTGACCTTTTCCTGCTCAGGAGATGATGCAAAACTTAAAGCAGGAGAAAGCAATAGTGCGCCGCTTAAGGCGGTACCGGCTTTCAGGAAATTTCTGCGATTTTGATTTTCCATAATTTTATTTTTTTGTGATGCGGTTTTGTTGCGGATTATTTGCCTACCCTATTTTGAAGATGCTGAGGATACCTTTCGCCCTGAATCGTTATTTTTGATGCTGCAGACTCAATTTTTTCCAAATCTGCTTTTGTTAATATTACAGATGCTCCGCCAACATTTTCCTGTAAACGATGTAATTTCGTTGTACCCGGAATAGGTGCAATAAAAGTTTTTTGGGCAAGCAACCAGGCGAGTGCAATTTGTGCCGGGGTGGCCTCTTTTTCAGCCGCAATAGCTTTTAACAGATCAACCAAAGTTTGATTGGCTTTCCTGTTTTCTTCTGAAAAGCGCGGAACAATATTCCTGAAATCTGTTTTATCAAAAGTTGTATTTTCATTGATGGCTCCGGTTAAAAATCCTTTCCCTAACGGGCTGAAAGGCACAAAACCGATTCCCAATTCTTCTAATGTTGGAAGGATTACCTGTTCAGGTTCGCGAAAGAACAAAGAATATTCGCTTTGTAAAGCTGCTACAGGCTGTACAGCGTGTGCCTTACGGATACTTTCTGCACTCGCTTCAGAAAGCCCGAAGTGTTTCACCTTACCCTCAGCAATTAAATCTTTTACCGTTCCGGCAACTTCCTCAATAGCTATGTTTGGATCAACCCTGTGCTGATAAAACAGATCGATATAATCGGTCTGCAAAAACTTTAGTGAGTTTTCTACCACTTTTCTAATTCTTGCCGGACTGCTGTCCAAACCTTTAGTCGAATCGCCGTCTAAAAAGCCAAATTTGGTGGCAATAACCACTTTATCCCTAAAAGATTTTACAGCCTTCCCTAATAGGATTTCATTTCCGCCCTGGCTGTAAGCTTCCGCAGTATCAAAAAATGTAACGCCTAAATCATAGGCATTTCTGATTAATTCAATGGCTTCTTTTTCATCTGTTGCGGGTCCGTAGCCAAAAGTTAAACCCATGCAACCTAAACCTAATGCGGAAACTTCTAAGCCGCTATTTCCTAATATTCTCTTTTCCATTTCAATTGTTATTAAAAGTGTTCCGTTAGAAATTGTTCCTACCGGCGATAAGACAAAGTTCGGCATCGCAGATATGGAAATTGTTATACAGATTACTGCAAGTCATACCATTATTACTGATGTACGCTCCCGGATGAGAACATGTAGTTGCGAATGTTTATTTTTGTATTAACAAAACAGTCAATTGATTATGGATACAATAGTGAGAATAGAAAGCGTTGACCAGTACAACAAAATGCGTGGTGTTGAAACCTTACATCCTTTAATTACTGTAATTGACCTGGCTAAAGCAAAGGCCATGCCTGCGCAAACCTTTAATTTTGGATTGTATGCAATATATTTGAAGGAACTGGAATGTGGAGAACTGAAATACGGGCGCAACAATTACGATTACCAGGAAGGAACACTTGTATTTGTAGGGCCTGGCCAGGTGCTTGGTGTCCAGCCAAAGGTTAAAACTTTTGAACCAAAGGGATGGGCATTGTTGTTTGATCCGGAACTCATTAAAGGTAGCTCCCTAGGAAGGCATATCCAGGAATATTCTTTCTTTTCTTATGATGTTAACGAAGCTTTACACCTTTCAGAAAAGGAAAAACAATTGGTGCTGGATTGTCTCTCCAAGATCCAGTATGAGTTATCTCAATCTATCGATAAACATAGCAAAACACTGATCGTAACCAATATTGAATTATTTTTAAACTACTGTATAAGGTTTTATGATCGCCAGTTTATCACCCGGGAGACCGCTCACCACGGAATCCTTGAAAAGTTTGAAAACCTGATCAACGAATATTTTTCATCTGATAAACCTCAATTACTGGGACTGCCTTCGGTGGGTTACTGCGCTGAGCAGTTAAACCTTTCGGCAAACTATTTTGGTGATTTAATCAAAAAAGATACTGGAAAATCAGCACAGGAATACATCCAGCTGAAACTGATGGACATTGCAAAGGAGAAAATGTTTGATACAAGCAAATCGGTTAGCGAGATTGCCTACGAACTTGGATTTAAATATCCACAGCATTTCAGTCGTTCGTTTAAACAACATGTGGGTTATTCACCCAACGAATATCGTTCTTTAAACTAGCTTAAGCTCGAAGAAAATAAAAGCATTTTTCATAAGATTTCACCAAAAGTGACGAAGCATCATTCTAGCTAAAATCCTCAATAATAATCAGCACACAGGCCGTTTCAATTGTTTTGAAGTGGCCTGTTTTAGTTTATCTCCTGATTTAGCGGTGATGATTGATCCAGATCTGAACATGGGCCTAATAAAAATAGATGGAGAATGTAACTAATAAACTTATACCATGTCTTAAAGACAAACAAAACCTATGAACAAGTATAAAAGTATTTTATTTATTTTTTTAATAGCCTTTTTAGCTGGAACCCGGACATTTGCACAGGATAATAAAGTGGCTTTAATTAATACTTTTATAGATAAAGCAAATCAATCAGGAGCTTTCAACGGAAATATATTAATTGCAGATGGTGGAAAAGTAATCATCAGAAAGTCCATCGGATATGCAGATGCATCAAAAAAGATTCCGCTTAACACGCAATACCGCTTCCATATTGGGTCTATAGCAAAAGAATTTGACGCAGTAGGTATCATGATGCTTCAGGAACAAGGCAAGCTTAACATACATGATAAAGTTTCCGTTTTTTTTCCTGAGCTTCCCCGTTGGGCCAGCACCATAAGCATTAAAAACCTATTGCAGTACACCAGTGGATTACCCGAAGTAAAATATAAAACCGTTCGCAGTGATGCAGATAACTGGAAAGACCTTCAATCCTTAGAAAAACTCGATTTCGATCCCGGAAGTCGCTATGCCTATAATAACAATAACACTTTTTTACGCAGGCGGATCATTGAGAAAGCAACTGGTATTTCCTTTAATCAATTTGTACAGCAGAATATGCTTAAAGTTGCAGGTATCGGAAATGGTATGGTTGATCCGGTAGACAGCGATCCACTAATAGCCAGATCATTTAACAATGAATTTAAGCAGGACGGCCTTGAAGTACCGATTTCGGGATGGACTTGTTTAAATATTGATGATTTTTACAAATGGTCGCAATGCATCAATAACTTTTGCCTGATTAAACCAGCATCCACTGCCGAAATTATTATTCCCTTTGCTGCAGATCAGCAATCTGGCCTTGGCGGCGGTGAAGTGAAAGGTAATAAGGTTATCACTCATACGCACGATGGTAGCGCCATACATTACCAGGCGCTATTAACAACAGACGCTTCCAAAGGCCGGACGATTATTATCCTCTCCAATCAAAGGCAGGGAAATGTTTATGAAATCGCCAACGCAATACAGGCAATTTTAGATAACAAACCTTATCAGGAATTACCCAAAATTGGCATAAAATAGATACTATTCAGGCTAACAAGGCAAATTGATTATGGCCTTTATCATGGTTTTCACCTCTCTGAGGAGATAAACTGATTTTAGAGTGATCAATAAAACTGGCTACACCCTGGCCAATATTCTTTAATGCACTGACATTTATTATATTTGAAGATCATAAAAAACGCAACTCATTTGAAAACGACCATATTAACTGAATTAAGCTTATCAGAACTCAGTGCCGAAAAGAAAAAACGCGGAGCACTGGTATCCTTTTATATTGCCATCCTTCTGGTGATGACGGTGGCAGGTATCATGATGACGGTAAGAAAAGGAACAAGCATATTCACTTTTTTACCATTTGTATTTTTGCCAATTTTCCTTTCCATCTACAAAGGATATGATGATGTAAAAAAAGAAATCAAGTCAAGGAACGATGCATAATTTCTCAGGATACCATTAAAAATCCTGAAACAGTAACATCGGTTAACCAACAAAAAAGGCTTTCCTTCCTACGGCCGGGATTGACTATAATCAGCACTAACAACATGAGTCATAATCTAAAAAAGTTTCTCTTAAAATCTGTTATCGTACTTGCGCTAATACACTTAGCTTACTTTATATACGGTTATTTTAAGTTTGCAGGCATAAGCAAAATTAATATTTACACAGAATTTTATCGTTTCAAATTTTACGACGACGTGTCTATTTCTCACTTCTTTGTAACCGGTATATTTTTACTGACAATTCTTATTTTACTGATCCGGAATCACTCCCGACAACAATACAACATCCGGAATCTGTTTAAAACCGGGGGTCTCCTACTTCCGATAGTCTTTTTGTCGTTAACCTTCTTTATGAGTTATAGTTTCGGGCTGAACGCTAAACTTAAGCAGGAATTATCTGAGAAAAACTTCAACACGGATAAAACCTTATTAAATGTTTTAAATCCTTTTTTATACCCTGGCTCTTCCTACAATTCAGAAACATTATTTAATGTGACCAATATCCTATATCCAAAACCTTATCCGGTAATTGAGGTAAAGGACACTGTTTTCTACGATTTGGCAGATAAGGAATCTTTTAGTCTGCAATCTGCATATTACAGTATTGACACTTTAAAAATGCTTACCTCAGGTTACGAAAAGTTAAAAAGTGCAACCAATGCTGCTTCAGAACTGTTCGGCTTTGATCAGAAAGAATTACAGAAAAGAATCATATTAAAAACCGTTAGAAAGGACAGCACTGAAATTATATTTAAAGGAGCTGAAGTCAATCCGCAATACGACGATAACATTTGTATTTTTCTCGAAAACAAGATGCTGATCAGTCCGGTTAACGATCAAACTGTAGCAAAACAACAGCGACAAAATGCGATAGAACGATATAAACTACTTTATAAGTTAAATAAAGATTCTCTTCTTCAGTCTTTTAAAAAGCTGGATACGCTATTGAAAAAATACAACATAGCATCTTCCATTAAGCCTGCAGCCCTCACCCAGGATGTTTTTCGTTTTCGGGATAAAGATCAGGATCAGCTGTACCAGATCAGGAATAACTTCGACCGGAATGCATTAATTGAAAAAATCAACACCCTGAACCGGCTGTTCTACCAACCCGGATATTTTCATTCCTCCATCAGAGAGATTTTCTTTATCGTGCTATTTTCAACCTGGCTTTTTGGATTCGTAATTTTTGTGATTGCAACTTTTATACGTAAACCGAAACAGCCGAAGCCCGACCCGATAAATCAATAAAATTCCATCGGCTAAACTGACAGGAAAAAACGGAATAGTTATTTAATAGGTGGCGCAAGAAGTATACTTATAACGCGCATACTTCAAATGCGCCATAACTCACCATTTCCGCATTGTGCGAAACCCGTAGATTCAGCTTAAGTTTTTCTATAATACCCTTCGCCGTTTCAATCGCATCATGGATATTGCTCACTCCCCTCACCTCGATACCCCTGCCCATCACTTTGAACTTATTCGGTTCAAACTTATCTACAAATTTCTGAAGGTCTTTTGATAATGTATTAATCGTGCTCATCATTTATATTTTCCATAACAATACCATTTGCCCATCATTTGTTTTACCTTTTTTCAAAATTCACACTCCTGAAAAAAACTGGCTTAACATTTTAAGTAGCGCATGAAACAACCGATATGCAAAAAGCACGATAGAATTTCCCTATCGTGCTTAAACAAATACTATATTGAATGAATGATTAAAACTGCGGCAGTTTAGGTTTTGTGCCCATAATTTCTTCAACCTGCTCTAAAACTTTTTCGGTTAACAGCGGCACTACCTCCAGGGCAGTTAAATTTTCTTTCAGCTGCGCTCCTTTGGAAGCACCAAGGATAACAGAACTTACATTCGGATTTTTAAGACACCAGGCAAGCGAAAATTTGGCCAATGAAACATTTAGTTGATCAGCAACTTCCTGCAGTTTTTCTACCTTCTTAAGCCTGTCTGCCTGCAACACATTATCTTTCAACCAACCCAGTTTTGCATTTGCCAAACGGGTATCCTTCACATCCCCTTTTGTATATTTCCCAGATAGCAAACCTGATGCTAAAGGCGACCATATGGTGGTACCCAAACCATGATCCCTGAAAAGCAACAGAAAGTCATCCTCAAGTTTTTTCCTTTCGAACAGGTTATATTGTGGCTGTTCCATCGCAGGCCCAACAAGACGGTAATCTTTTGCAACGCCAATGGCCTCTGTAATTTCAGCTGCACTCCATTCTGAGGTTCCCCAATATAGAATTTTACCCTGCTGGATCAAAGTATTCATTGCCAGCACTGTCTCTTCAATCGGCGTATTTTTATCGGGACGGTGACAAAAGTATAAATCCAGATAATCTACCCGAAGCCGTTTCAATGCGCCATGGCAGGCCTCTGTAACATGCTTACGCGAGAGCCCCATTTGATTTGGTCCTTTGTTTTCTGTACCAAAAAACACCTTGCTTGATACAACAAAGGATTCGCGTTCCCAACCCTGAGATTTAAGGATTTTCCCCATTACCATTTCCGATTTCCCCTCGGCATAACCTTCAGCATTGTCAAAAAAGTTGACGCCTGCATCATAGGCAATCCCCATTAACTCATCAGCAACCTTATCGCTGATCTGTGCACCAAAGGTAAGCCAGCTACCCAGCCCCAGCGCACTCACCTGTAAGCCCGATTTACCTAATCTTCTATATTCCATATGGATATTTTTTGATTCAAATTTAGTTTACCATAAACCAGTAAAGGGATAAAAATGTTTCATTTTGATCGCTTTTTACATTGATCTGAAAAAATTCAGGTTGAGCTTCTTTACTGCTTTCTCCGGATTTTGAAAACCATTTTTCTCAGTATTGCAAAACCATTGGTGAGTCTATGTTTTTTTGTTACAATAGGAAGGCTTAAAATGGCCAGTAATGAAATACAGGCTGAAATACCCAGTGCGCCCCCGTAACCGTTAAAAAACCGGCTCGTATTCAGAAAAATAACACAGAATACTGCGCCTGCCAAACCGATTAGCAGGTAACTGGATACCAGGCGGCCGGAAACCATTCCGATAAAGGATGAACCGATAAAAACCAGCGGTATATTTTTTACAAGGTAAGGATCAGTGATGTGGGGAAAAAAGTAAAAAAACAGTGCTACGCTAAGGGATAACATGGCAGACGAACGGACCGGCCCCTGCCCTAAGCCCTCACTCAGGTAGAAGGTAAGCATAGCGCCAAAAAAGCCTACCAGTAGCAATATTGACCCGTTAAGCATAGGAAGAAATTAGATAATAAATAAAAGAAGTAATCACTACACCTGCAAAGGCCAGTGTTCCCAGCTTGCCCCCAACCCCCGAAAAAAGGCTTTTAGAAACGATAATGAGTATTGCAGTAAAAAAACTGGCCGTAAGTACAAACAGGATATTGGGTGCAACTGCCGTGCTCGACATCCCGATAAATGCGCCACAGTAAACAGCTGCAGGCAGCTGCCGGAGATATTCAGAACTTTTTTTTAATAACGGGAGAAAAGAGCCCGCAAAACCAACGGCCGAAGCAGATATGACCGGTCCGAGGGATAGGTAATGATTCAGGTAAAAAGAGGTAACTGCGCCGATTGGGATCCAGCATACCACTAAAACATGTTCATACTGGTGTTCGTGATGATGCAGTTGGCCCCTTAAATAAGCTACAAGAATTAATGGGCAGATAACCAGTATCGAAATGACAGACCACCAGGACTGCAGGTGTTCACGAAAAATGGCAAATAAAAAAATGACCTGGATGGCTAAAAGGAATATAATCGAAATCTTTCTACTCAACTTTCTGATGCTCATGTAGCAAAACGGCGGGGCTTATTTTTGCAAAATTACTAAAAAAGGATTGATTTCAGTCCACGGACTCCATTAAGGCTAATCCTTTACCAGAATTAGGCATTCAGGAATGATACATTTTAAAAGCAAAGCGCATCTCCAAACTTTTTGGTAGCATATGCCTTATAAATATTATTTGCCCGCTGGATCTGGTCCTGAGATATATTTTCATCCTTCATCACTTTGCTTCCTTCCAATACGCGGTATGCCTGGCCGTCTTTGATATAGATCCGGTATTCTGTTTTGATGGTATCGCCCGCAGCCGGCCCACCTTCAATCATTTCAAAACAGAATATGGGCTTTCCTGCACGATAGAAATAACTGGTCGTCCATGATCCGTCACCAATCGATCCCGATTCGGTTATTTTAACAATGGTTTTACCCTCAAAAAAATAATTTACCTTTCCCTCTTCCACACATCCGGCCTTTTCATATTTATAATGCTGTTGACTCAGTTTAAGCGCGTTTATCCTGTTGTACTCCTTGCGTATGGCTGCTATAGTTACATCATTTTGCGCAAAGGCCTGTCCGCATAGCAAAAAAGAGAAAATGAACAATAGGTTTTTGTAAGGTTTCATAGGTTGAAATTGATTTGATGTTTTTAATTTCTGAAATTGTTATCGATGCAAATTTAATACCATGCAGTTCTTATTTCTCATTAAATGATCATTCCGTTTTTTTTCCCGCACTTTTATTACATATCCTGCAAAATAAAAAGGAATGTTGTTTTCATCTCTTTAAATACCTACATCTTTTCTAAATTAAAGAACGAACTTCTCAAACTAATCAGGATTGGCTAGTCTGACGTTCTAAATTTAACCAGATTTTCATTAATGTGTTTCTGGCCATCTATTGTATCTGCAGATATATTCTTAAATACAACGTTCTCAACAGGCAATGTTTTTTCCCCTTTAACATGTGATATAAATTTCACGTGCGCTGCTTTTACATTTTCAAGAAAAATATCTTTAATTGGTGTTAGTTTCACCTGAACAGTTGGCACAAGATTTTTCCACTGATATAATACGTCTGTCTCAATCCCCAGAATCCCCTGTTCAATATTTCCAGCGGTAATATTTCTTGCATATATGTTTTTCACATATCCTCCCATGCGCTCATTGGTTTTAATGAAAACCAGATGGTTAAGTTTAGCCCCATCAAGCACCTTGCAGTTCTCTACCAGCACGTTTTCTATCCCACCCGAAAGCTCACTTCCTATAGCCACCAATTGGTGACCATTCTTGACCGTGCAGTTTCTTATGATGATGTTTTTTGATGGTGTTTTCAATCGCCATCCCTCCGGATTCCGACCAGACTTTATCGCAATTGCATCGTCGCCCTGGTCAAAAAAACACTCTTCTATCAGTACATTCTGGCTCATTTCCGGATCTACCCCGTCATTATTGTGCCCATGAGCAAAAACATTTATCTTTCTGATCACAACATTCTTGCACAAATAGGGATGGATCGTCCAAAACGGACTGTTAGTGATCTTAATTCCATCTAACAGGACATTTTCACAACGATTGAACTGAATAAACTGAGGTCTGAGATTTGCGGTATCGTTAACCATTTGCCTTGCGGAAACAGGTTCATATGCCGAGGCGAGATTATAAAGACGCTTGATACTTTCCATATGAGCCTTTGGTCTTGCAAACCACTTTGACCATGTCCCCATCTGCGCCTTGATTTCCCCTTGACCACTTATACCTATATTTTTGCATTTATAGGCATATATCAGAGGGGAGTAATTAAGACACTCCATTCCTTCCCACGAGCTATTTACTGCGGGGAGATAATCTTTTGGGTCAGCAGAAAAAAGTAATGTTGCCCCTTTTTCCAAATGGAGATTTACATTACTCTTGAGATGGATTTTCCCCGTGAGCCATTCGCCCTGTGGTACCACAACAGTTCCCCCATTAATACTGTTTGCTTTGCTTATTGCACCGGCAATCGCCTGAGTGGTTCGGGCCATATCTCCTTTAACTGCCCCGAATGCTACAATGTTAAACTTTTCGCAACTGCTAAAATCCGGAACCGTAATTGGCGACATCTTAAAAGGTACCTTTAGGTATACCTTGCGGAGTTTTACCGTTGTTTTTTGAATGAAAGATACCAGGATAATGGACACCAGCATCAGGCAGATTGTTTGTCTCTTCACTTTTCTCTTAATTAGTGTAAATCGATCGGGGTTATAATAGTGGATTAATCCTTAAAAACATCACAATAGATTAATACCACTATTTTTTCAAAATATTTAACCGTTTTACCACCCTGGATTTTGCAAGGCCTGTTTTTGGGCAGATGTTAAAGGTTCTCCCCCAACTTTAAGTACGTCAAGAAAACTTTGAGGTATTGGCCGCAGATAGTGTTTGGTTGCAATCGGTTTAGCCTCCAGGTTAAATGCCGCCGTACGTGCCACCAAAGTTTTGGTACGCGCAAGATCTTCCCACCTCATCAATTCGCCCATCAGTTCTCTCGAACGCTCATCAAGGATAAAGGCTTTGAATTTATCTTCATTCGAACTTGCCCCGACTTTATCATAAAAATCTTTGCTGGAATTAAAAATATCAGCTTCACTGTTGAGGTGCATTGAAGACAATGTATTCGTAGTGGTTACAGGAATGTTGTTCGATTCAAAATAAGTGTTTCTATCAGAATATGAAACAATTGCTGAAGTTACCGCCGGATTTGTTTTATAAGCAATTCCTCCGTCAACATAAGAAGAACGGTCTTCGCCCTCCTTATAGGCTGCGCGATCTCTCACACTGTTCAGATAAGGAATGGCCTGGGCATATTGACCCAATCGTCCATACGCTTCTGCAGCAATCAGATAGGTTTCGGCAAGTCGGGCCAGAATTCCGTCACGCTGTCCGAACTGTGAGGCAACAAGGTTTCTGGAGCCATCCATAAATTTAGATAAAGCTACATATTGGTTCACAGTATAATTGCCATGGGCATTTAAATAGCTCTGCGGTTGCCCTGCAAAATACCTTACAAACATGGTTGGTTTACGGCGGGCAAGATCTGTTGACAGTGCGGGATCTGCACCAGGAACTATTGGGGTATACCTGGTGTCGCCTGCATTATTAACAATGTATAAAACCGCTTCCTCACCGACTGCAAATTTAGCTTGACCTTCCTGAGCCGGGGTTGGTGCACTGCCCTTAACCCATTTCGGGATGCTGGCAGCGTTATTGGCAACATAACGTGTTTTAAAACTTTTCCAGAATCTCGAGTCGTTAACACGGTCAAAAACATCCAAAGCATAATCAGTTGACCGCATGCGCTGAAATTCGCGGCCTCCTGCAATATCACGTATCATTCCAGGAAGGGTCTGATAAATTGACGGATAATACAGGTGGATCTGGTTGCCATACCTTCCCTGTGTTGCAGTGTTGTTGGAGAACTGGGCAGCAAGGATAATTTCCTTGTTGGTTTCGTTTGCACCATCAACAGTGGTAAAGTTCCAAAGATCACTATAATTAGTTGCCAGACTATGCTGGCCACTGCCAATTACCAGATCTGCATATTTAATGGCATTTTGCAGGTCAGCCGTTTTGGTGTCACCATTCCAGTCATTGTTCATTTCGCTTGCACGGAACAAGTATGCTTTCGCCAAAAAGTGCGCGGCTGCCCATTTGGTAATTCTTCCTCTTTCTGCAGCAACAGCGGGAAGCAGGTTATAAGCCTGTATAAAATCCTGAATAACCTGCTCGTAAACCTCTTTGGCCGAATTGCGTGTAAATTCATCCTTGATGGTTTCTAATGATTCCAGTTGCAGAGGTACACCTCCATATTGTTTTACCAGTTTAAAATAATCGAAAGCGCGCATAAAATAGCCCTCGCCCAGGCGGATGTCTTTATTGGCACCAGTGTAGTAAATGGGTACATTTTTAATTACAATATTTGCAGAGTTAATATTAGTGTACATGTTATCAAACACAGCCTGTACATCCGAGTTAAACGAATTTAAGGTTCCATCGTAAGAATTCCACATCTGCTCTGTCCTATCTCCGCCAACGGTAAACTCGTCTACGCCATAGTTGGTACTGGTATAGGCCCAGGTATAATTAAAATGGAATTTCAAACTCTGGTACATTCCGATAACCAAACCATCTAATCCTTCTGTTTTTTGAAAATCGGATGTATTTCGTGAGTTGATCACTTCTTCATCCAGGAAACTTTTTTTACAGGAAGTGGGAAGAATCATTAAGCCGCCTAACAAAACCACGCCCGATATTAAATTTATAATCTTTTTCATAATCAATATTTTTTTCACTCCTTAAAAACTTGCGTTAACACCTAATACAACACCTCTGTTAAAAGTAGAACCACCCAGATCCGGATCAATCCATTTAACCTTCGAATAGATCAGCCCCGGATTAATCATCTGTGCATAAATCCTTAATCTGGAAAGCGTTAATTTTTTTGTGATATTTTCAGCAAAATTATAGCCCAACGAAATGTTTCTGACTTTTACAAAAGAACCATCCTGATAGTTCATGGAACTTTTATACTGATCGCCGGCAGCACTGCCATAATTAGGGGCCGGGTAATCGTTTGTAGGGTTGCTTGGTGTCCAATAATCCAGTACACGTTGAGCAAAACGGCCCTGCAGTGATTCGGCACCCGTAGCAATAAGGAAATTATAGCGCGCAATGATGAACACAGAAAGATCAAAACCTTTGTAATTAAAGGTATTGGTAATGCCTCCACTCCAGCTCGGGGTATAACGCCCCAGTACCTGACGGTCGTTATTGGGATCAATTATATGGTCGCCGTTTAAATCTCTTATCTTGATACTTCCAGGCAAAAATATTTGCCCGTTATCTTTAAATTTGTCGAGCTCTATCTTGTCTTCAGGCGTATTCTGCCAGATACCATCTTTTACAAAATCGTAAGCAACATTAATTCCGTTTCCAATAAAGAAAAGGTCAGCAACCATATCCCCACCATTCAGTTTTACAATTTCATCTCTATTGGTTGAGAAATTAAGGGTAGATTCCCAGCTGAAATCTTTAGTTCTTACATTAACGGTATTTATAGTTAAATCGAGTCCCTTGTTTTTAGTCGAACCAATGTTATCATAAGAGGTAGGATAGCCGTTAATGATATTAATCTTTTTCAGCAAAATTAAATCTGTTGTTCTGGATTTATATAAATCTAATGAGCCACTGATTCTTCCTTTTAGAAGTTCGAAATCCACGCCAAAGTTATACTGCTGGGTTTTTTCCCAGCTTAACAGTTTATTAGGAAATGAGATCGGGTTTGCCAGAGATGCATCGGATGCAACATATCCTATCTGTGCAGCGCTCCCAAAAGTATAGGTTAAGGGTTGCAAAAGACCCAGTGTGCTACCAATATCTACAGCAGAATTACCTGTACTGCCCACACCCAGTCTTAATTTCAACTGACTTACCCACTTAATATTTTTCATAAATTCTTCCTGATCCATACGCCATGCCAAAGCTGCTGATGGGAAAAAATCCCATTTGTTGCCTTCGGCCAATTGCGAGGCCCCATCCGAACGTAAGGATGCCGTTAGCAGGTATTTATTATCAAAACTATAATTGATCCTGGCCATGTAAGATTCGAGGGTAGATTTTCTAAAATCGGTATCAAATCCATCTAAAGCGGTAATGCTTCCTGCCCTTAGTCCGTACCAAAGCGGTGCGATCAGATTTATTTTACTACCCGTTAGTGATGAGGACTCATCCTGGAACAGAGATGAACTCTGCAATAAGGTTACACCGAAATTGTGCTTGTTAATGGTTTTATCATAATATAATAAGTGATCGAGCGTATAAGCGAATTTATTGCTCTGGTTTAACTGTGCATAGTTGTTAACCGATCCCGGTATACCTGCATCGCGGTTTACAGATTTTGCATCCTGGTATTTTCCGTTATAAAAATTAGAAAAATCAGGACCAAAATTGATGCGGTATTTCAATCCCTTTAAAATGTTTACCTCAGCAAATGCCGACCCTAAGGTTCTCAATGTTTTGCGTAAATTGATATTATAATCAGCTTCCAGAATGGGGTTTTGGATGTTGATATCGCCACCAGGAAGATTGATCCTGTTTCCATTCGCATCGTAAGGGATAGCCATTGGAAGCATGCCGCGTGCCGCTGCGTAAATGTTACCCGCGCCCGAAGCACTGGCCGCAACGAAACCATAATTCTGTAAACTATAAGTTGCAGTGACGTTTAAGCCCATTTTAAACCACTTTACCGGATTAATCTCAACACTTAACTTACCGCTGTATCTTTCAAAATCCTGGCCCAATTGTGTACCTGTCTGGTTCAGATAGCCGAATGATCCGTAAGCTTTCATTTTATCCGTTCCGCCACTTACACTCAATACATGATCCTGCGTAATTCCGGTTCTGGTTACAAGATCGCCCCAATCGGTAGTCGGCACTAAACTTCCATCATAGCTGCCGTTTGCCCAGCCCTTTTCTATGTTTGCAAGAACATTGGGGTCACCGGCAAAAATTTCCCTGTCTTTTGCCAGCGTTGGAACGGTTGGATATTTTCTGCTGTCTGTAGATGGTAGTGCCCTAAATGCATCCCGGCGGAAATCGATATATTGTGCCGAATTCATCATTTCCATCCTGTCATTTAAAGTTTCGATGGTTGCAGTACCCACATAATCAAGTGTTAACCGCCCGGCTTTCCCTTTTTTTGTGGTTACCAGTACCACTCCGTTGGCACCTCGTGAACCATAAACAGCAGTGGCTGAGGCATCCTTTAAAACGTCGATATTTTCTATGTCATTAGGATTAATGGCATCAATTCCACCAGCTTGTAATGGGATACCGTCTACCACGAACAAAGGTGAATTACTGGCTTTTAACGACCTAAGACCACGGATTTTAATGTCTCCAACCTGACCCGGCCTCTCATTTGAGGTAATATCTACACCGGCAGCTTTACCCTGCATGGCCTGTAGTGCATTGGTTACAGGCCTCGATCTGATTTCTTTGGCGCCGATGCTGACTACTGCTCCGGTTAAATCACTTTTCTTTACTGTATTATAACCAACAACCACAACCTCTTCCAAATCATTTGTCGAACTTTTCAGTTGAATGGTTATTGTCGTTTTTCCGGTTACAGGTATTTCCTGTGTGTTGTATCCAACGTAGGAAACCACCAAAACCGGGTTGCTCACCGTTGATGGAATAGTAACTGAAAAAGCACCATTAACATCAGTTGATGCCACGATCGTGGTACCCTTAATTTTGACACTCACACCGACCAGCGTTTCGCCTTTTTCATCAACAATTTTTCCTTTAATACTAACATCCCGTTTGCTCAGGGAGATGTTTGGAGTTGCTTTAGAAAGTAATGCCTCGCGGATAAATGAATCTGCACTTGCCGTGTTCACAACACATAGTAAGCTCAATGCAGAAATTCCTTTGATCAGGATTTTTTTGTACGAAAAGACTTTACGTGGGTTGAGGTTTTCTGGATAAAAATTAAGATCCATAGTTTTATTGGTTATGTAAATATTTGGTTATTTAGCCATATAGCATATTTCATGAAATCTGCTATATGTTTGGGCGAACATATTATTGGGCAATCAACATCATGTTATGTGGATGAATTACCCATTTTATGATAATAAATAATTAGTTTAATAAGGTATATTTTTGATGCCGTGTGTTTCCGATGCATAAACTTATGCCGTGTCGGTATAACATATCTCAAAATAGCTATCCTTGCAGGCTTTGGTTTTTAATGCTCATATGGAAAGATTTAATTAGTATTTATATTTGGTCATACGAGATTAGCGGTTTTAATTTATTAATCCGTCCTGCTCCATCCTGCAATGGGTTGCATTGTTAAAATATGGCGCAGTATTACGGTCTCCGCCGACTGCCCGAAAAGAATATTTTGCTTGTTTGATTATCTCTATTTAATGGTTATAAAGATTAAGAGACCAAGAGGAAACCGAAAAAAAGATTATTTCCTAAACAGTATGTTGGATTTTTGAAAGCAAACCGATTAAACTCAATCGAGCTGGCTTATGCAGTCAGAAAAAACTAATTTAAATCTACCTTTTTGAGCCCCTAATCGCGGGGATAATCTACAGGTATTGGATTTGTTACTCCCGATATGCGGTTGAACATCTGTAATTTCAATCGTTTGAATTTGTTTTAAAGCCATTTGCAGGGTTATTAAATCAATTGATACAGGATAGCACAGGACGGCTTTTTTAAATTTAAATGTTAACCTCGTTTAACATTTAACCAAATATTTCCCTTTTAAAATGGCGCTCAATCCACTGGTATGGAAAAGATCCCATGATGATCAATTTTGAGATGAAAAAAATCCTGCTTGCCTGTTTGATGCTGTTTTCGGTATATACTTTTGCTCAAAAAAGCAATAAGGCGCTGCCTGTTCCAAAACCCTTATTCAGCGACGCTATTTATGATGGCGCTGCCGATCCTGTGGTGATCTGGAACAAAGGGGAAAAGAAGTGGTTTATGTTTTATACCAACCGGCGGGCCAATGTTAAAAACCTCGATGGCGTAAGTTGGGTGCATGGCACACGTATCGGTATTGCCGAATCAAAAGATGGGGTAAAATGGAAATACCGCGATACCTGCGACATCCAATACCGGTTAACTGATTATACGCATTGGGCACCAGAAGTAATCGAAAATAAAGGGATCTACCACATGTATTTAACTTATGTGCCCGGCGTTTTTAAAGATTGGCGCCACCCACGCTATATTGTTCATCTCACCAGCAAAAACCTCATCAGCTGGAAATTCGAATCCAAATTAAACCTCGCCTCCGATCGCTGCATTGATGCCTGCGTATTTAAACTCCCCGATAATACAGGCTGGCGGATGTATTACAACAACGAAATGGCTGGCAAATCGATCTATTACGCCGATAGTAAAGACCTCTATAACTGGGAAGATAAAAACACAAAACTGATCGGCGATAAAGGCTGCGAAGGGCCAAAAGTTTTCTATTGGAAAAACACTTATTGGATGATTGTAGACAACTGGAACGGCCTGGGTATTTATTCTTCAACCGATCTGTTAACGTGGAAACGCCAACCCAAAAACATTTTACGGGAGCCTGGTAAAGGAACTGATGACGGGGTAATGGGCGGACATGCCGATGTGGTGGTAAACGGCGATAAAGCCTACATTTATTATTTTACCCACCCCGGAAGAACACCCGAAAACAAAGGTACTGACAATGCAATTACCAGAAGAAGTGTGATCCAGCTGGCAGAACTGGAATATCTGAACGGCGAAATCACCTGCAACCGCGATAAACCCTCATTCATCAGCTTAAAACCCTAACCAAATATATGAAGCCTGTTTACATCTTTTTAATGGCTGCGCTCCTGCCCTTTTTCACTACAGCGCAACAAGCTGCCAACCCCAGAAAAACCTATAACTTTAATCCTGGCTGGAAACTTTATGTAGGGGACTTATCCGGTGCAGAAAACACCAACTTTGATGACAAAACATGGAAGCCGATTACCCTGCCCTACGCCTGGAATGAGGATGAAGCCTTCAAAAAATCGATAGAAGATTTATCAACCGGTATTGCCTGGTACCGAAAACATTTCACCCTTTCAGCAAGCGACCAAAGCAGGAAGGTATTCCTGGAATTTGAAGGGATCAGACAGGCAGGAGAATTCTACCTGAACGGCAAATTTATTGGCCGGCATGAGAATGGTGTAATGGCCTTTGGTTTTGATATCAGTGCTTTAATTATTCCTAACCAGGAAAACGTAATTGCCGTAAAGATCGATAACACCTGGAATTACAGAGAAAAAGCCACCAACTCTGGCTTTCAATGGAACGACAAAAATTTCAATGCCAATTATGGTGGTATCTCTAAAAATGTTCGTTTGCATATAACAGGTAATGTATATCAAACCCTTACACTTTATTCTACCTTAAAAACCACCGGGAATTATTGCTACGCCAAAGATTTCAATATTAAAGGCAAATCGGCCGTTGTGGTGTCCGAATCGCAGGTTAAAAATGAAAATAGTACAGATCAGAAACTGATTTATGAAGTGGAGTTAAAAGATCTGGATGGAAAAACCGTAAAAACATTTACATCTGCAGAAACCACCATCAAAGCTGGCGATACCTTAACCTTAAAAGCTGAAGCATTGGTAACAAACTTAAACTTTTGGAGTTGGGGCTATGGTTACCTGTATACGGTTACTTCAAGATTAAAATCAGCAGGTGAGATCATCGATGAACTAAACATCAAAACAGGTTTTCGAAAAACGGAATTTAAAAACGGCATGGTGTATTTAAACGACCGGGTATTGATGATGAAGGGTTATGCACAGCGCACCAGTAATGAATGGCCTGCAATCGGTTTATCGGTACCGCCCTGGTTAAGCGATTACAGCAACCGCCTCATGGTAGAAAGTAATGCCAATTTGGTACGCTGGATGCACATTACCCCCTGGAAACAGGATATAGAATCATGTGATCGGGTGGGCTTAATCCAGGCAATGCCTGCCGGAGATTCGGAAAAAGATGTAACCGGAACGCGATGGGACCAACGCAAAGCGGTAATGACAGATGCCATCATCTACAACCGTAACAACCCGAGTATTATTTTTTACGAATGTGGAAACGAATCGATCAGTGCAGCGCACATGCAGGAAATGAAAGACATCCGCAATCTTTACGATCCTAAGGGCGGCAGGGCCATCGGGTCGAGAGAAATGCTCAATATCCCTGAAGCCGAATATGGTGGTGAGATGTTGTACATCAATAAAAGTGCAACCAAACCGCTATGGTCTATGGAGTATGCCAGAGATGAAGCCTTGCGGAAATACTGGGATGAGTTTTCCCCTCCTTTTCACGTAAATGGCGCTGGACCTAAGTATAAGGATGCTGATGCCAGCGATTATAACCGCAACCAGGATTCCTTCGCCATTGAAGATGTAATCCGCTGGAACGAATATTACGAGGAACGCCCTGGAACAGGAAACCGGGTAAGTTCGGGCGGCGTAAATATCATATTTTCCGATTCGAATACCCACCACCGTGGCGAAGAAAACTACCGCCGAAGTGGCGAAGTGGATGCCATGCGCATTCCGAAAGACGCCTACTTTGCACATCAGGTAATGTGGGACGGCTGGGTTGATGCAAAAAAGACAGGCATCCATTTAATCGGGCATTGGAACTATAAAACTGGTGTAAAAAAGAATGTGTATGTGGTGGCCAGTGGCGACAAAGTTGAACTGATTTTAAACAATAAATCACTAGGTTTTGGAGAGAAAAGCAATGGCTTTCTATTCACTTTTAAGAATATCTCTTATCAGGCTGGAATAATCAAGGTTATCTCCTATTCTGCAGCTGGGAAAAAACTAGCCGAAACACAATTAAAAACAGCAGGTAAACCAGTAGGATTAAAACTTACCGCAATGAAAAACCCAGGCGGTTTTAAAGCGGATGGCGCAGATGTAGTCCTTGTTCAGGTTGAAGTGGTAGATCAGGATGGAAACCGCTGTCCTACGGCTTCGAATATGATAAGTTTTAGTTTAGATGGCCCTGCCGAATGGCGAGGAGGCTTGGCTCAGGGCCCCGATAATTACATTTTAGCCAAAGATCTTCCGGTTGAAAGTGGTATAAACCGCATTTTAATCCGGTCGACAACCACCGCTGGAAAGATCAATTTAACGGCCAAGGCAGAAGGCTTACAAACAGCAAGCTTGTCTTTTGAAACTTTAGCGGTTAAAACGGCTAACGGATTATCTGCTCAACTGCCGGCCGACGGTTTGAAACCGAACTTAAGCAAAGGTGCAACGCCGCTTGATCCATCTTACACGGTAACTCGTAAATCGGTTAAAATTGTATCTGCTGAAGCAGGAGCCAATAACGATAAAGCCAATTTAAGTTTTGATGACAATGAACTGAGCGATTGGGTAAACGATGGAAAGGTTGCAACAGCCTGGATAAAATACACACTGGCAAAAGAAAGTGGTGTATCGGCAGTTTCTTTAAAATTGAATGGTTTCAGGACCAAAATTTATCCATTAAGGATTTTAGTTGATGGGAAAGTAGCTTTCGAAGGCAATAGTAAACCGAGCCTGGGTTATTTTACCGCAAACTTCAACGCAATAAAAGGAAAAACAGTGACCATACAACTGGCGGGTTCGGGCAAGGAAAAAGAGAACAGCAATATTGGTGTAGAAGTGAACGGCAAAAAGTTAGATGATGGCGTTGAACGTGCCGAAACGAAATTAAAAGGTGGCTTAAGTATTATCGAAGCAGAAGTTTACGAGCAGCCTTAGGCTGCGCCAGACTTCGGAAGTTTTGTCCGAACTTTACAACGACTATTTTTAAACAACTGTTGTCCTGAAACCTGTTATAAAGGCAATCTTTTTTGATTTATTCAAATTAAATAAGCTTCGACTACGCTCAGACTAACATTAAATAAAATAAGGCATGAAAATATTAAAAAACGCTTACCTCCTATTCTTTAGCCTAACCGCATTTATCCATACGGTAAATGCACAGTCTAAAGCCAGCATTGAAGTTAATTTTGACCGGAACATTGCACCCATGAAACCAATATGGGCCTGGTTTGGCTATGATGAACCAAATTACACTTATATGAAGGATGGGCAGAAATTACTGACAGAAATTTCCAGATTAAGTCCTGTTCCGGTATACGTTAGGGCACACAATTTATTAACCTCTGGTGATGGCACACCGGCTTTAAAATGGGGATCGACGAACGCTTATACAGAAGATGCCAATGGAAACCCCATTTACAACTGGAAAATTGTTGATCAGATTTTCGACACCTATGTAAAAAGAGGTATGAAACCTTTGGCACAGATTGGATTTATGCCCGAAGCGCTATCTACCAAACCTCAACCTTACCAGCACAAATGGAAACCTGGCGCCCGGTATGATGAGATTTTAACAGGATGGGCCTATCCACCAAAAGATTATAAAAAATGGGGCAACCTGGTTTACGAATGGGTAAAACATTGCGTTACACGTTATGGCAAAGCAGAAGTAGAAAGCTGGTATTGGGAAGTATGGAATGAGCCTGATGGTGCTTATTGGAAAGGTACCCAGGCCGAATTCTTTAAACTTTACGATTATGCTGCAGATGGACTTAAACGTGCCCTACCCACTGCGAAAATTGGTGGCGCCAATGTTACAGGTGGCGGAACGAAGTATTTAGATGCCTTTATAAACCACTGCCTAAACGATACCAACTATGTAACGGGTAAAATCGGTTCTCCTTTGGATGCTGTTCTTTTCCATGCCAAAGGATCACCCAGGGTAGTGAATGGAACAGTAGTGATGAATGTCAGAAACCAGCTGCGTAATATTGATGGCAACTATAAGATCATCAGCAAATACCCTCAACTTAAAAATATACCCGTAATTATCGGCGAATCTGATCCCGAGGGATGTGCCGCCTGTGGCATGAGTACCAATCCAGAAAATGCCTACCGCAACGGCACCATGTACTCTAGTTATACCGCAGCTTCATTTGCCAGACTTTATGAACTGACTGATCAATATAAAATCAATTTATTGGGCGCTGTTACCTGGTCGTTTGAGTTTGAAAACCAACCATGGTTTGCTGGTTTTAGGGATTTAGCCACCAACGGTGTCGATAAACCGGTTTTAAATGTATTCAGGATGTTTGGTATGATGAAAGGCAACCGTGTTGAAGCCACAAGCAACCGGATGTACAAGTTAAATGCTATTTTAGATTCGAGCATCAGAAAACCACAAACCGACGTGGGTGTACTGGCGAGCAAAGATCAGAAAACCGCAGCTGTGATGGTTTGGAATTACCACGATGAGGATAAAACAGATTCAAAAGATCTTGTTTCTATTGTATTGAATAAATTGCCTGTTAAAACCGTAACCATAACCGAGTACCGTATTGATACAGAAAACAGCAATTCTTATTCGGAATGGAAAAAGATGGGCTCACCACAAAATCCTGACACAAAACAGATTGCCACATTAGAAAAATCAGGACAGCTTAAAATGATCGGAAAACCAAAGAAGTTCGACACGGAATCTGGTGCGTTTGAAATTGAATTGGCAAGGCAAGGTGTAGGCTTGCTGAAACTGGATTGGTAGGTTATCTTGCATTTTTTTACCACTAACGCTTGTTTATAACGATACAATCGTAATGCTATTTATGCACTCGTTTGGAAACGAGCGGAGCAATAAATGTGAAATTTCCTACTCTGGCCGTCACTCTGAATTTATTTCAGGGTCTTAATAGCATAATAGATACTGAAACAAGTTCAGTTTAACGGATTATTCTTTTTGTTGAGCTAGCGCTCGTTTTTAACGAGCGTTTAATAAACAATCGTTTATAACGATACAATCGTAATGCTATTTACGCACTCGTTTGGAAACGAGCGGAGCAATAAAACTCCCGAAGTGCTTTAATGCAATCCTGGTAAACTTCGGATTTGCCTTAACTAAGGTTTCACAACCAGAGGTGCTCCGTTTACCATTACATGATCAATTTGAACATCCTGATACTTATTTTTCAAAAAAGGCGTTTTGGTGATCACTTCTAAATCTTTAAAAAGGAAACCGGATACTTTATCATCAGGATTGCCATCCATTTCGCCAAATTTTGCTGCCTCTACCCTGATGTTCGAAAGTTTGATATTTCTGATGGTACCAAAGGGTTTTGCCGTACTGCCCGCCAGGTCGAAAAATTGTTTCCAGGGATTTAAGTCGATAATCGAGCCACATTTACCGGTGATGTTTTCTACCGTGATGTTTTCGTAAAGCTGAAAGGTATCTCCACGCATCTTCATCTTTAAAATAGGACAGTTATTATTTACCTTACAGTTGCGCATGGTTATGTTGCGGGCATGAATACACTCGCTTCCCATGGTTAGGGTTGCATGGGCTTCGCCAATGGTGCAGTTTTCGATCAATATATCTTCCACAATTCCGTTTTCAGGCAGTTTCTGGGCATCTACACCTTTCCCGCCTTTAATGCAGATGGCATCGTCATTTACCGAGATATAACAGCCTCTGATGGTTACTTTTTTACAAACATCAATGTCGATTCCATCAGTACTGGGTGCTTTTACGGGCCTGAATGGCGAACGGATATCGCAATTTTCGATCAGCACATTGTTGCACTGATACAAATGGGTGGTCCAGAATCCGGAATTACGCAATTTTACATTTTTAATATTTACGTTATTACAGCCCCATATAAAGAGCAGGCGCGGACGACTCACTTCGAGGTTTGTAGATTCTCTACCCAGCTGTTTCACTGAATCACGATGCGACCAAAATGTTTTCCAGAATTTAAGTCCGTTGCCATCAATAGTGCCCGGCCCTGTAATGCTAAAACCATCTACCTTGGTGGCATTAATTAAGGCGGCAAAATATTTCAGGCTCCTCCCTTCCATACGTGATGGGATAAAAGGATAATCTTTAATGTTATCTGATCCTTTAAGTACGGCGCCCTCTTGCAACAGCAAATTGGTTTTGGGTTTAAAAAACAATGCGCCCGTTAGGTAAGTACCTTTCGGAATCACTATTGTTCCCCCTCCTTTTTGATAGGCTTTATCAATCACACCTTGAATGGCCTTGGTATTTAATTTTGTACTATCAGCACTTACACCAAATTTAGTGATTATGTACTCCTGGGCACTGGCATTTAAGCCCATAATGGCAAAAAAAGTGAGTAGAATTAGTCTTTTCATGGTGAGCTGGGGCAGATATCTGGTTAAATAGATTGATCGCACAATCTGATCAAAGATCAATAAAGCTTTTCTATTTTGCATCCTGCGGTATCCTGTTAAATACAATAAAAAAGCTGACTGTATCATATTTGTAATTTCAATCCTATTTGTCACATTGAGTTATTATAAAATTCCAAAAGAAAGATCGTCATTCCCGCGCAGGCGGGAATCTTAATGCCACCTAAAAACCTAAAAGCATTAAGATTCCCAATCAACCCAATAGCTATCGGGTTAGGAATGACGATTCAAGGCAACATTTCATCATCAATCCAATGTTTTTCTAAAATTGACCTCTCAAAATGACAAATCTATATTATGATACTGCCCTTCTTAAAACAAAGTTTGTTCAATTTTATTTCCAGTCAAATGGCAAATACCAGTTTGCGGGGTCCATTAATTTTGCCCTGGTTGCGGACGCATTGGGATCTCCAGCTTTTAACAGCTTTTGATAAACCCTCTCGGCAAGGAAGGCCGGATTGTTCTGCCTGCGGGCAACGCGTACCAGATCTGGCCAGCGGCTCCCCTCAAATGCAAGTTCCAATGCATCCTCATCAATAATTTTACCTTCTAAGCCCACCATATCCGTTTGAAAGCTCACATCAATTGGGCGCACATTTGCCCTGTTTCTAATCCCCGTATTTCTGTACCAGGGCGATTTATAATCCGAATTGCTCCTTGCATCAAAATAGTATGGCGATGAGGTAGGATAAGGCGTTTGCATGGTGTTAATCTCGGCCGTAGATACCGGAGATTTAGCCCCGTTCAGGAAAGTACCTGTATAATAGGTATCCTGGATCCCGATGTTTAAAAAGGCCCAACCCAATTTGCTCTGTCCATCGCGGTTTGCCGCTTCAGAAAAACGCAGATGCAAGAGACCTGCACGATAAATGCCCCATTTACCACCTTTGTTAAAACTGCTCAGAATAGTATTGTTATCGGTTAATTTTGTAATCACCGGACCAGCAGCCGAGTTTTCGTAAGATAATCTTCCTCTTGCATCGTAAGGGATGCCGCTGTATTGCCTTTGAGCAACCCAGTTATCTATCGCAGCCTGCGAAGGTTTGATTAAATATTTGCCATATATAGAAGAGCAAACATCAACCATTGGATTGCCGGGTTTATAACTTGGGTTATAGGGTATGCCCCAAAAGAACTCCGAATTCCAGGTGATATTATTGGTGGGCTGTATAAACATATTGCGCCAACCGCCATCGGTAATTAAAGCACCTTCATCCTGGGCCCTGGTATAACGAACCACCAGGTCGTTGTAGGCAGAGCTTAAATAACCAACCACTTTATACGCATCAAACTGTACATTGATATTACTATTGGTATTTTCTACATTCATCACCTTAGCATAATTCTCTGCAGCCTTTAAATAATTGCCTTTCCACAAATATAAATCGCCCAGGATAAAAGGTTTACAGATGAATATTTTTTGGGTGTTTTGTCCGTCGATGGCCACATTTAATGCATTGCCTGCCGGATAAGAATAAACCTCTTTGTAAGGCAGTTTTTCGGTAAAATCAATTAGTCGGGTTAACAGTTCATCGAAAGATATGCGAGGGTAAAGGCTTAAATTTTTAACATCTTCTACCTTCTCTACCGGTTCGGTGATATAAGGAACGCTACCGTACTGTGCACCCAGCTGTAAATAGATAAAACTGCGCAAAGCACCCAAATCGGAATAATGTTTATTGTAATCATCAACACTCATCCTATGGTCGGCAAGCATTAAATTAAAGTTTTTGAGTGCGTCGTTAATATTTAAGATTACCGCGTAGTAAGGCCTGGGATCGATATACGGATTATCTTTGCTGGTGGTGTGGTTTGATAGTTGCTTTAAATAAGCATCGGCATTACCCGTAACATCTACCAGATCGCCCCGCAGTTCGTTTTGTAAAATGTATAACTTTTCGAGCCCCAAAAACTGGCCATAAACACCAATTACGGCTGCATCTGCATCACCCACATTCCGATAAGCATTGGTAATATCCAATTTATCTTCGGGTACTTCATCTGTAATTTTTTTGCACGACCATGAACCTGTTGCAAGCAGGGCTATTGCTAAAAAGGCAACAATTTTTTTATTAAAATCCATCTTCATCTTTTTATACATTATCAATTATAAACCAATTCTAACGCCCAGTTGGAACGACCTGAACTGAGGCTCTAAGGTGGTATCTACACCTTGTGTGAAAATACTGCCCGAGGAACTAAACTCAGGGTCGTAACCTAAGTAATTGGTTAAGGTGAATACATTGTTGGCTGTTGCATAAAGCCTGGCATATTTAATTGCCTTTGCTTTTAGCGGTACATTATAGGTTAAATTCACAGTGCGCAAACGTAAGTAAGAGCCGTCTTCGATCCACCGGTCAGAAAATTGTGCGTTGCCCATTGGGTCGCCATAACTTGCTTTTGGTACATTGGTTACCTGGCCTTCTCCACGCCAGCGGTTCCGAACAATATCAGTCTGGTTGTAGTAACTGTTTCCCGATTCCAGTACCGAACGGGTATAATTATAAATATCGTTGCCCGCCACAAAAGAGAAGAGCACATCTAAACTCCAGTTTTTATAACTGAACGTATTGTTAACACTTCCATATACATCAGGGTTAGGGTCGCCGATCACCACACGGTCTGCATCATTAATAATCTTATCGCCATTGGTATCGATAAACCTGGTATCTCCACCTGTAAATGGCACCAAAGCACCCGAACTATTCCTGATGGATAGCCCTGCAGCAGTAGCTTCGGCAGTGGTGGCATACACACCATTGGTACGCTGACCGTAAAACAAATTGGCCGTTTGGCCCACCCTAGTTAAATAGGTTCCATTGGCATAACTGGTTAAAATATCGGTGCTGCCAGGCAAACTGTTTATTTTATTTTTATAAGTTCCCAGTGTAATGCCTAAATCCCATTTTAAGGTTTTATTTAAAATGCGGCTGTTTAAACCAAAATCCAATCCTGAAGTACGCATACCGCCCTGGTTATCGATATAAGAATTGATACCTCCAACTGATGCAACAGGCACATAAGCCAACATTTTACTGGTGGTATGGATGTAATAATCGAGGCTCAGGCTTAAACGCTCATTAAAAAATGAAGCATCTACACCGGTGTTGAATTTGGCTACCTGCTCCCATTGGATGCCAGGATTAGCAATGTTGCCACGAACAAGTCCCTGTAAGCCCAACAGGTTCTGAGAAACATAATATTGCCTGTTGTTATAGTTACCGATATCATCGTTACCAACCAAACCATAGCTTAACCTGAATTTCAATAAATCGATGTATTTATAATCGCGCATAAAATTCTCTGAAGAAATTAACCACGCAGCACTTAAGGCAGGCAAAATAGCCGATTTATTACCGAGGATATCTAAACCATAACCGCCAATGTAGCGTACTGAAGAAGAAATATCTTTACGGCCAAACCTCGACGACTGATCTACAGCAGCATTAAGGCTTAAATAATACTTGTCCTTATAATTATAATTGGCTGTGAAATAGCTATTCAAATTGCTCCATTTACCAATATCACCTCCAAAATAGCGCAGGGCGGCATTACTGTTGCCAATACTGATCAATACATCTGTTGCGGAATTGTAACCAATGGCATAATCCTGCTCACTCTGGCTCGAAGTATAACGTGTACCCAATGCGGCATGTAGGGTGTGGTCTTTGCCAAACCTACGGTCGAAGCTTAAATGCAGATCATCGAAAACACTGAAATAGCGGATCACCTGCGTTCCCAGTTTACTATCGCCAATGGTGGTTGGCAAAATTTCGTTGGTTACCCCTTTACGTGGAATAAACAATGTTTCCTGCGTTTTATCGTAGGTTATACCGGTAAGGTTGGAAAGTTTGAATGTTTTGTTAAAAGCATAATCGAAATTAATGTTACCAAAAAAGCGGTAGGCTTTTTTCTGATTTAGTCCTTTTTCTATTAATGCCCTTGGATTACTCACGCCTAAGGTATCGGCTTCGGCCAGGTTTGGTGAAACCGCCCCGGTTGCGCTAATTTCATTTACGGCCAAAAACGGCGCCTTAACCAGCGACAGGAAGATCGGATTTGAACGGGCCGATAATCCCTGGTCTTTTAAACGCTGCTCGGTATAGGTAAACGATAAATTGGTATTTCCAGTAAGTTTCTTGGTCAAATTTAAATCACTGTTGAAACGCATAGAATACCTGTTGTTACTGGTTGAATCGATAATGCCCTTATCGGATGAATAACCTGCTGAAAGTGCATATTTGGCAATATTATCGCCACCACTTACTTTCAGATAATAACTTTGATCGATACTGTTTTTAAAAACCTGGTTCTGCCAATCGGTATTTTGATGGTACATCTGGTAGGTTGGATTGGTTACCGGATTTGGATCATCGTTCATATAGGGTTTAGCGGCAATTGCACTGGCGCTTAAACCCTGGCTTTTCAAAACATCAGATAAATAACTGCGGTAATCGTCTACCCCCATTACATTAATTTTTTTAGGCTTTAAATTAATCCCTGTATAGGCAGAAAAATCGATCAGTGTGGCCAGATCTTTGGCGTGGCTGGTGGTAATAATCATTACGCCATTTGCTGATTTAGTGCCATATACAGCAGCGGCCGATGCATCTTTAATCAGGGTGATGTTTTCGATATCGCGCACATCGATAAACTGTAAAGGATTGTTCTTATGTCCGGTAGTAAGCGATGTACCATACGAATTGGCATCGTAAACCATGCCATCCACAACATATAAGGGCTGGTTTGCTGCATATAAGGAAGTGAAACCGCGTACAAAAATATCGGCACCGATACCAGGTGTTCCTGATCTTCTAATCGCATTAACCCCGGCCATACGGCCTTGCATGTAACTGTCTGGCGTTTCTGAGTTAACGCTCCAGCCCCCCTGAAGGTTCAGGTAGCTTAAAGCCGACTGAGACCGCGCCAGGTTTTGCGTACCTGTAGGCAATACTATCTCGGTAAATAACGAGTTGTAGCTATTTGGATAAATTTTAATGGTAGCCAGCTTACCTTTATGTACCGGTAATAATTTGGTGTGGTAATTGGTAAAACTGACCAAAATAGTCGTGTTAAAATCGGGAACAACAATGCTGAACTTCCCATTATTATCGGTTAAAGCACCCGAAAAATCGGTTACGGTGAGTTTGGCTCCGGTGATGGGCTTATTGGTATACCCATCTACCACAACGCCTGTTATTCTCTGGCCTACCAGTTTTTTCTGTCTCACCTTTACCGTTGTAGTATCGGTACTGTATTGGCCCGAATCTGTTTTGCTGGTATCGGTTTGCTGAGCAAAAGCCATAGCCGGGCACATCAGCCCAAACAGCGCAAGTAAAATTCCTTTTCTTATGATGGTAAAATTATGCATAGTCTTTTTTTGAGTCAGATTACTTATTTAAGGAAGAATGGGTTCAAATCGCAGGTAATCTAAAATGAGCGTATTTTGGTTAACCGAAGTAATATTCGCCGCCGTTAAGCGTAACTGTAATGTCCCATATTGTTGTGGCGTGTAATCGCCAAGGTAAACCTCCGCATAATTTAAAGGCGTTACAGTTTGTGTGGCAAATAAATCGAAAACCAAAGTAGTTGGGTTGTAAATAAAATACCTTTGGGTAAAATTGGCTACCTGGGCATCGCCTGGTCCGCCTGATATGGCCCTTGCATAGACTTTGTATTTAACCGAGGCAACGGTTGACAGGTACTGGATATAATATTCGGCAACGCCATGGTTATACACCTCGATGTCTTTATAAGGGATGCCCTTATCATCCAACTTTAACCGGTAAAGCGTATTACCTGTTCTATCCGACCTAAAGCTAAAGGGTATTTCCCCTTCTATTTTAAAGGTTGGCACTTTATCCTTTGTTCTGAATGGCAATGCATTCATGACGTATACTATTCCGTTACTGGCGCGGTAGGATTTTACAATAGCCGATTTTTTGATGGGAATTTTAACACCCCTTGTCGAAATCAGAGTATCAGGTAATTTATCCAAAGTGTATAAACCTTTTGCTACCAGATCGCGCACCAAAATAAATGCACCTCCATTTGGATAATAAGGCTCTAAACGATTGCGCTCAGTATTGAATGTAGCATCCTGCAACATAAAAAAGGTATATTGCTGGCTTTCTGTCCTCAAATCGGCAACACTGTTCCAATAGGCATTTCTTGATACCATTGGTGGGTTGGGTGCAAATATTGGATTGCCCAAAGCATTATAACCAATAATGGTTGCATTGGCGGTATCGATAACCTGTATAGATAAATTGGCAATGTAGTTGGTTTGGATGGGTGCATCGGTGCTGCTGAGCATAAAATCCCAAACATTTAACCTGGTTGGCACCGCTTTATCAATCACATATAAAGCACCATTTTTTACAAAAGCAGGTTTACCTACAATAGCCGCTTCTTCGAAAGTAGGGCCCACCATGGTAGCGTATTTTTTATTTTGAAGCAATACCTTAACTGTATCGGTAAGCCCTTTAGGTGCAGCAGTAGCAGTTAAACCGATGTGGTTAGCCACAAAATCTTTCAGTTTAACAGGATCGCTCACAATGGCAGCATCAAGCGTTGCCAATGCATCATTTGTTGGCGCCCATACCGTATAAGTTTGCGATGAAGTGAGCAGTTTATCATAACCGGTACTCCTCACGTATTCGGCAAACTTACTTAAGTTAGACTGGCTGGCAATTTTTTGCAACAGATCAGTGGTATTATCCACATTCACAATCTCGCTATGCTCCTCCAATGCATTTTTACAGCTCCCCATCCACAGCACAGTGCCCAGTAATAATATGGTATTTAGTATATTTTTTTTCATTTCTATTCTTTTATTCCCCTTTACAGGTGTATTGTTTTGCTGTAATATGAGGTTGTACCACCATGCATGTGGCACAACCTCATATTTAATGGTTAGGGTTTTTGAAAAATCAGGCCGTCTTTACCTGGTGAAAACCTTGGATAGTTCTGATCGTCGTTTTCTGGTATAAATTGGATCATATCCAACCAGGTACCTCCCGACCCTGTACCAGATGCCTCGGTACCACCTACCATGGTTAACCTGATCCAGTGCCTATCGGTTGTGGTAATATTTACCGTTCCGGCTAAACGTGCTACGGCACTTCCCCAGTTATTTTTAACAGCAGGCTGGATTAAGCCCACATTGCCATTTTTATCCTTATCGTTGGTGGTAGCCAGATAACGTTTAAAACCCTGGGCAAGCATTAAGGGATCAGAACTTGGTAAGGCGGCACCTGCATCGGTCATACCCGAAGAAGTAAGCGATTGCCTGAAATCAACCAAATTGGGTAATATCTGTGCATCTGGTGTGCCAACATCTACACCCACCTGGCAAAGCGGCGATGAACCATTGTAGCTGTAACAAACCCAAACCTTATATTTACCTTTTACGAGCATTGGCGTTTTTAACTCTACCCATATTGCCCGGTTTGCATTGGTTAAACCTAATGACAATACTAATTTATCATCGTAAGCCACTCTTCTGGTCTGCCCAAAAACGGATACTGCGTAATCATAGTATTGAGGTAAGGTTGCCTTTGCCGGGTTATTTACCCTTAATCCGGCTAATGTACTGGCACCATTGGCAAATAAGGGTATTGTACCGCTTGTTGCACCGTTACGGCCGCGCCAAATTGGATTTGCTTTTAGTTCTGGTTGGTCACACACATCAAAAAATACGGCTGTTGGGTAACGTACCTTAATGGCATACAGGTTTTTGGTTTCGTGGAGTACACCGTTAGCTGTTGTGATGTTGCTAAAGGTTCTGTTTACTTCTACTCCAGGCTCTAACACACCGTTAAACTCATCGTCGTTAAGTAAAATCTTCTGGTTAATGTATTTGGTTGTAACGACTTCTTTTGGGGCTAAAGTGTTAATGGTTGTTGATGAAATAATATCTGGTGTATATGTTGCACCAGCCGAAAGGTGATAGGCGATGTATAACCACAAACTATCGTTATGGTTTTTCGGATCTCCGGTTTTAGAAAATTTAGCTTTAAACGCTTCGTAACTGGAGTAACCCGCTTTTACCAAAGCAGAATCTGATTCGATAATGGCGGTTTGAAGGCGACGGGTGGTATCTTTTACTGCCGATGAGGCCACATTTAACGAATCGTAGAAACCGGTTTCTTTTAAGGCCTGCGTAAAATATTTATATCGGCCGCTTGCCTCGATGGTTTGGGCCGTTGTTAATGTTGCGGGAATGAGAACGTGATCTATCACATGGATAATCCCATTTCCCAGCCTTACATTAGATTGACTAATTTTCGCCTGTTTATTTACAATATAGCTACTTACACCGCCGTCGTTTATTGCACCTGTTTGCAGGTACTGGCCATATAAGGTAATCTGAGGTAATTTCCCATCTGTGAAGCGATTGGTTGCAACCGTATCGGGCAGTAAATGGAATTTAACCATATCCTTCGATTGCTCAACAGTTAAATCGGATACGTTTGCTTTGCCAATGCCTTTAAGCCAGGCGGTAACGGCATCGTTGGTAGGCGTAAATAAGGTATATCTGCCATAAGCACCCAAATAGCCCGCTGTTCCCGAGCGCTCTACAATCTGTCTCATCATCGAGAACTTATCCGGGTATTTATCTAAATAGCCTGTAATGTTTACGTCATCGGTAGTGGCTATAGTATACGACTCTCTTTTACATGCATTTATAAATATAAAAGCAATAACGCATATCACCATCAATATGGCGAAGCTGCGTACATTTGGATTATTTTTCATCATGCTAAAATTTATTTGGTGTAAAATGGATTTTGGACAAGTTTTGAATCGGCAAAAAGCTCATTTTCATTAATCGGTAAATAATGGCTGTTTACATCTCTAAATTTGGTTATAGCCGATTGTTGCACGGCAGGTGATACCGTTCTGGCAACCATATCGAGCAATACGTTAATGCGCCTGTAGTTTTCGTGTTTTGCGATCCGCAATAAATCGTACCAGCGTTTGCCTTCAAAGGCAAATTCGCGTGATCGTTCAGCCAAAATATAATCGCATATGGCATCCTTATCATTTTCATCCGGACTTTGCTCGGTCATTTTAACCGCGTTTCTTTTCAACCTCAAATCTTTAATCAGGTTAATGGCATCTGCCCCTGCCCCCGTATAAGCCAAAGCCTCTGCTTTTAGCATCCAGATATCGGATAAGCGGTAAGCCTGCCAGTTTACATACGAAGGGTTTTCGGTACCATACTTAACAATACTGTTATCGCCACTGTAAAATGCCGAAGCCCGGATGTCATAAATGCGATCGGGATCCACATCATCCGGAGTGAATATATCGGAAGTTAAAATACCCGAAGCAATAAAGCGTTTTTTAGATTGTACGAGTAAATTATAGAATACATTGTTTACCGAATTCTTGTTCGAGAATTCGAAAATGGTTTCTGTTGAACTGCCATTGTAAAATACGTTGTTATACCAGCCAGAACCTGCGCCCTGAACGGCAAACTTCTGCGAATCCATAATTTTGTTGCACTCGGTAATGCAGCCGGTAAAATTATCCATCCATAAATACACATCGGCCAACAAAGCATTAACCGTAAATTTTGTAATTCTTCCTTTATCTGATACAGTATTGCCATAGGTATTTACCGCACCGGCTTCAGCCTTTTTTAAATCGGCTACAATCTGATTCAGAATATCGGCAGCAGGTGTTTTAGTAAGCTCCTGCAGATCGGTATCTTTTGATGAAGAAGTTAATTTTAAGGGTACATCCCTAAAATTCCTGACCAGATAAAAATACATCATGCTCCTAAGCGCGAGTGCCTCACTGATGTAGGCATTTAATTGTGCGTCGGTTAAGGTAGGATCGGTTCCCTTTACCGCAGGTGCAAAATCCAGTACGGTATTGCAAAAGTTAATGGTGCGGTAAAAAGCAGCCCAGCTGGTTAAGGTATTGCTTTGAACAATATTGTTGTCAAAAATATCTTTTTCCTCGATAGTCCCACTCGGGCCGGCATCGATCATATCGGCGCGTATTTCGCCATATATAAATATGTATTCGGTTAAAGCTTTATCGTTAATGCTCGGAGGAGGGGCCAATAAAGAGGCATAACAACCTGCAACAGCAGCCTGGATATCTTCTTTGGTTTTCCAAAAACCCTGGCGGGTAATGCCATCCCGGGGCTGTAAATCCAACCATTTTTTACATGAACTGCTCATGATCAGCATCACGATTATGCCTGTACTATATAAAATCTTTTTCATGCTGTGGCTGATTAAAAATTTGCGGTTAAACCAAGAGTAACTGTTTTGATTGGAGGTGTGGTAGAGTTATCAACCACGGTAGAAAACGCGGTTAGTTTTACCGGCACCTCTGGATCCTGACCTGTATATTTGGTAAAGGTTAAAATATTCTCTACCATCAAATTGGCACTTAAACTTTTCATCCCTAGTCTTTTCATAAAGTTTTTACTAAAATCATATTTCAGGGTTACACTGCGTAAACGCAGGTAGGAACCATCTTCTACATAGCGATCTGACCCTAAGAAGTTATATCCGGTTGCATAAACTGCCCTGGGCATATCGGTTACATCACCTTCGGCCCTCCAACGTCTTAATACGGCTGTACTTTGGTTACTAAAACCGTTCATATTGGTGGTGGTAATCTTTGTTCCGTTGATGATCTGATAACCGGTGCGGTAGCTAAAATTAGCACCAAAGCGGATGTTGCCATTGATGGTAATGCCTGTACCAAAACCTCCGGTTAAGTTTGGATTACTGTTCCCTAAATACACAATATCCTTGTAGTCGATATTTCCGTCGTGGTTAATGTCTTCATACATGGCATCACCAGGCTGGAATACGTAATCGATAGATGGATAAGCAAAACGCATATACACTTTTTGGCCATTTGGACCAACGATCTGGTTACCGCTTTCATCCAGCGCAATGGTAGAGTTCAGGTCTTTGTAAACGCCTTTGAACTTAAATCCATAAAAAGAGCCAAAGGGGTTATTTTCCTGGATGTAAACCTTAAACACATTGTTTGTGGTAATTTTTCCTTTGTTTTCACGGGGATAAAGCGGGTCGATTTCGCGGATGATATTTTCATTATGCGAAATATTAAAGCTAAAGTCCCATCTAAAATTTTTCTTTCTGATCAGTGTAGCATTCAGGTTAAATTCCCAACCCTGGTTATCCATCGTACCCACATTCAGATCTACACCAGAATAACCATTATAGGTTGGTATGGCAATACCAGGATAAAATAAATCCGTTGTGCGCTTCCGGTAGATGTCGAAATCCATATTAATGGCATTCTTGAACATATTAAGGGTAAGCCCAAGGTTAGATTGTGCTACTTTTTCCCACCTTAAATCTGACAGTTCGAGATTGCTTGAATATACGCCAGACATGCCCAGGTAACTGAAACCATAATTCTGATAGGTATTTAGATAAGTGTAATCACCACGGGGTGCATTTCCCACAATACCGTAACTTGCCCTAAAACTAAAATCATCAATATATTTTTCAGTCCTTTTCATAAATGGCTCACCCGAAATCCGCCAGCGAAGTGATGCCGAAGGGAACACGCCATAACGGTTATTCGGGCCAAACTTAGAGTTACCATCACCCCTGATACCGGCATTAAAAATATAGCGGTCTAAAAATTTGTATTGTGCATTTAACAATAAACCCACCGAACGGCTTTGTGCAAATGATGAAGACGCAGAGCCAACAGCATTTGTACGGCCATCAATTGAAGGATCTGCGAGGAAAGATGATGCGGTATTGGTGGCAAACATACTTTGTCCGGTTCTACGGCTATCGTTACTGTCAAACCTGGCAAAGGCAATTAAATCGTGTTTTTTTCCTAATTCTGGCGTATATGCAAGTGTTATATTGGTGGCCATAGTAAAAGCATCACCATCCGAATCGCTGGCATAATTTACAACCTGCTCTGAAAATGGTCTGCCCGTTGCAATTTGAGGTAAAAATGTTTTAATTTTTGTGTTGTTAATATCAGCCTGAAAATTTGCATTCAGTCTCAAACGATCTGGGATGATTTGGTATTGCAACCCGAATTTTGGTATTATCCTTTCCCCAAGCTGGTGGTTGCTTGCTGCCATGGCCATAGCCAGAGGATTGTAAGTTCCTGATATTTTATTTTTACCAAAGTCGTATCCAAAACTACCCTGAGCAGTAGTTGCAGGACTAAAGTAATTTGAGGTTAAGTTTCCATATTCGTCATATTCGTAAACAGCTTGATTTGGCATTTTACTATAGGCCACATCTCTCACCCCAGGAGAATATAGGTTTTGATTATCAATGTGGGTATACACAATATCCGCACTGAACTTAATTTTAGTGGATACCTGATAATCTAAATTCACCCTGGCACTTAAACGGCCCAAACTCGTACCTTTGGTAGTACCTTCCTGATTAAAATAATTTACCGAGGCACGGTATCTGGCTTTTTCGCCACCACCAGAAATGGAGAGGTTATGGTCCTGAAGATATCCAATTTGGGTTATCGATTTTAACCAATCGGTATTGTTACTGTAATTATAAAAATTGTACGGATCGTTCGGATCGTACTGGAATTGTTTAGCAAAATCTGAAGTAGAGAACTGACGGCCTGCATTATAAAATTCTTCTAAAACCAACGATGAATATTGGTTACCGTTAAGCATTGGGATAGGGCTGGGCTGTTTTGAGTAAGAACCTTTAAAATTATAAGAAATACTAGGCGGCCCCATGGTTCCCCTTTTGGTATTGATCACCAAAACGCCGTTTGCTGCCCTCGAACCCCAGATAGCGGTGGCCGCAGCATCTTTTAATACACTAATATCTTTAATATCTGATGGGGCGATGTTTAATAACTGCCCGTAATTAGTCTCATCAGAAGTTGCAAAGTTAAAATCAGTTGGAATGGAGATATCATAAGGCATCCCATCTACTACGATCAAGGGATCTACAGCACCATTGATGGAAGATGTACCACGGATCCGGATCTGCATTGGGGCACCGGGATCGCCACTGCTTGCTGCAATGTCCAAACCGGCCAAACGGCCCTGCAAAGCCTGATCAATAGAGGCAGCCTGCATATCTTCCAGTTCTTTGGCATTGATGGTGCCTATAGCAGAAGTTTGATCGCGTTTATCGATACTCATCCCGCTGCCATTATCGGCTTTGGCTTTCGAAACGATCTGCACTTCGTCCATCTGGTTATCGGAAGCCTCTAACTGAAAGTTAATAGTGGCTTTATCAATGGCAATTGGCGCAGTTGATTTATAGCCAATGTACGAAACCGAAATCCGGTAGGTTTTATCGGCAACGGGCAATGTATAGTTACCATCAATATCTGATGATACGCCTTTTATTACCCTGCGGTCTTTATCAACAATTACCACCGAAGCACCAATGATGGGTTGTTTATCTTTTTTATCAATAATCTTACCCCGCACGTAGTTAATTTGCTGCGCACCAGCGATAGCAGACGCAAATAAAAAGCACAGCAAGGCAAATAAACGTAAAGTATATTTTTTAGTCATATCGGTTTAGAATTGATATTTTAAGTAATTATTGATCTGATGGATTACCGTACGGTTTGATAATACATTGCTCCTGTCTGTCGGGTTTAAAAGCACGTTAGCGGTTCTGCCGATTACATCCCTAAGCATTAAAGAAGTGGTCGTATTAATGGCAACGGTAATCTTGGCAGCATCTCCACCATCGTTTTTCATGAGGGTTTCAAACTGTCCGATCTTTTGCCCATCGCTTGCAATGGTATTTTTATTGATAATATGGTAGAGCAGGAATTTGCTCACTTTGGTTACATCCGAACCATCCGTTGGAGCGGTAGTTGGTATCCCTGTGGTTACGTTCCCAGGTAAAATACCATCTTTTACAGCCTGCATAATGGCTGCATTGGTAGGGATAAAAACCGTATAATTTACGCCTTCAACGGTTCCCTGTATTACACCAGTAGCTTTAGTATAAATAATGTTGTTGTTTAACAACTGGAAGAAGTAATAGTATGGATCGGTAGTCAGCGTACCATATTTTTCGATGTGTTTGCCAATGTTCAGCACGGTATAGGTAAGGGCCTCTTTTCCGTAAACTGCTGCACCATTAACAGGTGTGGTACTGATAGAATCGACAGGGATACTTTGTTTGGCAACGGCAACACTATCCTGTGTACCTGCTGAAATCAGTTTGCCGGCAGCATATTTAACATATTCGCCGTTCGAGGCTTCTAAAATTCCAGATCCCGTGCTAAAGTTAGGGATATCCCTATCGCCCAAAGCAATAATGTGGGTTTGCAAAATGCGTTTCAGCGCTACTAAATCACCTCTGATCGGGGCCGATGCATAAAACGGATCGTAATTAAAACCCATTCTCCTAAGCGTTACGTCAGGGATCATTACCACCACATAACGCAATGTTGGTGTTTTTAAAGCAGGAATCAACCCGAAATAAATCAAGGCCTGTTTCATCACACTGTAATCGGGATCCAGGTTTACGTTGCCATAAACTGTTGCAAATACATTCGCATTCTGAGCCTTATTTATACCATATAAAAAGCCATTGCTCAGGGCTTGTTTATCTACCACATCGGCTGCAACACGGGTTGTAAAATCGTTTAGTGCATTGGGCGTAGTGGCAAACTTGCTTGGCCAAACGGTAGTGGTAAACAAATGTGAATTAACAAAATCTTTAATTACATCGGGTGCCACTACATAGAGGTCGTTCAGGTTGTTTACGCCCTTTTTCTTCCAATATTTAAGCAATACATTTTGTGCATAAGCATTTACGGCAGCATTGGTAGGTGCAAAAATGCTATACGAACCCTGTTGCGCATCATTTGCGTCTACTTTTAAATAATTTTCATTGTTTGGCGAGAAAGCCAGTAAAGTGCTGTAGGTTTTTGCATAAACATTGGCTGCCTTGCCGCTCAGCACCTCATAACGGTGAGAGATGTCGGTATTTAAAGAATAAGTAACAAACTTATCCAATAAGCCTTTAAAAATACTATAATCAGGCTTTTCGTTAATGTACTGATCGATACTTTGAGGCGGGGTTAATACCCTGTCGATTATATGGATGACGCCATTTTCGGCTACAATATTCTGTTGTCCATCAATTAATCGTGCTGCACCTATATTGTTGCCATTGTAAGCAGTATTTGGATAGAAGAAATTATAATCGGCAGCCGACAGACCATTAAATGTCATGTAAGGCGATAAAAAATAGGTAATATTCTTATTGTTGAAATCGGTTGCGAGATAAGAACCGTTACGGTTTGCTGCAATTACCTTAATTGCGTTTCCATTATTATCCTTTCCATCATAAACAAAATCGTAGTAAACGCTTCTTCGTCTAAAGGCACTGTTTTTGATAAATCCCTTAACAGAGAAAAAATCGCTCAAACGCTCTACCTTCTCTCCATCGTAGATCATGGCATAACGAACTATTTTGGAAGCCAGATCTGCTGAAACTTCCGTCAGGTTATTGTCTTTTAAATAAGCGGTAAAGGCTTCATCGGTTGGTGCAAAAACCGTCCACGAGCCTGCTGTGCTTAACGTTTCTTTGTAACCGGCTTTATCAATACAATCCAGAAACCTGACGAAATTACCTTTTGCCTGAAGTTGCTGGTAGATTGGATCTCCCAAATTCTCCGGGCGACCATAAAAATCATCGAATTCTTTTTTCCGGCAACTGCTCAGGAAAAAAATAACTGTCAAAAAGACGATTAAAAGTTTGGGTAAAATTTTACTCATAGCAATTTTATTGGGTGCGAACGCCCATTAGCTAAACTGCGATAACAATAGAAATCAGTTGCTGGTTTGGTTAGAAAAGAGTGGAGAAAAAACGTAGATTTTTATTGCATAGCGTTAGTTTAACGAAACGTTTGTGGGAATTGGTTTAATAGTTATTTGGTTAGTGAATTATTTCTTAAATATAAATAGGTGGTACAAAATTCCCATCCTGTACTATCCTGTCTTTTTCTTATAAAATATTACCATGAATACAAAACAGAAGCCCAATGCATACTAAATCGATTAATGGAGGTTAAAATTAATTCATTAAATATTTTTCGACTGATTACTAATACACATTTTGAGAAAATAGATATAGTTATTGCTATAAATATATGGCGTGGTTTTGCCGATACAAGCAAAATTTGAAGGGTAGTTATTCCAAAATTAGATTGGGAACCGTAATGCATACTATTGGGTAAAAGCTTGAAGATCCCCACATGCGTGAGGATGACAACAGCCGGGTAAAAATTTAATTATAAGGCGTAATGGTAACCGGGCCAATTAATCCTGAAGGCATTACACTCCAGTTCGAGGCATCAAAATCCTTATAATTAATATTTACAAAGTTGATTTCGTGGTAATTTCGCCATTGTATTTTTTTCAGATCCATATCGCGGATGCGGTTGGCCATTAGGTTTACCACTTCAATTTTGATGGTATTATTGCCTGCTTTCAAATATTTACCTACACGGGCCTGAAATGGGATACTCCATAAAATACCCACTTCCTGTCCATTGATCCATACTCTGGCGCTTTCATTCACCTGGTTCAGATTTAAAACATATTCTTTGGCTGATTTTGAACTTAAGTTAAAGTTTGAGGAATAAATGCCAGTACCAGAAAAGGCCTGTAGTTTAGGATCGCTCAAAGTTGTCCAGCTTACCAATTTATCTAATTTCTGATCTGCAGGAAGCTCAGGTCCACCCTCGGTAAAATGTAAATTCCAGGGTTGGTTGAGATTAATCGATTTGGCAGCTTTGTTTAAATAAACCCAAGGCGTTTTGGTTGTTCCATTCCGATCAACCTTTAAAAACAAACTCTCGCCCGATTTAAGCTGTACACGTACTTTTTTATCCTTTACTGCGGCTACACCAACAGCTGAGTTTTGCGGATCCATAATTAAAACCTGTCCTTCTTCGTTTAAAGCAAGTTCAGCATCAATATCTTTAGCGGTATGATTTACCAGATAATAGTATTTGCCAGCATCTGTTTTCCTTCTGATGAACTGCAGACCTGAATCTGTTAGTGCTTCTCTATTAATGTTTACCGAATTTAATGCTTTTTGCACATCGTTGCTTAGTAAAATTACTCCTGAACCGATTTTAAATTGTTTAATACCCTCTGCACCATCCGTAAAAATCAATTTGGCCAAAGTCGCCTTTAACTGTGTACGGCGTGCTTCCAGATTATTTAAACCTGGAACATCTTTTGGTAATGCCTGAAAAATCACCTTTGCCCCGTTACTAGCCATTTGAATGATCTTTTCAAGAGTTTCCGGGCTCATCATTTCGCATTGCGGAACAATTAACACCTGATAGGGTGCAGCTGCTGCATTGGTACTGATTAATGCTTTGTTAACCGTTGATTGCTTTAATAACCGATCAGAAGCAAAATCAAATGAATAACCCGATTTGGAAAGTTCTTTTGATAATTTATAAAAAGCCGTTGGATGTAGCCATTCATCAACATCATGTACTTTTAAAGCCATATCTAAACCTTTGGCCTTGTTCCACACATCATAAATTGGCCAATAGATTAAAAGTTCATTGTCTGGCTTTCCTGATTGGAGAATAGACTGGCAACGGGCAATATAATTGTTCAATCCTTGTGCCTGAGGCCATAAACTATTGTTCGGGTTCATTTCTACCGAAGCGTAAAACAGCCACCCTGGCCAGGGCACATTTGCCGGCGAATTGGTTGTACCGTGATAAAAGATATGGTTGATACCTGCTAAAAAAAGTTGTTCGGCTTCTGGTTTACATTGCGAAAACGAGGTTTTAAAATGTTCTGTCAGCCAGGTAAATGTTTCAGAAGAAGCCAGCTTTTTACCTCCGGTATGTGCTGCAGAGGAGGCAAATTTACTCATTATCGGATCCGGATCTACATTACGGATATCTCCTGCATCGCGACGAAGTCCTGGAATAGCAAAATAACTTGAGCCAAAGGTTTCGGTTTCAGGAATATCTACTGCGCCATAAAGATCAAGCAAGTTGCCCGGCGATCCATGCGATTGGTTTTTGGTAACCGATTTAAGCTGATGTGCCCAATTGGTCCAGTTTTGTGTAAAGTTATGGAGCAAAAGTTCATCCATGGTTTCCCGATAATCAGATTTTAAACGGGCAATATTTTCGCCTGTAGAATCTTTGCCTGTTAATTCTTTAATGTGGCTTGCCAAATCGTAACCTCTGTTTTTCTTAAATTCCTGAAAGAAAGTAGGTGTCCAGGTTGCGCCATAAACTTCGTAACTATCGTTAAAAAACGAGCGTATTCCTTGCGGTTTACCCTTAAACGCATCTGAAAATCTTTTCAGGTAAACATCTACGGCATTTTTATCAAGGTGATCTAATGTAAATCCTTCTCCACCCGGTGCTGCACGTTTAACCATTTGCCTTGTTTTACCAGCAAATGCAGCATAAATATCCCAGCTCCCACTACCTGGCGACCAATTTAAAGATCCATCAGCCTGAACTTTTGGAAGCAGATCGAGTACCTCGCCATTTGCCCCATAAGCGGTTAAAGCCTGTAATTGTGCGAAATCCTGTTTGGCTTCTTTAACTTTAATGGTTTCGGTTAATGGCTCTCCTGCTTTGAGTTTATATTGTTGGATAATCAGTTTGGTTGCTGCATTTTCGGCCTTAATCTGCGGACCGCCAAATGGCCATCCTGTTCCGGTATTCATATCTACCCCTAAGCCTAAAGTATTGGCTTTATTTACCGTATAGTGTAATACATTCATCCACTCTGGCGATAAAAACCGGAGGTACTGTTTTTCAAAACCCTTAGCGCCATAAATTGGGGTAATTTCTACCCCACCGAGGCCAGCATCGGCATATTTTTTCAAAACAAGGTTCAAGTTCTGTTCGTCAACAGCATTTCCCATCCACCACCAACGGGTCCAGGGTTTCATTTGTTTTTCGATAACAGGCCAACTTCCTGTATTTACAGGCTTTTGCGCATTAGCTATGCTAAAAATCAATGTGCTAAGCAGCAGAACAGAAAAGAATCTATGTAATTGCATATTTTTTTAATCTAAATGGAATACCATTTCTAATGGGAAAGTTTTTGGAGAATGATCGGCATTGGTTTCCATAATATCGGCCATGTATGCCCACCATTTCTGCACAATCCGGGTGCTGCCCAAATCTTGAGACGAGTTTCCATTTTGCTGCTGTACGGCAAATAGTGTATTCGTTTCTTCATCCAGAAAGATGGAATAATCGCTGATCCCGTTTTCTTTTAGCAAAGTGGATAGCTCTGGCCAGATCTCATCATGGCGCTTTTTGTATTCTGTTTCAAAACCGGGTTTAAGTTTCATCTTAAATGCAATTTTCATGTGATCAATTTTATTTTTTAAGGGTTTTAATCGAATTAAAACCTGTATTATTTTCTCCTGTGGTTCGTGTCCCCACGAAACACTAATGATTATTTATACCCAAGCTGAAATCGTTCAGTTCGGTCTGTGGGAAAACAGACTGAGGTACTAACTGTAATCTGTCATTCTGAGGCACGAAGAATCTCTAAGCCATTGGCCCCCAAACTGAGTTCTTCGTCTACCTTTTGGTTAAGGGAGTTAACCTAAATCTGTATTCTCCTTAGAGATTCTTCACTGCGTTCAGAATGACAAAGCGTATCGCCGTGGTTCGCGTCCCCTACGAGCCACCCATTAATTTACTACAATATTCAAATCAGCGCTGTTATCTCCGGCTGATTTAATCCAGAGTATTTTATTTTTTGTATCGTAAAACCAGCCTTCGGTTTTATCCAATCGATCTGGTGTTTTTAAAGATTTTAGTTTTTGCCCATTCTCCGACACTGTTGTTGGATCTGCTTTTCCTGTCCAATGTATTTTTGCCAAATATTTATGCTTACCCGGTTTAAAACTTCCAATCGGCTTTGCCACTTTCAGTGTAAAATTAGATCCTGTTAACGAAGAAGTGATTTTGGTTAATGCAAAGCTTCCACTTTTATAAGCCGAGCTTAAATTATCATCTTCATACAGATCGTATTTAGATTCGCCATAAGGGAAAACATCGAGTGTGATCACATCAACAGGTTTTTCGCCACTGTATGCCATTTCTGGCTGCATTGGGATAAAGCTACCTGCCTTAACAAATAAGGGAATCGTATCCAACGGTGCCACCACATGATGATAACTTTTACCTTCATATTTTTCGTTTGTCCAATAGTTAAACCAGGTACCCTCTGGTAGGTAAACAGAACGCGTAATGGCACCTTTAGTGGTTACCGGGGCAACCATTAAATTGTCGCCAAACATATACTGATCGCCAATTTCGTACACATTTTCGTCATCCTGATGGTTCAGTACCAAAGCCCTCATCATCGGCAAACCGGTTTCATATTGCTGGTGCATGCTCGTGTATAGATAGGGGAATAAACGGTAACGCAAAAGATCGTATTTTTTGAAATTGCGCAAAGCATCTTCACCATATTTCCAGGGTTCTTTATAACCTGGGTGATCCATTCCAAATACCAGTGCAATCGGACTGAACATACCGAACTGCACCCAACGGATATACAGCTCTGGATCGGCCTGATGTTCAAAGCCACCCATGCAATGCGCCCATGAGCCTACGCCCGATAAGCCCACATTTAAGCCAGCCTTAATTACCGGAGCAAAATATTGCCATTCGCTGGGCCAGTCGCCTGCAAAAATATAAGGGTAACGTTGGATACCAGAATAACCTTCACGGGTTTGGTTCAAGCCTCTAAAACCGTTAAACTTTTCGAATTCTAAAAATGGTGCTTTGGCATAAGCGATAGGAAATAGATTATGTAAACGTTCTGCTTCTTTCCCGGTAGGACCTACTTTTTCACTTTCGTTGGCCAATGAACCGAAAGCACTTCCCTCATCTGTTTTGAGGAATTTAGCACCCAATTTGGCTACACGCATTACGCCATTATCCCACCACCATTGTGTTGCTTTTTCATCAAAAAAGTTAACAAATTCACCGGGTTTGCCATTTTCGGGATAAGTATATCCTTTTTCCCTGGCCTGATCTAATAAGTTTAATTTTTTGGCAGTATCGAACCTCGGACGGAGATGCAGCCCCACCATTTTATAATTCATGGCGTAAATGCTATCGAACATCGATTTTGGATCTTTAAAGGTTTCTCTCCATTCGAAAGAAGTGGCACCTTTACCTCCGTTTTCGCCAAATAAGCGCCAGGTTGAGTCTAACCAGAGCAGATCAACGGGAATACCAAATGACCTGTATTTTTTTGCCAGTTCAACTACATAATGGTCAGAAGTTTGCGCCTCATAGCCCCATGTACCACCACTATATGTACCTGCGTGCAAACCCAGGGCAAACTGTGGTAACATAGGCGATTTGCCTGTAATACTGGTATAATGATCCAAAATGGCAGGGAAAGTTGGCCCATACATGAAATAATAATCCAATTCGCCATCGGCGGCCTTAAAACTGTATTGATCTTTTTTCGAAGCCCCCATATCCCATTCGGTAGCAAAAGAATTATGGAAGAAAATACCATATCCTTTTGTACTCATAAAAAATGGAACAGGACAATAATTGGCCTCGAGTATATTGTAAGCACCAATGGCATGCGGTAAACCTTTACCCCGGCCAACGTTTAAGGTTACTTTTTTAAAGCGGCGGTCCATAAAGTCCATGCGCTCGCCAAAGCCAAAGAAATGTTCATCTGCCTGCATTTTTTTTGTTACGCCTACCTTTGTATTTTCTTTAGCTAATGCACTATTAATTTCGCTGCTTAACAGTTTACCTTTGGCATCAAAAACATCAATTTTGAACGGGGCTTTGTACAATTTAACCACCAATTTTGAAGTGCTGAGCAAAAAATGATCCTTCTTATCCGAAACTTTAACCGCAACATTGGCCCAATTGTAATTGATCACCATCAGGTTTTCGTTGGCTTCGAAATTACCGTTCCAGCTGGTTCTGATCCTGAATATTTCTGGAGTACAGAATTCGAATTTCACATCTCCCCTTGTGGTTGAAAATGAAATGATGTTGCCTGTTTTCTTAAAACCAGATTTATAATCGCCAATACTTTGTGCCCTGGCAATAGAAAATATAAAAATTAAGGTTAGCGCAAAAGCCAAAAGTTTCTTCATCATATTTATTGTATTTCCAACTGGTTAATTACTAAGCCCGGATCGAGCATATAGATTTTGACAGTCGATTTACCTGTTTTATTTACCTGGTGTTTGGTTAAACCCGAAGCGTAACCTTGCAGTACATTCTGTTTCCAGATATTATTTTCTGAAGCAGGAGAAATGTTTATAATCTGTGGTGTATCGTTATTTACCGAAATGGCATAACGTACATTTATCCCGTTATTAACACCTTGCGTAGGCAGGCATTTCACTTCGATCTGGTGCTCGCCCTGCGTTTTAAAATCCAGATTGTAAACGGTATATGCCGCTTTTTGCAACTCATTTTCGTTAACAGGTTTAAAAGTAAAAGGGTACACAGAAATACCATCTCCGCCTAAGCCCAATCCTTTTAGTGTTTGTAATGACACACCTTTTGGAACCGATTTCTCTCCATATTTAGCCGCCTGAATAATTATTTTACTTTCAGCTTTCTCTGCAGGGACAGATTGTTTCTCTGCCACTGCATCGGCCACTTCAGGCATTTTAAAAACGGCTAAATCGCGTGGTTTCCAGCTCATCATTCCGTTCCACTTGCCGCCAGCAATTTCTTCATTGTATTTTTTGGTAATCAACTGGATCTGTTCAAAAGCATCCTTAGATTTTTTAGAATAAGTTAAAGCTGATTGGTCTCCGTTTGCCGCTAAAGTCAAACTTTTTTGGGCATATAAAATCTTTTGGTTCACTAACATTGCACCTTCAACAGGATACAAAATCAATTCGAAATAAGCATCTTTTAATCTTGCCGGGATCTGATCACTTAAACTTTTAGCCTGATTGTAAATCTTTTCGTAAGCAACCAAACGTTCTTCTGCCTGCTCATCAGTGAAATTAACACTGGCCATGTGTTCTGGTTTGGCAGCCTGCGCCAAGCGATAATAGACTGCTTTTATTTCGGCGATTGGTTTTGCAAACTCAGCGCCAAAGGTTTCTGCAGCCCAGCTTTTGGCATATTGACCGGCATTTTCTGGCTTCCATTGGTTTACATTCCAGGCCAGGTCCATTGCAAACTGTGTTTCCATCTCAGCAGGTTTAATATCGCCCACATTTATCACCCAAAGGCGGTCGGCTTTGTACTGATAGGCTTTAGTTAATTCATAAGAAATTAAAGATGGAGAAATGGAAGAAAGCCAAAGATAATCTTGCGGGGCACCCCAATAAGAGATGTGGTAATATACGCCGCTTCCTCCCGATCGTTTCTGTTCTTCAGGATTAGAAAGCTGACGGATATAACCATGATTGTCATCGGCCCAAACAATGGTCACATCATCAGGCAGTTTTAAACCAGCCTGATATAATGAAAGTACCTCTTTATAAGGACAAAAAATCTGTGGAATAGAACTTACGGGCTTCGTAATGTTTTTACTCAAAATCGTTCTTTGATCGGCAATCACCTCCCCCAACAGTTTTACCTTTGCATTTTTATCCTTTGGCCCTGGCATACTGCCATCATGAATACCGCGCATCCCAACAGTATAAACCGATTCATAATTTCTTGCCTGTTTTACCCGGTCGGTCCAATAATTTGCAATTTCATTTTTATTCAGATCGTAACGCCACTCACCTGGTTTTTTACCATATTCGTGTTCAAAATTCTCCGCCCATTCGAAAACATTGTTCCGCAGCATGGGCTCGCAATGGCTGGAACCCAAAACAATGGCATATTTATCGGCCATTACCGGATTATTGGCATAATAATAAAATGCTTTGGTTGAAGGGTGCATACCCGGCCAGATGTAGTTGGCTTTTAACCTAAGTAGCAATTCGAATATCCTGGTGTATGTTTTTGGGCCGATATCTTTTACATCGGTATCCATCATTTTCGCGGCCCAGGGTTGGATGCCCCAATCTTCATCATTGATAAAAATACCACGGTATTTAACCGATGGCGATTCTACCAAAGGCTGACCAGCTTTTACATATAACGATTTTTTAGTTGCAGGTTTCACATCCGCCCACCAAGAAAGTGGCGATACGCCAAGCATCCTTGACAGTTGAAAAACACCATAAGCTGTTCCCCTCCTATCACTACCAGCAATAACCAAAGCTCTTTTTACGCCTTTTACCGGATTTTCGATTACTGAAACCGAAAAAGTTTCCCATTTACCGGATAAAGTAGCGCGATCTATTCTGCCAGCTTTGGCAAATTGATCGATATAAAACGACTGACCAAGCGTACCGATAATGATTGGATAAGTGCTTAAGGCCGGATTGTTTTTAAAAACCGGAGCAGTTAGCCCTGTTAATAAATGAATGTCATCTTTAAAGGCTTCGGCAGCGATTCCCACTACTTTAGCATCCTTTTCATCGATATAAATTGGAGATGATTTTCCACCATCAACAATAGGGAAAGATAAAGTACTGTTAACTTCAGAAACAGAGATACCCGCTTTTTGTGCCATATTTTGTTTGGGCATAAAAAACAACATTAACACCAATAATGCGCCTAAATTTCTGAAATTCATATTAATTATTTTTTAAGCTTATACACTTCGGTTCCTGCCAATAAAAAACAACCTAAACCATAATCTTCAAAATCGGGAACACTGGTATAACTTACCGGCTGTCCGTCTTTTGGTTCTTTCCCTGTTCCTTGCATATATCCAATAAAACCATTTTTTTGAACAGCATCTTTGGTCATGGCATTCCAGGCTTTGGTAATAATCGGCAGATAAGTAGCTTTATCTAAAATACCCTGATTTACGCCCCAGGCCATACCATATACAAACAAAGCAGTGCCCGAAGTTTCTTTACCACCAAAATGCATATCGTCATGTAAACTTACATTCCAGAAACCATCAGCACGCTGAATTGGCACTAAAGCTTTGATCATTTCGTGATAGGTTTTTAAATATTCGTTGCGGTGAGGTTCATTTTCAGGGATAATTTCCAACACGCGTACCAAGGCGGCAAGCACCCATCCGTTCCCTCTGGCCCAATAACAATCTTCGCCATTTGGTTCTTTGTAAGGCGGCACAAAATCTTTATCGCGCCACCAAAGACCATCTTTGGCGTTGTACAAACCACCACCTTCAGTATTTTTGGAGTGTAAGTACATTTTGTACATATAATTGTAATAGGTAGTATCGTTATATAATTTACCGAGCCTGGCAAAAACAGGCATCCCCATTTGTATTGCATCGATCCATGTCCAATCGTTTACCTTGCCCGATTTGATCACCAAATCAATCGAGGCTTTAATATCTTTAATGCGTTCAGGCTGTTTATCAATCAGGTAAAGATCGATATAGGTCTGCCCACAGGCCTGATCATCAGCATTTTTGGTAGTAATGCCATTTCTTAAACCCCAGTTATGTTTTTCACCCCATTGAACGGCATAATCATAATATGCTTTTTCAGGGTTGATTTTATAAAGATTCATTAATCCTTCGTAGTAAACAGCCCTCGTCCAGATGTTACTCGGTCTTTCTTTGTTCGTTATGATTGATTTCCCGGCATCAGGCCACTTATTCATGAAATAAGCGTTTGTAGATTTCAACACTTTTAAAACCTCCTTTTTATTGGGGATTTTCTGGGCAAAAAGCAGCTGGGTAGATATGCCGATTAATAGCGCGGAGCTGAATATAAATTTCTTCATGGTGGTATTTCGCTTATCTTAATTAATTGGATTTAGGCTTTACTTTTAACTCATCCGGACTATCTTTTGTAAAAGTATCGAACTGAATTTTCGACGGACTTTCGAAGATATCTTTCACGGTATTAAAAGCCACTTCATATTTTGGATTAAACTGAGCAGACATCATGTATTGCTGCAAACTGAAATAAAGTTGTTGTGCTGCTGGAGTATCTTTTAAATCGGGAGAGAGATTGGCACTCGAAACCACTAATTTCCCCTTACCTACTTTTGCCTCAAAAACTAATGCCAAACGACGGTTTAAAAACCAGGTATCGATTGGTTGGATAATGGGTTTAAATCCAGATGGAAAATCTTCGAGGTTCATTACCTGCGATTTGTTTACGATCTCCCACCACTGCATATCGCTATGAAAATCAGTAGGGAAATTGGTAAAAGCAGCGTGTTTTGGATCGCATAAAATCCCCAAAGTATGTGGCGGACGCATTTTAAACCAGGAAGTATTCCAAAAAACAGGCAAAAATGTCTGTACTACTTCTTTTCCTTTTACCACTTTGCCTGATGCATTGAGGAAAACATTGCCTCCATTGGCCAAAACCGCCTGGGCTTTATCATCTAAACTGGTGCAGTAGTACACATTGGTTTTAATTGCTGGCAATTGAGCAGGATAAACCCAGAAACTCCAATCGTTGGCAAATTCAGTTCCATCAATGGTGACTTCTAATTTCAGTTTGGTTGCTTTTGCTATGCTATTTAAAGGAAATTTAATCTCCCCGACAGCAATACAATTGGTAACGGCTAAGGTTTTAGGACTGAAATTACCCTTAGCCACATTTACGCCGCTCTCATCTTTGAGTGTCCAGGAGAGTTTTGCATTTTCGATTGGTGCTTTTCCAAAATTAGCTACTTCTACCGAAGCTGCCAGGGTTTCGGTATTGGTAAAAACAAACTTCGAAACTTTTAACAAGGGTACAGTGCTGTTAGAAAAACGCTTGAATTCTTTGGCGGTGATATAACCTTTTTCATCCCAAAAGGCATCCAATACGCCAACAAGTGCCGTGCCCTGGCCTGGATAATCATTTAAGGATAAAAGCTGGTAGCCATTGTAATTCGGCGTCCGCAATGCTTTTTCGATTTCATTTTTATAACAAAGAGCCTGTAATTTGCCCGAAGCCATTAAAAAATCATGTCCCTGCTCGGCCATATCATGGTCTTTAAGATCTTCCTGAAACATCTCGAAGTTCTTTGCACGGTAAACACCTGTGTATTTTTTGATTTCATCGAAATTAGGGAAAGCGCAATACTGTCCCATTTCATGGGCCACAAAAGGTACCGTAAACTGCTCAATCTGTTTGGCATAGGTTGAAATACTTTCTGGCTTTCTACCCCAATCTAAACCCCTCGCGCCTGCACGCACCATAAATTCATTATTCGGAATCACCGGCCAGCTGCCGCCAACAGATGCGCCAGTGTACAATCTTCTCGAATCTTTAGCTTTCCAGTAATTATTGAATTTGGTCAGGTATTCTACTTGTTTTCCCCGTGGTTCATTTCCATAGGCCATCATGCAAAAAGAGGCATAATTGCCATAATTTTTGGTCATGCGGTTGGTTTCGTCGTAAATAAACTGATCAATTGGTTTTCCATCTCCAATAGATGAACCGTGGTTGGCCCAGCTTGGCCCCTCAGGCTGCAGGTAAAACCCGATCTGATCTGCGGCGATAAATGCCGCTTCTGGCGGGCACCAGGAGTGAAAACGCATGTGGTTTAATCCATGGGCTTTCGAGATTTTAAAAATGCGCAGCCATGCGGCAACATCCATTGATGGATAACCCGTTAACGGAAATTCGCAATTATTAACCGTTCCTCGTAAAAATACCGGACGGCCATTGATTTCAAAAGTTCTGCCTACTGCTTTAAACTCGCGCATGCCGAACTGTACTTTTTTCTCGTCTTTTTTGCCGTCTTTCGAAATTAGGGTGGCAGTTAAACGGTACAATGCCGGATCGAACTCATCCCAGGTGGCCATTTTATCGCCCATTGGCAAATTGATTTCCAGGGTACCTTCGCCATTTGTGATCTGATAAACAGCTGTTACAGGTTTTACCTGCAGGATATTTTTAGTATTGAAACTGCCGGCAGAAAGCGTAATTTTTCCTGTGGAAGATTGATCGGCGTTCGCTTTAAGCTGAATTTTAACCTTCGCAGACTTATTTTTTAGATCTGGATAAATCTGGATATCTTCAAAATAAACAGGCGAACCGGCAATTACCTCCATTTTACCAACCACACCGTTCCAGTTGCCCTGGGTATGATCGGTTAAACTATGCGAATCTTGCCCTACGTTAATTGCTTTGATGCGGTTGTCGATTAATAAGGTTATCGTATGTTTTCCTGCTTTTAAATTTGCGGGTAGTTCAAAATTTTGGGCCACTACAAAAGTAAACTGGGTTCCAATTTCGATATCATCTATCCAAACCCTTGTTTCTGAATGAGGGTATTCTAAAGATAACACCATCCTTTTACCCTTCCAATTGGCTGGGATTACGATATCTTTCTGATACCAGGCAGCACCAGTATAATGTTTAGCCGGGGTTAACCAGAAAGGTATTTTCAGGTTACCAGGTTTACGGTATTTTTCTAAGCGTGGATGAAAAAAGTACGAGCTATCGTAAATACTTCCAGTCCATTTTGTTTTTAAGGTGATATCGTCGCCCTTTAAATTTTCGGCCATCGATCCCGGCAGGTTAATGGATTCGGGAAGAACGCTTGAATACCATTTTCCTTTTATGCCTTCATCCCTTGCATCAATTTTGAAACGCCATTTGCCCGCAAGCGAAATGCTTTGAGCATGTGTTTGCATGATGCTTAAAAATATAAAAGCAACGCCTATCAGTACTTTAAAAATTCGGTTAGCCTGTATCTGCATAAAATGGAACGGTTTATCACCGCGGGTATTTGGTTAGGCTGTTAAAATAAGACAATAATCGCAGGTAAGCATCCTGTAGTATCCTGCCTTCCGACTTATTTCAGGTAGTTATTTAGTTTATTGTTTTTTAATGTTTTTAAGCCCTCAACTACCGCAGCTGCATTTAACCTGGCTCCTGCTTCGTTAGTATGGGTGTGGTCTTTCTCGGTAAAATAAGTCTTTACTACAGTCGCACTTAAAGCAGTATATTTATCTTTAATGATTTTATTTAATGGAACAAAGTCAACTTTTTCAGCTTTTGCCACTTCTTCGGCCCAACCTGCATAACTATCGTTGGCTAAAACTACCGCATCATCTTTAACCGGATTGCGTGGAATTGGTGAGCAAACAATCGGCGTTGCACCTTTAGCTTTGATGTCATTAATGAATTTACGCAGGTACCAGCCATAAGTATACACCACCTCTTGCTTTTTCCTGATCGGATTATAAATCTCTCTGCTTTCTGTTCCGATGCCTTTTATGGTACCACGGGCACGGGCAGTATCGTCTAATGCACTGCCGTCGTTATGGCCAAACTGCATCATCACGAAATCTCCTTTTTTTACTTTAGCCAAAACCGCATCCCAAAGTCCATTGGTTTGGAAAGTACGGCTGCTCGTGCCACCAAGTGCGTCATTTTCGACATTGATTTTCTCCGTATTGAATAAATTACCGATAAAACTTCCCCAGCCCCATAAAGAGCCATCGCCTTTGCCTTTTCCGTTTTTAACAGTAGAATCGCCAATGAGGAATAAAGTGGGTTTATCTTGCTGTTTTAAAATAATGCAGGAAGAAAAGATAATGAACGTGGTTAAGAGAATAAGATGCAGGTATGATTTGGTTGATTTCATTGTTATTAGAGTGATTACACAGATTATTGGATTACAGCCTTCGGGATGATTACACAGGTTATTGGATTACACAGATTTATATTGCCTTTGGTCTTCTGACATCGGACTTTCGGACCTCCGACTTCTAGTCTTTTAAATATTTTTTCAAATTACAATCTTTTAATTCTTTAATGCCTTCTACAACAGATGCGGCGTTAACTTTTGCACCTTCCAGATTGGTATGGGTATGGTCGCCTGGAAAATAGAGTTTTACTTTATCTGGCCCTAGCACGTCGTATTTATCGGCAGTAATTTTATTCAGGTCAACGAAATAGGCGTTTTCTTCTTTGGCGACATCTGCGGCCCATTTCCCGAAATCGTTATTGGCTCGAATCACTTTACCATCTTTAAAAATATTTCTGGGGATCATCGATAGTACAATTGGCGTAGCGCCTTTTGCTTTGGTTTCGCGCACAAATTTGCGGATGTACCAGCCGTAGGTATGTACAGTTTCTACTTTCCCATCTGGCCAGGTTAACACTTTGGTTTCCTCTCCAGTTCCTTTCAAAACACCCCTTCTTCCTGCTTTTGTAGTATCGGGAGCACTTCCATCATTGTGACCGAATTGCATGGTAACAAAATCTCCGGGTTTTAATGTCTCCAGCACTTTATCCCATCTGCCCTCCGATAGAAAAGTTCTCGTACTTCTCCCGGCCATAGCATTATTCTCTACATGGATTTTGGTCGTATCGAACAACGAAGCAATCGGTGTTCCCCAACCCCAAGTTTCTTTATTCGAATTACGGACAGTAGAATCGCCAATGGTATGTAATGCAGGTTTATTGGCCTTTATAAATGCTGAAGCCAAAAAGATGATGGTTACTGCGGTAAGTAGTTTTATGGGTGTTAATTTCATTATCTTCTTATTATCAATGTTGATTATTTTCTATCTATTATGCTGCATCCTTAAGCAATTTATCTTCAGATATTGTCATGTTGAGCTTCCCGAAGAATCGGGACAAGTAGTCGAAACACCTTAAAGCATATTTAAAAAAAGTCCTTCGACAGGCTCAGGATGACAACTCTATATTTATTACACAGTTTCGAAAACCAACATTATTTATTGATCACTTCTAATTTTACGGATGCACCATCTAGTCCATCTGCTGATGCTTTAACTTCAATGTTTCCAACCGCACTACCTTTAATATTGGCCATACAAACACCCTGATAAGCATGTCGCTGCGTAGCTTTGTACATTTCGTGACTTGTTATATTCCCATTATCAACAGCGTCGATAATTCCGCTCCCAGAAATGGAAAATTTGATTAACTGATCAGCATTTGGACATATATTTCCGTTTGCATCGTAAATTTTTGCGGTCACAAAAGCCACATCATCCCAACTGTTACTAATCTTGCTTTTATCAACCGATAATACAATTTTAGCTGGAAGTCCTGAGGTTTTGAGTTCTTCTGATGAAACAACTTTACCTTTATTTTTACCAACCGCTTTAATGCTCCCTTTTTCGAAAGTTACATCCCACAAACGAGGCGAATCATCAGCTGGCTTGGGTTTGCTACCCAACGATTTACCATTTAAAAAAAGTTCAACTTCTTCGCAATTGCTATAAACGGCAACTTTTGCATCATCATAGGTATCAAAATCGGTGGGTGTCCAGTTGTTGATCCAGGCCCCTGCCCCAGCATTATCTTCTTTACGCACAATGTGCACCACAGGTTTATCCGACCACCAGCTCTGACGCTGCAAACTTTGCTGTTTCCAGCTTCCAATCCTGTCGAACAAACCCTGTCCGTTGGTAATCTGTGGCCAATCGGCTTCTCCAAGATAGTCGAAACCGGTCCACAGAAACTGGCCTGCCATAAAAGGATTATCGCGAAGTGCCAAATATTGCTGAATGACATGCGTATTCTCTGTACCGATTACTTTTAAGTTTGGTTTCTGATTATGCAGGGCTACCAATTCGTTTTCACGATAATTCTGCCCAACAACATCCATGGTTTCAGCAAAGCCGTTGGTGTAAACCTTCGAATTGGCCGGACGGAAAAGGGCCATGGTTACCGGACGGCTCGGGTCGAGCTGATGAACAAGGTCTTGCTGATCTTTATATTTTTTAAATCCTTCAGGGCTGTTTAAATCGTCGTGAATTTCGTTTCCAACACTATAAATTACAATTGATGGATGATTACGGTCTCGCATCACCATATCCCGCGTATCGCGCTCCCACCATTCGGTAAAAAATCTGTTGTAGCCTTTTTCACCATTATTTTTGGCCGAATTCCAGGTATCAAAAGTTTCATCCATCACTAAAAAGCCCATCTGGTCGCATAGATCCAGAAACTCAGGTGCAACAGGATTATGCGCCGTTCTAATGGCATTTACTCCTACTTCTCTCAGTCGTTCTAAACGGAATTTCCACACACTTAAAGGCACTGCTGCACCAACAGCACCGCCATCGTGGTGCAAACATGCTCCCTTTAGCTTAAAGTTTTTGCCATTTAACCAGAAACCAGTTGCGGCATCAAATTTAAAAGCCCTGATTCCAAAAGTATTCAACTGATCATCAATCACCTTTCCGTTTAGTGTTACTTTGGTTAAGGTTCGATATAGTTCGGGTGTTTCGAGATTCCAAAGTTTTGGGTTGGTTACTACAAGATCCTGATCTATAGCACTGTTTTTCCCAGCAGCAATGTTTTGTTTGCTCTGCGCAGTTTTAACAATTTTTCCCGCAGGATCTAAAACTGATGTTTCTACTGTAACCTGTGCACTTTGACCAGATTCGTTGAATACGTTTGTTTTTACCTTTACCGTAGCTTTTTGAGCGGTAACATCTGGCGTGGTGATGTAAACACCCCAATCGGCAATGTGTACAACTTCTGTTGCCACGAGGCGCACATGCCTGTAAATTCCGGCTCCGGTATAATAACGTGAAGCGGGCTGTACGGTATTATCTGCCTTTACCGCAATTACATTTATTTTGCCTTTGCCAAAATTTAAATGTTTGCTCAAGTCGTAAGTAAAACTGATATAACCGTAAGGACGTTTGCCCAAATAAAATCCATTGATCCATACCTCACTATTGGCCATCACACCATCAAATTCGATCGTTACTTTCTTTTTAGCAAAGCTTTCATCAAGATTGAATATTTTGCGGTACCAACCGATGTCTGAAGGTAAATATCCCCCACCGCGTGCCGTTAAATTTGTTTTATCGTAAATCCCTTCGATGCTCCAATCGTGCGGGACATTCAGTTTTCTCCATTCACTCTGGTTGAAATCGACTTTTTCTGCACCCTGGGCATCACCAAAATTAAAGGCCCAATCCTGATCGAAAGGGGTAATTACCCTAGCCTGTTCTTTTAGCGCTTGTGAAAACGCCATGTGGCAACAGAACAAAAAGATGAAAGAGAGGATATATAATCTGTTGTAATTCATGCTATGTTGATCGGATTCGTTTATTTTTTTTGTTCTACCAGTACAATGTGCGGTTTGGGGGCTTTCTTCATGCCAAAACCAAAGTAAAAACCGGTATGCGGTGGCTGGTTATAGCCATCATTTTGCCAGGCAATACTTAAACGGTATTGTGGATCGTGCATTAAGGTATAATTGCGGTATTCGGTCGGTATGGTTGTGGTATAAATCCTTAAACTTTGGTTATCATAAGATCTTAAGATCAGTTCTTCGCGCCAATCGCCAAAAATATCGGCACTTAAAACAGGGGTAGATTTGGTTCCATTATTCGACACTGATCCTTCAGCTGTAAAAAGCCGCCCTCCATTGTACTTATCGATGTGGTTACCATCTAAAAGCTCCCTCGATAAATCGCCGTCCCAATAAATCAAAAAATTAGTCGACCGTGGCTGATTGCCGATCCTATTACCTTTGATATCATATAATCCATTCGATCCTGACCACCACATCTGTGCACCAAAACGGGTATTATCAATATTATCGGCCACTCCCCTGCCAACATCCTCATCTTGCGAACCTTTCCATAAGATTTCGCCCGTTTTTGCATCATAAACCGCAACACCAGGGCCTTTTGTCCCTTCTTCTATTTCGTGTACACCAAAAACTTCTAATCCGGGGCGTTCAGGATCAAGATCCGAAACGTGAATCGCATCGCCGTGTCTTAAGCCTGTACTGTACAATCCCTTTCCGTTATCATCCACACACATCGAACCGTAAATAATTTCATCTTTCCCGTCGCCATCTACGTCGGTCACCGTGAGGTTATGATTTCCCTGTCCTGAAAATGGGTTTTTGGCATCTTTGCTATCAAATACCCACCGAGAGGTTAATTTGCCATGGCGCCAGTCCCAGGCGGCCAAAACTGTTCTGCCATAGTAGCCCCTGCACATCACCACGCTTGGATGAATGCCATCTAAATAAGCCACGCAGGCATTAAAGCGATCTACACGGTTGCCCGTATTGTCGTTTTTTCCATTCCCTCCTTTGCCACCCCATCCACCAATATCGCCACGGCCAGGAATATATTCGGTAGTAGCCAAAGCCTCGCCCGTTTTACCGCTGAATACGGTTAAAAATTCAGGACCATTTAATATTTTACCGTTCTGGTTACGCCAATCTTTAGTCGAATCGCCAATTACCTTTCCTTTGCCATCTATCGTTCCATCGGCAGTTTTGCACACCATTTCGGCTATGCCATCACCATCCAGATCATAAACCATAAATTGGGTATAATGTGCTCCCTCACGGATATTTTTCCCCAGGTTAATCTCCCACAAAAAAGTTCCATCCAGTTTATAAGCCTGAAAAATTGGTGGATCGGTAATTCCATTAGATGAATTATCCCTGCCACGTCCTGTTTGGTGCAATATAATTTCATATTCGCCATCTCCGTCCAAATCCCCAACAGAAGCATCATTAGGCGAGTAACCCGCAGGTGTTTTTAAAGGAATAGTTAAGTATTGCTGAACTGGCGACTTGGCAACCAAAGTAAAAGATTTACTGGCTTCTAGTTCGTGGTTCTTTAAAATGGGTTTAACAAAATAACTGTTGGCAAAATCAAATTTAACCCCTGCATCTACAAAATTGGTGCTCTTGGTAATGGGATCTTGGTTGAGTTTTACCGCTTCGCCATTTCCCGTTTTACGGTATAAGTTAAAAGCAATATCGTCAGGGTCGGTACCCAACATTCGCCAGCCTATATAAACAGAATCACTATTTTGCCTTATCGCAATCAGGCCACGGTCTAACTTTTCCATTTGCCTTTGGGCAAAAAGCTGAGCGGAAAAAAATATGCTGAGGATGAAGCATGAAATCATTATGGTTTTAACCTTCATCACTTATTTACCCGGATTGTTAAAGAATATTGATTATTCATAGTTATTGAACTTTATATGTTGCTTTGGCTGATACTGCTATACCTTTATCGGTAATCCCGTCGGCTTTGATCAAAATATCGGCTTTATTATCACCATTAAAATAAATGATGGTGGCTTCTCCTTTTTCGTTGGTTTTGATAGACGGTGACCAAAAGATAGTTGTGCGTAAATCTTTATTCTGGCTTGCCGGACTAGCATAATTAGGAGAATAAAACGTTCTGGCCGTATAGTAACCGTTTAAATTAATGTTGAGTAAATCTAAATTTGATCCGCGCAAGGCCTCATCTTTTAAATTAAGGCTGATGACATATACATCTTTAGCTTCATTATTAACCAAATGCCGCACGGTAACCTGATTGATCTGATCCATGGTTAAACTATAATAATCCAGGCGCTCGAAAAGATCTTCCCGGTTATTGATTAAAATACGCGGCCTCACTTTTTTCCCATTCGATAGAAAAGCAACACCTTCGCCGCCTGTGCTATCCAAATCATCGATAGTTTGTGCACCATTGGCCTTGGTTAATAAAAAATGTTCCAGCCCTTTGTAAGAATAATCTGCTGCAGTAATGTTAAAAACCTGATCCGGATAACCAAAGGTTGACAAACTCTCATTAAACAAGGTTAATCTTTTACTGGCATTGGCCTTGATTTCGATATCGTTTAAGGAAATTGAATCACCAAATTTATATTTACGGTTGTAATCCATCCGTTTTCCAATTTCAGCGTTTAATGTATTCGGAATCCCGGCATCAATTATTTTTAGCGGCGATAGATTTAAGGGTTTGATCAGTGTATCGATCTGTAACCAACCACCTTTTTTCCCTTTATCATCTTTCGATGAAATTTTTATAGCCTGATTACCATTCCAGTTTAATCCATCCAAAAAATAGTGCCCATCCTGATCTGTTTTTGTGGTATACAGTTTATTCCCTTTAAAATTGCTTCCAAATAACGTGATGTTCATATCTGGAAGTGCTTTATTGGCCAATTTTTCTCGTACCAGGCCCTTTATCGTAATACCCGGCTCAGGCAGATAACTGATTTTTATGGCAGAATCGGCCAGTTTTCTCCAGATATAATCTCTCCAGCCCTGGGTAAGTAACAACAGATCGAGCTGTTTTAAACGTGATGGATTTTTAACATCGAAATACTGCGCTGCATTTTTAATTTCTCCCTTAACTTCCGATTGCAGCATGAAGTAAGAAACGATGTCATTTCCATCATCCGGTACAAGCCCATCAACCGCAGCCAGTGAAAATGAAGTTTTAGCAGGCTGACCAAGAAAATCAGTCGCTTTTAGCTGAAGGACCACTTTTTCGCGCGGTTTATAACTGTTTTTACCAGTTATGATGGATAAGTTGACTTTATTTTCGTTCTGTATGTAAACCAATCGCTCACAATTTGGCCTGTTTGCATCATCAAGTAAAGTAATGATCGAAATACCATTAGGAAAACCTTTTTTTGAGACAGATACCGATGAAGTAGCTTTACTCAGTTTGATCGATCCCGAATAAATTAGATCACCTGCATGTTTAATTACCAACGAAATCGATTTGTCTTTCAATTCGCTAAACATTGATTCGTTGGCGCTAATGGTTGCCCTGATGTTTAAAGAATCGGTGGTAACGTGTAATGAAAGTCCTTTTTTAAGGATTTCGGGCATTTCAGAAGAAAACTTTTCTTTGCCATAAAATCCTTCAACCCTATACTTTTCGCTGGCTTTTGGCGCAAAGGCAAAAATGCCCATACCTGCTTCGGTACTTTGAAAAGTGGTTACAGTATCTCCTTTAGATGAAATAACACTGCCTGTAGCCTTTATACCGTTTCCGGCATCATCATTGGTTTTAAAAGCAACAATACTGGTTAATCCTTCAACCAGCGAACCTCCTTCAGGAAAAAAAGCAATTGATTTTTTCAGGTTAGCAGCATCTGATTTATTTCCCGGATTTCGGGTAAAATAAGAAGCATTTTCGATAATATTATTGCTGATGTGGATCCTTTTCTGAAACACAAAATCATCACCAAAGTTCCGCATCCAATTGGTGTATGCCCTTATGGCGTACCAACCAGAAGGGATAGAATCTTTCAGTTTAAAATCTCCCTTACCAAGCCCGGCATCTAACCTGATCATCTTCCTATCCAGAATTTCTGATTTGGGCGAAAGCAACTCCACATATAAACTATTGCTTGTAGCTGTTAAACTGCTGCTCTTTCCATTTACCAGATAGGCACTAAACCAAATATCTTCACCGGTACTGTAATAACTGCGATCGAGTTGTAAATATGATTTCTCAAAAAAGAGTTTAACCGATTTTTGATCAGAAGGAACTGGTACATTTTTTTGTTGCGCCAAACAGCAAAGTGTTGATCCACTTAAAAGGCAAAACAAAGTATATCTTTTGAGGTTCATATTCATTTGTTAATCATGTGAAACAGGTATTCGCGCCAGATATACTGACCCACAAAAAACATCATCAATACCAGAATATTGAAAAAAAAGAGGCTCATCATGCGTAATTGGTTAGCGGATCTTAACGGCGGCCGGGTGGCAGCCATTAATTGATTCATGCCGAATGTAAATAGTATATTTTTAACGTGCATCCTGTAGTATCCTGCTTTTTTTAGATGACAATATGTTATAAGAAAGATTTTAAGGCTTTCCTCAAAATAAATTTTAAACATCAAGTAAAAAGTTACTTTACTAAACCCTTTTAGTACCTTAATTGTAATTCGGGATGCTCAAAAGCTATCTATTTATGCTAAGATTGTAGAATGACCAATAAAATAAATTATGAATAAAAATAAATGTTAAAATAACGTTTATTATTTTAAATATTTTACTTTTACCATTAGAATCTTCCAAAAAATAAATGAAAAAACTGTTATACCTATCTATTTTACTGTTATCAGCATTTTATAATGCGCATGCACAGTCTAAAAAAGACGTTTATCTCTTTGCTTATTTTAAAGGCAATGGCGAAGATGGTCTGCACCTGGCTTATAGTAACGACGCCTATAAATGGACCGCGCTTAAAAATGATCAGTCGTTCCTTACGCCAACGGTAAGTAAAGATAAGTTGATGCGGGATCCCTGCATTATCCGTGGGGCTGATGGTTTATTTCACATGGTTTGGACGGTGAGCTGGAAAGATAAAGGAATCGGCTATGCGAGTTCTAAAGATTTAATTCACTGGAGCGAGCAACAATTTTTACCTGTAATGACAAAAGAAGACGGTGCAAGAAACACCTGGGCGCCCGAAATCACTTACGATAACCGCAATAAAACATATATGATTTATTGGGCCACAACGATTAAAGATAAATTTAACGAAACAGCTTCAACTGAAGAAAGTGGTTACAATCACAGAATTTATTATGTTACCACTAAAGATTTTAAAACCTACTCGGAAACCAAACTGCTTTATGATCCGGGCTTTAATGTAATTGATGCTACCATTGTAAAAGATGGCACACGGTTTATCATGTTCTTAAAGGACGAAACCCGGGAACCCGCTCAAAAAAACATCAAGATGGCTTACGCCGATCAATTGACTGGTCCATATAGCAAGGCTGGAGGTCCAATAACCGGAAATTACTGGGCTGAGGGACCTACAACACTGAAAACAGGCAATACCTGGATGGTTTATTTTGATAAATACCGTGATCATCAATATGGTGCAATCCAGTCTGTTGATTTAAAAAACTGGACAGATGTTTCAGCAAAAATCAGCTTACCAAAAGGTTTACGTCACGGAACCATACTGACCATCAAAGCAAAAGAACTTAAAGAACTATTAAATCAATAATATGTTCAGGAATTTTAAACCATTACAGATCGGTTTAATGCTTTCGCTTGTGCTGTAAAGCCTAATTACCATCTGGTTTAAGCATGCTACTTTTTGGACTCTCCGGCCAATGCCAATTTGCCGGGTTATCTGGTTTTGCAGGATCAAACTTCGGCAGATCATCAATCAGGTATTTGGCAATACCTAGTTTCTGCTCTTTAATGCCCAGAATGATACACTGCGCAATTTCATAAGCACCATAAGGATTAAAGTGCGTATTATCTGCCAATGCCTTATCCTGCCCGGGGTAACTGTTGGCCGGATAATGAACAAATGCCTTTGTTGATGGTCCCTCGCCCAAAGCATTAAACAGTGTTGTTGTCATAGCAGTCAGATCAATTAAAGCTACCTTTTCTTCGGCCGCGACTTTGCGTGCAGCATCGGGAAAGTCGCCCAGAGAGTTTACAATTTTTCCTTCCGGACCAAAAGATCTTCTACTGGTTGAAGTAACAACAACAGGAATTCCACCTTTTTTCTTTACTTCAGAAATAAAAGTTTTTAATCTTTCGGTATATGACTTATAAGCACCATCATTTGGTCCTTTATCTTTTTGATCGTTATGTCCGAATTCGATAAACAGGTAATCGCCGGGTTTCATCACACTTAAAACTTTCGCCAAACGTTTGCTCCCTAAAAATGATCCTAATGTTAAACCAGATTCGGCATGATTGGCAATGGCAATGCCTGGTTTAAAAAAACGTGGAATCATTTGCCCCCAGGATGCCCAGGGTTCATCGTCCTGATTGACCACTGTCGAGTTTCCAGCTAAGAAAACAGTAACCTGATCATCTACTTTCGTAATTTCGAGTGCCTGTAATGCAGTCTGGTGATCAAATTCTAAAGTCAGCTTATCATCCCAATCGAGTTTGGTGAGCTCGCGTGGTTTTAACGAAACAAGCTGCCCACCGGCAATATGTTTATCTTTAACATTTACGATAAAAGTTTTGGTTACCGATTGTCCTGAAGCCGTTTTCACATCTTCGAGCATCAGCCTCCTCGACTCTGCTTTTATCGTACTTAATGCCGGCCCTTTCGGATCGCCGAGCGTAACTGTAATTTTGTAATTGCCTTCCGGAACGGCTACCGAGAAATAAAATGGCTGATCGCTTTTAACCAGATCTGAAGTTAAAAAATTCTTACCTCCATCATCCAGACCTTTAACTTTTAAACCGAAATCAAAACCATAACCTTTTTCTTTGCTGTAAGCATCAGTAGGTAAAATTGCAGTATAACCTTTAGCAACTTTCCCTGTGCCGAAATCAAATTTGTAATTGGTTTTTTCTTGTGCTTGCAACAGGCTAGCCATTAAACAAAGAGAAAAGAATAGTTTGATAAACTTTAGCGTGCTCATATAGATGGGGTTTAGTCTGCGTCTTCTAAGGATTGAGCTCCTCAAAGACACATGCTTATAAAAATTCGAAATCTGGTTAAATTAAATGTCGTAAAGACGATTATAAACGAATATATAAAATAATTTTTAATGGGCGTAAATGAGTGCTTCTACATAAAAATAATGGCTAGTATTGGGTTTAAGGGATAACAGTTACCGCATTGGCCTATATGTGTATAAGGTTTGATCTCGCCAACGATTTTCCCTTTCGTAACCTTAATTAATTATCCTCAAGGCTTTCTGATTGCAATTTTTGTTTTTAATGACTAGCTATAGGACGAGACAGTCGACAAGCACGACAACTACAAGTCATTAATAATCAACATATTAATTACCATAGGCTAACGAAAATAGTGGTTATTTTAGGGGATTATTTACCGATACAGGAACTATACGTAATTACTTAACAATTAGATAGTTATCGAAGTACCCAAAAACGATACAAAAACAGAAAAACATCACAAATAACTGATTTTCAGTTATTTACACGTATTTTATCAAAATATTACGAACTAAAATCAAAACACCTTAAAAATCAATAATTTGCACTTTACAACAGGCGCAAATCATAATCCTCACGTTGTTTATGATCCTCGCTTTGATCTACTCAAATTTAGAAAAAAACCGGCTAATTCAGAAATGGAATTATTAACTTTTTGAAAAAAAGTCAGTAATGCTTGACTTAAAAACCAATTGGCAATTCGCCCAAGACAAATCCTCGTATTACATATAAAGCCAATTAAGTCCTATGCCACCATTCCGAAATGGTTGAATCTTTTAGTTTGAATATCCGATCTATTGCCAGTCGAGGAAATATTCAACGGAATGTCTCCGGCACAAAGGGAAAAGACACTCTAAAGTTGAAAATATATTTTTGTAAAATAATAGTTGTTAAACAGGACTTAAAAGATCAATTCTAAGATGCCTTTTTGTACAACAACTTCTACTTGTTTCAAGCAACAACTCTTGGGGTCAATTTAAAATTGGCGGAAGGGGGTCAAATTTATTGGTATATCCACTCAAAAAACTGAATTATATCCCTCATCAGAAACCATTGGGGACTTTCTTCTTGCAAAACTTCCCCAACTTCGAAGATATGAAAAGCTATAAAACCGACGAATTGGTTATTAAACAGAACAGATTTTGGACCTATTTACGAATTCTTCCCCATGCAGCTAATATTTTGACCTTGGCAACATTGTGTCCAAAAGTGGTTTGGCCAATCTTATCGACACCCTACATAAAATACTATTTGTCCTTTTGGTCGCAATTTGTGCATTAACAGATTTTGCCAAGGAGCAGGTGGCTAAGTATTTCGCCAGTCGGAATCCACCATCCACTGAATGAAAGCTAACTGCTTCTATACTTACCAAGGATTTTTTAAGGCATGAAATAACGAACCCTGATTGTTGTCAGCATATTTCGATCTTTCCAAAAACACATATTATTTACCATCTCAAGTCGCCCTGCCGCCATCTCTTAACAATAAAGCCGGTTGATCCAGATACCCATCAAAAACCATTTCTTTGTCCTCCGCCAATTCCGGTTATTTTCAAAAGTTATGCGTATTTTTGCTAAATATGACAAAAAATGAGAGAACGGATAATTGTTAAAAACTTTGGGCCGATAAAGGAAGTTGATATAGAGATCAGGGACATTAATGTGTTTATAGGTACTACATCCAGTGGTAAAAGTACCATAGCCAAACTTATCTCCATCTTTCAGAACGAATCCGTGCGCTACCGCGCCAATTGGAACAAAAAGACCGGTGAAGAACCTAATAATGCTCTACTGGAATTTTACCGTCTCTTAGCAGCCTATAATATCGAATTCCGTATTGGAAAAGACACCCATATCCGCTATGAACTCGGCGAACTCTACTGTGCAGTGGGAAGTGGCTTTATTGAAAGCACCTTTTCACCTTATAGCATCCTGCCAATTTGCACTCCGGTTTACATTCCTGCTGAAAGGGTTTTCTATTCCACCCTGTCACAATCTATATTCAGCCTGATCAACAACGACGTATCCCTACCGAAATGGCTTCTGGATTTCGGGAATAAATTTGAAATCGCCCGCCGTGACGTGAGAAACCTTGAAGTCGATTTCCTTAATGCCAAATACTCTTTCAAAGATGGAGTGGATATGGTTGAGCTGGAAAATGGGCACACTATCAGGCTCTCACAGGCTTCCAGTGGGGTCCAGTCAATCATTCCACTAATGCTGGTACTCCAATCATTGACCGAAGATCAGCAAAATATTCAAAAGGAAATCGGCTATGATCTTTTCGTAATCGAGGAACCGGAGATGAACCTCTATCCTTCTTCGCAGAAAGACCTGCTCGAATTCATTATCGAACGTGTTAAAAGAACTTCTGATAAACTCATCATCACTACCCATAGCCCATATATCCTCACTTCACTGGACAATTTGGTGCAGGCAGGAAATGTCGGCTCAAATCCCAAACATGAAAACGCTACCAACAAAATCGTCCCAAAAACGCTTTGGACTGACTTTGACCAGGTAAGTGGTTATTTCTTTGATAACGGTAGGGCCATCAGCACATTGGATACTGAACTCAGATCGGTCGGTCCATCAAAAATAGATAATGTATCAGATGACTTGGCACATACCTTCGATCAATTGCTAAACCTTAAGTACGATAATAAATGAGCTGCGATTCTTTAAAGCTTGCCTTAGATCCGCACAACCAGCATGCTGATTGTTTCAGTAATTCCACAGCAGCAAACGAAAACGGCAAAAGGTTTTCCATCGTAAAACCAGACACCGTATCTGTCTGCAAAGTAAAGGTAGACGGCTGCCTCATCAACGACCAGCAGCGCCGCAAGTGTGATTATTTCTTCGAGGTCGCGAGTGTACCTAAACAATACTTTCTTGTGGAACTCAAAGGCGTGGATCTTAACACTGCGATTACCCAACTGGAATCTACCTACGATCAGCTAAGCGCCAAGATTACAGCTACACCTGACCAATACGCGGCGATAATTGTATCAAGCGCGGTACCAGCAAAAGCCAATGCAAAATTTAGGACGGCACAATTGAGACTTCGGGAAAAGAAAAGGCTAAAGCTCGATAAACGGACCAGTCATTACGAACTGACTATCAAAGTATAATGATAACTTAAAGGGTTTTACCCAGGATAGGTTATTTCATAAAGTTATTGGAGATCTAGCAAAAATGGTTATTTCCCACTTTTGCCAGTTAACATTAAAGGCAATAATTTAGATGTTTATTTTAGGATTGTTTTCTGCATTTCTCAATACAAAGAATCCTAGAACACCTGTACAACGATATTTAGTAGAAAAAAATGTCTCCTTCCAATTATAGGTACCAATAGCTCGATTAAACTAGAAAATTATACACGAAATGACAGCAAATTACGATAATTGTAATTGTGCAGGGCCTATTTTTTTAAGTTCAAGCTTTCTACGATTAAAATACTCTAGGTTCATTTCCACAATACCTTTATTATCAAAAGTATCAATCGTTAGGTTATAATCGTTATGCAGCTGCAAAAAATATTCTTCCTCAACCTTATCCTGATCTAAAATCCGCCAAAAAAATGAACTGTGCCTAAATAGATTCAGTAGATCAGAAACAAGGAGTTTTCTAACACAAATCATCCAAAGTGCTTTATGACACATATCAAATAGGTCCACCATACTTTGTCCATAAAGATACGAATAGGCCTTATACAATAAACGAATATCGTCTTCCGACATTTCCAGGTCATCTCTGTCAAGGATCATTAAAGATTTGCTAATTATGGCCCTGATGACATTATAGGTATCGGTAGACTGTTTAGTGACACTATCAAACCGTTTCAATTGTTCGGACTCTCCAAGAATATAGCAAAGACTTAATGAAATATTATTACACAAGGTTTTTGCATTTGCCTTTTGCGCCAATTTCTCTAAACTTTTAAGCTTATTGATGAGTGCACCTCCCTCTAAACTACACTCTGCAATAATGTATTTGGCAACTATCCAGTTGGTACTGTTGGGTGCACTCAGCTGTTCGATCATTTTTGCAGTTTCGATGGCTTTCTCCTTCTTTTCCTGCGACTGATAAATATAACCAATGTCCGAAAGCATGGATGCCCGTTCGAATTTTGAAAATATTTTTTTATCCATGGCAAGAGCCTCGTTCAATATTTCCAGGGATCTATCGTGCTCATTATTCATTCTCAAAGATTCTCCGAGTATTTTGGTGATTGTTGCCTGATATTGCTGGAGTTCAGTAAATTTAAGCAGATGGTATATCTCTTCCGAACATATCTCAGCATTCTTGTAATCATTCACAGTAAATAAATGATGACAAAAATTTGTGGCAAGCATCGCAGCCCGGTTAATATCAAGGTCGATTTCAGTCTTTATTGCCAATGAAAGCATCTTTAACAATCGTTTTACAATTGTCGATATTTAAATACTTCTCCTTATTTGGGGATTTCGGCAATAGTAG
>NZ_AYMG01000007.1 GCF_000633455.1 Pedobacter jeongneungensis
ATATAAAGATATGAGCAGGACTGCACATTTTTACCTGCACTTACCTTGGTTTTTCAAAAAAATAAAAGGGAATTAATGAAAGGAAGTAACCGACACTTTAACTTCTTCCGTTACGCCTTGATTGCTTTTAATTAACCAAAATGCAAAGAAAGCACCAACCAATGCCATTGCTGCACCCACGTAAGCCGGAGAAGTATAATCAAAACCGTAAACCAATGGAAGTCCGCCGAAGAAAGCACCTAAAGCATTACCGATATTAAAACTCGCCTGACTTGCTGAGGCTGCCAGCATTTCGGAGCCTTTGGCACTCTGAATCATCAACATCTGGATAGGGGCAGCCAAAGAGAATGCGACCGCGCCGGTAATAAAAGTCATAATTAAAGCCAGCGGCTGACTTGCAGATACGAAGTGTACGATGGTTAGGGTAACTACCATGGTGAGCAATAATGCTGCAGATGCTTTTGCTGGTGAGAATTTATCTGCCAAACGTCCGCCGATGTAATTGCCGAACATCATGCCCATACCTGCCAACATTAAAATATAGGTTACAGCATTTGACGAAAAACCTGCAACTTCTGTCATTAGCGGGGCGATATAGCTATACCAGGTGAACAATCCGCCAGTTCCGATGGAGATCATAAAAATGATGATCCAGGCGTCACGTTTTTTGAAGAAACTTAATTCGGCTTTTAAATCACGGTTTTTTGTCGCTTCTAAAGCGGGCAGCCATAATTTTAAACTTAATAAGGTTACCAGACCCACAAATACCACCACAGCAAATGATATACGCCATGAGAAATTGTGACCAATAAAAGTGCCCAATGGTACGCCTACAATATTGGCAATGGTTAAACCCATAAACATTAATGACACAGCTTGTGCAGCTTTACCCTTTTCGGCGATTCTACTGGCTACTACCGAACCTACACCAAAAAATGCACCATGCGGTAAACCTGAAAGCAATCTGGCGATAAACAAAGTATTAAAAGTTGGGGCAAAAGCAGAGAAAGCATTGAAAACGGTAAACATGATCATTAAAGCGATCAATATCATTTTTGGTGGATATTTACCTGCAATCATAATCAACAAAGGAGCACCGATTACCACGCCCAATGCATAAGCTGAAATTAAATGACCGGCTTGTGGGATGGTTACTGCTAAATCTTTCGAGATATCAGGCAATAGGCCCATCATCACAAATTCTGTGATCCCGATGCCTAAACCGCCTAAAGTGAGTGGAAGTAAGTTCTTGTTCATAGCGCCCTTAGTGTTAAAATTACACTATGCAAAGGTAGGGCTTTTTGTTATAGGTGATTGTAAAAATTAGGACATTTATAGGAGGGGAGATGTTGGATGGAAGATGGGTGAGGGCAGCGATAAATTGTTAGATGCTTGTTTATTGTTGAATTGTTTGATGGTTGGATTGTTCAGGGCTGATGGCTAAATAATCATGTCTTTATTGCTTAGGTAATTTGCAATGAAAGTAATGAACCATCTGGTCTGCCATTTTGCAAAAACAAATGAACCAATTGCTAATGAACTTTTTGTACAAAAAAAAAGCTTGTCCCACCTCGTGAAACAAGCTTTTTTGGCTCGTGTAAAATTTACTACTTTGCTCTGCTGTAAGCTAAAATCTTGTTGATGGTTTCATCTTGAGGATTTGTAGCCAGTCTATCTAACTTACCTTTTATTTGATCATAAAATAAGTCGATTTCTGCGTCAGATTCAATATCAGTTTTAAGCTGAAACATGTTAGGTGTAGGTAAATTTACATTGTTTTTTGATGTAGAGGTTTTTGTCATAAGCAACTGAATGTGATAAGTTTTATAAACTTAACGATTGTTCAGATGCTTTATTTCAACCCCTAAAAAAAAATATGTAACATTTTTGCTACCCTTTATAGGTCATCTCCTTCGTCTTGAGCATTTTACGAAGATTGCTCAATGCATAACGCATACGGCCCAAGGCAGTATTGATGCTCACATCGGTTAAATCAGCAATCTCTTTAAAGCTTAAATCGGCATAATGACGCATTAGAAGCACTTCTTTCTGCTCATCAGGCAACAAATGAATCATTGCTTTTAAATCTTTATGGGTCTGGTCGCGGAGCATTCTGTCTTCCGCGCTCTCATCATAAAACTGTAGCATATTGAAGACATCCATTCCATCAGAACTGGTGATGATGGGAGTTCTTTTTTCTTTTCTGAAATAATCTATAACCAAATTATGCGCAATACGCATTACCCAAGGTAAAAACTTACCTTCTTCGTTATATCTTCCTGATCGCAGGGTATTAATTACTTTTATAAAAGCATCCTGAAAAATATCCTCCGCCAGATATTGGTCCTTAACCAATAAGTAGATAGAGGTATAAATTTTACTTTTATGTCTTCTTAAAAGTTCCTGCAATCCATTCTCGTTCCCGGTAATATATACCTTTACCAGGTCCTGATCGTTATATGATTGTAAATTCATAGGTTTACCTACACTAAATCCCTTACTATTTGCCAAAAATTAATTTGTAGATGTTTAATTTCTATAGCTCTTCTCCTATGTTTTTTGAATGTGTTAGTTTGGTTTTGAGGTTGTTAATATTCAAAGAAAGTTATTTTTTTATCAAAAAACAAAAAATAAAATGTTAAAAAATAAATTAACCGTCTCAGTACCCTATTTTTGTATGTTCTTAAAACCCTAACAACATTCTGGGGTTATACATTATATTCTTTACGATACATGAGCAAAAAAGAGGCCGAAAAAGATCCGCATAAAAATATTATCATAAAAGGTGCCCGCGTGCACAACCTAAAAAACATCGATGTTGCCATTCCAAAGAATAAGCTTGTGGTGGTTACGGGTATGTCTGGTTCAGGCAAATCTTCGCTTGCGTTTGATACTTTATATGCAGAGGGGCAACGCAGGTATGTAGAAAGTTTATCTTCTTATGCCCGCCAGTTTATGGGCAGGATGAATAAGCCTGATGTTGATTATATTAAAGGTATTGCCCCGGCAATTGCCATCGAACAAAAGGTAATTACTTCCAACCCACGCTCAACTGTTGGTACTTCTACCGAAATTTACGATTACCTGAAATTGCTTTTTTCGCGTATAGGGAAAACCATTTCGCCGATCTCGGGCAAAGAGGTAAAAAAGGATTCAGTAAGCACAGTGGTTGATTATGTAAATGCGATGCCTGAAGATACCACGGTAACGATTTTTTGTCCCCTGTACCCGCACAATAACCGTACAATTAAGGAAGAACTGGCCATTTTATTACAAAAAGGCTTTTTACGGGTATTGATTAACGATAAAATAGAAAAAATTGAATCTGTTCTGGATGATGCTGATTTTAAAGATGCAGAACTTACAGATGATAAAACCGTTCAGATCCTGATTGACCGTATTGTAACCAACCAGGAAGAAGAAACCTTAAGCCGCCTGGCCGATTCGGCACAGACCGCTTTTTTTGAAGGTAAAGGCGATTGTTATGTAGAGGCACAAGGTACTACGAAACATTTTAGCGACCGTTTTGAGCTGGATGGGATTAAATTTGAAGAACCTACACCAAACTTTTTCTCTTTCAATAATCCTTATGGTGCCTGTAAACGTTGTGAGGGTTACGGAAATGTAATTGGGATTGACGAAGATCTTGTGATTCCTGATAAGAGCAAAAGTGTTTACGATAATGCCATTGCACCGTGGCGAGGTGAAAAAATGAATGTATGGTTGCAGAATTTTATCAAAGCTGCTCCGAAATTCGAATTTCCGATCCACCGTCCATATAGCGCCCTAACAGAAAAGGAACAACAGTTACTATGGACAGGAAATAAATATTTTGCCGGACTAGATGCTTTTTTTAAAGAACTGGAAGAGCAAACCTATAAAATACAGTACCGTGTAATGTTATCGCGTTACCGTGGAAAAACCACCTGCCCGGATTGTAAAGGTTCGCGTTTGCGTAAAGATGCTTCTTATGTTAAAATAGCTGAAAAATCCATTATTGACGTAGTTTTAATGCCATTATCGAAAGCTTTGGTTTTCTTTAATGAGCTGAAATTAAATGCAAACGATACCAAAATTGCCAAACGTTTATTGGCCGAAATTGATAACCGTTTCCTTTATTTAAATAATGTGGGTTTGGGTTATCTTACGCTCAACCGTTTATCAAATACTTTATCTGGTGGAGAATCGCAAAGGATCAATTTGGCTACCTCTTTGGGAAGTAGCCTGGTAGGTTCCATTTACGTACTGGATGAACCAAGTATCGGTTTACACCCACGCGATACAAATAAATTGATCGAGGTATTGGTTTCGCTCCGTAATGTAGGCAATACGGTTATTGTGGTAGAGCATGAAGAAGAAATGATGCGTGCCGCCGATTATATTATTGATATCGGTCCGGAAGCAGGTACACATGGTGGAAACCTGGTTTTCAGTGGTAATTACGAAGAAATTTTAAAAGATAAAAATAGTTTAACTGGTCGTTACTTGTCTGGAGAGGAAAAAATTTCCATACCAGAGCAACGCCGTAAATGGAAAGACCATATCCTGATTAAAGGTGCCAGGGAAAATAACCTGCAGAATATCGATGTGAAATTCCCGCTTGGTGTTTTTACTGCGGTAAGTGGTGTTTCTGGTTCCGGAAAAACGAGTCTGGTTAAAAAAATCCTGTATCCTGCATTACAAAAAGCGATAGGAAACTATGCTGGTGAGCAAACAGGAGCTTACGATGGTATTTTTGGTAATTACGATCTGGTAAGTGCGGTAGAAATGGTCGATCAGAATCCTATCGGACGTTCGAGCCGTTCTAATCCGGTTACCTATGTAAAAGCCTGGGATGATATCCGTGCCTTGTTTTCAGGACTGGCATCGGCAAAAGCTGCGGGATTAAAACCAGCTGCTTTCTCTTTTAACGTAGAGGGTGGCCGCTGCGATGTTTGCCAGGGCGAGGGTGAAGTGAAAATTGAAATGCAGTTTATGGCCGATATTTACCTGCCATGCGAAGCCTGTAATGGTAAACGTTTTAAACAGCAGGTATTAGATGTTACCTATAAAGAGAAAAACGTATCCGAAATTCTGGATATGACCATTGAAGAGGCGGTAGAGTTTTTTAAGGATGAGCAAAAAATCCTCAACAAATTAAACCCTTTGGTTGATGTTGGTTTGGGCTACGTGCATTTAGGTCAATCTTCCAACACATTATCGGGTGGTGAGGCGCAGCGTATTAAACTGGCTTCTTTCCTGATTAAAGGTAACAATGCCAATAAAACGCTGTTTATTTTTGATGAACCTACTACAGGTTTGCACTTCCACGATATTAAAAAACTGTTAAAGGCGCTAAATACCTTAATCGAACAGGGAAATACGATTTTAGTGATTGAACACAATATGGACATGATCAAATGTGCTGATTGGGTAATCGATATCGGCCCGGAAGGTGGCGATGGTGGCGGTCAGATGGTGTTTGAAGGGATACCCGAAGACCTGGCTAAGGTAGAAAAATCGTACACCGGAAAATATTTAGCATCGCATTTAAATTTAAATCCATAATTTCGGCAATGCTTTTTCTAACGTTTTTCATCGGCATCGTTCTCAATGCCATGGGGTATATTCCCCCGGGCAACATCAATTTAACTGTTGCGCAGCTGGCCATTAATAAGGGCATGCGCCAGGTTTGGTATTTTATCCTATCGTTCTCTTGCGTAGAAGTCTTTTTCACTTTCGGGATGATGCGTTTCGCGAGGTGGGCCATGAGCGATATCAATCCAAACGAAGCGGTAAGCGAAGTGCGATTGAGCACACTGGTTGACTGCTTTATGATTGTGATGTTTTTGGTGATGGGTACCATTACCTGGAGAAACCGTAAAAAAGTACCTAAAACAAGTGGTAAAAAAGATGATAAACGCAGTGGAAGCGTTTTGTATGGATTAATTTTAGGGGTGTTAAACCCTGTTCAGATCCCATTCTGGTTGTTTTTTGGTAACTATGTGATTTTGCACCAATGGATTCAAACGGATTATCTTTCTCTAGTAATATTTAGTTTGGGCTCGGGTGTAGGTTCTTCTTTAGCACTTTATGTTTATGCCCATTTTGCAACTTATATCCAGGAGAAATTTGCACTGAGCAGTTTGATCATCAATAAATCAATAGCGATATTTTTATACGCACTGGCTGCATATATGGTGGTAAAACAGTTGATTATTATTTTGTAATCCAGCCGGTTTCTACACCAGCGCTGCCGATGAGTTGATAATTGCCAAAAGTACCTAAAAGGCTTACAGTTTGCCCATCGTTTAAAGTCGTTTTAATCGCTGCTAAACTATCGGGTTTATCATAAACTTTTTGCTGGAGTGTATTTATTTTAAGCTTTTTTATTGGCTCAGTTACGGGTACAAGTTTGTTGCTTTGAATAAAACCGATACTTCCATCCGGCAGCTCTGCCTTGTAATAACTTCCTGTTGCAGCATTTGCCTGTACAACTGTGCCCATACTTAGCGTTGCCAAAACAGTTGCTTCACTTTGTGGCGAAGAAAACATTTTAACGGCAGATGTGGTCCTTAATGTTTTATTTAACCTGGTACCTGGAGCCGTAACAGCACCTGGGTTTTTGGTTACGGGATCTATAAAAGGCAGTGGGTTAACCGCCCCATTAAAGGCATAAATACCGAAATGTAAGTGGGTAGGTGTATTGCGGGCATTGCCCGTGTTTCCCATAAGGCCCAAAGTATCTCCAATTTTTACTTTCTGTCCTTCAATGGCGATCTGTTTATCCAGATGGGCATAATACAAAGTGTAATTTTTACCTTTTGGGCGCATCCACATCACTTTTCCTCCCAGGTTATTTTCATTTACCCGCGTTACCATTCCTTCCGAAACCGCGAGAACGGGTGTTCTGAAATTGTCGAAAATGTCTACACCTTCATGTTTCCTCGCATTGTTATCCCTGCCATCTCCCCAATAACTTTTTATACTGCTGGTGTTTTTTGATTTTATAGGGAAAGCAAGAGATGGGCCGGTGGTAATTTCTAATTCGTAAGCCACATTTTGCAACAGTTCTGGCTGAAGCCTGATCAGGTAGGTGCCCGTTTCATCAACATCGAAAACAATTGGATTATTTAAAGTATCTGCTGAGGCAATAAGTTTTTGAGTTTGACCTGTGCTATACCATACATCGATATATATCAAGGCACCAACCGAAGGAGTTTTGTTCAGCTTTATATTCAATTTTTGCCCTTTGGTTAAATTGAATTTATAAGCAGTCGCCGGAACCTTGTCCGCAGCAAAATAACCGTTCTCTCTGTATGGAATATTAATGTTTAATGCTTTTTGCGTACTAATCGTAGCAGCATTTAGCCATGCTGAACCCATTGCTGTTTTATCCAGACCTGCATTCACTAACTTTTTTTGATATTGCTCATGTGGACTAGCAGCCTTAAACAGGTTAACAGATCCTGTTTTGCAGGAAAGTATACCCGTAGCAAATGCAATGGAAAAAAGCCATAGAATGGATCTCGAAGTTTTCATTATTTTAAACCCTTTTTAAGCGGTTAAATACTGCTGCCGTTACCAGTCCGCCTACAATGTACCAGGCCACCGTGAGTACCTTTGTTTTATCTGTTTTAGTAACCGGGGTATCATCTAATCCAACTTTTTCTGGGATGCTTATTGCACCCAAACCAGCGGTAAGGCCTGCAATTGCACCTTTCAAATAAATATTTTTTTTGTCCCCTAAACCGATGGCACTATAATATAAACCATTACTTATAATATCACCTGCGAGTGTAGCCAGATAGAGATTATTGCCATCAGGAGCTTCCAGGTTTAAACTGTTCATCGATTTCGACAGGGCCTGTTCGCCCAAAAGATCAATTCTGGGTGCATCAGGATCAAGCCGCTTAACACTTTCATGCAATATATTAAGGGCTGCAGCACCTGCAAAGCCAGCGAGTAACGATTTAAGTAGTTTCATAATAGAATAATCCCTTCAAGAGGTAAATTGTTTTACTGGGGTAGATATTCTGCCTTTTTCAGTATTGCACATTTGTTATAAAATTGATACATAGATAAGGTTCTGTTAACCTAATCATAACATTAAATTTATATTTAAGAAGCTTGATCACCCTAATATTGGACTTTGATATCAAACATATTTTATCCTTATGTCTAACAGACGATTTTTCCTGAAAAATAGTTTGGCTGCTGCGGTTGTGGCCAGTATTTCGCCCGTTCTATCCTCATTTGCCGATGAACAGCATCCTGTTTCTGCTAAATCTGGTAAAGCTGCCAAATTGCGTTTCGCCATTGCATCTGATGGTCATTACGGGCAACCTGGAACAGAATATAAACTTAACCATACGAATATCGTAAAGTGGTTAAACGAAGCACATGATAACAATCCGCTAAACTTTGTCATCATAAATGGCGATCTGGTTCATGATCGTCCTGATTTATTGCCCGAAGTGAAAAAGGATTATTACGACAAACTCAAAGTTCCTTTTTACGCCATTCCAGGCAACCACGATCACGCGGACACCAGGATTTGGAAATCGGTTTTTGGTTATGAGGATAATTTTTCTTTCGAAAAAAATGGGGTAGGTTTTGTTCTGGCCAATACTTCTGATACCAAAGGAACCTATTTATGTCCGAACAACGATTTTTTAAAGCAGGAACTTGACAAATTTAAAAATCTGAAAACTGTTTTTGTTGTGTTACATATTCCACCTCATTCTTGGGTTCCCGAGAGCCCCTTTGTTGAATGTCCGGATACAATTAAGCTCTTGCATAGTTATCCGAATGTAAAGGCGGTTTTTCATGGTCACGACCATAGCCTTGATGCTGTTTTTTATACCGATAAACTACCGCATTTTTTCGATGCACACATTGGCGGAAACTGGGGTACGGCTTATAAAGGTTACCGGATTGTAGAAGTGGATGAAAACGATAAAATCCAGACTTATCAGGTAAATGCAAGCGGCTCGCCGTTGTTAAACGAAACGAAATTTTAATGGTAGTTTAGAAATGAAAAAAATATACTTCTTAATATTCCTGTGTTTCCTTTTTATTCAAAAAGGATTTACACAGCTGCCTGGTAAAAACGAAGCCACCCAACAGATTTTATTACCAAATGGGTGGAAACTGAGTCCGGCGGGTCACTCCTTACAATTGGGCGATCTGCCTTTAAATATGCAGTTAAGCGCATCGGGCAAATACCTGGCCATTACCAATAACGGACAAAGTACCCAATCGCTTCAATTGCTTGATGCCAAAACCGAAAAAATCATCGATGAAAAAGTTTTGAGCAAATCGTGGTATGGTATTGCTTTTAGTAAAGATGAAAAACACCTTTATGCCTCAGGTGGTAACGATAACTGGATTTTGGATTTTAACATCCAGAACAACAAACTGGGCAAAAGCGATACCATTAAACTGGGGCCGATCTGGCCAAAAGGAAAAATCAGTCCGGCGGGGATTGTGGTCAATAAAAACAATAATAAATTATTTACCGTAACTAAAGAAGATAGTAGTTTATACATTATCAACCCTGTTGAAAAGAAAATCCTAAAAAAAATACAATTACCTGCAATTGCGTATAGTTGTGTTTTAGCCGCAGATGAAAGTAAACTGTATGTTTCCCTCTGGGGCGGAAAATCGGTTGCAGTGATCAATCTCGCTGCTGAAAACATTGAAAGGCTCATCCCTGTAGGCGATCATCCAAACGAACTTTTACTCAATAAAAAAGGGAATACTTTGTTTGTGGCCAATGCAAATGATAATACCGTTTCGGTAATTAATACACTAAACAATAAGGTGATTGAAACCATTGCCACTACGCTTTATGCCACGCAGTTAACGGGTTCTACCACCAATGGTTTGGCTTTGAGTGCCAATGAGAAAACCTTGTACATTGCCAATGCGGATAATAACTGTTTGGCTGTTTTTGATGTAAGCAAGCCCGGGGTAAGCCAGAGCCAGGGTTTTATTCCGGTAGGTTGGTACCCAACGAGTGTTAAGGTATTGGGTTCGAAAATTTTGGTTACCAATGGCAAAGGCAATACTTCTATGGCCAATCCACAGGGGCCACAACCAATTTCTAAGGTAGATAACAGTGGTTACCAGATGGGAAGTACGGCTAATAGCAGGTTGCAATATATAGCAGGATTGTTTAAAGGGACATTATCTTTTATAGATGCGCCAAAACCAGAGCAATTAAAAATATACACTAAACAGGTTTATGCCAATACACCTTTTACTGATAAACGTACGGTTACTGCTGATGGTGAAGCCGGAAACCCTATTCCGCGCAAACAAGGAGAAAAATCACCTATGAAACATGTTTTTTATATCATCAAAGAAAACAGAACTTACGACCAGGTACTTGGCGATATTTCAAAAGGGAACGGCGACTCTACTTTAACGCTATTTGGAAGAAAAATCACTCCTAACCAGCACGCTTTTGCCGAAAACTATGTGCTGCTCGATAATTTTTATGTGGATGCAGAAGTAAGTGCTGATGGGCACAATTGGAGTATGGCCGCTTATGCCACCGATGTAGTGGAAAAAACCTGGCCAACCAGTTATGGTGCACGCGGTGGCAGCACAACTTTCGAAGGGGGCCGGCCGGTTACCTATCCAAAAGGAGGTTTTATCTGGGATTACTGTCAGCGGGCAGGCGTAAGCTACCGCAGTTATGGTGAGTTTGGCGATTATGGTAAAGCGAATATCAAATTGCTGCAGGGCCATATGTGTGCGGCTTCACCGGGTTTCGATATGGACATTAAAGATCAGGTGAGGGTAGATGCCTGGCAGCACGATTTCGATTCGCTACTGGTGGCCGGTGTTGTGCCTCAGTTTAGCACTTTAAGAATTTCGAACGACCATACCAGCGGGCAAAAAAAAGGAAAATATTCGCCGCAGGCTGCGGTTGCTGATAACGATTTAGCCGTAGGCCGCATTTTGGAACATTTATCACATAGTAAAATCTGGAAAGAGTCGGTTGTGTTTATTCTGGAAGATGATGCACAAAATGGTCCTGACCATGTTGATGCACACCGTTCGCCAGCGTATGTGGTTGGTCCTTATGTAAAAAGGAATACCCCTGTTCATACCATGTATTCTACTTCAGGGTTTCTGAGAACGATGGAACTTATTTTGGGCCTGCCGCCCATGAGCCAGTATGATGCTGCTGCAATGCCTTTATACGAATGTTTTACCGCTACGCCCGATTTTACACCTTATTCTGTGTTGCAGCCTCTTATCGATTTGGATACGCGGAATGTAGCAGTGAACGAGAGCAGTAAACGTTCTGAACTGTTCAACTTTGTTAAAGAAGATGCAGCTCCGGATTTAGATCTGAATGAGGTAGTCTGGAAGTCGGTTAAAGGCGAACAATCGGTAATGCCTGCGCCTAAGCGAAGCGCATTCGTAATTTTAGAAAAAAAGAAAAAGGATGATGATGATTAATTGTCAATCATTTCCCACACTAACTATAAACAACAAAGAGGCAATTTTCGGTTAGAAAATTGCCTCTTTGTTTATCATTATTAATCGGGCGGTATATTGCCGTTTTTTAGAAAAGCAATTCCTGTGCTTATTTTTATGTTAGTCCTGCTTTTTGCTTGTAGTCCCGATTAGAAAAAAATCGGGAGCTACCGCTGCATCCGATAGCTATCGGATCAGGTTTAAAATGGGTAATATCTTGCTACTATTCAGGGCTGATCAGCATGATGCAGAGATATCGTATTTCAACATCCTGCAGCCCCGGATAGCATTACTTGCCGTGCCACCTAAACCTGATGGCAGCGGTCCCGATTTCATCGGAATTAAGCGAACAGCAGGACAGGATGAACAGAAATGCTACTGTATCTGATTTCCAGAAAATGAAAATGATTCTCCTGATTTTTACGCAGTAATAACGATTTTACTTACAATTTCCAGTCTGGTCTTTCGAAATGGCAGGTATAACCGTAAGGGTTTTTCTGTAAATAATCCTGGTGTTCTTCTTCGGCGTTCCAGAAATCAGTTTCAGGAACTACCTCTGTAACAATTTTTCCGGGCCATTTGCCTGATTCATCTAACTCTGTAATTAATGAGTTTGCCGTTTCTTTTTGTTCTTCGCTATTGTAAAAAATGGCAGAACGGTAAGAGGTGCCGATATCATTTCCCTGTCTGTTGCGGGTGCTTGGATCGTGGATCTGGAAAAAATATTCAAGTAATTTACGGTATGATAAAATAGTGGGGTCAAAAACAACTTCTATGCCTTCAGCATGTGTACCATGGTTCCGGTAGGTTGCATGAGGTACATCACCACCAGTATATCCCACAACAGTAGAGATTACTCCAGGGTAATGACGGAGCAACTCTTCTACTCCCCAAAAACAACCGCCTGCAAGAATGGCTTTTTCAGTATTCATATATCTTTCCTTTTTTTGATTAATAAAGATACGGCGAAGATGTGTAAAAGGAAAGTAAAGAAGGATGCTGTTTAGTTGTATAAGTTAAGCAAAATAAATACATAGCTGATATTTGGATCGCAAGGCCTGTGCTAAACAAGAATTTTCTTCCCGTTTTTCGCTTTACGCTTTCCCGAAAGTTCGGGATACCTCGTTGCTGTCCCGAAACTTCGGGATAACGCTTCAACCGGGGCTAGGTGGCCACAGCAGCATTACATTTGTAGGGTTGTAAGGTGCACAAACTTTTGTCCTTAAAATCCGATAAGAGCGAACACCGATCCTTTATTTGAATTAGCGAATGGCGGTACTAATAACGGCCAAGAACCACAGGTCGCTCATTTCATAATTTTAACAAATGTTCTATTTCGATCGGTGAGACACCGACCGATAGATTGAATTTAGATATTCCCTGAGTTATGGCGTCATTGTGAAATTGTTTTATTGTTGGGATGATCGCCACACGCATGGCGCTAGCCGCCAAACTCAAATTTTCCCAACGGATTATTTTCGGAATAAATGGCTGCCATTCGGTTACTAATATTTGCGATTTCTGCTGTAGAAAATTTTAACGCTTTAGCATAACAAGGAATTTCGGTCCTACAGTTTTTTAAGGATTCATTTACCTGTCTTGTTTTTGATTTCAACATATTTTGTAATGCCGTATCGGGTGCAAGCATTTTACGCAACTCGGGCAGCTGCTGAAATAGGGTAAGCAGGTAATAATTTTTGTATTGTACCTCATTTCTGGTCTTGATTAACTGGTAAGACTGACAAGGTAAATTCTGTGCAGATATGCCTTTACAACACAGGCAGAGTAAAAGGCAATAATAAAGGGGTTTCATTGAAAAATTTTAGCAGCAAATTTTAAGTTCAACCGTTAAAGAAACATTAACAGGTTGTTATGTTTTAAAAGTTATTAAATCGATTTAGCTTATATATAAAATTGGTTAATGTTAATTTAAAGTATCTGCAATTATTAGTATATAGAGTTAACATTATGGATACATAGTGTTAAAAGTACACTTATACTTTTGTCGCCGTAGAGCGCTCCATAAATTAACCTGTTAACCTTAAAAAAGGATAAGCCTATGTAAATGTGAAATCTACGTTTCTACTTAAAAAAACAAATCCCAATTATATTTCAAAACCATTACTAAGAACAAAAAGATGACATCATTTTTTTTAGCCACAGGTATAAAAAATACCTGCAGGAAATTGCTTTTGCCTTTAGGGTTACTGGTCATCTGTAATTCAGAAGCAATAGCAATAAACCACGGTGTGTTTACTCCGGGGTCGCACCATAAAGCATTTGCTTCGGTAAGTGGAACGGTTACCGACCAAAATAACCAACCTTTACCGGGTGTAAGTGTATTTGACAAAAAGACCAAAAAAACAACGGTTACCGATATAAATGGTAAATATTCGATCAGTGTTGATGAAGGCACTGTTCTGGTATTTTCGTACATCGGTTACGATAACCAGGAAGTGGTGGTTAATGGCCGCCAAAATATCAATATCATTTTAAAAGAAAGCAGCAATACTTTAAATGAGGTGGTGGCTATTGGTTACCAGAAAATCAGGAAATCTGATGTAACGGGTGCCATCAGCAGCGTTAAGGCCAGTGAAATGAATTTAAGCTCGCCAACGGTTGGCCAGGCTTTGGTTGGTAAGGTTGCGGGTGTGCAGGTTTCGCAAACTACAGGTGCGCCTTATGCAAGTACAAAAATACGTGTTAGGGGTGTAGGCTCGATTAATGCCAGTTCCGACCCTCTTTATGTAATTGATGGCTATCCTTCAGGAAACAACGTCTTTATCAATCCTGAGGACATAGAAACCATCGACATTTTAAAAGATGCGGCTTCAGCGGCCATTTATGGGTCAAGGGCATCGGGTGGTGTGGTAATGATTACTACCAAAAAAGGTAAAGACGGAAAAGGACGTTTTGAATATGATGTTCAGGCGGGTATGACACAACTGGCCAAAAAAGTAAAATTATTAGATGCGGGACAGTTTATTCAGTTGATGATTGACGGACGTAATAATGCTTATAAAGATTTAGTGGTTAACGGCGGCAAAATAACCTGGAACGACTCCATGTTTTCGGATAATAATGCTACCCGTACAAAAAATGTAGGTAATGGTTCATCGGTAAGTATTCCGACCGATATTTACAATTTTGCCACACAAACAGCTATTGCTCCTGCAAATAATACCGATTGGCAGGATGTACTGTACAGAAATGCATTTTTTCAACGCCACAACCTTTCATTCTCTGGCGGAAATAAAGATATTAAATACTTTGTAAGCGGCGGGTATCAGGATCAGGACGGTATTGTAACCAATACAGCCATGAGATCTTTAAACTTCCGTACAAATATTGAAGGACAGGTGAGCAAACGTTTAAAAGTGGGTGCAAATATTGCTTTAACGCAAACCAATAATAAAGAAGTTGGCGAAGGCCGTTTCAGTCCGATGATGTCGGCACTGCTTTATTTGCCTTATCTCCCTGCTTATGATGCCAATGGCAATCCGGCTAAATATGGCATGTCTGCATTGGCTAACGAGTTTGGTTACCAGGGATTGGAAAATCCATTGGCTACCGTAACCGAAATGAAAATTAACCGTTTGGGTAACCGCAACAACTACAATGCTTATGCTACCTATGATATTTTAGATGGTTTAACATTTAAGGCTAATCTGGGGGCGCAAAACTATAGTGAAAAATACGATTATTACCGTCCTGGTAGTTTAAGTAACGGTGGTGGTAACGCGCCATATTCGGCTTCATCATTGGCTGCGGCAAATGCAGTGGCACAGAACTATACAACAGTTGATAAGCTTGCCGAATTTACCTTAAATTATAATAAAAAAATTGGCAAACACAGCCTGGATGTATTGGGTGGATATTCTGCACAGCAAACCAATACCGATCTGGTAAGGGTAACAGCAACCGGATTTACCAGCGACAGGATTGGTGAAATATCTGATAAAGGCGCATTAAATACCGATTTTGTATTAAACTCAGCAGTTAAAACAGTTACTACGCTTCTTTCTTATTTTGGCCGTTTAAGCTATAATTACGATGGAAAATATTTCTTAACCGGATCGTTCCGAACCGATGGATCGTCGAGGTTTGGCCCTAAAAACAAATGGGGCGTTTTCCCATCCGTTGCTGCAGGCTGGAATTTATCGCAGGAAGACTGGTATAACGAATTTTTAGGAAAAGGTTCTGCTGTTAAATTAAGGGCAAGCTGGGGACTAAGCGGAAATAACAACATTGGCGATTACAACCATACCCAAACCATGAGCACACCTGGTGGAACTATTTTTGGTCCGGGCAACTCTATCTCCACTGCAGTTTGGGCAGGTAACATCAAAGACCAGAGCCTGGGATGGGAATCTACTTCACAATATAATCTTGGTACTGATTTAAGTTTCTTTAACGGACGTTTATCGGTAATTGCCAATTATTACTACAGTTTATCGTACAATTTATTGTTTAATCAGCCAATTTCGGCCATTTCAGGTACTTCTACCATCTTAACTAACTTAAAAAACAGTAAAGTAAGAAATACAGGTTTCGATTTACAATTGGATGGCCGCATTATCAACACTAATGATTTCACTTTAGGCTTGAGCGGTAACATTGCCTTAAACAAAAATAAAGTACTCGATCTGGGTGGTAACAGTACCATTTACAGTTTTGGTGCAGAAAGGCAGTACATTACGCACGTTACTCAGGAAGGACAGCCTATCGGTATGTTTTACGGGTTTAAAGTTTTGGGCAGGGTAACACCAGAGCTGGTGGGTAAAGTAGCCCCTTCGGCAGCACAATCGAACAGTCAGAAAGTGGGTGATCTTTATTTCGAAGATACCAATGGTGATGGAATTGTAAACGATGCAGACAAAAAAATCATCGGAAGCCCGTATCCTGATTTTACCTATGGTTTCGCAGTAAATGCAAGTTATAAGGCTTTCGATATCAGGGCTTCTTTTAACGGATCATATGGAAATCAGGTATTAGACGGACAAGATTACTACCTGTACAATTTTGAGGGATCGGGTAACCAGTACGTAGAAGTAGCCGACCGATATAGAAACGAGGCCAACCCGGGTAGTGGTTTAAATTACCGTGCATCTCGAGCAGGTACACAAAGCAACAGTACACGTTTATCGTCATTCTATCTTCAGGATGGTTCTTATTTAAGGTGTACCAATATCACTTTGGGCTATAACTTCCCTAAAACCTTAGCTAAGCACCTGCATGTAGAAAATATCAGGGTTTTTGGTAGCGTAGACAATGCATTTACGATTACCGATTATAAAGGATATAACCCGGAGGTTGATTACAACGGTGGTGCAAACTTAACCCCTGGTGTTGATTATGGCAATTATCCATTGGCCAGAGCGTACAATTTAGGTGTTAAATTAACTTTTTAATCCACCTTAAATCATCATTAAAATATATCAAAATGAGAAAAAATATATTCATAGTTTTTGTAGGCCTGATTTCACTGTCGGCCTGTAAAAAAGATTTTCTTGATCAAAAAAGTCCCAATGCAGTAACTGTTGATCAGTTTTTTGCTTCACCTAACGATGTACAGCTTGCCGTTAACGGTATTTACCAATCGCTAAGGAGTGGGAGTAATATTGGCGAAGGCAGTGGCCTGTATACCGATCAGCGTTCGGATGATACAGGTACCAACGATAACCAGTCGAATGCCGGAGAGCCTTTCCAGTTTGGGAATTTTAGCATTCTGCCGAGTAACAGTTATTTAAAAGGCCATTGGGGAAGTTTGTACCAAACCATTAGCAGGTGTAATGTAGTTACTTCTAATATTGATAAAGTAAGTTTCCCAAGCCAGGATGTAAAAGGGCAATATTTGGCCGAAGCCAAATTTATCAGGGCTTTAATGTACTTTCATTTGGTTAGGAAATGGGGCGATGTGCCTTTGGTAACCAAACAGTTAACCAGTAGCGAAGAAGTATTGGCTAATACGTCACGCCAACCGCAGGCAACAGTCTATGCCCAGATTGTTGCTGATTTGAAAGATGCCTTAAGCAGCACATTGCCTAACCTTCAAACAGGAGCGGGTTTGGGCCGGGTATCAAAAGCTGCTATAAACGGCTTATTAGGACAGGTGTATTTAACCATGGCCACTACTTTCGAAAATGGAAAAGCAGATAACCTTGGCAATGCGAATACGTATTTAATGGCAGCTTACAACATGAAAAATTTTGGTACATTGGCGAGCATACCTTATGCCGATGTGTTCGATGTGGCAAAGAAAAGCAGCAATCCGGAAGTTATATTTGAAATTGTAAACTATCAGGGCAATATAAACTATGCATCGAGCATTGCGGCTGATAACCAACCTTTTGGCGAAACCATTAACTCAAAAAAAGCACCTACTGGCGTTGTAGGCAATGTAACGCCCGATTTGGTACTGGATTATGAAACCGGCGACCCAAGAAAAGATTTTTCCATTAAATATGCAGCCGATAACAGGGTGTTGGACTGGTTTGTAACCAAATACCGCGATGCAAGTGATGCTGCCGGAGTTAATGGTTATGGTGGCAATAACTGCCCGCTGATGCGTTATGCCGATATTATTTTAATGCTTGCTGAAGTAAATATGCTGCAGGGCAATGATGGGGTGGCGATTCAGTATTTAGATATGGTGAGGGCGAGGGCCGGTGTACCTTTGTATGCTGTTGCACGTACAGATGCCAATTACAATACAAAATACCCAACACTTAAACTGGCTATTTTGCACGAACGTAGGGTAGAACTTGCCTTTGAGCACCAAAGATGGTTCGATTTGTTGCGTTTTTTTACTACCGATGAGCTTGTAGCCTATTTCCGCACTAAATCTCAATCTAATTTTGGTAACGCAAAGTTGAGCAATTTTACCACTAAAGACAGGTATTTTCCAATTCCTTTTGATGAAGTAAAATTAGATCCGGTTAAAATGTACCAGAATCCGGGGTATTAATAATTTAAAGAAGCCAGTTTTTCAAAACCTGGCTTCTTTTTTATAAAAGTAATTTTCAATTGGCAGTTTGCGATTAACAATTAACCAGTTTCAACAATTAACCCAAATTCATTAAATAATATTCCGGGTAATTTTCCCTTTGATAATGTAAAGCGATTCTATGTTTTTCTTGCTGATCACCGTATCGCCGGTAAAATTAGGGTTTGATGAACGCAGGATTAGTTTGGAATGATCAGGATGCTGAAAAATCAGTTTTATGGTGCGCAAACTATTGCTTTCCTCATCTGTCATAACCACATAAGCTTCACCCCATTGCAGGATTTCTAAATTGATAATTTCTTTAATGGCAATAATTTCACCCGCTGCATATTTCGGGTACATACTGTCGCCATAAACAGGTAAATAGGCCGTACAATCGTTAAAAGGAAGGTAATTTACCAGGTACTCTGCCCGATCTTCCTGTACAATCAGATCTTTAGCATCCGATAAACTCATATCGAAATATGGAACCCCCTCCTTGCTTTCGCTAACGCCCGGTTTCTTTTTAAAGAACGGCTCACCCGTTCCGTTTTCAAACCATATTAAATTTACGTCGAATTTAAGTTCCAGTTTATCTTTAATGGCATTGGATACTTTGATTCTTTCTCTTAAAATATCCGACAAAGAGCCCTGTTTGATATTCAACGCCACCGCAAAATCTTTTTGGGATTTAAATCCCAATAAATCCATTAGTTTTTTTAAGCGTTGATTTTCGTTCATAAAATAAAATGTTAGTAAGTTATATGTAAAATATTTAGTTTAACTTAATTTTTTTTGCTAAATTCGTTAGCTAATATAATCATTTAAAAATATAAGCAATGGAAGGAGTATATCATTTTAAAAAAGAAACCGTGAGTTTCATTAATGCCATTGAAAGCTTTTTTACTTTGGGTAGTATCAACAGCAATTTACAGTTTTTAAAAAACTGGTTAAATCCACCACAGAACGAATATGATTATTCGCCTCAGAAGCATCCGGCACAGCTGTTACGTTTTTACGAAAAACTATTGCCGCTTTTCGAATATTCTGACCTGATTTTTAACCATAGCGAAGCAGATACTGATTTTGTAAAGGCCATTACTGCCGATGAAAGCAGTTTGGAACGGGAATCGGTTCTACTTGATTATAGTCCGAAATTGTTGAGCAAAGGGGAGATGCAAAATCCTAAACTGATTTTTCTGGAGATGTTTTTATTCTTTCAATCACATAGTTATAAAATTGCCTATAAAGAATGGTTGCTTGCAGGTTTAGAAAATACACTCGATCAGGAATGGGATGCCTATATTTATGAGGTATACGGCAATACAAAGAAAATGCTGGAAGCCTGTTGGTTAATCCATGAAAGGATCATTACTAAAAACAGTTTTAAAAGTATTGACCGGTATTATCATTTAGCGGTGTTTGAAAGTACATCACCTCTGGCTTTTGATCATGATCTTTTCCAAAATCCATTTGCAGTAATTGAGCATTTTTTTACCTTGGATAATCTTGCCGGGCACAAAACTTATCTTAAAAACTGGTATAAAATCGCCCTGGCAAAAGAAAGCCATGTAAATAATGGTTCGAATTACTTTTTCTTTTATAACCAGTTTACGCAATTGCTTAATGCGGGTTATATTATTGCAGCAAAAAAACTGATCTATAAAAAATATATCGTCGAAACGTCTGATTATGCTGCTGTTCAAGCCTATGAAACCCAAATATGCGAGGTGAATACTTTGCCACCACATCATGTTAAAAATCCTTATTTGTTTATCGAAGGGTTTTTTGTGCCCGAAAAAATTAAACAATTACGTTTGGGCCTTTTAGAGTGGCTGTACGCTGCCTTTAGCGCCAAAACCAGCATCAAATTAATGGATAAGGAATACCTTTTTGAACAATATGAAAATATGCAGATGATTATGGAAGCATTTTTTCTGGTTGTTAATGATTCTCATTTGGAGGAGGAAGAGGAGAACTGGATTGTTTACACAGAGTAGCCACTACCGCGACTTATTAACCATCACCCATAAACTCGCTTGGTGTTTTACCAAAGTGCTTTTTAAACTCCGAGCTAAAATATTTCCTATCGCTAAAACCTACCGCATAAGCAATTTCGGCAATATTACCCGTTCCCTGTTTAAGCAGTTGTGCAGCCCTTTTTATCCGGAGCGATTTAATGAAATCGTTTACTGAAAGATCAGTTAATGCCCTGATTTTTTTATAAAGCACAGGCTGGCTCATCCCGATCTCTGCCGATAGGGTGGGTACATCAAAATCTGGATCGGCGATACGGTCTTCAATTACCTGTATAATTTTATTCAGGAAGTTTTGCTCGGTGGTATTGATCACCAGGTTTTTAGGTTCTAATGTAATTACCTGCGCAAATTTTTGTTTAATGGTTTCGCGTGCGCTTAACAAGTTCTGGATGTTCAGTTCGAGAATTTTCAGGTTAAAAGGTTTCATGATGTAGGCATCGGCACCATTTTCAAAACCATTAATCTGATGTACATAAGCCGATCGGGCGGTTAACAACACAACCGGAATATGGCTCGTACTTTCATCTGTTTTCAATTTCCGGCATAATTCAAGGCCATCCATTACGGGCATCATTACATCACTGATAATCAGGTCGGGAATGAGTTCCAATGCACTGGCTAAACCGGTAGCGCCGTTTTCACTTTCATAAATACTGTATTGATCATTCAAGGCATTTTTAATAAAAGCCCTTACATCTTCATTATCTTCTACCAATAAAATGCTTTTTTTCTCTTTTTTTGTTGTTAACGGCTGTTCGTATTCTTCAGTTGGGGGGGCGGCAACTGCTGTAGGGCGAATATTATAATTGGCTGCATCGTCGTAATAAACATAATCGGAGATTAAATCTGAGGGATTGAAATGCGCTTTTCCGGTTTTAAGGCTTACCGTAAAGCTGGTTGCGCCAACTGTTCCTTCGTTTTGTGGTATACTGCTGAAAGCGATTTCACCATGGTGCAGTTCGACAATACTTTTCGACAGGGATAATCCTAAACCCGTGCCGATGGTTGAGCCTGCATTGGCCTGGTAAAAATTGGTAAATAGGTTGGCCTGGTTTTCTAAAGGAATCCCTTTTCCATTATCGCTGATCTGGATGTTAATGTTTTGATTTTCTGCGTAGATTTTTAAACTTATTTTTCCATGATTAGGGGTAAACTTGAATGCATTTGATAACAAATTAAACAATACTTTTTCCATCTGTACTTTATCAAAATAAAGTTCGATTTCGGGCTGTACGGTTTCGAAAACATAATTAATGTTTTTGGAGATCGCCATGTTCTGAAAGGCCAGAAATATTTCCCTGCAGAATTTTATAATATCACCCGGACTTACGTGTAAAGTCATTTTGCCACTTTCGGCTTTTCTAAAATCAAGCAGTTCGGTAACGAGATTCATTAACCGATCGGCATTATTTTTAATAGGTTGTAGGTCTCTGTTCAGCGCTGGATCGTCTTTTGCATTTTCGATCAGTTTATCCAAAGGACCAACAATCAGTGTTAAAGGAGTACGGATTTCGTGTGAAATATTAGTGAAAAACTCAAGTTTGTGCTCGTTAACTTCTTTTTCTGTTTTGAGTACAACCCTGATCAATAAATAACGGACAAATACAATGGATATGCCTGCAAAAACACAGAAATAGACGAGGTATGCCCACCAGGTTCTGTAAAATGGCGGTAATACCTTAATCTGTATGGTACTGGCGGTATCTGTCCAAAGCCCATCATTATTGGTGCCTTTAACCATTAAGGTATAATTCCCAGGAGAAAGGTTGGTATAGCTGGCAGAAGGAACATCCACATAGTTCCAGTTTTTTTCGAAGCCATCAAGCTTGTAGGCATAATGATTTTTATCTGCTTTAATGAAGTTTAGTAAGGTAAAATCAATTGAAAATACGTTTTGGTCGGCTGCAAATGTGATCGATTTAAGGGTGCTGATGTTCTGCTTAAGTGGGCTATCTTCATCATTTAAGTTTACAGTTTTATTAAATAGCTTTAACCCGGTAAATATAACGGGAGGGGTGTTTTTATTTTCTTTGATTTCATTTGGGAAAAAGCTCACCATTCCACTTAGTCCGCCAAAGAAAAAAGCTCCCTTACTATCTTTCAGGAACGATTTATAATTAAATTCATTTCCGGGCAGACCATCTTTGGTGTTGTAGGTTTTAAAGGTTTTCTGTTTCGGGTTATACTTGCACAAACCTTTATCGGTTGTAATCCACAGGTTCCTGAAATCGTCTTCCAAAATTCCCATAATGTTGTTGCTGGGTAAGCCATCTGCCGCAGTGGTTCTCATGTAACGATGGTGCGCTGCATCAAATCTAAATAACCCATTGCGCAGGGTACCGATTAATAAATATCCATCTTTATCTTCGGCTAAACAGCTGATCTCGTTATATTTTAAAATTTCAGGCGCTGCGGCCACACGACCAATAAATCTGGACGAATCTTTTTTAAGTTGGTACAGTCCTGAATTGGTGGCCACCCATAGATTTCTTTTTGTGTCTTCGAAAATGTTCAGTACAGCGTCAGTAAGTCCGTTTAAGCGATTGCGGATAAATTTCCCTGTTGATGGATTAAAGCTGTTAAGCCCACCGTTGGTCCCTACCCAAAAACGGCCGTAACTGTCTTCAAAAACAGAGGTAATTTCGTCACTACTTAGTGAGGAGGTGTCGTTTTTACTACTCGTGTACCTTACAAAAGTTTTCGTTTCTGGTTGAAAAAGATTCAGCCCTCCATAATGGGTACCCACCCAAATCCTGTTTTTTTTATCTCTTATTACGGCTTTAACCAGGTTTGCACTTAAGCTTTTCGGGTTGTTAGGGTTATATTTGTAGCGGATGAAGGTATTGTTTTTCCTGTCGTAATAATTCAGCCCCTCGCCTTCAGTACCGATCCACAGATTTTGATCCTGATCTTCCATAATCGAGCTGATTACGTTGCTGCTTAAACCATTTGCTGAAGTAGTGCTCCGGTAAACTTTAAATGGCGTATAATTTGGATAAACCATGTTGATGGCTCCATAATAGGTACCCACCCAGATAATTCCCTGCCGGTCCTGATAGATATCGTAAACAGAGTTCTGGCTTAAACTGGAAGGGATTTCAGGTTCATTTTGTAAGGTGCTGAAGCTTTTGGTAGCGGGATCGTAAATGTTAATGCCATGTAAACTTCCGATCCACAGTTTTCCCTCCCGGTCGAGTATAATTTTCCGGATGTTATTGCTACTGATTCCACTTGGGTTAAGGCTTGAATATTTATAGGTCGTAATGTTTTTGGTACTTAGGTTTAGTTTACTTACACCGGTTTGTTTGGTGGCAATCCAAAGGTTGTTTTCGCGATCTTCTACCATGCTGGTAATGTGGTTATCAATCGCTTTATTAAGTGCCTCACTAAACTGCTTAAAATAAGTTAAGTAGTTTTTTCCAGCTTTAAAAACCATGCGCATTAAGCCGTTAGAGGTGCTTAACCACAATGCCCCGTAATGATCTTCAGTAATCGTATAGATTTTAAGAGGTCGCTTTTTCTGATAGAAAAAACGTTTAAATGTATATTTTTCTTTTTTGGAGAGAAGATTTAGACCATTGTTGGTACCTACCCAAACACGGTTTTGTTTGTCCTGAAAAATGCAGTTTATTACAGAGGCACTAATGCTGTTAGGCGCTTTGTCGTTATGCCTGTAACAGTCAAAATTATCGCCGGCTTCATTGTATTTATTTAGGCCATCCGATGTTCCTATTAGCAAAGTACCATCCTTTAAGGCTAAAATTGTTGAAAGGTATGATGAAAAGCTGATGCTTTTTGGGTTGCCGTTTTGATGGTTATATACCTTAAAAAATTGCGAATCGTATTTGTTTAACCCAAAACGCGTACCAAACCACATAAAGCCTTTACCATCCTGGGCAATTGATAATACCGAACTTTGAGAGAGCCCGTTTTCAACATTAAGATGTTTAAAAGCGTATTTATTCTGGGCATGACATAAAGCGATAAAAAATACTAATGTACATGTGAGCAGGGATTTCATGTTGGTGAAAAATGGGGAATGGTTAGCTTCTACCTATTAAAAGTACAAAATGTTTCCGTTATAAGAACCAGATGCCTTTAATGCTGGCAATTTTAACATTTTATCTTCTTATTTGCCCATTTTAATACTGTTTTATGGCTTTATTTAGAATTTTACCCCTATTTATTTAGGATTTTACCCCCTCTGTTTGCTTCTAATACAACAATTTTGAATAGCCAAATATTAAAGGAAAACCAAACCGTTTAAGCTGATTCCCTTTTTTAGTAGATAGTTTTAAACTATATGCAGCCACGGGTTATGCCAATAATTTTTTGCGATTAAGAAAAACAATGTTAATCAACTAAACAAAAAATGGATAAACTTTACAAACATTTCAAAATTGGAGAAGCAAAACCGAGCCGTTTTTACTGGCCGGTGAAATTATTTTCGCTGCTTGTTTTTTTGAGTTTTATGGCATTTACAGCCTATGCTCAATCCATAAAAATTTCAGGAACGGTAAAAGATAACTTAGGAGGTCCGCTACCAGGAGTAAGTGTTAAATTAAAAGGTGGAACAGCTGCAGTGGTTACTAACGGCGAAGGTAAATTTAACCTTGAAGTACCTTCAGTACAAAGCATACTTGTATTCACTTATATCGGTTACGATGTACGCGAGGTTACCGTTGGCTCATCAACAACATTGAACATTGTTTTACTCGAACAAAACAATAGCCTAAATGATGTAGTGGTGGTTGGTTATGGCGTACAAAAAAAGGTTAATGTTATAGGTTCTGTGTCAACCATTGATGCAAAATCTATCGAAAACAGGCCAGTTACCAACCTGTCTTCTTCATTAGGTGGTTTAAGCTCGGGTGTATTTGTTCGCCAGTCATCAGGCAAACCAGGATCTGATGGGGCTACCATTAGAATCCGTGGTACAGGAACATTAAACAGTAATAACGCTTTAATCATAGTAGATGGCATCATTGGCAGCATGGATGCTGTTAATCCAAATGACGTAGAAAGTGTATCAATCTTAAAAGATGCAGCAGCAGCTTCTATTTATGGATCATTGGCTGCAAACGGAGTTATTTTAATTACCACTAAAAAAGGTAATAAAGGAAAAACAACAGTGAGCTACAGTGGTTTGGCCTCAATTGCCAGACCTGCGAATTTGCCAACTTTTGTTTCTGATTATATAACACATATGCAACTGGTTAATGAAGGTTATCGTAATTTGGGTCAAACACCTATTTATACAGATGCCACAATTGCTCAATGGGCAGCTGCAAATGCCGATCCTGATGGATTAACAGCGCAAGGGGTGCCAAATTACATTGCATATCCCAATACAGATTGGGGTAATGTTATTTTTGAGAATAATGTAGTTCAGCAACATAACCTTTCTCTAAATGGCGGTTCGGAGAATACGCAATACCTATTATCTGCATTGTATCTGAATAATCCGGGTACAATGGCAAACACAGGATCAGATAAATATAGTTTGCGTATAAATTTGCAATCTAAAGTGGCTAAGTTTTTAACTGTAGGCACGCAAACTTTTGCTTCGATGCAAACGTATGGTTTAGCAAATACCGATAATGCATTCAACTTTTTACGTCAAACTACGCCAGGAGTTTACCCGATCTGGGATGGAAAATATGGTTTCCCGGCAGCAGCCGAAGAATCGTCTACCGCTAATAATATTTCTTCTTATCTGTATAGCACAGGTGGTGATGATAAAGAAACCCGGATTAATACTACAGTTTTTGCAAAGGTTGATATTTTAAAGGGTTTGGATTTCGAAACCAGGTTTAACTTTCAATCACGCCAGGAAGAATTTAATAACCATAGCATTACCAACGAACGCTGGAACTTTGCGACTAACACCTTAAAATCTGCAAAAACAACACCAGATCAGTTAAGTACCAACTATGGTTTCAATAAAAACTATGGTTTTACCATAGATAATATTTTAAAATACACCACAACTATTGCTAAAGACCACGACATTAGCGTGCTGGCAGGGTATAACCAATATTATTATAACTATTATAATTTTGGAGCTTCGAAAAAAGGTTTAATTGACGAAACCATTACTACACTGTCATCAGCTACGGCCGTAACTTCGGCAACAGGTGGTGAGTATGATTATGCCATGCGTTCAGTTTTCGGGCGGTTAAATTATGCTTACAAAAGCAGGTATTTATTAGAAGGTGTATTTAGATACGATGGCTCTTCAAAATTTGCTGAAAGCCGTCGCTGGGGCTTTTTCCCTGCCTTCTCTGCCGGATGGCGCATTTCTCAGGAGCCATTTATGAAAGGGCTTGATCAATACATCAGCAACCTGAAACTCCGTGCTTCATGGGGTAAAACTGGTAACAATGTTATGAATACCGATGCTTCATTGGGTAATTACGATTATCAGGCGGTTTACGGATCTACCAATTATTCTTATAACGGCATTCAGTCTAATGGTTTAGTATCTACCAAATTTGCAAATGCAAACCTGGTTTGGGAAAGTACAACCACAACCAATATTGGTTTGGATGGTAACTTGTTTCATGGGGCCATTAATTTTGAAATTGATCTGTATAGAAAATATACAAATGGCATTTTATTTACACCAACCATTCCATTAACCACGGGAACAGCTACAGCTGCTACTCAAAATATAGCAGAAGTATCTAATAAAGGCTTAGAGTTTACCCTGGGATATAATGGTAAAATAGGCGAATTTAAATATGGAGTTTCGGGCAATTTTGCCTACAACTTTAATCGTGTAACAAAGTACAAGGGCACTCTACAGGCGGGTTATACAACTGATGCATTGGGCAACAGGGTGTATAAAACCAATCTGGGCAGTGTTTCAAGCGGAGGTACAAATCGTGTTTTAGAAGGGCACGAAATTAATGAATATTACTTGCAGAAAGTTTATAAAGGCGATGGAAACTATTTTACAGACGGTAAAGTAAACATTAACGGCGGGCCGAAAGATGGTATGATCCGTACTACTGATGATATGGCCTGGTTAAATGCCATGATTGCTGCCGGTTATACTTTCCAACCAACAGGTGGAGTAGGCAAAACCAAAATTTATTATGGCGATTTAATCTATGCGGATAATAATGGCGATGGCCTTTATGGCAATGATGTTGATGCACAGTTCATGAATAAATCTTCAACACCAAGGTATAATTATGGCTTTAGCTTAAACTTATCTTATAAAAATATAGATCTTTCTATGCTTTGGTCTGGAAGTGCAGGGATGTGGTATTATTGGAATGCAACGGGTTACAATAACTCTATTGTATCATTAGGTAACTCGGTGAGTACCTTAATTGCCAATGATCATTACTATTACAATGAGTCAAATCCAAATGATCCGGCCAATAACATCACCGCAAAATATCCGAGGCTTAAAAATACTACCGATGCACAAAATGCGGCGGTAGCCAGCGATTTTTATTTATATAATGCCTCTTACTTAAAATTAAAAAACTTGCAGATTGGTTATACACTGCCTGAAAAAATCTCTAAAAAAGCAGCCATGAGCAGGGCAAGGATTTTCCTTTCAGGAGAAAACCTGCTTACCATTACAAACTATCCTGGCTTAGACCCCGAAATTGGTGCAGGGGTATCTTATCCAACCATGCGTCAGTATTCTTTAGGTTTAAATGTTACTTTTTAACGGAAACACAATGAAAAAATTTTTAACCATAATATTTACAATTGCTGTATTTACAGGCTGTAAAAAAGATTTATTAAATACTACCCCACCTTCGCAAATTGCATCAGAAACGATGTGGACCAGCGATAATTTAACCGATCAGGGGATGACGGGGGTGTATGCCGCTATGAGGTATGGTATGGCCACAGGTGGCGCATCAGGATTGGAACTTTATCAAATGGATTGTTTAGGCTTAACGGGACAGACCTCTGGAGCAGAATCGTTACTTTCAGGAACCATAACTGCCAGCAATGGATACTTCAGCTCGCATTGGCAAAACCTTTATGAAGGCATTCAAAGGGCAAATGATGCGTTAAAGAATATTCCTTTAAAATCACCTTCTTCAGCAGAGAAAAAAGCCAGATACATTGCTGAAAGTAAATTTTTAAGGGCCTATTTTTATCTAAGGCTTAACCAATTGTATAAGGGTGTTCCTATTTACCTTGAGCCTTTTACAGCAGAACAAGCCATTAAACCCCGTTCTACCGAAGCCGAAGTTTGGGCATTGGTGATCAGTGATTTAAGTGCCGCAATTGCAGAACCAAATTTACCTGATCGTTACGCAAGCGGTAATGGCGCTTATGGGCATGTAACTAAAGGTGCTGCTTATGCTTTACGCGGCAAAGCCTATATGTATACGCAAAAATGGGACCTCGCTGCAGCCGACTTTCAAAAAGTTAAAGATGCAGGATATGGCTTGTTTGCCAATTATAGTAACCTGTTTAAAACAGCAAATGAGCAGTCAAATGAAATGATTTTCTCTATTCAGAACATCGGTATTACAGGATTTGGATCTACCACTCAGTTTTATTGTGGTACACGCTCATCTTTTGGTTCCTGCTGGAATACTTATCATGTATCGCCTAACCTGGTTGATCTTTATGAGAATGCAGATGGTTCTAAATTTAACTGGGATGCTGTTCTCCCTGGTTATTCAACACTTAGCGTAGCCGAAAGGGAAGTTTTCTTTCTCCGAAATAATTTAACAGCGGCAGAAATTACAGCCGCAACAAGCAGGGGAGCTAAAATGAGCCTTTATCTTCCTACAGGAAACGAGGCCCGTATTCAACAAGCTTACGCAAACCGCGATCCACGTTTAGCAGCCAATGTGATTACGCCTTACTCAACTTATGTAGGCGTTTTTAACGGTGCAAATGCTATAGTTACCTCAAGATGGCCTTATCGTGCTGAAGGTGCTGTAAATGGCGATTTACGTACTGATACCCAAAGTTTATTTTACTATCTGTATCGTAAATATGTTTATGAAGGTACAACTGAAACACCGGCGAGAGATTACGGGCCAACAGATTTTGTATTAATCAGATATGCAGATGTACTCTTAATGTGGGCCGAGGCGCTAAACGAACAGGGCTTAACATCTGAAGCAATTGCCAAAGTAAACGAAGTAAGAGCGCGAGCTGGTGTAGCTATACTTCAAAATACAAATGGTGCATTACCAACATTTGTATCTGGTCAGACTGATTTAAGAGAACGGATCCGTAACGAAAGAAGGGTAGAATTTCCAAATGAGGGAATTAATTTCTTTGATGAGATGAGGTGGAAAAGCTGGAAAGACAAAGTTTTTTATGCCGGTAACGGGGTGAAACAGGCATGGGGTAAAGTAGTATATGCTTATTCGTTTAAAGGTGATTACTTGTATAATTGGGCAATTCCTGCAGTAGAAATAGAAAGAAATCCAAACCTGACCCAAAATCCTGGCTGGATAAATTAAATAAATAATTGGTTAGTTTTAGGCTGCCATTGCGGTGGCGGCCTGTTTTAATTTAAACAACTTGTAAAATCCCTACTTTTTATTTGTTTTTTTTATCCCACAAAATAAAAAAAAACCATTCCAACCATGAAGATTTCAAGAAACAAAAGTATTTGGCTTCTAACCTCCGTCATTTTACTATCTCTAAATGCTGCTGCTCAAAACACGGTAAAAAGAGATTGGCTAGCTACGGCTTACAATAAGGTTTATCCGGCAGGAAGTGCATTCCCAAACTTACAGCCCTGGCAAAACGATCAACGTGTAAATTCGCTAAAAGCTATACAGGATTTGCCGGATAGCACGAAACAAAAACTTTTAAAACAAGCCGAAAAAGCATTTAATTATAACTGGCCATCCTTACCTGCTTCTTTATATCTTGATTATAGACTAACGGGAACGAGGGTTAATTATGAGAACCTGCAGGGTGAACGCAGAAAAGTGTTAGCACACCTTGTTGCGGGAGAACTTATTGAAAACAAAGGAAAATATATCCCTCAGATTGTAAATGGACTCTGGCTTATTTTAGAAGAAAGTAGCTGGGTAGCACCAGCACATATTGTTGTGCAAAAAGAAGGTGCAGATCTGGCAAATATCGAAAATCCTTATATTGATTTAAATGCATCGAGAACAGGTTTAACTGTTGCAACTATTTATAATATGCTTGCACCAAAACTTGCAGATTATTCGAAAGTAATTAATGGCAGAATCCTTTATGAACTGAACCGTAGAATTTTTGACCCATATTTAAAATTTGATCATTTCTGGTGGATGGGTTTTAAGGGGAATGCTGTTAATAACTGGAATACCTATATAAATGCAAATAGCTTGCAGGCTGCATTATTGGTGCTTGAGCCGGGCAAACAGCTTGATGCTTTAACTGCGAAATTTTTAAAAAGTACAGATAATTTTATTAACCAATATCCAGAGGATGGTGGTTGTGATGAAGGCCCTTCGTATTGGGATATGGCCGGCGGTAGGCTTATCCGTTTAATAACAATACTTAATCAGGCATCTGAAAATAAACTGAATTGGAGCGATAAGGAGCTGCTCCATAAAATTGGCTCTTATACTTACAATATGCAAATAGCCGACAAGTATGTGGTTAATTTTGCAGATGCTTTTTCAAAATACGGGCAAAATCCGGAAAGTGTTTACCAATACGGTGTAATGTTCAAGGATGAAAAACTTAAAAATTACGCTTCTTTCCTTTTTAACTCTGGAAACAGGCAGGTTTCAGCTGATGATGTCAGCGACTTTCTGGCCATTTCAAATGTATATCAGGCATTAAAATTAACGCCGGCCAAAGCTCCTTATCCACTTTATGCCATATTGCCCGATCTGCAGGTTTTTAATGCGAGGCAAAAAGCGGGTAGTACACAGGGGTTATTTTTTGCGGCAAAAGGAGGTACTAATGCAGAAAGCCATAATCATAATGATATAGGGAATTTCATTGTCTATAGTGAAGGTAAGCCGGTGCTTATCGATGTTGGCGTGGGCGTTTACACCAGCAAAACTTTCAGTAGCAAACGTTACGAACTTTGGAATGTGCAATCGCAATGGCATAACTGCCCAAGCATAAATGGTGTTCAACAGCACGATGGCAAACAATATGCGGCAACTGATTTTAAATATAACAATACGAATAATCTGGCCACTGTTTCGATGAATATCGCCAATGCTTATCCTGCGGCTGCGGCAGTTGAAAAGTGGAACCGAACAATCTCGCTTAACAGGGCGAAAAATGAAATAAGCCTTGTTGATCAAGCTGTGCTTAAAGAATATAAGGCGCCAACCGAGCTGAACTTTTTAACGCCCTTAACTGTAGAAATAAAAAAAGGTAAACTTATATTGGAAACAGGTTTAACAATTGCTTTTGATGAAAAAAAGTTTGAAGCGAAAATTGATGAACAGCAAATTGATGACAACAGGTTAGCTGCCGCATGGGGATCTAAAATTTATCGGATCCGTTTAATAACCAGGCTTAAAGAGCAATTATTAGACTCCCGGATACTAATTATACAAGCTAATAACTAAACATAATAAATAATCACTACCTAAGTAAACATTAAACAGATATTACAAATGATTTTAAAAAGAATTAAAATTCTGAGTTTTTTAATTATAGTTAGCAGTTCATACTGTTTAGCACAAACGACCAGAAAACCAATGAACCAGCTGATAACAGATGAATTTAAATTTGCGGCCGATCAATATCAAGTGCTGGCTAAAAATATTCCGGTAGGTAAAACACCACAAAGTTTCGATAAAGGCAAGTCTATAAACTACGATATTAAATGGTGGTGCAGCGGTTTTTATTCGGGAAGTTTATGGTACATCTACGAACAGACCAAAGATGTGGGTATAAAACAGGAAGCCGAAGCGGCCTTAAAAGTAATAGAGCCCAACCAAACTTATACCGGAAACCACGATCTGGGTTTTATGATGTACTGCAGTTTCGGTAACGCTTACCGTTTAACCGGTAAACCAGAATATAAAGCGGTTATCCAGCATTCTGCCGAATCCTTAGCTACCCGATATCGCCCGGCTGTAAAATCAATTCAATCGTGGAACAAGAGTAAATTATGGGAATGCCCTGTAATTATCGATAATATGATGAACCTGGAAATGATGAACTGGGTGAGTGATAACGGAGGGGACAAAAAATATAAAGAAATTTCGGTTACACATGCCAACACCACATTAAAAAACCATTTCCGCCCCGATTTTAGTTCTTACCATGTGGTTGATTATAATCCGGAAACAGGAGAGGTGATTAGAAAAGCCACCTGGCAGGGTGCTGCAAACTGTTCGGCATGGTCGCGTGGACAGGGTTGGGCTTTATATGGCTATACCATGATGTACCGTTTTACCAAAGATGAAACCTATTTAAGACAGGCTAAAGGCATTGCACATTTTATCCTCAACCATCCAAACCTTCCCGCTGATAAAATACCTTTCTGGGATTTTGATGCACAGGGTATTCCTTTTGCCAAACGCGACGCCTCTGCGGGTGCACTGATGGCTTCGGCATTGTTAGAGCTTGGTCAATATACTTCAGGCATTGAAAAAACCGAATTCAAATCCGCAGCTGAAACCATGATTTATTCGCTTTCGAGCAGTGCTTACCATGCAAAATTAGGTGAAAATGGCGGCTTTTTATTGATGCACAGTACAGGTGCCTACCCATTGAACAGTGAAATAGACGTACCGCTTATTTATGCCGATTACTATTATTTAGAGGCTTTGGCCAGGTATAAAAAATGGTATTTGTAGAATTGATAAACGATAGGTGTAAATAAAAAGATTCGTCATTGCGAGGAGGAACGACGAAGCAATCTTTCATGCTAGTGGTTCTTGCTATAAAGATTGCTTCGTCGGCTGAAAAAGCCTTCTCGCAATGACGACTTTTGGCAGCTTGTCATCGCCAGATCATTGTATATTAATGGAAATCGAATTATTATAAAATAGATTAAAACAAAATTGATGAAATATAAACTAATTTTTTCTGCCATGCTGATTATTTCGCAGTTGGCATATGCACAAAAGAAACCCACAACCGGCGCCGAAGACCGTGCTTTTTGGGTAAAAACCTTAAACCGCATTGCTTACCCGGTGATCCATAACCTCGCCAACGAAACTTTAAAAAAGAATATGCCCTTAGAAAAAGCTCCTGGCTATGGCTTAAACGTCGCTAAAGTCACTTATTTAGAGGCTTTGGGGCGAACCATTGCTGGTGTGGCACCCTGGTTAGCCCTGCCTGATGATGATACTGCAGAGGGTAAACTCCGGAAAACCATGCGCACCGAACTTTTAAAAGCCCTGGCCAATTCAGTAAATCCAGATAGTCCCGATTATATTAGTTACCGCTCAGAAAGTCAGCCGATTGTTGATGCCGCTTATGTGGCACATTCTTTTTTGCGTGCGCCAAAAGCACTGTGGGAACCGCTTGATGAAGTAACTAAAAAGAGGTTTATCGAAGAATTTAAATCCTTGCGTACCCGTAGCGGTGCCTATAATAACTGGTTATTGTTTTCTGGTCTTACGGAAGGTTTTTTATTGAGTATAGGCGAACAGTACGATCCTGCACGTGTGCAGTTTTCGATCAATAAAATGAAAGAATGGTATGTTGGCGACAGCTGGTACAGTGATGGCGAAAAATTTAGCATGGATTATTACAATTCTTATGTAATCCACCCGATGCTGGTTGATCTGCTAAAAGTTTTGGTAGATAAGAAAAAGGCACAACAGGCAGATTACGATCTGGCATTAAAAAGAATGGTGCGTTACTCCGAATACCTGGAAAGGATTATTTCGCCTGAAGGTACTTATCCTGCTTATGGGCGCTCAATTACCTACCGCACGGCGGCATTTCAGGCTTTGGCGCAAACAGCTTTAATGGAAAAACTACCCGAATATGTAAAGCCTGCACAGGTGCGCGGTGCATTAACCAAAGTAATGCACAATCTTTACGATGGCAACCAGAATTTTGATGGCAAAGGATGGTTGGTGCTGGGCTTTAACGGCCATCAGCCGGAAGTAGCTGATACCTATACCTCTACAGGAAGTTTATATATGGCTAGTCTTGGCTTTTTAACCTTAGGACTGCCTGCCGATAATAAATTCTGGACAGATGCACCAGCACCGTGGACAAGTTTAAAAGCCTGGGGTGGAGAAACCATAAAAAAGGACTATAAAGTTGAGTATTAATACTAATAATAAATATCGTATAAATATATTTGCGGATAAGATCTGTGATATGAGTTCAGGTCCTAATCTCAAAACTCAATTTTTAACCAATGAATAAATTCGAAAGCCGTTACGCTCAAAGCCCTAAAGAAGTTAAACAAATGGATACCGCAGCTTTGCGGGAAAATTTCCTGATCGAAAACGTGTTTGAGGCAAACCAGGTAAATTTAACCTTATCTCATTTTGATAGATATATTGTTGGTGGTGCAATGCCTGTTGATCAGAAAATAGCACTTCCAAACCCGGATGATTTAAAAGCAACCTACTTTTTAGAACGCAGGGAACTGGGTATCATCAATGTTGGTGGAAAGGCAATTGTAACAGCCGATGGCGAAAAATATGAATTGGACTATAAAGAAGCATTGTATATTGGTAAAGGGACAAAAGAAGTGTTTTTTGAATCTGCTACCCCTGGCGAAGCCGCTAAATTATACATCAATTCTGCACCTGCACACCATACTTACCCAACCAAAAAGGTAAGTAAAGCCGAAGCGGAAATTGTAGAGTTGGGGACGCCAGAAACCGCTAACCACAGGATTATTAATAAATTGTTGGTAAACAGTGTTTTGCCAACCTGCCAGTTGCAAATGGGTATGACCGAATTAAAATCGGGCAGTGTATGGAATACCATGCCGGCACATACACACGATAGAAGGATGGAAGCTTATTTCTATTTCGAAGTTCCTAAAGGGCAGAGCGTTTGCCATTTCATGGGGCAGCCTCAAGAAACCCGTCACATCTGGATGCAGAATGATCAGGCGGTAATTTCACCAAACTGGTCTATCCATTCAGGGGCCGGCACTAGCAATTATACTTTTATTTGGGGTATGGCTGGTGAAAACCTTGATTATGGAGATATGGATCATTGTGCCATTACCGAACTGAAATAATAATTTCTTACCGTCATCTCGACTGAAGCGTAGCGGAATGGAGAGATCTTAAAAATAGAACTTTAAAAAATCATGTCGAACATATTTAATTTAGCAGGTAAAACTGCATTAGTTACCGGCTGTAAAAGAGGTATTGGAAAAGCAATGGCTTTAGCACTCGCCGAAGCAGGTGCAGATATTATCGGTGTTTCTGCCAGTTTAGAATTAGAGGGAAGTGCCGTAGAAAAAGAAGTAACCGCATTAGGCAGAAAATTTTATGCCTATCAGTGCGATTTCGGTAAACGCGAAAATACCCTGGCTTTTGCTGCGAAGGTAAAAGCCGATCATCCGGTTATCGATATCCTGGTAAATAATGCCGGAACTATTTTGCGCAAGCCGATTGCCGAACATCCGGATGAGTATTGGGATGAGGTAATTGCGGTAAACCAAACTGCTCCGTTTATTTTAACACGCGAAATTGGCCGCGAAATGATTGCAAGAGGTAGTGGAAAAGTAATTTTCACTGCATCTTTACTTTCATTCCAGGGTGGTATAACTGTGCCAGGTTATGCCGCTAGTAAAGGCGCAATTGCTTCTTTAACCAAAGCTTTTGCTAACGAGTGGGCTTCAAAAGGTGTAAATGTAAATGCCATTGCGCCAGGTTACATTGCTACAGATAATACTTCGGCATTACGCGAAGATCAGGACAGGAGCACTTCAATTTTATCGCGTATCCCTGCCGGAAGATGGGGAACACCTGAAGATTTTAAGGGGCCAACATTATTCTTAGCCTCGCAAGCCAGCGATTACGTACATGGAACAATTTTAACCGTTGATGGCGGTTGGATGGGACGGTAAGTCAGTCTGGAGTCTTTAGTCCTGAAACGATGATTCGGGATATTCAAACCTCGCAGGTTTCTGATACCTGCGAGGTTTTTTAAGCTATTCAGCTAACGCTCGTTTCTAACGAGCATTGAATAATTTATCGTTTACAAACGATAGAATCGTAAAGCAATTTATGCACTCGTTCGGAAACGAGCGCAAACTTTTCTCATTTAAACACCGTAGGTTTTTTATGCAATCAGGACTCTAAACTCCCAATGCTAAGCCCCAACTAATAGAGGTTATAAATCTCCTTAATATCCTTCAAAATAGCTTCAAAATCGATTTTAAGGTCAATTAAACGGCCGGTATGGATGTCGAAAACCCAACCATGAACGGTTATTCCACGTTTAGTAATCGCTTCCTGCACTGCTGCGGTTTTTAACAGGTTTACGCATTGCTCCTGAACATTGAGTTCTACCAATCTGTTGTAGCGGGCGCCCTCATCTTCAATTGCATTTAATTCATCTCTGTGGATGCGATAAACATCGCGGATGTTTCTCAACCATGGGTTTAATATACCCATATCGGCAGGCTGCATGGCAGCTTTAACCCCGCCACAGTTGTAGTGACCGCAAACCACGATATGGTTTACTTTTAAATGGCGTACGGCGTAATTTAAAACCGTCATCACGTTTAAATCTACATTATTTACCAGGTTGGCTACATTGCGGTGTACAAAAGCCTGACCAGGCTGTATGCCCATTAAATCTTCTGCCGTAACGCGACTATCTGAGCATCCGATATACAAAAATTCCGGACTTTGCCCTTTCGATAATTCGGTAAAATAATTAGGATCGATGGCCAGTTTATCGGCAATCCATTTTTCATTGTTCTTAAAAACGTCTTCTACATTCATGTTTGTGCTTTAAATAGCGTTTTTGGATTTGTAAATTGTGATAAGCGTTATTTGGAATTTTATGTAGTTATAAAACTAAAAAAAGATTTTCTGATTTCTGCAAGTTTTTCATCGGTAGGCGTGTCGTCCGAATTAATATAAACATATCCTTTATAATCCATTTCCATATAGTTGGCCGTCATAAAAAAGGGTGTGGTAAATCCATCAGGGAGATCAGCATCTGTACCTACGGCAATTAAATGTAGCGTTTTCCCTTTCAGGTTCCGGCCAACTTCTTTGTTTAAAGTTACCCAATCCGTTAAGCGGTCGAAAAGATTTTTCATTCTTCCGCTCATGGCGTACCAATAAACCGGGGTGGCTAAAATAATATGTTTGTGATAAAGGATTTCCTTAGCAAAGGTTTCAAAACGATCTTCAGCTGGATAGTGGTTTTCGTAATTGTAAGGGAGAAAATAATGCTCCAGCAAATTCAACTGATCAAAAGCAATTTCTTCGGTGAGTTTTCCGATAAATTTCTGGGTATTCCCATTTAACCTTGCGCTTCCATTTATAATCAAGATATCGGACATCCTTGTTTTTTTATTAAATAACAAGTTTTGCGCTTAAATGTTTAATGTTTTAAGCGTAATGGAGGTAAGAAATCCAATAAGATGTTCATTATGGTAACAAAATAAAAAGGCCAATATCAATAACCCTTAAAATTCAAAAGGCATCAATATTGGCTTAAATTTTTTTAGCTGGCAACAGCTACCGCATTTTTATTAATATGATTTGGAAGCTCTTCGAGGGTATATAAGTTAACCAACGATTCTCTCAATACGTTGTTTGCATTGTACCAGGTATTTTCTTTGGTGAAGTGACAAGTACCATTGCTTAGTTCGGTAATAATTGCACCGATCAATGTAGCAAAATGGTTTTCGAAAACATCGCCAGGATGGTATTTTATAGAAAAAACCTTGCTGTAATTTTGAAGCTGTGATTCAACCTCTGCACTCAGTTTTACAGGTTTGGCAACTTTTCTTTTTTTCTTTTTAAATAATCCTAATATCTTTTGGACAAAGCTCTGTTTAATGATTTTCTCCTTAAAAAGCTTTTTCTTGTATTCCTTAAGATCGAAAGATTTAAGTGATACACTAAAATTCAGTTTTAGATTATTTTCGTTGAATATTTCAAGACTTGGTTTATCCCATTTAAAAACAATTGGCAGGTTACCGTTTGTATTTCTGAATGAAAATGAAGAATTAAGGTCCAGCACATTTTCGTGTTCGTTTAACCGCTTTAAAATGTTTGGAATAAGGTCGTCTGTTAAAGAGTTGGTGTAGATGTTAATATAAGCACTCATGTTAGATTAAGATTAGCTGAAATCGATGTAAATAGCGATAAGCCTTAGCCTTACGCCTTATTTAAATGATAATTAAGGATATATCATTGTATTATGAGCAAAGTGCCCTTAATACCGATTAACTTGGAGATCTTAATGAGAATTGGTGGTTGTAGTTTTTCATTTGTATAATATGGTTTTTTTGTGTGTCTGTTTAGTAAAATGGCTGCAAATTTAATTTATTACCTAAACGGACCAAATTGCCGAAACGTTACAATTAATTTGCAAATATCTTTTAAGCAATAATTATACCATAATACTATTTTATTGCTTCAACCGTTCCAGCAGTTTTTTCATGTTGCTTAGCTGTAAAATATTTTTAAATTCAGGAGTATCGAAACCACCTTTATCGATCACTTGCTTTAAGCTTCTGTTAAAGCTTCTTACAGATATGCCTAAGTAGGCGGCCATGTCTTCTTTCGAGATGGAAATGTGTTCGTCGGCCTGAAGTTTAAGCAATTTTAAAAGTGCATATTCTAATGTATATAGCTGCTGGAATGATGCCCGTGTACTGGTTTGTATAATTCTGGTAGACAGCTCCTGGAGTAAGATTGTAGTAAATTCACTACTCTTACTGATCAGAGAATGGAAAAGATGATCAGGGATTACATAAGCCGTAACTTCGCTTATTGCCGCCACATTACACAAACAATCCATCTTTTTTATCGCCTCGAGTTCGCCTACAACTTCACCTTTGCCCAAAAATTCGATAATAAAATCCTTCCCGTTCTCCTCAGAAATAAAACACTTACTGATCCCGTCTTTAATCACGTAAATATTGCTGATTTTTTCGCCCTGTTCGATAAAGCGATAGCCTGCTTTAAAGCTTTTGAGCGTAATTTTTGCTTCATCATTTTCTGCACAGAAACGTTCGATAAAGGATAAGAAGGTAAGATTGGTACGTAACATATTCTATCAATCGAGACAAATGTCCTTTTTTAAAGGATTGTGTCGCGCTATTTTTGTGCCACTAAAGTAAGCATAACAATGAAAAATAAGATTACCGTAATTGCTTTTGATGCCGATGATACCCTTTGGGTAAACGAACCTTATTTCCGTGAAACCGAAGAGCAGTTTGCCGACCTTTTAGAAGATTTTGTGCCCCGCCATAGCATTATGGCTGAACTGTATAAAACCGAAATGGCCAATTTACCGCTTTATGGTTATGGAATTAAAGGTTTTATGCTGAGTATGACTGAGACTGCGATGCGGATTACTATGGGGAAAATTGACCCCATTATTGTAGAAAAAGTACTCGAATTGGGGAAAGAAATGCTAAATAAACCTGTGGAATTGCTTGATGGTGTAGAAGAAGTATTGAAAGCTTTACACGGAAAATATAGATTGGTAGTGGCCACCAAGGGCGATCTGCTCGATCAACAGCGTAAACTTACCAAATCGGGGCTCGACCATTATTTTCACCACATCGAGATCATGAGCGATAAACAGGAAAAGGATTACCAAAAACTGATCAGGCACCTGGATTGTAAAGCAGAAGAATTTTTGATGTTGGGCAACTCTTTAAAATCGGATATTTTACCCGTGCTGAACATTGGCGGCCATGCAGCCCATATTCCCTATCACACTACCTGGGTACACGAAAGTATCGATCATACCATCGAACATCCCAACTTTTACGAAATGGAAAGTTTGGCCGAAGTTTTACCAAAATTAATAGAATGAAAGAAAAAATAGATATAAATACCTGGATCAGAAAAGATCATTTTAAATTTTTTAGCGCTTTTGAAGAACCTTTCTTCGGCGTTACCGTAGATGTAGATTGTACTGCTACCTACGAAGAAGCAAAAGAAAACAATGTTTCGTTCTTTTTGCTTTACCTGCACAAATCGCTGGTTGCCGTAAACCGGGTAGAACCTTTTAGTTACCGCATTATAGATGGCGAAGTTTGGAAATACGATACCGTAAATGCTGCGGCTACCATAAACCGGCCAAACGGCACCTTCGGGTTTGGTTATATGGATTTCTATAATGACTTTGAAGAATTTAAAACCGAAGCCAATAAAGAAATCGAAAAAGTACAGGCTACTACCGGTTTAATCCCTGCTTCATCAGGAGAAAACGTGATCCATTATTCGGCCTTGCCCTGGTTAAATTTCACTTCCTTATCGCATGCCCGTAATTACTCTTATCAGGACAGCTGTCCGAAAATATCTTTTGGCAAGGTTCGCGATGAAAACGGAAAAAAAATAATGCCGGTTTCTATACACGTAAACCATGCACTGATGGATGGCTATAGCGTTGGTCAGTTTGCAGAGGCCTATCAGGATTTATTAAACAAAAAGGAGGTTAGCGCCTATATTTAGTTTGGTTCTTTAAGAAATTAAACCTAAAAAATATTTAATACGAGGTTAATATTGGGAATTTATTTTCGGCAATGTTTATAGCTGCCGTTATTATTCCTTTTTACCTCCTGGCCATGGTAGGCATGTGTTACATGGATACTGTATACAAGGCTATTATGTTTTTGGTGATGTTATTGATTGCTACATTTATACTGTTCCTGTTCATCAATTATCCACTGCAATCGGCAATTACGGTAATCTGTTTTATGATCATGTTTGCTTTTAAACAGAAAGATTAATGAAAAAGATGAATTATCATTTGCAATCGAGAAAGTATTTACTATTTTTGCTGCACAAGCAGGAAAGCTTGTTTTTAATAATCCTTTGCACATTCTTGCTTTGGTTATTGAACATTCAAAAATTTGGGGGATTAGCTCATTTGGCTAGAGCGCTTCGCTGGCAGTGAAGAGGTGATCGGTTCGAATCCGATATTCTCCACCCGTATTTAACCTTCTAAATTAACTTTTAGAAGGTTTTTTTATGCTAAAAAGCGATCACCAAGCCTGCGTGTCTTATCTATGATCAAGTCAAAATTTACTACATACCAGTTTATTGGTCAGTTTGTACTGACTGCATTTTTAATTGTATGTGTCTTCGCGTCTTATGGGAATCTTTGTGCTGATAAACCAGTTCCATTATTTTCGGGATTTGGTTTATTTGTTATCTTCGTTACCATGGTGCTGCCGGTTTACATTCTAGCACAAATGAAGTTAAACTATAAGGTCACCACCATCGATACAGATTTAAAAACGATTTCTTTTAAAATGTTCTTATTGCCAATAACCAGAACCTATCCCCTTGATCGTTTTGACGGTTATATCAATACGGTTGTAAAAGATAAGTATGGCGAATACAAATGTTTTTATCTGGTAAAAAACGGAAAGTTAATGTATAAAATGTCGGGCCGGTTTTATAGCAATATAGACGAAATTTATGAGGGTTTATCTTCCTTAAAAGATCTGGGCTTTATAAAATTATCAACTTCCTTGTCTATAAAAATAGCTTTTAGAAAGCAGATTTTAACAATGTAAAACGCTGCAATGTGTTTATATCATAAATTTATTGGTATTGTAATCCAATAGAGATTATGGAGACACACACTAATCTAAGTGTAAGCATTTTAATCAAAGGCCTAAAAAAATCCAAAATTTCAATCTGTCTTCTTAATAATGTAGTAAATACTCATTTGTTTGTATTTTTATGTCAAAATCCAGTGTAATCTGGTTAATAAATGGCTGTTTTTAAGTTTAGTATTTATTAACTTCGTTTATGTTATTCTGTAAGTTGCTGTAGGGTAGGTGGTTTTGTGAGTGATGGGCTCAGTGGATATAGGTTTGCTTTTAAGGTAATTACTTTCTTTAAAACACCATCTGGGAAGGAGGTAAATCTTGTTTTTCGGCTTAACGCTAATGGAGAGGTTAAGCAAAATATGTTATTGAAACTTTAATCATCTCTAACCATAAAACAAAACTAATGAAAACAAACAAAAAAAATTACCTGGGAGCATTTTGGGCTATCCTGCTTTGTATTTCAATTTTTAGCTGTAAAAAGCAAAGTATTGAAGGTAATGTTGAGTCCACTGCAAAAAAGCTGGATCAAATGCACGAGTTTAATTTCGGCGGAAACAAAATCCTGATCAAAGAAGATAAGGGCATCTATTACCTCTCAGATGATATAATCTTAACCGAGCAAACAATTTAACCTGTTAAAAGCCAATAATAATGCGGCAATGTCGACCACGGCGAGGGCGTTGATTATGAATTCGCTGGTTAAACGGTGGACAAATTCCATTGTGTATTACAGCCTCAGTAATCTCGGTGCAGATACCGCTTCTTCGCTAAAAGCCATGCAGTACATTGCGAGGGTATCGCCGCTTAGCTTTGTTCAACGAACATCTCAGGCCAATTACATCAATTTTGTAAAATCTACCGGCAATAGTTCTTCAGTAGGGATGGTTGGAGGCGCCCAGAACCTCAATTTATATAATTATAATACGCCTGGGATTATTATACACGAGTTATTCCATGCTTTGGGCGTAATGCACGAGCAATGCCGTACCGATCAAAGCAGCAACGTGGTTATCCATCCCGAAAATATTCCGGATGATAAAGAATTCAATTTTAATCAGGTTTCGGTGAGCAGTTATACCAATTACGGTAACTTCGATTTTGAGTCGATTATGATGTACGAGCCTTATGCCTTTTCAAGCAATGGCCAGCCTACCATTACCAGGCTTGATGGTTCAACCTATCAAACCAGTTATCCGGCAGCCAACATGTCGCCTACCGATATTGCAGGCATCAACCAACTATATACCGGTTTTACTTATACAGGCTTAGCGGCAAACACCAATTATGAAATTGCGTCGGCGTTGGATAATACCAAATTGCTAAATGTACCCAATAGTGCTACGGCCGATGGTACACAGGTGATTATTTATACCGATGGAAATTCGAACAATGCCAGGTGGAATGTAACCAAAAATGCAGATGGCTATTATACCTTGTCGCCTTTACATGCGTTAAGCAAAGCGCTTACGGTAGTTGGGAGTGGCATTGCAAATGGAACAAAACTCGAAATCAGGACCAATACCGGTGATCCTTCGCAACAGTTCAACATCACACCTGAAGCCAACGGATATTATATTATTTCGCCGCGTAATGTACCCTCAAAAAATGTTGATGTTCCGGGTAGCAATACAGCCAATGGTACGCTGCTTAATATCTGGAGTTACGGAGGCGCAAATAACCAGAAATTTAAATTTAATACTTTTTAAAAATCATCTCTACACAAACCTGTTTCATGATGCCCCAAAAAGTTTAATGCTTGATGGGGCATTTTATTTTTTCGTACGCTGAGCATTTAAATGCTCCTAAAAACCTGATATAGAATCATAATAGATTCTAACTATTTCATTATAGAATTAAATGATTGGGATTAGTTATTCCGATTCTCTAAATTTATATTATTCCTGTTCAATAGCAGGATGTTTAGCTGTTTATTAACAAAACATTATACATATGGAAAAAGAATCGAACGAGATCAGCAAATGCCCGTTTCATAACGGTAGCATGAAGAGCAACGTAGGTGGCGGTGGAACCAGAAATAACGATTGGTGGCCAAAACAGTTAAAACTGAGTATTTTGCGTCAGCATTCTACTTTATCCAACCCAATGGATGAAGAATTTAATTACGCAGAAGCATTTAAAAGCCTTGATCTGGATGCTTTAAAAGCCGATCTTCATGCATTGATGACCGATTCGCAGGATTGGTGGCCGGCAGATTTTGGTCACTATGGTGGCTTATTTATCCGTATGGCCTGGCACAGTGCAGGTACTTACCGCGTTGGCGATGGCCGTGGCGGGGCGGGAGCTGGTTTACAGCGTTTTGCACCATTAAATAGCTGGCCTGATAATGTGAGCCTTGATAAAGCGCGCCGTTTGCTTTGGCCGATTAAACAAAAATATGGGCGCAAAATTTCGTGGGCGGATTTATTGATCCTTACAGGAAATATCGCTTTAGAATCAATGGGTTTTAAAACCTTTGGTTTTGCCGGCGGAAGGGAAGACGTTTGGGAAGCAGACGAATCGGTATATTGGGGTTCGGAAACCACCTGGTTAGGTGGCGATCTTCGTTATGCTCACGGTTCTGATGGTGCAGATAAAGCGCATGGAGTGGTGGTAACCGATGATGATGCCGATGGCGATGTGCACTCGCGTAACCTCGAAAAGCCTCTTGCTGCAGTACAGATGGGCTTAATTTATGTAAATCCCGAAGGACCGGACGGAAATCCGGATCCGATTCTTGCCGCTAAAGATATCCGCGATACTTTTGGCCGCATGGCAATGGATGACGAAGAAACCGTCGCGCTGATTGCAGGTGGACATACTTTTGGTAAAACGCATGGTGCGGCTTCGGCAGATCATGTTGGTAAAGAACCTGAAGCTGCAGGCATAGAAAGCCAGGGTTTGGGCTGGAGCAACAGTTACGCTTCTGGTAAAGGAACTGATGCCATTACCAGTGGACTGGAAGTAACCTGGACTACAACACCAACCCAATGGAGCAATAATTTTTTCGAAAACCTTTTTGCTTTTGAATGGGAATTAAGTAAAAGCCCGGCCGGCGCGCACCAGTGGGTAGCTAAAAATGCAGAAGCGATTATCCCTGATGCCTTTGATAGTTCGAAAAAACATTTGCCAACCATGCTTACCACCGATCTTTCTTTGAGACTGGATCCGGCTTACGAAAAAATATCCAGACGTTTCTTAGAAAATCCCGATCAGTTTGCTGATGCCTTTGCACGTGCCTGGTATAAATTAACGCATCGTGATATGGGGCCAATTGCCCGTTATCTTGGCCCTGATGTTCCAAAGGAAGAATTGCTTTGGCAAGATCCAATCCCTGCAGTTAACCATGCATTGATTAATGAAGGTGATATTACTGGTTTAAAAGAAAAGGTCCTTTCGAGTGGTTTAAGCATCTCCGAATTGGTTTCTACCGCATGGGCTTCTGCTTCTACTTTCCGCGGTTCCGATAAACGTGGCGGAGCCAATGGTGCACGTATTCGTTTACTTCCACAGAAAGACTGGGCAGTAAATAATCCTGCTCAACTGCAAAAAGTATTAAATGTGCTGGAAAAAATTCAACAGGAATTTAACGCTGCACAGTTTGATGGCAAAAAAGTTTCACTGGCCGATTTAATTGTATTGGCTGGTACTGCTGCGGTAGAAAAAGCTGCCGGACATGCCATTACTGTTCCTTTTACACCAGGTAGGGCAGATGCCTCACAAGAGCAAACTGACATAGAATCGTTTGGTTATTTAGAACCAGTTGTTGATGGTTTCCGCAATTACCGTAAATCTAAATCTCCGGTTTCTACAGAAGAATTTTTAATTGACAGGGCACAGTTACTTAATTTAACAGCACCAGAATTAACGGTATTGGTAGGTGGTTTAAGAGCACTCGACACCAATTTTGATGGTTCAAAAAACGGGATCTTAACAGATAAACCAGGCCAGCTGACTAACGATTTCTTTGCAAACCTGCTGGATATGGAAACACAGTGGAAAGCCATTGCTGATGACAAAGAACTGTATATCGGTAGCAGCCGTTCAACTGGTCAGCCAAAATGGACCGCTACACGGGCAGATCTTGTTTTCGGTTCTAATTCAGAATTAAGGGCAATTGCCGAAGTATATGCCAGCTCAGATGCACAACAGAAATTTGTAAAAGATTTTGTGTCTGCATGGAATAAAGTAATGAATGCAGATCGTTTTGATCTGAAATAATTTTAGCATAAATTATTATCGTCATTCCCGCGCAGGCGGGAATCTTAATGCATTATCTATTAATTTATAAGCATTAAATTCCCATTGATAGATCTAAAGTAAAAAGGTCGTCATTGCGAGGCACGAAGCAATCTTAAAGCGTACGCTGGCAGCGACCGTTGTAAGATTGCTTCGTAGGCTGAAAAAGCCTTCTCGCAATGACGATTTCTCTAAACGTATCCTCTACAATCAACCTCAGCGCTTAAAATATCGTTCATTCGAATAAACTCCGGCAATACTACCATTGCTTTCCCTTTTTACAGAAAAGAACGTAACATGGTTTGAAAATTGATCAATCCGGTACTATCCGTTAATAAATGTAATTTTCCTTTTAGGTTCCCCCATGAAACCTTTCCTCCAGTAGTAATTTGCATACTCCCTGATTTTTCACCACCATCATAGCTACCTATAAGCACTTGATCCATTACGATTTTAGTGTTTTTAGCTTCATTCACTTCTTTCGTTTCCTGAAGGTCGGAGTCAAAATTCCGCTTCAGCGATTTCAGATTTTCTTCCAGGATACTGTTTTTATTTGATTTATTCAGCATCGTGTTGTAGAGGTAATTGGCAACCAGGTGAGGTAAAGCCTCCATTCCTTTTTTATTGCTCAATACCACAATGCCAATCTTATGATCTTTAAGGTATGATAGATGACAGGAAATACCACTATAACCGCCCATTCGGGAGGTTAAACTTTCACCGTTAAATTTTGATTGTTCCCAGCCTAATCCATAGCCATATCTTTCATAACTCTGGTAGCGGTTCTGTTGCGGAACAATTGCCGAGGTAGCAAAATTTATCTCCTGCTTGGTCAGGATGCCTTTAACTGAATTCCCTTCGCTGATAAAAAAGTTGAGGTATTTCAAAAGGTCATTTATTGTACTGAAATGTCCGCCTGCAGCCGACATCGAATTGTCTGCCTTATCCAATACCGCTGCTGTTTTACCTTATGATTCATCAATCACGTAACTCGCATACCTGGGATCAACTTTTGAAAAATAAGCAGTGGTAGAGCGCATACTCAATGGCCGGAAAAGGTGTTCGTTCATTACATCCTGCCAGGGTTTGCCCATTTCTTTTTCTACGATTAAGGAATATATTACAGGGCCTAAATTAGAATAATTGAAGTTTTGATTGGGTAAAGCCGTGCTATACTTTTTTAGTAAGCTGAGGATTTGTGCAGCACCCTTATGACCGATAAAAGCGGTCCACACTACGGCATCGTTATTTTTAATTCCGTGGGTGTGGGTCATTAACGATTGTATGGTAATTTTTTCCGTATGAATGTTTTTATCATCAAAAGTAAGCTCAGGGAGATAATCGGCAATGCTTTTGTTAAGTTTAATAATCCCCTTTTGATCCAAAATTGCAGCCAGGGTTCCTGTTAATGATTTAGAGGTAGAGGCCAGGTAAATCTGCGTGCGATCTGAAAATAATGTTTTTGTTTCCGGATTGGAGTAACCATAATTCTTTTTTAAAAAAACCTGACCATCTTTTATTACGCCTAGCGTTAAATTGATATCGGTAATGCCCAGCGATTGTTCCACTTTTTTTAATGCCAGATCGAGTGAATCACCCAACTTTTCGGCAGCCTTATTTTCATAATAATCGTTTCTGCGATTAGGATCCACCCTTTGGAAAGGATAGGTGAGCGCTGCGCTAATGGTAATGATGCTGAAACTGAGAAAGCAGAAGCAAACAGATTTTAAAAACTTGTTTTGGAAATATAGAATCATGAGATGATGGTTTTAATCTTTAGACCACCAAATCAAAAATCAGGTTACAGTTAATCGAATCCATAAAAGCTCAGGGAAGAAGAAAATGGATATAACATTCTGAATGGCTAGCGGGAGTATGTTCATGAAATGCTTATGTGAGCTAAGGTGTCTAAGGTGGTCACAAAATAAAATTGCGCTGTTAAATTAACCACCTTAGCCACTTGAGAACATCTTAGTTGATTGCTATTATTGTAAATTTTGTCGATTTTCATCAGAAAAGACGTTATATAGGTTGTTATTTTGCAGTAGTTGTTAGCTTTTTTAGTTTGTTAAAGCACTATTTGCTCATTTTTTTAAGGGTTTTAGTTAATTTGCTCCTGTTTTTTGTCTTTATTGATCATGTACTTGATGTTTTTGGGAAAATATACTATTTTTGGTTTCTCTCCTGCCTTACCCGAAAAACAAAATAATTATCCCTTATAAATGGAATGAGTGTCACGGGCATTATCTACACGGAATTAACTGACGATGATCTTTTACATCATTTAAAAAATGATGATCATTTGGCCTTTACCGAAGTATTTAATAGGTATAGCCCGTTACTTTATGGCCATGCCTATAACAAGCTCCGTAGCGAAAGCGATGCAAGGGACGTGGTGCAGGAAATGTTAATGAAACTTTGGGATAAGCGCGAATCGATCGAAATTGGAAATAATTTAGGAGGTTACCTCTTTATAGCTTTGAGGAATACGATTTTTAACCAGATTAAACACAAGAATCTGGTACACGCTTACGCCGATACTTTTACAAAAGCCAATGCAGACAGTGGTATTTATGCTGATACACTAATTCGCGAGAAACAATTTGCAGCCATGATAGAAGCCGAGATTGCCAGTTTACCACCACGCATGAGAGCTGTTTTTGAGCTGAGAAGAAAAGAAAACCTGTCTAATAAAGAGGTAGCGGCACAATTGGGCATTACCGAATCTACCGCTGCGGATCAGATGAAAAAAGCACTGCGTATCCTTAGAACCCGGATTGGGTTGATCTTGATTGTTGTACATTACCTTAATGTAAAATAATTTTTAATTCTATATCCCCAATCTGCTTTTCATAATTGTATTACTGATATCAAGCCTATAATACAAGAATGGAAGAAGAAAAATTCAGACAGATTTTAGACCGGTATATTGCAGGTGAGGCCACGCCAGAAGAAGAGGCCTGGCTTGAATCTGCCTATATCAACTGGAACAGTAAGGAACAAAACACTTATTCCGAATCATTTTTAAAAGCTGGTAAAGATCAGATCTGGGAAACAGTTTCGAAACATACCAAGCCCTCCAGAAAGATCTCGAAATTGCTTTTTCCGTTATTATCTGCTGCTGCCTTGATTATTATCTCTATGGTGGGCATTGTGATTTACAAACAAAACCAAAGGAAAACTGATCTGACCAATATTCCGGCTTTTAAAGATATTAAACCTGGTAAGGATAGGGCAGTTTTGGTGCTGGCTAACGGAACAAAAATAAATTTAGACGAGATCAATAGTGGTCACCTGGCTGATCAGACCGGGGTTTCCATTTCAAAAACTGCCGACGGACAGATTGTTTACACGGTTCCGGCTCAGGAAAATGAGGCTGCTGAAATGCAGTACAATACCATTGTTACCCCTGCCGGTGGCCAATACCAGGTAAACCTGCCTGATGGTACAAAGGTTTGGTTAAATGCCTCATCATCATTAACCTTTCCAACTTCTTTTGCTGCTGAAAGATCAGTGACTTTAAAAGGAGAGGCTTATTTCGAAGTCAGCAAAATTTCGGCAGGAGGTAAAAGGATCCCTTTCTACGTTGAAAGTACCAATCAAAAAATAGAGGTTTTGGGTACACATTTTAATGTGAATGCTTATGCTGATGAAAGCTCCACAAAAACAACTTTACTGGAAGGCAGTGTGCAGATTAATGGTAAGGTATTGCTGAAACCCGGCGAGCAATCGCGTTTACAAGGCGAATCGATCAAGGTAACAGTCGTAAATGCCGAAGATTATATCGACTGGAAAAACGGTGATTTTATTCTGGAACATAACGATTTTAGGTCGGTGATGCGAAAAATAGCCCGTTGGTACGATGTAGAAGTAATTTATGGCGATGATGCCCCTAAAAAATTAAATCTTGGCGGCTGGATTTCCAGATCAAAAAATATATCATCCGTTTTGCAGTTAATGGAACAAACCGGAAAAGTTCACTTTAAAATTGAAGGAAGGAGGATCACGGTAACCAAATAAAACAACGTGGTTCTTAGAAAAAAACCAGAAGTGCGGGAACACCTCTGGCAGCGGTTTCTAAAGCCATAAATCAATCGACTGACTATTCAACTTAAAAACCAAACAAATGTACAAATTTTACCCAAACAAACCGGGTAGGCCGTCTGGTCCTGTCCAAAAAATCCTGCTGATTATGCGTGTAACTACGTTCTTATTATTGGCTATTATGATGCAGGTAAGTGCAACCACACTCGCCCAGCGGGTTACAATCAATCAAAAAAATGCAAATCTTACCGATGTGTTCAAAATTATCAGGATACAAACCGGTTACGATTTTATATACGATCAGGATTTACTTGCCAAATCGGCACCTATCAATATCAACGTCAATAATGCAGCGCTAAGCGAAGTGTTAAAACGTTGCCTGGCCAATCAGTCACTGAGTTTTATTATCGAGGATAAAACCATTATTATTAAAGAAGAAGGACTTTTAGATAAGGTTAAAAGCTATTTTGATAACATTACGGTTACGGGTGTAGTGCTTGATGAGCGCGGACAGCCGTTTCCTGGCGTAAGCATAAAACTAAAGGGAACCAACCGGTACACGGTAAGTGGTAATGGGGGGAAGTTTTATATTGCAGCAAACGACGAGTATCCCACACTTGTTTTGTCGTACCTGGGATATAAAACCATCGAAGTTACCGCTACTTCTACACTTACCGTAAAAATGATCCTCGATCCGGCCAAACTGGATGAGATAATGGTGATCGGTTACGGTACTACTACCAGAAGGTTAAATACAGGTTCGCAGGCCGGAATAAGTGCGAAAGAACTGGAAGACCAACCAGTAACCAATGTACTACAGGCATTACAAGGTCGTTTGCCGGGTGTTACCGTTACGCAGACTAATGGATTGCCGGGAGCTGGTATCAATGTTCAAATCAGGGGTGCAAATGCCATTGGCGTAAATGGAGTAAAAGCAAACCGTCCTTTATATATCATTGATGGGGTTCCTTTTCTTTCTGAGCCGATTAATACCGCTGCTTTGGGTTCTGCATTGCCATCTGCAGAGGGGAATACCAGTCCAATGAATAGTATAAATCCTGATGATATTGATAATATTGAAGTTTTAAAAGACGCAGATGCTACAGCAATTTACGGATCAAGGGGTGGCAATGGGGTAATATTAATCACCACAAAAAAAGGGAAAGCCGGCGCTACCAAGTTCAATTTAAATGCTTCTACAGGCGTTTCAAACGTATCTCATTTTGTAGAAACCGTGGGTACCGAACAATACCTGGCCTTAAGAAGGAAAGCTTTTGCCAACAATACCACCAACCCGGCCACACCGAGCGTAACTACTGCTCCCGATTTATTGGTTTGGGACCAGAATGGTTATACCGATTTTCAAAGGTACATGTTAGGCAATACCGCCAAAACCCACGATGTTAATGCGAGTTTGTCTGGTGGCGATAACCAGAATAATTTCTACCTGAGTGGTACCTACCATAAAGAAAACAATGTTTACCCGGGTGCACAGGGGTACCAAAGAGGTGGTGCGAAATTTAATTTAAACCATACTTCGTTTAACCAACGGTTTAACCTGTCGCTATCGGCCATGTATTCTACTGATAAGAACAATATTTCTACTACCGATTTAGCGAGCTGGGCCTATTCACTTCCACCGAATTTTCCATTGTACAAAGCAGACGGTAGTTTTAACTGGGATGGTGGCATCAGTAATCCGTTAGCCTACCTCAACCAAACCAACGATAACCGTACATCTAATTTACTGAGTAGTTTAGCCCTTAGGTATAACATTTTAAAAGGATTTGATTTCAAGACCAATTTAGGTTACAGTAAAACAGATATGACCCAGATTGCTTTGAGGCCATTAACTTCGCTTAATCCAAACTTTAATCCAACTTCAGGTACGGCCAGTTATGTTTATAATTTTACCAATAACTACATTGTTGAGCCACAGTTAACCTACACCAGAAAAATCTGGAAAGGTACCTTAAATGCACTGGTTGGGGGATCTTATCAGTTTAAGCAATCTAAAATGCCTTACAGCACATCGGCTACAGGTTTTTCTTCTGATGATTTTTTAAGAACCTCAACTGCAGCAAGTACCGTGAGTACCACCAGCAGTTCTGTCGATTATAAATATGCATCCCTATTTGGACGTGTAAATTATAACATTGAGAACAAATATATCCTGAATGCAAATTTTAGAAGAGATGGTTCTTCGAGATTCGGCCCAAATAACAAATTTGGCAATTTTGGTTCGGTAGGTGCAGCCTGGTTGTTCTCTGAAGAAAAATTAGTTAAAGATAACCTGAACTGGTTCAGCTTTGGTAAACTCCGTGGTAGTTATGGTATTGTGGGGAGCGATGACATTGGCGATTACGGATACTTCGATTCATATACGGCCTCTACCTATGTTTATGCCGGATCTACAGGTTTAAACCCTTCGAGGTTGGCCAACCCTAATTTTAAATGGGAAGAAACTAAAAAACTGGATATCGGTTTAGATTTAGCCTTTTTTAAAGATCGTTTGTCGCTTAGTGCTTCCTACTACCGTAACAGAACCAGCAACCAGCTGATTACCCAAACTGTAAGTACGCAGACCGGTTTCTCAGGTTACCAAAGTAACTTGCCGGCAACGGTTCAAAATTCTGGCTGGGAACTATCTTTAACCAGTACCAATATCAAAATTAAAGATTTTAGCTGGACAAGCTCTTTCAATATCAGTCAGAACCACAATAAATTGTTATCGTTCCCTGATATTGAAAAGTCATCTTACTATACTACTTACCTGGTGGGTAATCCCATTAGTTCTTATTATGTATATCAATATGCAGGTATTAATCCGGCAACTAACCTGCCATCATTTACCGATTTTAATGGTGTTGGGGGTATAAACAGTCCTACAACTGGTTTTGCGGCAACGGGCCGTGGCGACCGTTATTTTGCAGGTACTTCTTATCCTAAATTTTACGGTGGTTTAACCAATAACGTCTCTTACAAAAAGTTTACACTCGATTTTACTTTCCAGTTTGTTAAGCAACAGGGCAGAAGTTTATTAACTTCTTCATTCTATCCTCCAGGATATTTCAGCAATGCGGCTTTAAGTGTAGTGAATGATTATCTGGCACTGGGCTCGCAGGATTATCTCGTTTCTGCCGGTACCCGTGGTGCCGCCGGATCTGCCGCTTATCTGGCTTATTCCTATTATTCAGGGTCTGATGCTTCTGTAGTAGACGCTTCATTTATCCGCCTGAAAAATGTGAGTTTATCATACACCTTACCAACCAAATGGATCTCAAAAACCGGAGGAACAAATATCAGGGTATACGCTCAGGGACAGAATTTATTTACCATTACGAATTATGAAGGCTTTGATCCCGAATCGCAGGGCGTTGTTACACCACCGTTACGCACCATAACTGCCGGTTTACAATTCACCTTTTAAATCTTAAATATCATGTCAAAATCGATATATAAAATACTGGCCGTTATAATGGGCCTTACTGTGGTGATTAGCACAGGTTGCGAAAAACTGATTGCTATTGATCCGCCGCTGAACCAGGTGACTACCGATCAGGTATTTGCTTCTGATAAACTGGCTACAAGTGCGAGATCGGCCATGTTCAGTACTTTAGCGCAAACCACTACACAATCTTCAAACCTCACCATTTACAGTGCCCTGGAGGCAGATGATCTGCTTTATTTATCTAATGTTGGGGGTATTCAGGAATTTAATAATAATACTTATTCAGTACTTAGCACTAATCCTCCGACTTTGTTTTCGGAGTGGTATACCGTTATTTACCGCGCCAATGCCATTATATTAGGCTTGCAAAATTCTACTGGTGCATCCGAACAGATTAAAAAACAATATACAGCCGAAGCTAAATTTATACGTGCCTATTGCTATTTCAACCTAATTAATAGCTTCGGCGATGTGCCTTTAGTTTTGGTTACCGATCCAAACATTACTGCTTTTTTACCAAGAGAAACTACGGCTAATATTTATACACAGATTATTGCTGATTTAACCGATGCAAAAGCAAACTTATTAAGTGATTATTCTGCCACGGTCAGCGATCGCATAGGCGTTAATAAATTTACGGCAACTGCATTGCTGGCAAGGGTGTATCTTTTTACCAATAATTACGCTGCCGCCGAAAGTAATGCATCAGAAGTAATTGCTTCATCCCTTTATAGTTTAATACCAAAGGCTACAGTGGGAACAGCATTGTTTGTTAAAAACAGTGCAGAAAGTATCTGGCAAACAACACCACCGGTGGCGGTTACCAGCCAGTATACCAACGAAGCCGCTACCTTGCTACCTTCATCAGCCACTACATTAACTACCTATTTTTATAGAATAGATCCGCGTTTGGTACAGTTATTTGCCACAACCGATCAGCGCAGGGTAAGCTGGATGACCAATGCCACATTTGCAGGTGATGTTTATACGCTTCCGTTCAAATATAAATACCGTACACAAGCACTTGCCGTGGCAGCTGGCATTACCGAATACCAGGTAGTATTGCGTTTGGCCGAGCAATACCTCATCCGTGCTGAAGCCAGGGCAAGAACGGGTGCTAATTTATCCGGCGCACTGAGCGATTTAAATGCCATTCAAGCCAGGGCTGGGGCAACCCTGACAACAGCTACCGATGCTGCTACTCTGATTAACGACATTGCATTGGAAAACCGCAAAGAATTTTTCTGCGAACAGGCTTTCCGTTGGTATAATTTAAAACGTACCGGCCAGGCAGATGCCGTTATTGGCGCCATAAAAACAAGTTACACCCCAAAATCAAAGTTGTTGCCTATTCCGCAGGCTGCTATTGATGCAAATTATAATCTTACTCAAAATCCAGGTTACTAAATAAGAAAATGAACAACAAAAATCAATTTAAAGTCAGGTATTTTTACCTGGCTTTAGCCATCGGCATGCTCGGAACTTCCGTACAATCGTGCAGTGTATTCAGAAAGAAAAAGGTTCCGGCAAAAGCGGCAACTGCTGCTACAGCCCCAAAAACCAAAGCCGATTCGCTTAAAAGCATAATTAAACCTTACGGTGAAGTGATTACCGCCAAAGCGGTTAGCCAAAAAGGTTTGTTTACGGTACATAAACTGAATGACAGGTACTTTTTCGAAATCCCGAACCAGCTGTTAAACAAAGAAATACTTTCGGTAAACCGTTTGAGTAAATCGACCCCTGGTGCAGGAAATTATGGAGGTGAACAGGTAAGTGCGCGCATTGTGTATTGGGAATTAGGACCAAGCAATAAATTGTTTTTAAAAGTATCGGCCACGGTGAGTATTGCCGATTCAACCGATATGATTTCTAAAGCAGTTGCCAGTTCGAATTTAAACCCGATTATGGCTGCTTTCCCGATCAAGGCAAAAAGCAAGGATTCATCTTCTGTAGTAATCGATGTAACCGATTTTTTAATCAGCGAAACGCCATTGTTATCATTTGATGCCGAAAATAAAAAAGCTTATGGTTTAGGCATGCAAATGGCCGATCGTTCCTATATCGAAAGTGTTAAAAGCTTCCCGATCAATACCGAGGTAAAAAGCATCCGTACCTACACGGCTACCGGGCGTTTACCAGCCGCGAGCGAAGCTGGTGCAGTTACTTTGGGTATGAATACCTCTTTTGTGATGCTTCCTGAAAACAGGATGAGAAAAAGAATGTACGATGCCCGTGTTGGCTTTTTTGCCAGTGCAAACATCAGGTATAAGGATGATCAGCAAAAAGTAGAGCAGGAAGCTTTTATCCACCGCTGGAGATTAGAACCCAAAGAAGAGGATATCGAAAAGTTTAAAAGAGGCGAACTGGTAGAACCAAAAAAACAGATTGTGTATTACATCGATCCGGCGACACCCAAAAAATGGCGTCCGTTTTTAATTGCCGGTGTAAACGATTGGCAAAAAGCATTTGAGCAGGCAGGTTTCAAAAATGCCATTGTAGGTAAAGAATGGCCTGAAGCCGATACCACGATGAGTTTAGATGATGCCCGTTTCTCAGTAATCCGTTACTTTGCTTCGCCGCAACAAAATGCTTACGGGCCAAACATTGCCGATCCACGTACCGGTGAAATTTTAGAAAGCCATATTGGCTGGTACCATAACGTAATGAACCTGGTGCACCGCTGGTATATGATCCAGGCGGGTGCAATTGATCCAAAAGCCCGCAAAAACAAATTCGACGATGAATTAATGGGGCAGCTGATCAGGTTTGTTTCTTCGCACGAAATTGGTCACACTTTGGGTTTACGCCATAACATGGGCGCCAGCAGCACTGTTCCGGTAGAAAAACTGAGGGATAAAAAATGGGTGGAAGCGCATGGGCACACCCCATCTATTATGGATTATGCACGTTTCAATTATGTGGCACAGCCTGAAGACCATGTTAGTGAAGCAGGAATTTTTCCACGCATTAATGATTACGATAAATGGGCCATCCAATGGGGATATAAACCAATTTATGGTACTGCCAGTGCCGAAGCAGATAAAAAGATCTTAAATAAAATGACCATCGACAGTTTGGCTGCTAATAAAAGGCTTTGGTTTGGCGGAGAAGGCAAGGATTACGATCCACGTTCTCAGGCGGAAGATTTAGGTGATGATGCCATGAAAGCAAGCGAATACGGAATTAAAAACCTAAAACGCATTGTTCCGCAATTAATTAACTGGACAAGAGAAGATGGCGAAGATTATACCGATCTGAAAGAAATGTATAAAGAAGCTGTGGGGCAACTTAGCCGCTACTCGTACCATGTAATCAAAAATTTGGGTGGGGTAATGACTACTGAAAAAACCTACGATCAGCCTGGTGCAGTGTATCAGCCTGTAAGTTTAGCAAAACAAAAAGAGGCGATCAAATTTATCAACGATCAGATTTTCACTACACCTAAATGGTTATTAAATGAGCAGATCCTGAATAAAATCGATCCGAAATATGGTTTTGGAGAAGTTGAGGTAATGCAGCAGGGCATTATTGCTTCGGTAACCTCACAAAGCCGTCTTTACCGTTTGATGATCAATCAGCGCGATTATGGTAAAGGTACCTACTCACCGCAACAATGGTTAAATGACCTGAAAAACGGCATTTTTTCTGAGATAAAAACAGGCAAACCGATCGATTCGTACCGCCGTACCCTGCAAAAAATGTATGTGGGCAGTATTATCACCATGTATAATAAACGTTTTGCACTACAGGGCTCCCTTGATAACATCCTGGCTGGTGTAACTCCGACTGAGATTTTACTTTACTCTAATGTGAAACCATTAGCCCTGGCACACCTGAAAGATTTACGCAAAGATATCGGTGCTGCAATAGCCAGAACAACAGATAACGATAGTAAGATCCATTTGGCTTATTTAAAACAGATGCTGGATAAGATTCTAACAGAATCGCCTATCCCGGGTTTGAATTACTAAGATTAATTACATCGCCTTTTAAAAAAACAGATGATCTACTGATGAAAAAACGATATAAACTGCTAAGCATCCTTATTATAGCCTTAGTTTTAGTTGCTGATCTACATGCGCAGTCTACCGCGCATGTAGCGGCAAATATTAAGGGATTAAATGATGGGAAAATCATATTTTCTTATGAATTAAACGATGTGCTTTATCAAGATTCTGTTCAGGCAGATAAAGGCATTTTTTCGAGGAAAATACCCATTACAGAATCGGTACGCTGTACATTGTCCAATTCAGTTAACAAACAGATTAGCATATTTATGCTCGAAAAAGGTTCGGTTACCATTAGTGGCGAAATCGGGAAGTTTTACGGACTGAACATCTCCGGATCTAAAGAAAACGATCTTTTAAACGCATACAAAACCGCACTTTACGCTTCGCCAAATAAAAAACCGAAACCTACCGGTGATGAAGAAAACGATAAAAAAGCAATCAAAGATTTTGTTTCTAAGCAACAGGTCTTTAAAGACAGTGTGCTTTCTACATTTGTTCATGCCCATCCAGACCAAATTGCCGCCGCCATTGCCATTTTAGACCTTTATGTAACCTATCCCGATAGGCCAAAAGCAGCGCTAAATTTCAAATTGTTGACTAATCAAGTACAACAGAGCAGTTATGGCAAAAGGATTAAAACCTTTATTGATGCGGCGGTAAATACCAAAAACGGTGCTGTTGCGGCAAACTTTTCTTTAGCCGATGAAAATGGCAAACGGTTTTCGTTAGCTGATTTTAAGGGTAAATATGTGCTGATCGATTTTTGGGCAAGTTGGTGCATGCCCTGCAGAAAAGAAAACCCAAATTTAATTAAAGCCTATAATCAATATAAAGATAAAGGTTTTACCATTGTTGGTTTATCAATGGACAGTTCGAAAGAAAATTGGTTAATGGCTGTTGAGCAGGATAAATTACCCTGGCTACAACTAAACGATCCGAAAACAACCGATGGTGCAGCTGCAGAAATCTATGGCGTTAAAAGCCTGCCTGCAAATTTTCTGATCGATCCCTCCGGAAAAATAGTTGCAAGCAATTTAAGGGGTGATGCCCTTGAGCTAAAGCTTAAAGAACTTTTACATTAAGTTAGTGTAATTGATAGATAGTTAATGACTAAACGCAGATGGTGGATGCCTCTGCGTTTTTTTATGATATACAAAAACCGATTACGTTGAGGTAACCGGTTTTGCCATGTTAAATTTAGGATTGGAAATGATATTGATTTAGAACATATAAAACAAACTCGCCTGGGCAACATTGTTTTTCAAATCAGGGCTGATATTGCCCAACTTAAAGTCGCCTACTTTTTGTAGTCCTGCAATATACCTGGCCCCAATACCAAAACCGCTTTTGGTTTGGAAGCCGATGCCACCCACAGCACCTATATCGAGCTTTTTAGCGAAATTATTGCCGTTTAAACCTTCTAAATCTTCTTTAACGCGGAAACCAACCTGGGTACCGGCTTCAACATACAGGCCAAATTTTGTTTTGTACTTCAATAAAACCGGAACACTTGCATAATAAAGCTTGATGTCCTGTCCACCAAAATTGCTGTTGGTTGTTTTTGCGCCCTGGGTAGAGAACAAGAATTCTTGCTGTACAGAGAAACCCTCCGAAATTCTAAAGTTTACAATGGCTCCTGCATGAAAACCAACCAGGCCTTCCGTTTCGAAATTGGCATCGGTAAAATCACTGTAATTTACACCTCCCTTTAGTCCAAAACTTAGGCGGTTAACAATGTTTTTCATCATACTCTGACTATAAGCACCTGTAGATGCTAAAACAAAACAAATACAAACTAGGATTAACTTTTTCATTATCTTTTCTTTAATTTTTGTTGGGTCGCCACGACCTTTATTTTTTCTTTGGTCAAAGGTGAATTTTATATCCTTCAGCCTCAAGGTAAATGATGCCGAAACGGGCAAAATAGGGGCTGAATGTAGCAGTGAACTGTTTGAAAATTTTGGAGAAAATTGATGTTTTAGGTGTACCCCAGTAACATGAGATCAATTCGTCTATACGTTTAGCCTATCTTCCGCAAATTTCATTAGAATGGTCGTCAGTTCGATCCGATAGCTATCATAAAGCGCAGCGAAATGGAGAAATTTTTGGATCGGGTTTATCAAAATGAAAATTAAAAGATTTCTTCCCGAATCCTCGGGATCGAAATGAAGGCCCAACTATTAATTGTACTCAAGTAATTATACCTTGGATAACCATTCAAGAAATTGAGGTGCCTTACCTTTACTAACAATTACCTTTTCATCAAAGGCTATATTGAGGTTTACCGAAAGTTTTCTGGAAAAGAAACTCGACACATCTATGATGGCTTTTCGGCAGATGAGGAACTGCCTGTTCGCCCTGAAGAAATAACTGCCCGACGATCGTTCGAGCTCATCCAGGTTTTTATTGGGATAATAACAGGTGCCAGAAAAAGTGATTAAATGTGTAATCTCGTTTTTCACGTAGAACATGGCAATATCTTCTATTTTTACAGGAATTATTTTATCCTTTGAATGCACGAGGATGGAAGAGGCCTTATGTTTTTCCTTAACGCCGAGCATTTGGAGTAAGGCATCATATTGCGGCGTCTGATCGGCTGAGAATACCCTTTTCAGGTCTTTGTATTTCTGAAGTGCTGCTTCAAGTGTAGCAATGGTAAAAGGTTTAAGGATATAATCTATTCCATTAGCTTTAAATGCATCTAAAGCATATTCATCATAAGCCGTGCAGAAAATAACCGGAACCGACATCGGCTGGGCAACAAATATTTCAAAACTAAGCCCATCACCAAGCTGTATATCGCTAAAAATAAGATCGGGTGCTCCCGCAGATTTGAAGTAATCAATAGATTCTTTTACCGACCTGAGTTGCACCAATTCTATTTCGCTGCCCATCAGTCTCCTGATGTTCAGTTCAAGATCGTGCGCAACTACTTCCTCATCTTCAATAATTACTATCTTCATGTTTTAACAGTTTAATGCTTACAGAAAAGCATTTTTCATCTTCTTCTATGATAATATCGTCTCCACAGCACAGCTTATAACGTTCGGCAAGGTTGGCAAGGCCATAACTGGTAGAATCTAATTTTATTTTTTTCCTTTGGATATTATTGCTGAAAATCAACCGGTCGCCTGCCTGTACAATGGTAATATTTAAGGGATCTTGCTGGGTAAAATTATTGTGTTTTATTGCATTTTCTAACAAAGGTTGCAGTGAAAAGGAAGGGATATTATGACCTTTTATTTCTTCGCTGGTGATGGTTATTGAACAGTTCAGGGCGGTGCCGAAACGCATGCGTTGCATGGCCAGGTAATCGTTCAGAAGCTCAAGTTCCTCTTTTAAACTCGAGATATTTGAGGTGTGGCGAAAAACCGATGCCCTTAAAAAGTTGGCCATGTGCACAATATAAGTGTCGGCAGTTTGCGTATCGCTGTGATATAAAGCCTTAAGTGTATTCAGTGCATTAAACAAAAAGTGCGGCTGAATCTGTTGCTTAAGTAAGAGGTTGGCTGCTTCTGCATTGGCCGTTTTCAATCTCGAAAGTTCCAGTTCCGTGTAAAGCTTGTGCTCGTAAAGCAAAACAGAATCATGAAGCACCAAAATCATGGTGTTAATAACGATACCCGATCCAACAAAAGCCAGAAACAGCCGTCCGTCATCGTAAAACCATTGGTGATTTGCAGCACTGGCGATAATTGGCCATACCAAAAGGTAAATTGCAATACTGACGGGATAAGTAAGCGCATATCTAAACACTTTGAACTGTTTCGATTGAGGTTTGTATAACCTACTCAAAATACTCATAATAATCACGTTGGCAAAGCCAACCATGATTACACCCAATACCGTAAACAGGGTGAAAAAGTATTTTTTAGGATCATCTGAGTTGTGCGAAATGATAATATGAAAAATGATGCCAATGATGGCAGCAAGTAAACCACTCAGAAGATTTAACCGTTTTATGGGCAGCTGCGCTTTCATCATCACAAATATACCGATTGCCCCTTAAGTTGTAACCGATTATTGATTGAAACGGACAAAAGCAGTGTTGAAATGTCCGGTTGGTTAGTTGAAATAATTTTCGCTTTAAAAAATATTAACCCTTATCAGAAATTTTCTCAGATTTTTTGAACCAGAATTAAAAATAGTCTTAAAACTCACATCACGTTAGCGCTGTGAACGATATTTTTCGATTTTTAGTATATGCATCTGTTCAAAAAAATTATCGCCTGTAAAAATAATCATACTGTATTCCGATCGATACGGTAAAGTAAGCCTTAACCAGCAAAATAATATTCTTGATTTTGTAGTAAAATAGTTAATATTGGGTAGATAAATCGTTTTATCCATAACCAAATATAATGAAGAGCCCAGGTACATTTACTTCGTATTGTGCAGTGCACCCTTGTGTAGTTTACACCCCTGTATGTTTATCCTTTTCCAAATCCGTAATTACAGGTTACCCCGCTGACTATTACCTTAAGCCTTCTGATTAAATTATTGATGATTCAAGGTCAACTATTCTGTTTTGACTAGTTGATAAAACGTTTTACCCATTGGGGTGAATAATAGATAATTAACTAAACATTAACTAAAGCAAAACTAAATGAAAATCAATCTACTCAAGATTTCAGGGCTTTCTGTGCTTTTTCTGCTCAACAGTCCCGCATTTTCGATGAATCCGGTTGCCGAAAAATCGAAGCGGCTTTCTGATTTGGATGTGCCTTTTGGCCACATTCAGAACCGAAAAGTAATCACCGGAACCGTATTGGATGAAAAAAACTTGCCTATCCCAGGGGTTGGCATTAAAAACATCACATCGGGTAAAACAGCAGTGACAGATGAGTCTGGTAAATTCAGTATCGAGGCTAATCCTGGCGAGGTGATCCGCTTTTCGTACGTGGGTTATCAGAACAAGGATGTTACCGTAGGGGAGCAGAGTAACCTGAGTGTTAAATTGGCGGTTGCCGAAGCCAGTAAACTGGATGATGTAGTGGTAATCGGTTACGGTACTGTAAAAAAGAGCGACCTTACCGGCTCTGTTGGGGTGGTAAAGGCCAGCGAACTGCAAGAACGCCCGGCACCATCATTAAATCAGGCTTTGGCCGGACGTATTTCGGGTGTGCAGGTAAATACCAACTCGGGTAGGCCAGGCGGACAAACCAACATTAAAATCAGGGGTTTTAGTTCCATCAATACCAGTAACAATCCGCTTTATGTGGTAGATGGGGTGGCTTTACCGGTAACAACACAAACACAGAACAGTAATGCTATCGATTTTATTAACCCAAGCGATATTGCATCGGTAGAGGTATTAAAAGATGCTTCTTCTACCGCAATCTACGGTGCAAGAGGTGCAAACGGGGTTATTTTGATCACCACCAAAAAAGGAACTTCTAATTCTCAGCGTGTTACCTACGATGCTGATTTTGGAATCAATACCTTAGCGGCACATCACGTTAAAATGCTTGATGCAAATGAATATGTAAAGGTTCAGGATCTGGCTTACGACAACATCAAGGTGTACGATCCGGTAGGATGGGCGGCAGGTAACTATGCCTCAACGCCGGTTCCAAAAGCAGCAAGGATTGCATTGCCGCAGTTTTTTGATAGCAATGGAAATCCATTGTACAATACCGATTGGTTAAAAGAATCTACGCAGAATAAACTTTCTCAAAATCACCAGTTAGGCTTTACAGGTGGAAACGAAAACAATACCTATGGGGTTTTTGTGGGCTACCGCGATGATGAAGGACTTTTGTTAAATTCTTATTTAAAACGTTATTCGGGAAGGTTTAATTTCGAAAGTAAAATTAAAACCTGGTTAAAAGTGGGTGGTAATTTAAGCTACAATAACCAAAACGAAAACATTGTAGATCAGGGAACAGGCGGATTAAACTCGGTGCGTATGATCACTGAAGCATTTCCATTCCTTCCTATAAAACTGGCTGATGGTAAATGGGGCGATAATAAACTCATCCCATGGGCCGAGGGCGGTTCTAATCCCGTTCACATCTTAACAGATCAACGTTATGGCATGGTTACACAAACCTCATTGGGAAGTGTTTATTCGACCATCAGTTTCAGTAAGGATCTCGAATTCCGTACCCAGTTGGGCGCCAATATTGTAAGCCGTAACATCAATGAGTATAACGCGAAACAATTATATGGCATTTCTGACGGGCAGAACGGAACGGCCAACGTAACCAATGATAGGGAAACTTTCTGGTCGTTAGAGAATTACTTAACCTATAACAAACGTTTTGCCGAGTCGCATGCCATTAATGCCTTATTGGGTATTTCGTGGCAGGCTACCAATTTCTTCAGCAATACGAGTCACGCTGAAAACTTCGTGACCGACTTTTATGGCAATAACAATATGGGTTCAGGTAGTAAATCCATCACCGTAGGTTCGAGCCGCAACCGGTCTGCTTTTAACTCTTATTTTGGAAGGATAAATTATGCCTTTCAGGATAAGTACCTCGTAACAGTTACTGGTAGGGTAGATGGATCGTCGAAATTTGGTGATAACCATAAATTTGCCTTTTTCCCTTCGGCAGCATTGGCCTGGAAAGCTTCAGACGAAGATTTTCTTAAAGGAAATAAAACCATTTCTAACTTAAAATTAAGGACCAGTTATGGTTTAAGCGGAAACTCTGAGCTTCCTGCTTATCAATCGCTGGCCACTTTGGTTAATAACTCGGCCATTATTAACGATACCAGGGTAACCGGTATCGGAATCGGAAGGTTGGCCAATCCGGATCTAGTTTGGGAAAAAACCGCGCAGGTTGATGCCGGTGTGGAACTGGGTTTATTTAATAACCGCATTAATTTAGAGGCCGATCTTTATTACAGAAAAACAACCGATATGTTATTGGATGCACCGGTACCACGAACTTCGGGTTTCTCGGTAATCAGAAAAAATGTGGGTTCGATGCAGAATAAAGGTTTGGATTTAGGTATCAATACGGTGAACATTCAAACGGACGATTTTACCTGGAAAACTACCTTCAATATCTCCCTTAACCGTAATAAAGTACTTTCTTTGGCTACCCCAGATGATATTTTTGGTGTAGGTAACCCAAATTTCACTAACCAGACTGGTATCATCAGGGTAGGCGAGCCTGTAGGTTCATTCTGGGGACTGGTACGTTTAGGTACATGGAGCGAGGCTGAAAGGGCTGAAGCTGCAAAGTATGTAAGCTACCGCGGTGGTAAAACCTTGCTTCCAGGCGATATTAAATACCTGGATGTGAATGGTGACCATGCCATTACTGATGCCGACCGTCAGATTATCGGTAACGGAACACCAAAAGGATGGGGATCATTCTCTAACTCCTTCCGTTATAAAAATTTAGACCTGATTGTAGAACTTCAATATTCTTATGGTAATGATGTACTGAACATGACACACCACTCTGGTGAAGACAGACAGGTACAGGCCAATAGTTTTGCAAGTGTATTAAATGCCTGGACGCCTCAGAACCAGGATACACCGATTGCAGCCATCAGGGATCAGGCTGCTGGTTATGTAACCAATGTAGATACCCATTGGCTGGAAGATGGTTCTTTCATCCGCGGTAAAAACCTTTTGCTTGGTTATACCTTCAACAAAACGCTGGTAGAAAAATTGCGTTTAAACAGGCTACGTGTTTATGCATCTGTTCAGAATTTCTTCCTGGCCACCAAATATACCGGTAACGATCCTGAGGTAACCACTTATGGAAATGTATTTGCACAGGGACAAACATTTTTCGATTATCCAAAACCAACCACTTTTATGGTAGGCTTAAACATTGGATTATAATATTAACAAAAGAAAGGATATTAAAATGAAAATAAATATAAAAAATATCGCTGCCCTGTTATTGCTTGGTGGTGCTATCATCGGGAATTCGGGATGTAAGAAGTTTTTGGATGAAACCGATCCGACCAATCTTTCGCCCAACAGTTTTTATACCCTGCCAGAACATGCGGAGGCTGGTATTGCCGCAGTTTATTCAGAAATCAGGTTCATTGGCAATGGCGCCGGAATTTTCTCCAACAACTGGCAGATGCTTGATGCCCCAACGGGTATCCAGACTACCGAAACCGCGCAGAATTCTGATCTGAACAACTTATATTCATTGATTTATGACGGAACCAATCTACATGTAAACCAAAACTGGAACGGCTTTTACAAAGTAATTGCGCAGACCAATCTGGTACTGGATAAAGTACCAGGCATTAATCCAATGGACGCTGCACAGAAGAAAAGGATTTTGGGCGAAGCCTCTTTCATCAGGGCCTGGGCTTATTTCTACCTGGTGCGTTTATGGGGCGATGTGCCTTTAATCACCAAGCCGATTACCAGTCCTAATGATCCTAATTTTTCACCATCAAGAACACCACAGGAACAGGTTTACAAACAGATTGTGGATGACCTGGTTTCTGCAGAAGCTGCAGGATTACCTTACATGGATGGAAGTGGCCGTGTATCTACCGCTGCCATTAAATCAGAACTGGCCAAAGTGTATTTAACCATGGCCGGTCAGCCGCTAAATAAAGGTGCTGCCTATTACAGGTTGGCTGCTGATAAAGCAAAAGAAGTGGTTGATTATGCTGCTGCAAACACTGGTAGCCTAGGTTTATATACCACTTATGGTGCCATTCATGATGCCAAGAACGATAATAAACTGGAGCACCTTTTCGGGATTCAGTACAATGATGCAGCCGGAGCAGGTAACCCATTACAATCGTCTTATTTGCCATTGCACCAGCCTTTGGTTTCTAAAATCGACGGGATTGGAACTTCTATTCCAACCCAGAGTTTTTATGGTTCTTATGAAGCTGGCGATTTAAGGGCAAAAAACAGGGATGGTTATTTCTTTACCGATTATTATACTGATGGGTTTAAACTGCCTTTGATCAACCGCGGCAAACCTTATATTTTTAAACACTTCGATGTAATCGCAAATGGAACATTGGGCGTAGAGGGTACCAGCAGAAGTGATTTGAATATTCCGCAGATCCGTTTTGCCGAAACCTTATTAATTTATGCTGAAGCGCAGAACAGGGCTGATGGAGCACCGAATGCAGCAGCCTATACGGCCGTAAATGCCATCAGGAAAAGAGCGCAACTGGCTGATTTGGCTGGTTTAAGCCAAACTCAGTTCGAAGAAGCAGTGTGGAGAGAACGCTGGCATGAGCTATGTTACGAAGGCATTACCTGGTTTGATATGGTTCGCCTGCGTAAGGTATATAACGAGACTACTAACGGTTTCGATAATTTTGTTGGCCACATCAATAAAAGTGTAAACCAACCTTTGCAGACTAAACATTTGCTGTTCCCGATTCCTACTCCAGAAATTAAGAACAACCCTAATTTGACGCCAAATCCGGGTTACTAATTAAAAAAATTAATAAAAACGGATGCCTGATATATTCAGTCATCCGTTTTTTGTTTATTCCTAATGGTCGGTGGCCTACCAACCATAATACCTACAGTTTCTCCAGCGCTGTATTAATAAAAGCAAGTTCTTCATTACTGATTTCAAAATCCATAGCTGCAGCGTTCGATACCGCTTGTTCTGCATTTCTTGCACCTGCAAGCACCACTGTAATGCCTTCCTGCAAAGTTGTCCAGCGTAAAACCAATTGCGCCATACTTGCATTTTTTGCTTCTGCTATCGGTGTTATATTTTCCAAGAACGTTTTTACTGCTTCGAGATCAAACTGACTGAAATAGCTATTACGGTGATCATTAGCCTTTAGTTTTTCATTATTGAAATATTTACCCGATAAAAGCCCTCTTTCCATTGGGCTATAAGCAATAATACCAATATTGTTTTCTACGCTGTAAGGAATTAGTTCTTTCTGGATTGCCCTGTTCAGCATACTAAAAGATACCTGGTTTGATGCAGGCTGACATACTTTGGATGCATTTTCTAAAAGGTTAACACCTGCATTAGAAAGTCCTGCTGCAAGTATTTTCCCATCTTTAATCAATTGTGCCACTGCTTCCATGGTTTCCTCCATCGGCGTAGTTGGATCAGGCCAGTGCTGTTGCAAAAGATCGATATAGTCGGTGCCTAAACGTTTAAGGCTATCTTCCACTTCTTTGATAATCGAGGCTTTTGTAGAATAGCGGTAAATGGGAACTGCTTTTCCATTGTTTTCTGCATCAAAAAAATGTTCTCCTCTGCCATGATTACTCCCGTCCCAAACTAATCCAAATTTAGTAAGTAATTGTATTTTATTTCTGTCGTAGCCCTTAATGGCCTCGCCAATTATTTCTTCGCTTAAACCAAAGCCATAAAAAGGTGCGGTATCGATGGTTGTGATTCCTTTATCTATTGATGCTTTAACGGCTTCGACCGAATCCTTCCTATCATTTCCACCCCACATGTTACCGCCAATTGCAAAGGCTCCGTATGCGATTGCTGATAATTTCAGTTCTGTATTTCCTAATTTTCTGTATTCCATGATTTATGTTTTTTGAGCGGGCAAAATTTCACAAACCGATGCTATTATCAAAATAAGTTAAATTGGGTTGATGTATTATAATAATGATACTTGTGTGTTATATATGAAAAGAAAAGATCCTGAGCACAGCGAAGGATGAGAACGGATAACGGCGCCATAATTTGTCATTCTGAATGCAATGAAGAATCTGTTAAAATAGTATGAAAAGGTAGCACTTTTTAGGTTAGGGATCCTTTGCTTGGCTAAGGATGATAGTGGCTGAAGAGGCATCTATAACTAAAATATTGAAATCCTGAAATTAATTACATCGTTGTAAATCAACGCTGACGCAGATTTTCGGGTTATTTGAATTATAGTTTTTTACATCTCGCTCCACTCGTTTTTATATTAGATAAAATAAGCCTAACCGAATAACCTATGTTTACGAGTCAATCTATATACCGCTATGCTGGTATTATTCATTTTTTTTCCGGCTGATATACCCACTTTATGCTGAAAACATTTTGTCCGTTCTTCCCATAACGTGCCAAATAAAAAACTAACCATTAACTAAACTATAAATATGAGTAAGATTTACAATCAAGGGGGTATATTCCTATACCTCAAGCATACCTGTAGGGGTAAAGCAAAAAAAATGGCCTTTGTGCTCCTCGCGCTCTTTGCAGGTTTTAATGCTTTTGCACAAACCACGATTGTGGGTACCGTTAAAGACAATAAAGGCGTAACCCTCCCCGGGGTAAGTGTAAGGCTAAAAAATACTCAGGCAGGAACCCTTACCGATGCCCTCGGAAAGTACACCCTCAAAGCAGAAGGAACCAGCCAGACACTGGTATTTACTTTTGTGGGTTTCACAACGCAGGAAGTGCCTTTGAATGGCCGTAGCACAATAAACATTACTTTAGAAGATGCCTCACAGGGGCTGAACGATGTAGTGGTAATTGGTTATGGTACGGCACAGAAAAAAGACGTTACCGGAGCCGTATCGAGTATTAAAGCTACACAACTTGAAAATGAAAACCCGAATAGTGTTACCGATATCCTCCGTGGTAACATTCCGGGTTTAAGCGTGGGGTTTAACAACAGTGCCAAAGGCGGCGGAGATCTCCTGGTGCGTGGAAAAACTACCCTTACCGGTACTACCACACCGCTAATTGTATTGGATGGGGTAATTTTTATCGGTCAGTTATCTGATATCAACCCCAATGATATCGAATCTGTAGATGTACTTAAAGATGCCAGCTCACTTGCCGTTTATGGTGCAAAAGCTGCAACAGGTGTGGTAGCCATTACCACTAAAAAAGGAAAAAGCGGGGCACCCACCATTACTGTAAATACAAACTTTGGGATGGCTACTTTAGCACAGGATCAACCTGTATACGATGGGCCAGGTTTTTTAAACTGGCGTGCAGATGTGCAACGTAGTGGCGGTGTTAATCCACCCTATATTTATAACGATCCGAATAACTTGCCAGAAGGTGTAACCCTTACCCAGTGGTTAAACGGGCAAACTACTACCAATCCAACTGACCTTTGGCTAAGCCGGCTCGGGTTATTGGCTAATGAAAAAGCAAATTATCTGGCCGGAAAAACAACCGATTGGTACGACATGCTTTTTGTTACAGGGCAACGCCAGGACCATACCCTGAGTTTGAGCGGTAAAAAAGAAGAAGTTTCCTATTACATGTCATTAGGGTATCTTAAAAACGAAAGCATTATTGCAGGTGGTGGTTTCAGTACTTTTCGTACCAGGTTAAACCTCGAAGGTAAAGCAGCAAAATTTTTAACCCTGGGTATGAACCTGCAGTTTGCCGATCGTGATGAGGGGGCAATTGAAGCACAGTTTTCACAACTTCCGGATTTATCTCCCTATGGCGATTTCTATAATGCTGATGGTTCTTTAAGAAGGATCCCGACAGATGATAACGGTCTTAATGCACGTAACCCTTTTCTTGATCAGACTTACAATTCGAGGTTACAAAAACAGAGCACCTTATTTGGCAGCATTTACGCCAAGGTGCAATTGCCTTTTGGCATTACTTATCAGGCCAATTTTAGTCCGGGGTTAGATCAGTACCGTACCTTTAACCACCTTTCATCTAAAAATCCAAATGTTACCGTACCGGGCGGTTCAGCCTCAAGAGCACAGGAAACCAGGTACAACTGGCAACTGGATAACCTCTTAAAATGGAATAAAACCTTTGCAACCGATCATAATGTAGATGTAACCTTATTGGTAAATGGTGAAAAATATTCTACCTGGTACACCATTGCCAGCAACGAGGGCTTTGCGCCAACTGATGTGCTGGGTTACCACAATATTCAAAGTGGGAACAAACCGACCGTTAGCAGCGATGATAAAGTGTACACAGGTGATGCTTTATTGGCCAGGATTAATTATTCATACAAGGGCAGGTATGCATTAACCGGTTCCATCCGTAGAGATGGTTACTCTGCATTTGGAGCTTCAAAAAAACGCGCCAATTTCCCAGCAGCTGCGGTAGCCTGGACAGTGAGTGAAGAAAGCTTTTTGAAACCGGTTAAATGGATCGACTTTTTAAAACTGCGTTTATCTTACGGTATTAATGGAAACAGGGAGATCAGGGATGCAAATAATGTTATCGATCCTTATGTGTCAATCCAGACTTTAACGGGTGGTAAATATCAATCGGTTAACAGCAGTGGTACCCCGGGCGAGGTAAATACGGTGGTAAACAGCTCCCGCCTGGGCAATCCTAACCTGGAATGGGAAAAAACGAAATCTTTAAACCTCGGTTTGGATTTTGGGTTTTTGAACAACCGGATCAGTGGATCGCTTGAGCTTTATGACAAAAAAACTTCCGATCTCTTGATCGGCCAATCATTGTCATCAGCATCGGGTTATGTAAATGTGATTGCCAACTTAGGCCGTGTAAATAATAAGGGTTTCGAACTTGGTTTAACCACTAAAAACTTCACCGGGGGTAACATCACCTGGAGTACTACCGCTAACTTTTCGCTTAACCGCAATGAAATTGTGGCTTTGGCAACCCCGAATGATGACCCTGGGAACGGATGGTTTATCGGTAAGGACATCGACGTGATCTGGGAATATAAAATTTTGGGCGTTTGGCAGGAAAATGAAGTAGCAGAAGCCAATAAATTTAACAAAGGCATTAAACCCGGCGATTTTAAGCTATTGGATGTAGATGGTAACTATGTTTATAACGATCTCGATAAACAGTTTATCGGTTACCGGAGCCCAAGGTTCAACTGGTCGTTACGAAATGATTTCAATATTTATAAAAATTTCGATTTTTCATTCCAGCTGATTTCAAGCTGGGGACAGCTTAGGGCCGATAACCAGGCTAAAAATCAGCCCGGAAGTGTGGGTTTTGGCCGGTCGAGTTCCTATGTAGTACCTTACTGGACACCTGGAAACCCGATTAACGATTATGCCCGCCTCAATTCTGGCTTAAGTGGTGTAACCTTTAATGCTTACCGCAAAAGCTCGTTCATCAGGTTAAATACTGTTGCCCTTGCCTATAGCCTGCCGAAAGAATTTTTAGGTAAACTGAGGGTGCAGAGTGCAAAAGTATATGCCAATGTGAGCAATTTCGGGGTGTATGCACCAAACTGGAACCAGTGGGACCCACAAACCGCAGATAATAACGGAAACCCTGTACCAACCCCAAGAGTTTACACTTTCGGACTGAATGTTACCTTTTAAAAAATGACGAAGATGAATATCACATATAAAAAAATAATTCCATTTCTGGCCCTGACCATGCTGTTATCAGCCAATGGATGTAAAAAATCGAATCTTGATTCAGAATTGTTATCACAGCTGGAGCCTCAAACCGCATTAACAAGCGTAGCTGCCATGAAAGCTGCTATTGCAGGCATTGGAGCCAATGTTAGGAGAGAATTTACCGGCGATATGGCACCCATTGTAACCGAATCTATCTTCTCGGAAGTAGCTGTAGATGGAACAACCGATAAAACCACACAAGCACAGGATATGGATACCCGCGTAACACCAGATGCCAATCTTGATAATCCGGATTTTAACAGGATCGGGTTTTACTGGACTGAAGGTTTTAGAGGGGTAAGGATGGCAAACACGGTGATTACTTACATCGATAATGTAACTTATAAAGATGAAGCCGAAAAAAATGCCATCCTGGGTGCCGCTTATTTTTACCGTGCTTATTATTATTACCGTTTGGTACACCAGTTTGGCGATGTGCCTTTAAATTTAAAAGATATTACCGCACCAAAACTGGACTATTATTCTACTAAACGCGAAGTAATATTGAAAAAAATGCAGGAAGATCTTTTGTTTGCCGAAAAGTGGCTAAAAGATAATGTAGACCGTGGGGATGTAACCAAAGGCGCCTGCAGCCATTTACTCACTAAAGTTAACCTCGCTTTGGGCGATTTTGATGCCGCCATTACCTCGGCTAATAACGTTATCAACAGTGGTACCTATAGCTTAATGCGTAACCGTTTTGGAAGCACCGCCAACGATGCCACCAAAAACGTGGTTTGGGACCTGCACCGTATGGATAATAAGGCCATAGCTGCTAATCGTGAAGCACTTTTTTTAACCATTGATAGAGAAACCCTTGCTGGTGCTACCGATCTGGGTTCGCAGGTGATGCGCAACTGTGTTCCGGCGTGGCATTTTGCCAATCTAAAAACTCCATCAGGAGCTACCCAGGCAATTGTTGATGGGGTGAACGTAGAGATTCCATTAACCCTGATGTATGGCAGGGGAATTGGCCGTTACCGTGGTACTGCCTACAGCACCAAAAATATCTGGACAGATAATACCGATTATCGCCATGCACCTGGCATGTGGATGAATATGACCGATCTGGTATATAACAACCCAGCGATAAAAACCGGTAGCAATGTTGCAGAAAGGGCATTGTACGGGAAACCATTGGTTGATGTAACACCAGCCAATGTGAATAATATGTTCCTGAATAAAGGATTGGACACCATCCGTCACTTTTTTGGCTGGCCACATTATAAAACTTTTATCAATTCGACCAATGCACTGGCGGTTGATAAATACTGGACTCCGCCAAGAGGTACCAATACCGATTGGTATATCTTCCGTTTGGCTGAAACTTACTTGTTAAGGGCCGAAGCCTATTATTGGAAGGGGAATTTAGGTCTGGCAATGGCCGATTTAAACCAGGTGCGCTCCAGGGCCAACGCCGCATTACTTACTGATGCTTCTGCCATTAACATTGGTACCATCCTGGATGAAAGGGCAAGAGAGTTGTATTACGAAGAGCCACGTAAAACAGAGCTTACCCGTATCGCTTACATTTTTGCGATGACCGGAAAACCAGCTTATAACGGGAAAACCTATAACCTGGCATCCTTTTCTGATAATAATTTCTTTTACGACAGGATTATTGAAAAGAATGATTTTTACCGAAACAAGGTGCCGACCGTATTGGGTGTAAACTTTAAAATGTCTCCTTACCATGTACTTTGGCCAGTTCCTGCAGCTGCGCAGCGGTTTAATACAGGCGGCCGCATCAATCAGAACAAGGGTTATACCGGTTACGAAAATAATGTACCGGCTCTGGATAAAATCCAATAGTGCAATGTTTTTAAGTTAATGGATAAATCAAAAGATGTCATCCTGAGCGTAGTCGAAGGATAATCTTTTTTGATTTATCCAATATTAAGGGTCTTAGACTACGCTCATACTGACAACGACTTGTTTTTAACTTTATAATATTCATATAGCCTTTAGAAAGCACTTTAAATAAGTATAGGTTTAATTTTATGTGTTGGAGCAGTTGCTCACTGTTCCGGCCATTTTAATCGCTCTTCACCCATCGCACTAACTTTTGTAACGCCTAATATCCTTTACCTATGGAAAATAAACCTGTTACATTAAAACTGATTGCAAAAGAACTTAAACTGTCCATATCTACCGTTTCCAAATCATTAAAAGATTATCCGCGGATAAAAGAGAGCACCAAACTTCGCGTAAAAGAACTTGCTGCACAGTTAAATTTTACGCCTGATATTTCGGCCTTAAGGCTAAGAGACCGGAGATCGAGAATTATAGGTATCATTTTGCCTAATCTTTCCGATCATTTTTTTACCCGTAGTATTTATGGGATGGAGCAGCTGGCAACGGCCAATGGTTATAATATCATCATCAGCCAATCGCACGATAATTTCGAAATGGAAGTAAATGCTGCGGCCACACTTTTAGGTTCGCGGGTTGATGGATTAATTGTAGCCATTTCAAAACAGACTTCGGATTTTGCACATTTAGATCAGTTCGAGAAAATCGGTATACCAGTGGTTTATTATACCCGAAACCCCAGTTTTAACCTCAACTGCCATAAAGTTTTAGGGAACACCCATCAGGGTTGTTATATGGCAACCGAATACCTCATCAAAAGAGGGCACAAAAAAGTGGCTTATCTCGGAGGACCAAAAATGGTCAATTTTAGTCACGACCGCTTTTCAGGTTATATCAATGCCCTCAAGGATAACGATATCCCTTTTAATGCCAATCATGTGGCCTATACCGATTTTGACGATGAAAATACGCTTACCGCCATTAAAAACCTATTCAGCGATCCCGAAAACGGACCAACAGCCTTGGTTGCTTTTAAAGAAAAACTGCTTTTTGATACCATAAAATTCCTGAGATCTATAGCACATCCGGAACATCAAAAACTCGAATGTATTGGTTTTGGTAACGACCCGATTATTGCTTACCTCAGTTCGCCTCCAATTGCTTCAATAGAAGAAAATCCCGAATCGCTGGGTGAGCAGGCTGTTGCCTTATTGGTTAAACTCATTCATGGCGATATTGATGCCAAAGATTATAAAAAGGTAATTGTAAACTGCAACCTAAAGATTCATGAAATAGTATAAACTGCTGTTAAATAGTGTAATGGGTACTATTGATTATGCGCTAAAGCTATCATTATTTCAATCGTTGTAACAACAAGAGGAGAGTGTTTTTCTGTTTTTTAGATGGCCTGTGTCTGTTTGTGTTTACGTTTTTATTTAAGTTAGTATATCAGATAACTACTAAACAGAAAGATAAAAAACTCTTACAAAATCAGGTAATGAACTATCAAGGATAGGGCATTGCGACCCGCAAAAAAACACTAACCAAATTTAAATCTAAAAAAAATTACATGAACCTAAAAATGAATTCGATGCATTTTATTGCATCCCTATTGCTTATACTTTCCCTGAGCTTTTATGGCTGTCAGAAAGATAAAACAGAAGAACCAACCCCAGGCAGTATTAACTCTTCAGAGAAACTGGCTGCTGCCAATCCGGCTGTAGCTGCCGCGGCGGTATATCCAAGCAATATCAACACCGGATTTACCCACGCAGACGGCGCTTATACCTACGGAGAAGCCAGTGCAGATTTTGGTGGTGCCAGCTTAACCGGCTGGAACGAAAGCAGGGCCTATATTTCGGGCAACTGGGCCAGGGCTACTTTGGCTCCCAACTCAGTATCAAATGGCCTAATTGCTGGCGCTGATATATCAGACGGTTCTGCTTACGAAGCTACCTTTAAAGTTCGTTTCCATAGCCAGTTCGATTGGAGCAGGGGAGGGAAAGTTGGTTTCGGTTTCCTGATTGGCGAAGGAAACACCGGATGCGATATTGCCAGCGATGGTAACGGCGGAAGTTTGCGCCTGATGTGGTACAATACTGGTAGCCGTGTATTTTTTCAGCCTTATGTGTACCATAGAGATATGGCAGGCCCTTGTGGTGATACCTTTGGTAAATCTTATCCGTCATCAGGTAGTTTGGTTAAGGGCGATACCTATACCGTTCACCTTTATGTAAAAAGCAATACCGGATCGAATAAAAATGGTCAGGTACAGGTGATTATTAACGGTACAACTGTATTGGATCAATCGATCCGCTGGACAACCAACGATGCGCAACGCCTTATTAACAGGTTATCGTTCCACAATTTTAGGGGCGGAAAAGATGTGGCGGTATGGGGTTCGAGCCAAACCAGTTACATTTATTTTGATGACCTTGTGGTGAATAAGATTCAATAGATAAAGAGACTGTATTAGGAATAGTTCCGTTATTTTAATCGCCGGGTAATATTTGATAGGGACGTCATTCCCAACATGATTGAGAATCGTAATGCATAGGCTTTAAGATTCCCGCATGCGCGGGAATGACGATAACGACAAATAACGCTGCCTTAGTGCTCACAACTACGCTCGATACAGTCTCTTTTTTATTATTTCTTTACCACTTCCGTCTTAACATTTTTAAAACTATTCTCTCCAATTATATTGTTAAAAGGAGCCACATTTTGCATTACCGGCGAAGGGTATCTTTTCGTATCAAATTTTCCTGTCCAGTCCGCATCCTTACTATCGCCGATCAAAATTCCCGTTGTGGCGTTAGATATGGTGTTGTTTTTTATGGTACAATCGCTCGCCGCAATGTAAAACCCGATTTCATCTTTTCCTCTAGCCATGCCATACATCAACCTGATTGCTGTTTGGATACCATCGATTTTATTATTTGTTATTTGATGGCCCGTACCATTGATGCGTATACCGCCAGTACCACCTTTAAATGTATTATCGGCAATTATACAATCGTGGCCGCCACGCATCACCAGTTCACCATCATTATCTTCAAAATAATTGTTAAGGTATTTATTGCCACTGCTTTTATTGCTGATCACTTCATTTTCGCCATTGCAATGGATAAACCTGTTTTTGCGAACGGTAGTTTCTGGTTTTAGATTGCCCAATAATACCGGATCCTGTCCAACCTGCACACATTCACCACCATTAGCATTTGGCCAGCTCACTTTATTTTTATCCCTAAAAATGTTGTTTTCAATCAGTGTAAGTTTTGGGTAGGCATCTTTCGTAATTTTAACCTGCACATCCTGGTTATCCACATTGGATATAAAACTACAACCTTCAATTACGTTATTGCTGCCATTTCCTGAAATAATGACCAGCGGAGTAAATTGAGTTCTAACCTGGTTTGCAGAAAAACTGCAGTTGGATATCCGGCAATTATTGCTGGTAGCAAGCTCAATCAGTACACCAGTTTTAGTTAACACACAATCTTTAAAGTTGATTCCTTTAATAAAAACATATTCTCCTAAAACGCTGAATATTGGTTTGGTAACACTTCCCGAAAAAATAACCATACCCTGTTTTTCTGCATGTATAATGATAGGCTTTAACGAAGTTCCTTTGTTGTTGATACTTATAGACCAATCTGTATAAATTCCATTTTTGATTACTACCTCATCTCCCGGAATCAGTAAAGATTGAACAGCCTTAAATTCCTGTTCTGAGCCAATGCGGTATACCTTGGCAGAGATTTCCTGCATGAAAATTAAAGATAATAAAATGAAAATACTGAGTTTACGGATCATTGTTAGTGCGGGAGTTATATTTCTTCAAACATACTAAAGCAAAGGCTGATATGATGATTAATAAATCGATTTTATCAGCAATTTTACAGCATTTAATGGGCTTATGAATGGTTTTAGCGTACCCAGGTAGTTTCTGCCTAAAAAAATAAAAGGTACGAGAGGTCTTTTTTAATTTATTAGGCTTATTTTTGCGGCAATTATAGAACCATATAGGTAATTATTTATGCCTATAAACCTCGACAATCATTAGAAAACAAATAATTATCAATGACAAACGACAAAAAAGAAATATTCGAAAGCGTAGCACAACGTTTAAAAATTGAAGGTTTTAATGTAGTAAACCGCGATGAAACCCGTCCTTGGGGTGGTTTCTTTGTTATAGACGAAGCGCAGGCACAACAATTTGCCGATACTTATTTTGATGGATTAAATGTAGAAGACCTTAAAATTGGTGGTAAATTAAGTCCAAAAATTTTAATCGTTGCTCCAAATACACGCCTTTCGTGGCAATATCACCACCGCAGAGCCGAAATATGGCAAGTGGTTACCGGTACAGTTGGTATTAAAACCAGCCAGACGGACGAAGAAGGTGAAGTGAAAAAATATGCACCAAAAGATCAGATCAAATTACAGCAAGGCGAACGTCACCGTTTAATCGGTTTAGAAGACTGGGGAGTTGTGGCAGAAATCTGGCAACATACCGATGCTTCGAACCCATCAGATGAAAGCGATATTGTGCGCGTTCAGGACGATTTCGGTAGATAATAAATACTTTAAAAAGGATCTTGTTTTTATCAAATCAGAGCAAGATCCTTTTACTCTAAACGCTTAAACTAAAGCAGTTTTCTATACGCTGGAAAACTAAACGCCCTCAAACTACGTTTATAAAGCATACACATCATACATGATTATCTTCATTTTTTTTCTTTGCCATTGGTTTTTATCCCTTTTCAGTCAAACCTTTTTCCTTCACCGTTACTCATCACATAAGATGTTTAAAATGGAGCTTTTCTGGGAGCGGTTTTTCTACCTGGTATTGCTGATTTCGCAAGGTTCCTCATTTTTAAACCCGAGGGCTTACGCCATTTTGCACAGGATGCACCATGCCTACAGTGACACAGAAAAAGATCCGCATTCGCCACATTTTTTTAAGGATGTTTTCGGGATGATGATTGCTACAAAAAACATGTATATGAATTATCTGCAGTTTAAAATACAGCCAGAGCCAGCTTTTCAGGGTAATTATCCGGAATGGCCTATTGTTGATAAAATAGGAAATTCGTGGGCCTGGAGAATTGCATGTGGTTTATTTTATATTGGTTTTTATATTGCTTTTGCCAACCATTGGTGGCTGTACATTTTATTGCCAGTACACTTTTTAATGGGCCCTTTACATGGTGCAATTGTAAACTGGTGCGGACATAAATACGGTTATTCTAATCATGATAATGATGACCACAGTAAAAACTCCTTACCTTGGGATTTCTTATTAATGGGTGAACTTTTTCAGAACAACCACCATAAAAAACCAAATAGTCCCAACTTTGCAAGCAAATGGTGGGAATTTGATCCGACCTACCCGGTAATGAAAGTATTACACTGGATGAAGATTATTAAGATCAGGAAGGTTTAAGGGGAAGCTTAAAGCTCAAAGACTAAAGCTGAAAAGCTAAAGTTAATTCTTTCTCGCGCCATGGTCTGTGTCCCCACAGACCATCATCTAAGCAACCTAAATAAATAGGTTTTTTGCCACTGAGGCACGGAAAAACACGGATTTAATAGATTCGGTATTTCGACTGATAATAGATAAATATTTTCTTCTCATTCCATGGTCTGTGTCCCCACAGAGCATTATTTAGTTCTTTCCAGCTAGCTCCAGGATTTAGTTTTTTCCATTTTGCACTGTTTTGTGTAACCTAAACCTGACAGCAGCGAAAATCCTTTTTGTTTGCAGCATCTCATATATACCGTCATCTGCAGCCTATGAAACAGATACTTGCGCCTGAGTAGTACAGTACCTCAAAAAGATTGAAGCAAATGGCAGGGCTACTGCAACCGATAAAAACCGGACCCTGCTTTTCAAAAAAAACGCTTTTATTTTTTGCCACGGAGGCACAGAAAACACGGAGAATAACCCACTGTTTTATCGCGCTGAGCGGAGTCGTAGAATAATAAAGGCTTATATAATAAAATCCTTTTTGCCTATCTTACCGTATATACAGCAATCTGTTTTAAAAAATTAAAGCCATCTGATGATCAACTTCCTCAAAATCATTTTCGCTGCACTGTTAGTTTTTATGTGCTATAAAGTAATCAGCACTTCGTTAGAAAGTAACCTGTTTGATCAATGGGATTTTCTGGGTAGCATACCCTGGATGCGCGCTACCCTTTGGGATTTTTACGCTAACATCTTCATTATCACTCTCTGGATGTTTTATAAAGAAAAAAGCATTATTCTTAAAATCTCTATTACCATTTTGTTCGTATGTTTAGGCAGCATAGCAACCCTGGCTTATGTTTTAGTGCATTTATTCAAACTAAAAGATGGCGAAGGTGTTAGAGAGTTGTTGGTTAATAAAGGTAGAAGGCAAAAGGTGTAAGGCTGAAGGTGAAAACCTAAAGTAGAATGCATTTCCTTAAACCTTATGCCCTAAACCTTAAACCTTTTTATGGATTATAAACATCTACTATTCCTCGCGCTCATTTCGCTAATTGCTTGCTGCTTGATTATGGCCATGGTTTGGCTCTGGGCAAAGAAAATTAAAAACGCCGGTGTGGTTGATGTTTTCTGGGCATTAAATTTCCCGGTAATTACACTGATTACTTTCTTTCTTTCCGATGGTTTTGACCCCCGTAAAATTTTAATCTGCGGCATGTTTTTGCTGGCAGAATTGAGATTGGGCATCCACCTTTGGCAAAGGGTAATCGGTCATTTAGATGAAGAAGAGGGAAGGTATGAGCAGTTGCGTAAAGAATGGGGAGACAAAGCCGACCGCAATTTCTTTGTGTTTTTTCAGTTTCAGGCCATTTCCAATGTAATCCTGGCGATTCCATTTTTTATCATCACGGCAAATCAATCGCAGGGAATTTCTATTTTAGAATTTATTGGCGCTTTAGTATGGGTAATCGCTTTTTTCGGTGAAATGATTGCCGACAGACAGCTTGCTGCATTTAAAAAAGATGCCGGCAATAAAGGCAAGGTTTGCGATACCGGATTGTGGTACTACAGCCGTCACCCAAATTATTTCTTTGAATGGTTAACCTGGATGGGCTATTTTATTTTCGCACTGGCTTCGCCATGGGGTATTCTCGCTATCATCAGTCCGGCCATTATTTTATATTTATTAACCAAAGTTACCGGTGTGCCGAATAATGAAGAACAAAACCTGCGGAGCAAACCCGTAGCTTATAAAAAATACCAGGAAACAACGAGTGCCTTTTTTCCGTGGAAAAAAAATAGTCGGAAGACAGGAGTCTGAAAGACAGAGGTTTATGGGCTAGCAAATCCGAATTAAGAAAATTAACATTAGCCAATCCGCTGTTAGGCGTTTTGCGTATAAAATAATAACACCGGACATCCGACTTCGGACTTCCGACCATCAAACTCCAAAATTACATGTGGTACGATAAACTTTTAGAAAACGACAAACTTCCTGATACCGCCTTGCGTATCGGCATCAGAAAATTATGTAAACAACGCCTGGATGACGAAACGCTTGGCGATGAGGAATTACAGCAGGAAAAATTTATGGATCTGGTTACAGAGCTAAAGCAATCGCCAATTGCAGTAAATACAGCCGATGCCAATGAGCAGCACTATGAGCTCCCTACCGAATTTTTTCAATATTGTTTGGGTAAAAATTTAAAATACAGCAGCGGTTACTGGAAACCGGGCGTTAAAGATATTGATACTTCAGAAGATGATATGCTGGCTCTAACCTGCAAGAGGGCTGATTTACAGCGCGGGCAAAATGTTTTGGAACTGGGCTGCGGCTGGGGATCGCTTTCGTTGTATATGGCGGCTAAATTTCCGGATAGCACTTTTACCGTGGTATCTAACTCCGCCACGCAGAAAATCTTTATAGATGAAACAGCAAAACAGCGTGGAATTCAGAATTTAACGGTTTTAACTGCCGATATGAACACTTTTACTATCGCCGATACATTCGATCGCGTGGTTTCAGTAGAGATGTTTGAGCACATGCGTAATTATAAATTCCTGCTCAATAAGGTGGCTTCTTTCATGAAACCTGATGGAAAACTTTTTGTGCATATTTTTACCCATAAAACCCTGGCCTACAAATTTGAGGTAATTGATGAAACCGATTGGATGAGCAAATATTTTTTTACCGGAGGGATTATGCCATCAAATCATTTGTTTTTCTACTTTAATGATGACCTGAAAATTGATAAACACTGGGTGGTAAACGGAACCAATTACGGTAAAACTTCCGAAGCATGGTTAAGCAATATGGATAAGCATAAAAAAGAAATTATGCCGATTTTAGAACGCACTTATGGTAAAGATCAGGCGGTAAAATGGTGGGTATATTGGAGGTTATTCTACATGTCCTGCGCCGAACTCTTCAATTATAATAAAGGAAACGAATGGATGGTGTGCCATTATTTGTTTGAAAAAGTTAAGGTATAGGATTAAGGTTTAGGGGACTAGATGCGTCCGTCTCAAATCTAATATCTCAAATCTTGTATCTCAATTATCAAATCTATATAATGAAAACACTCGCCATTATCGGCTCCGGAATAACAGGCATGGGCTGTGCCCACAAACTGCAGCATAAATACGACATTACCCTTTTCGAAGAGCTCGATTATATCGGTGGTCATACTAATACCATAACGCTGGAAGAAGATGGACAACCCATTTACCTGGATAGCGGTTTTATGGTTTTTAACTATCAAACCTATCCCAATTTGACGGAGATGTTTGCTGAGATTGATGCGCCGGTAATTAAAACCGATATGTCTTTCAGTGTGCAGTTTCTGCCTAAAAAATTAGAATACAGCGGCTCTAGCCTAAATCATCTTTTTGCCCAGCGGAAAAATTTGTTCAATATTTCTTATTTAAAAATGTTGATGCAGATTAACCGTTTCAATAAGCAGAGTGTCGAAATTTTGGATAAGCCGGAATATCAGGATTATTCGATCGGGCAGTTTTTTAAGGAATTTGGTTACAACGAAGAGATGCTTTGGCAATACCTCATCCCGATGAGCGCTGCGGTTTGGAGTGCCCCGATGGAACAGATTCTGGATTTTCCGGCTGTTACGCTGATCCGTTTCTTTAAAAATCATGGTTTTTTAGGTTTAGATACCCAGCATCAATGGTATACTTTGCAAAATGGTAGTCAGGCTTACCGCGAAAAACTGATCGCGCCATTCCGCGACAGAATCAAAATCAATAATAAAATTATTTCGATAAAGCGTTTAGAAAATGGCAAAGTTGAGGTGGAAAATCAAAAGGGCGAGAAAATCGAATTTGATAAAGTGATTATGGCCAGTCACGCCGACCAAACTTTCGAAATTGTAAAAAATAAAACAGTATTAGAAACTGAACTGCTTTCTAAATTCAAATACCAGTTAAACAAAGCTGTGGTGCATACCGATGAAAAGCAGATGCCAAAAGCGAAACTGGCCTGGAGCAGCTGGAATTATCGTGTAGAAAAGCAGGGTGATAAATTATTGCCGAGTACCATTTACTGGATGAACAGTTTACAGGGCGTTTCTAAAAAGCAGAATTATTTTGTTTCCATTAATCCTACAGAAAGTTTAAACCCGGAAAAAATCATTAAGGAAATCGATTACCATCACCCTTTGTTCGATGTTCCGGCCATGCAGGCACAGGAGCAGTTGCATAAGCTAAACGAAACGGGGCCGATATATTATTGCGGAAGTTATTTTAAGTACGGTTTCCATGAAGATGCTTATAAGAGTGCGGTGGATTTGTGCAGGGGGTTATAACCAGTTACGTCATTCCCAACTTGATTGGGAATCGTAATGCTTTAGTATGGCTTGTAAATTGCATTAAGATTCCCGCCTGCGCGGGAATGACGGATCGTTTAAAATGATTCTTCGCTGCGCTCAGAATGACAATGAACTCAAAATGACGATCAACAATAAAATTTTGTAAATTGTAATAACAATGAAATTTAACTCATCCATCTACACCGCAAAAGTCATGCATCACCGCCTGGCACCCAAAAAACATTCTTTTTGGTACAGGGTGTATATGTTCTACATCGATCTGGATGAGTTGGATCTGCTAACGCAAAAACTGCGCTGGTTTAGCCGGAATAAATTTAACCTTTTTTCTTTTCGTGATGCCGAACACCTTCAGTTGCCAAAAGAAAATCCCGATCAGACCAAAAATACACGCCAGCATGTAGAAGATTATTTAAAAGAAAATGGGATTGACGGAAGCGGACTTAAAATAAAACTGCTTACCAACCTTAATGTTTTAGGTTATAATTTTAATCCGGTTTCCTTTTATTATTGCTTCGATCAGGAGGCCAATCCGGTTTGTTGTGTGGCAGAAATCAGCAATACTTACCGCGAAATGAAACTTTTTTTCTTTGGAAAAGAAGAATTGCATGGCGATACCTTTAAAAAAATAACCACAAAATATTTTTACGTTTCACCCTTTATCGATCACGACGATTCATTCGATTTTAACTTAAAAGTGCCTGCTGATACGCTAGATATTAAAATTAACGACCTGGATAAGAATGGTAAATTGTTTTTTATCAGTACCTTAATGGGTGAGAAAAAGCCATTAACCAACGCCAGTTTGCTGCGGTATTTTTTCTCTATACCTTTAATCCCTTTGCAGGTAATGGGCATGATCCATTGGCAGGCCTTTAAACTCTGGATAAAAAAAATACCTTTTCATCCAAAAGCTGAAAACCCTGAGCTGCAACGTAACGTATATAAACCCTATAAACCACAAATCAAATAGATCAAAGATTATGAACACGCTTACCGCTACCAGAACATCAACGGGTTTTTTCGAAAGAGTGGTGCTTAATGCACTTTCCAAAATGACTTTAGGAAAATTGGAACTTTCGCTGCCAAATGGCGAAACTTTGGTATTTGGGAATGGTGAACATAAAATTGAAGCACATATCCAGGTTAATCACTCTGATTTTTTTAAATCCATCGCGCTTTATGGCGATATCGGATTTGGCGAAGGCTACACCTCGGGTCTTTGGGATACCACAAACATTACCAACGTAATTAAATGGGTAATCCTAAATATTGAGAATGCACCCTCGGTTACCGGGAGCAAGGTAAAATCCATTGCTTTGGGCATTTTTAAATGGGTAAACAAGATTTATCACGTGCGCAGGGCTAATACTTTAGCCGGATCGCAGAAAAATATTTCTGAGCATTACGACCTCAACAACGATTTTTTTGCCACTTTTCTGGATAAAACCATGACTTATTCCAGCGGTTATTTTAACCCTGAAGATTTAAGTTTAGAGGAGTCGCAATACGCTAAATACGACCGTTTGGCCAGTCAGTTAAAAATCAAAGCAACTGATCATGTGTTGGAAATCGGAAGTGGTTGGGGCGGAAACGCTATCTTTTTGGCCAAAAATTATGGCTGTAAAGTTACTTCGGTTACTATTTCTAAAGAACAGCAAAAACTTGCGATGGAGCGTGTACATGCTGAAGGATTGGCCGATAAAGTTTCTGTCATTATTCAGGATTACCGTAAAATTGAAGGCACTTTTGATAAGATCGTTTCCATCGAAATGTTAGAGGCCGTAGGTCACCAGTATTTAGAAACCTATTTCGAAAAATGTCAGGAACTTTTAAAACCAGATGGAATTTTTGCCTTTCAGGTAATTACCTCGCCCGATTGCAGGTACGATAAACTAAGAAACGGTGTAGACTGGATCCAGAAACATATTTTTCCGGGATCACTTTTGCCTTCGGTAGCTGCGATGAACAAAGCAATTAATGAAACCGGCGATTTAACTATGGTTGATTTAAAGGATATGGGTTTAGATTATGCCCGTACACTTCATTTATGGTTCATCGAATTCAATAAAAACCTTGATAAGGTAAAAGCACTGGGTTTTGATGAAACCTTTATCCGCAAATGGAACTATTACTTAAATTACTGCGAAGCCGCTTTTGCTATGCGGAATATTAATGTGATGCAGATGGTGTACTCGAGACCGAATAATATTTCAAGGTAAGATGTAAAATGGATGAGTTTGTAGTTTTAGTCCGCGAAGAGTCGTCGTCTCAACTTCGTTGCAACCGATAGCTATCCGGGCTGCTCGAAAGAAAGTTCCTCTTGGGGAATTATCGTTTTAACCATCCTGCAACAGTTAACCGATTAACCAATTTAAACAGTTAACCCGTTTGCACTCACCAAGAAACAAATGACCAATGAACCAATGGCTAATGAACCTCTTCTCCCTTCACCGATAAATCTCCATCATTCACCGAACAAAACATAGAGTTGGAATAAAAAGTATAGCGTATTATTGTAACAAAATGCAATTTGCGTAGACTAATTACAAAAGACTAACTCTTAACATGAAAAAACTTTTACTTTTAATCCTCACCCTTGGGATATTTTTTACTGCACAGGCCCAATTTCCGGGCGGCTTTGGTGGTGGGGCCAAGAAAACTACTGTTACCGGACGTATTACTGCAACTATACTTGATTCAGTAACAAAAAAACCGATTGACTATGCAACGGTATCACTAATTACCGTGAAAGATAATAAATCTGTAAACGGTGGGGTAACCGACGAAAAAGGAAAATTATCACTACAAAATATTTCTCCTGATTCTTATAAACTGATGATCGGTTTTATGGGTTACAAAACAAAAACGGTTTTGGTTACCACAACGCCATCTAAGCCGGATAATAACATTGGAACGATTTATATTTCAGGATCAGAAAATACCCTGGCCGATGTTCAGGTTCAGGGTACAAAAGCGGTTATCGAAAATAAAATCGATAGAATGGTTTACAATGCAGAAGCTGATGGTACAAATGCAGGTGGCGATGCTACAGATGTAATGCGTAAAGTGCCCATGCTTTCAGTAGATCCTACGGGAAACATTCAACTTCGTGGTGCAGCAGTAAGGGTTTTAATTAATGGTAAACCATCTGGTACGATGGCAAGTAGCGTAGCTGATGCATTAAAGATGATTCCTGCTGAACAAATTAAGAGTGTAGAGGTAATTACAAGCCCATCTGCTAAATACGATGCGGAAGGTTCTGGCGGCATTATTAATATTATCACAAAAAAATCTAGTGCTCAAGGCGTTTCAGGAAGTGTAAGTGCTGCGGCAGGAACGCGTCAAAATAATGGAGCGTTTAATCTAACCGCAAAAACAGGTCGTTTGAGTGTAAATACCAGTTTAGGTACAAACTTGGCTTACGCCCAGGATTCAAGAACATCGTTTGTAACCAATACTATATACAAGGATGGAACTACCGACAACAGAGTACAGGATGGTGTTTCTAAATGGAGTCGCAATGGTTACAATGGAAGTGTAGGTTTAGATTATGACTTTAATGCTTACAATAACATTAGTACAACAGTTAAATTAAATAACTTTTCTAATGGTGGTCCAGGTTCATCTAAATATATTATCAATAATTTGGCAGCAACCAATATTAGCGATATGGATATGACGTTTAATAATATGGATTGGAACGTAGATTACCGTAAAACCAGCAAAAAGGAAGGAGAGGAGTTTTCAATTTCTGCACAGCTTTCAACAGGTCGTACCCCAACAAGTTTTAGTAATACTTTCATTCCTGATGGTGCTATAACTGGGCAAACGTTGATTAGTAATAATACAGGTAAGAATAATGAATACACAGCTCAAACCGATTACACTTATCCATTTAGTAAGGCTGTTGTTTTAGAGGTTGGGGCTAAAGGTATTTTCAGAGATATTAAAAGCCAGTTTGATGTTTCTGCACAAGATTTCGAATATAACCAAAATGTTGGAGCAGGTTATGGGGTAATCAGCTTCAATTTAACCAAGAAAATACAAGTTAAGGGTGGTTTAAGAGCCGAATACACTCAAATAGATTTCAATACCCAAAGCAGTGGAATTCAAAAAAATGATTACTTCAATCTGTTTCCCAGTGTAATTGTATCTAGAACCCTAAAAGGTAGTACAACGCTTAAATTGAGCTATAACCGCAGGGTACAGAGGCCTACTCAATCTTATTTAAACCCATTCAGAAATACAAGTGATTTGTTTAATATTCAACAGGGAAATCCGCAGTTAAGCCCTGAGTTAAGTGATAATCTAGAGCTTGGATATTCAACATTTATCAAGGGTTCTGTTATCAACGCATCAGTTTTTTATCGCCGTACAGGTGGGGTTATCGAAAGTTCTATTTCTCCAATTCAAGAGTTAAATACGACAACAAATCAATTGGTTGACAAAACCTTAACCTCATATATCAATGTTGGTACAGCAGAAACCTATGGATTCAATCTTTTCGCATCGTACAACATTAAACCGAAATGGACCCTGATGACAAATTTTGCTGGAAATACTTATTCAGTAACTAATACCCAAACCAATATCAATACAGGTACATATTTTAATTTCAACTGGTTTATACGCTCTGCTTATGGTTTTGGCAAAGGCTACAATTTTGAGCTTTTTAATGTGATCACCTCGAAAAGACGTACCTATCAAGGTTCAACAGATCCATTCTATATCTATGGGGGATCTATCAAGAAAGATATTTTGAAGAAAAAGGGAAGTATTGGTCTTAACGTTCTAAATCCGTTCACGAAAGATTTACATATAAAAACAGTAAACAATGCGATAAATGCAACAGGTACGATTTACCAAAGTGCTAATATTTATTATCCTCTACGTTCATTCGGTGTTAACTTTAGCTATTCTTTCGGTAAGCTTAAGTTTACCGAGAAGAAAAAAATCAAAAACGACGATGTGAAGCAAGATCAGCAACAAGGTGGCATGGGCGGTGTTCAACAGTAAAAACCCAGTCCAGATATATTTTTTAAAAGTCTTTCCGCTAACCCGGAAAGACTTTTTTTGTTTAACACTTAAGTAAATGATTCCTTAAATGATCTAAGGTACCCTAGGTAATCACAAAATGTTTGTTGATTTTACCTCAAGCGTTTTACCACCTAGGACACCTGAGCACACCTTAGCCGATAGGTTAATTTTAAAGAGGAGTTAGAAAACTTAGATGACCTAAGGTGCCTTAGGTGGTTACAAATATTTGTTGGGTTACACTTACTTAAAGCGTTTTACTGCCTAAGCTGATCTGTTAATTTTATCAGGTATTAAAATCAGTAAAAAAATTGGATTAACTGATAGAAGCGTTGCTGAAACATCTAAAATTCTCCTCAAATATCATTTTGATGATTTAATAGACAGTGCCGGGGCCTTTTTTGAGGTAATCATAACGTTTTATGGTTTTATGCGGTTTTATGTAGCGGTTATTTGCTTGTTTGTGCAGGGATATACATTTTGTAATGTAAAAAATACTTTAAATTGCTTACGGTTGTCGTGTTTTATGCGTTTTTGTGTCGTTAAAAACTTATATTGCAATTAACTAACAAATCATTACCCTAAATAATCCAGATATGAGAAAAATCTTTACCTCACTTGTTTTTCTGTGCATTTTACTTACTGGCCTCACCACTTTGGCTCAGGTAAAAACCATAACAGGAAAAATAACTTCTTCTGATGATGGTGGTCCGTTACCCGGAGTAAGCATAAAAATTAAGGGAACCACAACGGGTACCTCAACTGATGGTAATGGTAGTTTTACGATACAGGCGCCATCGCCCAGTGCAGTGCTTGTAATTAGCCTTATCGGATATAAGGCGCAGGAAATTACCATTGGCAGTAAAACTACTATTAATGCGGCCCTGGCTTCTGATGCTCAGGAATTGCAGGAAGTAACCATTTCTACTGCTTTAGGAATTACCCGGCAGGTTAAGTCTTTAGGTTATGCCGCACAAAGTGTTAGTAGCAGCGATTTAAACTATAACCACCAGCCCAACCTGCTTAATGCTTTGCAGGGAAAAGTTGCTGGTGCAACAATTTCGAGTACCGGTGGCGGTCCGGGCCAGGGGGCAAGTATCCGGATCAGGGGTGTTAACTCCATCGATCCTAACATTTCTGGCGATCCTTTATATGTGATTGACGGAGTACAGATTGATAACTCAACTTCTACCGCTGGTGCCAATCCTGATGGAACCGCATTTGGCTCTAGGGGGGTAACCAACAGGGCTTCAGATATCAATCCTGAAGATATTGAGACCATCAATATTTTAAAAGGAGGTGCCGCTACCGCGCTTTATGGGTTAAGGGGAGCCAACGGTGTTGTGGTCATCACCACCAAAAGAGGCAAACAGAATGGTGTAAGTGTTAATTTTAACAGCAGTTACGGTTTTGACGAGGTGTTGAAATCACCTGATGTTCAAACAGAATATACCCAGGGCGTTTTAGGTGTTTATACCAATCCTCCAGGAGGTATCGGGCCAGGATGGGGGCCAACCATTGCTGAGGCAAAATTGATCGATCCAACACATCCCGATCAATTGTTCAATAACTACGACCGCGCTTTTGGTACCGGACAACAGGTTAAAAATTCGTTGTCGGTTACCGGAGGAAGTGATGCCATAAAGTTTTTCTCTTCCATTTCGCAGCTTTACCAAAAAGGGATGATGCCCAATACCGATAACAAAAATTTCTCCGGAAGGTTGAATACCGATTTTATCATCAGCCCGAAATTTAAAGCATCGGTTAATATGAATTTTACCAATTCCGGCGGTTATACTTACAGTGCCGACCGCTTTGGAGAAGGTTTGGCTTATTGGTCGCCACGTTATGATGTTGCCGATTATCAGAATGCAGATGGTTCGCAAAAATATTTAGGAACAAATAACCCGATATGGGGTACGGCAAACAATAAGTTTAAAGGCGATGTTAACCGCTTTATAGGTGGGGCAAGTCTGAGTTACGATCCTGCTAAATGGCTTAATTTTTCTTACCGTTTAGGGGTAGATACTTATGGTGATAACCGCGTGCGTACCGCCCGTGGACCAATGTATGCTACTGAAGCCATGTACGATAATCAACAAGGTTTTTATGGTGAGTATAATACCAAATTCAGAACCATCAACAGTACTTTTGTGGCCACCTTTAACACTAAAATAACCGATGATATTACCGGAACATTAAGGCTAGGACAAGAACTTTACGACCGTAAGTCGAAAGAGATTGGTACGCTAGGTAGTATTCTCGGCGTGTATAATTTCTTTAATTTAGCCAATGCCGGTGTACTTACACCAACCCAAACGCTAAAACAAAAAAGACTGGTGGGTTATTTCGGAGAGGCTACTTTTGATTACAAAAATTACCTTTTCTTAACTGTAACCGGAAGAAACGATATTACCTCAACGCTACCGAAAGCAAGCAGATCGTTTTTCTATCCTTCAGCAAGTTTAAGTTATGTATTCTCCGATCAGTTTAAATTGCCTGCTGCCATTAGTCAGGCCAAATTGCGTTTATCTTATGCGAGGATCGGTAAAGATGCATCCGAATATTCTACTTTTACAGGCTACTCACCTTATACCTCTTTGCCAACAGGAACAGGCGGTTTAACCATTGCTCCAAATCTTGGTAATCCCGACCTCCGTCCTGAATTTACCAATACTTACGAAGCCGGTTTAGAAATGTCTTTCTTTAAAAACCGTTTAGGCTTCGATTTTACTTACTATTATTCATTAAGCAAGGATCAGATTATCCAGACACAGGTTTCGTCTGCTGTAGGTTATGTAACCAAATCAATCAATGCTGGCGATATCAGGAACAGGGGAGTAGAGCTGGTATTAAATGGAAAACCCATTGTTTCAAAAGATTTCAGATGGGATGTAAATGTTAATTTTTCGGCTAACCGGAACATGGTGCTGAGTATGCCTAACGGGATATCAGAAATTGTATATGGCGCGGCAAGAGGGTATGGCAATGCCGGAGTAACCATGAAATTGATCAAAGGACAGCCTTATGGCAATATTTATGGCAGTTACTTTAACCGTTATTATGGAAGCACGCCTGAAGATCCGGTAGTACTTGATAAAAACCTTCCACTGTTAATCAGCGCAAATGGTTTTCCGAGCATTTCGGGTGGAAAGCAGAAACTATTGGGTAATTCGCAACCGAAATATATTATCGGCATGGGCAATACTTTCAAATACAAAAATTTCAGTTTAAATGTATTGTTCGATGCCCGTTTAGGATTTGAAAAATACAACTGGTTAGAAGATTTTTATTCGGCTTTCGGATTACCTGATTATACTGCAGACAGAAGAACAGTGAAGGTATTTGATGGCGTACTGGCCAATGGTCAACCAAACACAAAACCGGTTTATATGGGCCAGAGGATAGGACCAGATGGTGTTGATTATGGCGAAGGATATTACCGCATCTATTACCGTAACGTTTCTGAGCCCTTTGTAAGCGATGCCTCCTGGGTACGTTTGCGCTCTGCCAGTTTAACCTATAACTTACCAGCAAATTGGTTGCCTGCAAAAGCGATTAAAAATGCTTCGTTATCGGTTACCGGAAATAATTTATGGTTGTGGACAAAATATTATGGTGTTGATCCTGAATCAAGCTCTTACGATTCGGGCAGTAATAACGATGGTTCTGCTGGTTTTACCTATCCATCAGCCCGTACAATCATGTTCACCCTTAATGTTGGTTTTTAAATAGAAATACGATGCAAAAAATTATAAAATATACATTGTGCTCAGCTTTAATTGCAACACTAGCTTTGCAAAGCTGTAAAGACAGTTATTTTGATTCACTGTCTGATAATCCGAACCAGGTTCCGGTAGCTACGTTAAGTACTTTACTGGCCACATCAACCTATAAAGCAGCAAATGACAATTACTTCATCGGAAGCATTATTGCCCCTTATGTACAGTATACGGCCAATCCGGCAGCCAATGGAGCTGGCGATACTTATCAGGCCATTGATTTTACGGCCACCTGGGATGCGCTTTATTTTGCCATGGCCGATGCGAATGAAATGAAAAAGCTGGCTGTTGCACAAGGCTCGAGCGAATATAAAGGCGTAGCCAATGTGCTCATTGCCTATAACCTAACACTGGTGAATGATTTGTGGGGAGATGCCCCCTTTTCGGAAGCCTTTAATATCAATAACCTTACGCCAAAGTATGATAAACAACAAGATGTTTATAATCAGGCTATGGCACTTTTAGATGAGGCCATTGTAGAGCTTGCTAAAACAAATGCAACCATTAAACTGGCACCAACCAGCGATTTAATTTATGGGAAAAGCACTACAGAAAGGGCAAACTGGTTAAAAATGGCTTATGCTTTAAAAGCCAGGTTATTAAACAAGATCAGTAAAACCAGTTCTTACAATCCTACAGCTGTATTGGCTGCATTGAGCAATTCTTTTACAACAAATACAGATGATGCCAGTATGGCTACCTTTAAAGAGCGTAATCCATGGGCCAATGTGGCTTTATTAAATTCACAGCAGTCATTGGGCGGCTGGCTCTCGGAACAATTGATCGATGCTTTAAATGGTACTACATTTACTGTTTTTGATCCCCGTATAGAAAAGATTACTGATAAAACCGTAAATAACATTTATATAGGAACGGTAAACGGGTCAGGTAACAGATTGCCTGGAGCAAATACCACAAAGGATGAATGTTATATCTCGAGGAACTCCCCATGGACCAGCGATACTTCGCCGATATTCATCGTTACCTTTGCGGAACTAAAATTTATAGAAGCCGAAGCCTATTTCAATACCGATAAAACCAAGGCTTATGCAGCATACCTTGCCGGTATCAGTGCAAATATGGATAAGTTTCAGGTTACTGCAGCAAATCGTGATGCTTACCTGGCAAACCCTGTAGTTAGTGTGGGCGCGGCTGCTTTAACCAAGGACTTAATTTTTAAAGAAAAATACATTGCCACTTATTTAAATCCTGAAGCCTGGAATGATGCCCGCCGCTTTGATTATAAGTATAAAGACTTTGCCTTGCCATTTAACAATGCACTGCCAACATTTATTCGCAGGTTAGATTATACCCAGGGTGAAAGAAGTAAAAATGGAAACAACGTACCTGTTGATGTGCCAAGAACAACCAGATTGTGGTGGGATCAGTAAGATAAAGCGAATGGCGTTTGGCGGAGAGCGTTTAATATACTTTTCGCCAAATGTTATTTGCCAACATTATTCGCTCACCCCATACGCTTAGCGCCAAACTATATGATAAATGAAAAAAGCACTGTTTTTCCTTCTGGTTCTACTCTCTACTTCTAATATATTCGCACAATCTTTTAGCTTAAAATCTGTTTTATCATATCCTTTTCCTACACAACTAGTGGCATCGCCCATAGAAAATAAAATTGCCTGGGCAGCAAATGAACAAGGGAAAAGAAATATTTATGTAGCGCAGGCTCCAGATTATAAAGCGGTAAAAATTACAGATTATACTGAAGATGACGGGCAGGAATTAACCAGTTTATCTATTTCTCAGAATGGCAAATGGATTATATTTGTACGTGGCGGAGACCATGGCGGGAGGGATGGTGTTCCTGTTAATGCAAATTCATCTCCAATTGCGCCTAAAGTGCAGGTGTTTAGCGTTCCTTTTGAAGGTGGTAAAGTAATTCTGTTGGGCGAAGGTGATAATCCCGTGATTTCGCCCAATAGCGATCAGGTTATTTTTGCTAAAAGTGGTCAGGTGATGATTAGTCCGGTTGATGGAATCTCAGCGGCTAAAAACCTGTTTTATGCCAAAGGAATAAACGGAGCCTACAAATGGTCGCCTGACGGAAAAAAAATAGCTTTTATTTCAAACCGTAGCGATCACTCCTTTCTAGGGGTTTACACCGATCAGCAAACACCGGTTAAATGGTTATTGCCTTCTTTTTCTAAAGATAATATCCCGGTATGGTCGCCGGATGGAAATGATATTGCTTTTGTAAGAACGCCTGGCATCGGAGGTGAAACTGATTCCATCTTAACTAAAAAGCACCAACCATGGGCCATTTGGACAGTTAACGTAAATACCGGAACCGGAAAACAGATCTGGAAAGCTCCCGAAACATTACGCGGTTCATTCCCCACAATTGATGGTGGCGCAAACTTGTTATGGGCCGATGGAAAAATTGTTTTTACCTCTTATGAAGACGGCTGGCCGCACCTTTATGCCATCAATCCGGATGGATCAAAGCGTTTGTTGCTTACCCAGGGTAATTTTGCTGTAGAGAATATTAAGTTAAGTACTGATAAAAAGACCCTGGTTTTTGCAGCCAATGCAGGGAGCGATATAGATGATCTGGATAGGTGTCACGTTTATAAAGTTTCGGTAGATAAAGCCAATATGCAGGAATTAACTTCAGGAAAAGGCATAGAAGCTTACCCTGTTGTTGCAGGTGATAATCAAACTTTTTTCTGTTTAAGTTCAACTGCCGAAAGGCCACTTTTACCAGCTTTAATTAATAACAAAAAACTAAAACTGATCGGCGAATCGCTTATCCCTGAAGATTTTCCGTTAAAGGATATGGTTGTCCCTAAACATGTAAGCTTTAAAGCTGCTGATGGAAATACCGTTTATGGTCAGTTGTTTTCACCAAAAAAAGCACTTAGAAACCACCCGGCAATTGTTTATGTGCACGGTGGACCGCAACGGCAGATGTTTTTAGGCTGGAACCCGATGGATTATTACTCAATAGATTATGCTTTAAACCAATATTTGGTTAATCTGGGTTTTACAGTGTTATCGGTAAATTACCGATTGGGTATTGGTTATGGTTACGAATTTCATAAACCCATACATGCCGGGGCACAGGGTGCATCAGAATATCAGGATATTAAAGCTGCCGGCGAATGGCTTGCTGCACAACCCAATATCAACAAAGAAAAAATTGGTATTTACGGCGGTTCTTATGGCGGATATCTGACTGCATTGGCTCTTGGTAAGGATTCTAAACTATTTGCCGCCGGGGTAGACATTCATGGCGTAAATAACCGGTTTACAAATTTAGATCAGGAAGGGCGGAAACCTGCACCAGATGCAGCTCTTGCGGCAAAGGTAGCCGAAGAATCATCACCGGTTAGTTATGTAAATACATGGACTTCGCCCACATTGATTATCCATGCCGATGACGACCGGAACGTTGCCTTTAATCAAAGCGTCGATCTCGTTAAACGTTTTGAAGATAAGAAATTTGATTTTGAATTTCTGGCCATCCCGGATGATACCCATCACTGGATGAAATTTTCTAACGGTTTAAAGGTAAGCGAAGCGACCGCCGATTTTCTGAAAAGGAAATTGATGGATAAGAAGTAGGTTTTTGTGTTTTATTTAGGTTTAAAATAAGTAATGTCATCTTGAGCTTTTCGGAGGATAAGTTACCTTGTTTAACAATTGAAAATCTTCGAATAGTTTACCATAGACCGATTCTAATAGAGGCTTCGTCATTCCCAACCCGATAGCTATCGGGTTGATTGGGAATCGTAATGCAATAAGCTTTAAGATTCCCGCATGCGCGGGAATGACGCATTGCTTTTAGGTATTCTTATTAGTAAATAATGTAATCTAATTACCCTTTTTTAATCCTTTTTAAAATCATTAAGCTCAAGGGATTAAAAGAATAGCCCGAAATATTATTCTGTAGCATTACCACCGATTGATCATAAAACAAAGGTACAACCGGCGAGTAATCCATCACCATCTGGTCCATTTTACGGTAGAGCTCAAAACGTTTATCATTATCGGTTTCATAATAGCTTTTCTCAAAGAGCTGATCAAATTCCTTGTTGTAAAAGGCGGTATAATTTGGCCCGTAAGGTACTTTGTTTTTGGAGTAGAACATCGAGAGGAAATTTTCTCCGTCACCATAATCAGCCAGCCATGAGCCACGGAAGAAATTTACATTGTTTTTCGACATTAAATCCCTTAAACTGGCACTTGGACTTACATCTATTTTTACCTTAATGCCTACCGCAGTTAGTTCGCCCTGAATAAATTCAATCAGATCTTTATAAGTAGTTGTGGTATTTAAGGTTACTTCTGGCATACCTTTGCCTTCAGGAAAGCCGGCTTCTGCCAGAAGTTTTGCAGCAAGTTTAGGATTATAGGCGTATCCATGCACCGCCAGGCTATCAAAACCTGGCATTCCCTTAGGGATAAAACCGGAGGTTGCGGCAACACCAATTCCGTTTCTTAAGTATTTAATCAGCCGGTCGCGGTCTATAGCGTAATTGATCGCCTGTCTGACTTTCTTCTGTCTTAACGGCGATTTTTTAACAATAGAAAGGTTTGTGTCCACCAATATACCAACATATTCTGTACACAAGTACGGGCTTTTGGTTAGCGTAAATTTCCTTTTATATTTTGAGGTCATTTTACCGCTTTTTGTCAGGATATCATCCCGATAACTCCCATCAACATTGTAATAAAAGTCCAGGTCTTTTTTCAGAAAACTCATAAAGCCGCTTTGTTTATCGGTTATAAAAGTGGCTTTTACAGCGTCAAGATAAGGAAGTGCCTTTCCTTTAGCATCTTTTTCAAAATAATGAGGATTTTTTAACAAGACTAATATTTCACCCTCTTTCCAATATTTGAAGGTAAAAGGACCAGTTCCAATGGGATGGCTCCTGAAATCCTTGCCGTAATGCTCTACCACTTCTTTGGGTACTACTGAACAGTATTGCGTAGTAAGCAGGCTCATAAAAGGTGGAAAAGGACGAACGAGTTTAATCTGGAAAGTGGAATCGTTCAGGGCTATGAAATTGTTTTTATCCTTCACCTTATCGCTAAAAATCCATCCACCAGATGAGGCTACTTTTGGATCGATCAACCGATAAAAACTATATACAAAATCGCTTGCAATTACTTTTCGGCCCTTCCCATTTCTAAAAATAGGGTCGTCATGAAAATATACATCATTACGCAGCTTGAAGGTATAAGTAAGTGCATCATCCGAAACCTGCCAGTTTTTTGCAATACAGGGAATGGTTTGTAGTGATGAATCGATCTGTACCAGTCCGTTAAAAATCTGGTTGGTCATCCAAATCGCGTTCTGGTTGCGGGCAAAGGCCGGATCAATAGAGGTTAAACCCTGATCGAGGTTGATATTGAATACTTTTTTGTCTTTATGATCATTATTTTCTTTGCACGAAAAGACTAAGATGACACAAAAAATCCAAAATATATACTTAAATGAGCCTCGCATGCGATCAGGAATGTTATTTTTGCACAAATTAATAAATTTAATGCAGATGTCTTTTTTAAACGATTTATTTATTGGCCTTGATGCTGCCAAACAGGAAGAATTACAGGAACGTTTAGATTTAGTGGAGCACAAGATTAAATTTATGGATAAAATGCCTGTAGCTTGTGTGGATACCAGCAATAATCCGGGTTACTTTTTATCGGAGGAAATCGCGTTGGCAGGTGGCATGTTAGAAACCGATATGCTAAGCGCCGTTTTTGTGATTTATTATCAACAAGGCAAAACCCTGACTAATTTAATGCGCGAAGTACCTTCTGTATTAAATACCGATTGGCCAGCCGTAAAAAATAACCGTATCATTTTATTAAACGATGATGTAGAACGCGAAAGAACTGCCGAAAATGCGGTTTCTTTAATAGAAGATATTGCCGAAATGCTGCACCCGGGTTCGTTTATTTTTGGCCACGAAGGCGATAAATGGATCAGGTTTGAGGTTTAAGGGAGATATGAGAGGGGAGATGTGAGATTTGAGACTGGCGAAAAAACGAAGATTCAGTGCTTGCGCTAGTTAAAAATGGCTTCAGCTGAATCCGCCTGATGGATTTGCAACTTTACAACATTCCAACCTTTAACTTTTACAACCTTCCAACCCTCAACCTTCCTGCCTTTCAAACCTCAACCCTCAAACCTCTCTAATCTGGTATTCTTCTATCTTCCTGTAAAGCGTAGTTAAACCAATCCCCAACAACCTCGAAGTTTCAGTTTTATTTCCCTTGGTGTGGATAAGTACTTTTTGAATATGCTGTTTTTCTATCTGTTGCAGGTTATAATCATTTTCAATCGGTGCAAACTCGAAAAACTCTGGTGGAAGGGCTGTTGCACTCAATGTATCACCATCTGATAAAATGACCAAACGCTCGATCACGTTTTTAAGCTCGCGGATATTTCCTTTCCAGCTGTGATCACTCAATATGGACAAAATCTTATCGTCCATTTTTGGCGTTGAGCGGTTCACCTTCTCGGCAAATTCTTTCAGATAATGTTTCGCCAATGCGGGGATATCTGCTTTACGCTCCCGAAGCGGTGGCAGAATGATGGTAAAAACCGAAAGCCGGTAATAAAGATCCGACCTGAATTTCCCAGATGCTGCATCGGCTTTTAAATCTTTGTTTGTAGCTGCCAAAATCCGAACGTTTACCTGTTGGGTTAACGTATCGCCCACTTTTATAAAAGTCTGGCTTTCCAGTACCCGTAATAATTTGGCTTGTAAATCGAGGTTCATTTCGCCTATCTCATCCAGCAATAAGGTACCTCCGTTGGCTTCTTCCAATAATCCTTTTTTATCTTTATTGGCACCGGTAAATGCACCTGCTTTGTAACCGAATAATTCACTTTCCAGTAAATCGGGACTAAAACCGCTGCAGTTTAAGGCTACAAATGGCTTGGCTGCCCTTGGGCTTTCATAGTGGATGGATTGGGCAAAAACTTCTTTTCCGGTACCGGTTTCACCTAATAAGAGCACAGTAGTATCAGTTGCACTTACTTTTTTAGCCAGGTCAATCGCTTCTTTTAAGGCTTTTGATTGACCAATAATGGTTTCAAAACTGTGTTTTTTAGCGATCTTGTTTTCAAGGTCAGAAACCCTGCGCTGCAGGTTTGATTTGTCCATAGCCTTATACAAAAGCGGAATAATCTTGTCATTATCATCACCCTTTACCAGGTAATCAAAACCACCGTTTTTAATCGCCAAAACGCCGTCGGCAATGGTTCCGTAGGCGGTAAGGTTAATAATTTCTACATAAGGCTTTATGGCTTTAATATCTTTAACCAAAGCAACGCCATTTACATCCGGCAGTTTTACATCACTGATGACAAGGCTTACATCATTATTTTTAAGTAATTTAAGTCCTTCTTTTCCGGTACCGGCCTGTAAGGTTTTAAAGCCTTCAAGTTCTATAATTCTGGAAAGTAAACTGCTGATTTTTTTTTCATCATCGATGATGAGTACCATGCCATTCATAGGTAAAAATTATGCTGCAATATTAAGGATAAAAATACCGAAACGTACTGTGGAGGATCAAATTTGAATGAAAATGCTTTTGAGGTTAATTAGTTAACGGTAATGTGTAATTGTTAAATTGCTGGGGATTGTTACATTGCCAACTGCCGATTGAAAACCACAAACTGTATATTAGGTTAACTGGTTAATTGTTTAATCGGTTAACTGGTTTGAATGTTGAACCTTTTTCTCGCTCAGCATCCTCATAGAAAAACGAAAGGGTAAGAAATAGTGGTCTGTGAGGACACAGACCACGGATCAGACTATGATTGTAAGCTCAAGATCCTTTCCTCGGTCTGTGTCCTCACAGAACGAAATAATATAAAAAAACTAATGGTCTGTGAGTATATAGACCATGGATGGAGCTTTTGATTGTAGACTTATGACTATGGACTCAGGACTTCAGACTAAACTAAATTGTACCTTTTTCGTTTCCGTAGCCTTAATTAAAAGCTTTTTGAGCATATTTGATGTGCAAAACAAATATCATGCTTAAAAGATTAACTGCAATATTCATATTATGCTTTCCTGCAATATTTTGCGCTGCCCAACAGGTACGTCCGGCAAAATCTTCAGAGATTTATAGAGAACTTAAAACCTTAAAACACCTGCCAAAGGTTTTATATTTAGCAGCCCACCCCGATGATGAAAATACGGGTTTATTATCATGGTTGATCAACGATCAGAATGTAGAAACGGCATATTTATCGCTTACCAGGGGAGATGGCGGACAAAATCTTTTAGGTACCGAACAAGGTGCAGCCTTAGGCTTGATCAGAACACACGAACTTTTGGAAGCACGTAGATTAGATGGAGCACAACAGTTTTTTACCAGGGCCATTGATTTTGGTTTTTCTAAAAATACCAATGATACCTTTAAACAGTGGGATGCCGATAGCATTACTGCTGATGTGGTTTGGGTGATCAGAAAATTCAGACCGGATGTGATCATCTGCCGTTTTCCGCCTACTGCTGCTGCAGGTCATGGTCAGCATGCTGCTTCTGCTGTTGTTGCTGAAAAAGCTTTTAAAGCAGCAGCTGATAAAAATATGTTTCCTAACCAACTTAAATACGTTTCGGTTTGGCAGCCAAAAAGATTATTGTGGAATACTTTTAGGTTTGGATCAGTAAATACCACGGCCGAAAATCAATTAAAAGTTACTGTTGGTCAATACGATGCGCAATTGGGCATGGGTTATGGCGAGCTGGCTGGTTTAAGCCGAAGCCTGCATAAAAGCCAGGGCGCAGGAACACAATCGGTAGCTGGTGTGCGCACTGAATATTTTACCAACATTTTGGGCGATCCTGCAAAGCGAACCCTATTTGATGGATTAAACCTTAACTGGTCGGAAAAAGGAATTGGCGATATAGATGAATTGATTGATATTGTACTTTTATCTTTCAACTACAACCAACCCGATAAAAGTTTGCATGGACTGTTGATGTTGAGAAAGAAAATTGCCGAATTACAGGATGTTGCTTTAAGAAAAGATAAACTGGCGGCTATCGATAACATCATTTTAAGTTGTGCGGGTTTTATGGGCGAAGTGGTAACCAACCAGCCCGAAGCCATCGCAGGCAATGGTTATAATTTCCGTTTAAATTTAATTTCGAGGTCGGCTACTCCTGTTACGGTTGAAAGTGTGAACTGGTTAAATCAAACGGATAACCTAAACAGAAACCTCGCTAACGACTCACTGATTACGATAGAACGTAAAATCCAGATTCCAGCTGATGCAGCACTTACCGAACCTTATTGGTTGGCCAAACCAGCAAAAGATGCTGCAACTTTCAGTGTTGCCAACGATACCTTAATCGGATTACCAGAAATGCAATCGCCAATTAATGTGATATTATCGCTGAAAATTGAAAATGAAAAATTTGAAGTCGGCTTACCATTATCTTATAAAAAATTAGATCCTGTTAAAGGCGACGTGGTAGAAGCCCTGCGGATTATTCCACCACTTGATTTGAGTTTTGCTGAGCCTGTTTATTTTGCTAAAGAAAAAGAAGCGTTAAGTGTCACACTCCGTTTAAAAGCAAACAAAAATATCAACTATGGTAAGGTGAGTTTTAAGATCGGTAATCAGGTGATAAAAACCTTCCAGGGGATCAATTTGCCAGAAAATACCATCACAACCAAAGATTTCCTGATTCCGGTTGAAGATCTGTCCAAAATAAAAACAAGTCAGAACAAGCTCGAAGCCATTTTCTCATCAGAAGCGAACGAATATTCCAAAGGGCAGGTATTAATCCAATATGCACATTTACCAACATTGCAGTATTTTGTTCCGGCAACTACCTGGCTGATCAAAGGTGACGTGAAGGTATTGGCAAAAAAGATCGGATACATTGAAGGAGCAGGTGACTTAATCCCTGAATTTTTAAGACAGGCTGGTTTGCAGGTAGATGTACTTAGTGAAGCCGACATCCTGAATGCTGCAAAACTGGCCACTTACGATGCCGTGGTTACTGGTGTAAGGGTGGTCAATACCGAAAAAAGGATTAAAAACTGGCAAACGGCTTTGCGTAGTTATGTAGAAAATGGCGGAACCATTGTAATGCAATACAACACTACACAGGATATGGCTTTACAGGATTTCGGGATTTATCCATTTACCATTGGAGGTAAAAGGGTAACCGAAGAAAATGCCGAAGTTAAATTCTTAAACCCTACTCACAAACTGTTAAATTATCCGAATAAAATCACTGCCGACGATTTTAAAGGCTGGGTGCAGGAACGTGGTGCTTATTTTCCTGATAAATGGGACACCAAATACGAACCTCTTTTCGAAATGAACGATACCGGCGAAGAACCGCTTCAAGGCTCAACGCTTTATGCAAAATATGGTAAAGGGAATTTTATTTACACGCCTTTAGCCTTTTTCAGGCAATTACCTGCCGGAAATGTTGGTGCAGCTAGGTTATTCTTTAATTTTTTATCGGCTGGAAAGTGATGAAAAATCAATTTAAAAACTGGAATACCTGGTATGTATTATTGGCCTTAGCGCTGGTATTCCAGATTGTATTTTATTACCTGTTTACTAAATTCTGGGCATGAGTAATATCGATTGGGCAGTATTGATATTTACTTTGCTTGCTGTGGTAACTTATGGCGTTTTTATTGGTCGCGGACAAAAAAGCAATGCCTCTTATTTAAAGGCCGATAATAAAATGCCCTGGTATATTGTGCTTTTAGGTATTATGGCTACCCAGGCCAGTGCAATCACTTTTCTATCAGCCCCGGGGCAGGCCTATACCGATGGTATGCGCTTCGTACAATATTATTTTGGGCTGCCATTGGCGATGATCGTCATCTGTATCACTTTCATCCCGATTTTTCAGCGGTTAAATGTTTATACAGCTTACGAATACCTGGAGAACCGCTTTGATAAAAAAACGCGTGTATTAACCTCGTTGCTTTTTCTTTTTTCAAGGGGATTATCAACGGGGATCAGTATTTATGCGCCCAGTATTATTCTATCCAGTGCTTTAAACTGGAATATTTATTTAACCAATATTTTAACTGGGGGCATACTTTTAATTTATACCTATGTTGGTGGTGCCAAAGCCATTGCCCATACACAGAAACTGCAGTTTTTGATCATCTTAGGCACCATGGCCTTCGCCGGATATCTTTTGGTACAGAACATGCCCAATGGGATCGGTTTTAAAGACGCACTTTACCTGGCTGGCAAATCAGGCAAGTTAAATGTGATTACTACAGAATTCGATTGGAAAGATAAATACAACATCTGGAGCGGACTGATTGGAGGTTTTTTTCTGGCACTTTCCTATTTCGGAACAGATCAGAGTCAGGTAGGCCGGTATATTACCGCAAAAGACAATACCAATGCAAAAATGGGTTTGCTGTTAAATGGATTGGTTAAAATTCCGATGCAATTTGCTATTCTTTTAATTGGTGCATTATTATTTGCTTTCTTCTCTTTAAAACCTGCACCGATATATTTTAATGAGCGTTCTTATCAATATCTAAAAGAAACACAGCCACAACAGGCGGCTGCATTTGAAAAAGAACACAATACATTGGAGCAAAAATTCAGTCAGCAATCAAGGCAAATTCTTGAGGAAAAAGAAAAACAATCTCCTACATTAAATAATTCGATAGCGGATTTTAGGTCGACCCAAAAGCAGGTAAAAGAATTGCATGGCAGGGTTGAAGAAGCGATTAATAAATCGAACTATAATGCCGAAAAAACCGATACCAATTATATCTTTTTATACTTTGTAAAAAACACGCTTCCCGTAGGGATGATTGGGTTACTTTTCGCAGTGATTTTCCTGGCCAGTTGGGGATCAATTTCTGCCGCACTTAATTCTTTGGCCGCATGTTCCTTAAAAGATGTACACCTCATTTTTAATAAAAAAGAAGTAGACGATGAAACCGAACTGAAATATAGCCGCCTTCATACCCTGGCCTGGGGGATTTTCTCCATTGCGGTGGCCATGTTTGCCACACAGATGGGTTCGCTGATTGAAGCAGTAAATGTATTAGGGTCACTTTTTTACGGTCCGATATTGGGTATTTTTTTAGTGGCTTTTTATTTTAAAAAGATAAACGGACCTTTGGTTTTTATTGCAGCAATCTTATCAGAAATTGCAGTTATCGCTGTATATGAATTTGATATCGTTTCATTTCTGTGGTTAAACGTAATCGGCGCCTTTGCGGTAATTTTATTTTCGCTACTCGGGTTTTTGTTTTATCGCCCTAAAACTGCATTGGGCTAATCATTCTAATTTTTACCTCAGAAAGATATTTGAAGTTTATCCGCAACGACAAAATTCGATACCTTTATTTTAACCAATTAAATAAATTACGCGCAATATGAACGAAGCCTGGGTTGAAAGATGGAACGACCGTTATAGTACAGAAGAGTTTGCTTATGGCGAACAACCAAATAACTATTTAAAAGAACAGTTAGAAAAGCTCAATCCCGGCAAAATACTCTTCCCTGCAGAGGGTGAAGGTCGTAATGCTGTTTTTGCAGCCAAACTGGGTTGGGAAGTTTCAGCCTTTGATATCAGTCTGGAAGGAAAAAACAAAGCCTTCCATTTGGCAGAAAATAATCACGTAAGTATCGATTATCAGGTGGGCGAATTGGAAACATTAAATTATCAACCTGAACAATTTGATGCCATTGCCTTGATTTATGCACACTTCCCGGCCGCAATTAAATCTTCTTTTCATAAAATGCTCAGTAGCTATTTACGGAAAGGCGGAATCGTTATTTTCGAAGCCTTTAGTAAAAATCACCTCGATTATCTGGCCAGGAATGAAAAAGTTGGCGGACCGAAAGAAATCGACATGCTGTTTTCTGTAGAAGAAATAAAATCTGATTTCCCTGATTTTGAAATCATCATTTTAGAAGAGAAAGAAATTGAACTGAACGAAGGTTTATTCCATAACGGGCAAGGTTCGGTAATCAGGTTTGTGGGGCAGAAAAAATAGAAAATCAGAAGTGAAATAATAAAGCATTTCCAGCGTTTTTAGACACTGGGATTATAGTTTTATTCAACCTAAAGCCATAAATTCGTGAAATCAAAAAACAACAAAAACAGATAAATATAATTCTATGAAAACGATGATTAAATCAATCGCGTTGCTATTTACAGCAATTACCGTTTCTGTAAGTGCAATGGCTCAAGATGCTCAGCCAAAGCCAAGTCCCGCGGCTACAGCAACCGGAAAAGTTAAAGGCGCAACCATCACCATCAACTACAGCAGCCCGGCCGTAAAAGGACGTAAAATCTGGGGCGGCCTTGAAGCCTTCGATAAAGTATGGCGTGCTGGCGCAAACGAGGCTACAACTTTCGAAACCGATAAAGATATCGTGGTTGAAGGCAAACCTTTGGCAGCTGGAAAATACAGTTTCTTCCTGATCCCTAAAGAAAGCGGAACGTGGACAGCTATTTTTAACAAAGAACCTACACAATGGGGTGCTTACAAATACGAAGAAGCAAAAGATGCTTTACGCGTAGAAGTTAAAACCAAAGCCTTAAAAGCTACACAAGAACGTTTGGTTTATAAAATTACCAAAAGCGGTTTCTCTTTGGATTGGGATAAAATCTCGGTTCCGGTTACCATTAAGTAATAAAAATAAAATTATTTAGAGCCGTCCCGACACAAATCGGGATGGCTTTTTTTTTGCCTTATTTTTTTTTGGGAAAATGAAGGGGCAGTATTTCTTGGAGGTCTGGAGTCCCGCCATCCGCTATAGCTCCGATAGAAAAAATCGGAGGCTGTCGCTGTTGTCGGGTTTATGGACGTGAGTTTGTGCAACCTCGCAACCTCAAAAATGAAAAATGTTTTGGCCTTTTAGCCCCGGTTGAAGCGTTACCCTGCAGCAACGAGGTACGAGGCAGCGAAGCGTAAAAGCGAAAAACGGGAAGGAATTTATTGTTTTGTACCAGCCTTGCGCTTCAGAAATTGTATTGTTAGTCGAATTGTATTGTTAGTCGGGATTTGCAATCCCGTCTTAGGAACTTAGGATTTCTAATCCTAATAAGCGGTTAAAACTTGATTATAAAGCTGGAAGACTATGATAACAGGGTCTGGATTACAAATCCAGACCAACAACTTTTGTAAAGAACCTAACACATAATATCTACTTCACGTTAAAATGTTATTTTAGGCCGATTTACAAACCAGCATCCTATAATGAAGTTTCCTATTAAATTATTGGCCCTATTGCCGCTTCTTTCATTAAACGTTTTAGCACAACAAAAAACACAGAATTTTTCTATTAAAACCGCTAAACCTGTTGATCAGGTTAATGTGTTTTTAGGCTCTTCTGCCGATCATGGACAAATGTCGCCAGCAGCATCTGCACCCTTTAGCATGTTGAGTATCGGTCCGCAAACGTACCCTAAAACACATACCGGTTACGAATACCTCGCCAAGAAATTTGAAGGTTTTACCCATAACCGGTTTGAAGGCGTGGGTTGTCAGGGATCGGGTGGTAATATTTTCATCAAACCTTTTTTAGGTGCTGATCCGGCGCAATCTGAACTGATTAAAGCTTCAGAAAAAGCAAGTCCGGGCTATTATGAAGTAGGTTTTGAAAATAAAATTAAAGCGAGTTTTACCGTTTTGGGTAAAGCCGGGAAACATGCCTATCAGTTTCCTAAAGGCGCAAAAGGTTTTTACCTCGATTTGGGCTATGCCTTTAACGGTGCTTTTGTGGCCGAATCGCATGATGTAAACGGAAATGCAGTTAGCGGTTGGATTACCTCAAAAACAACCTGTGGCGCTGGTAAGTATAAAATATTCTACTACCTCGAAATCGCCGATAATGTATCGTGGAAAGTGATTGATGACCATAAATTGATCGCGGTACTAAATGGGGATTTAATTTCAACAGGGATCAATATCGCACTTTCTTCAGTAAGTGTAGAGGCTGCTAAAGCTTCTATTAATAAAAATTCTTTCAATACGGTAAAAGAGCAAAGCAAAGCCGATTGGAATACGAATCTTTCTAAAATTGCGGTGAATGGCGATCTCGAAAGTGCAAAACTGTTCTACTCGCTTTTGTACCGTACCATGCAATCACCTTATGTGATCTCCGAAACGGATGGCCAATACCGCAATACTAAAGGGGAACTTCAAAAAGATAAAGAAATCCGTTACAATGGCTGGGCCATTTGGGATAATTACCGTACGCAGTTGCCGTTGCTCTCGCTCATCACGCAAGACCGATATGCTGGAATGGTTACTTCCATCGCTGATCTGTATAATTCTGGCAAAAAAGATTATGCTGGTCAAAACGAGCCTTCAAATACCGTTCGTTCCGAACATGCCATTGTGGTGTTGTTAGATGCTTACCGAAAAGGTTATCCGGTAGACTTTAACAAAATTGCCGATTCATTGGTGAAAGAAGTAAATGGACTCGATTACAAATCGCCAGATAAAGCCCTGGAATCGAGTTATGATAATTGGGCACTGTCAGAAATTTTCAAGATTTTAAATAACAAGGAGAAGTCAGATTTTTACCTGAACAAAGCCCTTGAATATAAAAAATACTGGAATAAAGATTTTAAGGACATGACCAAAAATGATGTAGACCGCATGCAGGCCCGGGGTTTATATCAGGGAACCATTTGGCAGTACAGGTGGTTTGTTCCTTATGATTTTAAGGGATTGATGGAACTGGATGGTGGAGAAGAATCTTATCTCGCAAAACTGGATGAGTTTTTTGCCCGCGATTTATATAACCATGCTAACGAACCCGATTTACAGGTGCCGCTGATGTATAATGTAACCAAATCCGGTTATAAATCGCAGTATTGGGTGCACCAATTGGCCGCAGATACGGTGATACAGAACTATTTTAACGATAACAGCCGCGGAATTGGTAGCTATATTGGTAAAATTTACAGGAACCAACCTCATGCTTATCTCCGTACCATGGATGATGATGCTGGAGCGATGAGTGCATGGTATGTGTTTGCTGCCAGCGGATTTTCGCCTGCCTGTGTGGGCTGGCCGGTTTATTACCTTAACGTGCCTTTATTTCCATCGTTAACCTACAATTTGCCAAAAGGTAAAACTTTTACCATCGAAACGGAAAACTTTAATCTTAAAAATAAATACATCAAAGCGGTTTTTCTTAACGGAAAGCCCTTTAAAAGAAATTACATTACCCAGGGGGAAATTAATGCCGGAGGGCTGTTAAAGATTGTTGCTTCGGCGGTTCCTGTCAAAATTTCGGATACAGAGAACTGGATTTCGAGCCTTGAGAAATAATTTTAGAAAAATTATCCTCAAATGGCAAACTTATTTTTAAGAAACATGTTATTCTAGTATAAATTCAAGATCATGGCACCTTTAAAATTAAGCGAAGAACAAAATGCAACACTAGGCAACAAAAACACCTTAGGACAAGTTAACGAACAGCCTTTAGAACTTCATCCCGAAGCATATAAAGTAAAAGGCCCGTCACCTGATAAGATGAAGACGGTATCGTCGTCGTTAAGGAACTATGCCCACGGTTTATACGGATTGTTGTAAAAACGCCTCCAAAAAAATCTGATTATACCAGAGTATACAAAGCAGTTAAGGACTAAAACTTGGCTGTTTTTTTATGTTAAAAAAAACAAGAATATAAAATAAAATACCAAACTTACACTTATGAAAGAAAGCGCGGGAATTTTACTCTTTAGGAAAAAAGATCAAAGCATCGAATTTTTTCTTGCTCATCCCGGGGGACCATTTTTTGTAAATAGAGATTTTGGCTTTTGGACCATACCTAAAGGAGAACTGGATGAAAACGAGGCACCTTTATCTGCTGCTATCCGCGAATTTGCAGAAGAAACTGGTAAAAAACTATCCGGTGATTTTATCGAATTAACTCCAATTGTTCAAAAAGGAGGTAAAAAGGTTTTGTGCTGGGCAATAGAGGGCGATCTGGATCCTGAGGCTTTTGTTAGCAATACTTTTGAAATAGAATGGCCACCCCGCTCCGGTAAAAAGCAAAGTTTTGCCGAAATGGATAAGGCTGCATGGTTTACGTACGACAAAGCGATTAAACACATTAACGAAAGGCAAATTGCCTTGCTCGATGAACTGATTGCGCAATTAGGCTGTTAATTCGAAATGTGAAATTTCTTTTTCTGCACCATTGATGATCATCGAAATCTGATGATCACCCAGATGAAATTTCCTGGTGGTGATCAATACAAATTTTTGTTTGCGGATGATGTTAACTGCTGCACCTGCAGGATAAACCCGTTCTGAAATTTTATATACCTTTTTCGTATTCTGGCCATTTTGCTTTTTATAATAAATGGCATATTCCAGCCGTACTTTTTGTTCGGTAGGATTTTCATTAACGATAGAAAAAGAAAATTCGAGACTTTCGCCGATTTTAACCGCTGGTGTAAGGATTTTAAAATCAGCTAGTAAAATACCTTTATCATCCAAGCCATAATGTTTAAGGATAGCTGCATGCCCCTGCTTAAGTAATGTGCGGCTACCGTGTTTAATAATGGCATCGGTATCGCTACCTAAACCCGACCAGTTTTTGGCAACGTTCAGTATCACCTGCGGATGATCTTTTGCAATGTCGTTTAAGCTGTTGGCTACGCTCCGCCTTACATATTCTGACGGATCTGTTTTAAGGTTCTCCAATATCGGTAAAATAGTGGTTGGATCTTTCTTCAGAAAAGGAATGCCCATTGCCCAGGGTAAACGAGGCCTGCTGCCTTCGCTGGCCAATCTTCTTACTTTGTGGCTTTCGTGCAGCGACCATTGCTGCATTTTTGAGATCATCTGATTTTCGTATTTTAAAATAAAAGGCCGCACCGCAAATTCGCAGCTCACAAACTGGGTAATAAACTCAAGTGCCTCAACAGAGTTTTCAAAATCGTTGATACCATAAGTTTCGATATAATCTGGCAGAAACATATAAGCCAGTCCATCTTCCCCGATTCCCTGGATCCTCAATTGTTTGATTGTTTTTTTGATCAGCTCAATACTTTCCGGATAATCATAGGGTAAAAAACGATGTAAAACTTTAGAGGTATGTTTCATCCGCTCTTTAAGTTCCTTTGATTCAAATTCTGGAATAAAAACCGCCTTAATAAATTTTCCTTTATCAAATTTAGGGATGCTAACCGCTAAGGCATTGCTTAAACGATCGTAAAAAGCAGGTGAGTATAAATCTTTCAGTGGGCTGGCCATGTTTGCGAATTGTTGAGTGTGCTATCAAGTTTTATTGCGCAACTAATTTACTAATTTTATTAGTATTTAAAAACTGAGAACCCTAAATAAATTATTTTGCAGTAGTATTTTTACCAACTGCTAAATAATTTCAGCTTTTTCTTTATCACATTTGTTTATCATAAAAACAACGACATGAACACAACAAAAATAGGTTGGATCGGCTTGGGCAATATGGGGATCCCAATGGCAGAACAATTGATAAAAGCAGGTTACGGAGTAACTGTTTATAATAGGAGCAAAGACAAAGAAACTGCTTTGACAGAAATGGGGGCATTGATTGCCGAAACGCCCAAAAATCTGATTAGCCAAACAGCAGTAATTGTATTAATGGTATCTGATGATGCCGCAATTGAGCAGATTTTTAACGGACCAGATGGCCTTTTCAGCGAGGAAATTTCAGGTAAAGTTATTATTAATATGAGTACCGTTTCTCCCGCTATTTCAAAAGAAATGGCCACTTTGTGTAAAGGAAAAGGAGCTCAATATTTAGATGCACCGGTTTCCGGAAGTGTTAAGCAGGCAGAAACAGGACAACTGGTGATTATGGTTGGTGGCGATGAAACCGCTTTTGAACAAGTGAAACCAATACTCGAAAAAATGGGTAAAATGGCCGTGCGTCTGGGCGATACAGGCGCTGGTAATGTGGCAAAACTCGCCATCAATTCACTACTGGCACTATACACTCAGGGCTTGGCCGAAACTGTAATATTTGCCAATCAACAAGGTATTGAAACTGAAGACCTGCTTAATTTGATCAATAATGGGGCTATTGCCAATATTTTTACCAAAATTAAAGGTGATGCTATTGTAGCAGATAACTACAAACCTGCTTTTGCCCTTAAACATATCGTGAAAGATTTAAATCTGGCTAAGGCAATCGGTCTTGATTCTCCTTTGGCCAAAACCGCATTGAACACTTTTGAGTCTGCATCTGCAAAATACGGAGAAGAAGATTTGATTGCAGTGATTAAGCAGGTTAAAGATAGGTAATGTTTTAAGCTCCAATAGCCGAAAACATCATTAATAAAATGGTGTTTTCGGCTATTCTTGTCGGGTGTTGAAATAATTACACTTTTAGTCCCCCAAAAGTACTGCCCAGAATAATTGCCAAAACAATTAAGGTAATTATTACATACATTTTATCTTTTTCCAGAACAAAGGCAAATAGCGAAAATACAATCCGCATAATCGGGGTGATAATCAAAAGCAAAACCCCGAATTGGATAATGGCCATTGGCTTAAAAGTAAAAAGCCCCATAAAAATGCCTTTGAAAGTAATGAAGTCATTTTCTTCGCCTTTAAAAACATGGTAATCTGGTCTGACCTGTGTGCCATTCTGTACCAGAAAAAGTATGCCGCCCAATAAAACAACCAGGCTTGCGGTGATTACACCAAACCTCAATAGTTTGCCAACAATTTTTTCTACATCGCGGTCTTGTATAAGATGTGTTGAAATGATATTTTTCATTTTGTGTTTAAATTAAAATTTGTGGTGATAACCATTGTAAATCATTTCGAGTGCAACGAAGGTGATGGCGATACAGAAAATAATCCTCAAGGTTGAAGGGTTAATTTTGGTCAATAATTTGGCTCCTGTAAATGCTCCGCCCAATACGCCAAGCACCACGGGGAAAGCGATGCCCGGATCCATATAACCGCGTTGCAGGTATACTACGGCACTGGCGGCTGCAGTAACACCGATCATAAAATTACTGGTGGTTGTGCTTACTTTAAAAGGTATTTTCATTGCCGTATCCATCGCCAGTACTTTTAGCGCACCCGAGCCTATACCCAATAAACCCGACATTACGCCTGCTATCGTCATAATTGAAAAGCCGGCTCCAACGTTTTTAAGTTTGTAATCAACTGTTCCCGTTGGGGTAGGGTAGCTGCTATTAAGTTTTAATATGGCCGATAGTTTACTGCCTTCTGTTAAAGCCTCCTGGTTCTTTTTTCTTAAAGTCATTGCTGCAGAAAAGAGAAGTACAGCGCCAAAAAGAATGGCGATGGTATTAGTGGGTGTATATATCGCAATTAAAGCGCCTATCACTGCACCAACCGTAGTTGCAATTTCTAAAAACATCCCCAGCCTGATATTGGTAATTCCTTCTTTGATATAAGCACTCGCAGCACCCGATGAATTTGCAATAGATGCCAGCAGCGCGGCACCAATGGCATAACGGATATCGACATGGAAAACAAGGGTAAGCAGAGGAATTACGACTACCCCGCCACCGAGTCCGGTTAGCGAGCCTACCAGGCCTGCAAGGTATGCCCCGAGTATTAAGATCAGGGTAAAAGTTAAAATTGACATGATTTTATATTTTAATGATTGTTGTTCAAAATGGTAGTGATGATTTCGCGGGCAGTATCAGCATTTCTGTTAGTTATGGCATCAAATAATGCCTGGTGTAAATAGTGGCTCATGGCAAAATGGGCAATACCAGAAGGCGAACGTTTGGCAAAAAAATCGCGGATAATTACGGTGAAACTTTCATAAAGATCACTTAATACACGGTTTCCTGATGCGCGGGCAATGGCCAGGTGAAATTCGATATCGGCATTTGCACATGCTGCCCTCGAATCGTTTTCGATGGCCAGTTTTCGTTTTTCAAGCGCTTCGCCAATGGCTTTTAAATCAGAATCGTTTCTGTTTTGTGTGGCTAAACGCACAATTTCCTGCTCCAGCAAGGCCCTAACCTGATTGATTTCTTCAAAATCTGAACTGCGCAGGCGCTGTTCGATGGGTTCGGCAGGGGCAGCATTAACTTTAGTTCCAAAACCTTGCTGAACGGTAAGGATTCCGGATAAGGTTAAGGATTTAATTGCCTCTCTAATGGTAGATCGGCCAACCTGGTATAATTCCATTAGGGCTGGCTCCGAAGGGATTTTTTCTCCAACTTTAAATTTGCCTTCTTTAATGTCGTTCCTGATTTTGATGGCTATCTGTTCAAAAAGCTTGCTTTCCTGTTTCATCATTTTAAATTAACACTACAAACATACGATGTTTATTTTAAACATCATATGTTTTGTGTCGGTTTAAAATCATTTTAGTTTATTAGAGTGTATTAGTCTTTATGTTCTGTTTCTGCTATCTTGCTTTCTGCATTTTGAATACTTGCTAATTTTACCTAATTTGTTTTTTCGGTGCTTCATCCGGCACTGGTTAACAACTGGTTATTAACAGACGATGCCCACCATCGTTCCTGATATACACATACAATTAAAAACTATGGCTATAATCAAGAAAATCAGATCCATCTTTAAACGCATTATCGAATTTCTTTCCCCATCAAATCAATTACCGGGCTTTGCTCAGAAACTGATCGCCGCTTTTGTCGTAGTGTTCTTATCGGCGGTACATGTTTTGTATCTTTTTGGGCATGTACCGCTTTTATACCTTATTGCTTATCTGTTGTTTTATATTGCCTGCGGACTTGTCCTGTCAATTTTGTTCGTATGGCTGCTAAAGCTGGTCCGATGCATTCCTTCTGCTTATCAGGTGGCCATTATCTTTAGTTATCTGGCCGCTTTTTATTTTTTCCATCTTCCCACCAATTATGGGTGGTTATTGATCCTGGCGATCATTATATTACCTGTACTGTTAATAACAGGGGTTTACCAATGGAGAAATGGTGATTTATTTCCTTTGAAGAGCCCAAAACGGATTCTTTGGTTCTCAATATTGCTTATTTCTTCCGTTGCTTTAGTTTCAGGACTTATTATTTTACTGGGACAGGGAAGCAAACCACAAGCTGTTGTAAATTATAAGATGAAAAGTACTCTGCCTGTAGCGCTAAATTTACCTGATCCATCATTAAAAGGGCCGTACAAACCTTTTTTTCTAACTTATGGCAGTGGGAAAGATAAATGGCGAAGAGAATTTGGAGACCGTGTGAATATTAAAACCAAAAATATAAATGGTTCGCGATTGCTTACTTCATGGACCGGGGTTTCGGGAAAGCTAAGGACTTTATATTTTGGTTACGATCAAAAATCGTTACCCATGAATGCGCTGGTATGGTACCCGCGTGAGAAAAAAGAAAAACTGCCACTGGTCATGATTATTCATGGAAACCACCTGGGGCAGCAGGCTTCCGATCCGGGTTATGCTTTTTTAGGAGAGTTACTGGCCAGCCGCGGGAACATGGTGGTATCTGTAGATGAAAATTTCTTAAACCTTTCATTAACCGATCTGGATGTATTTGGTGGCGGATTAAAAAATGAAAATGCGGCGCGGGCCTGGTTGCTTTTAAAACACCTTGAGCTTTTACGCGACTGGAACAATACGCCGGGCAATACTTTTTATAAGCGCTTGGATATGGATAAAATTGCCATTATTGGCCATTCAAGAGGAGGAGAAGCCGTAACCCATGCCGCGGCATTTAATAAACTGCGCCATTATCCTGATGATGCCAGAGAAAAATTCAACTTTAATTTTAATATTGGTGCAGTTGTAGCCATTGCCCCAGTTGATGGTCAATATAAACCTGGAGGAACTTTAACAGTTGCAAAGGATATCAATTATTTTGTGATCCAGGGTGCACTTGATATGGATATGCAGACTTATGGAGGTTTGGCTACGATGAAACGGATTCAGTTTTCGCCCGGCTTTAATGGTTTTAAGGCAGGGCTTTATTTAAGCGGCGCCAATCATGGTCAGTTTAATTCGGTATGGGGGCGGAGAGATGACACAGGGCCGGGTATTAATAAGTTTAACTTGAAACAGTTAATGGACGGGGAGGAACAGCAAAAAATATTGAGTATATACATCAGTTCGTTCTTAGAAACCACCATTAATGGCAAAACAGGTTATAAACCCTTGTTTATGGATGCCAGGTTTGGCAGGAACTGGCTACCCAAAAAGATTTACATGAACCAGTTTGAACCAGCCAGTAAAACGGTATTGGCTGATTTTGATGAAGATATAGATGTTAACACTGCAACAATTAAAGGAGGCTACATTACAAGCAGTGGTTTGAGGGAATGGAAAGAACAGCAGAATAAATTTTTGTGGGGAATGCAGGTTACAAAATCTGTTTATTTAGGATGGGATAGCATAAAACACCAGAATGGTTTTTTCTCGCTTAATCTTGCTGCTCCGCTCTCTTTGTCAGGAAAAATGTTGGGGTTTTCGCTGGCTGCCGGGAAAGAAAATGCTGATGGCCAGGCAAAACCAACTGATTTCACCATCGTGCTTGAAGATAGTAAAAAGCATAAACTTTCATTTCCTTTAAGCAGTTGTAGCGTATTGCAGCCACAGATCGCTAAAAACCTGGGTAAATTTAGCTTTTTTAACGAGTATGCAAATTCGGAAGCTGTGCCCGATTTTTTCTATTTCGATATTGCTAAACTTTTAAATGCTGAAACAAAATTTGAGCTTAACAACCTTAAAGAAATCAAATTTATTTTTAATAAAACCCGCTCAGGAGATATCATTCTTGATGATCTTTCACTAATCAATAAACCATAAGCTCTAATGGTAACTTATTTGCTGTTGAATAATCTTGATAAAGCCTTATTCAACAGCAATACATGGTTTAATTGAGGTAGGTTCCGGTGAGTTTTTTCGGCCATTGGTAATTCAATATGCTTTTCTCGTTTGTATCGTCTAACTGCAGGTTCGGTTCTGGATCCATGGCTGCATCAGGATCAAGATAAGAAATAAGAAGATCTGCAGGTATCCTGTCATATAAATCTGGATAAATTCGCCTGAATAAATTGGTCCTGTTTTCTATATTCTGTATCCTAAATAAGATGTTCCTGTTATTTACATCAGTTATTGCGTTGCGGAGAAAATAAAAATGGAATAATGAATCGAGTACAGGATACCATGCACAGCCTTCCTCAAATTCGCATTTATCTATAATAAATAAAGTAGAATGCTCAATAGCCTGGATGTTAAAGCTATGATCGGTATAGCTACAATCATCGCAAATGTAAGTACTTCCTGATCTGCCCAGCCATATATTAGATGGTTTTTCGCTTTCATCAGTAATATACCCGTTTACCAATCCTTTAGCCACATACACAAGTTTGCCGTTTGCAGCAGGGCTGTTTGGGCCGAAAAGTGTTTCTCCCTCGTAAATGTTGCGAAATGCTGTATGCCGGTATAAAAAACGGATAGCGGCTCTATCTTTCTTTCTATCTAACAATGAAAGAAATACCTTTAAAAAATATTTAGTGTAGCCTAATTCCATGTTGTTTAATTGAGTTGAGTAACATATTTCATTTTTTTTGGTGTTGATAATACGGTATTCTTCCATCCCACGCTTCAGGTTCGAGGCTGGCACCCATGCCATTTTAACAGGGCTGCTGCTTAAATTATTAATCCAATTTTTATTAAAATCGGTTATTGCTAAGTTGTATAACTAAAATCAATATTCCTCTGATTTTGGTCAATGCTTATCTTGATCTTTCTCATCCACTGCACCAGTTTATTACAATGCAAAGTCTTGTCCTTTAAAATTGATTGCTGTTGGCTGTTAGGTATTAGTTTTTCATCATGATTAAAGATTTAATATCGAGCACAATAATGTTGTTACCTTCCTTTTCAATAAGGCCTTCTTTAGTAAAATCGCCTAATACGCGGCTCAAGGTTTCGGTTGCAATTCCCACCAGGCAGGCCAGGTCGTTTCTTGGCAGTATGAATCTGCCATTCTCCGCATCATGGCCAAGTTTGGTTAGTCCTATAATGGCCTTTGCAATCCTTTTTCGTACCGAGTAATAAGCAATATCGAGTAGCTTTTCATCACGTTCGCTTAAGGTTTGAGCCAAATCTTTAGCAAAAACGCTGAATATTTCGGGATAATCGGTAATTAAGTGCTGCACTTCGGCAAATGGGATGGTCAGTATTTCGGCACTATCAATGGCTTCGGCAATTTCTTTATTTTCGGCACCTAATAATGTTCCCTGTAATCCAAAATATTCGTGAGGGCCATAAATGCCGGTAATGAGTACATTGCCTGCCGTATCGGCTACATAAGTTTTAATTTTTCCCGATAAAATATAATGCAGGCCTAGTGCCCGTCTTTCTCCCCTGTAATAAAGCACCTGGTTTTTTTTAAAATGTCTTGGCAAACTTCCTTCAAATCTCGATCTTAACCACGACATGTCATCTCTGCTGTTGTGGATACTTCTTAGCTGTACATGCTGTTTTAAAAATAATTCATGTTGTAACCTTTTCTTTCTAAGTTTAACCTCCACCTGGTTAAGCAATTCGCCGTCATCAAAAGGGGTCATTAAGTGGCCATCTGCGCCTAGTTCCATAACCCTGCGGGCAAGATCATAATCTTTATCGTTCAATAACATAATAAAGCTGATGCTTGCGGTTTCCATAAACTTGTTAACCACACGTAATACCCCAAATCCATCTATTTCTGATACGTTTATTCCTGAAATAATTACATCTACAGGGCTTTTTCTGATGATGTCGATTGCCTGCTTGCCACTATCTGTCGATTTTACATTGTATTTCCCGATTGTAAGTATTTCGGTGATTTTTACTCTTAAATCAAAATCCTCTAGTATAACCAAGATTTTAGATCCCTCCATTTAAATTTTATATTTAATCCTAAAGACAATAAGTTCCTTTTGGATAAGTAAAAAAGGTATTTAACCTTATTTCCGGACCTGGTATTTGCATGATTAAAAGCCTGCCTTAGATGTTGAACATGGACCGCTGAAAAAAGAAGATAGACAATTGGCGACGGTACGGGTTGCTTTGAAAGCTGAGCTTAATTTTTTATGGTTGAGCTCATCATTTATCGGATAAACTTTAACGGAACTGACGAGTATGGGTATATCGTTGTATAATAGACTGAAAATCTTCATTTATGGTTTTAATTAAAACATCCTCCAAAAACAGAATGGTTTCGAAGAACATCTACAGCGTAAAGTCTATTGACTACGCTCGCAATTATATAAATTGACCTGTTAAAAAAACAGCACAGTTTTTTAACATGAGTTTCTAAGAAAAGCATTTTGTTTAGGTTTTTATAGGGATTAATAGACAAATATCCAATAAAAATGAGCATAAATATGCACAAATAGATTGATAATTGTCAAATTAATTGTTGATTGTGGTCAACGAAGGTAAATTTGGTGTTCTTAGAGGTATTTCGGTTAAGCTATTTATGTTAAAAGCTTTGCCTTAACTGCTTTATAACGCATGTGCAGTGGTAGATAAAAACAGGTAATTGTTTAAATTTAATCTATTTAATTATAGTGATGATTGACTTGAATTTTTAAAAGGATTTCTAATCCGTTTTAGGCAAAATAATGCTCCGGTGCTGTGTAGGGGAGTAATAAAGGTTAAAGGATGTGGTGCTGCCAACAAAAACAACCGGACTGTTTATGGTAACAGGATCTAATTTTTCGACGGGGTTAACATCTTTTGTGCTGTTTAAACAATGCTGAATATCAACATCGATCCGGTTAATTGAAGTAAATGTGGTTAAAAGACAGCAGCTTGCAAATAAATGGAAAGATAGATAATTAAACTGGAACATCCTGATGTGAAAAAGAACAATCCAAAGGCAGAGCAAAAGCGTGAGTGAAATGCAGATCAATAGAAGCGACATTTTCATTTCCTGGAAGCTGATCAGAGCAGGTAAAAATGCGAATGGCAACAAACCGATTAGAAAAGCAGCGTTTCTGGTTCGGCGTACAGTAGAGGTATCGCAGATCCACGAATGCACAATAAAGGATATGGTAATGATTAAAGGCAAAAAGATTAAAAGCGCTGATTTTTCCAGATAGCTTAATCCCCTTTGTGAGGATGCCAGGTCGCCAAAATCGTAAAGGGTCAGGATTTCGATATTAAAGCTTCCGAAAAAATAATCTTCTCCAAAGCCAATTAATAGCACAAGGAAAACAGTTGTTAATATCAGGTAACTGATAAACAATGTTGAAATGTTGTTCGTTTTATCTGCCATCTTAATTATAATGAGGTTGTGCAGAATAAGGGTAAACTGAAATAGGCGACATGGGATAGATTTAATATCCAAATTTGCTGAGCTGCTGTTACATCTCCTTTGATAAACATTAAGGCAGTTGATGATTGTGGTCAAAATGTTTATTTTAAGCCTGCAGGATTAGTTGAAAAATCTTTGAAACTTAAAAAATCTGTCAAACCAATTTTTGTACAACACTATAGTCGAATTAAACTGAGGTTGTCTTTATTTTTTTAATTACCTTTAAATCAGTTTTTTATGTGTTTTTATTAAAAATAAGTATCCTAATATTTGTATCGTACGAAAAACATCGTACCTTTAGGGTGTGAAAAGTATACAACCTGAAAATAACCTGCCCGAACCTACCAAAGCTGAACTGGAAATTCTCCAGGTATTATGGGAATTTGGACCGTCGACCGTTCGGTTTGTAAATGATAAGCTGAATGAACAAAGAGAGGTGAATTACACTTCAACTTTAAAACAGATGCAGATCTTAGCTGAAAAAGGAATTTTAAAACGTGATGAAAGCCAAATGAAACACATTTATATTCCGGTAGAAGCAGAAGAAAAAACCAAAGTTCAGTTGTTAGACCGTTTCGTAAATACCTTGTACAAAGGCTCAGCGTCGCAGTTGATGATGCAGCTTTTGGGAAATGAGAAAACATCAAAAAAGGAAATCGAAGAGATTAAGCGGCTATTGGATAGAATGGACTAATTAATAACAATAGATTCTAAAGAACCACGATAATGGAATTCAAATTAATTAACCTTTTGCCAGAAAACTGGCTTCATGCCCTGGGCGCTACCTTGTTCCATTCGTTATGGCTTGGCGTAATTTTAGCCCTACTGGCAGGTTTGGTGATGTTTACTACCCGTAAAGCAAGTGCTACATGGCGTTATAACCTGCTTACGGTATGTTTAGGTCTGTTTGTGATCGCAATAGGTTTCACTTTTTATCAGGAGCTTCAACAACCGGTTTACAATGCGCAGTCGCAGGCCGTTCATCAAACCGGGATTAACCTGCCAAAGGCAATTGCAGATCAACAAGCGGTTACAAATGTACAGCACGATATGTATTCGGGACTGAACAGGATCCTTTCCTTGTGGAATGCTTATGCCTATCAGATTGTATTGGTGTGGTTCCTGATCATCTGTGGAAAAAGTATCCAATTAATGGTTGGCTTAAATGGTGTATACCACCTGCGTAATCATAAAACCTATGCTGCTGGTAAAAAATGGGACGATAAATTAAATGAACTGGCTCAAAAACTGGGTTTAAGCCAACAGGTAAAGGTGATGCAATCTGGTATTGCCCAGGTACCCATGGTAGTAGGCCATTTTAAACCTTTAATCCTAATCCCATTAGGCTTACTCAATGGTTTGTCGAACGCAGAAGTGGAAGCCATCCTCTCTCATGAGCTGGCACACATTAAACGCAAAGATTACCTGGTAAACCTATTACAAAGTTTTATCGAAATTGTATTCTTCTTTAACCCGGCAGTACTTTGGGTATCACAATTAATAAAAACAGAGCGCGAGCATTGCTGCGATGATTTGGCCATCGCCTGTGTTAACGATCGCAAAAACTACGTTCAGGCCCTTATTGTGTGCCAGGAATTTAAGCAGCGTGCACCTGCTTATGCCATGGCCATAACCGGCAAGAAAGGTAGCCTGCTGCACAGAGCAAGCAGGATGTTATTCAACACAAATTCAACTTTAAACAAAATGGAAAAAACAATATTAACCATCGCCCTGGTATCGGTTGTGGTTTGTACTGCCGCTTTTAAAAGCGTTGGCAATGCAAAAACAGTTACCAAAAAAGAAATAAGCACTTCAATTGTTGCTTTACAGGATACGACCAGGAAAAAAGCCAGGCCTGCTGAAGGAAAATCTGCAGATCAACTGGAAAAGGAAATCAATGCGAAAATGGACAGCCAGCTTAAAAAACTGAATGAAAAACAACAGCAGCAAGAAACGAAAGAAGATATAAAAGCAAGGCAAGCGGATGAGAGAGCGAGGAAAGAGGATGCTAAGCGGGCACAGGAAGATGCTAAACAGGCTGTTATGGATGCCAAACAAGCCGAATTAGATGGTAAACAAGCTGCTGCAGATGCTAAAATTGCCGAAGCAGACTCAAAACAAGCCATTGCAGACGCGAAACAAGCTGCTGAAGATGCAAAGGAATATAAAAGATGGGCAAAATCTATTAAAGATCAAGGGTATCCGGTTCCGCCGAGAGCGCCGCGCCCACCCGTGCCACCAAGAGCTGTATCTGCTATACCAGCCGTTCCTGCAACTCCATCTGTTCCGGCAGTGCCACCAACCCAGGTTACGCCACCAACTCCTCCAACTCCACCAGTTTATGGCGAAAGGGGAAGTACGAAAACAGGTTCGCAACGCACTGTTACTTCAAAAACAGTAACTAATGGCGATGGACATGATTATACCAACGAAATCAATCAGGAATTGATAAAAGATGGCATCATCAACAGTACCAATAAACTATCGTACAAACTCAATAAAGATGAGTTGATTGTAAATGGTGTGAAACAAAGCACTGATGTACAGGCAAAATACAAAAAGAAATTTCTGAAAAGCGATAAACATTCGCTGATGTATAATTTCCTGATCGAAAACAACAAAAACTAATTTCTAAAAGCGCTAATCCAATCCCACCATCATGAAATTTACACTCATGGCTTTTTTAGCCGTATGGATGAATATTGCCCTTACTTTTGCTCAAGCTCAACCGCCTTCATCCAGAATTTATGGACGTGTATTGGATGCTGAAGGAAAAAATATTGAATTTGCTACTGTAGCCTTGCTTAAAGATTCGGTATTGTTTAAAACCATTTTCACTGAAAAGGATGGGATGTTCAGTTTTGATCAACTGACTTACGGAAAATACCTGATTAAAATATCGGTGGTTGGTGCGCCAATCTATAAAACAGATACACTGGTTTTAGATGCGAACCATCAGGCTGTAGCCTTACAGGATATTAAAATGGTTACGGGTGCCAATAATTTAAAGGAGGTCAATATCTCGGGACAAAAGGCTTTTGTTGAACGGAAGATCGACCGTACGGTGGTGAATGTTGATGCACTGATTTCTAACGCCGGAACAACGGCTTTGGATGTGCTGAGCAAATCGCCTGGTGTTAATGTAGATCAGAATGGGGTAATTTCGCTTAAAGGCAAAAACGGGGTGGCCATCTTTATTGATGATAAACCAACTTACCTGTCGGGTGCCGACCTGGATAATTATTTGCGTTCGCTGCCTTCTTCGTCGCTTGATCAGATCGAACTGATGACGAATCCGCCGGCCAAATATGATGCTGCAGGAAATGGAGGGGTAATTAATATCAAAACCAAGAAAACCAAAACTGCTGGGTTTAACGGTGGAATTAATGTAAGCTTAAACCAAGGCGAACTGACGAGGTCGAATAACAGCTTTAACTTTAATTACCGTAAAGATAAAATTAATGTTTTTGGAAATTTAAGTTATAACCTGAACAACAGTTTTACCGATCTTGACCTGAACCGTAAATACAAGAATGATGATGGTAGTGCCAAATCCTATTTTAATCAGAATTCTTATTTTCGCAGGCATGGCAATACGTTTAACCTGAAAACAGGACTTGATTATTATGCTTCGGATAATACTACATGGGGTGTTGTACTTACCGGCATGAACCGGATTTCTAAACAGGTAAACAACAATACCAGTAATTTATCCAATGCATCGATGCAGTTAGATTCGGTAATCAGGGCAGAAAATATCGACCAGATTAAATACCAGAATGCAGGAGTAAACTTGAATTACAGGCATAAGTTTAAACAGGCAGGCAGGGAACTTACTTTTGATGCAGATTATTTGCTTTACCGCAACCGAACGGATCAGACCTATTACAATTTCAGTTACCTGCCCAATGGAACATTAAAGTATCAGGATATATTAACGGGTAACTTGCCTTCTAATATCGATATCTACACGGCAAAAATGGATTATTCGCATCCTTTAGCAAATAAGTGGAAACTGGATGCGGGTGTTAAAACTGCTTATACCAAAACCGATAATATTGCCGATTACTTTAATACGGCAAGCGGAAAAACCAGTGCCGATTACGAAAAAAGCAATCATTTTCTGTATGAAGAAAACATTAATGCGGCTTACCTGAACATGAGCAGGGAAGGAAAGCTGTTTTCGTTACAGGTGGGATTGAGGTATGAAAATACGGTATCGAACGGGCATCAACTGGGGAACCTGATTAAACCTGATTCGAGTTTTAAAAGAACCTATAACAGTTTGTTTCCAACAGTTTATTTCTCTTATAAACTGGATACTGCCGGCAACAATCAGTTAGGTTTAAACTATGGACGAAGGATCGACCGTCCATATTACCAGGATCTTAATCCGTTCTTTTCTCCGTTGGATAAATTTACTTATTATGTTGGAAATCCATTTTTAAAGCCATCATTTACACAAAGTCTGGAGCTTTCGCACACGTATAAAAATAAAATTACCACCACTTTAGGCTACGGCTGGGTAAGGGATGAAGTGAACGAAACCATTGAGATTGTAGATGGCACCTACTACAGCAGGCCGGCTAACGTTGGCAAAACTACGGTAGCAAATATTTCCGTAAATGCAGAAATCGATTTAACGAAATGGGTTAAACTGAATGCCTATGTGGAGTACGCCAAAATAGTTTCGAAAACAGATTTCTATACAGGTTTTCTGGTTACCAAAGGAAGTTATTTTAAGGCAAGTCCTAACCTTCAGTTTAAAATCAGTCCGAGCTGGAATGCAGAGTTAAACATGCGTTACCAGAGTAAATTATCTAACGTTCAGTTTTTGTTGGGCGAAGTACATGAGTTTGGTGCTGCTGTACAGAAAAAACTTTCATCAAAAAGCACATTGAAGTTAACCGCGAACGATATATTCAGGACCAGGGTTTATAATGGTATAATTAATAACCTGGCAAATACAGAAGCAAACTGGGTTAACCGTCAGGATTCGAGATCGGTTGTGGTGAGTTATAGTTACCGTTTTGGTAAGGCTTTTTCTACACCAGCTAAGCATGAATCTTCGGGGGCCGACGCAGAAAAAAACAGGGTGAAGAATTAATTAAATAGGTCATCATCCAGATCCGATAGCTATCGGATGTAGCGCAGTGTAATGCAGGATGCAGGGATCTGTAGTTTGTGTTACCAACTCGGGTTGTTTTTGACCACCTAAGCCACCTGAGGGCAGCTAAGTTTAATTCGAAAAATAAGACAAAATCTAGGGCAATCAATTTCCGTGTTCTCCGAGTCTCCGTGGCAAAAAATAAGAGTGGTTCGTGGGGACACGAACCACGGCGAGCAGAATTAGTAGATAAGTCGTCATCCAGATCCGATAGCTATCGGATGTAGCGCAGTGTAATGCAGGATGCAGGGATCTGTGTAGTTTGAGTTACCAAAACTCGGGTTGTTTTTGACCACCTAAGCCACCTAAGGGCAGCTAATTTTAATTCGAAAAATAAGACAAAATCTAGGGCAGTCAATTTCCGTGTTCTCCGAGTCTCCGTGGCAAAAAATAAGAGTGGTTCGTGGGGACACGAACCACGGCGAGCAGAATTAGTAGATAAGTCGTCATCCAGATCCGATAGCTATCGGATGTAGCGCAGTGTAATGCAGGATGCAGGGATCTGTGTAGTTTGAGTTACCAACTCGGGTTGTTTTTGACCACCTGAGCCACCTAAGGGCAGCTAGGTTTAATTCGAAAAATAAGACAAAATCTAGGGCAATCAATTTTCGTGTTCTCCGAGTCTCCGTGGCAAAAAATAAGAAAGGTTCGTGGGGAAACGAACCATGGCTGTATAAATTGTGTCGTCATTGCGAGAAGGCTTTTTCAGCCGACGAAGCAATCTTTATAACAGGGAGAATAATCATGAAAGATTGCTTCGTCGTTCCTCCTCGCAATGACGATTTTTCGAATCTTAAACAAACTGGTTCAATGCCAACACACCAACAAGACCCAAAACAGAAACCAAACTTTCCATCATTGTCCAGGTGCGAAAGGTTTCTTTCAGGCTCAGGTTAAAGTATTCCTTAAACATCCAGAAGCCGGTATCGTTTACATGCGAAAACATCAAACTTCCGGCACCTACCGATAAAACCATTAACTCTGGTGGAGCGCCCGGACCAATCAATGGCAATACCATGCCGGATGCCGTTAATGCTGCTACGGTTGCCGAGCCAAGCGTTACCCGAAGTGATGCCGTGATTAACCAGGCGAGCAGCAGTGGCGATAAATTTAAACCTCCGGTAAGCTGTTTTACCGTTTCGCCCATGCCGCTATCAATCAAAATCTGCTTAAATGCACCGCCAGCAGCAATAATTAAAATAATCATCGCAATACTTTTAACGCCTTCAGCACATGATTCCATTGCTTTTGCGATGGAGGTTTTTTGAACAGCAAGAGCAATTACAACCGAAATTAAAAGGGCTGCGGTAGGATCGGCCAGGAAAACGAATAAGGGTTTGCCGATATAATCAAATTTAAAACTACTGCCTATTGTGCCGGCGATAATCAAAAACACGGGTAAGAGGGCCGTAATAAAACTTCGGGTAGCCGAAGGCAGGTTTTCTTCTTCATCGATCTTGAAATCCTGAAGGTTTGCAGCCTGATCGCGTTTAATTATCAGCCTCGGGAAATAAATACCCGCAATAATGGCAATCGGAATACTTAGTGCTAAACCGTAAATCAATGTTTTGCCAATATCGGCGTGGAAAATTCCGGCCAAGGCTACCGGGCCAGGATGTGGGGGAAGAAAACCATGTGTTACCGAAAGCGCTGTGGCCATCGGGATGCCAATGTAAAGTTTCGAAAGTCCGGTGGTGGCCGAAATTGCAAATACCAAAGGAATGAGCACTACAAAACCTGCGTTATAAAATAGGGGAATCCCCACTAATAAGCCGGTTAACAGTACCGCCCATTGAATGTTTTTTTTACCAAAGGCCCTGATTAAAATAAAAACAATCTTTTTAGCTGAGCCACTGTCTTCAATCAGTTTACCCATCATCGCACCAAGCGCCAGAACCATCACCATACTGCCCAGCGTACTGCCTATTCCGTTGCTAATGGAAGTCATTACTTTGGTTGCAGGCATTCCCAATAAAAGTCCTGTTATAATCGCTACGGCAATTAAGGCAATCATCGGGTTGATTTTCTTCAAAATCAGGATAAAGAGCAACAGGATGCCGAATAGTAGAATTAGTAATGACATTTGGTTAGGGCTTAAGTAATGTGATTAAAATTAGATTTTACCACAGATGCACACGGATAAACACGGATTTTAATGTTGTATCTATACCCATCTTTTTATTTATAGTTAATTTTTATTCTTACATGATAGTGTTTACTTTTTAACCGTAATGGTTCTTCCGGTAACGAGGTTAAATTCATAAATCCGGTACAGGCCATCGTCGCTAATCTCTATGGTTTCTACCAGGCCTGTTTTGCTGAACGTGTCGGTTACCATATCGCCGATTTTCACATCCTGTAGAATATCGTTCGGCGTATCGTTATTTAATCTGATCATAAAAGTAAAAGTATTCAATTATTAATAAAAACCTGCGGCATTGTTTTTAAACCAATGTGTTAAATTTTGATTCGATGTGGTTTCTGGCTTCTTTTTGAAATTCTTCAGGTGTTTGTTGCGTCTGTTTTTTAAAGAAACGACTAAAGTAGGGCCTGTCTGAAAAACCCAGTTCGTAGGCAATCTCTTTTATGGTTTGTTCACTGTGGATAATTTTTCGTTTAGCTTCCAGTATAATACGGTCGTGGATGATCTGCATGCCGGTTTTATTCAGTTTTTCTTTTAAAATCTGGTTCAGCCGTTTGGAGCTGATGCCGATCTTACCCGCATAAAAATCAGTATTCCTAACCTGTTGGTAATTGCTTTCCAGTAACATCAAAAATTCATAAACCCTTTTTTGCTGTACATCGTGACTGGTAAATTCGTGCTCTTTTACCTGTATCAGTTTTAACAAAAATACCTTTAACAATGCTTTGGTAATAATGAAATTGTTGCCCGCTTTCTGGTATTCATCTTCAATTAACCTGTAAATGCTGCTTAGTTCATCTGCTGTTTCTGCATTGAGCCTTAGGCATGAAAATTCGCCCTGAACATTAAAGATCTTAAACAGATCAAGCAAAAATTCTTTTTCTTCCCCTTCCAGCACCGATCTTTTAAAAGAGATTAATACTCCATTTTTGCCTGCTTTATTAAGCTGATGCACACGGTAAGGCGGAATCAGGTAAATCCAATCACCTTTGCTGTCAAATTCTGATTGTTGCAGGGCATGTAAAGGTTCCTCGTTTTTAAGCCACACAATTTCGAAAAATTCTTTCCTGCCCGGATCGTTGAGGTAGCTGGGTGGGCAGTTGCTTAAATCGCGGATGTAAATAATGGCCCTTTCCAGTTGGGTGCTTTCTGTTGATAAACTCATGATGGTTAAAGTTAAAAACTTAAATTTTTAGAGATTGGATTAAATGATAATTATGGTGGACTATTCGGAAATGGTGTTTTAATTATGGCTAATGCATGACTTTTAATGGATTGTATTTCCAAATTGTCCCATATAAGTGGCTGAATGTGTAACCCTCATTTTAACTGGCCACTATACCTTTGAACCATTAAAGCAAAAGCGGAAATGGAATCAAAAGAATCAGTAGAAACGGTCAATAATGAAACCTTAACAGATGAGCTGGATAATCAGCAATTGGCCTGGGATCTGCAAATGAACCTCGACAGGATTATAGAAGAGAATACACAACTGGCCAAAAAAGTGCAGCTTGATCAGCTTATTCCTTTCATATATCACATTCAACGGGCGAAACGGATTTTTATTACAGCGGCAGGCCGTTCGGGTTTTGCGATGCAATCGGCCGCCATGCGTTTGATGCACCTTGGGCTAACAGTGTATTATGTTGGAGATACCACAAGTCCGGCCATTAGAGCTGGCGATTTATTGATTGCAGCATCGGGTTCCGGAACAACCGGATCAATTGTAAAGGCTGTAGAAAAATCGATTGGAGCAGGAGCAAATGTAGTAGGCATTACCACCAATGCCGAATCACCTTTGGCCAAATTGTGCAATCACCTGGTTTTGGTTCCGGCCGCAGAGAAAGAAGATCATAGTAAAAAAGTATCTACCCAATATGCAGGAAGCCTTTTTGAACAATTTCTGCTCTTGCTTAACGATGCCATTTTTCAGTCACTTTGGAAATTAAGTGGCCAGCCTGCAGAAGAACTCTGGAAAAGACATGCAAATCTCGAATAACAAATTATTTAATTATATATCAATACCATCATGGCAAAATTACAAGTAGCAATAGACTTATTAACAACAGAAGAAGCATTGGCATTAGCAGCAAAAGTTGCACCTTATGTAGATATTATAGAATTGGGAACTCCATTGATCAAAAATATGGGTTCGACAGTGATTACCGCAATGAAAGCAGCACATCCTGACAAACTGGTTTTTGCAGATTTAAAAACTGCTGATGCGGGTGAACTGGAAGCTGATATCGCATTTAAAGCAGGTGCTGATTTAGTAACCGTAATGGGTGCTGCAGGAAATGCAACAATTATTGGAGCCGTTAAAGCCGCAAAAGCGCATGGTAAAGGCGTGGTTGTAGATACCATCGGTTACCCTGACCGCGTTAAAAGAGCGCAGGAAGTAACAGCGTTAGGTGTAGAATTTGTAGAACTACACGCTGGTTTAGATGAACAATGGACTGCAGGTTATTCTATCCAGGTTTTAATCGATGAGGCTGCAAGAGCTGGTGTTCCGGTTTCTATTGCAGGTGGGGTAAATATTGATAACGTTGCCGCTGTGATAAAAGCAGGCGCAATAGTAGCTGTTGCAGGCGCTGCTATTTATGGTGCAGAAGATCCGGCTGCTGCTGCAAAAGCGCTTCGCGAAGCAATTGATGCTGCGTAGGATAATGTCATTAATTTAAGGGTTTTTAACCACAGATGCACACAGATAAACACGGATTTTTATAGTTGTATTTATCTGTGTGCATTTTTTTTATCTCCCTAAGATCGGGCAATTTATAATTAAGTGATATTTAAGTTTTCTATTAATCTTGTTTGGTCCAAACCAAAGTAGCGGTATCATAACCTAAGCTTTCCGCTTTTTTTAAATATTGCTGTTTAACAGTTTCAGGGATGCTTTTGTTTCTGGATAAAATCCATAAATATTTAAGGTTGTTGCCCGCTATCAATGCATATTGATAATCTTTATCAATCTCGATTACATTATAACCAGCATAAAAAGGACCGAAAAAGGAAACCTTTAATCTCCCTTCATTACTTTCCTTCACAAATTTTGCCTTTCCAACACTCTGTTTCCATTCTTGTTTTACATAATTGTAACCACGGTTATCTACCTTGATGCTGCCATCATCTTTAAGTGAATAAGTTGCCGTTACGTTATTAAGGTTTTTCTCAAACTTAAAATCCATCCTTGCGATTTCGTACCATTTACCTAAATACTTATCTTTTTCAAATGGCTTAACAGCAGTTGCCCCTTTGGGAATAGATACGCAGGAAATGGCATTGATCGCAATAACACTCACACCTAAGGCCAGAAACAATATGGGATATCTTTTATTCATTTTTTAATTCTTTTGAAAAAAAACAAAGTTGCTCTCATATAGTTTGATGGTTTCGATTGAATTAACTTTCTGTCCTCAATATCTTCAAGGGCGGTTGGTTCAATATGCTTCTGGTACTTAATACACCTGTAATCACTACCAGTAATACGATTGAGCCAAATAACAGTACAGTTGGTATAAATGGTGGAACAAATGCGGCATCAAAAGTAAATTTGGCCAATGCCCAGCTTCCACTGATGGCTAAAATCAATCCGGCACCGGCCGTAAAGGCGCCTAAAAAGAAATATTCGATGGCATTGATCGCAAGTATCTGTTTTCTACTGGCACCCATCGTACGCAATAAAATGCTCTCTTTTATCCGCTGGTTTTTACTGGTTAATACTGACGAAATAAGCACAATCCAGCCGGTAACCATACTAAAACCCGCCATAAACTGGATTACGAAACCGATTTTGCTCAGTAATTCATCCAATAATTTTAACACAAGGTCTAAATCTATCACCGAAACATTGGGGAATTTATGGACCACTTCGCCCTGGAAACGTGCCGAAACTTCGCCCGATGGTACCCTGGTCATCAATACATGAAATTGTGGTGCCTCTTCTAATACCCCGGCAGGAAAAACAACCCTGAAATTGGTCTGCATCCGGCTCCAGTTTACCTCCCTCAAACTACCTACAACGGTCGGGATCATCATGCCCTGGACGTTAAAAAGGATTTTATCGTTTAAACCAACATTAATGGATTGGGCATAACGCTGATCTAAAGAAATATAAACGGTTTCATTGGCTTTTATTTTTCCGGTCCATTTACCCGAAGTAATTTTTTCGGCTGCGGTTAAAGTATCCTGATAAGTGGCCCTGATTTCGTTGCGGTAGGCTCTTCTGTTATTGGTATCGGCACTGGCTTTCTTTCCGTTGATTTCTTCTATCCGCATGGTAATTACTGGTACCTGGTTCATTAAGGGCAGTTTGAAAGCTTTGGTTAGGCTATCCAATCCTCCTTTTTGGGTGTTCTGAATGTCGAACATCACCATGTTGGGTTGATTTGTACCGGATGAAAGCGTAACCCGGCTCATTAATATGCCCTGGACAAAAAACAGGGTACAGATGAAAGCAGTAGATAAACCAATTGAAACCGTCAGCATTAAAGTCTGGTTGTTTGGACGGTAAAGATTGGCAAATCCCTGTCGCCACAAATAGCTCGATGAGTTCGGCAATAGTTTCCTCACCAGGAACATCAATAATTTAGACAGTACAATGAGCAGCACAAAAGCAATGGCGATACTCAAGGTAAAGGCCAGTGTTTGTATCCAGGTTTTCATCTGCAAATGGGTAAAGCCGGTAATAAAGGCGGCCATAAGCAGGTACACCAACCAGGTAAGCGGATCTCTTCTGCCGCCGGCTTTTTCGAAAGATATCCGGATGGCGTTTAATGGCGAAATTTTTCTGACCGATAGGAGTGAGGGAAGTGCAAATAGAATAGAAATAATCAATCCTAATAAAATCCCCTGACCAACAGCCGGCCACGAAACCTGCATGGTAATTTCGACCGGAAGAAAATCTTTAAGTACCAAAGGCAGTAAAAACTGAATCCCAGTACCCAAAATGGCACCCAGAACCGAGGCGACTAACCCTATAAAAAACACCTGGATCAAATAGATTAAAAAGGCATGCCTTGATTTTAAACCTAAACACCGCAAAGTAGCAATGGCGCTTAATTTCTCCTGGATATAAACGTGGATAGCACTGCCAACGCCAACGCAGCCTAAAAGCAAGGCAATAAATCCTGACAAAGCAAGAAAACGGTTAACATCTTTAAACGATCGGCCTGTTTGCTCTTTCCGCGATTCAACCGTATCGGCATCAAAACCCTCTTTTTCCAGCTGCGCATCCTGTTTCTTCACCCAGGCATCGATACCAGACGGATCGTTATACCTGAAATAAAATTTATTGTTGATGCGGCTTCCGGTTTTAATCAGGTTGGTTTTATCGAGCAGCTGCAGTGGAATATATACCGTTGGTGCAATGCTGGCGCCGATCCCGGTTTGGCCCGGGGCTTTGGTTAAAGTACCCAGGATTTTAAAATTTAGATCGCCCACTTTAACCGAATCGCCCACTTTGGCATTAAACTGCAACATCAAAGTTTGATCAACCAATGCATTCCTTCCGGTTTGAAAGTTTTTTGCTGCGGCCAGTGGAATGGTTTCTATCGTGCCATAATATGGATATTTGCCTTCAAGTGCTTTCATCTGCACCAAACGGCTGCCTCCGCCTTTCTGGAAATAGATCATGGAGGCAAATGTTTTCTCCTGCGAGCGTTCATCGCCCAGTGTATCAAGCATTTTTTGCATCGCTTTGCTTACACCTTTGCGGCTATCCAATACCAGATCGGCACCTGTAAGTTCTTTGGCCTGTGCATCGATATCCTTTTGCAGGTTATCTTTAAAAGAATATACCGCCACAAGGGCTGCAATGCCTAAAACAATGGATGAGATAAAAAGAAATAAACGTGCACGGTTTTTCCGGCTATCCCGCCAGGCCATTTTGAACAGCCAGGAAAATTTAATACTTTGTTTCGGGAGGCTATTAGGCATAAGTAGGATTTTCGTCTGAAATGATTACGCCACCTTTAATTTTGATGCTTCTTGATGTTCTGGCTGCCAGTTCAAGGTCGTGCGTTACGATGATCAAAGTGGTTCCGGCATCTTTATTTAAATCAAAAAGCAGTTTAATAACTTTTTCGCTCGTTTCTGCATCGAGGTTTCCGGTCGGCTCGTCGGCAAAAAGGATGGCCGGCTGGTTAGAGAATGCCCTTGCCAGCGAAACCCTTTGTTGCTCTCCACCCGATAATTGAATAGGATAGTGGTGTGAGCGGTCCGCAAGGCCCACTTTATCCAGCAGTTCCAACGCATGAGATTTAATATTTTTTGCCCCCCTTAATTCTAATGGCACCATCACGTTTTCGAGTGCGGTTAAAGTAGGCAAAAGCTGAAAATTCTGAAAAATGAAACCTACATATTGATTTCTCACAGCGGCGCGTTCATCCTCATTGAGTTTTTCCAAAGCAATTCCATTCAGTTCAACAGTTCCGCTGCTTGCCCTGTCCAAACCGGCACATAAACCGAGCAGTGTCGTTTTGCCACTTCCCGATGGGCCGGTAATGGCCACGGTTGATCCGGCCGCGATAGAAAAATTGATGTTATCCAAAACGGTGAGTTCCCGTCCGGCACTTTGGTAAATTTTGCTTACATTTCGGATGTTCAATATGCTTTCCAATAGCTGATTTTTTTAGGGTTTGCGTATAGATTTTAGCCAAACATAACAGGGCGTTGCCTGTTAGATAATGGTTAACGATAATTAGATATAGATTTATTAGATATGTTACGAAAACGATTAATGGGCCTATTTGTTTTGAGCCTGATCCTCTTAAGCTGTGGAAACCAACAAAGTAAAAGCAATACAGATAAAACTTTAGATTCGGCTGACCAAAAAACTTCGGTACCAGCAGCTAAAAAGAAAAATATCCTCTTTTTTGGGACGAGTTTAACTGCAGGTTACGGGCTCGATCCGACGGAAGCTTACCCGGCCCTGATCCAAAACCGGATCGACTCCTTAAAAATGCCTTATAATGTAATTAATGGTGGGTTAAGCGGAGAAACTTCTGCGGGTGGAAAAGGAAGGATTGATTGGTTACTTAAACAGCCCGTTGATATTTTTGTACTCGAACTTGGGGCGAACGATGGTTTACGCGGATTGCCTGTAGCACAAACCATTAAAAACCTTCAGGATATCATCGATCGGGTAAAAGCCAAGTATCCCGATGCAAAAATGGTTATGGCAGGCATGCAGGTTCCACCGAATATGGGGACGAAATATGCAGCAGATTTTAAGAACATGTTTCCCGACCTGGCCAAAAAGAACCAGATGGCCCTGATTCCGTTTTTATTGGATAAAGTAGGTGGCGTGCCTAAATTGAACCAGGCCGATGGCATTCATCCAACGGCAGAAGGGGATAAGATTTTAGCAGAGAATGTTTGGATAGTGTTGAAAGGTTTGTTGTAAAATCTTTAACCACAGAGGTCGCAGAGGAAAAAGCGCAGAGGGCACTGAGCGGGGTGCCTATTGCAATGCCGTTACTTAAGCTTTCGGCACAGATAAACATAATTTAACTACAACTTGTCCCAATCTTTCCTATCGTGTGGAGACATCTTTTTAAGCACTATATAAGGCACTATGCTAGCTTGCTTTGAAATAACACAGCCCTTACCGAAGTAAGACCGTCAATCCCAAGGGCCAGGAAAATCAAAAAAACAGGTGTACAACAGTACAAATGGCACTATCAAACCTAAAACGCAGTGGTTTTGTGTTTCATGTTTGCAAAAAACTTTTCACCCAGCCCTAACAAACAAAACAAAGTGCCACTGTTTTTTTGATGTGTATTGGGATTGTGTAAAAGGCCCATTGCTGGATTGACAAAGCATTTTTGCATACTTTTGATGCCTCAAAAGTTTGATGCCTTGCGGCTTAGGAGCAATAAGACTAATCTAAATATTTGTGTCCACACGATAGGATCTTTCGGGAGATAAAAGGATACACACAGATATAAAATCCGTGTTTAAAACCCCTTAACTTAACGGCATTAGTGCGTATTGTGTTGAAAATGATTTTATTAATGTTCTTATTAAGCTTTAATCAATTGTGTGTGTTATTAAAGTGTAAGCAATATTGTTTATATTTGTGCTTATGTTTGAAAAGCTATCCATATTGAAAGGACTTCATCCAGGATTTTTCCTGGAGCACGAGCTTAAAAAAAAGAAGCTTTCAAAAAGGCGGTTTGCCTTATCCCTCTCAGAACATCCGCAGACCATCGGGGCGATTACCAAAGGGAATAGGGATATGAATACTAGTCTTTCCCTACGTATTGAGGCAGCATTAGGTTTAGAAGAAGGTTTTTTGATGACACTTCAGGTTTTTTATGATATCAAAAAAGAAAAGGAAAAACAAAAATTAAAACCTGATCTCTCTGTTTTTAGTTTAACGTTGTTTTGGGATACCAAAATTGAAAATATCGATTGGAATCTTCATAAAAAATTTATCGTAAATCGTGTTTTGGAATATGGTAATGAAAAAGAAAAGCAAGAAATCCTGAGTTTTTATGGAAAGGATGCGATCGAAAAGCTAGCCTCAAAAACTTTTTATAAGCGCCCAACAAGCATTAATGGGATTAATATCATTTAATAATGATCTATTGGAATACGGTAAACGATAAATTAAAGAATTGCTTGCTGTTACTGATGGATGCACCACTATTTGAACAGTTTAGGTTGGTTGGTGGTACAGCATTGAGCTTACAATTAGGCAACCGGATTTCAATCGACATCGATCTTTTTACAGATGCACTTTACGGATCAATAGATTTCAAAAATATTGATGCTTTTTTAACTGAGCATTTCACTTATGTTTTTGGCGTATCGGATATGCCTGTAGCAATGGGAAAGTCATATCGGGTAGGAAGTGATGAAAGAGATACAGTTAAACTTGATTTTTACTATACAGATGAATTTATATTTGATCCACTGATTGTAGACGGGGTTCGGATGGCGACTAGAGAAGAAATTCTGGCTATGAAAGTCGATGTTGTCCAGCGGGGCGGAAGAAAGAAAGATTTTTGGGACCTTCATGAACTGATGGAATCATTCTCTTTTGAAGAAATGTTGTTGCTCCATCAAAAACGTTACCCATATCATCATGATCCTTTACATATTCGGGAGAATATGACCAATTTTGATTCTGCTGATGAAGACCCTGATCCAGTCTGTTTAAAAGGGAAACATTGGGAATTGATAAAGTATGATCTGATTACATTTTTAGAGAACTTTAAGAAGTAACATACAGCTAACTTCTCACTCCTGCCTAAAACTTTTTAGCGTTCCATCATTATTAAACTGGATATCGTAACGCTCGCGTGTGCCATTTATCGATCTTGGGTTCCAGCGCATTCCATTATCCCAAATGGTGATGTAAGCATCTGATGTTGGCTTTGCGCCTTCAACCTGTGCAGCTTTCGCATTATAATTCTTTATTACTTTTTGTGCATCTGCAAAATGCACTTCGCTTAAAGGGAGTGTCCGGCGTTCGATATTTCTCGCCAGTACGGGTTCTGGTTCCGACCATTTATCATCCTTGTATTTGTAGGCATCTACATATTTAGGATTATCAGGATGCTGCAATGCCAGATTAATGGACCCATCCTCATAAAAATGAATGGATTCATATAATACAATTTCTTTATTTCGGTACCGGGGCAATTTTTTGAGTTGACCTTCTGCCTTTGCTAGTTCTATAGCGCTTAATATCCCTTTTTTAGCTTTTACTAGCAGTTTTTCTGTATCCATGTTTTTAAGGCCGCCTTGTGGCAATTTCATTTCTTTTAGAAACTCGTTTACCCTTTTTTGTATTTCTTTGGCTGCAGAAGGATCATTCTTTTGCTTGAGTAATTCAATGTCGTGGAACATCTCTTTTGCCTTAAGCTCCATTTCGGGTGTGTTAACGGTGTCACCGTTTATCACTATCGTTTTCTCCTGCTGACGCTGCACAGAAGTGGTTGTACTGATTTTAGTAGTTCCTGTATCCTCGCCATTTGTATCAAAGTGATTTTCTTTATTATATTTTTTAGCCAGCGAATCGTTGGGATGAAAGGTTTCATCTACACTTTGGGTGATTTGCCTGCAACTCAAAGTAAACAGGCTAACCAGTATAATTAAACTATAAAATTGCTTTAGGTTTTTCATCAGAATTCTCCTTCAACTTCATTTAAATCTTTCTCGAAAGCAGCATGCTGCGGATCTTCTTTGAGGTAAAAAATAGAAACATATTCCTGTTTGGTAATATCCAGATCGAGCAGGTTTACAATTTTTTTGATGTTCACCCTGTGCTTATGGTTAAACTGATCGGCAAATTCGAGCTCAAAATTAACCATTGGCTGCTCGTTGATGTAAGTTCCGGTTTGGTTGGCCTTTAACAGCTTAGCATTAGTTTGTGTACCTTTAAATTTAATCTGGAATAATTTATCAGGTTTGCCAATAAATTTTCTGAGGATAAAAGTTCCGAAAGCACGGTAAAGTAACAGTGTAAACGCACAAGTTAACAGTGGGTGGCCAATACTCATAAAACGCCAGCCCATGCCTTCGCTTTCCGAATAATAAGAATAAACATAATAAGCAACAACAATAGCAGCAAAGCTTAGCCAGGCCAGGTTAGTAAGAACAATAATCATTTTCCTCATACTTACTTCTGTAGTCGCAAAAATAAAATAAGGGGCATTTTTCACCTCTTTATCTAACAAAATACCCACGTTTTTGCCAACTTCATAACGGCGTTCGTATGGTTTTGAATCGTTTACCTCAGTTTTTTGAGTAATCGTGCTGCCCACCAGGTTTTTAAACTGTAGCGTAAGTTCGTAGCTATCGTAAGCTGCTCCTGATCTCGAGATTTTTGCCGATTTTAATATCCTGGCCTCACGCGGTTCGCCAGTGATTTTAAGTTTTTCTATGTTCCGTTTGATCAAAAAGGGACGGACTACCCATTTCCGGTAATAACCAATTAACAATACAGTCCAGAACAGGATAGATATGGTAAGCAAAGCAAGCGAATACCATGGATTGCTGTCCATCAGATTGGGCATGTTCTCGCTTTTGATGTTGTAATATAGCAACATGGGGAATGGTATAGCGAAAAAAAACATGTAAATGGTCCAGAATATCGAAAGTCCTTTACTGATGTTGTAGTTCATTACTGCTTATTTAATTTTAATATTTTGTATTGTTCAAAACTTTGGTTTATAGCGGTGTAAAATGCGGTATTAATCATTAAAAGGAATAGCAGGCACCCATTGTTTTTGTTTTTAAGATCGCAAAGAATACGAACAACTCCTGATCTTTTAATCACGCTGTGTTTTACGAATAAATGAATTTGTTGAATCACTCTTTTTCCGCTAATATCCCTTCTTCAACCTGGTTAATGATCCGTAGCATCATGATTTCGAAAGTTTCGTTTGCAAGGCTTTTATGCGTTAGCGGTATTACATAATCATCTAAAAAGACTCCTATGTTATCCTGATTGTAGCGGACTGTGCCAAAATTCCCGTTGCGGTCGGAGTAGAGATAATCTGCCTCTTCATTACCCCAGTCTGTTCTGTATAATCCAAAACACTTATAATTGTTATTTAAGTATTGTAACTGTTCACTGTTCAGGTATTCGCCTTCTTCCAGTTCATAACGATCATTAACCCAGCAAAATTTGATATAATCAATGAGTCCCATTGAATTGCATCGGTACCATTTATTTTCATCTGCGATGCTTTCCAGCAAATATATTCAGGCGTATCAATAGTAATGGCAAACATTTCTCTGCTATAAGGAGTTAGGCCTCCTAAATTGGTATAGAAAGATGCCAGATCTGACGGGATTGGAATTTGAAACTCATGTTGTAGCCGGGTCATCTCATCTGGTGTAGCTGCAGGCTCAAAAGAAATTTCCTTATATTTTCCAACCCTGCTGTTAAATAAGGTAATCTGATTTTTAATTTCCTGTATCATTTTACCTGTGTTTTTATGCCTCGTTAAAATATTGCCCAAACCATTTGTCGAAATTTTCTTTGTGTTTTTCCTGGGCTGTTTTAATCAGTTCATTGGGTGCTTCAATCTGGTCGAAGTTGTAATCACCTTTCATCCATTTTAAATATTCGGCTAAATCATCGCTTTCTTCGTAGCTCTTTTCATTTTTAAAGAAATATGTCTGATCAAAATCGACCCAGATTTCGGTATCATAGGTGAGCAGATGCAACAGTTCTAAAACGTTTTCTGCCACTACATGCACGCCGCCTTCATCGCCAAATACCACTATGGGCATCTGGTTTAAAGCTTTATTGGTACCATCGTTCCAGATGGCATAAAAGGAGCCCGAACCGTTTGCCTGTGCGAAAGGGATTAATGGGTTTAAAAAGTTTTCATCCTCGCTCCAGCTACGTAATCCTGATTTATCGTCGATTAAAACACCAAAACCCTGTACATAATTTTCGAAAGAAGAAATGTTGTTCTGAAAATAAATCAGTTTTTCAAGTTCGACAGGGATTTCGTTTAATCCTAAATTTTGTTTGAAATCAATAATGTTTATCATGGTAGGTTAGTTAATAAGTAATTGAATGAAACAGCAACGATTAAAAAGGCATCTTTTTTACTTCAATGCCGTTATCCCTGGCATAGGCCTCGGCAATGTCCCAAAGCGTATTGTATTTCTGTACAAAAGCATCATAACTTTTATTATCCATTTCAGTTATGGCCTGATTAATATCGATTTCCGCGGCATGGCCATCAATCATCTTTGCAACCTTCAGGTGATCGGTCTCATAGCTTTTTAGCACAAAAGCATAGAGATCAAGCGCTGCATCGATCATTGGTTTTGTTTTTTTTGTAGGTTGCAATTCTTTTATCTTTTTTACATTGCGTTCTACAGTTGCGATCGAGTTATTTTTAAGATATTTCTCACAGGTATTAAAATCAGTCGTGTTTGCGCCTCCCTTAATGTACCTTAGATAAGTATTAAAATATTGCCCGCCAAAACGCGATATGGAATTGGTATTTAAAGCTACGCGGTCAAAATATTCTTCTGGCGTGTTTAAAGAAAATTCGCATGCGGTGATGGTTAAAACCATCACCATTAGCATGACATTTTTGAAGTTGAGGCGCATAAACATCTTAGTATTTATTTACAGCAGAATTTTTTTCTTCGAACATTTTACCGATCAATGGAACAGGTTTCATGGCGCCGTTTGCTGCATTGATCATCCCCATAATCCATAAAATAATAAATACAAACCCGATTAAGCCTAAGAATGATAAGCTGGGGATCATTGTTGCCACTATATTTAAAACCACACTGAAGATAATGTTCACAATGGCCAAACCTAACGATTGTCTTAAATGGTATTTAAGTAGTGCATCGGCTTTGTCTTTTCCGATGAAATAAGCAATTAACCAACCAATAATGGTGATGTAAGAAATGATTGCAAGAGATTTGTTGTTCATGATTTAAGTTTTTTAGCGTGAAAATTATTTGAATCAAAGTTGAAGCTAATCAGCAGGATTTTAAAGCTTTTGCCGCCTACAGAGCATCTACTGCATTTTGTAAAAACGTCTACAATACATCTACAGATGTTGTTAAGATATTGATATGTAGTGTTTTATTTATTTTAGTTGTTTTTGTTTTTCGTCTACAATTATATCCACCTTTCAATCTTTATGCTAATTTTACGATATGAAACATCTGGTTTTTAAAAAGATATTACTCTTAGCTGGAATATTTTCAGGTTGTTTTGCAGCAGTTGCGCAGACTTTACTGGATAGTACTGCGCTCGATAACCTGAGCGAAAAAGATAAACCGGCATTGCTTACACAGCTGGCGGAGCGGAGCAGGATTAACGGCGATTATAAAGCGGGTATTGCAAAAGCCGAAAAGAGTGTAGCATTGGCATTAAAGTTTAAAAACTATACAGAAGCTACAAAGGCCTATACCGTAAAAGTGGCCATATATACCACTACCAAGGAATTTATGTTATCGAAAAAGACGAGTGATACCACTTTGTCTCTTGCCCAACAATCGCGCAAGCCCATTGCTTTAGCCTATGCTTATTATGCACAAGCCTTGTTCTATAATGCCATTGATAACAGTGAGCAGATTACCAGATACTGCCAGCTCGCGTTAAAATCGTTGGGGGAAACATCAGATCCGTACCTCAGTGCCAAAATATATTACCAGTTATATATGCTAAACTCGCGGAGGGATGATGTTAAAAATGTAAATAAATATGCCATTGCAGCTACTGAAAATGCCTTAAAAACAACCGATTATAACCTGTTGAGCAATTGTTATACTGCTTTATCGGTTGCGGCCGATTATAACTATGCCAGTACCAAAAATGAAGCGTTACGCGATAGCATCATCTACTATTTAAACAAGGCACAAAATCTTTACCTACAATACCCTAATTACGTTGCCCGAAAAACTTATGCCATTTCCTGTATCAATAGTGCCGATTATTATTTAAGGTACTTCTCCGATACCGATCAAACTGCAAAGGCAAATGCGATCCGTTATGCCAGCATGGCGAATGAGGTAATGAAGGGTGCAATTAATGGTGAAGAAGTACGGGCAAGTAGTCTGGGCATTTTAAGCGAATACGCCAAAAGGGACAAAAATTTTGTAATGGCCGAAGCTTATTTGCAGGAAGCCTATAGCGTATTGATAAACAAAAAGGTACCTTATTATTATACTTTAATTAATGTGGTAACCGCGCTATCGAACTTTTATGAGCAGCGCGGCAATTACGAAAAAGCACTCGATTTCCAAAAAAAAGCAACGACGTTTAATAACAAGTATTTCGATGAAAAGCGCACACTAAATGCCCAGAAACTGGAGGTACAGTACGAGGCCGAAAAAAAAAACAATGAAGTAAAGTTATTAAAGCAAAGCGAGCAGTATGCCCGTCAGCAAAAATACCTTTATATCGGGATTGCCATTGCTTCGATATTGGGCCTGATATTTATGTTCCGCTCTTACCATTTTAGGTTAAGGTACTCGTTACAGCGCGAAAAGCAGCTGCATTTGGAAAAACAGGATGCTGAACTGCAAATGAAACTCGAAAAAGAAGAGCAGGCAAGGTTAAAGGCCGAACAGCTTTTATTGGAAAGCCAGCAGCAACAATTACAGAAAGAGGTAATGGCCAGTCAGTTACAATTGGAACATAAAAAGGAAATGCTATTCCAGATCAAGGAAAAACTTAGCGATAACCACCAGTTCAACATCAATAAAATCTGGAACGAGGAGCTGCTTTTGGATAACGACTTCGAAGAAGCCAAATTTCAGATCCAGCAGGTACACCCCGAATTTTTCTCTTTGTTAAATCAGAGGGCACATCAAAAACTCACCTCGCTCGATCTAAAACTTTGTGCTTACCTCCATTTAAAAATGGATACCAAAAAAATTGCCCAATTGATGCATATTGAAGCCAAAAGTGTGCGCATGAGCCGCTACCGGATAAAGCAAAAACTGGGCTTGGGAAAAGAAGAAGATTTGAACCTGTTTTTACAGAATATGGGGTAAGTTTACACCATCCTTATAGTGCATTAAAATCCCAATCAGGTTACCAATTACGGATTTAGAAACCGGTCGTCATTTCGATCCGGTAGCTATCGGATGAAGCGCAGGCAACATCGTTCAAAGATTTCTCCACCACGGGCGAAATGACGATTCACTTATACCTATCCTCAGGGCATTATTATCGTGCCGTCATCCTCGCGCATGCAGTGATCTTAATGCCAAATCTTATACCGCATTATAAATTTCCACTTATAAAATAGGGTGATTATACGGTGTTTTAATACGTCAAAATGTAGTTATTTAGGGTAGTATATGCCTGTCCATTCCAAAGGCAATATTAACCAAAAACAAACATAAACTGCTCAAAAATGAAAACACTAAAACTGGAAGAAAGATTAGATGAAGTATGGAAACACTGTCAACGCGGATTAGTTTATCCTTCGCCCTTCGCTATTTTTACCACTTTTTGGACAAAAACACGCGTACAACGTTCGCAATTGGCCGATCTGATGGCTTCCGTAAGAAAAGAAATCAATACCAATGCCGAACTCAAGGATAGGAATACTTCGGTAATATTAGGCGTTTCCTTCAAAAACTGGGCAGGAATCTGCAATAGCGACAAGTTGCCTTTACCGAAAGGCATGCGCCTCAATTTCCCATCCGAAGCCGATCCTTATACTTCCGACGTTTTTGATGCATCAAAAGGTGTGTTCGATGATACCGAAGGGGATATCTGGTTCCACATTAAAAGCGACAGTAAAAATGCCTGCGAAGTGGTATTGGAACTTATTGTAAATACACTGAAAGAGTTAACCAAACATTATTTTGCACAGGATGCCGCTTCAAAATCAAACAGTAAAGATGGCAATAAAGGCAAGGTGCTGGGCTGTCGTTTTTCTGAAAACCTCAACAATCCTTCCGATCCCATCACCATTGCCAAGCAGACCTTGATTGGGGGGGAAGATATCGATCATTTGGGTGGCTCATTTGTGTTGGCTCAACGTTTTGTGATCAACTGGAATCAGATCAACATGATGACGGAAGATCAGATTGAAGACCTGATCGGCCGAAAAACCGACGATACCATTATCCCAGACCGCGATTCACGCAGCCACATTAAATCGGCAAGGATTCAGGATGAAAATGGCAATACCACGCCTATCTTGCGTTTAGGACTGCCTTTTGGTCGGGCTAAACAATCTTCTATCGGTTTCAGGGCACCAAAATCGGTAACCGTTTCTGATGAAGAAGGCATTTATTTCGCTGGTTTCGCCAAAGAAGCATCCAGCCTCGAAAACATCATGAGCAACCAGATTGGCGGAGACAAAGGTTTTATGAACGACCGTTTGTTCAATCACCTTAAATCCGATCTGGGCGGCTTTTTCTATATCCCCAGCATCAACGATCTTGGCCTGGATCAACATCCCGATTACAGCAATAATTTCTCTTTTATGGAGAAAGGCGACTGGTCGAGGTTTCCAGGGGTAGATTGGTCGCGGTTAGACCGCCATTATCAGGATGCTTCTAAAAACGGGCTGATGTACTACAATCACCAGAATTACCTGTTTACCATGTCGACCGGTATTAACAGGCACAATCAATATTTTAAAGTGCCGAGCAACAGGATCCTGAGCCTGATGGAAAACATTTTTTCTTTATGGCAGGATAACTGGTACTTTAACCGCAAGCAGGAAGAGATTAAAGAAGACCTTCAATATTATATTAACGCTTACAAAGGGGCCGACAAACCTGCCGATATCATGAAAGAATCCATCATGGTAAGGAAAGGATGGGCTGTGCGCATGAGTTTGCAGTTATTCAGTTCTCCGGAATATGGTTTCCGCGGACGTAAAATCCGCTTCCCTGATGGCAGTTTACATGCCTATTCTGCCTTTATCGAAGCAAAAGGCGAATGTGTATATGGCTCGGATACCTACCGGATTTCGCCTGAAGAAATTATTGTGGGTGCCATGCCAAACCTCTCCTTAGGAGAAGGACGTTATGTGATGAAATACCTTTCCGAAACTGAACGCATGGATGGCTTTTTGAGCAACCTGAGTGAAGCTTCCGGTGTTGGTCACGTGATTCCGCATTACGAAAAAGCGATACAAAAAGGCCTGAAACAGATGAAAGAGGAGGTATTGGCTTACGAACAACAAGCAACTACAGCCGAACTGAAAGATTTTTACCGATCTTCTTATTTATCTTTAGAAGGCATTACCGAATACATCCTTAACTATGAAAAATTAGCAAGGGAAACGGCAGATAAAATGGCTGAAGGACAGGCCTGGGAAAAAGCCAACCTGCTGGCCATTGCCGAAAGGATGAAAAAACTGGCCCATGATAAACCCGAGACTTTTGTAGAAGCCGTACAGTTTATCTTTACGTTGCACTCTTGTCTACACCTGAATGGAGAACCTACTGCAATCGGCAGGATGGACCAGCTGTTACAACCTTTTTATGAAAAAGGTGATGTTTCGGAAGATGAAGCACAGGAAATTATCGATGCTTTTTACATTAAATTAGACGAAAAAGTACAGCAGAACCGGATCTTTATGGAAGATCACCAGCCTTTTGGTAACCTGGCAATGGGAGGGGCCTCTGGTCCTTACCCTCAGGGCGCTTCTTTAGGCCAGTGGATCCAGCAAATTACCGTGGGTGGAACCGTAGCCGATGGTACGGTAGATTTTGCTTCGAGCAAACCCGCGTATAATGATGTAACCAAACTCTTTATCCGTGCTTCGGGGAGGCTGCCTTTAAATGCACCTTGTTTATCGCTGCGTACGCGTAAAGATATTCCAACAGAAATCCTCGAGGAGGCGGCCCACGCCATCCTTTCGGGCGGTGCACACCCGATATTACTCAACGACGAAAAAATTATCGAAGGACTTTACCGCAGTGGTGATGATGTGGGTGGAGGCCTCGGCGCTGATCATAAAAACTGGAATTCTGCAGTAAGCATGCAATCGGCACAGAATTATGCCTGCGATGGTTGTTATGAGCCACAATTTCCGGGAGAAAACTGGTTCTCACTGGGTGGTTTTTCTACCTTACAACCTTTAGAATGTGCCTTAAACCAGGGCAGGACCTATTCTTCGGCAGGGCAATCGTACCTGTTCGGACAAAATATTTCGCTTAATTCGAAGCCTGCCGATCAGATCAAGAGTTTTGATGAACTGGTTAAAATCTATTTCCAGCATTTCGAACTCCTCAACCGGAAAGCCTTTAACGGACAGTTGATGGGTTTTGGTGCCAATACAAAATTCTGCCCATCACCGATATTAAATGTATTAATGGACGATTGTTTAGCCCGCGGACTGGACTTTTACAGTGGTGGTACCAAATACAACATTTATGGTCCATGTTATATTTCGTTAAGCTCAACCATTAATTCATTATATGCCATTAAAACCATGGTATTTGATGATAAAAATGCGGTAACCACCCTGCCCGAATTGTTAGAATGTTTATGCTGCGATTGGGGTTATAAAATGACTGAACCTTTTATCAGCACTTTAGCCGGAGATTCGCGCATTACCAGCCGTTCAGACCGTTTTAAACGTTTAAGGGACATTGCCTTAAGTTTGCCACGCTACGGCCGCGGACACCAGGAAATTGATACTTTCGGGAACAAGATTGTAGAAGGCATTGCGAGGATTTCGGTAGAAACTTTTACCAAACCACTGCCACAAATGTACAGTGCCTTGCAAAACCTGGCTGCACGTTATGGTACAGAAGAATATCCTTTCGGGATTCAGATCCAGCCGGGCGTGGGTACTTTCGAAAACCATGTAGAAATGGGTGCCTGGAATGGTGCAAGTGCCGATGGACGAAGATTGGGTACCGCAGTAGCTTCCGATTTAAGTTCGGCACCAAGCCCGATGGATTTACCGATCGACCATCAATATGCCAGCTTCGAAACTTCGCTTGCGGGCTTTGAGGGAAAAGGTACCGACCTGATGACAGATGGCGCACCAACCGATTATAATATCGACGAAAATTATCCTGCAGATAAAATCGTAAAAGTAATGCAGCAATTTGCTGAAGGCCATTCTTCGAATATCTTAACCATTACGGTAGCCAGTCCTGATACTTATGGCCAAGCCGTGGGCTCGCCAGAACAGTTCGATCTGTTGCGTGTACGCACAGGCGGTTGGTCTAACTTCTTTACTTCGGTGTTCCCGCTCACGCAAGATCAGCACCGCAGAAGACCGGTTTCTACACCAGAAGTGGTAGCACATAAAATGGAGGGTGATATTAGTAAATGTCCGTTCCACCATAAAATGGCGGAGGGGTAAGGCAGAAAATAATAAACCGCCTGTAGGAGATTACGGGCGGTTTTCACAAACCTATAAGGTCTTAAAGACCCTTATAGGTTTAAAAATAGAGGCATCGTCATCTTGGCCGAAGCAATGCGGAGTGGAGAGATCTTTGAAGCTGGTTGTTGAAATAAAATTTAAAAGATTTCTTAAGTCTTGCTAGTGCATCCGTGCGTATTCTAGCGCAAGTGTTAATACCAGGCCCGAGTAAAGGCCTGATTTGGGCATTCGTTAAACCAGTGCATTAGATTTTCCTAAAATCTTAATACACAAGTCATCCGGCCCAAGTGCTTCAATCACGAAGACTTGAGATAGAAACAAACTTTTATGTATTTTTAGTTAGAAATATTCTTTACTTTTTTGGTATGATCAAGATAGGAATTTTAATATGTCCAAATTCAGATATGGAGGCTCTTGCCATTAGACAAAGCCTTGAATATTTTGGCTACGAGGTTTATGTCAAGTTTATTGGAAGACCAAATGACTTCAGAAATTTTTTACAAAACAAGTTATTTTCGGAAAGCATTAATTTTTTTATACTATGTTTTCATGGAGTAGGCGGAGGATTTGTGATGCCAAAGCTTTCAAATGAAATTTATGCCATAAATGAAGTAAGAAATAAATTTGATAATAAAAATGTCGAGAAATATTGTTCATTAAATAATAAGGTTATTTTTTCAACAGCATGTACCGTGGGTGAAAAAAATATGGCAGATGTTTTTACAAAAAACAATTCAATTTTTATTGCTCCAAAAGGTTATATCGAAGGTAATTCAGCATATATTTTCGTTATAAGTTTTCTTTATAATTATTTAATTAACGAAGATTTAAATAAAGCTTTTGCTATTGCGCATGGGATAGATCGTGAAACTAGGCAGTTTATGTTTTTCTCAGTCTAGCGTAAGTCTTAGCACCTGGTCCAAGCAAAGGCCTGACTTGGGCTTTCGTTAAACCCTCTAATCGTTCATATTAAAAAAATCTAAAACCCTTGGAGAAATCCTCAAATCAGGTCGAAATAACATAATTCCCTTAATAAAATGTTTTTTTAACTCTTCACCATTTTTAATGGAAAAGGGTGTTTCAAAAGTAATGGCTTTACACACGATTTTATTTGTAGCGTAGTCCTGATGGTAAACAAGCAATTCTATACTTACATCATCACCATCCGAGAGGTCAACATCGTACTTTTTGTTAAGGTTTGGCTGTAATGAATCAAAAGTAATCGATTTAACTATTTTAAGATTTTGGACATGATGAAAACCCTGTTGATCAACAAGTACCCCTGTAATTTTATTGCCTTGATCTTCGCTAATTTGTTTGAAGAAAGTCCGTATTAGAAAAAACAGTAAAAGTAGTGCGAGTACTGCTGATAAAATTTTTAAAATAGTATCTATGTCGCTAGACGAAAGGACGGTGATTGTTATTACAGTTATTCCTGAAGCAGTTATTGCATACAGCAGGTAGCCAACTGCTTTTGCCAGAAACGTTGCTTTTTCTGCCCGTACCGATTGTTTGGCTTGAAATTCATTACCCCGGGTATCCATTATGTTTGCTGCATTCTCCAACCTACTCCGGAATTTTATCCATAACCGAAATATCCACAGGGATTTTTGTCTCCTTTTTGGTGCCGTCAGGCATTTCAAATTCCATATCAATGTAGCCTTTCAGGGTATTAAACTTATGGTTCAGCTTGATCTCGATTCCTAAATTTTGGCTGAGCACCTTATCATAATCCCACAGTGCAAGTTTCTGTAAATAAACTGCTCTTCCGTTATCAATAAATTTCAGTTTTTCATTCTTCTCGTTGGTCAGTTCGTAGCTTTTAAAAGTATAAGTGGCGAAATCAGAGATGTCATCATCTTTTGCCACAATTGTGCCCTTATTTTTATTGAATTCATCCTGGTTCTTTTTAGATAAAGGATACCTGGTGATGATTCCAAACAGATCTGCTGGTTGTTTTTTAACTTCCGTAAGGTCTGTAATACTGGCTCTTGCATTTTTGGTAATGTCGTTTAAAAATGCTTTGCTCTCCACTTCAGTATAAGGGTAATTAGAATGTTGACAAGAGCATAGTAAGGTTAGAATTATAACTAAGAGCAGGTAATTTTTCATTTTGATTTATTTGGTAGTGTATTCAAATTTAGGATAAAATTCGCAAACCTATAAGGTCTTAAAGACCCTTATAGGTTTAAAATAGATCAGTCTCTAATTTTCGGAATGGAGAGATCTTTGAAGTGAGTTGCTTAAATTTAGGATCTAAATGGCAGTGGTTAT
>NZ_AYMG01000008.1 GCF_000633455.1 Pedobacter jeongneungensis
ATCCTAGTCCTTAATAATGGGGAATACCCTAATTGTTATCTGGTCACTAAGGGAAAAAACGGTAGCGGATTGCATCATCTCTTAGGCATAAAAACCTTGACGAAATTTTAATGTGCCGCTACCGCTTTAGGTAATCTGATTAATAATTTAAGCAAAATAAATATTTGTACTCCTTAAATAAAAGATCAAAACAAATCTAAAGGACGATCGGCGTGATCGAGATGACGATTTTAACAAAAAAAGAGAAACCGTTGCTGATTTCTCTCTTTCAAAATATTTCAAAATTATTCTTATGCTTCTACCGGATGCTCTTTAGCGGCCAGGTACCTTTCGGCATCAAGTGCGGCCATACAACCAGAACCTGCTGCAGTAACCGCCTGACGGTAGTACATATCCTGCACATCGCCACAGGCAAAAACGCCTTCAATATTGGTTAAGGTAGAACCTGGTTTGGTGGCTAAATAACCGGTTTCGTCCATATCCAACTGACCTTTAAAAATATCGGTATTGGGTTTGTGACCAATCGCCACGAAGAAACCTTCTACGGCGATATCAGACTCCACGCCTGTTTTATTGTTTAAAACTTTAACCGCAGTTACATTTTTTCCGTTACCCAAAATTTCCTGGGTTTCGGTATTATAATGTACGATGATGTTCGGAGTAGCCAATACGCGGCTCACCATTGCTTTTGAGGCTCTAAACTCATCCCTCCGTACCAATAAATGCACAGTTTTACAAAGTTTAGCCAAATAGGTTGCTTCTTCAGCAGCGGTATCACCAGCACCAACGATGGCAACATCCTGACCTTTAAAAAAGAAACCATCGCAAACGGCACATGCCGAAACGCCAAAACCATTGTATTGTTGCTCGCTTGGTAAACCCAACCATTTAGCGGTTGCACCTGTAGCAATAATAACGGTATCGGCTGTAATGGTTTTAATTTCATCAACCACTACTTTATGCGGTGTTGAAGAAAAATCAACCGAACTTACATAACCAAAACGGATATCGGTACCAAAACGCTCTGCCTGCTTGCGGAAATCCTCCATCATTTCTGGCCCCATAATACCTTGTGGGTAACCCGGAAAATTTTCTACATCGGTAGTTTGCGTAAGCTGTCCGCCAGCCTGCATACCAGTATACATAATTGGTTTTAAATCAGCTCTTGCCGCATAAATTGCAGCAGTATATCCTGCCGGACCAGAACCTATAATTAAACACTGAACGTGTTCGTTTTCTTGTGACATTATATTGTGTGTTTGAAATTCATTAATCGTAGCGCAAATTTAACGCTTTAAACAATTGTTAACAAGCGTACATTGTCAACATAGTTTACTTATTAACAGCAGAGGGCAGGGAGCGCGATGCAAAGAGCTTAGCGGATAGCGAAAAGCGTTCGGCGCGTGGCACTAAACTAAGGTGCATTCAGGTGGCTTAGGTGGTAAAAAATATCTTCGTGGTGTCAGATGTTACCATCTGACACCACCTAACTGATCCATTTCCGAAAATGATATTTTGTAATTCATGTTTGATTATCAATACTTGTACACTAAAAATGAATTATCAACTATCAAATGGTAACATCTGCCAGCACATAGAAACCTAAGTTTGTATCACCCCTACATTAAACTTCCTGGTAATCGGCGATTGGTTTGCTGCTTCTATCCCCATCGAAATTACCTTCCTGGTTTCCAGGGGATCGATAATCCCGTCTACCCAAAGCCTTGCTGCTGCATAATAAGGTGTAGTTTGACTATCGTATTTATCTGTAATTTCTTTTAATAATTCAGCTTCTTTTTCGGGCGTAACTACCTCTCCTTTTGCTTTTAAAGAGGCTTGCTGAATCTGCAATAATGTTTTTGCTGCCTGCGAGCCGCCCATTACAGCAATTTTAGCAGTTGGCCAGGCATAAATCAAACGTGGATCGTAGGCTTTGCCGCACATAGCATAATTACCGGCACCGTAAGAATTACCCAAAACAATGGTGAATTTTGGCACTACAGAATTGGCTACTGCATTTACCATTTTTGCACCATCTTTTATGATGCCACCATGCTCTGACCGACTGCCTACCATAAAACCAGTAACATCCTGCAAAAATACCAGGGGAATCTTCTTCTGGTTACAGTTCATAATAAATCTCGAGGCTTTATCGGCACTATCTGAATAAATTACACCACCGAACTGCATCTCCCCTTTTTTTGATTTTACCACTTTACGTTGATTGGCTACAATACCTACAGCCCAACCATCGATACGGCCCAAACCGCAGATAATACTCTGACCGTAACCTTGTTTATATTCTTCAAATTCTGATCCATCAACCAAACGGTTGATCACATCCATCATTTCGTAAGGTTTATCCCTATTCTCAGGAAAGATACCATACAGTTCTTCTTCTTTTTCTTTTGGTTTAACCGCCGCAATGCGATCGAAACCTGCATTTTCTGGCGCGCCCAGCATGCTCATGATATTACGGATGCTATCTAAACAAGCTTGATCATTAGGGTGTTTATAATCGGTAACGCCTGAAATTTCGCAATGTGTGGTTGCGCCACCCAAAGTTTCGTTATCCACTTCTTCGCCAATGGCCGATTTTACAAGATAAGAACCCGCTAAAAATACCGAACCAGTTTTGTCCACAATCATGGCTTCATCGCTCATAATCGGCAAATAAGCCCCACCAGCTACGCACGCCCCCATGATGGCCGAAATCTGAACAATACCTTCTGACGACATGATGGCATTATTACGAAACATCCTGCCGAAATGCTCTTTATCGGGAAAAATTTCATCTTGCATTGGGAGGTAAACCCCAGCACTATCAACCAGGTAAATTACGGGCAAACGATTTTCCATGGCAATTTCCTGCGCACGGAGATTTTTCTTGGCCGTCATAGGGAACCAGGCACCGGCTTTAACAGTGGCATCGTTTGCTACAATCATGCACTGCCTGCCGCTTACATAACCAATACCACATACTACACCGGCAGAGGGACATCCACCCTGCTCGGCATACATACCATCGGCAGTAAAGGCACCGACCTCCAAAAAGTCAGAATCTTTATCAATTAAATAAGCAATGCGCTCGCGCGCTAAAAGTTTTCCTTTTTCTTTTTGCTTAGCAGCATTCTTTTCGCCTCCACCGAGATAGATTTTTTTGAGTTTGGTTTTCAGTTCGTAAACCAACTGTTTGTTTACATCCTCATTTTTGTTGAATTCGATATTCATGGAGGCAATATAAATTTAATTTTAGAAAAATAGCATTGACCAAATCGGTTTCTGGTCTACGGAAAGGTTTAACCGCAAAGCGCGCAGAGAAAGGCCGCAATGAGCGCTAAGTGTTTTAACCACAGAGATTACAAAGAAAAGACACAGAGGACATGGAGTTGGGATTAGGTTAAAAATTTCCGTGTTTTCCGGGCATCCTTGGCTTTTTTAACCGCAAAGCGCGCTGAGTAAAGCCGCAAAGATCGCTAAGTTTTTATTAACCGCCTTTCTTTTAACCACGGGGATCAAAGAGAAAAAAGCACAGAGAACATGGAGAAGTTTAAATTATAAGGTGCACTAACCGCAAAACGCTTAACGCAATCCGCCGAACGCCAAACGCTTAACTACTTCTGATAAACTACTCCGTCAATCTTTATTTTTTGATACTTTTCTGCCCAGCCTTTGCCTTTGATGTATTTTACTTCCGATGGATGTCCTTTTAAATTTGGGTGATAAACAGGATCGAACGAAAAGGTCATTTCCTGATCTGATTTTTGAACAACAGTTACTTCATTATCATTTTCATCCTTTTCGCCTGTAGTAAAGAACTTCTCTCCTATTTTGGCATTAAAATCAGCGCGGGTATAGGTTTTAGTAGGGCTATCGGGGTAACTTTCTACTAATCTATTCCGCTCATCGATCCGCAGATATACCGTGCTGCTTGCATCGCCACCTACCAGGGAATAAAATTGGTAAAAAAGTTTTTTGTTGATCCTTACAGTGTCTTTAATCTCGGTGTAAGATTGCGCATTCATATACCATAAATTGCCGATCTGCATGGGTAAAAATGAATCGGCAACTGCGTTTTCCACTTTCTTTTTCTGACAGGAAAGGATAACCAGACTAACTAAAATTAAACTGAGCGATGTGCTGATCTTTTTCATAAGTATATGAGTATAATTACTTTTATTAATAACGTTAAAAATCAGCTACACGCTACAGCATTATAACTAATTGATAAAGTGGTACAAGAAAACTACTTCTCCATTAAAAGCAGGTTTTTTCTGGTCTTCTATCTCCATTTCGATAGCCATATTTACCTTTGTTACGCCACGTAGGTTAATAATTGAAGCCAATTTAGCTTTTAACCTTACTTTACTGTTTACGGTAACCGCTTGTGCAAACCTTAAACTTTCAATACCATAGTTGATCTCCATTTTCAGGTTCTGGATATCAACTATTTCTTTCCATAGGTAAGGGATTAAAGATAAGGTTAAATAACCGTGTGCAATAGTAGCTTTAAACGGACCTTCGTTTTTTGCCCGCTCTTCGTCAACGTGGATCCATTGATGGTCTAAGGTAGCGTCGGCAAATTTGTTGATCTGTTCCTGGGTAATGGTGTGCCATGAAGAAACGCCTAATTCCTTGCCAAGGTATTGTTCAAATTCTGCGTGGGAGGTAATGATTTGCATTTTTAATATACTTTTTAGCGCCAGGCGTTTTGCTGATGGCGGATTATTGATTATATGTTGAGATTGTATTCGTTTTAGCCTTGGGTTGATGGTTGATGGTCTTATAGTTCATAGTGAATATATCCAAGTTATCAAGCTATGAATTATCAACCATAGACCATTAACCATGATCCATTAACGATGCGCAACTGGCCATATCACAGTTAACTTAAATTTCTTTCTTTAAACCAAACTTCATCAGGAATGGCTGAGAAATTATCCATCTTACCGATTAAAATTTCTGCATCTGCTTCGTTAAAAACGAGGTCGCGGTTGGCCGGTTTTAAGAATCTGCTCTGCACCATCATTTCCATTTGGGCAAATAACGGATCGTAAAATCCATTTACGTTTAATACGCCAATCGGTTTGTTATGTAGGCCTAACTGCAACCAGGTAAGCACTTCAAAAAATTCTTCGAGTGTACCAAAACCACCAGGTAAAATCACAAATCCATCACTTAAATCGGCCATTTTTTGCTTTCGCTGGTGCATATTTTCGGTTACGATCATTTCGGTTACACCTTTATGACCGACCTCTTTATCCATTAAAAACTGTGGAATGATACCCGTAACCAAACCACCCAGCTCCAGTACATCGTTAGCCAAAACACCCATAACCCCAACACTACCACCACCGTAAACCAACTTAATCTGTTGTTTTACCAATGTTTCTGCCAACTGTTTTATTGCATTGCGTAATTGTACATCGCCGTTAAAGTTTGAGCCACAATACACACAAACCGAATTAAGCTTATTCATTTTGTCTAAAATTTACCGAAGTTAAGATTTTCCCGGCTTTCTATAAATTTTAATTCTGCACAAAGCTGTTACAGGAGTTATTTTAATTAAACCTCGCAGGTTTTTAAAACCTGCGAGGTTTGATCGTATAATTTTCTTCCCAAGAACCACCAACCTTGTTAAATAAACCTGATTGCAGAGAAAGCCCGTAGCGCAGCGAGGACTTGAAACGAAAAGCAGGACTGACTTTAAAATAGAATTCTGTATTTGCTTTTCAAAATAATATTGACCACCTAAGCCACCTGAGGACATTTAAGTTTTTTTTCTGGTATAAACAAAAAAGGAGCAGCATTACGCCACTCCTTCTAACCAAATATAAGAGAGAAAAGATTAATTTAGCTATTAGAAAGCATAACGGATGGTTGCGCCATAAGTTCTTGGATCGCCGAGTACGCCTGCATATAAACCAGAGTTACCCGCAGCTGCCTGTAACTGCTCGTAATAGTTTTTATTTGCAATGTTTCTGCTCCAAACAAATAATGAGAATTTATCCGATTTAAAACCTAACCTCGCATTAAATAAAGCATAACCTTTAACATTTAACACACTAGATGGTGTAGGATTAGATGAATATTCTGAACGGTAACTGGCATCACCAGCAATAAAATATCTACCTTCTTTAGTAGCCAGGTTACCTGCTGTGCTTAATTCTGTACCACCAGAAATGTTCCATTTAGATACACCTGGCAATCTGCCACCCGAAGCATCTTTAAATGCAACCTGAGTAGCTACATTGTTCACCAGTTCTGTATGGCCGGTTTCCTCTAAAGGAAGAGGTGCGTTGGTAAATTTAACGTATTTTCCATCAAGATAAGCTAAAGCTGCATTTAAGGTTAAAAACCTTTCCAGCTGGTAAGTTCCATCTATTTCCAATCCTTTTACCCTAACTTTTTCAGCATTAGCCAGATACCCCCTGTTTACACCCAATTGTGGCGACTGAACATTGGTTTGGTAATCTTTAATATCAGTATTAAATAAACTAAGATTTACAATAGCGCCTTTAAAAGGTTTTGTTTTAGCACCTAACTCGTAATGTTGAACATACTCTGGTTTTACAACAGCTACTGATAAATCGGCCGCTCCGGTAGAGGTAGTTGGTAACCCACCTACGTTAACACCAACTGGTTTGTAAGCAGTAGAGAAAGTTCCGTAAACATTCAAATTGTGCGTAGGACGGTAAGACACAGTAAAGTTTCCCGATAAATTGTTATTATCTACCTTGGTTGTAAACTGCTGATTGGCATATACAGCCGCTTTAAGTGCCAATAATGCTGCATCGGTAGTCTGTAAACCACCGTAAGTTACCCTATCATAATCAACATCTTTTTTATCATAAGTATATCTTAGACCTGGTAAAACGTGCAGATTCTTTAACACCTCCCAATCTACCTGTGCAAAAATAGCTGCGCTTAACGATTTGATAGTAGAGTTGGTTTTAATCCCAAAACCATCTAATAAACCAGGGGTTGAATATAATGCCTGACTGCCGGTATTACTGGTTTGTACAAATCTCCATTGATCTTTACCTACTTCTTCTGTTTGCGCCAGACCTTTTAAATTCTGACCTAACAAATACACACCAATTACACCGCTTAATTTATCAGTAAGATTACCTGCATATCTCACTTCCTGAGAGTATTGATCGTGGCGCGAAGTACCCTGCGATTTGGTTAAAGCTGCTAACTCCGAGAAATCCCTGTCGTTTGTAGGATCCCAGTTCCAGAATCTCCAGGCAGTAGTTGAGGTAAGTGTTCCGTTACCGATTTTGTAATCTACGTTTAATGATATACCACCGATAGACTGGTTATGTCTCCAAGGGGTATTGGTATTGATTTCTCTTGAAAAAGGATCGATTTTCGGCTGTTGATAACCTAAATCAGAAACAATTTTGGCATACTGGCGGTAAGCACTTCTTTCAGTTGTAGTTACACCTGCTATCACCAATGGATAGCCTGCAGGATGTTGAATGCTCACATCGCCACTCAACAATACCTGTAATTTTTCTGATGGGGTATAATACAACTGACTTTTAAAACCAAGGTTGTTTTGTCCGCTGTATTTACGTTCTTCCCTGGTATTCCAGATGGTACCATCGCGTTGTGTACCTGAAATTGAAATTTTTGCAGCAAGATCTTTAGCAAGCGCACCAGAAACTGATGTTTTTGCCTGGATGAAATTATAATTTCCGGCGCTCAGTTCTACTTTTGCACTTGGTGTTAAAGTTGGTTTGCTTGTGGTGATGTTAAATGCACCTGCAGTGGTATTTTTACCGAACAAGGTACCTTGTGGACCTCGTAAAATTTCGATCTGCTCGATATCAAGAAAATCGGTAGAGGTTGCAGCCGGACGTGCATGGTAAACACCATCTACATAAAAACCTACTCCCGGATCGATACCATCGTTGGTTAAACCGAAGGTTGAACCCAATCCCCTGATGTTAAGTGTTGTATTTCTGGCGTTCGAAGCATATAACTGTACCGAAGGAACCAATTCTTTTAAACGGTTAACATTAAAAGCACCAGCATTTTCTGCTGCGCGGCCACCGATTACCGTAATCGGGATGGGCACATCCTGTAAAACCTCCGAACGTCTGCGTGAGGTTACCACAATTTCATCTAAAAGGGCACTTTCTACCAAAACCAGTTCGATTGGCGTATCCTGATACCTTAAAATCTGAAAATCCTGTGGTTTATACCCTACCGAACTTACCTGAAGGTAAAATGGCGGTTCCTGTTTTGCATCGATTTTGAAAGCACCGTTATCATCGGCACTCACTGTAATATTAGTGCCCCTTACTTTTATGGTTGCGCGTGGTACCGGCTCACCACCAGACTTTTTTATAATACCTGTTATTGGACTTTGAGCAAAAGTAATGCTTGCCAAAAGGAAAAATGAAAATAAAAAGAGTAAACGTTTGTTCATGATTAGTTATATAGTTTGTTTTAATATTGTTGATTAACGACCCGTTCGAAAATATCCGATAACTGTTTGAGAATGGTTACAACAACAATATGAGCGTGATTTGTAGTTTGTTTTCATAATTATTATATAAATCCTATAGATTTAGTCGACAAATATATTAATTTTTTTTATCTGCCAAATTTTATTTTGTGATTTTTATATTACTTATCAAAATAATAGGAGTCCGCGTTAGGGATTGTAAGGGTTCAGTACCGATTTTTCATCGGTACCGGAGCAAAGCGAAGCCCTGAAAAGCCCGCCCCCTTGCGCAGCTTGGGGAACGCCCATATTAATAGACAGTTTTTAGTTGGCGGGGGTTAGACAAAAAAAAGGGGCTATCGTAAACCGATGCCCCTACATTTCAATTATTTAATAAAGGTCAGGCCTTAAACCCTACACCCTCTTACCTTCTGCCTTAAACTCTATCTGGTATAATTTGGAGCTTCTTTGGTAATGGTAATATCATGTGGATGGCTTTCGCGCATGCCTGCCGCGGTAATCTGTACAAACTGTGCTTCTTGTAATGCTTCGATATTTGCTGCACCACAATAACCCATACTTGCACGTAAACCGCCTATATACTGGTACATTACTTCTGCTAAAGTACCTTTAAATGGCACGCGACCAACAATACCTTCAGGAACCAGTTTTTTAATATCATCTTCTACATCCTGGAAATAACGGTCTTTAGAACCCTGCTCCATGGCTTCGATCGATCCCATACCACGGTAAGATTTAAATTTACGTCCTTCGTAGATAATGGTTTCACCTGGTGATTCTTCTACCCCTGCGAATAACGAACCTGCCATTACCGTACTTGCTCCAGATGCAATTGCCTTAGCAATATCACCAGTGTGTTTAATACCGCCATCAGCAATAACTGGTACACCTGTACCTTTTAATGCTTTGGCACATTCGTAAACGGCATATAACTGAGGAACACCAACACCGGCAATAATTCTGGTGGTACAGATAGAACCCGGGCCTATACCTACTTTAACAGCATCTGCACCAGCATCTGCCAAAAATTTAGCCGCAGCACCAGTAGCAATATTACCAACGATAACCTGTAAATCGGGATATTTAGCTTTTACTTCTTTTAATTTATCAACCACTCCTTTTGAGTGACCGTGAGCAGTATCGATGGTAATTACATCAACTCCGGCTGCAACTAAAGCATCAACCCTTTCAATGGTATCGGCAGTTACCCCTACGGCAGCACCTACGCGTAAACGGCCACGCTCATCTTTACAGGCAGCAGGATAATTTTTAACTTTTGATATATCTTTAAAAGTAATTAATCCACTTAGATAGCCATCTTTACTTACTACGGGAAGTTTCTCGATTTTATGATTCTGAAGAATTTCTTCTGCCTGTACTAAAGTAGTACCTTCTGGTGCAATGATTAAATTATCTTTAGTCATTACCTCAGAAATTGGTCTTTTCATATCCTTTTGAAAACGAAGATCCCTGTTTGTAATAATACCAACTAATTTATTATCGCTGCTTACCACTGGAATACCACCGATTTTATGCTCTTTCATAATTTTGAAAGCATCGGCTACAACAGCCGTTTCCAATAAAGTAACCGGATCCTGAATCATGCCACTTTCAGAACGTTTTACTTTACGTACCTCAGCAGCTTGTCTGTCAATAGTCATGTTTTTGTGCAACATCCCGATACCACCATTTTGCGCAATAGCAATGGCAAGCTCGGCCTCTGTTACAGTATCCATTGCGGCAGAAATCAATGGAACATTAAGTTTAATTTTTTTGGTTAAAAAAGTGGATGTATTTACTTCACGGGGCAGAATTTCTGAATATGCGGGTACTAATAGTACGTCGTCGTACGTTAAACCTGTGGCAATAAATTTTGTGGAATCGAGTTGCATAGCAAATAAATTAGGATTTATTATTTGCCAGGCAAAGATACGGAAATAACGCGAAAATAAAAGCATAATAACAAAAATGCTTAAATATTGAGCTTGCCTGACAATTGAAAAAATTATTCGAATAAACGATTATAGCAGGTTTATAGGAATGTGATGGCTTTCGCCGAATAATAATCCGGATAAATGTTATTATTATTGTGTCAATCAAAAAGATACCACATTGCTAAAATGTATTAGCAATCATTTAGCTAAAACCTCTAATAATAAAACATGATTACCGAAAACCAATATTTTGATGGCAACGTAAAATCGTTGGGTTATGAAACCACCGAAGGAAAATCGACAATAGGCATTATAAACCCGGGTGAATACACTTTTGGAACCGCTCAAAAAGAAATTATGCACGTTATAGAAGGCGAATTGGAAGCATTGCTTCCTGAAGTTACTGACTGGCAAATCATTAAAGCTGGCAGTAATTTCGAAGTGCCTGCAAATTCATCATTCAAAGTAAAAACGACTGTACAAACGGCTTATTTATGCCAGTATAGATAGTAAAAGAGGTTTTATCATCAATCTGGGATTGTCATACTGAGGGATAATTTATTTTATAAAAATCAATATAAATGACAGAAGGTTTTAATGCGGTTTCTTGGCCGGGAGGAATCGTCATTGCGAGAAAGGCTTTTTCAGCCGACGAAGCAATCTTTCTAGCAAGGATCGCTAGCAGGAAAGATTGCTTCGTCGTACCTCCTCGCAATGACGACTTTTCTTCGCATCTGTCAATGGTAGCCTGTCGAAGGACGCTTATAAATGTATTTTAGGCATTTCGACAAGCTCAACGTGACAGTTTCTGATAGAAACTCTTTTTAATTGATTTAGCAGTATTTATTTCTTTCCAATTACTACTTCTGTAAAGCTATCTGTAGTGAGGTATTTATTAGCCAGCGCCAATAACTCTTCGGCAGTAATGGTTTTTACTTTTTCAATATATTTTGTATAATAATCGTAACCCAATCCTGAAAAATAAATATTCTTAAATTTATCGGCATGTGAGAAAACATTTTCCAAACTACCCAGCATCGAACCCAACATATAATTGCGAACCAGGCTCAACTCCTCTTCCCCTATCAGTTCATTTTTTAAAATGTCTATTTCTTTATAAATTTCTGTCAAAGCCGCAGCGCAAACATCAGCACCTACCTCGGTAGAAATAAACAGATAACCTGCTTGTTGCAGTGAAGAAATGCCAGAGCCAATGCCATAAGTATAACCCTTGTCTTCACGGATGTTATTCATCAAACGTGAGCCAAAATAGCCGCCTAACACAGTATTTAAAATCTGAAGTCCGGAAAAATCTTCGTGTTTACGGTTAATAGCCAACTGACCAATTCTGATGGCAGACTGTAAAGCCTCTGGTTTTTCAGTATAAATAACCTGTTTTGCTGTAGCGATAAAATCAAAACTGTTTTTTACGGCATCGCTTTTTTCCCATTTTTTACCGAAAGCATCATTCAATAAGTTAAAGCTTGCCTCATCAAACTTTCCGGAAACAATAATGGTACAGTTATTTGGTGCGTAAGCCGCTTTAAAATATTCGATCAGGTCTTCGCGTTTTAGTGCATCATAGTGTTCAGCCTGTATATTTACACCATAAGCAGTATCACCAAATAAAGCGTGTGCAAACTCTTTTCTTGCCAGAATATCGTTTTTCTTTAGGTTTACCTGTAGTTTTTGCTTCTGGTTTTGGATATAAATATCAAGCTCGTGTTGGGGAAACTGACTTTCTGATAGAACATCTTTTACTATTGGCAAAACCGATTGCAGATGTTTATTTAACGTATAAAGGGTAACAGAAGATTGATCCTGAAGGTATTCAGTCTGAAAAAATGCTCCATAAAAATCGATCTGCTCGGCAATTTCCTTTGCTGTTAATTTATTGGTTCCATTGTTGATCAGCGAGCTTACCGCAATGGCCTGTAATGGTTTATCGAGTTTCCAGTTTACATTTTCGAAAATAAATTCGATACGCACTAAATCCTGCTCTCCGGAATAAATGGTAAAAACAGGAACACCGTTATCCAGTGCTTTTTTTTCTGGTTGGATAAAATTTATAATCGATACCTGCTTAAAATCAGGCGCTTGTTGTCTGTTAAGCATTTTCTTCGGTTAAATAGTATAAGGTTGACGATGAATTTGAGTTAAAAGTTTCGTTAGATATCCTTTTGATATCTTCTGCCTCCACTTTTAAAAACGCTTCGGTTTCCTGGTTTAATAAAGCGGCATCGCCTAATAGTTCATAATAAGCCAGGTTCATTGCTTTATCCAACAGGCTCATTTCAGAAAAAACAAGTACCGATTCTACCTTGTTTTTCACTTTGGTTAATTCTGCATCAGAAACGAGTTCTGATTTAATTTTATCCAGTTCTGCCCAAATGGCTTTTTCTGCAGCTTCTACAGTAACACCTTCTACCAGTTTGCCTTCAACAATAAACAAACCCGGATCTAAACTGCTGGAGATGTAAGCATTAATATCACTAAAAAGCTGCTGTTCTTTTAATAAGCTATTGTATAAACGAGAAGATTGTCCACGCGATAAAATATCCGATAATAAATCAAAAGCATAATAATCCTGGTTTAAACGTCCTGGCATTTTAAAAGCCATATAAATGGCATTAAGCGGTACATTTGCCTTTACGGTTTCTACTCTTGCTTCAGTCTGAGGATCTTCCTGAACCAAATTGCGGATATACTTTTCACCAGCCGGGATGGGTTCGAACCATTTTTCGGCCAGTTTTTTCACATCTTCGGTTTTTACATTCCCACCCACTACCAAAATGGCGTTTTGTGGAGTATAATGTTTTTTAAAAAATGCTTTTACGTCCTCCATTGTCGCATTTTCGATATGCGAAAGTTCTTTCCCGATGGTAGCCCACCTGTAAGAATGCTTTTTATAAGCCAATGGACGCAATTTTAACCAAACATCGCCATAAGGCTGATTAAGGTAACGTTGCTTAAATTCTTCGCTAACTACGTTTCTTTGCGTATCTAAACTTTTTTCAGAAAAGGCTAAACTTAACATGCGGTCGCTTTCCAGCCAAAACGCGGTTTCGATATTTTCTGCCGGTAGTGTAATATAATAGTTGGTAATATCATTACTGGTAAAAGCGTTGTTTTCGCCCCCTACCCTTTGCAAAGGCTCATCGTAACTTGGAATATTTACCGATCCTCCGAACATTAAATGCTCAAATAAGTGTGCAAAACCGGTTTTTTCGGGATCCTCATCGCGGGCACCCACATCATATAAAATATTTAAAACTGCCATCGGGGTTGTAGCATCTTCATGTACTAAAACCTTTAACCCATTGGCTAGTGTAAAACGATTAAAATCTACCATATCTAATTTTAGAACCGTAAAGATATTGTTTTAAGGGAAATTGGAAGATGGAAAATGTAAGAGGGAAGATAAAAATGCAAAACATGCGAAAAATTACCTCTTAAAGACAACAATCTTTTACTAAAGACTGACGACTTGGGACTCGCGACTAAGGACTTTTCTTTATCTTTGTACTATGAATACAGCCGATTTACTGCAACGGGCATTACATTTTGATTTTTTAAGCCTCGAAGAAGGCGTACATTTATACCACCATGCCGATACTGCATCGTTGATGTTTGTAGCGAATGAGTTAAGAAAAATTCAAGTACCCAGTGGTAAAGTAACCTGGCAGATTGACCGGAATGTAAATACAACCAATGTTTGTATTGCCAACTGTAAATTCTGTAATTTCTTCCGCAGACCTGGTCATGATGAGAGTTATATTACAGATATCGAAACCTATAAGGTAAAAATTGAAGAAACTTTCCGTTTGGGTGGCGATCAATTATTATTGCAAGGAGGCCACCACCCAGATTTGGGTCTGGCTTTTTACGCTGATCTATTTAAAAAATTAAAAGAATTATATCCTGATTTAAAACTCCACGCATTAGGTCCGCCAGAAATTGCACACGTTGCAAAACTGGAAGGCATGACACATACCGAAGTATTAAAAGTGCTTAAAGAAGCCGGAATGGATTCGCTACCGGGTGCTGGTGCTGAAATTTTAAATGACCGTGTAAGACGTTTAATCTCTAAAGGAAAATGTGGCGGACAGGAATGGCTTGATGTAATGCGTGCCTGTCACCAGTTGGACATTACCACATCGGCAACCATGATGTTTGGGCATGTAGAAACCATCGAAGAACGTTTTGAACATTTGGTTTGGATCCGTCAGGTACAAAGCGAAAAACCTGCTGATGCCAATGGATTTTTGGCCTTTATCCCATGGCCTTTCCAGGACGATGGTACTTTATTAAAGAGGCTTCGCGGAATCAGCAACAATGTAACTGCTGATGAATATATCCGTATGATTGCCTTAAGCCGCATTATGCTGCCTAACATCAAAAATATCCAGGCCAGCTGGTTAACCGTTGGTAAAACCACTGCTCAACTTTGCCTTCATGCTGGTGCAAACGATTTTGGATCGATCATGATCGAAGAAAATGTTGTTTCGGCCGCTGGTGCACCTCACCGTTTTACAGCAAATGGTATCCAGCAATCAATCAAAGCGGCAGGTTTTGAGCCACAGTTACGTGGACAAAAATATAATTACAGGGATTTACCTGAACATTTGGAAGAGCAGGTGATAACTTATTAAGGTATGTAAAACGGAGGATGTGAGATTGAAAAAAAACCTTGATTTCAACTCATAAATCCTGAAAATCATACAATCCTATAAATCCTGATCAAAAAAGGGAAGTAAAACCAAGTTCTACCTCCCTACCTTAAACTAAACATTACCTAATCAATAATGTAAATATTTTTTAAGCTAATTTTTTACCGGTTTTGATAAATTGGTTTGCAATTGTTTTAACAGCTGCACCAGTTAAAAATTCGTCGAAACTTTCTGCTGCCTGAGTTTGCGATGCTCCACCTAAACCGTTAATTTCAATACCAGCCTGTACGGTATTTTGCTCACCTGCATAAACGGCATCAACTGCTGAAATTCCGGTATCATTACCATTAGCAGCATAACTGATCCAAGGTTTTAAAGCAACACCTAAAGAAGCTGCAACCATTTGACGGATATGCGATGCGTGACGGGCTTCTACTGAGTGGATCTGTAAAGCGGTAGTTAACACTGCATTGCCTTTTAAAATCGGCGCTTGTCCTTTATACGCACGTACACCAGTATCTTCAAAAGCTAAAGCCACTTTTAAGAAAGTTTGATAGTTACTAAAAACATCTCCAAACGCTCCACCAGCTGTAAAATCGAAATCAGCATCTACATAGCCATCAGCACCTGTAATTTGTAATGCACTTTTTAATAAATCAACGTGAGCTCTTTCATGGGCTCTAATCGTAGTGATAGCTGCATTTGAAGCTGAAGTAGGGAAAGTGATGGTAGAATTTGTTAAAGCGTGGTTGTAATAATTGTATTCCAGATACTCTAATGCTAATGCAAAGTTTAATACATCATTAACTGTACTAGGGTTAGTTTGCCCATAAGCCTTTTGGAACATTGAACCCAAAGCAAGCGGTAATGCTGCCATTGATATTTTTTTACCAACGTTGAAAAAATCTTTCATTGCTGATCTACGCGGACTTAATCTTTCATAGATCTCACCGTCCACTTTTTCTATTTCGTCTAATATATTTAAGATATTCATGATTGTTGAGTTTTAAAAGATTAAAGGTTGATTACGTTAATTTTTGTTTTTACATATTTACCAGCGATTGCCAAAACTTTATCTGGTGTTAAAGCTCCGTCCAAACCTGCTGAATTATTTGCTCCTAATGCGGTTAAGCTATTTAAATCGGCAAAAGTTCCGTTAGAAATCTGATCCCTAACCCATGCAGCATGACGGGCTTCTACTGAAACGATTTTACCTGCCAGAACAAGATAATCTGTAGTAGTAATACGTACACCAGCACCATTGTAAGCAGCAACACCTAAATCTTCGAATGATTGAGCTGCAGCTAAAACACCTGAAGCACTTGTAAAATCGATACTTGAAAAATCAACCTCTAAACTGCCAATTGCTGCAGTACTCAATGCTTTTTTAAAGAATTCTCTGTGTGCAATTTCATGAAACTGAACATCTTGAAAATATGCTTTCTGGGCAGCTGTAAATGCTGAAGGTGGTGCAGAAGCAACTTTGATGTAAAATGCAGCCTCTAATTGTTCTAAAGCATAAGCATAGTTTAATACACCTATGTCAGTTTTAAAATCCAAAGTTGCGCCATCCATTGTTGGATTTTCGTAGCCACGGTCTTTTTTACAACCTGCTGCAACCAATGCAATAGCTGCAGCACTAGCACCTGCATACTGAAGAAAAGATCTTCTGCCAACGGTGCTGTTTAATAAACGTTCATCTTGAAGTTCACTTTTTGTTTCTAGTTCATTGTTTTTCATAGTAATCTATGTTTAGTGGTTTTGAATTCGTTTGATGATACATACGTGACAATCAGAACACTGGTTTTTTCTTTTTGCATTTTTTTTTGTAAGCGCATTTTAATACATTCACCAACCTATAACTATGACTACACTAAAAGCCATTATTGTTGATGATGAGGAGTTTGCCCGATCGTCGCTATTTTTTTTACTGCAACAGAACTGTTCACAGGTAGAAATTACCGGTATTGCAAGGTCTGTAGCCGAAGCGAAAGATATTTTAGCGCATCATCCAATCGACTTAATTTTTCTGGACATTGCCATGCCAGGCGGTAACGGTTTCGAGCTCATTCCCGATGCACAAAAACACAACGCAGCTGTTATATTTACCACAGCTTACGATCAGTATGCACTAAAAGCAATCAAAGCCAATGCGCTCGATTATTTGCTGAAACCGATTGATATCGATGAGCTTAAAACAGCTGTAGAGAAGGTTTTTCAGCACATTAAATTGTTTAAAGGTCAAAATGAAAACGACGAAAGGATCAATAATCTAGCCTCTAGTTTAAGCTCCCGAACAGAAATCAGGAAACTTACCTTGCCTTACGGACAAGGCTTTAAAATGATCGATATTGACGATATTATTTACATCGAGGCAGACAGTAATTATTCCATCGTACACTTAAATAACCACGATAAAATTACCGTTTCAAAAGTTTTACGGGAGTTTGAAGAACTTTTACCAACCGATCAATTCGTAAGAATCCATAAATCGAGCATCATTAACCTAAACCACTTAAAGGAATATAATTCTAAAAATGGACTCCAGGTTTTCTTAAAAAACGGAGAAAGCATCAACATTTCGAGAAGAAGGGCAAGCGATTTTTTCGAAAAAATAAAATTATTTACCAAAGCAAACAGTGATCATTAATCGACCGATAAAAGTTTTATTTTTAGCTCAAAAAGCTATCCTGAAGCTAAACTTCAGCTGTAATCTTATTGCGCTTTTATTTTTAGCACTGATTTTCCTTTACCCTAAAAAAACATTCGCCCAAACCACCTACCTGCCCCATTACAATTCTAAAAACGGATTAGCAAGCAACAACTGTTATTATATTTTACAGGATAAAAAAGGCTTTATCTGGATTGCAACTGATAATGGACTGAGCCGTTTTGATGGTACTAATTTCCAGAATTTCACCATCGAAGATGGCCTGCCGGATACGCAAATCCTCCAGATGAAAGAAGATAAGGATGGTCGTTTATGGTTTTTTGCACTTAATGGTCAGCTTAGTTACCTTAAAGAAGGCAAATTTTATAACCAGGATAACGATGAGCTGCTTAAAAAATTAAACTTTAACACCGTAATTGTTTCATTTTTAGTTGATAAATCCGGGAGGATATGGCTCGGTACCAACGCCAACCTGATTATTTGCTGGGATGGAAAAACAATTAAAAAATACATTTCTCCTAACCAGAATGATAAATTCATCAACGCTTTTATCCACGAGGATGAACAGGGAAACATATTTGCCTACAGCGATTTAAGCGTTCAGCAATTTAATGGAAAAACTTTTTCCATGGTCAAATCAAAAGTACAACCACTTTCTTACATGACCGCCACTAATAGCGCCCATCGGTCTTTGTTCTATCTGGATAGTGGTGGATTGAAACAATACAGACACGGAACCATTAACGATCTGATTCCTATTCCGCAGAACCTGATCAAAAATATGTCGGGATATTTTTATTACGACGTTACCGCTAAAGAAGTTTGGTTATCGAATGCCAATGGTGCTTTTGCCCTTGATAAAAATGGCAAAACCGTTCAGTATTTACAGGATATTGCCGTTAATCAGGTAATAAAGGACAACAACCAAAACATATGGTTTGCTACCAATCAGGGTATTTATATGTTGCCAAATGCGAACAACAGGCTTTCCATTATCGATGCAGAATCGGGTTTAAGCAGTAATGTAATCAAAAGCATCACCAAAGATGGTAAAAATCGCCTTTGGCTGGGTACCGATGATGCGGTAATCGATGTATTAAGCATCAACAATTACCAGGTTAATGAAATCGGTCTCGATGATTTTAAGAAATACAAAACCATTAAGCAGATTTCATTCGATCCAAAAGATCAATCAATTTATTTCGCTTCTGATTATGGAATGGGCGTTTTTAAGAATATTTATAAGGGCAGCGATGAAGTAAGTTATTTAAAGGAATCAAACAATTCCATGTTTGTAATCAAACACTTCAGCATTGGCGAAAACAATAACCATTTAGCATTGGCTCTATCTTCAGGCGTGGTTTTCTTATCCGACAGGAGGAACAAATTTGAATTTAACGCCGCCAAATACCGCGAAAAAGAAGATTTTTTTAAAGACCGCTCCTACCATGTTTTTTACGACCGGGAAGGCAGTTTATGGTTCTCTAACGTTAGCGGTTTATCACAGTTTGTTAAAGGTAAACTGATCAAACATTACCAAAGTCATCCATTACTGACCAAGAGGATAAACGACATTCAGCAGCTTGCCGATGGTACGCTGATTTTAGCTACTGATGGTTATGGACTAATCTTTTACAAAAACAATCAGATTACCAGGCAGATTACCCAAAAAGATGGTTTAACCAATAACATCTGCACTAAAATATTCGTAAAAAACAGCGAGATATGGGTACTTACGAACAAAGGTGTCAACAAAATTGCCGATTACCCAAATCAACCCAGTGTTGCCAATTTCGATTATGGTAAAGATTTGTTGAGCGACGATATTAACAGTTTATTTATCGACGATAGCACAGCTTATTTTGCCACCAACAAAGGTTTGATTCTATTCAAATACAATAATAAAAATATCATTAAAAACCTACCAAAAGTTTATGTTACCTCTATCATTAAAGATAACGAACGTTTACCGGTAGATCAGGGTAATTTCACCTTCGAAACAGGTAATAACACCATTTTATTTACCTTTAGTGCGGTAGATTTTACCACCAGTGATATTACCTATCGCTACCGTTTAAATGAAAATTCGCCCTGGATTGAAACACGCACCAGGCGATTGGATTTCTCTTCCCTCCAATCGGGCGATTACGTTTTTGAAGTAAGTGCCAAAAGCCAGAACGGCAACTGGGGCGAATCGGCAAAAATTTCCTTTACCATTAAAAAACATTTTTGGCAAAGTCTGTGGTTTTTATCCATTTTAATCCTGCTGGTGGCTTATATTTTCTATAAGGTGGCTGTTTATATTACCCGCAAACAAAAAGATAAAGAGCAAGAGCAATTATTATTAAAAAATAAGGTACTAATGCTTGAGCAGCAGGCTTTACAGGCGATGATGAACCCGCATTTTGTGTTTAACGTAATGAATTCCATCCAGCATTACATTAACACCCAAAATACAGCCTCGGCAAATAAAGTTTTAACAGGTTTTGCCCGTTTGATCAGAAAAAACCTCGAAATCTGTACAAAAAGTTATATTTCTTTAGAAGAAGAATTAGAATACTTGAATCTTTATTTAAAGCTAGAGAAAAACCGTTTCGGCGATAAACTGGAATATATTTTTAATATTGACGAAGATATAGACCGGGAAGAAACCTTTATCCCCTCGATGCTGTTACAACCTTACGTAGAAAATGCAATATGGCATGGTATAATGCCAAAAGAAACTGGTGGCGAAATTCAGATCAACATTAAATTGCAGGACGAATTTTATTTAAACATTGAAATTATTGATGACGGGATTGGCATAGACAATTCTTTAAAGGATAAAAAAGAAACCCATATTAGTAAAGGCATGCAGTTAACAAAAGAGAGATTACACCTTTTAGGGCAGATTGGAGCAAAACCTATACACTTAAACGTGAAGCAAAACACTACAAATGGCACAACAGTATCCATTTCTATCCCGCTAAAATAGAAATTTTACCGTTTACTCAATTATTAATACCACTCACTAAATAGAACCTTGATCGAACCCTCTTTAGCCTTAAACTTGTGTTAGAAATAAACGATAGTGTTTATCAAAGACGTTCTTATAGAATTGATATAGATATTTAATAACCTAACCTAAAACTATATCTTAATTCAGGTTTCATTTGTGTGTTGAAAGCGGTCTTGTTTTTAAAAGCGAGACCGCTTTTTTATGCCCAAAAATTCTATTTTTGTATATGCCCAAACACAATATCACCAGGCACATCGAAGCCCTTATATTTTCTTCCAGCCAAAGTATAGGCACGCAGGAAATCATACTTGCCCTTAATGCCGTTTTTAACGAAGAGTTTATCGAAACACAGGTATTCGAAAACATCGAACAGATTAAGGAAAAATATAGTCATGATGATTTTGCAATCGAACTTGTATTCTTAAACAATGGTTATCAGTTCCTCACCAAAAAAGATTATCACGAAACCGTTAACCAGCTTCAGCTACACCGATCGAAGAAAAAATTAAGTCAGGCTGCTATGGAAACCCTGGCCATTATTGCTTATCGCCAGCCAATTACCAAACTCGAAATTGAACAGATCAGGGGTGTAAATTCCGATTACTCTGTGCAACGCCTGCTTGAAAAAGAACTGATCAGTATTGATGGAAAGGCAGAAACACCAGGCAGGCCAATCCTTTACAGCACCAGTTCATTATTTATGGATTATTTCGGACTAAATAACCTTAGCCAGCTTCCTCAGTTAAAAGACATTGTAAAAGAGGAAAATACCGTTGGCGAAAATGTTGAATAAATAATTTAATTTCTTTGCTTACAGGTTGTTATTAAAAAAGTTTTTTTTGTATTTTTAAACTATAAAAGCAATTTTTATTTTTGTGTTATGAAAGCGCCAAAGAAACTCCCAACAAAGCCGACTACTAAGAAACAGGTAGACGAAGATGATGACCTTGAAGATGATGACGATATTCAAACAACGAAAAAGAAGCCTCAGGATGATGATGATGACGATTTTGACATGCCATTAGATGACCTTGACAACTTCGATAATTTCGACGATGATGACGACGATTTTTAATATTTAAAAAACATATATTTGAAAAAGCATCCGCCCGCTTGGTAGGATGCTTTTTAATTTTAAAATGTGCCCATGCAAGTTATACCGGTAAATAATCCATCATTAAAAAAAGACTTTCTAAATACGCCCAAGCTCTTATATAAAAACGACAAAAACTGGATCTGTCCGTTGGATAGCGAAGTAGAAAATGTTTTTAATCCGGAAAAAAACACCTTTTTTGCACATGGAAAATGCACACGTTGGGTTTTGAAAGATGATGCGGGAAAGCTTATCGGCCGTGTGGCGGCCTTTATCAATGAGAAAAAAGCCTATCATTACGATCAACCAACTGGCGGAATGGGTTTCTTTGAATGCATTGATGATGAAAAAGCGGCATTTCTTTTATTTGATACTGCAAAAGCCTGGTTAACCGAAAATGGCATGAAAGCGATGGACGGACCAATTAATTTTGGAGAGAACGACACCTTTTGGGGTTTATTGGTTGAGGGCTTTACCCCTCCTTCTTTCGGGATGAATTATAATTTTCCGTACTATCAAAAGTTTTTCGAAAAATATGGATTTGTTACCGAATATGAACAGTTAACCAATCATATCAATCTTACCATTCCTTTCCCTGAACGTTTTACAAAAATTGCCAATTGGGTAAGAAATAAACCGGGTTATACTTTTGAATATTTCAGTAAGACAAACGCCAGCAAATACATTAATGATTTAATGGAAATCTATAACGACGGCTGGCAGGATTTCGAAAATTTTGTTCCCATTAAAAAGGAAACCCTCGAAGAAAGCTTTAAAAGCATGGAGCCGATTATGGATGAACATTTGATCCAGTTTGCCTATTTTAATGGCGAACCAGCATCTTTTGTAGTATTAATCCCTGATGCGAACCAGATGATTAAGGGTTTTGATGGTAAACTAGGCTTAATCGAAAAATTAAAATTCGCGTACCGCCGCTGGGTGGGCGTTACCCGCATGAGGGCAATTGTAATGGGTACTAAACCTAAATTCCAGAAACATGGTTTAGAATCAGTCCTCTTTATCCGTTTGGGAGAGTATGTATTGCCTAAAAACCAGTACAAAGAACTCGAATTGAGCTGGGTTGGTGATTTTAACGAACAAATGATCGCGATACATAAGGCCACCGGTGCTACTTTTGGTAAAAAGCATTTAACGATGCGCAAGGTATTTTAAACTTAACAGGTTTGTCACTTGCCAAGGTTCGTGTCGCCACGAACCTTTTTTAATTTATTTTGCCACGGAGACGCAGAAAACACGGATCAATTAAACTTCTAAGTCTTATGCAGCAGATTTCTCCATTCCGTACACTTCAGTCGAAATGACGTTTAAGTATAACCTACGCACTTTTATATTTCGGCAAATTAATCAACAACACACTTCCTAAAATAATTACCAAACCAATCACCTGTGTAAGGCCAATTACTTCATTGGTAAAAGTTAAACTCAACAGTACTGCCACAACAGGATTTACGTAAGCATAAGTACTTACCTGTGTAGCCGGACGCACTTTTAGCAACCACACATAAGCACTAAAAGCTGCAATAGAACCGAATAAAATCAGGTAGATAATTGATAACCAGGCGTCAAGCGATATACTACCCCAATCTAATAATTTAAATTCTGATTTCACTAATGCTCCGGGTAAAAAAGCCAAACTCGCCATCAACATTTGCCAGCCTGTATTTACTGAAACCGAACTTTCTGTAGTGGGGTGATATTTTGAATAAAGTGATCCTCCAGCCCATGCAATTGGCCCGAAAACCAGCAGTACCATACCGATAATCTGTAGATTACTTTGAGGTTTATCAAGCGCCAGCCTAATCTGATCGCCAAATAAAAGCACAACACCTAAAAATCCTATGATCAAACCGGAAACGATATATTTATTACTGAGATTTTCTTTCCAGTGCGATTTATCCAGAATCACAAACCATATTGCTGCCGAAGCCACCATAATGGCTACCAAACCGCTTGGTATAAATTGTTCTACCCAAATTACGATGCCATTCCCTAAACCCAGCATTAAAATCCCACTTACTGCAGCAATTTTAATGGTTTTTAGGTTGAAAATCTGCTCCCCTTTTATCTTGCACCAGCCTAACAACAAAATGCCTGCAACAGTAAACCGCACTACACCTAAAATAAAAGGTGGAAAACCAGCGAGTGCTTTCTGGATAAAAAAGTAGGTAGAACCCCACACAATATATACAATGGCAAAGGCCAGGTAAACCATTACCGGAGATGCCGTTTTATTTAAATTTGTCATGACTTTATTTTTGAGGAATTACCAATTGTTGTTGCTCTTTTACCGTTTCTAACACAATCGTTGTCTTCACGGATAAAATATTGGGAACTTTGCTAAACTCATCGCGTAATAAAGCCATTAATGATGCAGAATCAGTCGTTCTCACTTTCACCAGGAAACAATCATCACCTGCAATTACATGCACTTCCTGTACATCTGGGATTTTTGCCAATTCACTTGCAGTATCATTACAACTGAAACTTTGCGAAGATTTCATGGAGATGAAAGCCAATAACTTTAAGTCAACTGCTGCAGGATTTACTTTAGCATTGTATCCGGTAATTACATTCTTCTTCTCGAGTTTTTTTACGCGCTCCAGCACGGCTGAGGGAACAAGATCCAATGCCTTCGCTAAATCTACGTTCGAGATCCGCGCATTATCCTGCATGAGTCTGAGTATAGCCAGATCGATATGATCCAGACTAAAATTGTTTTCAATTACCATTCTATAAAACTATAAATATTTAGAATAAAATTCAAAATATTTTAAATAAAAATGAATTTTATTCTACATTATAATTTTATAATGATAATTAGTCGGCAGACTAAGTGATTATTCGAATTTTATATTCCAAGTTTATCGTATAGATCGATCACCTTTTTACGGAGTTTATTGATTTCTTCTTCCTTTTCAATCAGTTCTTTTTTAAGTGCAGCCAATTCTGCAGAGGGGTCTGCCCCTACCGATTGACCATCGATCAATTGTACAACGGGAATTTTAAAGGTTTTGGAAATCTGGAGTAAACGGGAAATATTGAGATCGGTTTGGCCTGTCTCTATTTTGCAGAAAGCCGGAGTAGAAATGTTTAGTTTTTTAGCAGCATCCGCCTGACTTAAACCTAAGGCCAATCTGCTTTGTTTAATACGATCTCCGATGCTTTTCATAGTTTAAATTAGATATGAGATGTTAGATATGAGATTTGAGAGGGATTTGAGCTTTCAAATATCACCTCTCATATCTCTAACCTCACTTCTCCAAAGCAGCCGACAACTCAGGCAGATCGAAACCTGCATAATTACCAGAACTCATCATCAGCAGATTTGTATTCTTATAATTGAGGCTTAACAGATAGCTTTTTAGCTTTACAGCATCGTTAAAAAATTTCAGTTTTGGATTAGCAAAAGCCTGTTGCACATCATCTTCAGAAAAAGGTTCCATGCGTTTTTGCTCAAAAGATTTAATGTCGATAAATACGATTGCCTCATCAGCTTTATCCATTGCACCGGTATATTCTTTTAAAAAATCTTTATTCAAACTGCTAAAAGTATGTAGTTCAATACAGGCTACCAATTTACGATCGGTAAACTGCGCTTTAACCGCATCAATAGTAGCCTTTAATTTTGATGGTGAATGCGCAAAATCTTTATAAACATTTGTCGAATCATCAGCAGAAATGACTTCTAAGCGTTTGGCAGCTCCTGTAAATGAAGTAATAGCGGCATAAAATTCACTTTCATTAATATCCAGTTCTTTACATACCAATTTCGCAGCATTAAGGTTCATCAGGTTATGATCGCCAAAAATCTTTAAAGCTGTTTCTTCCGGCAAAAGGTAAGTTATTCCCTTTCTGATTTCGTGTTCTGGAATGGCATAACCAATTTTGGTTACATCAGCTTTTGAATTAGCTACAATTTCATTCAGGTCAGCATCTGCTTTACAGTAAATCAATGTTCCATTAGGCTCAATGGTATCAATAAATTTATCAAACTGTAAGGTATAATCGGCATAAGTTGGAAACACATTAATGTGATCCCAGGCAATACCGCTGATTACGGCAACATTGGCTTTATACAGGTGAAATTTTGGTCTTCTATCAATCGGTGAAGATAAATACTCATCGCCTTCAATAATCATTACCAGAGCTTCTTCCGTCACTTTTACCATGGTTTCGAAACCAGCCAGCTGTGCACCAACCAGGTAATCGAAATCGCGTTTATAATAATTTAACACATGCAAAATCATACTGGTAATGGTTGTTTTACCATGACTGCCACCAATTACTACACGTAACTTATTTTTGCTCTGTTCGTAAATATATTCAGGGTAAGAATAGATTTTAACGCCCAGTTCCTGTGCCTTCAATAACTCTGGATTATCTATACGGGCGTGCATGCCCAAAATTACCGCATCAAGATCTTTAGAAACGCGGTTTTCTTCCCAGCCCATTTCAGCAGGTAATAAACCATATTTATCCAAACGGGATTTTGCTGGTTCGAAAATCACATCATCAGAACCTGAAATCTGATATCCTTTTTTATGTAGGGCGATGGCCAGGTTGTGCATGGCACTTCCACCGATTGCTATAAAATGTATGCGCATATTTTTTTGTTTTAGATATGAGAAGGGAGATTTGAGATGTGAGACACAAGATTTGAGATATGAGAACAAACCCTGCGCCTTAAATCTTTCATCGCGTTTGGCGGTTTGCGTATGGAGTTTAAGCCTTAAACCTTTTTCTCAAACTGTGCAGCAACCCAATCGCCGTTCTGTTTATGATCAACGTATTTGATGCCATATTTAGCACATTCGGCGGTAATCATTCCCAGATCAGGATCTAAATAAAACCCACTGAAGAAAATTTTGCCTCCGGCTTTTAAAACTTCGGCATAACGGTGAATATGATCTAAAAGGATATTCCGGTTAATATTGGCAAAAATAACATCATATTCTTCGTTAGGAATGACTTCTTTACTGCCACAAAGTGCTTTTAAATTATCTACATGGTTAAGTGCAGCATTTTCTATGGTACTTTCATAACAGATGTCATCATAATCGATGGCCATTAAACTTTTAGCACCCAGTTTTGCAGCCAGAATAGCTAAAATCCCGGTTCCACAGCCCATATCAAGGATATTTTTATCCTTTAGGTCGGCTGCTAAAATATACTGCATCACCATGGTGGTGGTTTGGTGGTGACCGGTGCCAAAAGCCATTTTTGGATCGATTACAATCTCGTAAGGATATGATGGCTGTGGCTCGTGAAAGGTTGCCCTTACATAACACACATCATCAATAATCAACGGACTGAAGTTTTTCTCCCATTCGGCATTCCAGTTTTCATCGGCAACATCTTCTAAGGTATAATCGGTTGCAAATTCTTCGCTATAATTGGCCAAAAGTTCTTTTAATTCCTGCTCGTTAAAATTATCCTTGATTACGAAAGCCGTAAAACCACCTTCACTATCTTCGAAAGTATCGAAGCCTAAATCGGCAAGATCGCTGATGAGCAGATCCTGTTGATAGTCTTCGATACCTTTGAATGTAAATATTGCTTTAATGTATTGCATTTAGCTGTTTAATGCTTTAATAATATCTGTAAAATCGCGTGATTTCAATGATGCACCACCAATCAGTCCACCATCAATATCTTTTTGCGAGAATAAACTTGCTGCGTTGCCCGGGTTACAGCTACCGCCATATAAAATGGTTGTATCATCAGCTACATTGAAGCCATAGTTTGCCTCAATTTCACTGCGGATAAAAGCGTGAATATCCTGTGCCTGCTCTGGAGAAGCTGTTAAACCTGTGCCAATAGCCCAAACCGGTTCGTAAGCGATCACGATCTTTTTGAAATCTTCTTCGGTTAAGCTGAAAATGCCTTCTACCAATTGTTTTTTTAATACTTCATAGTAGCTACCGTTATTACGCTCATCTAAAGTTTCGCCGATACAGAAGATCGGAGTTAAGCCATGTGCCAAAGCGGTTTTGGTTTTAGCCGCCAATAACTCATCACTTTCTGCAAAATACTGTCTGCGTTCTGAGTGACCTAAAATCACATATTCTGCACCAACAGATTTCACCATTTTAGCGGAAGTTTCGCCTGTATAAGCACCACTTTCTTTATCGCTAATGTTTTGAGCACCAATTTTAACATCGTTACCACCCAATTTTGCCAAGCTGTTTAAATGAATAAATGGTGAGCAGATAATAGCCAACTGATCGCCTTTGCGCTCATCTTTAACCATATTTACGATTTCGCTGAACAACGAAACACCTTCGTTGTAATCTAAGTTCATTTTCCAGTTACCGGCAACAATCTTTTTTCTCATTTTGTATTATTTAATGGTTGGTTGATCTTTTAAGATCAAGGTTTTATATTAAAATCGTCTATACGATTCGGTTAATTCAAATACTTTTTCAAGAATGTTCTTTTCTGTTTCATCAAAAGCTATATTCTTTCTTGCGAACACCTTTTCGGTTGTTTCGAACATCTTATTCAGTTTATAGGTTTCGAAACCACTGGCACCACCCCAGCTAAAATCTGGAATATGGTTCGGCGGAAGACCAGCACCAAAAACATTGGTTCCAACCCCTACAACACTGCCGGTATTAAACATGGTATTAATGCCACATTTAGCATGATCGCCCATAATCAAACCACAAAATTGCAGGTTGGTATTTCGCATTTTTCTGCTTTCGTAATCGTAAAGCTTTACTTCGGCATAGTTGTTTTTTAAATTCGAATTGTTGGTGTCGGCACCGATATTGCACCACTCGCCCATTACCGAATTACCTAAATATCCTTCGTGGCCTTTGGCCGAATTGCCCCAGATTACCGAATTGTTAATTTCGCCTCCTGCACGGCTATTCGGGCCGATTGTAGTACCAGAATATATTTTAGCACCCATTTTTACTGATGAATTCTCACAAAGCGCAAAAGAACCTCTTATTAAACTACCTTCCCAAACTTCAGCATTTTTACCAATGTATATAGGTCCGTAAGTACTGTTAAATACACTGCATTCTGCTTTGGCTCCATCTTCGAGAAAAATATCATCACCAAGCAGTTGATTCGTACCACTTAGTTTTGCCGAGCTACGCCCTTCGGTTAATAGTTTAAAATCTTTTCTAATTTCGGCTGGGTTATGACCAAAAATATGCTCAGGATAAACAATATGTATAAAATCGCCGGCATATTCAATTTGCTTTAGCGATTTAACAGTTTCAAAATCGTGCCGATCGGCAATATAAGCAACAACTACATCTTTTTTATAGAGCGCCTCGCCTGCCTTAAGGTTAGCAACAGCATTAAGCAAAGCTTCATCTGGGCAAACAGAACCGTTTATAAATAAATCGGCATCAGGTTTTGGCGCAAATTTTACTGAAAGGTAATCCTGGGTATGAAAGCCGTAATCGGCTTTTAAATGTTTGGCCCATTTTTCTGCAATGGTTAAAATACCTATGCGCAGATCGGCCACCGGCCTGGTAAAAGTAAGCGGACGCAGGGACATCCAGCTAGCATCATCAAAAAGATTGATTGTCATAAGCTGCAAAAATAAAAAAAGTCCCGATGCTTTTGGCAAAGGGACTTCAAAAAATGCTTTTTACAGCTAAAATTATTTCTTAGCGTAACGGTTTTTGAATTTATCGATACGTCCTGCTGTATCAACCAATTTCATTTTACCAGTATAAAAAGGGTGTGAAGTATGAGAAATCTCTAATTTATAAAGAGGATATTCGTTACCATCTTCCCATTTAATTGTTTCTTTAGTATCTACACAAGATTTTGTTAAGAAAGCATATTCGTTAGACATGTCTTTAAAAACAACTGGTCTGTAGCTTGTTGGGTGCAAATCTTTTTTCATTTGAATATTATTTTTAGTTATTTGTGTGAAAGCATCAAGAACATTTTTGCAATTTGCTGGCAACAACGCTTATGACATTTCCTATTAGTCTTTCTACCTCTATTTTAGAGGATGCAAATATCTTAATTTTATTTTTGATTTACAAGCCTAAATAAAGAATTTTAATTTACATGACTTTTATGCATGCTTTTTTAAGGAAAACACATTCGAGTAATAAGCAAATCTAAACTTTTTTGAGCTGAATATTGTTTTTCAGATATATAAAAAATATATGTAAATTTGGTATATGAGAAAAGAAAGTAAATTTGACGGCATTATCCATGCCGATAGCAGCGGAAAGCTCTACATCAAAAGTCCTGATTTTTTTGCGCAGCCAAGGATTATCCAAATGGTGGGCTCATTAATGGAGTCGAGTATTTTTAAAAAAATAGAAAAAGATAAAAATAAGAAATAACCTGTAAATGCCTTTTAACCTACTCTTGTTTCCTCTTGTAGGCGGCTACTATATATTAATCAGGTTCAGATACCTGCGGTATGTTCAATACCGGCTCGAAAGCCAGCGAATATTATTAAACTCTGCTTTTGCAGGCATCATGCTTTTGGGTGTATGCTTTTTGTTAAGGGCAATTTTTATCGCCATCTGGCCTCAAACAGTTGAAGACCTCAGCAAATTGCTTCCCATACATGCTCCTTATTTTGGAACAACCAGTTTATCACTATTAGTTGCTGTAGCGGCAACCGAAATTGCCAATCTTTTTATCAACCGCCTTAAAGCCATTAAAAGGGCTATAGCTACTTCGGGAAATGAATTTGAATTGTTATTAAGCTCATCTTTTTTTGATGCCCATCTTTTACAATTTACGATGGATAGTGGCAAATTTTATATTGGCTGGGTGAAAGAACTGCCCAAACCCTTTACTACGAGCTATATCCGCATTACCCCTGCTTTTAGTGGCTACCGCAAGGCTGATGACAAAGAACTCGTTTTTACCACTCAATATTTAACGGTTTATGCCAGTTATATTGAAGATGGCTCTGTAGCGAATACCGATGAATTGAAAACCGATCTCGTATTAAAAGCAGATAAGATCAATTCCATTTCGTTTTTTGATATGGATATGTACAACCGCTTTAATCCTTCGCAGGAATAAATACATTAAACTAATCTTTCTTCTGGCTATACTTTTTCCAGGTTTCTATTTTAGCCTTCTGGCGTGCAATGTAAGCATCGGCAATTACTTCAGCTGAACTGGAACCTTCTACAGTTTCCAGCAATTCTTTTAATTTATACTGATCTACATCTGCCTTATATAATATCTGGATGAGTTTCGGAAAATCATTATCAATTAAATAAGCAAAAGCATCAACCATCGCATCACGTAACTGGCTTTCTGAAAGGTGATCTGGTATATCGAAATCTTTGCTGATGATACTAATTAATGACATGGAATAGGATTTTTAAGATTGCAGAATTTCAAGATTAAAGTGTGTTAGAATAGGCGTTGTTAATATTAGTCTTAGGCAATTTGCATTGTCCGAAGAATCACAGGCCAAAATTAAATAAACCTGATAAAAGCGGCAGCTCCCGATTCTTCATCGGGACTATAGCGGTTAGCAGGACTGCAGGTGCTATGGAATACGGAACCCTAGGTTTTCAAAATCAAATTTTAGTCGCTTTTAAGATCCCCTCATGCGCGAGGATGACGAATCTCAAAAATTATCCATCTCTCATCTTCCCTCGATTACACCCACTTAATCTCCTGACAAATCTCGATCAACACGCCATTGGTATCTTTTGGATGCACGAAACACACCATTTTATTGTCGGCACCTTTTTTGGGCGATTCGTTAAGCAGTACAAAACCTTCTTTATGCAAACGTTCCATTTCGGCCAGAATATCGTCGACCAGAAATGCGATGTGATGAATCCCCTCTCCTTTTTTTTCGATAAACTTAGCAATTGCACTTTCAGGAGATGTGGCTTGCAACAGTTCTACTTTATTCTCGCCGGTTTTAAAGAAAGCTGTATTTACAAATTCAGACGCAACTTGCTCTGTCTTATAGCAATCGGTATTGAGCAGTTTCTGATAAATATCTATAGAACTGTTGAGGTCTTTTACCGCGATGCCGATGTGTTCTATCTTGTTCATAGATTATAAGGTTATGTGAATGTAAAAATGCGGCTTTTATCTATAAGCTCATAGCTATTATTTATAATTGTTAAATAAGTTTTTTAGTATCTTTGTGTTATAATTAACAGAATAGAGATGAAACAGCCGATATATTTAGATAATAATGCTACAACACCGTTAGATCCACGTGTGCTGGAAGCAATGCTACCTTACTTTACTGAGAAATTTGGAAATGCCGCAAGTCGTAATCACGCGTTTGGCTGGGTGGCTGAAGAGGGTGTAGATTACGCTCGTGAGCAGGTAGCCAAACTAATCGGCTGTACTGAAAAAGAAATTATTTTTACATCAGGTGCTACCGAAGCCGATAACCTGGCTATTAAAGGTGTATTTGAAATGTATAAAGAAAAAGGTAACCACATCATTACTGCGGTTACTGAACATAAAGCAGTTTTAGATACCTGCAAACACTTAGAGAAAAATGGCGCACGCGTTACTTATTTAGGTGTTAAAGAAGACGGTTTAATTGATTTAGCTGAATTGGAAGCTGCTATGACTGCTGAAACTATCTTAGTTTCGATTATGTATGGTAACAACGAAATCGGAGTAATACAACCAGTTAAAGAAATTGCAGCCATTGCACACAAACACGGTGCTTTATTTATGACTGATGCTACGCAGGCAGTTGGTAAAATCCCTGTTGATGTAAATGCTGACGGTATCGATTTAATGGCTTTCTCTGCACACAAAATGTACGGTCCGAAAGGTGTTGGTGTACTTTACGTTCGTCGTAAAAATCCAAGGGTTAAAGTTACTGCACAGATGGATGGCGGTGGCCATGAGCGTGGAATGCGTTCTGGTACGTTAAACGTTCCTGGTATTGTTGGTTTAGGTAAAGCTTGTGAGCTTTGTCGTTTAGAAATGGAAAGCGAATCAATCCGTTTATCAGCTTTACGTGATAAGTTAGAGACTACTTTAAACAAAATGGAAGAAAGCTATGTTAATGGTAATACACAACACCGTTTACCACACGTAGCTAATATTTCATTCAAATATGTTGAGGGTGAAGGTTTAATGATGGCCATGAGTGATTTAGCGGTATCTTCAGGGTCTGCTTGTACTTCAGCTTCGTTAGAACCATCATACGTATTAAAAAGCTTAGGTTTATCTGATGATTTAGCACACTCTTCTATCCGTTACGGTTTAGGAAGGTTTACAACTGAAGCAGAAATTGATCAGGCGATTGAAGTAACTCAAAAAGCGGTTAACCACTTAAGAGAACTTTCTCCACTTTGGGAAATGTTTAAAGAAGGAATCGATTTGAGTAAAATTGAGTGGGCAGAACACTAAGCCAGTTTGGAGTTGGCAGTTAACAGTTTGGAATACCTGAACTGGCAATTGAAAACTGATAATTTAAAACTAATTAAAAATTTGCTCCGCAAGGAGATTAAAAAAATAAAATCATGGCATATTCAGAAAAAGTAATTGACCATTACAATAACCCACGTAACGTAGGTACATTAAATAAAGACAGCAAATTTGTAGGAACAGGATTAGTTGGTGCACCTGAGTGTGGCGACGTAATGCGCTTGCAGATTGAGGTTGGAGAAGATAACGTAATCACCGATGCTAAATTTAAAACATTTGGCTGTGGTTCAGCTATTGCTTCTTCTTCTTTAGCTACAGAATGGTTAAAAGGAAAAACAATTGATGAAGCTTTATCTATCGATAACATGGATATTGTTGAAGAATTGGCTTTGCCTCCGGTAAAAATCCACTGCTCGGTATTGGCAGAAGATGCAATTAAATCTGCGATTAACGATTACCGCGTTAAAAATGGCTTAGAAGCTATTGTATTAGAAAAATCGCACCACTAGAATAGATGTGAGACAATAGATTTGAGATGTGAGAGCACCTACCTTAGGGCGCTCAAATATATCTCAAATCTAACCTCTCAAATCACAAATCTCTATCACAATGATTACAATAACAGATAAAGCAAAAGAAAAAATCACTCACTTAATGCAGGATTCGGAAATGGGTTCTGATTACTTTTTACGCGTTTCAGTAAAAGGTGGTGGTTGTTCAGGTTTATCATACAATTTAGATTTTGATAACGAAGAACAAAAAGGCGATCAGTTTTTTGAAGACAGAGGAATCAAAATTGCGTTAGATATGAAATCATTCCTTTATCTGGCTGGAACTGAATTAGATTTCACTGATGGTTTAAATGGAAAAGGTTTCAACTTTATCAACCCCAATGCGAGTCGCAGCTGTGGTTGTGGCGAGAGCTTCTCAGTTTAATCGAATCGAATAACTTTATATAAAAAGGTTTCATTTTATGGAACCTTTTTTGCGTTTTATGAGGTTTGTCTTCGCAAGATTAGCCGCACATTTTTTCCCGCAGATTAAGCAGATTTGAAGCGCAGATTAAGCAACAACTTAATCACCTTCATGTATTTCCATCCAGCCAGGCCAAAGCACCACATCTCCGTTCTACTTAAATCCGGCCTAACATCCCGATAGCTATGGGGATCGGGCTCTACTACCCCTGCCATCCTACTGGCCTTAAAAGAAAACGGCGTAGCCCTCATGAATACCATTGAAAATTATACCAAAAAATGAATAAATTTTCAGCCGGCATTTTTTGTTTTTTCATTTGTCTTTATATTTTCAATGGCATTCAAGCTAGCTTCGCTGGTCTTTTTGATGCCAAAAAGAAAGAGCCTTTCGGCGGCGGAGAGCCGAGGCAAGACTGTGCAGATGGGCCAAATGATATTATAAACATAAAGGTAATATCGAAGTAAGCACTATTGTTATATAAAGATCCTTCGCTGTACTCAGGATGACAGGTATGGAAGAAACCCAAGTGTCAATTTGTATTTTTAAACCAAAAAGCGTTATTATTGTTAATTATATTCAGCGAACCAATTACGAGCAATGCCATTAATAAACGAATTTTCAACGGTCCCTACCCTGTTGCGGAATGTTGTAAAAAATATACACAAACCACAAGAAACCTTTTTGATCCATAAACAGGGTGCAGAATGGACTGAAATTTCTTACGAAGATACCCTAAAAAGAGCTGATGCAGTTTCCGCATTCTTTTTGGAAAAAGGAATAAAAAAGGGCGACCGCCTGGGTTTAATGATCGAAAATTCCCCGGAATATGTGTATTACGATCAGGGTATTCAGCAGATCGGCGTGATCAACGTTTCCATTTATCCTACGCTTTCTGAGCAGGAAGTGTCTTATATCATCAACGATTCTGGCATAAAAGCCATTCTTGTTGGGAATAATTTCTTATACCGTAAAGTATTAAAGGTTGCTGCCAATTGCAAGGAACTAAAATATATTATCCCCGCTTTTAAAGATTTTGAAAAAGTTACTATTCCTGCAGATGTAAACGTAGAAGTAATTGCTTTTTCTGATATCCTGGCACTTAAACATCAGGTTACGGCTGCTGAGAAAGCCGAAATAGACCAGTGCAGAAGTTTGGTATTACCAAATGATGTTTCCTCATTAATTTATACTTCCGGAACAACAGGAACTCCAAAGGGAGTAATGCTTACCCATTATAATTTTGTAAAGAACGTGGAGGTATGTTTGCAACAGATCCCGGTGATCGACCAAACAGAGACTTTTCTTTCCTTTTTACCATTGTCGCACGTATTCGAACGTACAGCCACTTACCATGTTTGCTGTGCACAAGGTTGTAAAATCGCCTTTGCCCAAAGTTTAGAACTCTTAGCTAAAAATATGGGCGAAGTGCGTCCAACAGTGATGAGCTGTGTTCCCCGCCTTTTAGAGCGGATACACGATAAGGCGATAAAAGGAGGAACTGCAGGTGGAGGTACCAAAGCAAAAATATTTACCTGGGCCTTAGAAACCGGCAATAAATACCGTGTTGCAAAAGAAGCGGGCAAAAATCCAGGTTTAATCTTATCGGCAAAAAAAGGAATTGCCGAGAAACTGGTCTTCAGTAAAATCAAAGAAAAAACAGGTGGAAGATTAAAATTCATGATTTCTGGCGGAGCTGCCCTACCTAAAAATGTTGGTGAGTTTTTTGGTGATCTGGGCATTAAAATCTTGGAAGGATTTGGTTTAACAGAAACTTCGCCTGTGATGTCGGTTACCGAATACCACAGACAGGTTTATGGCACCGTTGGACGAGTGATCCCTGGCATTGAGGTAGGCATACAAGATGTAGAAAGCAAAGAAATGCTGAGCATTCAAACACACAATACTTTTAACGAAGATTTTGAATGTGCAGAAGGTGAAGTAATTGTCCGCGGTCATTGTGTAATGAAAGGTTACTTTAACAAACCTGCAGAAACTGCTGAGGCGATAGACAAAGATATGTGGTTCCACACCGGTGATATCGGTCGTTTTTATAAAGGAAACCTGCAGATTACCGACCGTTTAAAAAACATGATCGTTAATGCCTATGGCAAAAACGTATATCCTACGCCAGTAGAAAATATCTATTTAAAAAGTCCGAAGATTGATCAGCTGTTTTTAATCGGCGATAAACGCGAATTTATCACCGCCATCATCATTCCTAACAAGGAAACTTTAGAAGAAACCTTTAAACTTCAACCCTCGTTTTTTGAAGAAACTGATCCTTTTATCCGCAACCAGGAAATCATCGACTGGATGGAGCTGGACATTAAGAAAATCTCTAACGAACTGGCTAAATTTGAGCGTATCAAAAACTTTAAGATCAAACGTAATCCTTTTAATATAGATGAAGGGGAAATTACACCGACCATGAAAGTTAAACGCCGCATTGTAGAAAAGAAATATGCCGAGGCCATTAATGAAATGTATGAGGAAGGTGTAGAAGCGGAATCGTAACAATTAAAAATTTCCCATTTAGGGAACTTTTCTTATATTTGTTCAATATTTACTTAAGTGAGAATAATCGCTAAAAAAATACTGCGTGATTTTTGGGAAAGGCATCCAGATTGTGAAGAACAACTGAAATCGTGGTACCAGGAAACAAGCAATAGCAATTGGGAAAAGCCTAATGATGTAAAAAGCGATTATCCCAGTGCAAGTATCTTAGCTGATAATAGAATTGTTTTTAATATTAAAGGCAATAATTATCGGTTGATTATCAAAATCAATTATGATTATCAGATGATCTGGATACGTTTTATTAGTACTCATGCTGAATATTATAAATAGATGCTACCAAAATCTAAACACATGAATATTAAGCCGATCAAAAATCAAAATGATTATACTCAAGCCTTAGAAAGGCTTGAAGTTATTTTCGATGCTAAAAAAGGCTCGGTCGAAGGTGATGAATTAGAGGTATTAGCGATCCTCATCGAAAATTACGAGGACAAACATTTCCCTATTGGTTTTCCTGACCCAATTGAGGCCATCAAGTTTAGAATGGAACAAATGGGCTATAAACAAAGTGATTTAGCCAAAGTTGTTGGTTTAAAAAGCCGAGCAAGTGAAATATTAAACCGAAAGCGGAAATTATCACTCGATATGATCAGGCAATTACACGAAAGTTTCAATATACCTACAGATGTGCTTATCCAGGCATATTAAAATTATACATTAAGACAAAAATAAAACCCTGCAAAATCATTACTTTTGCAAAAAATACCCGAAATGAGTATAGGATTATCAGAACAAGAAGTATTACGACGTGAGTCGTTAAAGCAATTACGCCAGTTGGGCATAGAGCCTTATCCGGCAGAAGCTTATGAAGTTAACGTTACCGCTGCCGACATTTTAGCAAACTACGAAAAAGATAAAACTGCCTATAAGACCGTTAGTTTAGCCGGTCGTATTATGGGACGTAATATTATGGGTGCCGCATCTTTTGCTGAATTACAGGATTCGACAGGGCGTATCCAGATTTATTTAAAGAGAGACGAGCTTTGTCCTGGTGATGATAAAACCTTATACAATACCGTATTTAAGAAACTTTTGGATATTGGTGATTTTATCGGGATTACTGGTTACGTTTTTACCACACAAACAGGAGAAATTTCTATTCATGTTACCGGTTTTACCGTTCTAGCTAAATCTTTACGTCCATTACCGATTGTAAAACGTGATGATAAAGGGAATGTGTACGATGAATTTACCAATCCTGAATTGCGTTACCGCATGCGTTATGTAGATTTAACGGTAAACCCTGATTACAAACAGATTTTCATCAAACGCAGCAAGGTAATTAACAGCATGCGCAATTACTTTGATGAGCAAGGTTGGATGGAAGTAGAAACCCCTATCCTACAACCTATACACGGTGGTGCAGCTGCCCGTCCTTTTGCTACACACCACAATACTTTAGATATGCCGCTTTACCTGCGTATTGCGAATGAGCTTTATCTAAAAAGATTAATTGTTGCTGGTTTTGATGGCGTTTATGAGTTCGGTAAAATGTTCCGTAACGAAGGGATGGACCGTACGCATAATCCAGAGTACACTTCGATGGAAATTTATGTAGCCTATAAAGATTATATCTGGATGATGGCTATGGTTGAAGAATGTTTGGAAAAAGTAGCGATTGCGACAAATGGTTCTGCTGTAGTTAAAGTTGGCGAAAACGATATTAATTTTGAAGGACCATACGAAAAACTAACCATGTACGAATCAATCCAAAAATATACAGGAATTGATGTTTCGAAAATGACTGAAGAGGAGCTTTTGCAAACCTGTGCATCACTAGGCATCGAAACGGATTCTACCATGGGCCGCGGTAAATTGGTAGACGAAATTTTCAGTGATAAAGTAGAAGCCAATTTAATCCAGCCGACATTTATTACGGATTATCCAATCGAAATGACACCGTTGGCGAAGAAACACCGTAGTGCAGAAGGATTGGTAGAGCGTTTCGAAATATTTGTAAATGGTAAAGAAATCGGAAATGCTTATTCAGAGCTGAACGATCCGATTGATCAAAAAGAACGTTTTGAAGATCAGTTGAAACTTGCGGATCGTGGTGATGCTGAAGCTATGGCTATGGATGATGATTTCGTTCGTGCCTTAGAATATGGTATGCCTCCTACTTCAGGTTTAGGTTTTGGCATCGATCGTATCGTGATGTTAATGACCAATCAAAGTACCATCCAGGAAGTGTTATTCTTCCCACAGATGCGCCCGGAAAAAAAGAAAATTGAGTTAACACCAGAGGAAACAGAATTATATGCATTGGTTTCGGAAGGTGAACAACACCAGTTAACTGATGTAAAAGCAAAACTTGCCGATTGGAGCAATAAAAAATGGGATACTACCCTAAAAGCATTAACCGGTAAAGGCGTTTTAAAAGTTTCCAAAACCGATGATGGTTTGTTTTTATCGCAGAAATAGTCAAAAAAGACTTTCATAACGGTGAAATAACGCTTTTAGTGTTAACACAAACATAACAAAAACTTAAAAGGCTTGCTAACAATTGTTTAGCAAGCCTTTTCTATATTTACAGCAATCGATAAATAAAATCATTGCCCTATGAATACGTCAAGTTTAGAAATCAACGAAAGAGAGTACTGCATTAAATTAAGCAAAGATGCTTTTGATTTAACTTTAGTGCGCCAATTAATAAAAAGAATCCAGGCCGAAGCTTTATTTTTCTCAAGAGTTCAGGCAGAAGACGAAGACATCTTAAGTAAAAGAGCCCAAAGAGAAGAATTTGAAGGATTTGATTATTTAGGAGACAAATAGTAAGTATTCAATTTACAATTCTCAGTTAATAGTTAATTTAACGATTAACCAGTTAACCGCTTTATACAATTAACCGGTTAACCAATTAAAACAGTTAACCTCACTAATCAACCTCCAAAGTCCCTTCTACCGAATCATCCATTGTTTTCCCTGTAATTACGGATGCAGCCATTTTCAAAAATGCAACGGCAGTGCCGTGTTTGGTATCCCAATAATAACCTTCGGATGGGATAACTTTGATTAGCGTAATATTCGGGTCGTCTTTCCCTCCCTGAAACCAGGTTTTTATAAACGGGCTCCAAAGCTCATCAATTTTGGCCTGATCCCTGCTGATTTCTGAAATACCATAAATATTTACAAAACCTGAATGTGCACCTGCCTGAAATAACAGGTGTGTAAAAGGATCAGTAGAAATTTCGTCGTTTTTATGACTGTCTTTCATGCTCATAAACCAGATATTCCCTTCATCATCTACCTGCTGAATAGCCATTGGTCTTACCGATAAAGGTATACCCGTTTTAATATTGGTACAGAAAAAACAACTTTCAGCTTTTTCTGCCAACTCCCTAAGTTTTTCGATGGCTGCTTTGCCACCAAGATCTTTAATGTTATTTTCTTCCTGAGTATTATTCGTACTTCCTTCTTGTGATGTTGCCATAGGATTAAGATTTTATATTTACTACAATAGAAATTGGGTTTTGGTTTTGAGTTTTTGCGGAGAACCTTAGGCGAAGGGCGTTCGGCGGAGAGCGTAAAGATAAAATATAGTGTTTGATTTATTGGCTAAAAATTATGGCGTTTTGATCAAAGGCAATATCTTTAATTAATGAATATCAAAAAACCGAAAGCTTTTAAGGCTGAGATTAAAATTATAGGCATCAATCCTTTTGTGTTTATACCAGAAGAAGCATTAAATTATATTTTTCATCAATCGGGAAAAGACAAGGGACAGCTTCCGGTTAAAATGAAAATTGATGGTTATGAGTTTAAACAAACGCTGGTTAAATATGCCGGAGATTGGCGTTTATACCTAAATACGCCCATGCGAAAAGCAGCCGGAAAAGATATTGGAGATATCGCGACTTTCGAAATTGAATTTGATACGGAAGAACGGACAATTAGTATCAATCCTAAACTGGTACAGGCCTTAGCAGAAAATAAACAGGCAAAGGATGTATTTGATGGCCTCGCCCCTTATTTACAGAAAGAAATTATACGTTATATTGCCAACCTTAAAACGGAAGAATCGATTGATCACAATGTAAAAAAAGCTATTCAGTTTCTTTTAGGTAAAGAACGGTTTATTGGTAGGGATGGGATTTAAAGCATTATTTAATATAGTACAAAAGACAATTATTAACTGTCCTTTGTACTATAATATTATTTTATAATAATCCTCGCTTTCTCAGCATTGGTTTAATATCAGGATTATGTCCTCTGAAATTAAAAAACATTTTACCAAGATCTTCAGTATTTCCTTTGGACAGAATCATATCCCTAAAACGCTGACCATTCGCCCTGGTTAATCCTCCATTCTCCTGAAACCACGAAAAGGCATCATTTTCAAGCATAGAAGTCCAGCTATAGGCGTAATAACCTGCGGCGTAGCCATTACTCCAGATGTGCAGAAAATAGCTGGAGCGGTAACGTGGTGGCACATACGATAAATTTAAATTGGTTTTCTTTAAAGCTTCGGCTTCAAATTTGTCGACATCCTGCAATGGTAAACCAGGAGAAATTGTATGCCATTGCATATCCAGATCGGCTGCTGCCAAAGCTTCAGTAAAAATATAGCCCTGATTAAATGAACTCGCCTTTTTAATTTTATCTAACAAAGCTTGTGGCATTTGTGCTCCGGTTTGATAATGAAGGGCATAATTCTTCAGTATTTTTGGATCGGAAGCCCAATGCTCATTAAACTGGGAAGGAAATTCTACATAATCACGGGCTACACTTGTACCCGAAAGACTGGGATATTGCTGGTTGGCAAACAGACCGTGTAAACCGTGTCCAAATTCATGGAACATGGTTGTAACATCATCAAAACTAATTAATGCTGGTTTTCCGGCTTCGGGTTTTGCAAAGTTGCAAACATTATAAATTACCGGTATTGTACCGAATAGTTTAGATTGAGGAACGAGGTTATCCATCCAGGCACCGCCATCTTTGTTATCACGTTTGTAGTAATCACAATAAAAGAGACCAAGCTGTTTTCCATCTTTGTCCATCACATCAAAAACACGAACATCTTCCTGGTAAACAGGTAAATCTTTACGTTCTTTAAAAGTAATGCCATAAAGTTGTGTGGCAGCATAAAACACACCGTTAATAAGCACTTTATTTAACTCGAAATAAGGCTTAACCTCGTTTTCATCCAGATCGAATTTTGCTTTACGAACTTGCTCGGCATAAAAATCCCAATCCCAGGGCTCTAGCTTAAAGCCGCCTTTTTGCTGATCGATTACAGCCTGTATATCTGCGGCTTCACTTTTTGCCTTCGCGGTTGCAGCAGGAATAACTTTGCTAAAAAAACCTTCTACTGCTTCAGGCGTTTTAGCCATCTGATTTTGCAATTTCCAGGCTGCATAATTTTTAAAGCCAAGCAATGCTGCCTGAGCAGAACGGATCTGCGCAATTCTTGAAATTATTTTACGGGTATCATTTGCATCACCTTTTTCTGCCCTGTTCCATGATTTATTAAAAAGTTCCTCTCGCTTGTTACGATCGGTCATTGATTGCAATTCGGGTTGTTGGGTCGTATTTTTTAAACCTTTACCTGCTGCCTGTAACTGTGCGGTAAACTTCGCGCCCAAAGTAGCTTCTTCTTTATTCAGCTCTTTAAGTTTGTCTTTATCAGCGTCAGATAGCTTTGCCCCTGCCAATTCAAATTTTTGGTAATAACACTCCAGTAAGCGCAACGATTCGGCATCCAGTTTCAGCTGATCCTTCTTTTTGTAAAGGGTTTCTACCCGGTTAAAAAGTTTGGTATTTAAATAAATGGCATCGGTGTTTGCTGTTAATTTAGGAGCCTCCTCTTCTTTAACCTTTTGCAATTCGGGATTAGTATTGGCGCCTGTAAGCAGGTTAAAAACCGTACTTGTCCGGTTCAGCAATTGTCCGCTTTTTTCTATGGCCAGAATGGTATTTTCAAAATCAGGTGGTTCAGTCTGATCAGCAATTTTACGGATTTCATCCATTTGCTGTTTCATCCCTTCTTCCAATGCCGGTTTAAAATCACCGTTTTTTATTTTGTCGAAAGCAGGAGCCTGAAAGGCAAGTTCGCTTGCTTTAAAAAAAGGATTGGCCGATGAAAAGCTTTCCCTGCTTTCTTCAGCATCTTTTTTGTTATTGCAAGCACCTAGAATGGCTAAAAAAGCCAACATGGGTAAATAAGATACTTTTTTCATGAATATTTAAAAGTTAGGTATCCATAAAAATAGTAATTTATATGCTGCAATTTTCAACAAACAAAACCGAGCTGAAACAAAAAAGCCATTTCGGTTAAGAAATGGCTTTTAAATTTTATCTGTAACGAACTTGCTGTTGCTTGTCCATCATCCCCATCTGATCTTTCATCTGTTTAATCTGATCGGCCAATAATTTATTTTTATCTGCTTTTTTTGCTTCGGCAAGATACATGGTTGCTTCGCGTTTATTGCGTTTAGCCATTGCAATACCGGCCAGGCTTAGTTTTGCCAAAGCAACATTATGATCCATCTGCATTCCTAAAGCAAGCGATTTTTTGAAATATTTTTCACTCTGCATTGGTGCTGTTCTGCTTTCAATTAAACCAATCAATAAATTGTAGTAACCGTGCTGAACTTTAATCAACTGGCTTTCGTAATTGGTAATGCGATCTAAAAACATTTTTGCTTTAGGCATGTTATCTTTTCTGAGAAACCATTGCGCTAAAAGCATGTTCTCATTAAAGAAATAAGTTACCAGTACAATTATTCCTAATAAAATGGCAATAATGCCCCACGGCCAGAAACCGAAAATAAATAAAGCTACTGCGCCACCCAGTAAAGCAAACCCCGCAATTAATCTGATAATATTTGGCATAAATTTTATTCTAATTATTTTTTTTTTGCAAATATCGTGTTTAAATGGCAGAAATTAGATTTTAAAACAATAATTTCATTAAAAATTACAAAGCTCAAAAAAAACCGCGCATCAATATGAAAATCCTATTATCTATAACCCTAATCGTACTTGCAATGAACGTTTCTGCACAAGAAGTAAATAAAAAAATCCACGATCAAGTCCACAATAAAGATATCCTGATTAACGCCTGCACACGTGAAGGAATTACCACTTTTCCTGAATTTAAAGAAATGTACGATCCGCTTTATGCTGCTTATATTCCGGACGCAGCAACCATGATCGAACTGAAAAAACTGGTTAAAAACGAAAAAATCAAAATTGTTTTAGGTACCTGGTGTGGCGACAGTAAAGCCAACGTTCCGAACTTCTTTAAGATTTTAGATGCGTTACACTTTAAAGAAAAGAATGTTGAAATTATTGCAGTTGACGGTAATAAAAAAGCAGAGAACGGCATTTTAGATGGCCTGGATATTTCGAGGGTACCCACCTTTATTGTTTTTGATAAAAAAGGGAAAGAACTGGGAAGAATTATTGAAGGTCCAAAAACAAGCCTTGAAGGTGATTTACTAGCGATATACAAGAAAAAATCTTAAACTTTTTGAGTTGAGTTTGGTTGATAATCTATTGGTCCATGGTTCATAGTCTAATAGTTGATAGCCTAATCGCCAAGGGTAAACTCCCCAAACCATTGACCATGAACTATCAAACCATTAACTAAAAACATTATACATCTTACATCAATATTATGTCTGCAGCATTAGAACCAGGTTGGTTAGCCGTTTTAGAGCAAGAATTTGAAAAAGACTACATGAAAAACCTGAAGTCTTTTTTACAGGAAGAGAAAAACAATGGTGCGACGGTTTATCCTAAAGGCGCTGATATTTTCAATGCATTAAACACCACTCCTTTTGACCAGGTGAAGGTGGTGATATTGGGCCAGGATCCATATCATGGTGCAGGGCAAGCGCATGGATTATCTTTTTCGGTACAACGGGGTATAACCGTCCCGCCCTCGTTAAAAAACATTTACAAGGAATTAGAAACAGATATAGAAGGTTTTAAAACACCTAATCACGGACACTTAACACATTGGGCTGAGCAAGGTGTTTTGTTATTGAATGCAACACTAACAGTTCGTGCTTCTGAGGCCGGCTCCCATCAAAACCGCGGATGGGAAATTTTTACAGATGAAATTATTAAAGCTTTATCTCAAAAACGCGAGCATATTGTTTTCTTATTATGGGGTAAATATGCACAACAGAAAGCAGCTTTAATTGACCAAAAAAAACATTATGTGCTTACAGCAGCACATCCTTCACCATTTTCTGCTTATAATGGCTTTTTCGGATCGAAACATTTCTCAAAAGCAAATCAGCTTCTGGTACAGAATAATTTAAAACCAATTGACTGGAACTTACCAGCCTAATGAATACTTATTTTATCTGTGGTTTAGGTGCCGACAAAAGGATTTTTGCTAAGCTTAAGCTGGATGAAAAAATCAATATGATTCATGTAGATTGGATCAAACCGGTTAAAAATGAATCACTGTCCGCTTATGCAGAAAGGTTGAGCAAAGTTATCGACAACGCCCAACCTTTTGCTTTGGTTGGGGTTTCTTTTGGAGGAATGATCGCGGTAGAAATAGCAAAGATTTTAAACCCCGTTAGCACGATCATCATTTCGAGCACGATGTTAAGCAATCATTTACCAGTGCTTTACCGTTTTGCAGGCAGATTGTGAATTCTGAAATTTATTCCAGCCAAACTTTTAAAGTCATCGAATAAACTTACGCAGAATTATTATTTCGGCACACGATCTAGTATTGAGAAAACATTACTGAGCAAAATTATTAAGGATACTGATCCTTATTTTTTGAAATGGGCCATTGGAAGCATATTAAGCTGGAAAAATAAAACGATACCTGAAAAGATTTATCACATTCATGGTACAAATGATAAAATCCTTTATTCTAAAATAGCAAAACCTGATTTCGTAATCGAAAACGGAACCCACTTTATGGTTTATCAAAATGCTGAGGAAATTTCGGGAATTATTAATAAATTGCTTTTATAATTCGATCAACAGATTCAATCAACGAATTGTTTAGATCATCCCAGAAAACATTATTAACTAATTAATGGATTTTATGATGAACAAAACTTTTCTCGACCAGTTGGAATACAAGGTTACAGGTGCTTGTATTGAAGTAAACAAAATTCTTGGTCCTGGCCTCCTTGAAAGTGTGTATCAAAAGTGCTTAATGTGGGAATTACAATTACAGGGTATAAATTTTACTACCGAACACCCTATTATACTTTCTTATAAAGATGTTTTATTAGATACAGCACTAAAGTAGATTTGGTTATTGAAAACTGCTTAGTATTGGAGTTAAAAGCAGTTGAGATTATATTACCTATTCATGAAGCACAGATTTTGACTTATATGAAACTACTTAAAATACCTAAAGGCTTGTTAATTAATTTCAATTCAGCCAATATAGTTCATAATGGAAAAAAGAGCTTTGTTAACGAATTTATGTACGACATTAACAATTAAACATACAGATATGAACGCCCAACTTAAATGACCTCAGGTGACTTAGGTGGTAAAAAAATTAGATGAACCACCTAAGTCACCTGAGAATACCTTAGCTTTTCAGTTATTATATCGTTTGGGATTAATACTCTAAAGGTACAATTGGTTCTTTCTTCGTGGTCGACATGATCATCATCGTTTGAAATGTTTTCACTACAGAAATCTTACTGATTTTATCCATAATTAAACGCTCATATGCTTTGATGTCTTTTACATAAACCTTTAATAGAAAATCGGCCTGACCAGTAACATGGTGGCATTCGGTAATTTCCTTGATCTGATTTACTTCATCCAAAAAGATCTGGATAGTATTATTTTTATGAAAATCGAGTTGAATCTGGATAAAAGTTTTGATGCCCAAACCCAGTTTTTCTTCATCCACCAATGCATGATAACTTTTAATGTATCCTGCCATTTCGAGCTTACGCACACGCTCTAAAGTTGGTGCAGGTGATAAACCAATTTCTTGTGATAAAAGCAAGTTGGTAATTCTTCCGTTCTCTTGAAGAATTCTTAAAATTTTAAAATCAATTTTATCTAATTCAGATGCCATATGGTGTTAAAGGTATTTGAGAATACAAACATAACCAAATTATATTCTAAATTTTAACATAATTTATCATATATATTTTAAATAAAAATTTTTAGATTTACCTAAAAATAAAATTAGATAAACATAAATGCAAAGTTACACCGAAGAGAATTATCTAAAGACGATTTATCACCTGGCAGAGCAGACAACTAACGTTCAAACCAATGCCATTGCAGAGCAGATGCAAACCAAACCAGCATCGGTAACCGATATGATTAAGAAGTTAGCTGATAAAGGATTAGTTGATTATATTAAATATCAAGGCGTAACCTTAACGGAAATAGGAAGAAATACTGCGATTGATATTGTGCGCAAACACCGCCTTTGGGAAGTTTTTTTGGTAGATAAATTAAATTTTAAATGGGACGAGGTGCATGATGTTGCGGAAGAGCTGGAACACATCAAATCGGTTGAACTGATTGAAAGATTGGACGAATTTCTGGGTTTCCCAAAAGCAGATCCCCATGGCGACCCTATCCCTGATAAAAACGGAAGATTTGCCAAAACCCAGTTTATTAAACTCATCGAATTAAAAGTAGGCGATTCGGGTACCATTACCGGCGTAAGTCAGCACAGTTCTGCTTTTTTAAAACATTTAGAAAAATTAGGGCTTACCCTGGGCAAACAAATCCAGGTTAGTGATGTTACCGATTTCGATGGTTCAGTTGAGATCCTGTTATCCAATAAACAAATTAATATTAGTAGAGAAGTTGCAAAACATATTTTAATCAGCAGTAATGGCAAAAACTGAATCCCTAAGTGAAGTACATCAAAGCGTAAATACAGATAAAAGAAAAGGCTGGAAAAGAATTTTGGCCTTTATTGGTCCCGCCTATTTAATCAGCGTGGGTTATATGGATCCGGGTAACTGGGCAACCGATCTGGCCGGTGGTAGTAAATTCGGTTACCAACTGATATGGGTTTTACTCATGTCGAACCTTATTGCATTGCTTTTACAGTCTTTAAGCGCCCGTTTAGGTATTGTAAGGGGATTGGATTTGGCCCAGGCTTCAAAACAGGCTTATCCCCGCTGGGCGAATATTCCATTGTTTGGATTGGCACAAACCGCCATTATTGCCTGCGATCTGGCTGAAATCATTGGAATGGCCATAGGATTACAACTCCTTTTTGGTTTACCGCTCATATGGGGTATATCCATTACCATTTTTGACACCATTTTACTACTATTCCTCCTTAATAAAGGTATGCGGGCGATGGAAGGATTTATCGTTTCGATGGTTTTTATTGTTGGGATTTCCTTTTTGGTCGAAATGTTTATTGTTGAACCATCCATTAAAGAAATAGCCAGAGGATTTGAACCTTCTATCTTAAATGGTGATGCGCTTTATATCGCCATCGGTATTATCGGTGCCACCGTGATGCCCCACAACCTTTATTTGCACTCATCTTTGGTGCAGACCAGAAAAATTGAACGGAGCAATAAAGGGATCAAAGAGGCTTTAAAATTTAACCTGATTGACACCACGGTAGCACTAAACCTGGCCTTTTTTGTTAATGCAGCCATATTAATTCTTGCTGCAGCAGCTTTCTATAAAAATGGTTTGCACGAAGTGGCCGAAATACAGGATGCCCATAAGTTACTTTCGAACATTTTTGGAAGTGTGGCCCCAACCCTATTTGCTATCGCATTAATTGCAGCCGGACAAAGTTCTACGGTTACCGGAACTTTAGCGGGACAAATTATTATGGAAGGGCATATCAATTTAAGGATCCAGCCCTGGTTGCGCCGCTTGATTACCCGCTTATTGGCCATCATCCCTGCATTTTTTACCATTTTGCATTATGGCGACGATGCCCTGGGGGGATTGTTGGTGCTGAGTCAGGTGGTTTTAAGTTTGCAGTTGGGGTTTGCCATCATTCCTTTGATCCACTTCACCTCAGATAAAAAACTGATGAAAGATTTCGCGATCAAACCATGGGTGAAGGTGTTGGCATGGGCAAGCGCAATTGCCATTATTGCATTGAATGTAAAACTGGTAATTGAAGAAATAAGTGGCTGGGCCAAAGAAGCCAATAACTGGTGGATTTATGTGATTGTAGTGCCGGCTTTGATCTTAATCGTTTTATTATTACTCTACGTTTTCTTCCATCCTTTATTGGAAAAGAAAAAGAATGCCTCACGACAGCTTGTACCCCATGGAAATGCCCTGGATATTGGTAAAATTGATAAGATCAGTTACAAACGGATCGGTATTGCGGTCGATTTTTCTAAAAACGACAAAAACACTATCCGACATGCTCTGATTCAGGGTGGTAAAGATGCACACTATTATCTTATCCACGTGGTAGAAACTGCTGCTGCACGTTACCATGGCAATGATGTAATGGATCATGAAACGATGAGCGATGCCGAAAACCTGGAGAAATACCGCATCAATCTGGAAGATTTAGGTTACGATTCTACCCCGTTTATCGGTTTTGGAAACACCGGCAAAGCCATAGCCGATATCAGTAACCGGAATGAAATGGAACTATTGGTAATGGGCGCGCATGGACATAAAGGCTTAAAAGACCTTATTTTTGGTACTACGGTAGATTCGGTGAGGCACAAGGTGAATATCCCCGTGTTAATTATCAGGTAAGATTTTCAGTTCTATTTAATTAGCCACCTCTGTTCCTTATTATCTATTATCATGTAGGCACAAAAATTATAAAGATTCTTCTCCCGCTCTATGCCGCGGGGCATGATACTTTGGGGCGCCAAAGTATCCAAAGCGCTTCGTCAATCCGGCAAGGGGCCTTTTACACAAGTCCCCAACACATCAAAAAAACAGCGGCACTTTGTTTTGTTCGTTAGCGCTGGGTGAAAGCTTTTACAAACATGAAACACAAAACCACTGCGTTTGAGGTTTGGAAGTACCGCTTGTACTGTTTTGCAACTGTTTTTTTGATTTTTCTGGCCCTGGGGATTGACAGCGTTCTTCGGTAAAACCGGTTGTTTTTTGAAAGGAACCTAGTATAACGACAAACTTCTAAAAAGATGTGTTAACATAGTAGTAAATCTGTGGCTAAAAAAAGATTATTTACTTACTACCGTCATTAGTTTTTTAATGCCGCCATCGCCTGATTGGTACATTAATAATTTACCTGCTGGCGAATATAAGTACATGGCTGGATATTGTTTTGGTAAAAAGGTTGGAATAAATATGCGTTTTTTATCTTGTAATACCAACACATTAGGTTTTGCATTTAAACCTTTGGCATAAGAATCGAAAAATTGGGGAATAATATATCCTTCATCCATGGTAATCATGTAAATATTTACATCCTTGAACTTAGCATAATTCGTATTCAGTATTTTACTTTCGCGCTGGCAATGCTCGCAGGTACAATCGAATAAAATAAAAAGGTTCTTTTTACCTTGTTTAATATCGGTATTAGAAAAAGCTTTTCCATCCAAACGGTAAAAAGTAAACTGAGGCAACAAAGTTGGCTGCTGTGCTTTTACCTGGAAAGTAAGGGATAATAATAAGATTAAAAGTAGGTTTCTGAATTTCATTTTAGATATTTTATGTCCAAACTTAATTGAATAAATACGAACATAATAATATATCCTTAGCTTTTACAAACTGATGAAGATTTTTATTACTTCCTTAATCGGAGATTTAAGTTTAAAAATCGTCGTCATCTCGACTGAAGCGCAGTCCCAAACTTTCGGGAGAGAGATCTACCAAGACAGATTTCTCGGCTGCGTTGCACCCGATAGCTATCGGGTTCGCTCGAAATGACGACCTCTTACCATTTCCTCCCATGAAATAAGAATCCGGTTGGCGGATGAAAGGTTTTTTTCCTTGCACCTGCCTGTGTTAAATAAACGCGATTGACGCGGAAACCAAAAGCTTTTTCTGCTTTTGTTGCAGCAAAAGCGGGACTATGGCTGCCAAAAGAACTGTCCGTACATTTCCAAATCATGAGACATTAAAAAATTTTGCAATTGCATAAAACAAACTGTGAACACTAAAAACCTTAACTTAATGTGATTAAAACTACATTATCACATCAATTTTTAGGATATTTGCAACCCTGCACTTATATTTTAAATAATTGTGGCATATTACAATACCATATACTTTATTAAATTTTGAAAAACGACATCAACATAAAAAATAAAAGAGCTTATTTCGACTACAATCTTTTAGATAAATACGTAGCCGGCATTGCCCTTTTAGGAACTGAAATAAAAGCCATAAGACAAGGAAAAGCCAATATGACGGATGCATTCTGCACGTTTATTGGTGGAAACCTCTATGTACGCAATCTACATGTATCGGAATATAGTCACAGTTCTTTTTATCACCACGATATTAAGCGCGACCGGGCACTACTGCTACAGAAAAAAGAAATCAGGAAATTAAAGTTAAAAGGCGAAGAAAAAGGTTATACCATAGTTCCTCTGCGTATTTTTATTAACGAAAGAGGTTTCGCCAAAATGGAAATCGCCCTCGCACAGGGTAAAAAAGAATTCGACAAACGCGACAGCATTAAAGATAGAGATACGAAGCGTGAGTTGGATAGGGCGATGAAAAGATAGTCCAATTGGCAGTTAATAGTTTTCAGTTCGAACTGCCAACTATTAACTGTTAACTGAAAACTGAACTACCACGCTTGATCGCCCACTAAAGGCACAAACCTAAACGTATCTAACACAATTTTTTCGTAATCCGTTTCGCTCACGCGGATAACAGTAACCATTTTCTGGGTTTTCTCATCCCCCACCGGGATAACCAGTATACCACCTATTTTTAACTGTTTCAATAAAATTTCGGGTACCAAAGGTGCGCCTGCGGTTACAATTATTTTGTCGTATGGAGCATGTTTTGCAATTCCCTTTGAACCATCGCCACAATAAAAAGTCGGCCTATAACCCATTCCAGGCAAAACCTGAATGGTTCTGTTATAAATATTTTCTTGTCTTTCTATCGTAAAAACCGTAGCACCAAGTTCCATTAAAATACAGGTTTGATAACCCGAACCGGTTCCTATTTCGAGTACTTTATCTCCTTTTTTAATGTGCAGCAGTTCACTTTGGTAAGCAACGGTGTAAGGCTGTGATATGGTTTGACCATCACCTATCGGAAAGGCAATATCCTTGTAAGATTGATTCCAGAAAGTTTCGTCAAAAAAGAAATGCCGAGGAACTTTACCAATGGCTTTTAACACATTTTCATCTTCAATCCCACGAGATCTTAACAGCTCTACCAGGTTTTTTCTCGCACCACGTTCTCGGTAATTATCAACAAATTTATACGCCATGAGCTTCAAAATTAGCGTTTCTTAAACGGTGATACAAGATAAAGAAATCCACATTACCGTAAGTAACACTAAATCAAAACTTAAATTAGCAATTAATTTGATCTGTCATTCTGAACGCAGTGAAGAATCCCTTGCCTAAACGCATCAACCCCAAAAACAGTGCTGCGCTTAATTAAAGTTTGGTACTTATCGCTTGCAGATGCTTCACTAAGTTCAGCATGACAATACACTCTCCCCTTCTAATACGGATCGACATCTATTTGTGTAAAAACCCCTTTAAATTCTTTGGTTGCATTAAATTCGGTCAGGGTTTCTCTTAGCGCATCTTTAACTTTTTGAATGGCAGTATGCTTATCGGCTTTGATAATGATCTGTTTGATGTAAAGATTCCTCACACGGCTTATCAGTGGCTGCTCGGGTCCTAAAACCCTTTTACCAAATTTTGCTTTAAGGATATTTGCTAATGTAAAAGCAGCATGATCCAACACATGAGAATCTTTATGTTTGATGTACAAAAAGATCATCCTTGAAAAAGGTGGATACAGAAATTTCTCACGCTCCGCAATTTCGTCGTTGTACATGCCTTCATAATCGTTGTTCACCACTTGCTTGATGATCCGGTTTTCGGCATCGTAAGTCTGGATGCAAACATTCCCCTGATCGGCCCTTCTACCTGCCCTGCCTGCAACCTGCGCCAATAACTGGAAACTACGCTCGTAGGCACGGAAATCAGGATAGCCCAACAAAGTATCGGCATTTATTACGCCGATAAGATTCAGGTTATCGAAATCCAACCCTTTGGCCACCATTTGTGTACCGATGAGGATATCTGTTTTCTTTTCCTGAAAATCATTTAAAATCTGCTGCAGACCATTTTTGGTACGGGTACTGTCCATATCCAGGCGTGCAATGGTCACCTCTGGATAAAGTAATCTGAGTTCCTCTTCAATACGCTCGGTACCAAATCCTTTTTGTTCTACGTGTACAGAGCCACAAGCCGGACAGATATTTACACTGCTTTGCTGATAACCGCAATAATGACAATGTAATTTACCACTGCTTTTATGATAGGTTAAACTTACATCGCAGTTTACGCATTTTGGTGTATAACCACATGTGGCGCAGATGAGAATGGTGGCATAACCTCTCCTGTTCTGAAACAGCACAATCTGTTCTTTTTTAGAAAGTGCCAGGTCGATATCTTTGATCAGTACACTCGAAAAATACGAACTCATCGTTTTTTTCTTCGTTTCTTCAGAGATACTTACTACTTGCTGATTTGGAAGTTGAACCCCACCAAAACGTTCTTTCATCTCTACAAGCCCATATTTGCCTTGTAAAGCATTATAATAACTTTCTAACGATGGTGTAGCTGAGCCTAAAACCACTTTAGCCTGGTGCAGGTATCCTAAATAAATAGCAGCATCTCTGGCCTGGTAGCGAGGTGCCGGATCGTATTGTTTATATGATGGTTCATGCTCTTCATCAACCACGATTAATTTCAAATCCTGAAATGGAAGAAAAACGGCTGAACGCGCGCCAAGGATTACCTTATACGCACCCGTTCTTACCTTGTTCCATATTTCTACCCTTTCGCTATTGTTAAATTTTGAGTGGTACACTCCAATTGAATTGCCAAAATAACGTTTAATCCGCTCTACTATCTGAGTAGTTAAAGCAATTTCGGGAAGCAGGAACAATACCTGTCCATCTGTATGCTGGATAATTTTTTCAATCAGTTTAATATAAACCTGTGTTTTACCTGATGCAGTAACCCCATGCAGCAAAACCACTTCTTTTTCTTCAAAATACTGATTAATCTGGCTCAAAGCCTTTTGTTGACCTTCATTCAGTTCAAAATTCACACTGAATTCTTCGTCATGAGCGGCCAAACGACTTACCGGCCTTTTCATCACCACAAAAATATCTTTGTCGGTTAATGCTTTTAATGCAGCTGGCCCACAATTGCTTTCTTCTAAAAGTTGTTCTTTTGAAATTGGCAAATTAGATTTTTGAAGTTTCAAGTAGCCAAGCAAGGCATCCAATTGCTTAGGGGCCTTATCAAGCACATTAAACAGTTGCTTTAAATTCTCTTCTTCAGTATAAAAATCGTTCAATATCACGAACGATTTAAGTAATGGTTTATACTTCTGCACTACCTCTTCGGCCACCAGAATCAACTCTTTATCCAATAAATGGTTAATGATCGGATATACGGTTTTCTGTCCGAGCAGTTTAGAAACATCGTTAACGGTAAGTTTCTGTTGCTGTCTTAACGCATTAACAATGATTTCTTCCTTATCGGTAAGTTCGGTTGCTTCGTTATAATCCTCACGGAGAATCAGGATGGTTTCGCTTGCCAGCTTCAAACTTGCAGGGAGTGCCGCCGCCATTACATCCCCTTCATTACACATGTAATAGTTAGTCATCCAGCTCCAGAATTTGAGCTGCATTGGGGTAATTACAGGTTCAGCATCTACAACATCAATGATGTATTTTGCTTCGTATACAGTTGGTGGTACAGTGGTAATGCCACTGATCAGTGCTGTATAAATTCTATGTTTTCCAAACTGAACTACCACACGTTTACCGATGGCAATCTGGTCGTTTAAATCAAATGGCACACGATAAGTATAGTTTTTCGCCAAAGATAAAGGCAAAATAACTTCAACAAAAAGTGTTTCTCTTTCTGCAAAAATATCGTTTTCGAAACTGTTCATTATTTATCTTTAAATGCTGCAAAAAAGAGCATTATCCATCCCAACACTAACAAAAGTCCGCCAATAGGTGTTAACGGACCAATAAATTCCGTAAAACCCAAATGCGATATACTCCGCGTAGCCAACAAATATAACGAACCCGAAAAGAGAATAATACCAAATGTGAAGCAGAAATAGGCGATATTAATCAGCTTGTTCCGATAGCGGGCAAAGGTTGATAGGTATAATAATGCAAAGGTATGATAGAACTGATAATCAACGCCTTTTTGCCAGATTTCTAATGAAGGTGCATCAATTAAAGCTTTTAAGCCGTGGGCACCAAAAGCACCCAGTAAAACTGCAATAGCACCAAAAAAAGAAGCTGTAAGGATTATTCGTTTATTCATAATGATCTGCTAGTAGCAATCGCTAAATTAATAAATTGACAAAGAACTTCTCACTAATCAATGTAATAAATTAAATTTGTTGCACAGCAGATGAAAAAAATCGTAATTCTAACAAGTGCATTATTTTTAGGTGTAGCCTTTATGGCTTACCTCTATTTTTCGAAATTGGGTACGGATAATGATGCGAAAGACCTGGCGCTGCAATCTGCAACCAATAATGCCGCCCTTGTGTTTTCTTTTCAGAACGACAAAGGCTTTTATGATATTCTGGAAGGCCAGCAGCTTATTCAACAGGTTTTGGGCAAAGATAAAATGAACCTGTTAAGACAATTAAAATCGGGCATTATCGATGATAATATGCTGAATAAGTACCTCAAAGATCAACAGGTGTATATTAGCGTACTCCCCGACTCGAATAAAACTTTAAATTTCCTGATCACCTTACAGATCCAGCCGGATAACGACATTAAAAAATTTTACGGGGCTTTAAAAACCAAAAAATCAATCAGCGAAAATTCTAAAGAACTATATACCGTTAAATTGAATGACAGCCTATCGGTTTATCTGGGTGTTCATGGTCAGGTATTAACCGTTTCTACCTCATTAAAACTCATCAACGATGCCAATGTACGTTTAACCGAAAATCCTTTTACAGAATATATAAAAGAGAATAACCGCCAGATCAAAAATGTACTGGCGCATGTGTATATCAACTTTAACCAGGCTCCTTTATTGTTAAAGAATATCATTGCCGGAAATATTAATGGAGAAATTGCTGTTTTTAATAAACAGAACAGTTTTGCGGTACTCAATTACAATTTTAGTAAAGAAAAAATCCTTTTCAGTGGAAATTCGGAGTTAAAAGATCAGCAAAACTACCTTAAACTGTTCGAAAGCACAGCTCCGCAAAACACTTCGATACAGAATATCTTACCTGATAATACTGCAAATTATGCCCTTTATGCTTATGATGATTACGGAAAATGGTTAAAAAAGCTAAATAACTGGCAAGAACAGACGAAAGTAACCGATAAAACAAATGGAGTAATTAAAAAGATAAAGGATGAATACCGAATAGATATGAATGCGATATTCCCGGTGTATACTAAGAACCAGTTTATACTTTTCCAGTTAAGTACCACCGAAAAACTTGGGGCAATTTCTTTATCCAATGGCGAGAAGGTAAAACAACTGTTGCTTGATGTGAGTGCTGATTATAATGATGACATAAAACTTTTTAAATCATCAGATATTTTATACAGTTATTTCGGAGAACCCTTTAAAAAATTCGGCCGGCCCTATTATACCATTGTGGATAATAATTTAATTGTAGCTAATAATGCAAGTACCGTACAATCGTTTTTAAATGACTACAAAAAGAACAGGCTTTTGATCCAAACTCCCCAATATCTGGATGCAGTTAACCAGATTTCGACCACTTCGAATGTGAGTTATTACATCAATACCAAAAACTCGGCAGATATTTTCAGGAGCAATATCCAATTGGGTTTTTACAAACATTTAAGGGCCGATAGCGGTTTAAAAAGTTTCGATACTTTTTATTACCAGATGAGTGCAGACCGGAACAAATTCATTACTAACTTGCTTTTAAACAAATATTTAAAACCAGAAATACCAGATTCGTTAAGTAACCGTTAATAAGAAATCATCCCAGACAAAACTATTTACATGAAGAAACTTTTACTTGCGTTACTGGCATTGACCAGCTTCGGGGTTGCAAATGCACAACAATATGCACTATTCGGCACGAAAACCATGTTTGATGCTTTCGAAAACCCTTCTCAAAAATCTTTCACACTCGATTCGTCGCGAAAATTTTCTTCGAATTTCTTCCTGCCATATTTTGGCGTAAATGCCATCAATAAGGGCAGTTCTAAATATATTGTACGAAGATTAACGCAAGAGGGCCAATACAACACCACCGGTTTACCTATTGGAACTGGAGAAATTAACCATTTCTTCGAGAACAGTAATATTTATGTGGCTACTTTCCGTCTTTTCAAATCATATAAATATCAAAAAGAAATGGGCTTTTCATGGCAGATCAGATCGGATGCCAATGTAGACTATACCAACGAAACTTTGGCTATTTTTGATTCTTTTGAACGTTTCACACCAAATAAGCAATATACAGGTATATTCGATACCAAAGGATATGAACAAAGCTATCACCAGTTCAGCTTTACCTACCGTGAGAACTGGAACAAAAGACTTGCTTTTGGTTTAAAAGCCAGTTTATTAAGCGGAATTTTATATAACAAACTCGACATTTCCAATTCCTATCTCTATATCGATCCGGAAGCATCATCCATGCTGATTGGTTTGGATGGAACTTATTCGGCGAACTTCTCTGATTTTAATGAGGTAGATAAGAAAACCTTTTTCCCTAATTTCAAAAACCCGGGTTTATCATTCGGTTTTGGAACAAATTATACCACGAAAAAAGGTTTGTTTTTAATGGCTAATGTTAAAGATTTAGGTTTTATCTGGTGGCGCAGCAATACCCAGCGTACTACGATAAATCGATCGAAACTGATTGAAAACCTGGAAAATAATCAATCGAATACCAATCAGGAAATAAAGGATATCTTTTTACTGGCAGAGCAACCTAAGAAGTTTTTGGCCCCTACCAACGCTAAACTGGATGTTTATATGTCTAAACGTTATGGTTTTTACAAACCCGCATTGGCCGCTTCTAAAAACCTGTTTTACAAAGGTGGTGATGTTGCTTTTGTAAATACTTTCATTGCCAACAATTTTTCAGGAAGCGTAACACCTTTGTATAATTTAAACGGTGTGTTTATGGTTGGCCTGCAAGGCAAATACCAAACCCCTAATTTCGAACTGTTTTTAGGTACCGATAATTTAGTTGCAACCAGTTTCCAAACCCTCGGAACACTTAAAAATGATGCTACTGTAGGTAGCGGACCTAATGGCGCCTCTTTTTATATGGGTGTAGGCATTAAATTTGGCAATGTGGTTAACCATCCACAATTTGCTGATGTGATACCGGGAATTAATGACAAAAGTGACGGTGGTAGCTTCTTTAAAAGCCTGTTTTCGATTTTTAAGAGAAAATAAGCTTAACCCTGCGCCTGTTGCTTTTTAGATTGGGTAACCACAAAATCTTTCAGGTAAAAAGGCTCAAAATAAGCTACATCTTCAAAATTACCTTTATCGAAGGCTTGACTGGCTAATTTCGACATGTATGAGGCAGAATTAAAATTAGCGGCATCGAACCTTGCATTTGGATGAGTTAAAACTTCAGCGCATTTGGCAGCTCCGTCGCCCAAAAAGGTAATGGTTTGTTGCGAAAGGAAGTCGTTAAAACTCATTTCGTCGATAATTTTAGCTTCAGTTGGCAATAATATATTTAATAAAGGATCAAAAACTGTAGTGTAAACCTCCATCCTTCGGGCATCTATCATCGGACAGATGAAACCTGAATAATCAGGATTTTCAGACAAGAAGCCCGCAGCCATCATTTCTAAAGTTTCAATGGCGATCAAAGGTTTATCTAAGGCATAACAAAGTCCTTTGGCGGTAGAAACACCGATCCGCAGACCCGTGTAAGATCCCGGGCCTTTACTTACGGCGATGGCATCCAATTCTGAATAATTTAATCCAACAGTTTTAATTACCTCATCTATAAACAGCGTTAAATTTGCCGCATGCAGGTTTTGACCTTGCTCTTCTTTAAATGAAATTGTTTCGCCGTTAACAGATAATGCCACAGAACAAAATGCTGTAGCCGTTTCTATTTGAAGTATTTTAGCCATAGGGCAAAGATATAGTTTTTAGTCTGAAGTCGGCAGTCCGAAGTCTGGAGTCCATTAAGGAATTTAAATAATTAACAACAAATATTTCGTTAGTGATTTGCTTTACCAATGAACTAATGACCTGTGAACCAATAAGCCTCGCTATGGAACCGGATCATGCCCGTGTTTACCCCAGGGATGACAACGGCCAATGCGTTTTAACGCCAGCCAGCCACCTTTAAACGGACCGTGTTTTTTAATCGCTTCTATGCCGTATTGAGAGCAGGTTGGTGTAAAACGGCAATTTGCGCCAAGCATAGGTGAAATGGCGTACTGATAAATTTTGATCAAACCTAAAAAGAACCAGCCGAAAATTTTATTGATGAATTTCATTGGGCTGGATTAAATTATGGAAACGCTTGAAGGTAGCGATCAGTTTTTTCTCGATAAAGGCAAATTCATATTTATCCTTACCAACAAACTGGATGGAAAACAAAAGCAATCCTCTATCGGTAGGTAGTGGAAGGTATAATTTATCTTGTTTATTTAAGCGATAAGCTTCGCGGATGCGGCGTTTGAGCAAATTACGGTCAACTGCCCGTTTATATCTCTTTTTAGGAACATTGATGACCACCTGGGCCTGCACATCAGCCGGTTGATCGACAAAAAGATAGGAAACCCTAAAAGGGTATAATAAAAAAGAAGAACCGTTTTTAAACAACAGGTCTAAATGTTTCCTGCTGCATAACCGTTCTTCTTTCCTGAATGTGTACATATATTTTTGATTGATAACTGCAGATTTTGATCTGCCAATTCCGGGTTAATGGAAAAGCAATCAAAAATTATGCTTTATGCTTGCGTTCGTCAGAAACTGTTAATCTTTTTCTTCCTTTAGCACGACGTGATGCTAATACTCGTCTGCCGTTAGCTGTTGCCATTCTTTCGCGGAAGCCGTGTTTGTTTCTTCTCTTTCTTTGCGAAGGTTGGTATGTTCTTTTCATGACTGTATATTATCTATTGTAAAATTAAGAGGTGCAAATATAAAGCGATTTCTCTACAAATGCAAGAGTGATTAATTATTATTTTTTCTATTTAATGCAAATGTAAAAAATCTTTTGAAAAATAAGGCCAATGGTTCGTTTATAAATGATTGTTTTTAACGAAACGTTCTTACGGAACGAAAATATGCCTATTGCATTTTTTCTACCTATGATTCGTTCCAATGGAACGAAATAAGCAATTCTTCTTTTTTACAATCCCAACGCCGCTTTCAGTTTTACATAGCCAGTTTTACTAACCGGCAACCAGATATCCGATTTTAACAACACCACATAGCTATCTTTCTCTTTTAACTCTATTTTGGTTACCTGTGCCAGGTTAATAATATAAGAACGGTGTATGCGGATAAACTGGCCGGTATCAAGCGTCTGTTCGAAATAGGCCATGGTTTTATTTTTGAAGAATATACCATCAACCGTGCTTAATTTCACATAATCATCATCTGCTTCCAGATAATTGATATCGGCAACTGGAATAATTTTGATTACACCATCTTTTTTAACCACTACCCTATTGTTTTGGGCCGGACTTAAGGCTGCTGCATCTAAAACCGCTTCGGTATTTTCTGTCTGGTTTAATTTGTTCGGTAGCTTTTTAATGGCTGCATCAAAACGCGATTTATCAATCGGTTTAAGCAGATAATCTACAGCATTAACCTCGAATGCCTTAATGGCGAACTCGTCGAAAGCTGTTGTAAAAATTACGGCAGGTTTATCTTCCACGAGTTCGAGCATTTCGAAACCGCTTATTTTGGGCATCTGGATGTCCAGAAAAATCAAATCGGGTTTATGTAGGGTAATTGCTTTTAATCCTTCAAATCCATCGCCACATTCGGCTACAATCTCTATTTCTGCATGATCTGAAAGGTAATATTTTACAATATCTCTTGCTAAAGGCTCATCGTCAATTAGTATTGTTCTGATCATTTTTTTGTGGAATTTTTAGGGTGGTAATATATAAATTATTTGCTTCAATATCGGTCTGTAACAGATGTGTATTCGCAAACAAAAGATATAACCTGCGTTTGATGGCACTCAAACCAAATCCGGTTCCTCCGGCAGCCTTCATTTCAGGATCGAATGGGTTTTGTACCCTTAGTTGTAAAATATTATGTTCTACCGTAACATCTACCTTAATCGTAATCCCGGCTGAAGTATTGTAAAGCCCGAATTTAATCGCGTTTTCTACAATAGGCTGCAATAAGGTTCCCGGTAAGCAAAGGTTTAAAGTATCTTCAGCTACGTTTACTTCAATATTTAACCTATGGCTAAACCTTACTTTTTCGATATCGAGGTACAACTGGATATATTCCATTTCTTCCTCAACCGACACCCATAATTCGTCATCGCGCTTTAAGGTTCCACGGAGGAAAGAAGCCAGTTTCGTAATCATCACCCCTGCCTCTTTCGGGTTAACCATGGTGAGGGCAAATACTGAATTTAAGCTGTTAAAAAGAAAGTGTGGCTGTAATTGGTGCCTTAATTTGTTCAGTTCGGCCTCTTTTGCCAGACTTTTTGCTGCAGAAAGCCGCTCGTGTGTTTCCGACTGCTCCTCCAGCCTATACCATAAAATATTGGCAAGGGCACACCAGGCCAAACACATAAAAGAAATCAGTCCGCGGAAAGCAAAAGAGAAATTATAGAAATCTTTGTACTCTTTATAATCGGCAAATATATAGAGCATTGAATATTTAGCGACATAAATAATTACAAATGTGAGGGCAAGGGTAATAATGAGTACATACAGGATCCGCTCATTTTTAGGCTGGTAATAACCCAGCATATTGCTGATCCCAATACAGGCCAAAGCCAATAAAAAATTATTGATCAGACTATCTGTTACAGATATCCACCATGAAAAATTTACCACATAATGCAATCCAATGCCACACAATACAGTCCACACTATTGCTAGTGCAAGCGATGTTTTTTGTATCTGTGGAACGGATAAAGGTCTAGTTGTCAAAACGGTTTTTGATTAGTTAATGATTTATTGCGGTGTTTTAGCTTCTCCAGGTACTTGTTTACCGATTTCGGTTCAACAATTCTCGAACTTACTTCAACACCATCAGCAGGTTCTTCAACTGCCGATATTCCTCCTACACCTATAAACTTCCATACTACCTTATCGCCTTTACAGTTATCAAACGGCGGATTAAAGTGTACGGCATTCAATTTTGCCTTATCTAAGGCCTGGGCTATGTCTTCTGCCTTTATTAAACGCGTTTGCTCATTAAACTGAGGCGTGTGCTTTCCTTCACCACAAATTACCTGATAGATACAATTTACTGCAAACCATTTCATAGGCGATGTTTATTATATGTTTAGAAACTTTTGATCTCGATCCCCCCAAATAATGCGGTACCATCCAAAATCAATGTTTTTGTCATTTCTGACACGGGCATTAAATGAGACCTTTTATCTTCTACACTACCAAATAATGCAGTTACGTTCGACTTTATAGCCCAGTTTTGCGGAACAATTAATTTAATCCCTCCAAAAACAGCAGTTACGTCGAGCGATACTGTTTCAGGAAAATCGGCCTGGGTCATCACGATATCAGCTCCACCAAAAATTGCCATAATATCACCTCCTTTGAAGTTTTTGGAATAAACCGTTTGCGTACTTCCGCCAAAAATGGCTGTTACATCAATAATGTCGTTATTATTTGCCGTTTTATCATCAGTTGCTCCCTCGAAATCAAATTTTGCTTTTTTCCTGTCTTTACGTCTCCTGCCGAATAATTCTGAATCTTTTGGCCTGAAGATCAAAAACCCACCGATTATCACCAAACCAACACCTAAAGCGTATTTGGAAGGATCAAAATCAAGATTCATATTATCCAAAGTATTGTAAGCACCGACTAAAATCAGGATTAACCAGGCTACACCTTTAAAGTTACGACGAACGCCGATAAATACACCAATTAAGATTAAAAAATTAGACCAGCTTAATATCCATCCAGGGATATCTAAATGCATGTTATTTAATAAAAGTGCGATCCCGATGATTGCTATGATGAAACCACTTAAAGCCCTCCCAGAATTTTTAGTGTTGTTATTATCGTTATGATTGAGATTATCCATGTGTGTAATATTTAATAATCCAAAAGTATGGATAAGTGTTTATGCATAATATATACCAGGCGCAAGAACTGGGTAAAAGGCGGTAAGTAGCGTTATTTTATCGGTGAAAATTATTTTCTTATTTTGAGACCATGAAATTTTTCCTATTAATGTTGGGTTTAAGCATTTCTTCGGCAGTATATGCGCAGGAAATTAGCAATCATTACAAAATATATGATGTAAAAAAGCAAAAAACCGTCACAATTGATGATATCGTTTCGGATATGAATGTTAATGATGTACTATTTTTTGGTGAAGACCATAACGATTCCATCGGGCACTACCTGGAGGCCGAAATATTTAAAAAACTCAACATTGCATATCCACAAAAAACGGCCTTGTCATTAGAAATGTTCCATACTGATGTACAACCTGAAGTAGATGAATATTTAGCGGGGCTGATTTCCGAAAAGAATTTCATTAAAGAAGGAAGGGCCTGGGGGAATTACAAAGATTACAAACCTTTGGTAGAATACGCCAAACAGCACAATTTGAAAGTGATTGCGGCCAACGCTGCAACCCGATACAGCAATGCGGTTACCATGGGCGGATTAAAAGCCCTGGAAAACTTCCCTAAAACGTCATTTAACTTTTTACCGCCATTACCAATCGATACTGCTCGGGGCAGGTATTATGACAAATTTATAGAAACTTTAGGTGGCCATAACATGGGCTCAATGAAGATTTACCAAACTCAAAATTTATGGGATGCTACCATGGCCTGGTCGATAAATAAATTTACGAAGGCAAATAAAGGAATAAAAGTTTTACAACTCAACGGCCGTTTTCATAGTGATGAAAAACTGGGTACTTTGGCCCAACTGGCGCGGGTCAATCCAAAATTAAAAATCCTGAATATCTCATCCTTTTCTGATGCAAGTTTTTAACAGCCCGGATTGGGACAAATTCAAAAAGCTGGGCGATTACATTATTATTACCGACCCTTCGGTAAAAAGAAGTTATTAAAAAAGCTCCGCAGTTGGGATCAGTCTGCGGAGCTTTTTTATTATGCTTTTGCTTTTAATAAATCTCTGATTTCGGTTAAAAGCACTTCTTCTTTTGTCGGTACAGGAGCTACAGCTGGAGCCGCTTCTTCTTTCTTTTTCAAATTATTGGCTGCTTTAATAATCAGGAAAAGAACCAACGCAACAATAATAAAGGAAATTACCTGCGAAAGGAAATTACCATATTTAATAGCCGTACCTGCAATGGTAAGTTTACTGAGGTCTTCTAATCCTGCAGCCTTTAATGCAGGACCCAAAACTGCGGGGGTAATAATGTCTTCAACCAATGAGCTTACAATCTTACCGAAAGCTGCACCAATAATTACACCGACAGCTAAATCGAGTACATTTCCTTTAACTGCAAAATCTTTAAATTCTTTTACAAATCCCATATTTTTTTAATTTTAGTTTATTTATTCACTAAAATAGCAAACATTAAATTCAATCCAAACGTTTAGCAAATAATTTTAAAAAACCGAACATATCGATAGCATTTAGATCAATTGCAAAGAATATCTGAAATCTATTGTTTATTTTTGCCCCATTCTTTTATATTTAATATGCTAAAGCAACACCTACAACAAAAATTATTACAAAAGTTATCACCACAGCAAATACAGTTTATCAAACTGTTACAGGTGCCAACTGTTGCTTTAGATACGCGGGTAAAAGAAGAACTTGAAGAAAACCCGGCACTTGAAGACCCGAGTTTAATGACGCAGGACGAGCCTAAAAGCGAGTACGACGATTTAAATGATGGTCCCGACGATTACGAACAGTCATCAGAAGACACGAGTATGGATGAATTTAATGTGGATGATTATCTGCAAGACGATTCTACCAACGACTATAGCACCAATTACAACAATGGAGATGACGATGAGGAGAAGAAAGAAACCCCAATCGCCATTGAAAGTACATTTTTCGAAAGTTTACAGGAACAATTAGACCTTATTCCCCTATCCGACCAGGATTTTATTATCGGTAAACAGATTATCGGCAGTTTAGACGATGATGGTTATTTACGCCGTCCGTTAGGCTCTATGATCGATGATCTTGCATTCTCTCAGAATGTAATGGTGGAGGAAGAAGATGTATTGGAGATGTTAAAACTGATCCAAAGTTTTGATCCTCCAGGCATTGGTGCAAGAGATTTAAAAGAATGTTTGCTTATCCAGTTGAAAAGGAAAGATCCGGGCAATCCCATTATCATTAAAGCAATGAATGTGGTAGAAAACTACCTGGACGAGTTTACACGCAAACATTATGATAAATTAGAAAAAAGCTTAGGTTTAGATAGCGAAGAATTGAAGGAAGTGGTAAATGAAATTCTGCGTTTGAACCCGAAACCGGGCGATGCCAACCAGGTGACTACTAAACAGATGCAGATTATCCCTGATTTTCATATCAGCAATAACGACGGCATACTTATTTTAACGTTAAACTCGAAAAATGCCCCAGAACTTAAAGTAAGCAGATCTTACCAGGAAATGTTCGAGCATTACGATAAAGCTTCATCAAAAGATAAAAAACTGAAAGAAGCCGTTCAGTTTGTAAAACAGAAACTAGATTCGGCGCGTTGGTTTATCGATGCGATTAAACAAAGACAGCAAACTTTGTTAAAAACGATGAACGCCATTATGCACTACCAGTACGAATATTTTTTAACGGCTGATGAGCGTAAAATGCGTCCGATGATTTTAAAGGATATTGCCGATAAAATCGATATGGATATTTCAACCGTATCGAGGGTGGCAAACTCTAAATACGTACAGACCGAATTTGGTACTTTTCTGCTTAAATCTTTCTTCTCGGAAGCCATTCAAACCGAAAATGGTGAAGAAGTTTCGAATAAAGAGGTTAAAAAAATATTGGAAGACTGCATTGGCAACGAAGATAAACGCAAGCCGTTAGCTGACGAAAAATTAACCGAAATATTGAAAGAAAGAGGTTATAACATTGCCAGAAGAACCGTTGCCAAATACCGCGAGCAAATGAATATCCCTGTAGCAAGGTTAAGAAAAGAACTATAATTCAGTTGGCAGTTTACAGTTAGAAGTTTACAGTTGGTTAATTACTACTAAAAGTATAGATCTGCTTACCACGGCATAAAACTAGCCACTGTAACTATAGAATTGCCGACTGAAAATTGCCAACTATCAACTGAATTACCACATTTTAATATACGATGGCACTTTGTAAACGTTATTGAGCAATACGCCCAACACAATTTCGTGACTGCCATTACTTACCTGATTTAATTGAGAAGTAGTAAAATCGTAAGAATAAGTTAAGTTAACCATTTTGCCGATATTAAAACCGGCCATTGCGGCAAAAGAATCATCTTTACGATAACTTCCTCCCAACCAGACTTTATCCTTAAAGGCCAGTTTCATGTTTAAATCAAAAGAAACAGGTGCCGGCGATACATATTTTACCATTATCGAAGGGATAGCTGAAATCTCGTCATCTACAAAGAATTTATAACCTCCCGTAGCAAAATAATGCGGTGCTTCTTTACCTAAATTATAGGTATTATCGCCTGTAAAACTTAATTTTTGTGGCAAAATCTGCTGTACCGATAAACCTGCGAATACCCGTGCACCGTACAACCATAAACCGATACTTAAATCGGGTTTTACCTGGTTAATCAGTGCCCTGTTCATAATCGGATCAATCGGGGTATCAAAAGTAAGTGCATTAACATCCAATGAAATACTCGAAATCCCGGCAGCAACACCTGCCGATAGATTAAAATTATTACTCAATTGTAAATGGTAAGCATAGGTAACATTAGCATCCAATCGCTTGATAGGTCCGGTTTTATCCAATACAGCCGTTACCCCCATTCCATGGTGCGACGGCGACGACATATAGTTCTGCATATAATTCCGGTCCATTGGATTACCCGTTTGCTCAGGAAAAGAGGTCAGCGCATTGCTCCATAACTGGTTATCGCCCAACGCCCAATTTGCAGATACAAAAGACGTTTGAGGGGCATCGGTAATACCCGACCATTGTTTACGGTAACCGGCTTTAAAATCTAGGTAATTTTCAATGCCTGAAAGTGCAGGATTTAAGAGGTACTGGTTAAAAATATATTGCGTGTACTGTGGTTTTTGCTGCGCAAAACCATTAAAAGTTATAAAAAGCGTAAATATAGCTATGATCTTTTTCAATTCTATCTGATTATTGTGAGAGGTCCTGTTATAGTTTTTCGTCCGTTTTGCGGATTAATAATGTAGTAATAAACGCCAACCGGAAGCGGTTCATTCTGGTAAGTTCCATCAAAGGGAACTTTATACCCTTTGCTAGAAAATACTTTAAGTCCATTTCTATTGAAAATATCCACAGTAGCCTTAGGATATGATTCTAAATATTTGATAATCCAGGTATCGTTTACGTTGTCGCCATTTGGTGTAAAGGTATTGGGTGGATTTAACATCTGCAACACTTTTACCAAAACTTTAGAAGTAGCTGCACAACCATCGGGCTGAGTAGTTGCCGTTAAGGTATATTCGGTATCCTGTTCGGGCGAGGCAATAGGGTTTAACACATTCGTTTTGTTTAATCCGGTTGCCGGCGACCATTCGTATTTTAAATTGGTTCCTTCAGCAGTTGCAGGGATTTCGATCTGTCCTCCAGCCAAGATGTAGATTAAATTACCAGCATCGGCTACCGGCGATTTGTATACTATTATATTCTTACTGATTGAAGAAGAGCATTCATTACCTCCCTTAAAAGTATAAGTGATCGTATGTTCCCCAACCCCAGCAATTTTAGGGTTAAAGGTCCCGTCAGGCTTCATGCCATCCCCAGCATATTCGCCACCACCTCCGGTTACTTCTTCTTCGGTTTTCTGCCTCGCCTGTGTAATGAGTACTGTTCCGTCGGCTTCACAAACAGCAGGCATATCATCAAACTCCAATTGCGGCTCTGGTTTTACGGTAACTGGTTTATCTACGGGTTTAAAACAACTTTCACCTGAATAAGCCACAAGCCTAACATTAAAGCTACGATCTGTGGTACCTCCAAAAGTATTGTACTGAATCTCTATATCGCTGTCATCGGGATAAGGAATGGTTTTATAAATGCTGGTTTCATTTGGATAGTCCCTATAAATCTCAATTTTCGTAATCTTGCCCGCAAAAGTAGTTGATGTATTTTTTATGATAATCTTATCGCTTACACAAACGTTATTTTTTACAATATCAAAATCGGCAGTTTTAACCGCCCCATTAACCGTAAACGTGAGCGTTTTTGACATTTCACAGCCATCTCCATTTTTAACAATTAAAGCCACACCATAATCACCAGTAACAGTAGGTGAAAAAGAACCGTCAAAATCAGTTGAGGTTGCTACAGTATTATTATTAAAGGTAAAAGTCCACTGAGCGGTTAAATCAGTAATGCTCCCATCTGCATTTTTAGAGGTATTTTTAAATTTGGCTACGCCATCATCCAGGCAAAAATCAGGAAGGATAAAATCAGCTTGCTGAGGATTGATTATGATTACCGTTTTAGATTTCACCTCACTTACACATCCTTTATCACTTACGGTGGTTAAAGTAATGGTATAAGAACCTGGGGCACCATATTGATGAACAGGAATTTGATTGGTATCATCAGCAGAACCGTCGCCAAAATTCCAGGTCCATTTTACAATTTTTCCCGGATTTTCTATCGTTGATTTTTCAATTATTTTGATCGGTTTGCCGGTGCATAATCCACTTACTTCAAAATCGGATACCGGTTGAGGATTGATCAGAATAGGATATTCTTCAGATACGTCAGAACATTTAGAATCAGTTGTAGCCGTTAAAATTACTTTAAATGATCCCGCTTTTTTAAAAATATGAACCGGGTTTTGTTCTGTTGAAGTTTCCCCATCTCCAAAATCCCATAACCATTGTGTAATACTCCTCGAATCGGAATTGGATTTACTTTGATCGGTGAACTGGGTACCACTGGCCTGACAACCTGTTTCAGGGACCACCGCAATAGCCGAAGGTTGATTATCAACCGTAAAATCAGCAGTTAATTCTTCAACATTCCCACATTCATCTGCAGTAGGCTTGGTGGATATTACCTTAAACTGGTAATCCCCAGGCTGATCATATTTAATTTCTTTAGGGTATAAATAGGTATAATAAACAACTTCGTTATTGGTAAACGTACCCTGAGCAGTTGGTGTTGTTTCAGTTATTGCACCATCACCATTATGTACATCCCAAATTAATTGGGTTGGTTGATAGGGCAGATTAATTTTTAATTTTATGATTTCGCCTAAACAGCCGCTGGTTACATTCTTGCCCGTAGCCTCATTTAATGGCTGAAAAGTGAAATTCTGAATATTTGCACCAGCGAGATAGGCATAAGATTCAACAGAGCCATAACCATAGGCAATAGCTGAAAAACCACCTGCAGCAGATAAGCGGTGCTGTGCCTGCTGACTTAAACTTACATCAACAATTGCATAACTATACTCGCCATTTATCGCAACAAAATTTGAAACAGGATTTCCATCTAAGCGAAATGAGGGAATATCAGCAGTTTTAATGATTACATTAATAAAAAATTTATTGATGTTCGTAATCACATTATCAAGCCTAGAATAAACAGTAATATTACTTAAAGTCTGTTCAACCGGGTTAAGTACCGTTATTTCTGGATCACCAACATAGGGATCATTTGCGTTTGGTGTTGTCCGGTTATTTAAATTACAGGTTTGAGAAGTTTGATACTGGGCAACCGAAATAGGTTTATTGGCCGATATGACATTAGCCGAAGTAGAAAAAAAAGTAACGATCGAACCCTTTTTATATGGATTACTCAATGTAGAACCATTAGCATCTGTAGTGCTGCCATTTACAGTTAAAACCGTATTATCTTCTGAAACGATTACCCGAAAAACATCCGTATTGCCATGTGTTGTATTGTAAAAAGGTGCAGTTACAAAGTTTTTTCCCCATGCCGTAACCGGAAACAGCTGCTGATAAAGGTTATCGCCACCACTTGGATTTCTGCTACTTCCCTGCTCACAAAATGATGCCCAGGTATTGCCAGAATAAACCGCAATAGATTTACATCCCTTAGTAGATTTAATGTGGCTACCTGATAAATCATTTGTAGCCTGATATTGATAAATCTCACCCTTATTTAATGTTTTTGTAAAGGTTTGATTGGCCTGGTGAGCCGCGTTGCCACTTGTAGGCGTGATTTCTATTTCGGTATCATCATCTACAGCAATGATGGTAAATTCTGCATAATTGCCATTAGTATTAGCGCTTTGATAACTATAAGTATAATACTCTTTACCTAAAGTATTGGTAGGAAGTACCATAGTACCGCCAGTACGGGCCTGATAGGCAATTACACTATATAAAGAAATTGGATTATCGCTTGTGGTTACATGAATAGCCTTATTACTTTCTATCACATCATTTGTACCGATGTAAGCATCGCTGGTGGCAACATTCGGATCAATAATTACGGGCAAACAGGTATTGGCAGGAATTGTACCTGACGAAACCACATTATTACCCACAGTAACCTGGTATTTAGTTGCCCTATCGGCAGATAAGAATAAAGTTAATCGTGTTTTTTTTCCATCAACATGCCCGGCATATGTTACATAAAAATCTTTTCCCTTGTTGGATGTATTTTGTGCATAAGATAAAGATGATGCAAAGAGCAAAAAAAATAAAACCAATAACCAACGCCTGTTCATTACTTATCAGCTTATTTTGAAAACGTTATACATGTTTGTTTGATAATAGATATGCAATATACCATTAATCAAATCACATGGAAAAAAATTAACATTTTTTAGGGAAGAAAATCGCGTTTCGTGTAATAAACTATAGAGAGTGGTGTAAAAATTTTGAAGAACTTAATATTATTCCTATCAGATTAAAGAATAAATATTCAGTTATTGCCTTCGTCGGATTGATCACCGCTTCCGTATTTTTCTGAGAAATCTTTTGCTTTTTCGTCGGCGATGCTGTTGTTTTGATCTTCAGGCTCCAGATTTTCATCCAAACGATCATTCCAGTTGTTCAATCCTTTTTCAGGATTTTTTTCGTTTTCTTTAATGAAATCGGATTTTGATTTGGCCTGATCGTGTTTTTGATTTTCCATTGTTGAAGTGTATTTGAACTAAAAACAGATCCGGTAAGCAAATGTTTTATAAACAGCAATTATTTAACAGGAGGCTCATTTTTGGCATCTTTAAATTCCTTTACGCTCTTCCCTATCCCCCGCATTAATTCAGGTAGTTTCTTACCACCGAAAATCAACAGGATTACCACACCGATCAAAATAATTTCTATTGCAGACATAATATTAATTTTTGTACAATATAGGTAGAAAAGTTCATTGGTTTATTAGTTCATTGGTCACTAGTTCATTAGTAACTTCAAACTGCCAATTGTAAAACGGTTATGGTTAATTGTTTAAATCGGTTAATCGATGTAAAACGCTCAACTCAAAAGCCAAAAGGTTAGTTGTTGGATCTGATAGCTATTGGATCAGAATTGTAAAATGCAACAAGAAAAGATCTCTACTACTTTATCATAAACAGACTCTATTAGCACTTCCGTCATCCGATAGCTATCGGATCCCGCGCAGGCGGGAATCTTAAAGCGCATGCTCGTAGCGATCATTGTAAGATTGCTTCCCCGAAATTCGGGGTAGGCTGTCGCTGAAAAAGCCTTCTCGCCATGACAATTCTTCGCAGCCTGTCACTTCGCTAAAATCCTCTGATATCCATATTAATTTTTATAAACAAATTAACCTTTAGGATGATATATCGCTTTGAACAAATATCCTTTAAACACTAACCGCTGGCGCCAATCACTCACCGCCTACACCAAAAGCGCATCCAGTTTCCTTGTTTTAATTTTTGGTACGGCACCATGGCGCATAAATTCTGCAAAGCCTTTTAACTGTTTAATTGATTTAATGGCTTCATACCCCTCGTATGTTGTTCTTATTTTGTTCAGTAACATGGTATCCGTTTTAAACAGATCACTTTCAACCAATAAACCCTTATCCAAAAATTTCTTGATCAGCTCTGCTATTTTCCCGTTGGCATAAAGATGGAGCGGCAATTTAAATACTTCGTTGTTCAGCTTTTCGAATGCCTCGTTAATCCATGCTACTTCAGCTTCATTATTAACCGCAATTTTTCCGTCTTTTAAAACTACAGCAGTCAAAAATTCGCGTGCCCGCTGACGTGAAATAATGCCACCATGAACGCCATCACGCAGGGTATAATCTAAACGATCGGCACAAAGTGCGGGTAAAGACTGCTCTAAAATATCGAACGTACCATAAAGAATCTGATTGATGTTATAGCCATATTTTAATAAAACATCTGGAATTTCAGATTTACACAAAATTTCGGCAAAAACTTTTTCATGGTAATCTTCATCCGTATTGCCGAAAACATAATCGCCCACATGAGAAAAGGCAGTATGCGAAATATCGTGCAATAAACCGGCAATCTGCTCAAGTTCCGAACCACCCAGCATTCTGATCAACATGGTTACCCCAATGGCATGCTCCAAACGCGAATGGGAAATATCAGGGTTAACCAAAAATATCGCACCACTTTGATGTATTCCCGCTAACCTTTTTAAAGCGTCAGTATCTAACAGATCAGAAAACACTTCTGGCAATTCCATTTTGCCATATAAAAAATCATTTAACTGGATCATATTATCTTGCTTTAATTAGGGAACAATCGAACACAAAAATACTAATTATTTTAGTTTTATTTAAAATAATTATCCACAATTCAATCAGCTTAAAACTAAGTAAATTAGTCAAAAACCAACTTTCAAATATTTTGAAAGCTATTATTACATTTTTATGATCGACAAAAAAGCCGCGTTGAAAACAAGCAAATAAATTAAACGTTATACTTGTAAAAAACAGCTATATGGCAACCGCTCAACAAATCAGAAAAGCATATTTAGATTATGTTTTAACCAACAATGAAAAACCAAAATCGGTTTATGTTTTCGTCAAAAAGCTTAAAATTACCGAGGCGGATTTTTATCAGTTTTTTTCTTCTTTCGAAAGCATAGAGAAAACCATCTGGTTCGAACTTACTTTCGAAACGATCAGTAAAATCAAAGAACAGGAAGTTTGGCTACAGTACACTGCCAGGGAAAAAATGCTTTCTTTCTTTTACAGCTATCTGGAAAACCTGAAAAACGAAAGAAGTTTTGTGATCTATAGTTTAAAAAATCACCGTGGAAAATTTTCTACACCAGATGTACTCGCAGGAGTAAAACCGATTTTCGAAAACTTTGCACAGGAGATTATTGATGAAGGTTTAGACAGTGGTGAGCTTGCTGAACGCCGTTTTTTAACTAAAAGATATAAAGATGCGTTGTGGGTCCAGTTTGCTTTTATTGTTAATTTCTGGATCAATGATGACAGCGAAGGTTTTGAAAAAAGCGACGAAGCGATAGAAAAAGGGATCAATGTTACTTTTGATCTTTTTCAGCACTCGCCAATCGATAACTTATTAGAATACGGCAAGTTTTTATCAAGAAATGGCAAGCTTGCAGATAAGATGAGGTTTTAAGGATTAGATGAAAACACAAAAAAGTATTCCGACTACGAAGGTAGAGCGTTCAGCGAAATTTGTTAAAACCGGTATCCAGATCGGCGGCAATTACATCAAACATTATTCTAAAAAACTGTTCAACCCCGAAATGGACCGCGAACAGCTTAATGAAGATAATGCGACCGATATTTATAAATCGCTAAGCGAATTAAAAGGCAGTGCCTTAAAAATTGCACAGATGCTGAGCATGGATAAAAATATCCTGCCAAAATCTTATGTAGATAAATTTACCCAATCGCAGTACAATGCCCCGCCCCTTTCGGGTCCGCTGATTGTACGCACTTTTACCAAGAATTTCGGTAAAACACCAGAAAAGATTTACGACAGCTTTAACTTAACATCAAGCAATGCGGCTTCCATTGGCCAGGTACATCAAGCTACACTTAATGGTAAAAAACTTGCTGTTAAAATTCAATACCCTGGCGTGGGTGATAGCATTTCTTCTGATTTAAAGCTAGTGAAACCTTTTGCCTTCCGTTTGTTGGGCATGTCTGAAAGGGAACTGAGCATTTACATCAAAGAAGTTGAAGAACGTTTATTAGAAGAAACTGATTATGAACTGGAAGTGAGGCGTTCGATCGAGTTTTCTGAAGCCTGTAAAAATCTCGATCATGTGGTATTTCCTAAATATTATCCTGAATTATCCGGAAAACGGATTATTACCATGGACTGGGTTGAGGGTCTACATTTAAAGGAATTTTTGCAAACCAATCCTTCACAAGAGCTAAGGAATAAAATCGGGCAAGCATTGTGGGATTTCTATAATTTCCAACAGCATGAATTAAGAGCGGTACATGCCGACCCACATCCGGGCAATTTTATGATTACTCCGGACGAAAACCTTGGTGTAATTGATTTCGGTTGCATTAAAGAATTACCAGATGATTTTTATCAGCCGTTTTTCTCTTTGATCTCAACCGATGTGATTAACGATAAAAATAAAACCATTGATGCGTTTAGGAAACTAGATATGATCCATGCAGACGATTCGCCTGAGCAGGTTGAGTTTTATTATAAATCGTATCGTGAAATGATCAGTTTGTTTGCCAAGCCTTATACCAGCTCAACATTTGATTTTAGCAAGCCTGATTTTTTTGAGCAATTGTATATGTATGGCGAAAAAATTTCGAAAATGCCGGAATTTAAACAGGCACGCGGGGTAAAACATTTTATTTATGTAAACCGGACAAATTTTGGGTTGTATACTATTTTACATGAGCTGAAGGCAACGGTTAAAACGGATACTTTTAAGCCTCATGTTAGTCTGTAAGTCGTCATTTCGACCGCAGTGGAGAAATCTTTAAGTTAAATTGATATTAATATTTCCAACAGATTTCTCCATTTCGCTATTTCGATCCGATAGCTATCGGATCGAAATGACGATTATCTTATTAAATACACTTTAAACGTTTTTCTTTACCACATCAACCATATGATCGATGTCAAATGGTTTTTCGATATAATCATCGGCATTGCAATCTTCTGCCTGTTGGGGTAAGTTATTTGATGTTGAGGTTAACACGGCCGATACATCTTCTGTTTCAGGATCAGATTTAAGTGCTTTAATGACTTCTGATCCTTTCTTTTTCCCCTTGATGTGATCATCAACAATTACCAGGTCAGGTTCAATTTCATCTATTTTTTCTATCGGTTCAGTTGTTAACGATGCGGTAACATCGAAACCTTCCTCTTCTAATACCTGGTCCATAATATCTAAGATATCTTTATTATCCTGAACAAGTACAACCTTTTTCTTCATAAATAAGCAGACTAAAATCTGTTTAAAGATAAATAAAAAGAATAACGGAATAATGGATCTTAAAATATTTTACAATTCAAATGTAAATGTTGCAGGTTTTCGTCTTGAATTAAAGCCTGTTGGTCGAGTATTACCCATTGATTGTATAAAAGGCTTAAATGTGCTGCAACGTTTTCCAATTGATGGCGTCTTATCTACAAAACATAAACAAAAATACTTAAACATTTAAATAACAATTAATTAACATTTAATTTTTAAATAAAAATATTATGAAAACCTCAATCAAAACCCTAATCGCAACATCCTTAACAGCAATCGTTTTATCTTCTGCTGTATTTACAACAAGTGTATCGGCAACTGAAAAAGAGCCTGTAACGATTTCTAAAATATCGGCTTTTAAAAGAATTTCTGTAAAAGGAAATGTAGAGCTTACTATTATTCAAAACAATAACCCAAGTGTATCTTATACTGACGATAACACCGGAACTGCAAAAATTATGCAGGATGGTGATAATTTAAAAATCACCTCGACCAGCACCGATAAAACTAAATTAACTGTTTATGTAAACGATATTTACAGAATAGAAGCTTCAGAAAACGCAGTGGTTAAAACTGAAGGGAAATTAAGAACAAAATACTTACAGATCTTTTTAAAAGGAAACGCACATGCCGAAATCAATACGAGCACTGAAGGTTTGTACACTGTAATTGCTGATGAAGCGGATTTGAAATTAAGCGGCTCTACCGATAACCATACTTTGGTAATGGGTAACTCGCAAAAATTAACGATAGACAGGTTTGCAGCTCTAAAAACCAACATCAGTTCAGTAGAAACAATTGCGGTAGAAAAAGAAATTGCAGCAATAAAATAATATAAAACACATAAATGAAATAAGGCTTTCTGATCGGATCAGAAAGCCTTTTGTTTTTAAATTTGTTCTAGATTTCGAATTTCTTTAGTTCAAATTTCATTTTCTGCTGTTTCCGGTTTACCTGCAATTCAATATTATTTTTGGCTAAAACGCGCAACTGTTGTGTGATCTGATCAACTGAAATGGGATTAATCTGGTTAATCGTAATTAATTCATCACCTGTTCTTAAACCGGCTTTATAGGCCAGGCCTTTCTCGTCTACATGCGTAATCTTAAATATTGATCCATCTTGCACAAAACCTAAACCCAGGGCATATAATGGCACCATTGGCATTGAAAATGTTTTATTTGGCGAAATGGCAATATAAGCCAGGTTATAGTTGAATGTAAAGTTGAACCTGCCAAGTAGCGACATGCCCAATAAACCATGGCGATCGAAACCATAAGCTGGTTGTTCTTTTGGTAAGTCTAAAGAGATTGCGGGGTTGTTTAGGCTAGCACCAGCGATAGTAATGGCATCAATGGTACCCATTTCAGATTTGCTTACATTACCGCTCAGGTCCATAGCGGCTGATGCCATTTTATTTTTCATCTTATCAGTTAAACCATTGGTATAGGCATTTAAAAAATAATTGCCCGAAATGGCACCAGCTGCTCCAGTATCGAAAAGCAAGCGGGTTTTATATTCAATTCCATCCACTTTAAGATTTGCTTCAATTTTTGGAATATTATTGGTCAGTTTTACAGGAAGAAGACTTTTTCCGTTCGCCTCCAAATAACCAAAATTATAGATGCTCATCTCACTATTATCTAAATTGATGGCTACCTGATAATCTTTTAACAAATCAAAACCTATAATACCGTCCATCGGGCGACCGATAACCTTTTGCAGACCTTTTAAATCTGCTACCACAAGTTGCTTCCCTTTTACATTTAATCCACCGATGGTTAAATCCAAAGTATCTATGGTTTTAAACTGGCCGCCATTTCCAGCGGTTTTAATATCTATTGCTTGCTGGTTTACTTTTAAACCTAATTTCTTTGCTACATCTTCACTTAAAGAGGTGGCTCCAGCACCACTATCAAACATAAAGCTGTAAACTTCGCTACTTCCTTTAATCTTCACTTCAATAAACATTAAGGATGAGGAACGCTTAATGGCTGTTTTAGAAAGTAATTTAGCTGGCTGCAACTCTTGTCCAATAGGATCTGGCATACCCATTAGCTGTTCAAAATGACCAATGCGATCGAACATTAAATAATTGTTCATCCTTACCCAGGAAATCATTTTTGGGCCTTGATGCGGAACCGCAATCTGCCTCGCATAAATGCGGTTGTTTTTTTTAACAATGTTTTCGTAATAAACGGTATCCAGAATTACCGGATTGATTACCTGTGGCAATACATTGGTTAAATCGCGGTCGCGATATTCGGCAATGTGGAAGGTTTCATCCAATACCGTAGCAATATCTTTTACATTGTGTTTTTTCAGGTTCTGTCCGAACAATTGCAATGCATATTTTATCTGAACATCAGTTGGTTCCTGCTGGGCAAAAACTGCTTTAGTAATCAGGAATAAACTTATAAATAATACTTTTTTCATTTTATTTGGTTGATTTTGATTGTTGATCGGCCAGTTTTAATGCCTGATAAGCATTTACAATTCCGCCAGAAACCGATATATGCTGTAATTTTTGCTTTCCCTGCCATTCTTCAGGCACAATGGTTACCGTTTGCATTAAAATACTTTTTACTTCTGTAGCAGATAATTTTGGGTAATATGAACGCAGTAATGTAGCTACACCACAAACTACAGGCGAAGCCATACTGGTACCATGCATACCTGAGTAAGTATTGCCAATACCAGTTGAATAGACATCAAAACCCGGGGCAAAAAGATCAACTGACTTTTTTCCGTAATTGGAAAAGCCCATAATCTCACCAAAAGGACTTGTAGCGCCTACCGTTATTACATTTGTTGCTTTTTTCCCGTTTGCATAAAACTGCGAGGGGTAAAAAACATATTGATCGGTATCTTCGGTAAAATTACCACCTCCACGAACAATTAGCACATCTTTCTTTTCGGCATATTTAATGGCATCATCTACCAGTTGTTTTTGAGGTGAAAGGCGTTTCCCAAAGCTCATATTAATTACCGTGGCACCATTATCAACGGCATAACGGATTGCTTTTGCTACGTCTTCATCGTATTCATCACCTTGTGGTACCACCACTCGGATGGGCATAATTTCTATATTGTCGGCGATACCATCCATGCCAATACCATTACCCCTAACTGCAGCAATGGCTCCTGCTACATGGGTACCATGATCGGAATTTTTAAAACTCAATTGATTGTTGCCCCAGTTTTGTCCGGGTTTTAATCCGGCCATCACCACAGCCCTGCCATCTTTTGATGAAGAAACAAATTGTGATTGAAGATTATTCTCTGCACTGTTTACCATAAATGGCGAAATTTTATAAAGCACATTTATAGGAAGATCTGGACTGTATTTACTGGCCTGTGCACGCATTTTTAACAGTTCGTACATTAAAATGAGTTCTTTATCTTTTTCAAATTCAGGTTTTGTATCGTACAAATTTTGAATGGTAACTACTTTATTTGGAAACGTTTTTTTAAAATACCGGTCAATTGAATCAACCTTTGCGGCTAAATTTATTGCGGCTTCCAATGAACGTTTTGATTGAGCCAAAGCCGATTTACGCTTTACCAGGTTAAAGTATTTTTTATCGGCAGCCTTCAGTTTTGTGGTATCGATATGTTCGTAAAGTTTACTTAAACGCAAATACTCACGGTCATCTTCACTGGTTGCAAATTCGATATTGGTTTTACCATCGGCACTGCCTAAAAAATTCCAGCCGTGGATATCATCAATATAACCGTTATCATCGTCATCGATACCATTGCCTGGAATTTCCTTTTTATTGGTCCAGATGATTGATTTTAAATCTTCATGGTCGATATCTACACCAGCATCAATTACTGCAACAAGCACCTTTTTAGCTGTTTTGCCTTTAAGAATTTCGGCATAAGCCTTATTTGCCCCGATACCATACACGCTATCCTTTTCGAAAGAGAGCATGTGCCAGTTTTGGGGATGATGCGTAAATAAATCCTTCTTTTTCGAATCCGTTAAGCCTTTATTTTGCTGAGCGTTAAGGCAAAGCGGTAGCATGAAGACCCCAAAAAGGCCTAATAATTTTTTCATCTTTAATGATTTTGGTTCTTTTAAATCTTTGGAGCTTATTTAGATTTTAAGGCAGTTTCAAGTAATTTTTCAAATGCTGGTTCTGATGCCTGTGGCGCATGATCTTCGATGATTTTCCCTTCCTGATCAATTAAAATATATCTGGGAATACCTGTAATGTTATATGCTTTTTCGAAGGCTGAAGCCTTTTCATCGCCTGCATGAAGTTCTATACCGTTCATGCTTTTCGATTTAAGGAAATTAAGCCACTTATCTTTTGATTTTGAATTATCAGTAGAAATGGAAACGAACACAACATTTGGATTGTCTTTATATCTATCGCGAAGTTTCAAAAAATAAGGTAGTGAGTGCATACAGGGAATGCACCAGGTTGCCCAAACATCTATCGCCACAACTTTGCCTTTAAAATTGCTCAGGCTTACCATTTTACCAGTTGCATCAGGAATAGAAAAATCTGGCGCCACTGCATTTTTTGAAACCTTACTATATTTTTCGCGTAAATCGCTGAGGTTTTTCTTTACTGCGGGATCAGTGCTTTTTTCCATTGCGGCAAGCATTATTTTATCCAGATAAGCATCCCAACCACTTATCGAAAGATGGTAAATGATAATCTGACTCAATTGTTCGTTAATCAATCTTTCATTACTTACCTGTTTAACTAGAAGTTCCATTTTTCCAACAGAACCATTATCAGCTAAATCATCTTCTTTAATATCTATACCCTGGCTAACTTTCAGAAAAGTATAATAGTTGGTCACAAATGATCTCAATCCGATCGCTTTTAATGAATTTACAGCAGGATTATTCAGCGAGATTTTATCGAGAATATTGTAGTAACTTTTATCAACTTTAGCGGCCTGATGATTGCGTAAATATTGTAATTTCACTTCCATATAGCGCATATCGTTGTAAAAACGCGCAGTTGAAACCAAACCCGGTTCTTTAGATTTGCTGATTAATTTTACCTCATTTGAATACTGCTGATCGATATCTTTGATGGATAGCGTTTCTTTTTTTTCTTTAATTAAATCTGCCCAGGCTACATGAATCTCATTAATCAACAAGTTATCAATTTCTGATTTTCCTTTGATTTTGATATTGCTTTCTACCAGCATCGCAGGGGTGGCAGCTTTTTGATCTGCTGGTCCGCCGATTACAAATGCACCCGACTGACGGGCTGGTAAAACAATATCCAGATGCTGGTTTGGCAAAACGTAAACCGGAAAATTATCAATGCAGTAAACCAAAGCTTCATTTGTGGGGAAATCCAAAGTGAATTTCCCGTTTTCATCAAACTTTAGTGATTTAAAAAGTATCCTGCCCTTTGCAGAAAAAGCCTCCACAAAAAAACCTGAAGATTTTTCATTTGCTCCTATCCTGCTTCCACTAATGGTAGCAGAAAATGCAGAACCAAAGAGAAATATTAAAAGTAAACTCAATAATTTCGTTTTCATAAGCCATTAAATTACACCTGCATTGCCTATGGCCTGCAAATCGATATTGTATTTAGTTTTATAATAGTTAATGATGATATCGTATTTCTTTTTGATCAATCCGGCAGTATCATTTGATGGCTTTAAAATGGTGGCATCTAGTTCGGTCTTAGTTTTTGAAGTAATTAAAGCGATATAGGACAGAAAATCTCTTGTCGGCCGGTTATCTTGAAGGGAAACAACATAAGAGACATAACCATAAGTATAAAAATTGATTGCTGTAACGCCAGTTTGAGTGTAATTGGTTACCGTTAAAAAATCTGCAGGAATATCAAGTTTTCCGCGACTGTTTATAAAGTTAAAAAATTCTACATGCAGGTTATTTACATAGGTTTTTTTCTGGGCATCTGTCATACTATCAAACGAAGCAGAGAAGTTATTCAGGGTGATTTGGTTATAGCTCGATAGCACCGTGTAAGTTGTTGTTGGGGTTATTTTGCTTCTTAAATTTTGTCCAAGCAAAACTTTAAATGGCAAATTGGTTTTCAAAAACCCATCAGAATAATAGTTTAACCAATTCTTTTGTACAAAGCTTAACACCTTACCTACGTAAGCTTCATCTGCAATGTCTACAGCGTAATTGCTGCCAAAATTCGATGAGCTATAAACGGGTGTTGCACCAAAATCTATAGCACTAAATTTATACAGGAAAAAGGAGCCGTATTTTTTGTTCAGTTCAACTAAAGCAGGATCGTAATCGTGGTTTCCCTGTGGTAATTTATATTGCACTTCGATATCTGATGGTGCTAAAGCCGCTTCTTCTTTATTACATCCTATAAACACTAAACAAAGTGCGAATAGAAAGCTTAAATGTTTTAATGTTTTCATCTTCTTTATTTTCATGACTATGGATTTTGAATCAAATTTGGGTTTCTGCTTAGCGCCTCTGTTGGGATGGCCAAAGTATATCGTGCATCATTTTTCTGAAGCGTTTCTACCTGCGAGGAACCGGATGTTAATTGAAAGTTATGCTTTAACTCGGGCATTCCCCATCTACGCAAATCGAACCAACGGCTATCTTCTAAACACAGTTCTCTTCTTCGCTCCGCCTTATAAAAGGTATAAAGTTCTTGAGGGTCTGTTATCGTTACCGGTACATAAGCCGAAGTAGTAATCCTGTTCAACCTTAGTAAATTAATATCGGCTAAAGCTTTGCTCACGGCTGATGCATCACCCGCCAATGCCTTTTGTATATAGGCCTCTGCCCTGTTGAGGTAAGCTTCTGCAGTACGGAACGCTTTTCCATTGGTATTACCAGCTACAAATTTTGCCGATCGGCCTTTGTAAGTATTAATGGTAGTGGTAAGATAAACAATACTGGTAAAGCTATATTTAAGCCTTAAATCGGAATTTGCGTAGCTATTTCCCAGGTCATCCGAAACAAAATATGCAGCTTTAGCTACAGATTGTCCTCCGCCAAAAGGCATTATCGATAATTCTGCATTAAAACCATATCCCCAGATTACCTCTGGTGATGAAACTGCAGATGAAATACCGAAAGTGGCCGTTGCGATTTCATTCATCTGTTTCAACGAAGATTTCTTCTGCAATGTAGCGTCAGCATATCTTATACAGGCATCCCAATTGCCCATATATAAATAAATACGTGACAAGAGAAACCTTGCAGAAGTTCCGTTAAATTTGTAGATGTGGTTTCCGGTACCATTGGCATCCAAAAGCGGAATAGCCTCCAAAAGATCCTTTTCTATTTGACTGTATACTTCCTTAACAGTAGATCTGCCTACCGGTTGGTCGGTAACTGCTGCCGTTAAGATTAAAGGCACACCAAGATCAGTTTCGGGGTTGGCGTTTGCACCATAATAAGGTTTTCCAAAATAGTTCACCATCATCAGGTAATAAAAAGAACGTAAGGCCAAAGCTTGTCCGCGGAGGTTCTGCTTTTCTGATTCTGTTCCGTTCACCTGGTCTACATAATCGAGCACAACGTTGCAACCTTTGATCCGCGCATAATAGTTATACCAAATATTTGAGTTTGTGGCCGTATTTTCTACCAACCTATCAATCATATTTTTCTGCCAGGTAAAAGCAGGTGCATACTTATTTAATGCAGAAACTACTGTGGCATTTGCATTATACTCTGATTGAACATCATCGGTTAATAGCTCTGTAAAATCTGTTATAACATTATTTAGCGGATATGCTTCACCCGTCATTAACTGGTTTAATGCTGCTGTTGTGGTTGGGCGAACCAAATCCTGACTGCTTTCTTCCAAAAAGCCTTTTTTGCATGACAATACACTTATTAATAAGCAAATAAGGGCAATGTATTTTAAATATCTTTTCATAATCTGCTTGTTATATACCAATATTAAGTGATAAAGAATAAGTTCTCGGGATAGGCAGGCTATTTCCATTAACCTCAGGATCCTGTCCATTCAATCTCTTATCAGCGATATAGAATAAGTTGGAAACAGAAGCCTGAACTTGGCAGGATTTCAGTCCAATTCGTTTGATTTTATCGCTTGGTACAATGTAACCTAAGGCTAAATTTCTTAGCCGGACAAAACTTGCATCAACAATCCTGGTGTTGGAATAATCGTACAATTGGTACGGAGAATATGTTCCTGTTGACCCAGGTACCGGAATTTGGTTTAAGGCTACCGAATTTGCAGTTGGCAATGATGGTATTACAGTAAAGGCTTCATCACCAGGCTGACGCCAACGGTTGTTTAATTCTGCAGATAAATTTTGAAATGGATATGGGGCAGATGTAGTTGCCCGAATAGACGTATACAACGGTGCCAGTCTTTTTACATTGCCAGTACTGATGTAAAGAAACGTATTTAAGGTAAATGATTTATAGCGGAAATTATTGCCTAAACCACCTGTAAATTTTGGATCTATCTGGCCAGAATATACCAAAGCCTTGGTAACATCGGTTGCAGCCTCCGGATTAGTAGCCACATTTAAACTATTAAATAAGGGTCTTCCTGTTTGCGCATCCAAGCCTGAAAAATCGAACGACCATATTCCGGTGGCTGGAAAACCTTGTTTATACAAACCGCCAGAAACAGCAGCCTGCCAGCTGGTTAACGATATAGCACCAGATTCTTGAACATTGTTAACCACTTTTGCGGTGTTGAAGTTGATGCTCCAATCAAAGTTTCTTGTTTTTATCGGGAAGAAATTTAAGGAAAGCTCGAAACCTTTATTGGTAATGTCACCTGCATTAATCGGCATGGTTAACAGTCCATACTCTAATGGAATTGTTTTTTGGACAATCACATCAAAACCTGCTTTTTTGAAATAATCAATACTACCCGAAATGCGGTTTTTAAGGAAAGCAAAATCTAATCCAAGATTTAAGGTTTTGTTGCGTTCCCAACGCAAATCTTTATAGGCCAAACTTTTGATCATTAATATCGGATCTCCTGAAATTGGATTTACGGAAGCAGCTCCGGTTGGGATCTGAGCAACAAGATCGGGACTAAAATTTTCTGCCACATTACCCTGAAAACCAAAACTTACCCTTGCAGAAAGCTGGTTTAACCAATTTAGATCATCAAAAAAGTTTTCTTCTGCAATATTCCATTTACCACCGATAGACCAAACAGGTAAAAACCTATGGTTCGCATATTGGCCAAACCGATTTGATGCATCGGTGCGGATATTGGCGTTGACCACGTATTTTTGGTTAAAATTATAAGTTGCCGTACCAAAATATGATACATAATTAGAAACCCGATCGGTAATGGTTGGAATGGCATTTTGAAGTAAACTATTTACAAAAGTAACGCCGGTATTCACTACAGTTGGTGGAAGTTGGGCAAAAGACTGTCCCCTATCCGGTAAATAACCATAATTGAGCTGTTTTAATCCGTCATATTTCGAACTTCGTATTTCCTGCCCAACCATTACATTTAAACCATCTTTATTTCCCCTTAAACTTTTATTAAAAGCTAAAGTATTTCTGAAAGTTGTGGTTTGGTTGCTCACGGAAAAAGAGTTGTAAATTCCGCCAACCGGTATCCTTGATGCAAGATAATCTATCGAATTAGGCACTGCAGTGCCATACTCAAAACCACGTAACTGTGTTACCGAATTTGTGCGTTCTGTAGAATAAGTTGCGCCATTGGTTTGGTTATAGCCATAACCCAATAACGATTGAAAAGTAAATAGCTTTAAAAATTTATATTCAAGGTTTGCCGATGCATTAATTGTGGCTAACTTATTGGTATTGCCACTTTCTGCCAGCTCATTTAAAACATTGTATTTGAAGGCTCCGGCGCCAGTGTTTGGACTGGTATAAAAGTAAGGTAAACCATCATCGCCGTAAGCTGGGATTGTTCTACTGGTATTAAAAGCATAATTAAATGGATCTACCCCATAAAAACCATCAGTTTTACTTTTTGCTCCATTTAACTTAAAGCCAACTTTAAAATGATCGTTCAGTGTGCTGTTAACATTAACCGATGCCGTATAGCGGTTTTGTTCGTTTCCTTTGGTATTACCCCTATCATTTAAGATACCAATGGAAGTATAATAAGTTGTTTTATCAGAACCACCAGATAAACTTAAACTGTGTGTTTGACTAACCGGTGCCTGAAACAACAGGGCAAACCAATCGGTATTATTGGTTTCGAGTTTATTAACGCCGGCAACAAACTGTTCCTGCGTAATTTTCTTATCAAATAAATCTGCAGATAAACCTTCGTAAGAAACTGGATCTGGTGTAACTTCAAATTGTAATCCCTTTGCATAAATCTCTCTGGAAACATCGATCCTTTCTTTCGAATTCATCAGGTTAAACTGTCCATAATTTGGTCTTGCTGATGTAGTAAAGTTGGTAGAATAGTTAATTGAGGTTTTACCAACCTTACCTTTTTTGGTCGTAATTACAATTACCCCATTGGCTGCCTTAACGCCATAGATAGCTGTGGAGGTAGCATCTTTTAAAACGGTAATGTCCTGAATATCGTCAACATTTAAAAAGGCTACTGTACTGCCTACCAAATTTTTAATGGCATCGTCAGAACTTCCCGGGGTTAGCGAATTAAGCTGCTGGTAATCGAAGGGGATTGGGTCTTCCTGAATAATTCCATCAACTACCCAAACTGGTTCCTGGTTACCCAATAACGTAGATGAACCACGCACCCTTATCTTTGGTTTCGAACCTACCAAACCCGATGTGTTGCTTACCGCAACACCTGGCAATTGTCCCTGTAATAATTTATCGATCTGGTTGGTACCGGCAACTTTAATGTCTTCCATTTTAACTGAAGCAATAGAACCTACAAAATCCCTTTTGGCGATGTTCTGATAACCAGTAACCACTACATCATCAAGCCCCTGTGCCGATTCTTCAAGTTTCATATTCATCACCAGAAACTCAGTTGTGGCATTTACTTTAACAGCTTTAATTTCTGATTTATAACCTACATATTGATAACGTATGGTACTATTATCGTTAACCAAAAGCACATAATTTCCATTTTCATCAGATGAAGTGGCATTTTGCTGCCCGATTTCCTGAATCGAAACACCTGGTAATGCGATATTCTTTTCATCAGTAATTTTACCCGTAAGCCTGATCTTTTTCTGGGAAAGTGATGGCCCGCCTGATGTTGAAACGGCTTTAGTTTTAAAGATTACCACATCCTTGTCGATTACAAAAGTGATGTCTGTTCCGTTTAAAAGAGCATTTAGAACAACACTTAAACTTTTGTTTTTTAAGGATACCGTTACGCGAGGGTTTTTATCCAACTGATCGGCGTTGTAAAAGAACTGCATTTTCGCCTGCCTGCTCACCTGTTTAACCGCATCAGATAGTTTTGCGTTTTTAACGCTAATGCTGATGTTGGCTGCGGTTTGTGCTTGTAGGGATGGGTTAAAAATTATAATCGCACAGAGTGTTGCACTTAAAATTTTCGTAAAAAGGCGGAATTGAGGCGAAAAATAATTTTGTAAATATTTTTTCATTTAGTTTTGAAATAGTTTGGTTGATTTTTTGATTCTGGTTTGGTTAGATGTTTCGTTTAACGTTGATCTACATATATCCTCCTGTTTTTAATGCTGAACCTCACACCACCGGTTTGTTCGATAATGTTTAGTATTACTTTTATATCACTATATCTTTCAATCTCTCCAGAGAAATGAATCTTTTTAATCTTTTCCGCCTGGAAATCTACATCGTAATCGTACCACAAGCTCAATTGAGCCATTACTTCATCAAGCGTTGCTTCTTCGAAAACAATTTTTCCGTTTGCCCAGGCCACATAAGGCAATACATCTACATCGGCTTTACTTAAAGCATTGGTTTGTGCATTAAACACAGCCTGTTGGTTTGGCGCTAAAATGATGCTTTGGTTATTTGCAGATTTAGCTTCAACTTTACCCTCTACCAAAGTGGTACGAATTGTTTTGGTATAAGTATTTACATTAAAGGTTGTTCCCAGCACTTTTACATCCATACCGTTTGCATGCACAATAAAGGGTTTGCTCGGATTCTTGGCCACCTGAAAATAAGCTTCTCCTTTTTCTAAATACACGTCTCTACTGTTTGCCGCATTTATATTTACCGGGAAACGAAGTACCGATGCCGAATTGATCATTACCGTTGTTCCATCAGCTAATGCCAGTTTATATTCAGCTCCTCTCGGGATAATCAATTTGTTAAAAACCTGTGCCCCATCATTGACCCCATTTTGTTTATAACTCAATAATGTTTTGTCTTTATTGGTAATACTTGTTCCTGCAACTTCTGCTAATTTTTGGTTCACGCCCGAAAGTTCAACCGAACGGCCATCAGATAAAACTAAAGTAGCCCTGTTATGATTGGTTGGTTCCAGTTTTGCCAAATTCAGTACTACCGGTTCGTTATTTTTAAGGTAATAGAAAACTCCACCTGCCAATATTAAAATCGGCAATAAAATCGCAGCAGCATACCTTAACAAGTTTGGCATCAGTTTTACTTTTTTCGACCCTAAATTTGGTTGCAACTTATTCCACGCTATATTTTCATCCAACTTATTAACCAACGCAGTGGCCTGTGCCATCATTTTATCAGTTTGCAATGCCTCAATCAATTCTTTTTCCTCAATCGTTAACTGATCGAGCAAATATTGATCTGGTAATTCATTGTTATTTAACTGTCGGATCACTTTAATCCAGGTGTTTTCTATTGCGTTCATTTTCATAGATAGGTTATTGTATAGTATAACTTATGTTAATTTAGGGTGACAGCAGTATTAAAAAATTATTAAATAATTTTCAAACAACTGATTATCAAAGAAATAAATTTTATATTTTGATTAGAATTTTCCTTTACCTAAAAGGATGGCAATAAAAATTACCGAAAGCGGATCTTCAGCAGCCTTGGCTTTTAAGAAAGCATAAGCCCTTTTCATTTGTGTTTTAACAGTATTAACTGAGATGTTATTGGCTTCTGCAATGGCGGCATAACTTAAACCATCAACCACATATTGCAGAAATACTTTTTTGCGTTCATCAGGCAAAAGATTAACCAGGCCCAATACTTTTTCGTCAGCAGTTTCTTTTAACAACAAAGCTTCTTCCTCTTCCAGATAATCGGTTTGAATGGCCAATGGGGTTTGCTCTGTTAGCTCCACCGCATTGGGTAATTTTTTAAGAAAACTTAACGAAAGGTTTTTAACGGCTCGGGTAGCATAGGATTGAAATGAGGTTTCAATCTGAATATCGTTTCTTCTATTCCAGAAATTGATAAAAAAATCCTGAACAATATCTTCGGCAGCTGCTTCATCTTTAAGCATTTGATAGGCCACAAGCACTAAAAACTTGTAATGTTTCTTAAACAAGTTCTCAAATGAGGCTATATCAGAGTATTCTGCCAATTTAATTAAGAATAAGGATGATTGATAAGGAATTCCATCGTAAAATTAGTTTAAAACTTGGCAAAAAGAAATATAGAGATGAATTTAGAATTATTATTCGCGGAGTTTAAATTATTTTGCCACGGAAACACAGAAAGCACGGAGTAATTGATGAGTCCCTTTCATTTTTGTCATCCTGAGTGCAACGAAGGATCTTTATTTATGCAATTGGATTATGTTTCATCGCTTTCAGATTCTTCACTGCGTTCAGAATGACAGGAAAATGGAATAACAATCGAACTCGGTGTACTTTGTGCCTTCTCTCTGCTCCCTCTGTGGTTAAAAACAAAAAAATCCCCTGGCTTTTACCAGAGGATTTAATTAGTAACATCACCCTGATCCGATAGCTATCGGATTTATTTCAGGGTCTTTATAGTATGACGATTATTATCGCTGCAACACTTTAGCGATTTCTTTCTCAATAGATTTCAACTCTTTTGGTTTAAGCTTTTTAGCGGCATCAGGCTTAGTTGCAGTCTTATTATCTAAGTATTTTACACCTACCCTCAAAGCCTTCAACCCAGAAACACCTTGAAGTTCATCTAGTTCCAATTGCTCTAAATCGTCGTTTAAATAACCCTGAACCTGCATGTACTTGATATACTCCGTATATTCCTTAGCTTCTTCAGGATTGAAATATACCATCGCAATTTTATGTGGCTGCGTTAAACGTTCGGTAGTACCTTTAATCAATACTTTATCGATGCGTTTTTTCACCACTTCATAGCGGATGTTATAAGCACCTTCTACATCAAAACGGCGTTCATCGTTCCTAAAGCTGATATCGATCGCATTAGAGTGGATGAAAATCAACTGTGTAGTTTCCAATGAACGTGGCATGTCACTAATCAGTCCTTTTGATAAGCGTGCAATATCCACCATGGAAGTTAACTGCCACAAACGGATATTTTTTAAATACAACAAATCAAAAGGTTTATCTGGCGCAATTTCCTGACCGATATAAATGTCGTATTCTACCCCATCTGTTCTGAATTTAGCAAAATAACAAGGATACGAAGCCTGTAAATTTGCCTGTGATTTTTCCAGATATTGACTTACTTGAGTATTAATCAACTGCATTGAAACTTCCAGCTGACGGCGGTTTGCAAAAGCTGCACCGGTTTCAGGAACAATAACTTCGAAGTAACGGTCTACAAATTCGGCGGTTGCCGGATAATTACCTTTTATGATCGATAAAAACGGATAAACCTCCATTTCTAAAAATTCGTTCAGTTTATTTTCCTCGTTTGAAGAAGCAAAATTTCCGATCTGCTTGATCCAATCCTTACAGTTGAACAAAAGTTTATCAGTAAGCTCTAAAGAAACATGTTTACGGATAGATTTCAAGGTATCAATCAAACTATTTAACTGAACTTCCATATCATCCTTTAAAGCTTTGTTACGCTCTATGGTCGAATTACGGATATCAATTGCACCGAATAAGGGATACATGTGTTTAAAGGTAATCGTTTCAATTTCCTTTAATTTCTGGTTTCCATTATTCTGAAGGAAGTGCCAAACAGCTTCGTTAAATTTCCATTGCACAGAAGGTTGCAAAGCGGTAAATTTATCCATCAACACCTCATCCATTTTGGCATCAAACTCTTCGATACTGTATTGGAAAAGCTGACCGATTAAAGGCATTGCCGGACGCAATCTCGACAACAATTTATCATCAACCAATACTTCTTCTTCTGAATAAACCTCTAAAACACCAGCCAACTGGTTGTTGTAATAGATTGGCAATACAGAATAAGAACAAACCCCTGCCGCTTTTAAAACCCTTAAAAATGGATCTTTACTGATCTGATCATCATTAATGGCACTTACAAAAATTGCCCTCGGGTTTTCTTTGTATTTTTCTACCAGCGAATAAAAAACTTCCTCTTCCAGATTGGATGATTTAGCCGAATTGATCAGCATGCTCTGCGAAAACTCCTGATTATCGAAAACCAGTTTGTTGTTAACGGTTAAAAATGGCATTAAACCAAATTCGACCTTTCCGTTACCGCTCAAAGTTTTTAAAGCATGTATAACGTGCTTGTAAGCCTCCGTTTGATAATTATGATCAACCAGTGCATCGCGGATACCATCAATGGCATGCTGCAGCGTAACATCTGTTATAGAGATGATGCTGAAACCTTCGAAATGAAAATTGCTTAATGGCAAATGTTCTACCAAATATTCCAGCTCGGTTTCGCTCTGAAAATGCCTGCCCAGTTCTTCGAAATTAAGTTCAGGCAAATCGCCTTTATGCAGGATATCTACAAATTTGGTATCCGTTTGGATATTGTAGTACTGCGTAAGCTTGGTTTCGGGATTGATATGGGCATAAATAATCTCGTTTTTTAATACCGGGGTAAAATTATAAAACCGGCCCAAAATAACATTGTAGATAAATTTAAGCTGTTTTTTCTCAACCGGCTCGTTATCTTTCGTTACTTTATTTTTAGGATCGTGATCCTTAAAAAATTTATAGAATGCGTTGGTACTGAAGAAAATCTGATCAGGAATTGGGGTGCTTAAAGCCCAAAACAAATCATCTTCGTTATCCATTAAAGGTGTTAGAATGGTGAAAATCAATTCTAAAGTATCTTTGTATTTGGATAATTCTTCGGCACTGATGTTGCCAAGCAGCACATCGTCTTTTTCAATTTTTTGAAGTAAAAACCTGTAAAATTCAGACTTTACAGATTTTTCTGTTTTCAACCTGCCTTTTAAGTACTCCACAAGGGGGCGGAAAGACAGAGAAGATTCTACCTGGCAATGTATACATTCGTTTTTATGTATCTGTATTACATTGGTATTCATTGTATAAGTTTTGCTATAGTGTAAAAATTATAGTTATCTGTTTAATTACTAATTCATTGCAAAGATACACACTCGTTAAAGCAATGTTCGTCTGCTGAACGTAATAGTTGGATATTACATCTATAAATATGTTACACAAATTTAGTACCTAAAGTTAAGGGATACGTAAGGATACCAGCCATCAGAGGAATGTCCCATCACAAATCGCACAACTGTGAGTGATGCCGGCGCGAAATAAACGCCCCCCCCTACACCGTGGTGCCATATTGTTGATGCTTCGTCACGTTTCCACACCCTGCCCACATCATAAAATCCCAATAAGCCAATTTGTCCGGGTAAAACGTAGCTTACCAAATCTCCAAGCTTAGCCCTTAGCTCTAAATTGTTATAAAACATGTGTTCGCCGGCAAACCTAAACTGGCGATAACCTAGCAAATTACCCTGTCCACCGAGATAAAGTGCCTGATAAAACGCTGGTTTACCAACGGTTACCCCACCGCCAAAACGGTCTGCCAAAATGAAGTTTTTTCTGCCATCGAGGTTTTTATACAGGGCGATACTGGCTGTAAACTGTCCGTAAGAATTAGAATATTGATTAACGCCTTTATAACCCAGGAGTTTAAAATCTACATAACTACCCAAAGTTGGCAAAAGATCATTATCGCGGGTATTATTGGTAAAATTGATAAATGCACCGGCAAACATCTTTTCGTTGCGAACCGTTAATGAATCGGCCGAATGTAATAGGGATGGATTTTCGATAAATCTTCCGTCGTTATCTTCCTTATTGTACTTATAATATTGCCATGATGGTCCAACACTAAAACTGGATTTAGGGCGACGCCACCTGATTGCGGCATCAACCTGATAGAGGTTGTAACGTGCGCGATAATACCTGATATCGTCCCCATGCTCATCAAAGTGCGTTTCGTTGCCCAGTCCGAAAAAATTCTGTGTATTGTTTGGGGCAAAAGCATCTGCTTTTACCACAATATCGCCTTTACCCAAAGCTTTTAACCATTCGCCTTTATAATTGAACCTAAACGCTTTGGTAGAGAAAGAATGAAGAAAGGAAACGGTTTGCGAATTGCCATAAGGCTGTTTCCTGAATCCGGGATTGGTTTGTTTGTAGATTAAACCCAATAATACTCCATCATCCTGATTGTATCCGGCATTTAATAACCACGAGTTGCGGCGGTACATATCTTTTGGGATATAACTGAAATTCGAGGTATCGTTAGAGATTATTTTTCTGATCTTATCCGCATCTTCGCCATTGTAAGTGGCTTTATCTTTTCTGCCATATAGCCTTACTAAACTGTTACTATTGGCAAAATCGTACACTTTATTTCCTTTACCACCAATAATCCTGATTTTAATGTTCGAATTTTTATTGTTCAGGATCAAACTATCGTTACCGTTGTGCATATACACCCTGATCTCTTTGGTTACTTTTGAATCAAATTTTCTGTCGAAGAGTTCGTCTTTGATATTCCCTTCCTTTGAAATTTTATTGATTTTCACGCGTAAACCATTGTCATCTGCATCGGTGATCTGGATCAGCTCATTTTTATTCGTCACCTCGATATCCACAATTCGGTTAAAGAAATGATAATACTGGTTCATGAGTTTCGGCAAAGTGGCAATCCTGTTGCGCATTTGGGCCAAAAATGCATCATGATGCAATGAATAACTAGGTTCAGGCAATTTTTTCAATGCTTTTTCGAAAACAGCATCGTTATAATTTGCACAAAAATCTTTTACAATCTGATCGAATTCTTTTTCATCGATATTGGCTGTCCAACGGCTGCTGATTTCTCTTCCTTCCCATAAGAACCAATTAATGTTCTGGATGCCACGTTCGTAGCCCTGCATCATAGGTAATAATGAAGATGACTGCGTATAACGTTGCAAAAAACCATCTGATCTGAAAAATACCTGGTCACGGTCTCTCGGAACCGGCGAATAAACAGAGCCATCTTTGGTTTTGGTTTCTTTCCAGCGCCATTGATCTTCGTGCCTGTCCCAATCGCCTAACAATACATCAAATGCCCTGGCCCTTACCCATGCCGGACCATCCAATTTGTTATCGTTATCGTCAGTCAGTTTTTTATCCATTTTAGGAGAACTGTCTGATTCTCCGGTCGGTTCACGTTCTTCGAATAAACATAAAGTATTGGCAAAAGCAGGCTCAAATTCGCCGAGGTTATCATCAGGAGAAACCCAGCCAATAATCGGGTTACTGTGCGCAATACCACCTGCTTTGGCCAGTTCGGGCACAACGAGGGCCGAAAACGGGTGCTGTGCCGACATGTTATCTTTAATTACATCTTTGGCAAAAGTTTCGCGTAAGGCAGCGGGCAAAAGTACTTCAGGGTATTTTTCTACACTGCGCAATACATATTCTTTACCATTTTTATCTTCTAAGCGTAATGAGCGCGATTGGTTACCGCCACCACGTTGGGTTGCTTTTAAACCACCCATCATCTGAGAAACCCGCAGCACAGGAACCTTTGTTCTTTCGGCATATTCTTTACGGTAATTTTCGCCAAAAACATAACGGTGGAAACGGCCAACGCTATCATACTCTGGTTTAATGCGAACCGTAATACTGTCTGCTGTAATAGGTTTATCCCTGTTACGCACTTTTTGAGGGATGGCCTCAAACTTTTTGATATAACTGTAAACACGTTTAACACTGGTATCCGAATAGATGTAGTATTCGTAGCGCATATCATTATTTTTTAACTGATCGGCTACTACATAACCTTGTTGCATTTCGTGGAAAAGAGAGGTTTTACCCTCCTTATTGGGTGATACTTTTGAACCAGAGCCACTGATGATCTGCAATTGTTTTCCTTTTATTAACTGAAGTCCATGCTCATGTCCGGCAACATAGGTTACGTTTGGGTAATCACCGAATACACCGGTGATGGATTTGATCATATCCCGGTAAGCCGGATGGTTTAAATCCTCAGGGCTTAATAAAGTGGAGCGTAACAAAGGATAAACAGAGCCTAAAACAGGCAGAGGGATGTATAGGTTTTTGTTTAATGAGGTTAATGGGAAAAGGTGGTTCCTTAAATTGAAATAACCCCCATGCGGACCATAACTCTGAAACGGATGGTGCGAAGCCAAAAGGATCACTTTATCCTTATTTTCTTCAAGCAACTGCTCCATTTTAACCAGAACCTCATCTTTGGTACGGCAATCGCATTCGCCGTTAGGGTTAGCTTTATTATATGGAAAAAGCCACCATTCACTATCGTAGGCTATAATGGTTAATTTATCGGTTAATTTAATGGCTACAGGATCAGGGCATCCATTTTCAGGGATTAATTTTAACAAAGGGTCATTTTGGGCAGCAAGGTAATCTCCCTGTGCTTTAATTTTAGCAAGGCCTTTTGGTCCGGATTTATCCCAGTCGTGGTTACCTGGTACAAAGTAAACCGCTGCCCCCATTTTACGCATGGGTTCGAACTGTGAGCGTAAGATTTTTTTGGTTTCTTCTTCTTCTATACTTCCCGGCAAACCCATTCCGGTTGGGTAAATATTATCACCCAGATAAACTACGGTTGTTTTTTTAGGCAGAATCTGCTTGGCCGCATTTTTAAGATCCTGCATCTGGGCGGGGTTCATCTCTCCCGCATCGCCAAAAAGAATTACGCGGTATTTTACATCATCCTGCGCAAAGGCAATGTAGTTGATTAAAAATAAGATGGTAAAAAGGGTAAATCTTTTAATCATAGTGCAGCATTTGTATAAAGATAGTTATTTTAATTTTTTTGAGGTTTTTTAAGTTAAGAATCTCTTTTTATTATTAAAAAAGCATCCTTAACTACCTCAACTCCTTAATGGTCAAAGAAATTTACAATAAGTTGAAACCTCACCATTAAGAAGTTAAGGATATTAAGTTTTTATTATAATAAGTCGTTATGCTAAAATAAATCACAAATAACAGACTTGATAACCAGGTCGTTATTGCGGGGCACTAAGCAATCTTACCACTATGGCTACCAGCAAATGAAAGATTGCTTCCCCGAAAAGCGGGGCAGGCTGTCGGCTGAAAAAGCCTTCTCGCAATGACTATCTTTTCCAGCTTAGCGTGATGAGTAGCTATACCAATTACTTTTTCAACTTAAATAACAAAATATTACCGGCGGCCAGGGTTCCGCCTTCGTTAGAAATGTACAGGTTGTTATCGCGGTCAAAGGCAATGCCTTCTGGTTGGTTAAATAAGCTCGGATCTAATGGTTGTGTCGTTTTAACTTTAAAATCGGCATCTGTAATCACCAATAGTTTATTTACCGATGAAAGAATGTACCACTCGTTGGTTTTTGGATTTTTAGCCAATGCTGATGGACGGAACCTTGATTTTGAGCTTCCTGATGCTTTTTCGATCGCTTTGTGAGAAAGGCTAAATTCTCCGGCTGCTGTTAATGAAGCATCATTGCCAACTTTAAAACCATAAATGCTCGATGCCTTTGCTTTAGAATCAGGTTTGCTATCTTTAGTTAACACATAAATCATGTTGTTTTTCTCGTCCGCAGCCAAGCCTTCATACTCGGCTTTGGGTACAAGATCTTTGGTTTTGGTTACATTGGTGGCTTCTGGTTTACTTAATTCGGAAATCGGGAAAGTATGCAGTTCGCCATTGCTTTTTAATACAATAAAATAATTTTTGATGATGGTTACATCTTCATAATCGCCTTTACCACCAAATTTGGTAAATTTTGATTCTTTATCGCCTAAACCTAAATGAAAAAGGTCTCCATCTTCATCCTGAATAGCAAACACTTCTTTAGGATCGCCGTTATGAAATACAATACCAGAAATTTCGAAAAGATTATGCGGCATATTGTATTTTACCGGGTTAGCCAGATCGTAGGGAAAATCAGATTTTGCTGCTTCGCCTGTTGATGATGTTGTTGTAGTTGAATCGCTTTGTTTATCATTACGGTTACCATTTACACAGGAGATGCCCAGGAAAGCAATACCAATTAAAAAGCTTGAAGTGAAGAAAATTCTATTGTATTTCATAAGGTTAAAATTTAATGTGCATGGTCTGTGTCCTCAAAGACCATCAGTAAAAGTAAAATCATGTGGCCTGTGGTGACACAGACCACGGCGACCACGGCACGTTTTATTTATTTTTCAATAACTCATAAATATCATGTTGAGAAGAAACAAGAACCTCGCCAGTTTTAACCGGAATGTTATCCATGTTTTCATCAATGCAAACGGCCTGCACATTATCATGTTTCTGGATTTCGATAATCTCTATCATTTCCTGTTTAATCTGCTCATTATAAATGGGAAAGCAAACTTCTATCCTACGGTAAATGTTGCGGTTCATCCAATCGGCCGACCCCAGGTACACGTCGTTTTTACCCAGGTTATGAAAAATAAAAACACGTCCGTGTTCTAAATAACGATCAACTATGCGGGTAACCTTGATGTTTTCGCTCATGCCTTTTACCCCCGGAACCAGGCGGCAGATACTTCTCACAATCATATCGATCTTTACGCCTGCCTGCGAAGCTTCATAAAGTTTATTGATCAACACCTTTTCTTCGAGGTTATTCATTTTAATGGTAATGCCCGAAGGTTTCCCCTGTTTGGTATGTTCGATCTCCCGATCAATCAGCTCCAGAAAAACCCGTTGCAGGTTAAACTGGGCCACCAGTAAATGTCTAAAAATAATCAGATCGGTAGAAGTCGGTTTAACCCTTTTGGCGAGAAAGATAAAGAGGAGCTCTACCTCACGCAGCATTTCTTTATTGGCCGTCATCAAAATGTGATCGGTGTAAAAAGCTGCGGTGCTTTCGTTAAAGTTTCCGGTGGCAAACAAGCCCGAATAACGCATCCTGTCGCCTGTTTGGCGTTTTACCAGGGCTACTTTGGCATGTACTTTTAAAGCGGTTACGCTGTAAATGATATCAACACCAACCTCTTTCATTTTCTTGGCCCATTTGATGTTGTTGGCTTCATCAAAACGGGCTTTAAGCTCTACTAAAACAGTTACTTTTTTACCATTTTTTGCAGCGCTGATTAAAGCATTTACAATTTTAGAATCGCTGGCCACGCGATAAAGCGTTACATAGATTTCCCTTACCTCTTCATCAATAGCCGCTTCATTAAAAAAGCGCAGCACACTGTCGTAACTTTGGTAAGGGGTATGGATAATAATGTCGTTTTTATAAATGGCTTCGGTTAAAGATCCGTCAATCAGATCTGTATTGCAGAGTTTTGGCCAGTTTTGGTTGGATAATTTTGGCGAATTCACCGGAAAGCCCATAAAATCCTTAAGATTGTGGTACTGTCCGCCTTCTATCCTATTGGCTTTTTTAAGGTTGAATAACTTTTTAAGCAGTTCGAAAACATTGGCCGGTATGCCTGGCTGATGAAGAAAACGTGTGGCTAAACCCGAATCGCGTTTGAGCAATTGTTTTTCCAGCTGTTCAGATAAACTGCCGGAATATTCGTCTTTCAGGTCGATTTCGGCATCCCTTGTAATCTTAAAACTGTAACATCCGGTAATTTCTCCTTCGGGAAAAACCCTGTCCAAGTGAAAGCGGACAATATCATCCAGGAAAACGATAAAAGTTTCCTCTCCTGCTTCTACCTTATAAAAACGTGGTAACTGATTGGAAGGAATATTTAAAATGATAGCTTCGGTTTCGTCATTCTTTTTTAAGGTAACCAGAAAATAAAGTTCGTTATTGGAAGGAAAAAAATTGGTATCCTGATTAATATGGACGGGCTGCAAAAAGGCCATTACCTGACTCAAAAAATATCTGGTTACGCTTTTCTGAATCTCTTTAGGAAAGGGCTGACCGTAGATTAAATTGATCTTATTTTCCTTAAGCTGTGGAATAATATCCAATTTGAGTACTTTCCCATAACGCTGTTGCTGATCAGAAATAAACTGATTGGCGGTATTCAGCAAATTGTCGTCGATCTGAATATCGTTATCTTCTTTATTACTCAGTTTTTCCAATGCAAGCAGCACAGGCATCCTTACCCGGTAAAACTCGTCGAGGTTGGAAGAAAATATCGATAAAAACTTGATCCTTTCTAAAAGCGGAACAGTATTACGTTCGGCTTCCATTAAAATACGCTCGTTAAATTTTAACCAGCTTAAATCCCTGTTAAAAAAAGAGGTTTCTATTGTATGCTCCATTAAAGTTTACCGTAAGCTGCGTAAGCAATTACAAATGCCAATACTGCTGCAATTAAGCCAAACATGAAAATATTATAGGCCAGGCGGATCAGTTTATATTTGCGGCCCAGCACTACGCCTTGCGAGTACACATCGGTAATGAGGGTTCCGTATAAAAAGTCTTTATCGTTCATCACCTTAATCATGCCTTCGGTATAACTTGGCAGGCTCATTTTATAAAAGTTACCAAAAAACAACAGGTTTACTTTTTTCTTGTCCATATCTTCCTGGGTAAATTCGCCTTTTGGAATGGATGGACGGGTTGATAAAATGGAAACCACCACACAGGTTAAACTTACCATCAGGAGAATAAAAGTCGGGATGATCAGGTTTCCGTGATCTTCTAAACGCCTTAATAGCAAACTCACAATTAACGATAGCATGATAGAATTTACGGTAATCAATATATGCGCCTTATTATCGGCCATATCGCTCAAACGCTGGTTATTGGCAGAAGTAATCCTGAACATGGTTTCGATCCCTTTATCAGGCCTGTCGTCTTTATCTTTTTTCTTTTTGTCTTTATCTTTGTCTTTGATAATTACCGGTGCAAAGTTTTTAGGCTCTTCAAGTTCGGTGCTGATCTCTTCCTGTGATGTTAATTTACTTTTCAGTTTTTCGATATTTTTCTGTTTCTGATCGCTCAACAACAGGTTGGCATAATCGGTATGGTAATGATGCGATTCCATAAACTGGATATCTTTTTTGCGCCATTCGAGCTTGCTGATGTCTTTTTTATAAATCAGTTCATTTTCTTTGTGCATCAGTTTTCCTTTTGCACGGAAATCGGCCAATCCTAAATGGAAAAGGTCTGCATCACAGATAATCTTATCAATTTCGTTTTTAGGTTGCTGTGGAATTTTTGTCGCCAGTATGGCGCTCTTTACACTATCGCGAACTTCCTGATTTACCTTGTGTTTGGTTAAAAAATCATCGGCCAGTTCTGCACCTTTTGCCTCATGATTTAAGGCATCTTCAAAATAGCCGGTATCGTGAAAATAGGCGGCAACGGTTACCGTGAAAAAATCCTGTTCGTTAAGCTGATAGTGATTGGCAATTTGTTGTGCCGCGTTTACAACCTCCTGGGTGTGCTCAAAATTATGATAAACCAACCGCGGATCGTTATGGGTATGGAAGTAATCGCTAACGTGCTTTTCTACATCTTCCTGCAATTGTTTATAGTTCATGAACGTAAATATGGTGGTAATAATAAGTTATTTTGGGGAAAATGCATTTTCTTAAAATCTTTTTACACTAAAATTGTTTTAATTTTTTATGATTATAAAATTACGTTAATTTTTTGATGATGGAAATAGTTGGAGTCGGAAAGTCCATAGTCGTGAGTCTGAAGTCCTTAGTCGGCGGTCTATAGTCTTAAATCAAAAAAGTCGTCATTTCGAGCGGAGTGCAACGAAGCCGAGAACCACAAAGTGCTCAGCGAAGCTAAATCTGCCAAAAGTCGTTATTGCGAGAAGGCTTTTTCAGCCGACGAAGCAATCTTTCTTGCAAGAATCACAGACAGGAAAGATTGCTTCGTCGTACCTCCTCGCAATGACGAACCGATTTAAAAAGCCGTCATTTCGACCGTAGTGTAACGTAGTGGAGAAATCTATTATGTAGGCTTCATATAGATCTCTCCGTTCCACTGCGCTTCAGTAGAGATGACGGCTGGAGTTGTATCTTATTATAAAAATAGATCCTGAAATAAATCCGATAGCTATCGGATCAGGATGACGTATTGCCTTGTATTTAAGTCTGATACAGTTAACCGATTTAAACAATTAACCGGTTAACCAACTAATGACAAATAAATTAATGCCCTTCCTCTTCTTCTGCATTTTTTACCTTACTCAGCAGATCATAAGCGCCTTTTACAGCCACTTTGGGTTTAGTTACTGTTTCTGCAAATGACACCTGAGTGTAGCCATTTTCGGCAACATCAGTCTTCACTTCCATCATGCGGTAGCGATAAGCCAGTTTAGATGCAGATTGTTCGATAAATACATATTTCTTGCCTTCAAATTCAACTATAGCGGCATCGGGCAAGGCTTCAACTTTATTGGCTCCGCTTTCCACATAAGCTTTCAGGTACATGCCCGGAAGCAGTTGGGTATCTTCTTTATCTAAATGACAATGGATCTGAACAGTACGTTCTTTGCTAATTTCGCGACCGATTAAATGTACGGTTGCCATGCGTTCTTTTTCTTCGTTGGCCAGGGTAAAGCGCACTTTTTGCCCGATTTTAAGCTTAGGCACATCCTTTTCAAACACCGTAAGCTCCGCATGTAAATGTTCGGTATCAGCAATTTTAAACAATTCATCGGTAGTGCTGGCAAAGGCTCCAATGTTCGTATTTACCTGAGTAACGTAGCCCGCCATTGGCGCATATAGGTTAAAGGTTTTTAAAATCTTCCCTTTTTCTAAAGCGGCAAAATCGATATTGATCAGTGAAAGTTTAGACCTTTGCCCCAACAAACGTGCACTAACACTCTGGTATTCGCTCCGGGCCTTTTGAAGTGCTTTTTTGGAGTTTACATTTTCTTTTGCTAATTCTTCCTGACGATCTAACTCCTGTTTCAAAAACTGTAACTGGCTTTTGTAATCCAGGTAATCCTGTTGCATCTGGATAAATTCCGGGTTTTGCATCACGGCGACCAATTCACCTTTTTTCACCCGCATTCCCTGTAACATAGAGGTACTTTTCACAATTCCTTCCAATGGTGTAGAGATGGAAACCAAACTCTGTGGGGGCAGATCGAGCATGCCGTTTACTTTGGTTGTTCCACTCAGTTCTTTTAATTCAATTTCGCCCAGGGTAATTTCGGCCAGTTTATGCTGTTCAGGCGTTAAAGTAACAATGTCGCTTTCCTCGTGAGCTGCTTCTTTTTCAGGTACTTTTTCTGCTTTAGGGCTTCCACAAGCTGTGAGGTAAACTACAACGGTTAATAAACTTAAATATTGATATATGGATTTCATGTCTTTTCTTTATAATGAGTTGAAATTTCCGGTAAGGAATTCGATGTGGTTAATACTCTGGTTAAGCTGTAATAAGGCCACCAGGTGACTTTCATAAATGCTATTCACCTGTTTCAGGTTGAGCAGGTATTCTGAATAACCGATCTCCCCATTCTGGTAGGCAATGCGGCTGTTTTTTAAAATCAATGTGGCATTGGGTAGCGCAGAGGTTTGAAAGTAGCTATAGCGATCTTTATTTTTAAGGTATTCGCGGAGTAACTGCTGATATTGTCCGGTTAACCTGCGCTCCTGCAGATCGAGATCACTGGTGGCAATATCTTTACTGATGGCCGCTGCTTTTGCCTTTGCTGAATAAGATTTATAGAACAATGGAAAGGCTATTCCTACCTGAAAGCCCTGAAAACGTTTATCCTGACCAAAATATACCTCACTGCCATTTACATTCTGAAAGCCTGTAAGCGATTGGTTAAAATAACCTAAAGTAATATCTGGAAGCGCTTTTGCCAGCTCCACTTTCCGTTGTTTATCGGCAATTACAATCTGTTGCCTGAAATAAGCCAATAGCGGATTCTCCTTTACCGAGGTGCTGTCTGATATGGGAACGATGTTTTTTTCTTTAAGGTCCTTTTCGGTTATATTTGTTGTGCTTCCCAATAGTGTAGCCAGCTGACTGTTGTAAATTTCGATATCAGCCTTGTTCTGTTCCAATTGATTTTGCACCTCTTTCAACTGGGTTTCTGCCGCTACTTTTTCTAAAAGATTACCCTCACCCGTTTTATATTTCAGCGAGGCTGATTTAACAAATCCTTTATAAATACTGTCTTGCTGTAACAGCAGTTTTTCTTTAGAATAAAGATATTGCAGATTGGTATAAACGGTTTTCACCTGATAAACCAACTCATTTTTGGTCGAAGCCACCTGAAACTGGCTTGCTTTGATCCTTTCATCGCCTAAGGCAGCATTTGCAGAGAAAAGTGTAGGAAAAGGAATGGTTTGTGAAAGGCTAAAGTTCTTGTCATTTTTAATCAGGCTGTTGTATTGGCCATACATCATCGAAACATCGGTTTTGGGCATTTCGAAAGCTGATTTCTTTAACTGTTCTTGTAAATTCACACTTAAACTGGCACTGTTAACCGCTTTATTGTTTTGTAGTGCTGATGATACCGCCTGATTTAAGCTTAAACTAGTGCTTTGTGCCTGTGAAGATGGAACCGCAAATAAAGATGTAATTAATATCAACAAACCAGCCACCGGAGCAAGTTTAACCTTTTTCTTCCCCATTTTTTCTACCCAGATGTAAAGGATCGGCAATACCAAAAGGGTAAGCAAAGTTGCAGAAAGCAAACCACCGATCACCACCGTTGCTAATGGGCGCTGCACCTCGGCACCGCTTCCGCCCGAAATGGCCATTGGTAAAAAACCTAATGAGGCCACGAGCGCCGTCATAATTACCGGACGGAGCCTGATCGAAGTTCCGGTTTTGATAATTTCCAGTGTATCTGTCATTCCTTCTTTTTTTAACCTGTTAAATTCACTGATCAATACAATCCCGTTGAGTACGGCCACGCCAAACAGCGCAATAAAACCGATGCCTGCTGAGATGCTGAAAGGCATCCCCCTCGCCCATAAAGCCAGTACGCCACCAATGGCCGATAAAGGAATAGCAGTGAAGATTAACAGGGCATGTTTAATGGATGAAAAGGTGAGGTAGAGCAATAATAAAATCAGTAACAGGGCTAAAGGAACAGCAATAGCCAGTCTTTTATTCGCGGCCTGCAGGTTTTCGAAAGTACCACCGAAGGTTGGGTAGTACCCTGGCGCAAATTTTACTTCGTTATCTATTTTCTGCTGGATTTCTTTTACAATGCTTTCTACATCCCTTCCCCTTACATTAAAACCAACGGTGATGCGCCGTTTAGCATCATCGCGCTGGATCTGGTTAGGGCCTTCTTTGTATTGGATATCGGCCAGCTGTTCTAACGGGATCTGATTGCCATTGGGAGCGGTAACGAAAAGATTTTTCACATCCTCCAGCGATTGCCTGTTTTCTTTTTCCAGTCGTACCACCATGTCAAAGCGCTTTTCGCCTTCAAATACCAAACCTGCTACTTCTCCTGCAAAACCTGAGCGGATGGCCGTATTTACATCCTCTATATTGAGACCGAACTGAGCGATCTTATCCCTATGGAATTTTATGATTACCTGAGGTAGTCCTGAGGCCTGCTCTACATAAACATCCTGAGCACCTTCTATTTTACCGGCAATTGCACCAATTTTTGAAGCATAACTGCTCAGTTTGGCAAAATCTTCTCCATAAACTTTAATTACCACATCCTGCCTGGCCCCCGTCATCAGTTCATTAAAACGCATCTGTATGGGTTGTTGAAATCCAAAGGTTACGCCGGGAATATATTGTTCGAGCTTCCGTTGCATCTTCTGTGCAAGTTCTTCCCTTGTTGAAGCGCTTGTCCAGTCGCTTTTATCTTTCAGGATGATCATGAGGTCGCAGGCTTCAACCGGCATCGGGTCAGTAGGAATTTCACTCGAACCAATCTTCCCGATTACCTCTTTTACCTCCGGAAAATTGGCTTTTAGCACTTTTGCAGCACGTGTAGAGGCCTCGATCGTCTGTGATAAACTGCTTCCGGTGAGTACCCTAGTTTCTACCGCAAAATCGCCTTCTTCTAAAGTGGGGATAAATTCGGCCCCGAGATAGTTGAAAATAATTAAACAGATTGCAAATAAAGCAAGCGCAGTGCCTACAACTACCAACCTGGCCCTGATGGCAAAATTGAGCATTGGGGTATATATCCTTTGGAAGAAAGCCATGATCCTGTCGGAAACATTCCTCCTGGTACTGATGGTTTTGTTCAGAAACAGTGCACTCATCATGGGTACGTAAGTAAGTGATAGAATAAAGGCACCAAGAATGGCAAAAGCAACAGTTTGTGCCATCGGCCTGAACATTTTACCCTCAATACCCACCAAAGCAAGGATGGGCAGATAAACGATAAGAATAATAATTTCACCAAAGGCAGCACTGTTTCTGATCTTTGAGGCCGATTCGAAAATCTCTGCATCCATTTCCTGTTGGCTTAAGCGGCCTTTGTTTTTACGGAGGCCAAGGTGATGGAGCGATGCTTCTACAATGATTACTGCACCATCTACAATCAGGCCGAAATCTATTGCACCAAGACTCATCAGGTTTCCGCTTACGCCAAAAAGGTTCATTAAACAAACGGCAAATAACATTGCTAATGGAATTACGGAAGCTACGATTAGCCCGGCGCGAAAATTACCCAACAGCAATACCAATACAAAGATTACAATCAATGCACCTTCAGCGAGGTTTTTGGCTACAGTCCCGATCGCATTGTTTACGAGTTTTGTGCGGTCGATAAAGGGCTCTATCGCCACCCCTTCAGGCAGATTTTTAGATATCTGCTCCATTCTGGCTTTCACATTGGCAATTACCTTTGATGAATTGGCACCTTTTAACATCATTACCACAGCACCAACCACTTCACCCTGATCGTTCCTCGTCATGGCGCCGTAGCGGGTAGCCGCACCAATCCGTACTTCGGCCACATTGCGGATCAACACGGGGATGCTGTTGGCATTAGTACGCACCACAATATTTTCGATATCTTCGATGCTGTTGATCAGGCCTTCACTACGGATAAAATAAGCGTTGGGTTTCTTGTCGATGTAGGCGCCCCCGGTATTCTGATTATTCTTTTCGAGTGCGGTAAATATATCGCTGATGGAAATATCCATACTCCGGAGTTTATCGGGATTGAGCGCGATTTCGTATTGTTTGAGGTATCCTCCAAAGCTGCTTACATCGGCTATGCCCTCTACCCCTAAAAGCTGCCGGCGTACAATCCAATCCTGTATAGAGCGGAGTTCGATAGCATCATATTTTTTTTCGTATCCTTTTTTGGGATGAATCACGTATTGGTAAATCTCACCCAAACCAGTGGTCAAAGGTGCAACTTCGGGCGTTCCAATTCCTTTTGGTATATTCCTTTCTACTTCGGAAAGGCGTTCGCTTACCTGTTGACGGGCCCAGTAAATTTCTACATTTTCTTTAAAAACAACGGTAACGACCGAAAGTCCAAAACGGCTAAAAGACCGGATTTCTTCAATACCCGGTATGGTGGCCATGGTCTGTTCTACCGGATAGGTTACAAACCTTTCGATATCCTCTGCCCCATTGCTGGGCGAATTGGTGATGATTTGTACCTGGTTATTGGTAATATCGGGAAGTGCATCAATTGGCAGCTGCTTTAAGGAATATATACCCCAGGCAATCAACGCCAGCATCATAATCCCCACCAGCAATTTCTGCCTGATGGAGAACTGTATTATTTTGTTCAGCATTATGGTTATAATCAAAAATTAATAAATAGCAAGATGACCTACGCTTCAGACTAAAATCCTTGCGTGGTGCAGGCTAAAATTTATGGCATTAGGCCATACAAAAAATAATGATTATATGAGTTTAGGCGGTTGCCAAACATCAACAGGCTGTTTTTTTAAATCAGAGCAGTAAAAGCCCGGGTAAGATTGCTGAAAAACAGGAACGACAACTGTAGTTGTTTTTTCAAGAGGGAAATGTTGTGCCACTGAACAGCAGGCACAGCTGCAGAACGGCGGACACATTTCGCCGCCGGCATGTTCGCCTTTGGCAGCATCGCGGTGAACAACAGTTTCGAACTGAGCGCTTGTAACCATATCATCCCTATCCTGGCAAGGCGTAATGCCCAGAAGGATGAGATAAAGGGAAAACAAAAGCACAAAGTATTTCATTGGAAGCAAATGTAATGATTATCGGGATAAAAAGGTAAAAGAAGTGAAGTCGTCATTCGTCAACAAAAAAGCCTCCAGCGGTTAAGACTGAAGGCTCTTGTTTTTCCCAAAACGCAATAATTTAATTATTTCGCGCTATTTTTTTTCTCTGTTACTTCAGCTCTGATATCCTGAGCTAAAACTTTAAGATCTTGCATTGCTTTACGTACACGTGTACCTGCTGCTGCATTTCCACCATCATAAAACTTGGTTACATCTGCCTCAACTGAAGCGATCAGATTCTGTACTTCTTTAAATTTGTCCATAATTTTTTTTCTTATCAGGATGATAGACCATCCATAATTTAATATTTATACGCTCTGCTCAACAATAAGCAGGCCGCAAAACTAATCATTTTATTTACAATCAGCTGTTACAGCCCAATAAAGACGTTTTTTTAAGCAATTTATTGCAACCAAGGATTTATTTAATGATGTTGAATTAAATCCCTTCCATTAATACTGTTTCTTCAACGGCCTGAGGTAATACCGTTTTACCCGTATTTTTTCTGGCAATGATCTGGCTTACCCTGAACAGTAAAAATATACTGAGCGCCGATATGGCCACTACTACATAACCCACCGTATTATAATGTTCGAGGGGGCTAAATTTCGTTTGTTGCACCACAATCATCCCGGCAGCTGTGGCTGCAATACCACCTGCAATTTGCTGCAATGAAGCATTAATGCTCATAAAAGCACCACGATCGGCCATATCGGGCACGGCACTTGTTAGCGCACTCGAAGGAACCATCCTGCTCAGCATCCCCATCATCATCAACACATTAAATACGAGCACCAGATAAAATGGCGTGGCTGATAAATTGGTGTATATCACACAAACAAACATCAGCCATATCGTTGCGATGGTGAAAAGTTTAAATTTGCTTACTTTATCACTTAACCTGCCGATAAGCGGCATAATCACTAATGAGCAAATGCCAGAGGTCATAAATAATATAGGCAGTTGTGCATTGGTCAAGCCGAGGTTATTCACCGCAAATGCACTTCCAAAAGGCATCATCATAAAACCGCCTACCGATAAAACTGCTGTCGCGGCAAAGCCAATACGATAATCACGTTTCGCAACAGTATGCCATAAATGTTTCAGTGCCGATTTATCGCGTTGCACCAAAAGATGCTGATTAACCGGCTTTAATTGAAGCAAAATCACAATGGCAATAATAAGCCCAAGTCCCGCTGTTAACAAAAATGGCGATTCCCAGCCCCATGCATTTGCTACGTAAATGCCAATGGGAATGCCTAATACCTGACTGGCACCAAAACCCATCTGCACGAACCCCATTACCCTTCCACGTTGTTCAAGAGCAAACAGATCGGCAATAATGGCTAACGAAATAGAGCCTATTACACCTCCAAATAGTCCGGTGATAATTCGTGCGGCTAAGAGCATTTGGTAAGTAGTGGCCAATCCACATAGAACCGTGCCGATAATAAAGCCTGAATAAAAAAAGACCAAAAGCTTTTTACGGTCGAATTTATCTGCAAAACCTGCCGTAAGCAGGCCCGATATCCCCGCACTAAAAGCATAAGCCGATACGGCTACACCAAACGCAGCTGGTTTAAGATCGAGCGATTTCATCAGCATATCGCCCAATGGCGACATGATCATAAAATCAAGTATCACGGTAAACTGGGTCATGGCCAGTATAAATACCACAATTTTCTGGTACCCCGTAAATGGAATAATATCCTGTTTATTTTTCATTTTATTTTTTCTTTTTAAGTGAGTGTACAGCATTCGAAGCCGCAACCCTTAATTAATTGTATGATGTAATTGTGTTGTAAAGAGGCAGATATAATGCGTAGCACACGGTCTTCATCATCAAGGTCGATGTTCCACTCTGTTATACCCTCTTTGGTAAAAACAACCCTTAACAGCTCTTTATCAGCGGCTTCGAGATTGGTTTTAAATAATAAGATGTGATTAAAATTTTCCATTCATAAATGAATAATTATTTAATAATATACTTCAAAAAAAAGGCTTTAGTTTTTTAAAGCCTTTACTACGCGGTCGAACGCGGCCCACAATATCTCATCGGTAATCTGAAAAGGTTTACCTCCAATACTTTTTCCCCTATGGTGAAAACGGAGCAGGGAATATAAAGGTGAATAAGCCACCGACCAATATACCTCGAAAGGCATTTCGTCCATTTCGCCCCGCTTTACTACATTGTGGATAAATGTGGTGATGTCTTTTTTAAACAGGCTCATTAAGTTTCCTTCTTCACCATTAAACATCTTCAAAAACTGATCCTGATAAGTAGAGCTGTTGATCTGATCAAAAAACTGCCCAAGCATAGGGTTTTCGATCATATAATTAAAACGGTTTCGCCATTGGATACGCAGTCCATCCTCTAACGACGCTTCCGGATCAAAATCAAGTAGCATGGCCTCTTCCATCCTCGCCCCTTCTTCCATCACGATTTTAACAATCAGATCATCTTTATCCTTATAGTACACATAAGGCGTACCCACCGATATGCCACAGGCTTTAGCCAGTTTATTGATGGTAAAACCCTCCAGGCCATATTTTACAATGGTTTCGATGGCTTTTTGTTTTACTAAAAGTTCTTTATTGATATCCCTTGTCCGCATGACCAAATTTAAACTACGACAAAACTAAATGATTATTCATTTATTAACAAATAAATCAGAAGATATTTTTGTCAATAAATGATTTCGACCTAAATAAAGCTCTTTTAAATAATTTCTAGCTCCGTTTTCCCCTGTGGAATGTAAAAAGTAAATTCGAGTTCCATTTCTTCCTGTGCTTTTTCATTTCTAAGCTTGATTACCGAACCTCCCTGTGGCGTAACCAGGCTAGCTACTTTGCCGTTACCGAATATTTTAACCTGTGCATTTGCCGGAATTGGTATCATTTTAAAGCCAGATTTTAAATCACCCAACATACTTTTTATCCTCACTTCGGTTTCTTCTTTGCTCAAATACATGGTTACCGCAGCGACCTGTTCTCTATTGGCGATCAGTTTTTTTAACTGCTCCATATCTGCCTTTGCGATCAATTCTGCTAATTTTTGATAAGCGCGGCGTAATTTATCATTCAATCCGGCAACCGATTTAAGATCAGTACCATTTTGATAAGCAGTGATGTTATAAGGCACTTCGGCATTAAAAGTAGCTGTTTGACTAAGGAAAGCTTGTTTTTTGGCTGGGTTTACCTTTTCAACAGCATACTCACCGGGAAGCTGTTCTTTAAACTCAAGGTTTTTAGCCGCATCATAAACTTTGATGGTATATTTAAAACTGGCATTTGGGTTCAATACCTTCTGCCCTTCCATTGGCAACACTTTGATGCTAATCTGCTGTTTTCCACTTTGTAAAATGGCCGAATTGATCGGGATTGTTGAAGAAGCTTGTCCAGGTAAATCAAGTGTAAATACCAATACATCATTAACCCTTACTTCGAACATGCACATAGCGGCACTAAAATCGATTTGGTAATAAGGTTGCACAGTAGCATATTCTGCCTTTTTTCAATTTTTACAGGCGCAGGATTTAAAGAAATAGGGTTTTGGGCATTGCAGCCTATCGATAAAAATATTGCTGAGAGCAATAATAAAGCAGTGATTTTCATATCAGATGGTAATTGGGTTTTGGTTTATGGAAAAAACGTGAAACCGGCTATTTTGTTTGACGATGCTATTAAATCAAAAAGGCCGCAACATCCATTGCGGCCTTTTCTTATCAACTAACTAAACCTGTATAATACTAACCAAATATTTTACACCACAAAAGTAAAGATGATATATAAAGCTGCTGTTAAGATTAAGTTAAAAGCTAAATATTTAACAGTAGTTAAAACGATGAATTTTCTGCAATCTATCAAGTTAAAAAATACAGTTTAAACAATTATTACTAACTAAAAATACAACATTAAACCAATATGTTGATTTTTATCATCAAAATAATTTCAAAATTGCCTTCAAACTGTAATATTAAACATACAAAAAGTTCGGAATTATATTTTTATATTTTATCTTTGCGCCATGAAAATTGCCAAATCAACTTCTTTTGTACTCCTTTTAACTGCCTTAATATCTTCATCATCAATCCAGGTGATGGCTCAACAAAACCAAAGCAAACTGGCAACTCCAATTGAAAACGTTGACAAAGTAAATGGCAATGCTGTAATCGAAAGATTAAGTGCACAAAAAAAGAGCCGTAAAAATGGCAATGCATCAAAAGCTGAATACATCATCAACAGAAATAATTTAACCATCATTACGTTTAACGGACTGGAATATTTTGTAAAAAATAACCGCGTTATTGGCATCCAGGGACTGGAGCTTTCTGAAGAGGTATTAGATCAGATTACTGATAAACTGGTATTATTGGATAAGGTTCAGCATGATTATAGTGAGCGTGCAGCAACTGAATATGACAACCGTTTATTCTTATTATCGCTAAAAATGCTTTCAAGCACCACAAGAGATATTGCTGCACTTGCAAAAGCAGAAAACCCATCTTTAAATGTAGAAAACAACATCGCAAAGATGCGTTTACCAAATGTAGACAGGGCTTTAGAAAACCAGGCTACTCAAACACTGGTACAGTTGAACAAATAATATTTTTCCTTTTTCGGGATATAAAACTCCAATAGATTAATCTATTGGAGTTTTTTGTTTTTAATGACTAACTTCTCTTTTGAAAAGCACAGTCAAAATGCGAGAGATCGTCATTTCGAGCGCAGCCGAGAAATCTTTAAACTATATTAAGTAAAGAGGCTGAGATCCTTCCTTCCTTCCTTCCTTCCTTCCTTCCTTCCTTCCTTCCTTCCTTCCTTCCTTCCTCCTTTTTTGTCCGATTACAAACAAGATGTTCGATATCGGGCATTTATGTTTTTAACACCAAACACAAATAACTGAATAACAAATACTTAACAATGGCACCCCTATTGTAAAGCCAGATGTAAATTATTTTTAAATGGACAAACTCATTGAAGAAGAAGTTTCTTCGAAAAGGAAGAAAAAAACCTACCTCCTTATTTTCACTGTCATAATCGCTTTAGCAATCGCCATTTGGTTTGTTCGGTTCTTTTTCAAGCCATCGTTAACCCTGGCCGATTTTACCACGGCTAAAGTAGAAACAGGCATCATCGAAAATACGATTAATGCAACCGGTGAGGTACTCCCTGAGTTTGAAGAGGTTTTAACCAGTCCGATTAATGCATCGATCAAAAATGTGCTGATGGATGCAGGCAATAAGGTAAAAAAAGGAGAATCGATCTTATCGCTTGATAAATCAGTGAGCGAAACAGATTATGGTAAACTGGAATTTCAGATGGAATCGAAAGAAAATGAGATCCGTAAACTGAAACTCGATCTGGAGAAAAGTTTTTTCGATATCAAATCAAACAACAGCATTAAACAGTTACGGATCAGTAACCTTAACGATGCGGTTTCTTCGGCAAAAAGATTGTTAAAAGCGGGCGGAGGAACCAAAGAAGATGTAGAAGCTGCAGAGCTGAACCTGAAAGTTGCCGAACTGGAAAAACTTCAGCTGGAAAACGAGATCAGGAGCAAACAGCAAACCATGAAAATCGAAATCAGGGAAGCAGAAATCTCTCTGGCCATCCAAAGGAAAGATCTGGAGGCTTTAAAACGTAAACTTGACCTGGCTGATGTAATTGCTACCCGGCCTGGTGTAATTACCTGGGTAAATAAAAACATAGGTGCGAGCGTACACGAAGGTGACGCTTTAGTGAGAATTGCGGATTTAAGTGGATTTAAAGTGGCCGGAAGCATGTCCGATAACCTGTTGGATAAAATACATAACAATATGACTGCCATTATCCGTATTGGCAATACGCAGTTACGCGGATCGGTGGTGAATATATCTCCCGCGGTAAACAATGCGATTGTTTCTTTCGACATCCAGTTGAACCAAAAAGACAGTAAAGAACTGCGCCCAAACCAGAAAGTTGATGTGTTTTTAGTTACCGCTACCAGAAACGGGGTTTTGCGGTTGGCCAATGGTCCTGCATTTAATGGCTCGAACCTTCAGGAAATTTTTGTACTGAAAAATGGGGTTGCGGAACGCCGATCTGTTAAAACAGGTTTAAGCAATTTCGATTATGTAGAAATTCTGAGCGGATTAAAAGCGGGTGAAGAAGTGATCACTTCAGACATGGGCGACTATAAAAACACGAAAACCATCACCATCAGTAATTAAAATTATGCGAATGAAATTTTTACTTATGGGTTTGTTAGCGATATTTAGCTCTAAAGGTTTCTCCTCTCAAAAAGCAGATACCTTGCAATTTACCTTACAACAGGTGGTAGAAATGGCCAAGGCTAATTCTATCGCTGCCAAGCAGGCCATAACGGTTAAGGAAACCAAATACTGGGAATGGCGTACGTTTAAATCTAATTACCAGCCTCAATTGGCCTTGCAGGGAGTTTTACCGGGTTACACCAAAACCTATACGCAGGTGCAACAACCTAACGGAACCATCCTTTTTCAGCCTGTACATTATGATAACTCATCGCTAACATTAAATTTTAGCCAAAGCATTGCCACCACGGGTGGCACAATTTATGGCACCACACAGTTACAACGCTTTGATGATTTCGACAGGAACAGCGTGCTATATAATGGTATTCCATATGGCATTGGTTATACTCAGCCCCTGCTTCAGTTTAATAATTTAAAATGGGACAAGAAAATAGAGCCTTTAAAATTTAATGAAAGTAAACAGGTTTTTATAGAAACGCAGGAAAAGATTTCCATTACAGTTACTGAGTATTTTTTCGATTTATTGCTCGCACAGGTAAACCTGAACATTGCCGATGTAAACTATACCAATACCAAACGCATTTTAACCATTGCCGATACCAAATTCGAGCTGGGTAAGATTTCGAAAAATGAGATTTTACAACTTCAGCTGGAAGTTTTAAATGCCCAAAAAGCAGTAGGAACGGCTAAACGCGATGTAGAAATTGCAACCCTGAACCTACGGAGTTACATTGGTATTGAAGGTAACGACAGGATTAAACTGGACATGCCCTCTGTAGTAGCCCAAATGACAGTGGTTGCCGAAAAAGTATTGGCCGAAGCTTTCGAAAACCGCTCGGAAGCCATAGCCTTTATCCGCCGTATGGCCGAAGCAAAAAGAGATGTAGCAAAGGCCAAAGGCGAAAACGGTTTAACCGCAACATTACGTGCCAACCTGGGATTTTCTAATGCGGCCAATAGTGCTTTTGATATTTACCGTTCACCAAAGAACCAGCAATCAGTAGAGTTACAGCTTTCTATCCCGGTAATGGATTGGGGAAGATCAAAATCGCGTACCAAGACTGCTCAGGCAAATGAACAGTTTACCACCTATGCCGTTGAGCAGGACAAACAGACTTTTAAACAACAGATTGTAACACAGGTAACACTTTTTAATATGATGAAAGAGCAAATAAAGCTGACAGATGAAGCCGAGAAAATTGCCGCCGAAAAATACAAAATAGCCAGCGAACGTTATGTATTGGGCAATTTAAGCATCACCGACCTTAGTATTGCCTTTCAGGAAAACGACAGGGCAAAACGCGATTATGTTTCGTCTCTACGCGATTTTTGGGGCGCCTACTACCAACTACGTTACCTCTCACTTTACGATTTCGAAAAAAACAGAAAAATCACCTATTAATAAATCTTAATCACTAATTATACATTATGATACGCTTACAAAATATTGAAAAAGTTTACCGTACCGATACGGTAGAAACACTCGCCATCAATGGGATCAGTCTTGATATTGCAAAAGGTGAGTTTCTTTCCATTATGGGGCCATCTGGCTGTGGCAAAAGTACACTCCTTAACATTATGGGCTTATTGGATGAGCCTTCTAAAGGGAACATTAGCATTGATGAGCAGGATATCAGCCGGTTTTCAGACCAAAAACTGGCCAAATTCAGAAACCAGAAGCTGGGTTTTATTTTTCAAAGTTATCACCTTATTAACGATTTACGGGTACTTGATAATGTAGAACTGCCCTTATTATACCGTAATTCATCGGCCAAAGAACGTAAAATGCTCGCTACCGCAGCTTTAGAAAAAGTTGGATTGAGCAACCGTTTAAAACATTTTCCTACACAGCTTTCGGGCGGTCAGCGGCAACGTGTAGCCATTGCAAGGGCCATTGTGGGCAATCCGCAGATTATTTTGGCCGATGAACCAACAGGAAACCTGGATAGTGCAATGGGAAATGAAATTATGGATATCCTCATTAACCTGAATAAAAATGAAGGTACAACCATTGTAATGGTTACGCACGATGAAAGTATGGCACATAAAACACACCGACTGGTGCGTTTATTTGATGGTTCACAAGTTCAATAAGCTAAAATTATGCTAAAAAACTACTTTAAAATAGCCATAGCTGTACTGAAGCGAAGAAAGTTCTTCACCTTCATCAGCCTGTTTGGGATTAGCTTCACACTCACCATTTTGATGGTGGTTACGGCACTCGTGGATAAAATGATTAGCCCGGATTACCCTGATTATAAAAGAGACCGCTCGTTATATATAGAAAGAATTGAAATCAAAAACTCCAAAGAAGGCTGGATGAATAGCAGTAATGTTTCAGTTTATTTTTTGGAACATTACGTAGCCACCTTAAAAAACCTCCAAAAAATGGGCATTACTTCCAGTGCTAAAGCATCAAATGCCTATGTAAACAATAAGAAACTGGTCATCAATTATCAATACACCAATGCCGGTTACTGGCATATACTCGAATATAAATTTCTGGAAGGGAAAGCATTTTCGCAAAAGGAAATAGACAATGCGGAGTTAGTGGCGGTAATATCTGAAGAAACAAAAAAGGCCTATTTTGGTGATGAAAAATCGGTTGTAGGCAAATACATTTCTGCCGACAATATCAATTACCGGGTTATTGGAGTGGTTGAAAACGTATCAGAAACCGTCCGCAATTTTAGTGGAGACATGTATTTACCTTATAGCCTTTCGAAAGATAACCGCGACAATCAAAATATAATGGGTAATTATAATGCTATTCTGCTGGCAAAAAGTAAAGCAGACGTTCCTAAACTGAAAAAGGAATTCGACCAAATGGTGAAAAAAGTGCCAATCCCCAAAGATTTTGATAAACTGTACTGTAACGCTGATCCATTTTTCACCAGCATTAGCAGGAGAATTGGAGGCGATTCGACAAATGGCGCAGTTACAAAAGTGATTACTATGGCCGGCGGATTCGTGTTGCTGTTTTTGCTGCTTCCAACCATCAATCTGGTTAACATCAACATCACCAGGATTATGGAACGTTCATCAGAAATTGGTGTCCGTAAAGCATTTGGCGCCTCCTCCAAAACATTGGTTTACCAGTTTATTGTAGAGAACATGATCCTGACCTTTCTAGGTGGATTTATTGGTGTAATCCTTTCACTGCTGGTGATTGCATTCATTAATGAAACAAATTTTCTCTCAAACATAAACCTCACTATGAATTTCTCTGTACTGTGCTATAGTTTCCTTGCCTGCGTATTTTTCGGATTGATTTCTGGCGTTTATCCGGCCTGGAGGATGTCGAAACTGAATGTAGTGAAAGCACTTAAAGCCTAAATTAAAAGATATTATGATGTTTAAACACTTATTTAAATTGATATGGAACAAAAGGAAACAGAACTTCCTTTTCCTTTCCGAAATCCTCATTTCTTTTCTGGTCATATTTGCCGTTTTTTCTTACCTCACCTATTATTATCAAAACTATTCCAAACCACTTGGTTTTGATTACAAGAGGGTTTGGTCGGTTTCGTATGGAAATCGTCAGCTCCCAAAAGACCGTGATTCGCTGGTTATTTTTTATGATAACCTCACCAAATCATTAAAGGCCATGCCTCAAATCGAAAATGTGACTTTTTCCAGTTCGAATTATCCCTACTCTGATAGTTTTATGAGTACAGGTTTAACACAAAACAGGCGGAAATTTGATCGTGTAAGTAACTTTATGGTAGGCGATGATTATCAAAAGGTATGGAATGTTCCATTGCTCGAAGGAAGGTGGTTTTTACCGGAAGATGCTGTTGGTAAAGATAAAGGCGTAATTATTAACGAAACTTTGAAAAATGAGATGTTCGGCAGCCAAAAAGCTGCAGGCAAACTGATTGGCGATTTTGACGATAAAAACAAGTTAAAAGTGATTGGCGTTGTTGCGGATATTAAAGCAAATGGCGATTTCCAGCCGGGAAACAATGCCGTGTTTAGCCGTTTAGATACAGGTTATTTAAGATGGACAGGCACACTTTTAATCAAAGTACGTCCAAATGCCGATGCAACATTCGAAAGCGGGCTTTATAAATTTATGGCAACCACCACACACAGTGCAATAGAAATACAACACGTAGATGAAATGCGTGATACGAGAAACAGACAAACCATTATTCCGATGGTTATTTTTATCATCATCGCCACTTTTCTGATCATTAATGTGGCACTTGGCTTGTTTGGTGTATTGTGGTATAATATCAATAAAAGAAAAGGAGAAATCGGTTTGCGCAGGGCCATCGGTGCAAGCGGCCGTTCGGTATCTTACCAACTCGTGCTGGAAGCAATGATATTGGCAACCATGTCGTTAATTGTAGGTTGTTTCTTTGCTATTCAATTTCCGTTGCTAAGCGTTTTCAACATTCCTGCAAGCGTTTATATTGTTGCCATGTTGTTATCTATATTATTTATCTATCTGCTGGTTTTATTCTGCTCTTTGTACCCTGGCAAACAGGCCGCAGGCATCCACCCTGCCATTGCATTGCATGAAGAATAATACTTATCTTAACTTCGCATATGATATTAATTGTTGATGACGATATAGCGGTACGAACTTCACTTTCACTTCTTTTAAAAAGCACTGGAAATGAAATTGTTACTGTAGATAGTCCGGCTCAGGCTTTTGAGGCAGTTAAAACCCAAAAGCCTGAACTTGTTGTGCTGGATCTGAACTTTTCTATTGATACCTCTGGAAAAGAAGGCATGCAGCTGCTCAAAAAAATAAGAGCCTATGATGCCGCTTTACCTGTTATTTTAATTACGGGCTGGGCCAGTATCGAACTGGCAGTACAGGGCATGAAACTCGGTGCCAACGATTTTATCAATAAACCCTGGAATAATGATTATGTACTGCAGTCGGTAGATACTTTATTGCAGCTGAACGGTAAAAAAGCAATATCCAGAAGCAGAAAAGAACTTGATAAAAAATACAATTTTAAACAAATTATTGGTGAGGATCCGGGACTGTTATCCATTCTTGAAACCATCGGACGTGTGGCCTCTACCAATGCCTCCATCCTCATTACCGGCGAAAGTGGCACAGGCAAGGAACTGATTGCCGAAGCCATCCACGAGAACAGTAACCGCATCAACAAACCATTTGTTAAAGTAAATCTTGGTGGTATTTCTTCTTCTCTTTTTGAGAGCGAAATGTTTGGCCATGTGCGTGGTGCCTTTACCGATGCCCGTTTTGACAGAACAGGCCGTTTCGAAATGGCCAATAAGGGAACCATATTTTTAGATGAAATTGGCGATCTGGAAGCCTCAAGTCAGGTTAAACTGTTAAGGGTATTACAAGATCGAACCTACGAAGTATTGGGCAGCAGCCGTACTAAAACCGTTGATACCCGCGTAGTTTGTGCCACCAATAAAAACCTGAACGAAATGGTTGCTTCCGGCCTGTTCAGGGAAGATTTGTTATACCGGATCAATTTAATTACCATCCATTTGCCTGCTTTAAGGGAACGTTCATCAGATATTCCGCTGCTGGTTAATTTCTTTATTAAGAATATGAAAGAGATTTACAACCGCCCTGATTTATCGATATCGCCGCAGGCCATGCGCTGGCTGCAACAACTGCCTTTACCCGGCAACATCAGGCAATTAAAAAACCTGGTAGAGCGTACGGTACTGATCAGCAGTAAAAACGAACTGGGCATTGATGATTTCCAATCGCAGTTAAATTTATCTCCACAGAAAAATGAAAAAGTAAAACTGCCAGGCGTAGGCACAATGACTTTAGATCAGATGGAAGCCGAAATGGTTAAACAGGCCATGAATTTTCATAAAAACAGGATTACCAAGGCCGCAGCATCTTTAGGCATTACCAGAAACGCCTTATACCGCAGGTTAGAAAAATATCAAATCCCTTTTAATGAAACTGAAGACTAAGTACATCCTTTTCTTAGTAATACTGCACCTCACCTGTCTGGTGATGAGTTATTTCATTTTTAAAGAAAATAAGCTCATTTTTCTACTAACAGAGGTATTTATTATCATTTCGATCCTCATTTCACTCAGTTTATATAAACAGTTAATTGCACCCCTCACCTATTTGCGGCAGGGTATTTCGGCCATAAAGGATAAAGATTTTAATGTTAAATTTCTTCTAACGGGCAAAAAAGAAGTGGATGAACTGGTGGATGTGTACAACCGGATGATCGACGAGCTGAGAACGGAACGTACCAAACAGCAGGAACAGCACTTCTTTCTCGAAAAACTGGTGCAAACTTCGCCAACAGGCATTATTATACTGGACTACGACGGGCATATTAAACAGATCAATCCAAAGGCAACTGAAATATTGGCCGATAATCCGAATTTGCTTAAAAACCAGCTTCAGGGCATGAAAACCGGCAGTTCTAAAACACTGCGTACCAATGGGCTGCACACTTACAAAATACAAAAATCGAGGTTTATTGATCGAGGTTTTGAGCGTATTTTCATTATGCTCGAAGAAGTAACCGCTGAGATTTTCGCCGCAGAAAAAAGTGTTTACAGCAAGGTAATCAGGATGATGGCACACGAAGTAAATAATACCGTTGGCCCGGTAAATTCCATCATCAACACCGCGTTATCACAACAAAACCTTTGGTTAAACGATGATGATGCTGCCCTGAAAAATGCAATGAAAGTGGCTGTAGACCGCAACCAGAACCTGAATGTATTTATGCGCAATTTTGCCGACCTTGTTAAACTGCCAGAAGCTAACCGAAAGAAAACAGACCTTGTGGCGTTGATCAGATCGGTATCCGAGTTAATGCATTATCCTGCAAACGAAAAAAACATCACAATTAAGATTGAACTGCACCAAGAGCCCTATTTTATCTTTGCTGATGCAGAACAGATGGAGCAGGCTTTGATCAATATTGTTAAAAATGCAATTGAAGCCATTGGAGATACAGGTTTGATAAAGATCACTTTAGATCAATTGCAACGCTCCCTCACAATTTCAGACACGGGAAAAGGCATTTCGCAGCAGGATACTGAACAATTGTTTAGTCCGTTTTTTAGCACCAAAAAGGACGGCCAGGGCATTGGTCTTACCCTTGTGCGTGAGATTTTGTTGAACCACGGTTTTGAATTTTCATTAAAAACTGTAAAACCAAACGATACACAATTCGAAATTAAATTAGCACCTTAACCAATTAAATATCAATTAATTGCTTCCACTGTATAAAAATATAAGCGCTTATATGAAGCTTAAATTTCTTATATCGTTCAAATCTTTATTGTTTGAAATTCCTGCAGTAAAGATTGCTTTAGCCAATTGTAACATTCCACATCTTTCATCATCTTATTTGGATAAAAAAAGAATAGTCGAATGAATGCAATTTCGAAGCGTAAAAAAGTACATCTGATTTTATTGGTTTTAGCTTTGGCAGCAACGGCTTGCATGGAATTGGGTTTCAGGGCTTATCTTTTTAAACATTATGGTCATGATTCTATATTGGCTGGTTCCATTCCAAATTTTATAGCGGTTGTGCTTATCACATTGATTTATACCGTGGTTAAGGGAGAAAACGAAAGTTCATTAAAAATGAGTTCAATGGGCTGTTGTATTATGGTTTTCTATGAACTTGCCCAACCACTGATAGCAGGCAGAACTTTTGATGTATTTGATATAGTGGCTTCGCTTATGGGTGGCCTGTTCGTTTTTTGCCTGCTCACCATCGTCGACCACTATTTTAAGTCTTCTCCGTTAAAACCTTAAATCGTTAATTGGAGTTCATATTCTGAAGCTTATTGCTTAAATTAACATTAAAGAAAATCAGTTCTTTTAGGGCTATGCCCGCACAACAAAAGAATAGGATATGAATACCTCAAACGTACCTTACAACTGTGTAATCTTAGATGATGAAGCCATTATGATCAAGATTATAGAACGTTATATCTCCAATATCGAAAATCTTAAATTAGTGGGAAGCTTTACAAGTCCGGTAGATGCCATGGCCGCTTTTAAACATTACCAGCAGGTCGATTTCCTTTTTTTAGACATTGAAATGGATGTTTCCGGATTCGACATTGCCCGAATGCTCAGAAACAATGTAAAATTTATCGTATTCATCAGTTCGCACAGTATATACGCCATCAGCGATTTAGTAAATGGCGATAAATTATTGGTTAAACCAGTTGATTTCAGAACATTTCACGATGCAGTAAACCAGTTAATTTCCAAAACCCGCTAAAAACAGCCCCTAAATCATCCTAAAACCCAGCCAATAAAAATCTATCCGGGCATTTTTCTTTCCAGCCAGTTAACGTATGGTTTGCAAATACAACTATTCCATTAAGCCGAAAAGCGCCTAATCCTTCACCGAATTATTTCATCCACTCATGGAGTAAAACTGCCTATTTAACTATTGTTCATTTTATCATAATCAACCTTGAAGTAAGTTTACAGCAGATCATTAAGAGCGTTGATCATCAGGCGTTAACTGTTGAAATCAAATGAGTAAGGGATGACTCTTTATTTCACACTATCTTTTTAAGATAGTACCAGTTATTGCGAAAAGAGGGGAAAAGTACAGGGATATACCAAGTACCCTCTTTTTATTAAGTTAATTGAACTGATACAGCGTCAAACATGAGCTTTTAAAGCTTTATTAGCAAAAAATATTTTTTTTATTAAAACGCAATCACTTTCTCTCCGGTTCACGGAAAAAAATGGGGAATTTTTTCCCCATTTATATTAAATTCCACACCACACTTTTATCAAAACATTAACATTACAATAAGATTTTTTTTCTATAATATGTAAAAAAGGCCGCATCCGCGGCCTTTTGTCCCTAGTGAGTTTATCTTTTTCAAGATAAACGTTGAATTGTACAATAATTAATGCAAACAAAATGCCTGTTTAATTTCTGTTGCCACTTTTTGCCTGTCTTACACCTTGGTCTCCAGTTAGGTTTAAGCGGTATACAAAAGTTAACCGATATCTTGCACCATTAGGAATGCTTACTTGAGAGACTGTAAAATCTTGTCCGGTTGTTGTAGTGGAGAATTTCCTAAGTTCGAACAGGTTGCTTACATCGAAAAGCAGGCTTGCACGGTCTTTCCAGAAATTTTGTGCCAGCCCCAGATCTATCCCATGAATGGCCTTCCTTTTACTTTGAGCAGCATCGCGCGGGCCTGAGAAATTATAACGCAATTGTACACTCGATTTACCGGGCAATTTTACCTGTGTACCAAACCTACCCGTAATGGTATGGCCAGAAAATGCAAAATCCTGACTGCTGTAAAACCCTTCCTGACGAAACCTATAGGCATTCAATTCCATGTTCATCTGTAACCATTTATACGGATTATAAAGCAGGGAAAGTTCTATACCCGATCGCTGTTCCAGGTCGATATTAACCGGAGTAGAGATAAAAAGTCCGTTTTCACGGTAACTGTAATCGATCATTAAGCCTGTTTGGTGCTGGTAATATACTGATGGATTTACGGTTAAAGTACCAAGATGAGTAAGCAATCCAAGTTCGAAAACGTCTGCATAAGAAGGATTAAGCTCAGGATTACCCACATAACGCGAATTAAAATCGGTAAGTTCGTTAAAGGGATAAAGATCGTTCAATGCCGGACGGTTAATTCTTCTGCTGTAACTCAATTGTAAAGTAGTTCCTTTTACGGCCTCGTAGCTAAGATGCACGGTAGGAAAAAGTTTAAAATAATTTTTAAGGTTATCGTAAGCATTGTTTCTATCGGCTATTTTAACCCTTGTATATTCACCCCTCAAACCAAGCTGATAGGAAAAATGGCCTGTTTTATTCCTCAGTTGTATATAACCACTCCCAATTAATTCATTATAAATTACCCCATTGTCAATGCCATCGATGGTTGCCCATCCAGTTGCAGTTTCACTCTGAGCAAGAAAATCACTGCTTACGCTTCTGTTTTCACCTTTAATACCATATTCGAGCACGGCATTACTATCTATTGGAATGGTCATATCGCTTTGCGCGGCAAAATCACGGTTAGAGCCAATTGAGCTGGTGCGGATTTGTGGCAGTTCCTGTAATGCAGGTGCCGTTTTTTGGGTAGAGAGGTTCCAATCTTTATCACTGTTCCAAAAATCATATTGCATATCTACTGTGAGTTTTTTCCCTGGTTTCTTAAAAAGTCGGGTGTAATTAAACTCTAATTGGTTATAGTTTCTCCGCTCCCACGATTCTCCATTTCTATGAAGTGCACTATCTAATCCGGCACCCATTATCGAATAATCGTAACCTAACCTTGTTTTATCATGATCTTTAGTTGCATTTAACAGATAGGCCAGGGTAATGGTATTTAGGCTATCGGGTTGATAATCTGCTCCGAAATAGGCCATTCTCCCATCATCATGGCGGTTTTCGTCCTGCCTTTGGTTAAGCAAAACCGAAGTTCCGTTCTGTCTTACCGATTGATTGGTGGTGTAAAGCCCTACATAATCCGAGAAACGTACCCCAATGGTAGAAAAAAGATTGATTTTATTGGATTTAAAATTCAAACTGGGCGAAACCCGCGTTTCATTAGGGGTACCGCCAACAAGCCTGATCTGCCCGTTAAAGCCACTTTTTTTATTTTTCTTTAATACGATATTAATGATTCCTGCAGAGCCAGAGGCATCGTACCGTGATGATGGATTGGTAATCACTTCTACCCGCTCAACCTGATCGGCAGCAACCTGCTCGAGTGCCCCACCTGCGGTTAATCCCGAACGACGGCCATTAATCAGCACCAATACACTGCTGTTTCCGCGTAAACTTATGGCACCACCCGGATCTACACTAACCGAAGGTACGCCAGAAAGCAATTCTGATACTGATCCCGATTGCGAAAGGATATCTCTCCCTACTTCGAACACTTTTTTATCGAGTTTTAAACTGATTGCCGACTTCTCTGAAGTAACGGAAACTTCTTTTAACAAAGTAGGATCGGGTTCCATCAGTATGGTTCCCAAATCGGTTGTTGTTTTTCCCTCCGCCAAAATCAATGCCTTGGTTAATTTTGCATAACCCATAAAACTAAACTGAATAGTCACTTCATTTGCACCTGAAAAGGTGAGCGAGAATCTCCCCTTCTCATCGGCCATTCCTGAAACGAGATTCTTACCTTGCCCATCAACAATAACCAGGGTTACAAAAGGGATTTCAGTTTTAGTTGAGCGTTCTTTGATCTGCCCATTTACAGTATGCTTTGGTGCCTGTGCAAAGCACAAAACCGTGGTATAAAAACTTAAGAATAAAAGCGTAACGATGTGTTTCATGCTGCAAGATTAGCATGCGGAAATACCAGATTGATAAAAAAACATGTGAACGGCTCTATATCCTTTTGAAATGCACCAACAGGGATTATCTTTATACTACTTTTGATCTATGAAACCTGTCTACTTTATGCTCTTCCTCGCTATATTATGTACTTCGTGCAAGCGGCAGGTATTTTATGATGAATTTGATCCTGTTTTTAAAACAGGCGACAGTATTAAATGGTCGGCTAAAAACCTGGATCAAAAAGGATGGAAGATAGACCGAGGTTTTACGGGTAAAAATATCTTTTGGGTAAGGGCCAATGTAAAACTGATTTCCAACGCTGGCGGGCGGTTAGGGCTTCAAGTGGATGCATTTGGCGCTTATGAAATTTATTGGGATGGTGTAAAAATCGGAAATAACGGAAAACCGGGCTCAATAAATAAACAAGAGATTCCAGGAACAGAATGTCAATATTTCCTCCTCCCCGATTCGCTTTCGCAGCTGGGTTTACATACGGTGGCTTTACGTACTACCCAATTCAGTTACCCTAAATTACAACGTGGCATAGGCCTCAAACTGGATACTTATATCAACCTGATTAAAATACCTTTGATTATCTCATCGCTGATGTTTATCATGGCCGGGGCATTTTTTATCGCCTTCTTTTATTATGCTTTTCTGTATTTCAATAGTCATAAAAGGTCTTACCCGATACTCATATTCTCGATAATCTGTCTCCTGTTCTTTTCGCTGTTGATTATGGAGTACATTAAATATTATATCGAAATCCCCTATCCGCAGTTTTTCGTCCGTCTGGAAATTATCGGATGGTTAACCTTCTCGATATCAATACTGGTTCCGCTATATTTCAGTATCCAATTCAGGCTGAAAAGGAAATTATTATTGCTTTCGGCACTGCTTTTAACCCTAGTTTCGATCTATATTTATCATTACGGACATTATGATATTTCGGCCAGATACTACAGCTTCGCGATGTGGATTACCACAATGATCATCGTTTTAGAAGCCATTTACAGAAAAGAAAAGGGAAGTTTTTTGGTGCTGGCGGGCATGCTTGCCAGCACGGTGATGAACAGCTACCTGGTTTACGATTTTGGCATTTTTATCTTTTATACTTTTATTGTATTTGCGATGCTTTATCTCCACACCATCAAAATGCGGGAAATTGAACTGGCGCACGAATCTTCGCTATTGCTTTCCTCACGTCTGCAGTTGGAGCTAATCAAAAAGAACATACAACCACATTTTATCAAAAACACGCTTACCTCGCTGATGGATTGGGTGGAAGATTCGCCTAAACAAGGGGCCGAATTTATTCAGGCACTTGCCACTGAATTCGACATCATGAACAAAATAGCTGAAGAAAGCCTGATCCCTATCCGCCAGGAAATTTCGCTGTGCCAGATGCACCTAAAAGTAATGGGGTTTAGAAAAGAAATTGCCTATCAATGGGAAGATTTTGGGATAAAGGATGATGAACTGATACCTCCGGCGATCATTCACACTTTACTGGAAAACGGAATTACTCACAATGCACCCTATCAAGATGGCACGATGAAATTCAGGCTAACATACAGTGAAGATCTACACCTCAAGGAATATGTTTTTGAAACCATTGGCGAAAACAGGGAACTTTCAGATGAGCGGATTGGTGGCGGAGGCTTTAAATACATCAGGGCAAGACTGGAAGAGAGTTATCCGGGCAGGTGGACTTTCAGTTCATCGGCATCAAACCAAGGCTGGATCAGTAAAATCACCCTTTCAGATACAACAATATGAGGATACTGATTATTGAGGATGAGGCGCGGATTGCGCGAAGAATTGAACGCATGACCAACGATTTTTTCGAAGGAAATGCTACGATAAGCATTATTGATTCGTTAAAAAAAGGAATAGATTTTTTAGAAAATGAAACAATAAACATTTTATTGTTAGACTTAAACCTTAACGGACGCGATGGTTTTGAGGTACTGAGCACCATGACATCGAGATCTTTTCAAACCATTGTGGTATCGGCCAATACCGAAAACGCACTCCGGGCATTTGAGCTTGGTGTATTGGATTTTGTACCAAAACCTTTTGACCGTGAGCGGCTCTTTCTTGCGCTCAACCGGGCGGTTAACCTAAAAAAAGAAAACAACAATTCGATCCGTTATTTATCGGTAAGGAAAACCGGAAGTATAAAGCTGATTGAGCTTGATCAGGTGGCATATATTCAAGGCGCAGGGATATATAGCGAAATCAATCTTTTAGATGGCACAAAAGAATTACATGATAAAGGACTGGATACACTTGAAAAAATCCTGCCAACCGGTTTTGAACGTATCCATAAATCTTATATTATTAATATTGTACAGGCCGATCGGATTCTGGTTTCATCTGGCAGCAGGTACAATTTACAGCTCAAAAACGGAGAAGTATTACCAATTGGGAGATCGCGTTATAAGGATTTTAGACAGCAATTTGAAAAGCATATAGATTAGTTAGTCACTATTATTAACCACAAAGACACGAAAGCACAAAAAATTATTGAACATTAAGGAATTAAGAAAATTAAGAAGTTTTTGAATGGTCCATGTATGCGATTTGTCTTCGGACTTCGGTCTCCCGACTTTCAGACTATTTTACCATTAAGAAGTTAAGAACATTAAGAAAAATTAGCTGTTGATATGCGATTTGTCTTCGAACTTCGGTCTCCCGACTTTCGGACTCTTTTACCATTAAGGAGTTAAGATCATTAAGAAAAATTAGCTGTTGATATGCGATTTGTCTTTGGACTTCGGTCTACCGACTTTCAGACTCTTTTACCATTAAGGAGTTAAGATCATTAAGATTTTTATAGGAGATTGCTATTAGTCATTGGTTTCCATCTTACATCTTCCATCATAATTGCCATTAGATTGTAAACATGCCCCATTCATACATTTTGACTAATTTATAGGAGTTTTAGACCTTTCAAGACAATACTTAGAAAACGATTTTTGCTTTCGCTTTTACACTATTCAGATGAGTGTAAACAGCGCAGTCTGCTTGCGTTCCAGCAAAGCATAAATTGTATTAAATATGTTAAAGAAAACTATAAAACCCAGCTCAAAAGGCTTCAAAACAGCTATTATCAGATTTATTGTATATGGTGTAATCATTTACCTTGCTGCCGAATTCTTAAAATGGAATGTTAAGCATGAAATGGGACAAAGCAAATTTACTGAAGATTCTGTGGTAGAAGCGGTTCAAAGTATCATCCTATTGGCCTGTTCGTTAATTTACCTGCGTGTTTCATTCAAATACAAATCGATGTTCCCACTGGCCTTTGGATTGTTTGCCTTTACATTTGCTTCGCTAATCAGAGAACAGGACGCGCTTTTAGATGAACACATTTACGACGGTGCCTGGCAAACAGCTGCATTTAGCTTATTGATATTAGCTGCGTTTCTAATTTACAGGAAGAAAGATATTTTCCTCTCCAACATGAACGATTTTGTTTCTAAATTCTCCTTCGGCATTCTCCTGTCTGGCATATTTACAACTTATATTTTTGCACGTTTATACGGGAGAAAGATATTCTGGATGGCGGTGATGGAAGCACAATATACACGTGATGTAAAAAATGTTTCGGAAGAATCTTTAGAACTTTTTGGCTATACCTTGATTCTTATAGCAAGTGTAGAGTTTTATTATTTTGCAAAGGCCCATCATATTATTGCCGTTCGTGATAACGAAGAAACCAGGAATCAACCAAATGTTTATCTTAAAGTAGGTTCGTAGAATTTCGGATTAATTACTATCATTCTGAACGCAATGAAGAATCTGCAACCGATAAACATAGAACCTATACCTCATTGCAAAAGATTCTTCGTTGCACTCAGAATGACAAGAAACTTTAATCGTCCCCTTTGCAACCATAGGTATGAAAGTTTTGATTATAAGGCACTATTAGCCACTTCACATTTTCTATCATTAACTATCAAGACACGAAGGCAATAAGAATCTTTTGTCATTTCCCTGAACCTCGTCTTCTGATTATCGGAAATTTACCATTAAGAAATCAAGAGCATAAAGAAAGGCTTTGTTTTTTGTACTGTTTGCTTAAATTTCGGACTAGCCCATCGTCCATCTTACATTTCCCGTCTTCCATCATTATTATATCCTTTTAACAAAATACCCGATAAAGTCTTTTAGTCTGGTATTCTTAACCAGATAATTGAAGCTGATGATACCAATCGCAGCACAACTTATCCCGGCAAGTACATCCAGCGTATAATGATGACTGGTATAAACGGCCGAAAACCAGATTCCAATCATTACAACAAAGAAAAAGATGTTGATCTTCCCTAACCTGTTTTTCAAACCATAATAGGCAACGATTACCGGATAGGAAGAATGAAGTGACGGCATGGCTGCAAATACATTAGAACCTTTGCTGTATATCCCCTGAAAAAGCGTGATGTTAAAATAATGATCGAACCGGGCCAAACCAGCAGTATTACCAGGAGTTTTGGCTATAAACTCAAATCCATGTTGTTGCACATACCAGGGCGGTGCTGCGGGGAAAGCATAATAAACCACAAAACCCAACAGGTTTACCCAAACAAAAGTGAGCGAGAACCGGACAAACTGCGCTTTGTTTTTAAAGAACAGGTAGGTAGCGAAAGCCAGGGGAACAGGCACCCACATCAGGTAAAAAAGGCCGGTAAGTACATCTAAAAATGTGATGCTGTTCAGTTTCCAATATTCGTTTGGTGTAAGTTTTATTCCATTATAATTGATGCCGAAAATGCTTTTCTCCAGTTCATATAAATCTTTGATGTGAACGGTATTAAACAGGTAATTCGGAAAAGCCTTCATGTAATCGAACAAGATCCAATATACAATGAAAATCGAAAAACCGAGGATAAAACGCCTTGTTCCGGCCGAGATATAAAACAGGCTGTTAAAAATAAAAATCAGCACCAGCTGATCGGTTTTGAAACCCACCAACAGTGCCGACAGCAAAAGGTAGCCGATCGAAATGGCAGTGGTGAAATACACATTACGAAGGTTATAAAAACTGTTTTTAAGCAAAACTTCTTGCTGCATATTATTTTTTATCAAAATTCGATCTGAAAATGTGATCCCAGAAAGTCCAGCTTACCCCATACCCTTTTGTCGAATCTGAATAATGGTGAAGCATGTGGTGATGTTTTAACTTTTTCCAGAAACCGCTTTTAAAATTAGCATGATGAAGTGCATAATGTACCATATCGTAAAAGAGGTAACCGATCATAAATCCCGAGAAAAATGGATAAACGGTTGTTACAGGCAATATCCAATCGAAGAGAAAGTAAAAGCCTAAAGCCATTGGGATGCTGGCAGAAGGTGGCATCACCAACCTTTTGGCATCATTGGGGTAATCGTGATGTACGCCATGAAAAATAAAGTGAATTTTCTTTCCCCACTCCACATCTGGTTCGAAATGAAAAACATAACGGTGCAGGATGTATTCGGTAATGGTCCAGATGGCCAGGCCAAGCAGAAACCAGCCTGCAAAATTTAAAACCGGCATTTGTATTTCTGCCAATGCTTTCCAAAACAGAAAACCAATAACAGGCACATAAACAATTAACGGCACATAAAACCGTACTTTAGATAAGCTTTCTAAAAAATCATTTTTGAACATCCTGATGGATGCGGTAGAATTTGAAACAAAATTCTTTTTCATTTGGTAAATTATTTTTAAGTGGTCTTTGACTGCGCTCTTTTTTCTCCTGTCATTCTGAACGCAGTGAAGAATCCCTAACCGATGAAACACGGAACCCAATCCTATATCAAAAGGTTCTCCGTTGCATCCGATAGCTATCGGATCAGAATGACAGCATGGGTACCCTCCGCTCGAAATAACGAACTGGGTGGGGACGCCACTCGCAAAACGCCATCCGCAAAACACTTAGCGCTCCCCTCCACTACACCTTTATCCTTTCAATCAATACTTTCGAAGGCTCCGAAACATCGTAACCTCTTATTTCTACATATTTTACATTTGGAAACCAGAAGGTACCTCCTTCAATCCGCAGGAATATCCGCTCCAACTGCATTTTTTTATTGTTAATCGTTGCAAAAACATGGTATTTTTTATCTGCGCCCGATTTATTCAGGTACATTGGCAGTTTTTTATGCGAGGTAAAGCGAAGTTCGAAATTACCATTGCCTAAATCTTTGCTGATAATGCCATAGGCAAATTTCCGTTGGATATAACTTAAATCTTTCTTCTCGCCATTATCTCCATAACGCATCCAAAACACATTTACAGGTTGATCTTTATTCACTACTCCGTGTTTGTCTACATTTAACTGGCAGATAATCGTATTGGTATTCGGATCACGCTGTAAATAAAACAGTTGGTTGCTGATGTCTTTTGGTGTTGGAAAAGTAATCGGCGAAGGGTCGCTTCCCTGCGCATTCGCATTGAAAGCAAGCATGCCACTTAAACTGGTCATCAAAACCAGTCCGGCAATTAAAGCGGCCTTATTATTTCCTTTTCTTTCGTTAAATTCCTGGGCTTCCAAACCTTTTTTAGCTTCCTGCAAACGTTTAACGGCTGTAATGTTGGTTAATAAAGCCATGATGGTAATTGGCAAGGTAAAAATCGACATTGTTTCAAAAACATGGAAGGATATACCCGGCACATAAACTTTATAATCGCCACCGATAAAGTGCCCGGCAACGCCACAGGCAATAGCGAAAACACCAATGGTGACCACCCGTTCTGGCCGCTGCATTAAACCACCTTTACATTCTACGCCCAAACCTTCGGCCCTTGCGCGGGTATAACTTACCATCATCGAACCAATCAGGGCGATAAAGGCAAACAAAGAACTTAAAAAGTAATGATGTGCCACGAGATAATAACAGATACCCAAAAACATAATCATTTCGCTATAACGATCGAGCACCGAATCGTACAAAGCCCCAAATTTCGAACTCATGTTCCCCAAACGGGCCACCTGACCATCGAGCATATCGAATAAACCTGCAAAAAGCACCAATGCTCCTCCCCAACCAATGTACGACATATCGCCGCGGTTTGATTTTTCGGCTCCCAGTACAAAAATGACGGCCACACCGATATTCAGGATCAATCCAATGGTGGTTACCATATTAGGCGTTAAACCTATTTTAATCAAGCCCTTTACAAAAGGATTGATTACTTTATATATGCCCTGCTGGAGGCTATCCCTTAATTTTGTTTCCATTGCATATTTTTTAAAAATCAAATTTTACCCTTGCCCTTATTCCCCATTCCGAAACCTCAGGATTGTTGAGGTAATTGAAACGTCTTACCAGATCGACCCTTAATAGTTTAAAAATATTACCTACCCCAACACTGCCTTCCATATAGGGATCATTACCCAGTGCATAAGTTCTTTGTGAACCATTTTCATAAACCGGCAATTGATATAAACCTGATTGGAAATTCGGATTATTCTCGTTTCTCAAACCGCCATATAATGCTTTAAATGATACCACTTCCCTTAATTTCAAACGTTTGAGCAAAGGCACTTTGTTAAAAAAGAAACCATTAAAATTATGGTCTATATTGATGCTCACATAATGATCACTCACAAACTCAAGGAAGTTCATCAGGTTGTATGAGTTGAGCTGATAAGCATAAGTTTGGTTGGCACGGTGAATATCTAATAACGGGAAAGGCACTTTGCCGGCAATATAACTGCCCTCCAGGGTTACATCGCTATAACCCAGTTGCGATAAATAAAAGCGTTTATCGATACTTCCCAATAAGTTATGGTAATTGTATTCGCCACCCAAAACACCTTTTAAACCTGCGGTATAGCGTAAATTAAACACCGGATAACGATCGGCAATGGGCACACGGTATATTTTTCCCTGATAAAATTTTTCATTTGGTGCATACCTTAACTGTAGTGAAACTTCGCTGGTGGTTAAGCGGTTCACCAACTGATTATTTTCATTTAGGTAACTCAATCCGCCAGCCGGAGTCTGGCTCCATTTTTTAAAGCCCAGGTTATAAGAAAAGTGGTTTTCAAACTCCTTTACATAATCTAAACGATAGAAATCGTTGTAGAGCAACATATCGTTTACTCCTCTTTTAAAGGATAATAAAAAGTTATCTTCCTGCACAAACTGGAGTTCCTGCCCTGGGATTTTGGTATCGCGTTGAAAACTGGCCCTGATGTAATTCTGAGGAAACTCGTATATAGATTTATTGTTCAGCGAATAGGTACCCGAAAGGAAAAACTTCCATTTCTCATCTTTAATACCATAAGCCACGTAATTTTCGAAATAATAACGCTTGCTCAACTCGGGCGTTGTTCTTCCTCCCACACGCAACCTTAAACCTTCTACATTGTTAAAACTGTAAAAAGTATTTACCGGGCCGATTTCGTAAGGACCCAAATTCTGATAACCTGCAAATAAAAGGGTTACGATTTTCATCGTGCGTTTAAAAGAAGGCAGATTCTGCAAGGTATCGATGTTGCCGTAAATTTTCAGCTGGTTTTTGGAGATGGTATCTAGCCTGTTTTTATCCCAGAACTGGTCGTTTCTTTTAGCAGCATCGGCCAGTACCACGGTGCTTTTTCCCTGAAAAATAGTATCGGGCAAAGCCGTATCGAACTGGTAATTTTTAAAAGTAACCGTACGTTCGCCTGTAAAGCCTATACCTTTGGTTTTACCGATACCGAAATCGGCCAATAAATTACTTTTGCTTAAGCTGTATTTACCTTTATCGTTGGCTTCAAAATCAAGGTCGATTTTAAGTGCACGCACAAAGTTGAGGTTGATGTTCTTGTTTACCCCAAATGAAGCACCGGTAACGGCATAGTGATTATCATTGGTAACATAAATCTTTCCCTCGAACAGCATATCACCAGTATTACGGGGGGTGAAAGACAGTTCTATAATTTCAGGTTTCTGTGTTTTAATGGTATCGGTAATGAAAAACTTATAAAAAGAAGGTGCACCATCGGCAATAGGACTCAAAAATTCGTTACTGATGACCGAGATATTATTTTTATAGATATCAATGTCCTGGTACATCCGGTCAAAATAAGTTTTCAACCCTTTATTATCGATGTAACGGCTATCAAATTGAACCTGTTTTTCGCCAATTACAATGGTTTTATTCTTTTCGGGGTTTTTACTGAGGTAATTATCGGCCAGTTTTTCCTGAATGTATACCGGCAACAGGTTTTTTCCACCGATTAAAGTCGAATCCTGTTCCTGAAACAAAAACTGATAATTCCTGAACATTCTTTTGTTCTTAAATTTATCCGAAACATTGCTCAGGCTGAACAGCATCTTCTCATATTGCCTGAAAGATGCGGTATTATAACTTTTGATGCGATTTTCATCTTTATGGGCTATAACCTGACGGATAAGTTCGACAGCAGGGTTATCTTTATTGCGGTATCGTACTTTTTTGCCACCCACAACAATCACCTCATCCAGGGCCCTTGCATCAGGCACTAAGGCCACATCAAATTCCTGCGTAGCAGAAGGCACAACATTTTTGAAAACGGTTCGGTAACCCACGTAATTGAAACTTAGTTCGCTCTGCGGGTTAGGCGAAACGATTGTATATTTCCCATTTACGTCGGTCTGTGTACCAATTTGGGTATCCTTAAAAAAAACGGAGACATTGGGCAGTGTTTCTTTGGTTACGGCATCGCGCACGGTTCCGGAAACTACAGTTCTTTGGGCAAAAGCATGTACCTGTACCATAAGAGCGAGTAACGGAAATAAAAAAAACGAATAGATAGGTTTCATTTAACTTGAAAAAATAAACTGCCTTTGCATGATATAATTGTAGCTGATGCCGGTTAAAACCGAGCTCACTACTTTAGCGAGTACGTAATTGAGATTAAAAAAATGGGTAAAAATAAACACGCCCGCGGTAACGATGGCCAGGTTGCCCGCCCATACTAAAATGTACCTGAATACCTGTCCTTTCACTTCTTTCGACCGGCTTTGGAAGACCCATTTACGGTTGACAAAAAAATTAACCACTCCTCCCGAAATGGTCCCGATAATGCTTGCTGCCAGGTACCATAATCCAAAAAGATTTACGGCAATGATGGTGATACCAAAATCGGTTGCTGAAGCCATTAAGGAAGATGCCTGTGCTTTTAGGAAGGTAAGCATGTATCTAAAAAAAATCAAAAACCACCACCAGCTGAAGAAGAATATTCGCATAAATTCCTGCGAGTACGTCATCGGCCATTACGCCCCAACCGCCCGGAAGCTCTTCGAGTTTGCGGATATAAAAGGGTTTAAGGATGTCAAAAAACCTAAAAAGAACAAGTCCGATAAGGGTATATTGCCATTTTAAAGGCACAAATAACAGGGTAATGCACATTCCTGCCACTTCATCAATCACTACCCTGTTATGGTCTTTTCCCCAAATCTCTTCTACCCGATCGGCACTCATCACCCCAATCATCACGATCAGCATAGTGAAAAGCACCGGCCATAAATATGGGTTACTATAGGGGCTCTGGAAAAGGTGCCAGCAGATACAGGTTGCTATTGCAGCATAAGTACCTGCACCCTTGCCGATGTACCCAATTCCCAGAGCCGTTGAAAGAAATTTGTGGATAAACACTATACCGTTTCTATCAGTTCTTCTTCGTAATCCTGACCTAAATGCGTGATCAACTCTTCACCCATGATGTAGCGTAAGGTATTCTGAAGTTTCATTAATTGTTTAAAAATGTCGTTCTCTGCTGGTACGCCAGGGATCGTTTGTGGCGATTTTAAGTAGAATGATAACCATTCTTGTATGCCCGACATATTTGAACGTTTGGCCAGATCGATAAACAAAGCAAGATCCAATACAATCGGTGCAGCTAAAATAGAATCGCGGCAAAGGAAATTGATTTTGATCTGCATTTTATAGCCTAACCAACCAAAAATATCGATGTTATCCCAGCTTTCTTTGTTATCACCGTGAGGCGGATAATAGTTAATTCTGATTTTGTGGTACATATCGCCATATAAATCCGGGTTAACTTCTGGCTTAAAGATATCTTCCAGCACACCCAATTTGGATACTTCTTTGGTTTTAAAGTTATCCGGATCGTCGAGCACTAAACCATCTCGGTTACCTAAAATGTTATCAGAAAACCAACCGTTTACCCCTAATGAGCGTGCGGCTAAACCTGGTGCTAAAATGGTTTTCATTAAAGTCTGACCAGTTTTGAAATCTTTACCTGCAATTGGCGTATCGGTTTCTTTAGCCAGCTCAATTAATGCAGGAATATCTACGGTTAAGTTTGGCGCTCCGTTAGCGAATGGAATACCTAATTTTAATGCAGCATATGCATAAATCATACTTGGCGCAATGCGAAGATCGTTGTCTTTTAAACCTTGCTCAAATGCAGCAAGTGATTCGTGTACTTCTGATGGCTCGAAATAAATTTCGGTAGAACCGCACCATACTAATACAATACGGTCGCAGTTGTTTGCAGCTTTGAAGTTCTTAATATCTTCCATTACGGCTAAAGCCAGTTCGTAACGGTTATCGATATCTTTTACATATTTACCATCAAGATTTTTTACGTAGTTTCTATCGAAAGCGGCGCGCATCGGTTTAATGGCCTGTAACTCTTCACGCACATCGCGCAAAAGGTTGGCATCCAATACACGGGCGTTTAATGCAGCTTCGTACACGTTATCTTCGTACACATCCCAGCCACCGAATACTAAATCTTCCAGATTGGCTAAAGGTACAAAGTCCTTAATTTTTGGCTCTTTTTTTTCTGTTCTTTTACCCAAACGGATAGTACCCATCTGCGTTAACGAACCGATTGGTTTTGATATGCCTTTTTTAATGGCAGCAACTCCGGCAATCATGGTTGTAGCTACAGCGCCTAATCCTGGCATTAATATTCCCAGCTTACCTTCAGCTGCTTTTACTTGTTGTTTCATGCTAATTTTTATTTAAAATCTTATAACCAATTGTTTTTTCGGTACCAGTTAATGGTTTCATTTACGCCCTGTTCTAACCCGAACTGAGGAACAAAACCAAAATCGTTCTGAATATTTTTGATGTCACAGCCCCAGTTTAAGGCGGTGAGTTCTTTTATCTTATCTACATTTAAAGCAGGGATTTTATTAAATACGCCATATAAGCGCTCCATTCCCCAAGCCAGTCCTTTAATTAACGGTATCGGTACATTTACCATTACTGTTTTTTTGCCTAAGGCTTTACTTACATAATTTGCAAGCGATGACCGGTTGTAAACGGCCCCGTCTGATATATTGTAAGCTTTACCAACTACGTCAGATGCAAGTGCTTTGATGATTACCCCAGCCAGGTCAGTAGCGTATATAAAGCTCAATTCCTGTTCCTGCTTGCCGATATAAAGTTCCAGTCCAGCTTTAAGGGTTTTAATCAGTATGAAAATATCTTTTTCACGTGGGCCATAAACCGCCGTGGGCCTGAATATGATTAAGGGCAGATTAGGAACCTGTGCCAGATAGGTTTCTGCTAATGCTTTGCTAATGCCATATTGGGTTACCGGATTCGATGCACTCTTTTCCGTCAATCTTTCATTTTTCTGCTTTAAGGGGCCCAATGCCGCCAGACTGCTGATAAATATAAATTTCTGAATGTTGTGTGTTGATTTAGAGGCTGCTACTGCTAAATTCCTCGTATATGTTGCGTTGATCTTATTGTAATCGCCTAAACTTTTTGCCTTGGTTACTGCAGCGGCATGTACGATATAATCGTATTTTTTCTCTTCGATATTTTCTTTTAACAGGTAAATCGATTCGAAATCGAGATCTAGATAATTGATCTCAAAATCTTTAAGATGATCGGCAGTTGCATTATTACGCACATTGGCATATACTTCCAACCCATTGGCCAAAGCAGCTTTAATCAGGTGATAACCCACAAAACCAGTCGCCCCTGTAATCAAAACCCGCTTTTTCATATCGCTTTTTCTAAAATCCTGTATTTGCGGTACAGTTTTCCGCCAATATCTTCAATCGGTTTATTGATCAGGTCGTTATGGTCCAATGTCCAGCTTGCCTCTGCATATTTCATTTTTTTGGCTTCAAAATGTTTGATGATCCGGCCATATAAACAGGCTTCAATCCCCATTTTACGGTATCCATCAACCACACCTAACAATAAAATACGGATACCGTCGATTTTCTTTTTATTGGCCAAAAGTTTGATCAAACCTGTTGGAAATAACCTTCCACGTTTAATTTTGATCAGAATCTGGTTGATATCCGGGATGGCCAATGCAAAACCCACAATTTTACCATGTTGCTCTGCAAGGATGCAAAATTCAGGATCGAGGATCATTTTTAAATCGTTCGCTGTATAATCGAACTCTTTATCCGTCATTGGTACAAAACCCAGGTTTTTATCCCATGCTTTGTTGTACACCTCCCTTACCGCATTACATTCTTCCTTGAATTTCTTCATGTTGATTTTGCGAAGGATGATATCATTCCGTTGCAAACGCTCCTCTATCCTGCCCATCAGTTTCACCGACCGATCGCTATAGGTGCCAGCAGTATAACGGTAAGCCCTTAAATCAACATTTTTCCTGAAACCCATTTGCTCCAAAAGCGGCAGATAATATTGGGCATTGTATGGCATCATGGCCACTGGTGGACCGTCAAAACCTTCAATCAGCAGTCCACAAACTTCGTTGGTAGAAAAATTAACCGGTCCTAAAACTTTGGTCAATCCCCTTTCCTTTAACCATTCCTGTGCCGCCTCAAAAAGTTGTTTAGCTGCCGCTGCATCATTAATACAGTCGAAAAAGCCAAAGAAACCATCCTTCGATTCGTACACTTTATTGTGATTGGTATTGTTGATCGCTGCAATACGTCCTATCACCTTGCCTCCATCATAAAGCAAAAAAAGCTGAATTTCAGAGTGTTCGTAAAAAGGGTGTTTGCCTGGAGTAAGCAGATCGCGCTGTGCAATAAATAGTTCTGGCACATAGTTTACGTCGCCGGCATACAGCTCATGCGGAAAATCGACAAATGCCGCCAATGCTTTTTTATCAGAAACCTTGATCAGTTCTCTCATGATTGGCTTCCTACTAATTCTACGTTAACGGCCTTAAATGCAGCGCTTAATTGCTCAATGGCCGTTTCAATCTGTTCGAAGCTATGTGTTGCCATCAAAGAAAACCGGATTAAAGAGGAATCGGAAGGCACTGCCGGAGAAACCACCGGATTAACGAAAACACCATTCTGCTGAAGGATATTGGTGATCATAAAGGTTTTGGTATTATCGCGGATATAAACCGGAATAATCGGACTGTTGCTGTGCCCGATATCAAAACCTGCTTCAGTTAATAGTTTTTTAGCATAAGTGGTATTGTCCCAGAGTTTATCAATGCGCTCCGGCTCCGATTCGATAATATCCAGCGCAGCAATTACGCTCGCCACAGCCGATGGCGGCATACTGGCACTAAACATTAATGAGCGTGCACGGTGTTTAATGAATTCGATGGTTTCAGTACTACCGGCAATAAAACCGCCCAATGAGGCCAGCGATTTGCTAAAAGTGCCCATTATGAGGTCAACTTCTTCGTTCAGGTTAAAATGTGAAGCCGTTCCAGAACCATTAAAACCGATTACACCAAGACTATGTGCATCATCCATCATGATGTTTGCGCCAAACTCATTGGCAATTTCGACCATTTCGGGTAGGTTAACCAGATCACCTTCCATGCTGAAAATGCCATCAGAAACAATCAGTTTAGCAGCATCTTCAGGTAAACGGCTCAATTTCCGGCGGAGATCCTGCATATCGTTATGCGCATACTTAATGGTACGCGCAAAAGCCAAACGACTTCCATCAATGATAGAAGCATGGTCGTATTCATCAAGCAAAAGGTAATCATTACGATCAAGCAAACAGGATATTACTCCTAAATTTACCTGAAAACCGGTACTAAAAAGTACAGCCGCCTCTTTGCCAACATATTCGGCCAGTCGGCTTTCCAATTCTAAGTGAATATCTAACGAACCATTCAAAAACCTTGATCCGGCACAACCTGTACCATATTTTTCGATGGCTGCTTTAGCTGCTTCCTTTATTTTGGGATGATTGGTCAACCCCAAATAGGAGTTCGAGCCAAACATGAGTACCTTTTTTCCGTTGATCACCACCTCGGTATCCTGGGCAGATTCTATCGACCTGAAATAAGGATACAATCCCTTTTCCTTTATCATAGCTGCATCCTTAAAAGAGGCAATTCTATCTTGTAATTTTTTACGCATACTGAACGTTATTGTTCTTCAGTTTTTTAAACCCTGTTCTGAAAGTCTGGACTGCGTTACGATATTGCTGTTGAAACCGGAACCGACCCTACAGATTAAAGCCGCATTAACCAAACGATTTGATAACACAATTTTAACGCGGAATTGAAGCCTAAAAAAGGTTCAAACGTGGGATATATTGGTCAAAATGTAGGATTGGCAAATTGTGACATTCAGATGAATTGACCAATTGACATTCTGACTTTTATTATAAAATAGTAAAAAAGTTAAAAACAGCCTAAAACACATTAAAAACCACATAAATAGCTGTTTTTAAACCATATACAAAACATTAATTTATTAATCAAAAACATTAAAATCAATCAGAAATTAGTCATTTTAAAAATTTTAGCTTGCAAAAATGATCGCGAACACTACATTTGCCAGTACAAAATCCGACAGATAAAGGGCGAAATCCATCCGAAAAAAGATGGCTGGAATTGGTGTGTAAAAGATGATCGTATCTGTTAAGAAATTATTAAAAAACGCTGAACGATTTTATGCAACAGACTTTACTTAATAAAACTTTTTCAGAAAAAAATCATGAGGAAGCGCTTTCATTAAACGATGGCCTGATGGCGAAAATCCACAACAGCAATGATCCACATTATTGCAGCTCGGAGCCCTTCCGCGTATCGAGTTATGCCTTAATCCTGATTACTAAAGGTAAGCTCAACATTAAGATCAATTTTGAAGATTATGTACTCAACCACAGGGATATTTTGCTGGTTTTGCCTCACTCTGTTTATGAGATTATAGATAACAGCAGCGTTTCATTTATAAGCATCCATTTTAATAAAAGTTACCTCAAAAACAAGGGTGTATTTTTTAACAGCGGCGAAACATACCGGATGTCGAAAGATATTCAGTCACATAAATTTTCATTATCAAAAGAGGAATATAACTTTATCTATTACGATATGCTGGCGCTCCATAAGAAACTTAATGTTTCGAAAGATACTCCACAGATTAAAAATATAGTGCACAACAGCTTTCTGGAACTTCTTTATGATATTTTCCTCCTTAAAAACAAACAGAAAAATCCTACTCCGTTTGTTCATAACAGCCGCACGGAACTAACGAACCGGTTTTTAGCATTGGTATCGGAAAATTTCAAAAAAGAAAAACGGGTAATATATTATGCCAATTGCCTGCGCATTACGCCCAGACATTTATCGCAGGTAGTAAAACAGGTTACAGACAGAACGGCTGGAGAGATTATTGATGAAATGGTAATCAGGGAAGCCAAATTACTGTTAACCAGCCACGTAATGAATATCTCAGAAGTTGCGATAGAACTGCGCTTTAGCAATTCTTCGTTCTTTGGCAAATACTTTAAAAAACAGACAGGAGTTACTCCTTCTGAGTATAAAATGTCGAATAATATTGCGGTTTAGGTTAACTGATGAGAAGTTAGTGATTCCTGGGCATGCCGGAATTTCGAATTGCTTAGCGAACCAATTACCAAGGCATTAAGATCCCCAATCAAGTTGAGGATGACGTAACGAGTGAAGAAATCTAATATAAATTCGTCTTTCCCACGCAAGTGGGAATCTTAAAGCGTACTGCTTGGCATTAAGACCTCCAATCGAATTGGGATGACGAAATGAGTGAAGTAATCTAATATAAATTCGTCTTTCCCACGCAGGTGGGAATCTTAAAGCGTACTGCTAAGCGTTAAGATCCCCAATCGAATTGGGATGACGAACGAGTTAAGTAATCTAATATAAATTCGTCTTTCCCACGCAAGTGGGAATCTTAAAGCGTATTGCTAATCGTTAAGATCCCAATCGAATTGGGATGACGAATGAGTTAAGTAATCTAATATAAATTCGTCTTTCCCACGCAGGTGAGAATCTTAAAGCGTATTGCTAAGCGTTAAGATCCCCAATCGAATTGGGATGACGTAACGAGTGAAGTAATCTAATATAAATTCGTCTTTCCCACGCAGGTGGGAATCTTAAAGCGTACTGCTAAGCGTTAAGATCCCCAATCAAGTTGAGGATGACGAAACGAGTGAAGTAATCTAATATAAATTCGTCTTTCCCACGCAGGTGGGAATCTTAAAGCGTATTGCTAAGCGTTAAGATCCCCAATCGAATTGGGATGACGAACGAGTTAAGTAATCTAATATAAATTCGTCTTTCCCACGCAAGTGGGAATCTTAAAGCGTATTGCTAATCGTTAAGATCCCCAATCGAATTGGGATGACGTAACGAGTGAAGTAATCTAATATAAATTCGTCTTTCCCACGCAGGTGGGAATCTTAAAGCGTACTGCTAAGCGTTAAGATCCCCAATCAAGTTGAGGATGACGAAACGAGTGAAGTAATCTAATATAAATTCGTCTTTCCCACGCAGGTGGGAATCTTAAAGCGTACTGCTAAGCGTTAAGATCCCCAATCAAGTTGAGGATGACGAAACGAGTGAAGAGTTTTGCCCGATAAAATTATTAGTAAAAAATACTACGCTGAATGCTCTTTTTTAAATTGCTCTGGGGTTAAGCCTGTGTACTTTTTAAAGAATTTTGTAAAATACGAATTGTCATTAAAATTGAGTTCGTTGGCGATCTGAGAAATATTGACCTCACCACTCACTAAAAGGCGTTTAGCTTCGAGTAAAATACGTTCCCTGATTACTTCTCCTGCCTGTGTACCGATCAGTTCTTTACAGATGGCATTTAAATGATTTGGTGTAAGGTGGAGCATTTCGGCATAATCTTTAGGCAATCTTTTCAATAGATAATGCTCTTCAACGAGGTTCTGAAAACTGCGTAACACCACCATATTATGTGTTTGAAACTGTTTTGCTTGCATCGCCGGCGAATGCTCTTCAACCAGCATCAGCAATGATAGCAGCAATACTTTCTGAAAATCTATATTTTTATGTAAAGGATCATTTACCTGGGCATACAATTGCTTGCAGATTACCTCAGCGTCATTTCTAATTTCAGCTGGGAGCTCTTTTACGTTTGAATGATCGGTCCCGGTAAAAAAGGAAAAACTGTCCAGATAATCAGGTTTCAGTAAAAAAGACTGAAAAAAATCTCGTTCAAAATTCACGATATAACCATCAACCCCTGCATCGAATTCCCAGGTATGCACCTGGCCTGGCGACATAAAATAAATTTGCCAGGGTGCTACACTATAGGTATTAAAATCGATGGAATGGCTGCCTGTACCTGAAGTAAAAAGCACAAAATGATAGAACTTATGCCGGTGAGGGAAAACGAGATTACGGTGTTTATCCAAATAGTTCTGCAACCGGTCGACCAAAATATCAGCCCGTTTATTATCCGTTAGGGTGCAAGAATCTAAAATGGGTATGAGTTTTTTCATCGCAAATTTATTGCGAATCTACTCATTTAAGAAACCTGCTCAAACTTACTGGCTTGTTTTCGCATGATTTTCTACAATGCGTGAAGGATCGTAATGCAATCCAGGGGAAAGCCAATAAAGTAATACCATTCTTGAATAGCGGTAGTTAAACGGAGAAAGTATAGCTACACCCGCAAATATCGCTAAAACGAAATACCATAAATTTTCATATACGATATCAAGTCCCAAAATATATGCTCCTACACTTATCGAAATAATTTCGGCCACATTCATCGCATAACTCACAAACATCGAAACATAAAAATAACCTGGCTCGCGCTCAAATTTTAAAGCACATACACTACACACTTCGTTCATTCTTTGAATTTTCAATCCATATACTGCTCCGGTAAAAACCGAACCCATTCTGCATCTTGGACATTTAGAGTGAATAAAACCACTCCATTGCGATACAGTATGCTTTTCCTGACTTAATTTCAAATCTGAAAATCGATTATTGGTGCTGTTTTCCATAAAAAATATCGTTTATCAAAGGTAGAAACAAACAAACACATCTAATTGTGTCAATCAACTTATTAATGGTACTATTTACTTAATCAAATGCGAAGATGACAGATTTTGATTTGTAATTTTAATTACATACATTGTAGTATTAATACTAACAACTTTAATAACACCAACAAGTTTAAAATCACCCGATACAACTATATTTTTTCATTAAGAGCTTATATAGACAGGATTTATTATAAATAAAAAATACAAAACAGTAATTAAACAAATACAACAAATTAATATAAAGATTTCAACAGAATAGCCATTACCATCCTAATCAGATCAATTTTTAACCAAATATTAAATCCCTAATCAATTATTAACCAAATTATGAGAAAACAACTTAATTATTTAAAAAAAATGGCAGGCGCAATGCTGCTGTTTACTCTGCTGGTTTCATCCTGCAAAAAGAGCGAGAAAAACGAAACTGCTATCCCCAAAGATGAAACTGCAACACCAAGAGCCTTAACACTAGTGTGGCAGGATGAATTTGATGGCAATAGCTTAAATGCATCTAAATGGAATTATGAAAACGGAAACCTGGGTGTAAATAACGAAAAACAATATTATCAAACCAGTAATGTGAGTGTTAGCGGCGGCAACCTGATTATTACCGCCCGAAAGCAATCGGTAGGCGGCCAACCTTATACTTCGGGCAGGATTAACACCAACGGAAAATTCTCCATCAAATATGGCCGGATCGAAGCACGGATGAAACTGCCCATGGTTCAGGGTACCTGGCCTGCATTCTGGATGCTAGGCAGCAACATAGGAACTGTGGGATGGCCAAAATGCGGCGAAATAGACATTATGGAACATGTAAATACGAGTAATTCTATTTTAGGCACCATCCACTGGGACAATAATGGCTATGTTTATTATAGCAATAATACCACCACTACTCCCGGCGATTACCATGTTTATGCGGTAGAATGGACTTCGACCGGCATCAGATGGTATGTAGATGGTAATTTATATGCAACAGGCAACACCACCAATAACATCAATGGTACCGACGAATTTCATAAACCGTTTTTTATCATTTTTAATATGGCTGTCGGAGGAAACCTCGCCGGACAAACGATTAACGATGCTGCTTTGCCAACCAGTATGAATGTAGATTATGTGAGGGTGTATAATATTACTTAGTGATTTAAATAGTTCTAAGAAATAATAAAAAGAGACTGTAGCGTCGTGCCTATGATCAGTCTCTTTTTATTGTGATTATTTTCAACAAAAATTCTTCCACTAATTCTTTATTCGGAATAACTGATCGAAACAAATAAGTCTTTACCATTTTAAATGCCATCCTTCTGGTCTATCCTCAATGTCTAAAATGTCAAGTCCATTTATTACGGAAAAAAGTGGTTCATCGGGAAAGTTATTAATTCTTAATAAAATGATTTGATCATCTTGTTCTGTATATAAGAATCTCTCATTAGATGTATGCTTTTCCCATACTATATTAGTATTCAATAAAACTTCAAATTTCATCTTTTTTATTACTTAATAACATTCCACAATAAGAGCTAAAGCTAATGCCTTATTTTATCTTTTTCAATTTTATAGAGGAAAATATAAAAGAAAAATAATCGTAGCTCAATCGGTTAAAAAACATGTACAGAAATGACGATCTGGATTTACTAAACAAACAAGACAGGCAATTGCAATATGCATGTGTATTGTAAAATTAAGCTTTATCCATTCTTTTCTAATCCCGTTTTAATCCTAGTATAAAATTTATGTCAGGCTTTTAAAAAAATGGCATAATCTACCCTATTGATAAGTTAATCATTGTTTTCCCGCCATATATTTGTCTTACAGATGATGAATTACCTGAGAAAAAAATTGTGGAAAAACATTTTTGGCCTGTTGATACTAGGCCTGCTTGCAACGAAATTTTTTGCATTCTCTCTGGCTACATTCTTATCTCCTGATCATACCTATGCAATAGAAAAAAGTAGCGAGGAAAATAAAGGAAAAGAAGAAGAGTCTTTTGATAAACTAAAGAAAAAACTGTTGATCTGCGATTCATCACCGGCAGCATGTTTAAACTCTTTTCCGGCAGACCAATCTCCTGCTAATAAATACACCTATCACTTTGGCCTTTGCAATTTCCCGGCGAAGAATGTTCCCACCCCACCCCCTGATGCACTTTCTTAACAACGGCTGAGTAAACATTAAAAACGCCTTTAAACATGCTTTATGCTGTGTTAATGGAGATATTATAGACTCACAATTACACCACATTTATCCACCAGTTAAATTATTCCACACCACTGGGCCATAATTTATATCGCTGAATTAATTATTAATGAAAAATCATCACGCTGCCGGCGCCCGTTCGCCATGGCAAAGATTGGTGCTTATGCTTCACCTCGAACGCAAAACCATCAACTACATTTATGTTTATGCCATATTAATTGGCTTAATTGGTCTTTCGCTTCCGCTTGGAACAAGTGCCGTTTTCAACCTGCTCTCTAACGGAGCGATGTACAGTTCCACCTACATCCTAATTGCAGTCATTCTGGTTGGTATTGTTGTGGGTGGTTTACTGCTTATCGGTCAATTAACCCTGGTCGAATTTCTTGAGCAGAAGATTTTTACAAAGGCTGCCCTCGAATTTGCTTTCCGTTTGCCAAGAATTAAAAAGAAAGCACTTGAGGGAGAGAATCCTACTGAGCTTGTCAATCGTTTTTTTGATATCCTCACCATACAAAAAGGCTTGACCAAACTACTGGTTGATATCGTTGCCGCAGCCGTATTGATATTTTTTAGCGTAATACTGCTTTCTTTTTATCACCCCGTTTTTATGGCCTTTGGCACATTTGTGCTGATTGTAATCGCCTTGATCCTTGTTTTATATTACCGCCGTGGCGTAGAAACAAGTATTGAAGAATCGGGCTATAAATATGAAGTGGTTGCTTACCTTGAAGAAATCGCTTCAGATCTGGATACCTACAGACAGAGCAATACCAAGAGAAAAGAGATTATTGAACGGACGGATAAAATCACAGCAAACTACATACAGGCCCGTAACGACCATTTCGGCATTTTGAAAAAGTTTTTCATCAGTGCGGTGGCCATGCGTACCATATTGATGGGCGCACTATTGCTTTTAGGCTCTTATTTTGTTGTAGAGCGACAAATGACTTTTGGACAGTTTGTAGCCGCTGAGGTAATTATCGTGCAGATCAGCTATGCCATTGAAAAACTGATGACCAACCTGAATACCGTGTTTGACATGATTACGGGAAGCGAAAAGCTTGCTATAGTAACCGACCTGGAGTTGGAGGAAGGAGAAATTAACCATGGCTAACACAGGAAACAACTTGGCTCAACTCCAAAACTGGGAATCACTTTCGGTACACGCCAACAGTAAAATTATAAATGCCAAAGGTCCGAAAAGACTGGGTAGAATCCTACTGTTTATCATGGCGTTTTTTGTGCTATTGTTATTCCTTCCCTACCGCCAAACCATACCCGGACGCGGCACCGTAACTGCACTTAGGCCTGAAGATCGGCCTCAAACGGTACAGAACCAGATTGGTGGACGTATTGAGCATTGGGCCGTGCGGGAAGGACAGGAAGTGAAAAAAGGCGATACCATACTCTTGATTTCGGAAACCAGCCAATCTTATTTTGACCCTGAACTCCCTACACGCCTAAACGAGCAACTCGATGCCAAAAGAGGCAATGAGACCGCTGCGGGACAGAAAATAGACGCAACAAGGGCGCAAATGAAAGCACTTACCGATGGCTTGCATTTTCAGATGAAAGCGGCCGAAAACAAAGTATTACAAGCCAGAAACTATGTAAGCATCGATAGTGCGGAACTATTGGCAGTCCAAAAATTTTATGAAACCACAAAAGTGCGTTTAGAAAGGTATGAAACGGGTTACAAAAACGGGCTTTTCTCGCTAACTGATATTGAAACGCGCCGACTTAAACTACAGGAAGATAACGCCAAAGTGATCAGTCAGCGGAATAAATTGAATAACTCTGCACAGAACTTATTAAATGCTTCCATTGAGCTCGATAATATCAGGGCAAAATACCAGGAATCGATGTCAAAAGCACAATCAGATATGAGTTCGGCCATATCCGGCAAGGCTAGTGCACAGGGAGATATTGCAAAATTACGTAATGATATTTCAAACCTCAGCATCAGGCGTGGCCTCTATGTGGTGAGGGCACCTCAAAGTGGCTTCATCGTTAAAACCTTAAAAGCAGGTATCGGCGAGAACATCAAAGAAGGAGAATCGGTAGCTACATTGCAGCCAAAATCGCCAATGGTTGCTGCAGAACTTTATGTAAGTGCAATGGATGTTCCTTTAATATTAGACACCAGCGATGTGCGTTTGCAATTTGAAGGTTGGCCATCAGTACAGTTTTCAGGATGGCCCTCGGTAGCAGTAGGTACTTTTGCAGGCAAAGTATTTTCCATCGACCGCACCAGCAGTACAGGAGGAAAATACCGTCTTTTAGTTAGCCAAACCAATCCAGTCCCAACTAAAGATGAACCCTGGCCACCTCAATTAAGACAGGGCTCAGGCGTTTATGGAAGGATTATCCTTCGATCGGTACCCCTTTGGTATGAAATATGGCGCCAATTGAACGGTTTTCCGCCAAGTTTGGATAAGGAACCTTCAACGAACACGAAAGACAAAAAATAGCTATGGAGGTTGTAAAATGAATATGTCTTTTAAAAAAATATTAATTGTACTCGTCTTAATATTGCTATCTGTTAGGATGAGCTTTGCACAAGATCCTGTTGCAAGAAAAAATATAGATAGCGGAAAAATTTTCAGCCTTGAAGACCTGCAACAAATGGTTTTCAGGTATCATCCGGTGATCAAACAGGCTGCACTATTGAGTGAATCTGCAAGGGCAAAAGTATTGCAGTCATTAGGTTATTTTGATCCGGCATTAAAGGCGGGTTTCAGCAGAAAATTATTTGGTGATACCGAATATTATAACAAATGGAACAGTGAATTGAAAATTCCGCTTTGGCTTGCCGGAGCAGATCTTAAATTGGGCTACGACCGCAATGTGGGCAACTACATCAATCCCGAAAACCGAACTGGCCAGCAGGGTTTAACTGCCATCGGTTTGAGTATTCCTTTAGGACAGGGACTAATTATCGATGCACGGAGAAGTACCCTCCGCCAATCTAAAATAATGGTTGAATATGCAGAGGCTGATCAGCTGAAAGAAATCAATGGCGTTTGGTATGGAATAGTGAAGGACTATTGGAACTGGTATTATGCCCACAAACAATTTGAACTGGTAAACGAAGGACTGGACCTGGCACAACGCAGGTTCAAAGCGCTGAGTGCACAAACGCTAATTGGCGACAAACCCGTTATCGATTCTGTTGAGGCCTACATTACGGTACAGGAACGGATGATACAAAAGGAAAAAACGGCTATTGAGCTTCAAAATGCCAGGCTGATCCTCTCTAACCACCTTTGGAATAACGAAGGCAACCCGTTGGAGCTACCAGTTGAAGCTATTCCACAAAATACAACTTTAGCCATTGGTCGCCCTAATCCCTTATTATTGGATACACTTTTGGGCCAGGCGGCTAATCAACATCCTGAACTTTTAAAACTGAAAAGCAAAGGTGAACAACTGGCGATTGAGAAAAGTTACCGTCAGGAACTGTTAAAACCTAAGCTCAATTTAATTGGTAACCTGATTTCGAACCGTACCGGTTTTAACAGCAATGTACCCGGATATTACGATTTTAACTGGAGCAATTATAAGTTCGGTATAGAGTTCGCTTTTCCACTTTTCCTTCGATCAGAACGTGGCAAACTGCGTGAAGTGAAGATCAAACAATTGGAGCTTGATTATGACATTAAGCAATATGGAAGAGCAATCAGGAACAATGTAATTACTTCATATAACGATCTCTCCGCTTATGCTGCACAGCTCGCTGTACAGGTTAAAAGCATCGAAAACCAGCAGATCCTGGTAAATGGAGAGAACCAGAAGTTTGGCCTGGGCGAAAGCACGCTTTTTTTAATCAATAGTAGGGAAACTAAACTGATAGACATGAAAATTAAGCAGGAAAGTATGGTAGCGGGTTACCAGAAAACACTGGCAGAATTGTATTATAAAGCAGGAACAAGAGAAATAATGAATTAAATATCTTAAAAAAAGATGTTTGATATACGAAAATAGGCTGTCTTAAAATGGACAGCCTATTTAATTGCGTTTTAGCCTATGTATACCTGAAACATGCGTGAGTAAACAAAATAACGAGTCCAGCTTAACGGTTATAATCCGGATCAAATTCTATAATCCATTCAATGCCATATTTATCTCTGAACATTCCGGCATAGGTACCCCATGGACTTTCGCCAATTGGCCCTTCTACTTCTCCGCCTCCTGACAATCCGTTAAATATTTTCTCTGCTTCTTCCCTGCTTTCGGCATTTACATATATTTTAGACCGGTTTTCATTCTCGCTTACCGGTCCTAAAACCCCGGGAACATCATTAGCTATTAACACATTGTTTTTGCCAAGTGGCAGGCCGATATACATAATTTTATTGGCCTCATCGTTGGCGACCTGAAAATCGGGGCCTGATAAATCTTTAAAACGGATAATTTTGGTAAACTCGCCACCAAAAACAGATCTGTAAAAATTGAACGCTTCTTCGGCATTGCCATTAAAATTGATCCAGGGATTAATTGCTCTCATGGTATATATTTTTTAAACTAAATTAATCATTGGAAGCCAGATTTTTATAATGTAGTTTATCAGTCTTGTCAATATCCTTTTAAAAACAAAAAGGAGCAGAAAGACAATGCTTTCTACTCCTTTTAGCTAACTAATAATTTGGCAACCTGTGTTATATCAGGAAGCCTTTTATATTAATATCCGGGATTATTCGGTTTAATATTTGGATTGGCATCTGCTTCCCTTTGTGGAATAGGATAAAGTTGTTTGTTATCGCTAATTGCAATATTCGAACTACTGTTATTATTTAACGCTCCTGTAATCTGAGGGCGTACAGTAACGATACCGTTCCTAAAATTATCCTGCCATTGGTGGCCTTCAAAAGCAAATTCGAAGTTTTTCTCGGTTAAAACATTTGCAAGAGTTGGTGTACCGGTATAGGCAGGCAATCCCCTCATGGTACGTACCGAAGAAAGATCGTCAGCTGGGGCAGCACCTGTAGCGGTATTTAGCTTCACATTGGCTTCTGCCCGGATAAAATACATTTCTGATAAACGTAAAATTTTAGGGCTGTACAATCCCGGAATATTATCCTGTCTGTAAAATTTAGTGGTAATGTAATCATCAGTGGTTGCATCGGTTTTAATCACCTGTGTTTTACGCACGTCAGCATCTGCATAACTATTCCTAAAAGCAGGATTTACACGAATATCTCCATAACCACCAAGCTCGCTTACATATAACTGACCATAATTATCAGAACCCAAATCCTGGAACTGGGAAATTTTTGCTGTAAAAATCTCTTCATTCTGCCCCGGGTTGGCCCAGAATATCGTACCGGCATAGCTTGATGCGGTGGTCATCGTGTAACCTGCGTTAATCACAGTGGTGGCCTCTGCAATGGCTAAAGCATTACTTGCTGCGTCACCTTTATACAGGTAAACCCGTGCAAGTAAAGCTGAAGCGGCAAATCTTGATGCCCTGAATTTATTGACAATATCAGTTGGTAAATTTGGTTTTGCTTCGGTAAGGTCCTTAATTACCTGAGCATAAACCTCTGCCACTGTATTGCGTTTTGGTTGGGTAATACCAGGGTTTAGTATAAGTGGTACACTTAAAGAAGCACCATTATTAACCGGATATGGCTGGCCAAAAATACGCGTTAAATCAAAATAGGCCAATGCCCTTACAAATTTTGCCTCCGCAATAAGCTGCGCCTTGTCTTCAGGCGTACCATCAGTTACAATGCCAGATCTGGTGATCACATTATTTGCCCTTGCAATTGCCTTGTAAATTGTATTCCAGGTACTTGCAACATCTGCATTGGCTACTGTAAAATTATATTGATACGGGGCAGTTAAACGGTTTGAATTAGCTGAAGCAATAAACATATTTGAACCTCTTAATTCAAGCATGGTAGGATAATTTCTTCCATACCAGTTTAAATCCACTATGGTGTTATAACAGCCAATGGTTGCAGCCTGTAAAGTCTGAAAATCGGTAATGGCGGTTTCATCAAGTAATGCACCGTCTGGTTGTTGGTTAAGCTCTTTCTTGCAAGAGCTCATGAAGGCACTTCCAATAAAAAGGAAAAGTGCTATGATATATATTTTTTTCATGATATTCTTAGTTAAAGTGCTTTAAAATGTTGCGTTTAAACCAAAAGTGTAGATTTTTCCTACGGGATATTTAAAAAACTCAGTTCCAGACGCATCCGTTTCAGGGTCTACTCCGGTATACCCTGTCCACGTTACAAGGTTTTCTCCCTGTCCGAAAAATGTTATTTTTTTAATACCGGTTTTGCCAAGGATGCTCGATGGCAATGAATAGGAAAGCCTAACATTTTTTAAGCGTAAATAATCGCCCTTTTCTAAATATCTCGACGAAGGGGATGACTCATTTTTATTTCCACCTGCAATTGGCTTTGGTCTTGAAACGTTATCACCAGGTTTCTGCCAAAAATCTTCACCTGCCTGCACAGAGTGGCTAAAACCACTGTTGATATAAGCTGTATTTTCTACAAAACTACGGGTCTGGTTATAAATCATATTTCCTGTAGCACCATAAAACAAGAATGAAAGTTCCAGGTCTTTATAACTAACAATGTTGGTTAAACCGAAAGTATATTTAGGTAAAGCCTGACCAATAATCCGGCGTTCTGCAAGATTGTAATTGTTGGTTGTAGTTCCATCAGCCTTAAACCATAATGGATCACCATTGGCCGGATCAACACCTGCCCATTCTCTCATGTACCAGGAGCCTACAGGAAAACCAACCCTGGTAATATTTTGGCCTATTACCAGATCCTGACCATCCTTGGTTTCATTTACCCTGTTTTTACTAAAGGAAACGTTAAAATTGGTTTTCCAGTTTACTGCTCCTTCAAGGTTGACTGTGTTAAGCGCAAGTTCAAAACCCCTGTTCTGCACCTGGCCAATATTTACCGGCATGGTAATAAAACCGCTGGTTGAAGATATTGGCAGGGAGAATAACTGTTGGTTTGTTTTTTTGCTATAATAATCAGCTTCAAGTGAAATGCGGTTGTTTAAAAAACCAAGTTCTAAACCTAAATCAAAACTCTTTGTTTTTTCCCAACGCAAATCATCATTACCCAGTTGAAAAGGTGCTAACCCCGGGTTATCATTGTAATTTACAGGCGTCCACAAAGTATAGGAAACGAAATCAAGCAGACCACTTAAATTACCTGATGTACCATAACTTGCACGTAGTTTTGCATTCGACAAAACCTTCTGCTCTTTCATAAAATCCTCGTTGATAATTCTCCATGCACCACCTACAGCGTAAAAAGTTTCGGCTTTATTGTTTTTAAAATTTGAAGCTTCATCACGGCGTAAACTCACATTCAGGTTATATTTCGATTGGTAAGAATAGGTAGCATTACCAATGTAAGATAAAATGGCCTGTGTTGAAGAACTACCACCAACACTTACTGGCAATATTGCAGCGTTCAGCGACCGGAAACGATCATTTGCAATAATCGACTTTCCATTTGCACTAACTCCCGCATTTTCTTTAAAGGAATACTCCAGCATGGCCAGGTAAGTTAAAGAGTGATCAGCGTTTGGTGCATAACTTCCAGACAAAGAGGTTTGCGTAGTATATAACTTGTTATCAATAGCAGAATCAAATAATGATCCATTCTGACCAAAACCATCAGAGGTACGCGCATCCTGATACAACTTTTGTTTTGCATTGATCCAGTCTACTGACAGGTTTTCTGATAATTTTAACCAATCAAAAATCTTCAAATCACCATATAAGCGACCCAGCGTCCTGAAGTTTTTATTGCTGTTAAAATTATATTGTGTATTGTATAAAAAGTTATCTCCTGTCAATCCAAACCAGCCTGATTCCCTACCGTTATATAATGAACCATCCGGTTTGTAAGGCGATTGAATCGGTGCTGTGGCAATATAACCTAAAATAGGGCTTCCATAACGGCTTCCATCCGCAGAAGTCAACCCATCAGAATAAGAGAGGTTTAAGTTTAAACCCATCGTAAAGCGGCTGTTTATTTTCTGTTCGATGTTCGACAAAAGGGAATATTTTTTGATCCCGGAACCAATCAGCGTACCATCTAATTTGCCTATACCACTTGAGAAATAGTATTTTGTACCTTCATTTCCACCACGGGCAGAGATATCAAAATTTGAAGATGTACCCGTCCTGAAGGCCGCATCCATCCAGTTAAAGTTGGAATTTCCACCTGCAGCAGTTAAACTACCTGGTATATCAGCATCATCAACTCCAGCATTACTCAAACCTATTTTTTCATAAGCTAAAAACTGACTGGCATCCATTAGCTTAAAATTGCCAAAATTGGCTTTGGTTTTTCCATACTGCGCTCTTACATTAAATTCAGGTGCGCCAATTTTTCCTTTTTTGGTAGTGATTACAATTACACCATTGGCTCCGCGTGCACCATATAATGCGATGGCAGATGCATCCTTTAAAACGTCAAAACTCTCAATATCATTGGGATTTAGATTGGAAAGGATATCTGTCGGGGTTACCTGGTTGCTCGCCTGTAAATCACTGTTGGTATCGGTATTAAAATCACCTCTGGCCACAACAACACCATCAATAACATATAATGGGTTATTACCTGATGAAATAGAGTTGATACCTCGGATACGTACAGATTGTACTGCTCCCGGCTGACCTGAGCCTGAAGTTACCACTACACCGGTAACACGGCCTTTTAAAAGCTCATTAGGATCGGCAACAGGTGTATCCTTAAACTGATCTGCAGATACCTTAGAAATTGCGCTCGTTGCATCTTTTTTATTCTGTACAGTATAACCGGTAACCACCACATCGCTTAAAGACTTAGAGTCGGGAACCAGTACAATGTTAAGCGGGCCAGCACCCGAAACGGCCCTACTCTGCGTAGTGTAACCAATAAAAGAAAATTCTAAAGTTGAAGAAGAAGAAGGAAGGCTGATAGAAAATTTTCCGTTAGCATCGGTACTTACACCGATCTGCGTTCCTTTTACTTTTACGTTAACTCCGGGGATAGGCGATTTGTCATCCTGTGAAGTAACTGTGCCCGTGATTGTCCTTTCCTGTGCCATTACCGATATGGTAAAAAACAACAGTATGAACAAACTTTGTAAGCGTTTTTTCATAGTTTTTTAAGATTAGATGATTAATTATTATATGGCTACAAATATACTGTCCCCTAATATTTCCTATAACTAATTTTAAAGTTTTATGACAAAACCATGTCTTTATGCTGACATATCAATTGTTGTTACTAAAATATAAATCAAATTAAACCTTGGATAAAATCAATCTTAAAACGATTTACTTCAGGTTTTATATGCTAACTTTTTCAATACCAAATTATAATGCAAGTAACTGAATCGTTACCATTAAACACTATATTTAAGGCTTTAATTAATCCCATAATTAAAGCTGTAACAGAATTATAGTTAAACACTTCAAATTGCTAAATATCACTATTTCCGACCCTCTTCACTTTTAAAGTCGGTAATGGTTTTTCCATCATAACGATACAAGCCATTAGCGCCAAACCAAATATTTCCATCATTGTCTTCTAAAATCCCAAAGATCATTGGTTTATTTGTTATTTCAGTTACAACTGGCTTTTTATCAGCTAAAGACTTTCCATCATACCGTGAAAGTGCCCAACCCTGGCCATTAGCACTTTCCATACTAGTCCAAATATTGCCTTTTTTATCTTCGTAGATATAGCCAACAAACTTCTGCGTGAAATTGGTAAACATATTGCCGTTATAACGCCAAAGGCCATCGGTTCCTCCAATCCAGATATTGCCTTTTTTATCCTTGATTATCGAACGAACATTTGCAAAAGCTTTTCCATCTTTATTGGTTATTGTTGTAAATGTCTTTCCATCATAAACGGAGATATAACCTCTTGTACCAAACCAAAGTTTTCCTGTTTTGTCTTCAATGATAACATTAACATCATTATGCATCCAACTATCTTTTGGAAGTGCGTGTTGGTAAGCTGAAATATGGACAGAGTCAGTCTGTGTGGAGGAGGCAGCTTCGATCATTTTAAAATTTTGAAAAGATTTTCCATCATAGCGGCTTGCTCCGTTTTCAGTGCCAAACCAAACATTACCGGTTTTATCTTCATAAATATTCCCAATCCGGTCACTGGCAAGCCCGTCTTTGGTCGTAAAATTCCGAAACGACTTCCCATTGTAGTAATAAACCCCGGAACCAATGGTGGCGAACCAAAAATTTCCTTTTCTATCTTCTAAAACAGAAAAAAAACGGGCCGAACTTACTTTACTTGTAATATGAGTAAAAGATTTTCCATCATATTTAAAAACACCCTCTCCTGAAGTCAACCAAATGTTGCCCTTTCGATCTTGTTTGATTGCACGAACGATGCTGTTTGGTCCATGAGAGCTGGATACCTTTTTGGTTTCATTGGTATCCTGAGCGCCATTTTTTTGTTGGGCCTGTACGGGAAAATAGCATACTCCTGCCAGCATGATCATCAGGCTGTACAAAACATTTCTTTTATTTTTCATATCTTATCTAATTGATTCAGCGAAATTACCTTGATATTTTTCGGCCTGAGCAATTTGGATTGTAAATAAAAATGTAAACTTTGTAAATAAAAACCTGACACTATGCATCTTAGCCGAAATCTCCTCTCCGGAACACGCAAATACCTGCTCGGATTGATATTACTCTCGTTTATTTCTGTAGTCTGCCTGGCTTTCAGTATAGACAGTGGCGGCGACTTTGCTACTGCCAGAAGGGAAGTTTTGCTCCGCAGGATCGGACATGAGCTACTCTTTACAGTCAGGAGACAGCACTTCGAGGGTACTACCGGTAAAAAAGATCGCAGAGAATGAATATCAAATCAGGTTTGAGAATGAGCTTACTTTTCAATCTGCCTCCCTGGTGAATACTACACGGCGTTTGTTGGCGAAAGACCCGCTCGCAGATGATTACATTGTTAACGTTATTAATTCTGCCAACTCCAGTGTAACCTATGGATACGCTATATCCAAAAATAAGAAAGACGATATTGTAACCTGTATAGGGAGAAAACAACCTAAAGCGCATTACATGATCAACATTAAATTTAAACCGACGGGCATAAATACAGCAAAGAGTGGGTACCTTTTAGGGAGCCTGCCATTTTTAGCATTTGTTGGTTTTATATTTTTGAAATCGGTTAAGCCGCGAAGAACATTAACTAAAGATCAGGATAAAAATATGGTCTCTTTGGGTTCGGCGCTGTTTGATGCAAGGAACAGGAAGCTGATCATTAATGAAAAAACAACAGACTTAACTGGAACTGAATCTCGTTTATTGCTCATTTTCGCGCTGTCTCCCAATGAGACCATAGAAAGAAGCAGGCTGCAAAAAGAGATATGGGAAGATGAAGGTGTGATTGTAGGACGCAGTCTGGATATGTTCATATCAAAACTTAGAAAAAAACTGGAATTTGATCCCAGTATCAAAATTGTTGTGATACGTGGCAAAGGATATAAACTTGAAATTAGCGCTTAAGAAGAATCTCCTCGCTACGAACTGAGCAATGGTCAAAACAGCCTTTAAATAGCCTTTAACACACTTTTTTGGCAACAAAAAACCCCTCTAAGTTATCCTTAAAGGGGTTTAAAGCAGTGGGCCCACCTGGGCTAAATTTAATTACACTGTTGATTGTTAATCAGATCGTTACAAAAACTTTTGCAGTAAACTGTGTTTAACATCTAAAATTTATATCCTAAACCAACACCTATATTAACCTTTGTTAACTTAGTTTTTGATGTCGAAGGTTGTACTGTACTAAAATTTGAAGAATACACTACGCCGTTAAATTCAGCCTTTGAATCGCTGTAATCGACGTTTCCTAATAGACAAAGACTACTGTTCAAACTATGTTTTACCCCAATTCCTAACAGATATGTAAATGCCGTAGTGGATTTTTCAGCTTTATTTACATAAAAATTTTGTCCATTTACATTTGTTGTCCATGTTGCCTCAGGCTCTTTTATACTGGTTGCTCCTGCCATGCCCCTAATTGTAAAATCCGTTTTATCTGAAATTGGAATCGCATAATAAATACCAGCTAAAAATACCGTCGCGTTCCAATTCTTAATAGCTACATTCCAATTGGCACCGGTTTGGGAATCGAGTATTTTTTTTGAATCAGCTTCGCTGAAATCGTTATTGTCCAGCTTTATCATAGCTTGGAGTCCAAAATTTTTAACAAGTCTATAATCGTAATTGACTGAAATGCTATAACCAGTTTTAGCATAGCCTGCCAACTCATTATTTGCATCTTTACTTGCAAAGTCATTGATGGGAACAGTCGCGCCAACATTAACACTAAGAGTGCTATTTTTTTGTGCGTAAACAATAATTTGGGCTAAACAAAGCCACATTAAGAGCGATAATTTAATTTTCATAAAAGGATTAAGGATTTATTGTATAAGATTTAATATTTGAGTGGTAATGTTTGGATCGTCGATTTCATAAGATATAGTCAAGCGCTTTCTAGCCGTTTTATTGACGAATGTGCCTTGATCCTGCACAAAATTACGATCCGGTGGCAAATCTAATTGCTGTGATAACTGTACTGTGTAGTACGTAAAAAAGTTATGTTTTAAAACGACTGAAATTTTATACAACAAATCTGTATCGATAGACTTTTTTCCAAACACTTCTTTAATATTCTGAGGGAATTTATCGATCTGACGGGCAAATTCAGCGTTTGTGAGAGCGCTAATTTTAACCTGCTTTTGGATTATTTGACCTATATGTAACTCCATTTAGCAAATTTCTAATATTTTTTATTACTGTATATCAATTAGTTATAACTAATTACATTATTTGACCTTATTAATTTTCATTATTTAATAATATTATTTATTAGTTTTGATAATACTATTTAATTATAGTAGCATAATGAATTTAATTATTTACTAATAAAAATATACAAAATGAACTCCAAAAACACAGTTAAAGAAATCCTGAATAAGCGTGGTTTTAAAGAATTTAAACCCACAAAAGAACTTTTAGAAAAACTAGGTATAAATGCCTGGCGCTTCAAAAAGATTATCGAGAATAAATTGGAAATGACTTTATCCGAATTAGCTGACTTTGCGATTTGGTTGGATGTTCCAGTTGAAGATTTGATAATGCAAAATGCAGATGAACCGCCTTCTTTTTCCCCTCTATCGTTGGCCAACTCAAATTAATCATGAGCAAACAAACTAAAACTATTTCTAATGCTTGGGAGGCGGAAGAAATAATACTTCAAATGATGGGTCAGCAGGATGAAATTAGAACCGCTAGGGATCAGGCCAGAACAAAGGCTAAAAATGCTGTCCGAGATGTACAATACCAGTTCTACATGTGCAAAGCCACAATATTAGACAACCAGTTTGTCGAGTTAAGCCAAAAAATTGATCTGGTTGCAGAATTTTTAATCGTACCGCAATGATGACACCGGCAGAATATTTAGAAAGCCAGTCAAGGTACAGGAAACTTTCACAAAGGCAATTACAGCTTGAGGCGCAAATAAAATTCAATCAGAATGATCCAGCTGCTTTAAGCCAGTTAAGAGCCGAATACAGGCAAGTGACAACAGAACTATCGAGTATTTTAATTAACAACATTGATCAATCATCAAATGGGAACTCTAACTAAACGAGAAAAACAAATTTTAGAAGATTTTGGCAATGATCCAAACTATAGAATTGAAACGAACAGTCGCGGCCAGATCGTCGCAACTCAAATAACCGATGGAAAAAGTAGTATGCAGCGGTTCATCGATGGTGAATCTTTTACTCTTTCCTCGGATGCGATTTGCTTTGAAAACATTGTTTTCAGATTTGAAGAAAAAGACTGTGTAGTGCTTAACGAGAGCGGTGCAGATAAATTGGGGGTTTTAGCTGTTTTTGGTACGGGGTTTTTATATAAAACAGGTAACCGGCCTACAACCATAATGAGTTTTAACGATGTAAACTTTTTGGAAGATGACAAATAGAGAAAAATTTATAGCTGGTCAATCATTCTTTTTAAACCAGTTACCCGAAAATGTCTTCTGTTTTGCAGATGACCTAATGTACAATCTGAATACATCAGGACAGAAAGTTTTTCATGCCAAGATCACTAAAATAACACCCCACAGCTTCACTGTGCATTCACTTGTTTTTGGCTCTCCTACAGAAGTAAAGGTTCCGTTTAAAATGATAACATTCGGAACGATGACAAATAGGGAAATTTTTTTTGCAAGAATTCCTTTCAAAGTTTCCAAAAAAGGAGAATACTATAGGTTCGAGAATTGCCCAGTAATGGCCGGTAAAATAGTATTAAATAACGGAGAACATCACTGTACAATTTATAGAATAGGCGAAGAGAGCGTAGAAGTTTCTATGGGATGGGTTGGCGGGCTTTCTACCGCGTATTTGTCGTTCAATGACCTGATTTTCTTATGAGCGCAAACAAACCGATAGACTTTTTCCGCAATTGGAACGGGAAACTTTTTTGCGAAGCTTTCAGCACTATCCGTTTGAAAAATGATCGTTACAAAATGGGTGAACGCTATGATATTACCTTAAATGATCAGTGGTGCGGTGATGCAGAAATAGTACACATTGTAGATTTTAAGCTGAACCAGATGAAAGAATCAATGTCTTACCTGGATACCGGCTTCGGTGTGAGAGAGACCATCGAACAGCTGCTCAGCATTTATGGAAACGATGTGCTGAATGAGACTTTTACCTATATCGTTTTAAAAAGACTAACCAAAGATTACCATCTAAACCTACACCTCAATGCTTTCAAACCTAATATCGATGCTGTTGTTCAGGGATAAAAACGACTTTACTTCCTCGGCGCTGCTATGGATGTTCATCATCATCATAGCACAAAAAATAACACTAACATTTTTCAATTAACGGCAAAAAAAAAGCGGCTGCACATTGGGAGTGTGCACCGCTGGTATATTTTCCAAACAAACTAAAAAACGTCATGCAAGAAACAGGCCAAAATTTAAAGTACACCATTAAAAGCCGGATCAATAAGATGCCAGGCACTCCCCGGAGTAATTCATATAAAATCTGTGCAGAACTTGGAATAAGTTTTTCAACCCTAAACAATTGGATGAACCTGGTAATAGGTGATAAATTCAGCATCCCTGTTGAAGATTTTTACAGGATCGCTGCCCAGTTGAAATGTACACCGGATGAATTATTTACTTCAAGGGACTTAATCAACAATGGCTAAAAAAACTACAAAAGAGGCTAAAGCCGCATTTATTAAAAATTCGGCATTACCTACAGAACAAAAAGAACCGGTAGAAAAAATATTGCCGGCTGATTCATATTTTGCCGAACGTATGGCGCGCCTTGGTATCAGTGATCCTAAAAAGGAAAGCTTTGCGATACCTAAAGGCGCCAATACCTTTTGGCACCCAATTTTTACACCGAGCCCTACAGACGATGTGATTATCAACTATCCGGCTTTGGGAGGTATGCAGGAAACCTATATCGATGGTGATGAAGTTAAGCCTTTTACTCGTATCCGTTACAACCCAAACAAAAACCGTGATAACAAATACGGTCAACCTGCCGGATCGGGAACACACATCTTCTTTCCGGTTGAAATCCTGGATAAGTACGAAGGTGGTTGCGAAATCGAAACGCTGGTTTTGGTTGAGGGTGAATTTAAGGCACAGGCCGGAAGTATGCACGGCCTTGACATTGTCGGATTAGGCGGGAAAGACTTATTTACTGATGGAGATAAGGATTTACATATCGATATTTTGCGCATCATAGATAAATGCAAGGTTAAAAACCTCGTTTTGCTGTTGGATGCCGATATATTTGCGCTCAATTGGGATAAAGAAACTGAACCGGATAAAAACCTATCGAGACGTTTAAACGGTTTTTGCAATACAGTTATCAAATTTCGTGAGGTTGCCAAATCAAAGGTTAAGGACTGTTATTTCGCGCACGTTTCCGAAAGGTTCCTGCACACTACAAAAGGTCTTGACGATCTGTTTTTCGACCGTCACGGTTCCGAGCCACAGATCGTTAACGACCTGTTAAAACTTAAACTATCAAAAGCATTTTTTAGCACGATCAACCTTTCTGCCGATACTATCCCCCTGATTAAAAAGTATTTTGGCCTTATCCTGCATAAAGGTGTACCGGCTGCATTCTATGGCCGTCACATGGAAGAAATCGGCGACCAGGAATTTAATTTTTTCGGCACCAGGTATAAATATTTCCCTAATGATGGGCTAAAGCTGGTTAAGGATGCCGATAGTTTTAAATTTATCCGTGTAGGCTGCGATTACTTCAAAATCATTACAGTACCAAATACGAACAAAGAGGGCGTTTTGGATACTAAACGTGTACCGTGGAAGAAAGCAGAAATTACCCAGGATTATGTACACGAAAAAGGGTTAAAAAACTTTCTTTCCACGATTGATAAATACGATGCCTTTTGCAACGTACCCGACAATACAGGCCAATATGAACCGGTTATTTCCGGTTGTTTCAACCTTTACAGTAAACTGGATCATCTGCCGGAAGCCGGTAAATGGGAAACAATCGAGGGTTATTTAAAACACGTTTTCGGGGAAGCTAAAACGCTATCCGGCTATACCAATTATGAAATTGCTTTAGATTATCTGCAACTGATTTACCTACGCCCTCGCCAAAAGCTTCCTATAGTTGCACTGGTTAACCGGTTAAAAAATACCGGTAAATCAACATTCCTGTGGCTGCTTAAAGAGATATTCCAGGCTAATTGCACATTTATCGGTAATGAAGAATTGAAAGATCATTTAAACGATGATTGGGCTGATAAATTAATCGTTGGTATTGACGAGGGATTTATTGACAAAAAAAGCGTTTTGGAGCGGTTAAAGTCAATGAGTACTGCCAGTACGATCAAGCTTCGCGGGATGTATGCGGGCAGGCAGGAAATCCCATTTTTCGCAAAATTTGTGATGACCAGTAACGATGAAGATAACTTCGCCCCCATCGATAAGGATGAGGTACGTTTTTGGGTAAACAAAGTACCCGTAATCACAAAAGATGATCCAGACTTATTGGATAAAATGATATTGGAAATTCCTGCTTTCCTTGATTACCTGCAAAATCGCACCCTATTACACAAAAAAGAATCGAGGCACTGGTTTAATCCTGCTTATCTCGATACCGAAGCAGGAAAAGCAGTCAAAAACAGTTCACGCAGCTGGGTAGAGAAAGAAATCCGTGTAATCATGAAAGATCTTTTTTTCGAATATCGTTACCACACCCTGGCTTACACCATTACCGAATTAATGGATTTGCTTAACAGTGCTAATGCCGGCGTAAAGTTCAGGAAAGCTGACGTTGTAGAACAGCTACAGGCCAGGTTCAATATGAGCAGTAAACATGCTCGTTATAGTTTCCCTGATAAGATCGATAACAAAGAAAGTACTTTATTGGGACAAACCTTTACCATTAAGCACAGCCGTTGTTATGAATTTTTTGTTGAGGACTTTTTATCGCCGGAAGAAATGCGCAAAGAGTTCAGCCAGATTTATAAAAAACATCAAATCGATGAATACCGCGAAACACGCATTCAGGAACTGGAAACGGCTGATGTCGATGATTTACCTTTTTAACCTTTAAATAAATTATATGAAAATAATCACAAGAATGGTTGAAGCGGCCATAATTGCACAGGCAAAAGATGTTTTGGCGATCAATTCACAAAAACAAGACAGCTACAAGTAATAAGATTAAAAAGCTTAGGGGGTTTGTAACATCCCAAAAAAATACAAAAAGTGGAACTGTACTCGATTACAAATTTCCTAAAAAAAGCAAAAGGAATTATTTAAGACACAAAAGCCTTGGATCTATCCAGGGCTTTCGTTAGTTAATAGGTATCCGGCTCACGTTCGGGAGTATCAGGCAAAGTTAAAATGAGTTTTTGTTCTGCCCTATCAATCTCGAAATCACAGGTAACATCATATTCACTACTGTTATCCATATCATCGCATCCGAAATAATATCCTACAACGTAATCGAACTGAATCGATCCTTTCAAGGTTTCGCTATCAAATTCAGCTTCGTCAATCTCATAGTTATCCAGTGATGGTGCACCGCCATCGCCCAAATGGGAATCTAATAGAGCCGTTTCAATCTTTTCGGTATTTTCATTTAGATGTTGTTCTAAAAATTTTTCGATACTTAATGTACCTTCTTGCAATTGGCTTATTAGCCCTTTAGTTGAATTTATTTTAATAATCATAATAACAAAAGTACCTCACAAAGTCAGATATTTAAAGGCTACTTTTGTATTTTTAAAAAATAAATTAAATGCTCATGGAAAAAACAATCAAGGATGTATTATCTGATTTCAAAGACAGACTAACAAACCCTTTCACATCATCATTTATTCTTGCTTGGTTGGTAAATAATTACCCAATAACAATTGGATTGATTTTCTACAAGCAATCAGAATTGAAAAAGGATGGCTACGGTTCATTTATAGACCTAATTAATAAACATGCCAGCTGGTGGCATATGTTAATTTTACCAATTGCAGCGTCATTGATATATACATTCGGCTTTCCATGGTTTAAGTATCTTATTCATTGGTACCGCGGATGGATAGATGTTTTAGATACTAATAACCTTAAAACGGTACAAGGGAAGGAAATAATTTTAAAAGAAAAATATGTGGAACTCCATAACCTTTATTCTGATAAATTAAACATTGCAGCTGATTTAACTGAAGAAAAATTGAGAAATTATGATGAAATCAATAAGCAAAATGAATCGATAATTGATTTAAAGAAAGAGTTATATAACTCAAAAAAACAAATAGAACAATTTGTAATGAATAATGACCGTAAGAGTGCTTTATCCAACGCTTACTGGATTTCCGGAAAGTATGCTGTTGATTATCATTCACCGGTGCTATCAAGAGAGTCTAAATTCGGCACAGAATGGATACTTACCAGAGATTCTGTCACTATATTAGGAACATTGTACAAGTATGAAGGTTTTACGGTCAATCCTGAAAATAATAACTTAGTTTTTTTTGTGCCTGATTTAAAGGTGAATGATGGCAGCAAGATTGATCAACTATTCAGTTTTAAATTTAATGATAAAAATTTACTAACCTTAACTTCAAATTCCGCAAGCATTGGATTAACTTTAAGAAGAAACGAAGAATAAATAAAAATGCCTTGACTGATCCAGGTTTTTAACCGTTTTTTCTATGTCGGAAACTATAACTACCAACGGATCAATCTGCTGCCGTGCCGTAAAGTCCGTTGCTTTAAAAAATGCCTGCAACCATTGTAGTATTTAACCATTTGCTGAAAAAACGGTTATCAATCATAACATAAACAACTGTTTCGCTAGGTATTAGATCTAAACAAACAACTTTAGCCACCTCGCCAAAGGATGCTTTAATATTCTTTTCTGGATATTGTTAGGCTCTTTCTCATAACATCAACTTAATTGAAACGGTTTGCATCGCTTTCGTTACGCCTTTCGTAGCTGTCGGAAAAAACGCATCTAAACCGTGAAGCTGATTTTTCATCAGCTGAACACCTTATTTTTTATTTTGCAAACCGATTATTTTTTTTTCGTCGCCCCCCTCTGTTGTGATGAGAGAGGTGATATTGAAACGATTTTTTTTGTGCAACAAAATAATATTTTGTTTAAATATTTATTATTCCTCATTTATATTAAAATTCTGTTACTTTTTGTTACAGCTAGAAAAAAATAGATTTAAAGGTAAATTAAGAGGCAATATTTGTAGCAAAATGTAGCAAAATGTAAAAATTGGAAATTGTATTTTGTTACATTTTGCTACAGTGCTGAAAGGCCATTTTGTTACAAAATGTTTTAAAAAATGGTGTTTTGCTACACTTTGTTACAGAAAAAATAGGTTTAAATATCTGAAAACGCAGTTTGTAACAAAAATCAGGTTGTAGCAAAATAAAATCACAGTTCTATTTAAATCGCTTTTTCTCTTTTTTATCAGGTTTTCCCGTTTGCATAAATTTCGATGTACAAAATTTTGTTCGGTCATTTTTTTTAACAGGTTATTCAAGATCGTTTCTAACACCGTTTACATAGTATCATCTTTGTATATCAGCACTCCCAATGCTGAACCAAACATACTAAAAAACTAATGTCTTTAACCGAAAACACAGACCAAATTCCTGCTGCAACTGCTGTTGAGCAAAAAACCGATCCGTCTGCTGTACCTGTTCCGGTGCCAGCTGCTCAAACGGCGGTACCGGAAACGGTTAAACAACCCCGAAATCAGCATTTAAAAAAACCTGATGCTAAAATCTTACAGATAGGTGGCCGTTGTACGCCAGAAGAATTTGTATTTCTTAAAAACGTAATTGCGGCCAATGGCTGTACCGATATCGTCCGTTTAATGCTGTATTCAATTAAACTGCATGAAAACGATGTGTTTTCAAGCTTCAAAATAGAGTAATGACAAAGGTAAAACACAATCCAAAGGTGCCGAAACGGCTAATCAACCAGGTAAAAAAAGCAATCGCAGAAACAAAGATGGAAAACAACCAAAACCCCGAAAACAATAACCAGGAATTAATTATCCTGGAAGATCAGAACACAAAACTTATCGATGTTACCGATATGGTACCGGTAGATAAAAACGAACTTGAACAGTTAATTGCCCAGAACTTAGGGCAGAAAGAAGAAATAGGCGCTTTGGTGGGCTTGTTCTTAAATTTCATCCCTCTATTTAAGGATGGTGTTAACCCTTTATCATTGGTTTCACTTATTCCAAAACTGATAAGTGATCCAAAAATCAAAAACCAGGTTGCTGCAATATTCCCGATCATCGAAAAATATAGCTCATAATGGAAAGTGTAGATTTAGGGAATGTCCTGAGTAAAAAAGTTCAGGTAACCCCGATTACAGTATTGGATGAACCCGCTAGTAATCTAGTGATGGACGATCCTGCACCGGTCGAAATAATCGAACCCGAAGTGATAGAGGATCGCTCAGAACCTGAACACGGTTACATGCTGCCTGAACATATTGCCGAAACTATAGTTAACTGCCTGGATGGGCTACAATCATGGATCATTCCAATTGCACGTAAAAAAATGATTTTTACAGATCGTGAATTGGAGTTATTGCAAACGATGGATACTACCGGCGGTACTGTCTACCCCAAAAATAGCCCCGAAAACACGGTTATGGATAAGCTTTTGAAACATAAAGAGGTTATCAAAATCATCCCCTTTGATGAAGGCGAAAAAAGTAGGTTGGTCGCATCCACTGCTCGTTATGCAGAAACTACCGAAATGAAGGTTAGCCCATTATCGGGATTGATGCTTGCATACGGTGAAGTTTTCTTAAAAAGGGCAGCAATATTCGTAAACGACTAAACAAACAACCATGAATAAAAGATTTATTATCGGTGCAGCACTTTCTGCATTAATGTTCGGCGGAGCCGGTGCATCTGCTGCAACCAACTCTGTCGGAACTTATAAGGAAATGAAATCTGGAGCGATTGAGACCAGACAGCAAAGGCACCAACGCGTAGTGTTTCAAGGTGGCGGTCTAGACTTAATAGAACACGGAGCGCCAGGCTTATCACCAAAAGCTTACGGGATGCTAGTTGGGAATGGTGGTAGTAAACGCAGCAATAGGTTGCGATACAGCCACAATGCCAAACTAAAAAGACGGTGCAAGAATTAATTTATCAATCAATAATTGGGCTTTTGTTAGGGATAATTTTGGGTTCAATTGTCTTAGACAGGGATTAGTCATGGTTTTAGCATTAACAATTTTTGCCGTTTTCATCTTTGCCCTGATATTCTGGGATGATATTATGATCGTACATAGCACCTGGGGATTAAGAAATTTCATATACGATCACCTTTACAACCTGTATTCGGTACTTATAAAAATATTTAATTTATGAAACGATTACTTTTTGGCGCCATAGCTGGTTTTGGCGTTGCGGCTGTCTTTCTTCCCAGGATGATCCGCAATATTTTAACTGAAAACAGGCTTTTAAGTGACAATGCCCACATCGAACGCCATAAAAAAACAATCGCAACAATCACCAAAAACAAACTAACTGATGAAGACTACAGAAACCGTTATCCCCACAACACTTAAATCTTTTGGCCTGGAATGGTGTCTACAGGGTGAATTTTCCGATTTAGACGAAATGAATGCCAATAAAGCTAAATGGGTTGAAATTGGACATAAGGCTATGGTTAAGAAAACGAACAGATTGTACGTAACCAGGTTCAGGCAATAATGGAAAGGGATTTACATTATAGCGCTATCGTTGTAGGCCGCAAAGGCGTGGGAAAAAGCACCTTTCTGGCAAAAACTGCATCGCAATATCCTACAGAATCGAAGGTGCTTATTATCGATGTAAACGGATCACCGGCTTATAATAGTTTTAAAACGATAGAACCTAATCAAGTTAAACTATTCAGACGTGGACACGCAAAACTTTTGGGAACTCCGACCGATGAGACACTGGAGATAATCGCAAAAGATTTCAATGGTGGATTAATTGTTTTCGAAGATGCAACCAAATATATTTCGGGAAATGTTAGGCCTAGTATAAAGGCCTTTTTGGTTGATCACAGGATGTACCAGTGCGATCTTATATTTGCCTTTCACTCACTTAAACGTGTACCTCCTTTTTTCTGGGAGATGATCAGTTTTTGTACCTTGTTTAAAACAGCAGAGGTTTTCGACAAAACATTCAAAAACCGTATCCCCAACTATGAAAACATTAAAAAAGCTTACGATAAAGTAGCTGCATCAAAAGATATCCGGTATAATCTAACCATCGAAACATTAGTTTAATCAACATGGGTTCAGAGCCTCAATTTACTGTTAAAGCATATAGTAAAAAGGAACTGCAAGCACTTTACAATGTCACTGCAAAAACCTTTCGTGCCTGGATTGAACCTATTGTGGATTTAGGCAGCTATAAAGGCCGGAAATACACACCGGCACAAGTGGAAAAATTAGTATATCATTTAGGCAAACCATAAAAATATGCAATCTTCAAATAACTATGAAAACACCTGACAACGATCTTTTTGGCAAAACGTTTTTCACTGCAAAGCTAAAAGATTCCGATGATTGGATATGTGGGTTTTACACGCGTGATAAGGATGAAAACAGAAGTCCGGCGATAATCAACCCAGATGATGGTGCCGTACACCACATTAAACGCGAAACTCTGGAAATGTATATAGGCGGCGACAACTTCATGAAAATGTGATAAGCTACAATCTCTTAAAAAGCTCCCAAAAATCGGGGGCTTTTTTTATGACCAAAACATCCCTTTAATGCCTTTGCATTCAATTGAAAACACATAAGTTCCCGTACTGTTACCCAGGGTTTTAGGTTGGCGTAAACTTGTAATCAAATAAGCAAAAAACTCAAACCAAACACTTAAAAAATGGGACTTTCCATCGACAAAAAACAGGCCGCAACAATTGTAGTGGCAACGGTTGTAGCCGCCGTTATTATTTTTCTCCTTAACAAATGGCTGGTAAAAAAAGTAACAACCGCAAACGGTGAAACTGCCAGCTTCGTAGGCCATCCATCAGTTGGTTATATCTAGGCCAAAAACCATTCATTTCTAAAAAAAACAGACAAACTAAAAAATCACAAACACTAAAAAAATGAAAAAGAATATTTTTGGCGGTAAAGCCGCTCTTGCCTTCGCTGATCCACGTTTCGTAAACCACAACTATAAATCTGCCGAAGATTTAGAGCGTGAAGCCGGTGACCTTTCTAATTTCCACGGTGGTGGTATCGGATATGTGGGTCAAGGTGACCAGTTTCTCGATTTCGCCGGTAGCGGTGTTTCCCTGGCATCAGCTGCAAGGAATGCAAAACCGTTCATTATTACTTTCACCAATGCCAACGCGGCACCACGTGAAGTTTTGATCTGCCCTGGTCTAATCCGTAATGCTGTAGGTTTAATGGTAACAGGTGCTTTTAACGATACATCTGGCAATGCCGGTCTTTCTGCTCAATCAGGTTCACCTGGTCCTGTCGAGTTTTTCAACGCATTTATCGATAAATTCCCATCGGTGGTAAGCGGTATTAAAATCGCAACCCAGAATCTGGCACAGATGGATCAGGCACTCACGCTAGTAAAAGAATCTCCTTTCCAAAACCACTCATCGAAAGTGATCACACCAGGTATCTACGCAAGTGAAGGAAACTTTAACACAGCTATCTTAACGATCCCTGAGCCGTTTTATTTAACTAACGAACACAAAGTTAGGTACACCGTTTTAGGTAGCACAACTGTTGTTATTACCTTTATGATCGGTGTATCATTGAATATCTCTAAAGCTTTGCGTTCGAAAGTGGAGACTGCAAAAACCAATATTGAAAACGCAGGTGGTGCAGCTGTAGTTTCTAAATTTATCGGGTAGTAAATCCTAAATGGATACCGCAATAATCAAAATAGTTGCGCAGGAGCCACAGAGCGTTGCGCAACTATTTAACCTTTACGGTTACGATATGCCGGTAACACCTCGTAACCTGCAAAACCTGTTAAAACGTTACGGAACAGAACCCTTACCGATCAGTAATGCCACCGGTGATGAAAAACCAAAGAAATCCTTTGCAGAAATCATGAACATGGTAGCAAGTGGCACACAGACACTTGCAAAGGTGATTTCAGCAGTAAAGGGTAATCCAACTAACATCGTAAATGGCCAAAATGTAAGTGTTTCGGTTGATGGAAATCAAAACGGCGCTACAGAGAGGGTTTTCGGCATAGACCGCAAACTGTTTATCATACTGGCAATACTGTTATTAATTCTCGTAGGTGTTCTACTATTCCGTAAAAAACAATGACAGGCTGGGCAAAAGGGATAACAAAAATAACCAGGGTAGCCGATTTAGGCGCTACACCTGCAAGGGTAAACCGCCGTACCGGTGAAATGTTCGTAAGTGTCCGCCACATGAAAGCGATGCCAAAGGAACATAGGCTGTTTGTAATGCTGCACGAAAAAGCACATGTAGAGCTGCAAACTACCGACGAAGTAACTGCTGATGCAAAAGCTTTCAAAGAATACGCCGATCTGGGCTATTCCTTGAATCAATCGGTAAAGGTATTGACCAGTGTACTTAACGAGGAAAACCCCGAACACCACTGGCGCATGTATCTACAGCTACAGCGGGCGAAAGCTTACGATTACGGCCATTACGGCAACAAGAAAATTTATAAAAATGGGTAACACATCTTTATTGAGCAAGAAAAAAAGAGAGGCCAAAAATCAATACGGCCTATCTAATACACCATTCGGAAAGGTAATGTCACCAGAGGAAGCGCAAGCAACGTTTGCAGCGAATCTGCCGACTTCTGCCGAGATCATTGCAAATGGCCCATTGTACAACCCGATGAACCTTCCCGAAGCGGAAGTAAAAAAAATGAACGCTTTGGGCGTTACAGCTGTCGGCGCGACAAACATCATCACAGCGAGTGAAGATGACGACGACGAAAACGGAGATACAAACGCGTTTTACTACGATGACAATAATATTTTTTCGTTCACAGGCGATAAAAATCGTGGTAAAAAACCAAGCGCCGACCTATCAAAGCTACCGGCAACAAAAATGAGGGTAGCAAAACCAAATGTTAAAGTTTTGTCTGATAAGGATGGTAACGATTTCGAATATTTGGGGCAATGGAACGGCGATCTTTCGTTTTTGGATGAAGTTGTCAAAAATATTGCGCCACCTCCGGCGGGATCATTTCTTTATCGCAAACCGAGCGGCGCAAGATTGGCCGACAAAATCAAAATGGATTATTACATCGGCCTCGATCCTGACAAATCCGATTTCTTTATTGGCCTGCAAGGAAATCAAATGTTTAAGCCGATAGGACATAAGTTTGTGAATGAACCCGAAATAAGCAATTTTTCATTCGGCAACGCTGGTATTCTGGGTAATAATACAATTGCTCCAATGGGGCAAACATTCGGTTTCACTCCATACAATGGTAAGCAGACTCCTTATAAGGTAAGTTCTATGAATACCAATTTCGGGAATCTATCCTATTCAAACAATATCAAACCGGTTGGTTTAGGTGCATTTTATAATCCTGTGGCTATCGGGAATCCGTTAAGCTTCAATGCTGCTGGAAAGCCCAAAACGAGTGATCCGACGGAGGAGACCAGTAACGGTACACCAGGCACAGGTTTTGAAAAGGTTGCCAACGGTATCGCCGCTATTGCTACTGCCGGTGCAGCTGTTATAAATGCGGTAAAAAGCAATAGGCAGCCAAACCTTTCTGTAGGAGCAAGTAACGGCGATTTAGCTGGTTACATTGCATCACAAAATGCAGGTGGTGGCTTTGGATCAGGTGGTTTTGGCGGATTGGGTACCGGTGGTTTTGGCGAAACTGAATATGGTAGCGATGGTGAATCTTACCAGACACTGCCTAACGGACAAAAAGTTTTAATCACCTCTAACGGATCGAAATCTAATACACTCCTTTACATCATTGCGGCAATCGCGGTAGCTGGATTAATCTTTTACTACATCAAACAAAAAAAGAAACCATGACAGCGCCAAAATTAACCGATCTGAACAAGTTTATACTTCCGGTGATCCTTTTAGGTGTTGTGGTTTATTTCATCTGGAAAAACGGCAAAAAAGCAGGGTTAACCATTATTCCAGATGTTCCGTACATCGATGATCAGGGGGTAATGACAAAAAACTTCAATCCGAATACACTGGCTGAAGAACTGTTTGATGTCATGGACGGTCTATTCACATTAAGCGGAACTAAAGACGCAACATTTAGAAAGCTTTACGAATTACCTACCGACAATATGGTTATCGCCGTTTACAATGCCTTTAACACAAAATATGGCTCGAAAGGCAGTGGATCATTAACCAAATGGATTAGCGACGAAGCATACTACAACTATGGCCTCGGATATAAAGACAAAGCTATTAAACGCCTCAAAAGTTTAAGATTACAATAATTAAGAACCTTTTAACAAAAAATCAAAATGTCAAACAACACAAAATACCTGATCATTGCTGCTGTAGTAATTGCAGCCGGTTATTTCCTTTGGAAAAAATATTCGTTGGTTAAAAAAGTTGCCTAAGATGGAAACCAAAGATACCAGCGGAGCTATTGCACTAAGCCTCCTAATTGTAGGTGCGATTGGTGCAATAGTCTACCTTTTTTTAAGGAAAAAGAAAGGTGGAACTGACGTTGCTGCAGCTGCAAAGACAGCACCGATAAATCAGTCGGTTGCCGCAAAGATTAATGCGGGTTTCAGCACTGATATGAGCAAATCGAGCGATGACCAGATTAAGCAATACGCTACCTGGCTTGATAAGATCGAGGAAATTGTAAATAAGATGAAGGCGGGTAGTATCAAAGCTGCTACACCTGAACTAATCTACAATACCAGAACGATCATGAACCTGGGTGACGATAGCTTAAGAAAAACCGTTCAGCGCTGGGAAAGCATCAGAAACCGCAAGATAAGCACACATGCTGCATTTAACAACCAGGGAAGTTTTTACGATGACAGTGAAACCGTACCAGGGCTATTGAGCAGATTAATTGAACTTAACCTAATCGGATAATGAGCGTAATAAGTGATTTAGTAAACAAGGGCGAACTGCCCAAAGTAACCGTTGAGGTTAAGATCAGTAAAGAAAATATGATCGACCTGGCAGCTATTGCGGTAATTGCCGCATTGGTTGTTCTGTTGATCAGCCGTACACTTTTAAAGAATTTATAATGGTTTCATCAGCAAATATCATTGCCCAGATCAAAAAAGAAGAGGGCTTTATGCCGAAGAAATATAAGGACGGATTTATCAATAAGGTTCAGCAATATTCCATCGGTTATGGTCATCAGATCAGGCCAAACGAAAGTAATCTATTGACAGCAGTTTTGACCGAAGCACAGGCAACCGCAATGCTAATTAAGGATTTAAAATCCTATGAAGCAGCTGTCAACAATAACGCTAAAATACCATTAAATCAGAATCAGTTTGATGCCATGGTAAGCTTTGCATACAATGCCGGTACTGGTGCAGCTTCAAAAGTCCTTAATACCTGGAACACCAGTAAAGGTGATGTTGCAAAAACAATGGCGCATTTAAGCCAGTACCATAAGTGGACGGTAAACGGTGCTTTACAGGTAAACACAACATTAGTAGCGCGCAGGAAACGAGAATCAGCTTTGTTTCAGTCCGGATCTGTTAACGCTATTTCCGGCGATACTTCAGTAAAAAAAAAGGCATAACGGTAATTGTGGTCGTTTTGGCTGCAATTCTGGCAACATACATCATCTACAGAACAGTTAAAAAATGAGACCTTCCGAAAACGCAATACAGGCAATAAAAAACAGGGAAAGATGCAGTTTAGTTTCTTACCGTTTACCTGGTGAAAAACACTATACTATCGGTTGGGGGCATTATTGCGACAGGACGCCGACATTAGACCGAGCAGGTGCCAGAATTTCCCAGGCACAGGCAGACGCCTACCTGGTTCAGGATGTGGAAGAAAAAACTGCCTATTTGAATACCATTTTAAAAACGGAGGTAAACCAAAATTTGTACGATGCGCTGGTATCTACTTTTTACCAGTACAACTCAAAGAATCTTTATTTAAGGGGTATCGTTCAGGCCATAAACTTAGGGGCGTCTGTTTCGAGGGTTGCAAAAATGCTTATGGCGCTGCCATCGAATAAATACAACAAAAAGGCCAGGAAGGTTGATGCACTTTTGGCAACAACCGGCCAGGTGTACCACATTGATAACATCAAAGTATAAAACCAAACAAACATAAACCAAGCAGACTTAAAAATGGGCGTAACCAAGCATTCACCGGTGTATAATAGGGAATCGGTTGCGCCCGGTCTCTTTTAAAAAAACTTAAAAATGGGTTACATAGGCGAAGAAACCATCGGGGTACTACCACCGGCCATACCAGCTGACGAAATATCTGCACCAGAAAATTACGTTCCCGCACAACTGGGGAACAAAGGTATCGTCGGCGTTACCAATACAACTTTTTTGTTAAACACGAATGAATCGACACCGGTGGGCGAAAACAAAGTAATGAAGCTGCACCAGGGAACTTACGCAAACTCTGCCATAGTGGTATTGGAAGCGGCAGACGGCGCAGCTCCAAATGCGATTATAGCGCGTCACTGGCAGGATGGTAGTTTACCTACGCCTACTGACGGTTTACCGATGACACATTTAAGTATTTTCGAAATTGTTGGTACCGAAAATATCCGCCGTTTCAGGATTGTATCAGCCGATAACAAAGCTCACAAAGTTCAGGTTCAATATTTAATGTAATGGAATACAACAAAAAACGAGTTTATCAGATACCGGTCTTTAATACCGGTGGTGGTAACGGTTCACCTGGTGACGGTGTGTTATTGGCCTCTGATCTGGGCGACTGGTTAGACCTGCCGGAAAAAAGCCTAAATATCTTCGATGAGCAGATCAATATTCAGTATAAACTTGATATGATGAGTTATCCGGATAAGGCTATTTTGTTCCTTGCAGGGCAATTTGGCGTTAAGTCGAATTTTGTAGGTTCTGAACTCATTTTGGGTGTATTGCCGCTAAATACGAGACCAAAGCACCAGTTGAAACAAAATTTCACATGCCAGTCAACCGAATGCTATTTGGTAATAGAACTTAACGGCGAAGTAAAATTGCAAGCCGTTTCTGGTGATCTTCCGGTAACTATCGGAGTTTCGGAACCTGATCCGTATTTCATTAACGTTGATTATAATCCAAAAATCGAAGATGACAACGGAACCGTCTTTACTGCAACCAGATCGCAGAACTTTACGCGCAATAATTGCGGTATTGGCTCAATCGGATCATCGGTAACATTCGAAAAAACCTATACATCAACGATCAGCCAGGTTGATGCAAACAATCAGCGCGCAAACGATGCAAATTTTGCAACAGAAGGTCAGGCGTGGGCAAATGATCCTACAAACGGTGCTACCTGTTCTACAGCGCCGTCATTTTCGGCACAAAGGTCGCAAAGCTTTACGCGTAATGATTGCGCTTCCGGCGAAATAGGTTCGTCTGTACCATTTGTAAAAAACTATACCGGCTCTACTCAACAGGCCGCTGATGATGCAGCCGCTAATGATCCTAACTTTGCAAGCGAAGGACAGGCATTTGCAAATAATCCGTCAAACGGTGGAACTTGCAGCGTGCCGGCACAGCGTTACTACGCACAAAGGACACAAAGCTTTATACGTAATAATTGTGCTGCCGGTTCAACCGGATCAGCTATACCGTTTACGAAAAATTATCAGTCAGACATTAGCCAGTCTGATGCAGATAACAAGGCCGCTAATGATCCAGACTTTGCAACCGAAGGACAGGCTTTTGCAAACGATCCTGAAAACGGCGCGACATGTACAGTTAACCTGCCAAAATATTATTTAACCCTAAGCGGTGGTGTCGGCGAAATCCGTCAAATCTCGGTTACTCTAACCGATGAAAATGGTGAAGAGGTAAGTGTAAGTGAAGGACTACAGTTCACCTGGAGCGGTGTGCTTAATCCGTTAACGGGAGATGTTAGCCCGTCAAATATCGGTGCTACGCGAACACTTGCCGCTGAATTAAGTTCGCTAAACCTTTATTCGTATTCTTCCAACACACATTATGTAACTAACCTGGTTATCACGGTTCCTACACCAAATGTAGTCGATGGGCACGATATTATTTCGCAATCATAATTATGAAAAATAGATATTTAAAATTAAGCGATGCCAAAGTTGTATCGTACCAGGTTAACCCGATTGGGGTGAACGAAGTTTCTATTTACATGGAAAATTCGGGTGTAATTAACCAGGTTATTTTATCGGGCGCTCACACCGCTAAACTTAAAACCGGATTGGCAGGCGCTTATCCTGTAGATGATCAGACCTACCCTTTCGCTTACAACGCGGGCGACCGTGTTTTTGTCTCATTCACTTACGATGATTTAATGACAGCATCCGCAAACGTTAAACTTAAATGCACAGATAATTAATTATGGCTACTTTCAATTGGACAGATCAAGCGGGATTGGTAAGAAAATATCCGTTTAATGATGATATTAGGCTAAGTAATTTTAGTACAATAAATCAGGGAACAGCCGTTTCCGGTTTTGCCTTTACAAGTCTTTCGGGTAATGATGAACTAGGGGATGGAAGTCCGAAGCGCCCGTGGAAAAGCATTTCGGGAACTCCAAATATCGCCCATGGATCATGGCTTTGCATTCTGTCATCAGGAACTTACAGAGGTATGATTGCACGACCATCTCATTACTCCTATTACGCTGATGGTGATGTGACGGTAGACAATTCAATAATCGGTGAGGATAATGTTACCGTGCGGATTTTTGGACTGAAATTTATAAACAGTTATAACAACTTTGTTTTAGACCAATGTAGGTTTTGTACGTTGGAAATGAAAAACGGCCAGCTAAATGATTCTAGCTTTTCGAACAATATAGTTTCGTCAACTTCAACAATCAGGGTTAACGGATCAAGCTCCAGACGTGTAAATACTACAGGTCAAAACACTTTCGTTTCCTGCTCAAAAATACAAGTGTACAGTGATCCTGAGAATATATGGAACTCCGCTTATTTTTCAATCTTCTCAAACTGCCACATCGATTTTACTTACGGTGAAATTCCTGACGTTGATTATTCACTTTTTCACAACTGTACTTTTTCGGTCTCCGGTGGTGAGCCTGTGGCAATTGAAAGCCTTACCGATTTTTTGGAATGGGCGCAGTCTGTAAACCCAAAAATAAACCGTGCTGGATGGACACACTGCATGTTTGCTAATCCAAAATTCAATAACCCTGGAATCGGTGATTATAGCCTGGCATTTGACAGTCCGGCTAAAAACCTTTCGTATTTTGGAACTTATATCGGGGCAGTTTCGATAGGTCAATCTTTAAAAGCTTCAACTTTGGAAAGTGAAAGCGGTTTCGACGCGGATACTAACGTCAACCTGACCATAAATGAAAACAGTATCGAACTGACCAATAAGACACAGGATGCGGTTATCGAAACAAAGGTAATACCTAACCTAAATCAAAGGGAGCTGTTGCAGGCACCTTTGTACGGCTTTAACGCGGACAGGAACGGGCAGTATATTGACAGTATCGCCGACCTTGCAACAACTACCGTTGCCGCCGGCATCAACCTAAGCCCGGTAACACCTTACCAGGTAGAAAATGCCGCCATTGTTTATAACGGCAGCACCATTCAGCCAGGGGAAAAATTTACTACAACAGGGGTAACAAGTTTTACAACTGAATCGGACGGGGTTTGCAGGGAAATACTCGAAGCGCCGCAAAGGCATACGATTATGGCGCGGTTCAGTAACGGCGGGAACCAAAAAAATGCTGGGAATCCACTGACTGCCGGTTACTGGTATTACGTTAACGGAACAATAACCTATAACGGTGTAGAACACACAAATAAAACGTTCAAGGCGGTTAACACAGATAGTTTTACCGGAACCGGTACCCTTATTGAAGCAATGACCGATCAGAGTTACCAGCACTATGAACCGCATGTTAAGTTCAGTTCCAACAACGTTGGAGATACAAGGCTGGGCGAAATCATTCGCGGTAATGGTGACCCCGACTATGTTCGTGGTGAAGGAAAAGAATTTCCGATAAACGCAAAATTTATACAGGTAAAATACATGATCCGTGTAAACAACTTAAGGCCATAAAATGGAAGAGGTAACACAGTTTTTCGGTGCTGCCCTGATCTTTGAACAGGACTACTTAGAAAGGTCGTTCCCGATGGAAACTACGAAAATAGAGGGCATGGCACTAATTTATGAGCTTAATGATGCCGAAAAGATCGTTCAGGAAACCACGCAGATTAACGGTATGAGCATCACCTTTAAAGATTTCCCGTTGTATGCTTTCCAGTGGACAGAAACAAGATTTTTATAAACCAAACAAACTAAACAATGAAAAATGACAACTTATCAATCGGTAACCTGGTTGATCGCGCCACTTCCAAAACACCAAGCTTTTGGAAAAGGTTCCAAAAATACGCTGCAATAGCCGGTGTAATCGCAGGAACGGTTTTAACGGGCGGCTTTGCTGTACCGGCAGCTGTTACCACAATTGCAACAATCGTTGCGTCAATGTCCGGTGCCGCAATCACCATTGCTCAGTTAACAAAGGAGGATGCAGCCGATGACAGCGCCGAACCAGCAAAATAAGCTTATCGCCTTTTTACCTTACCTGCTTTCAATCATCACGTATTTTGGCGGTTCTTACATCAATTCATTGAACTATACCGATAAAGTCGATAACCTGATCACCACGGTAAACACTATGAACCAGAAGATGGATAGCAAAACTGAAAAGGATAACGCAATCGATAAACGGGTAAGCAAAATCGAATTTTACCTGTTCGAATATAAAAAGCCGGTCGAACAAACCGTTACTGTAACACAGCAAAACTGATCGAAAGCCACCACATTAGGTGGCTTTTTTGCTGAAGTATAGTTATAAATAACGAGTATGGCCAACAAAGATGGAAATAACTATGGTTGATCGGAATTATCTCGAGAACCGTCATTAAGAACGATGTCGGATCCAAAGGTAGGAAGTGTAAATCTATTGAAATTTTGCATATCCCGACGTTTCATTTCAGAACTCTTTTTTTGATAGATCATCGTAGTTTCGAGTTTAGAATGTTTGAAAATATCCTTACTCAAAACTGTTATATCACCACCATAATAAACGTAGAACGTTCCAAAAGTATCCCTGGCCGAATGGAAAGTAATGTGTTTATTTATTCCGGCCATTGACATTAAAACTTTTAATGTTTTATTTGCGGTTTGCTCAACTACAGGCTTAAAAATAAGCCCTTTTCTACCTTCAACAATTTTTTTTCCTATATCAGGCAAATCGACTTTTAGACTTACCCCGCTATCTTCACCTTTAACCGTATCCAACCTTAACACACCAAACTTAATGTGTTTGCTGTGCAGTATTTGGAGTTCAGAAAATCTATAACCGCCCGAAGTTGCCGCGAAAACATACATTTCCAAAATGTTAAGTTGGGTTTCAGTCAAAAGGTCTTTTTCTTTAAAAAGGCTAATTAACTGGATTAACTCACTTGGTTCTAAACATTCCCTTTCCCCCTCTTTATAGGAGTTCTTGATTTTAATGCCAATGTAAGGGCTTTCGGGAATCAATCCCTCGTTTACGGCTAGAGTGAAAAATTTTCTAAAAGTTTTATGCGTGCCAATTACTGTGTTAAATGCATAACTGGATCGTAAGTAGTTGTCAAATTTGAGAATAAGCCCGCTATTTATATCAGAAATAGCCAATGAACCAGGGTAAAAGCTTTTAAATCTTGCGAATTTCGTTGTATATGTAGTTCTCGAAGGCAATTTTATTTCTCCATCGCTCAACATTTTATCCGCTCTGTTCGCGAGCCAATCATGCATGTTATCCCGGCTTGCATAGTTTGTAAATTCCCATCTAAACTGTTTGTGTGTAATTAATCTATCAGTGAGCCTGTAGCGCATTAAAATATCATTGGCACGGCTTTTCTCCTTTGCAATGGCGAAGTTCATGTCACGTAATTTGTCGGCGTTCAAATCAGAATATTTAAAAGTTTCACTAACTAAATCAAATTCGTCTTTAAACCAATAAATTTCGATTGGTAACATTCTCGGATCACCGTCAATTACTATCTGTAAACCAAATGCATGTTTCCCAGTCTTTTTTTGAATGGTTGGATAAGGTCTGATTTGATAGCTAATTTTTTGAATAACAGATTTCATAGCCTTAAAAGTTTGCAGTAAACTATCAGGAATTGAACTTCTGATGAAAATTAACAGTGATTTTGCAGTAAGAAAACCGCCTTTAAAGCCATTCAAAGGCGGTTTTACTTAAAAATTGTGGGCCCACCTGGGCTCGAACCAGGGACCAAAAGATTATGAGTCTTCTACTCTAACCAGCTGAGCTATAGGCCCGGAAAAAAGGATAATCCTTTTTTGCGAGTGCAATGTTACAAATTTGGATTGAATTTTCGAAAATGTTTTTGGGAATTTTTCATAAAAAGGCATGATATAAACTCATTTTCAACCGCTTAATCTTATTTTTTATTTTCAACAAGTTTCGCCCCTCCGCTCAAAATGTGGATAAAAGGGCTGTTAATCTCCCCTAAAATGAGTTTTGAATAGGTTAATTTTGTAATTGATATGAATACGCCTGACCCGGATAACCAACTTCTTTTAGATTTTTTAGCAACAACCAATCAGCCCGTTTTTTTAACCGGTAAAGCTGGAACAGGTAAAACCACCCTCCTTCGCAAGATCAGGGATACCACCAAAAAGAATTTTGCCATTGTTGCACCTACCGCTGTTGCAGCCATAAATGCAGGTGGCGTAACACTTCATTCTTTTTTTCAGATTCCTTTTGGCCCATTGGTTCCGGTGGTGGATGAAAATGCAGATAATAATTTTAAATATTCAGACGAAAAAACAAGGTTATTGCGCTGTCTTGATCTCTTAATTATTGATGAGATTAGTATGGTTAGGGTTGATATTATTGATTTTATCGACCGCACGCTAAAACGGGTTAAAGGATCGAACCGTCCATTTGGAGGCGTGCAGGTTTTAATGATTGGCGATCTTTATCAGCTCTCTCCTATTTTTCACGATGCCTGGCATATTTTAGGTGCTTATTACTCCAGTCCATACTTTTTTGACAGTTTAATTTTCCGCACCACGCCAATGGTTACTTTTACCCTGGATAAAGTATACCGCCAGTCGGACCCTATATTTCTCGATATCCTGAATGGCATGCGCGAAAACACACTCGATGCTGGCTTACTGGAGAAACTGAATGAGCGTTATGATCCATCATTAGATCAGGAATGGAAAGATGATTACATTACTTTAACCACCCATAATCAATTGGTTAACGAAATTAATCAAGGTTGTTTAGAAAAGTTGGAAGGTGAGATTTTTGATTTCAATGCAGAAATAAATGGCGATTTTCCCAAAGATGCCTATCCTACAGACGAAAAACTACAGTTAAAGCTGGGTGCTCAGGTTATTTTTATCAAAAATGATTCTTCAGGAAAGCGGCAGTATTACAATGGAAAAGCGGCAAAAATAACGGCAATCAATCAGGATTCGATAAAAGTTAGTTTTTCTAATGATGGTAAAGAGATCGAAGTAGAAAAAGAAATCTGGCAAAATGTGAAATACAGCCTGAGTGATGAAGAAAATAAAATAAACGAAACCAGCACGGGTTCTTTTTCTCAATATCCTTTTAAACTCGCCTGGGCCATTACCGTACATAAAAGTCAGGGTTTAACCTTTGATCACGCCATTGTTGATGTAAGTACCGCATTTACCCATGGACAGGCCTACGTGGCCTTAAGCCGCTGCAGAAGTTTAGAAGGATTGATCCTAAAATCTCCAGTAGCCTCCGAAAATATCATCACCGATGCCAAGGTCATCAGTTTTACCAAAACCAGCAATCAGGATCAACCTACCGCTGCCCTGTTAGAACGTTATAGTCAGCAATATGCCTGGGGCCTGATCCACGAATTATTGGATTTTTCGCTTGTGGCAAAAGACTGGGAAAAACTGGGACGGTCTAAACTAATCGATAAAGATGAAAAAAATGCTTTTTTATCCATCTACGAGCAAGGAAATCAGATTCTTCAACATGAAATTTTCAAAGTAGCCAGAAATTTTATAACAAAGGAATTTTCAAAAATAAGCACGACAGAAAATCCAGCTCATGAAACGGCTTTTATGGAGCGTTTGCAAAAGGCTTCTGATTATTTCATTCCAAAACTGGAGCAACTCATTTCCCTAATGGCAAGGATTGTGGCGATCAATTTTTATAATGATACCCATTCTGACAAACTGCTTACGGTATTAAACGAAGTTAAAGATGCGCTTCAAATCAAACTTGCTTTATTTAAAATCTCGTGGAGCCCGTTTTCAATAAAAGATTATATCAATACCTTACACGCTGCAGGCAATAAACAGCCAGAGAAAAAGCCCGTTAAATCGAGCATTAAACCAAAAGAAATTTCCAATCCACAGGTTTATAAAAACCTTGTCGAATGGCGCAAAACCATTGCCATCCAAAGAGGGACGCAGGATTATGCGGTACTTTCTGATCTGGCCTTACTTTCAATCGCCGAAAGAATGCCACGGACAACCGATCAACTGGCAGCGCTTAAAAGCGTAGGGGTTGGTAATGCCAAAGAACTTGGTCAGCAGATTACACGGATTGTAAACGCCCATTTAGGTACAAGTGAGTTATTTTAAAAAAATTTAGTTCAGTACACCTTTTTTTAATACTTTCGCAGCCCCATTTCAATCGCTACATTTCACAATACATCAAGCCATGAGTAAGTTTTTATACGGAATCGATTTTGGAACAACCAATTCGGCGTTATCCATTTATGATGAAGAAAAGAAAGAAATTATAGATACGATTTCAATCCCTTCTTTAATCTATTTCACAGAAGTTAAAAGCATTATTGATGGCGAAAACCACATTGTTGGCGAAAAAGCGATAGATGCCTATTTAAATGATGGCATGAAAGGCCGCTTTATTAAATCCATTAAACAGATCCTTTCCAGAACCACTTTCACCGAAACCCGTATCCACAACAAAAGATATACAGCTTCCGATCTGGTTACGCTGATCCTAAAAGATTTAAAAGAAAAAGCTGATAAAATTATTGGTGAAGACTGCCAAAAAGCCATTATTGGCCGTCCGGTTTTCTTCGATGATGACAATACCATGAAAGATACCCTGGCACAAACCAGGTTAAAAAAAGCAGCAGAAAGTGCTGGCTTTTCCGAAGTTCGCTTTCAGTTTGAACCTATCGGAGCAGCTTTCGCTTATGAAAAAACCATCAAAAAGAAAGAACGTGTGCTGGTTGCCGATTTAGGCGGTGGAACTACAGATTTCACCTACCTTATCCTCGATCCCGATAAGGTTGGCAGCAAGGATAGGAAAAAGGATATGATTGCCTCTGGTGGTATCTATATTGGTGGAGATAGTTTGGATTCGGCTTTTATGTGGGATAAAGGAACGCCATATTTCGGAAAAAACACCATGTACGAGGCTACACCCGGAAAAGTTTTAAATGTTCCCAAATCGCTTTTTGCTAATATCTGTACCTGGGATAAAATGAATTTTTTTAATGGCTTAAAAATTCAGAAAGAGATTGAAGAATATTATTATTATTCTAAAAACGACCCTAAATTTAAAAACCTGATTACCCTGATCGAAAATAATCTGGGTTACTCGCTCTTCAGATCAATTGAAAAAACAAAAATTGAACTTTCAGATCAACCTGTTTCTACATTTGCCTATAACAATATGGAAATAGAGATTGATGAACACATTTCACTCGAACAATATAACTCGATCATTGAAAAGGATATTAATAGAATTGACACTTACCTCGATCAGTTTATGGAAACGTACAAAATTAATCCACAGGACATCGACTGTTTATTTCTAACAGGAGGAACTTCGATGGTTTCGGCTGTACAAAACCTTTTTAAGAACAAATTCCCGCACATTCCATTAAACTCGGGCGATAACTTTAAAAGTGTAGCAAAAGGATTGGCCTACAGTGGTTATCTCTTTGAAAGCTAGAGCACTTCATTACATTTAGAACGACAAAAAATAGTTTCATCCTGCATACAAGGTACTGTAATTAGTTAATTACATCTTTGTAACATAATGAAGATTATTTTCTTATTTATACTAAGATTTTTATAATTTAGCAGATGAAAGATTGGTGCGGCTGATAATAGATACAGTGAGCAAAGCCTTACGCGTTAGGCGCTAAAAGCAATTAATGTTGTGAGGTCCGGAAAGCCTGTTTTCTGGAAGAGGTGAAATCAAATTGATGGCCATTTCTTTGCCAGACGCACCAATTTTCTTTTCTTTTAAACCAGCCTGCTAAATTGGAGTACAGATATCCCCCTGTGCCTTCTAAAACTCGTTAAAAATTTATTAGTCTGTTCAAACCCCAATATTCTTGAAATCTGATCCACAGAAAAATCACTATGCAGCAACAATTCTTCAGCTTCTCTCATAATCCTGTCTTTAATCAGTACCGTTAAACTTTTCCCCAGAACTCGGTCTAAAAATTTATTTAATTTCCCTACGCTCATTCCCATGCCCTCAGCATAAAACTGAATTGCCCTTTCTTCCCGATAATATTGATCTAAAATTGCCCTGAAACGTAAAACCTGTTGCAGTTCATCTAATGTTAATGCAGCCAGATAACCATCCAAACCAGCAGTATAACCAAGAAACAGCGATAAATATTGTGCTAAAAATCTTAAATCCTTTTTAGCATCGATTTCTTTTTTAAGCTGATCCAATAAACTATACGTCTTAATAGATTCCTGAGGGCTTAAATCTCTGTAAGATAAGTTAAGGAAGAGATTTTTAGCTAGTGGATCCAAATGCTGAAGTAAAAATTCGGCATACAGCATACTGCTAAAATTTAACCAGTAACCAGATTTAATCCGCCCTTCGAGCCTAACCAAACCTTCTTCAGGGATAAAAAATATTCTTTTTTCAAGCAATTCATGGTCGCCAGAATTCATACACAAAAAGCCACTTCCTTCCCTTACAATCAACATCCGCATTGGGTATGTTGCCTGTAATGCACGCTCTCTATTAAAAACCCCGCTAACTGGCTCTAATTGTATCATAATAAACCTAAAAGGATAAACATCAGTAAGACTGAAATAGTTCAACCAGGTTACATCTCCATCAATATTTTATAGGAACCCTGGCTATATCAGCGTACAAATATCACAAAAAAGCCTTCCAAAAGATCAGAAGGCACAATTTATTGGATAAATATGAATCATTTTTATCCATTATTAAAATATTTGTGTTACAGTTAAAGCCTTATATCATTCATAACAAATACAATCTCCTCCTATTAAACTTTTTTAAATAACTTAATAACAAAAACGTTTCAAAGTCATTTAATCAGGCTGATAAAACCCTCACCTCAATGGCTTCCACCCCTGATTTCGTAAATTCAATATCAAATTGAACAATATTGTTCGGTTTAATTTCACCCACTATTCCATGTGCAAAAACATTAACTTCCATCCCTCCGTTTGATGGGGTTATCCCACCAAAACCTTCTTCATTATTATAGAATTTCACTGTACCCAGCCTCATATCGCTATTTAATCAATTTCACATTAACTGCATTTGGTCCTTTTTTACCTTGGGCAACCTCAAATTCAACACGGTCGTTCTGGTTTACTTTATCGATCAAACCTGTAACATGTACAAAAATTTCATCTCCATTTTCTGTTACAACAAACCCAAAACCTTTAGATTCATTATAAAATTTTATTGTGCCTTGCATTTTATTTAGATTTTTTAGTTATCAAACATACGAATAACCAAAAATGTTTAGCTATTAAATAGATTTTCGCATTAAATATGTAGATCAAGGCAAAATGTACAACGTTTTAAATTTAAAGTCTAAAACTATACCATCAAACAGAAAAAGCCACAGGTTAAACCCATGGCTTCCAAAATATTCAGATTATGCCTTTAAGCATTTACAAATTGCATTTGGGTGGCATCATACCGCCCACCAGCGGTAGCGCCTGCAGGAATAACAGATTCTAATTTTTCTTTTTCGGCTACGCTTAATGTAATATTGGTGGCAGCAGCATTTTCTTCAATATATTTAATTCTTTTTGTACCAGGAATGGCCAATACACCTTGGGCTAGTACCCAGGCCAATGCCAATTGCGAAGGCGTTACGCCCTTATTTGCAGCAATAAGCTCTATTTCTTTCAACAATGCTATATTTTTATAAAAGTTATCACCCTGAAAACGTGGAATACTCCTGCGGAAATCATCTTCGGCAAAATCATCCGGGCTTTTAATATCACCTGAAATAAAACCTCTTCCCAATGGAGAATAAGCAACAAAACCAATTCCAAGTTCATTCAGAGTATCCAATACACTGCTGGTTTCTGCCTCGCGCTCGAAAAGCGAATATTCACTCTGTACCGCGGTAATGGGATGGATTTTATGCGCCCGTTTAATCGTTTCTGCTGAAACCTCTGATAAGCCGATATACTTTACCTTCCCTGATTTAACCAATTCGGCCATTGCACCCACCGTTTCTTCTATTGGCGTATTGGGATCAACCCGATGCAGGTAATATAAATCAATGTAATCTGTACCAAGATTTTTCAATGAACGGTCTACCGCTTTTTGAATGTAAGCTGGTGTTCCATTAAATCCCCACGTTAATTGTTCGTTATCATCAACTTCATAACCAAATTTTGTAGCAATGGTATATTGATCACGATTACCTTTTATCGCTTTTGCAACTAAACGCTCGTTTAACAGTGGTCCATACAAATCTGCAGTATCTAAAAAATCAATTCCAAGTTCCAATGCTCGATGGATGGTTGCAATTGATTCCTCTTCATTGGCTTTGCCGTAAATATCTCCGCCAGCTATAGTCGTCATACCCATGCAACCCAATCCCTGCACCGGTACCTGTAGTCCTTCACTACCTAAGTTTATTCTTTTCATGCTCATGTCTTAATTTCTATAAGTTTATAAAGCAAAGGTATAACCCGCAAACCTCAGGAGATTATACAAATCAAAGTGTTTATTAAACAAATCAACTTAAAGAAAAAGAAGGAAAGCTAAACAGGCAAAGAATTGTTCCTGACTTTCATCGGGGTATAGCCCGTATGTTTTTTAAAGAAATTATTAAAGTATGAAGCATATTCAAAACCAAGACTGAAAGCAATCTCGGCTACGCTCCAATCGGTATGTAACAAAAGAGATTTGGCTTCAGCAATAATGGCCTCATTAATAATGGTGGTAGTAGATTTACCCGTTACTTCCTGAATGGCAGCGTTTAAATGGTTTACGTGTACAGAAAGCCGTTCGGCATAATCGCCGGCTTTTTTAAGTTTAAGTGGATCTTGAGGAGAATCGACAGGGAACTGTTTTTCTAAAACGGTTAAAAACAGGTTGGTAATTCTTGAAGCTGCATTTGTTGGATTAAAATAAGCTACTGCAGGCTGCATCTTAACGGCTTCATGAATAATTACATTCACATAGTTACGGATCAGCTCATATTTATATACATAATCGCCATCCATTTCAGTCTGCATCCTTACAAAAATGCTTTTAAGATAGTTCAGTTGCTCCTCTTCCAGCAGGTAAACAGGATTTCCATCTGCTTTAAACAAAGTAGAATCCTGTAAGCTTTCCATACGTGCACCTGTATGCAGAAAATCTTCGCTGAAAACGCAGAAATGCCCATCGTACACCATATCCTCTTCCCTGGCATCCCAGGAATAAGGAATTAACGGATTGGTAAAAACCAATGCAGGTTTGCTGATTTCGATATCACGGTTGGCATACAACAGCGTACTACAGCCTTTTGTAATGAGCGAAATTTTATAAAAATCTCTCCTGTTATAAGCTGTCAACTTACATTTATCATCATTCATCCCAGCAACCCTGAACTGAATAGGATCGATATGGATACCAGAAAATGAATTTGTTTTTTTGCCGGATACCGGATTTTGCTGCATGTTCAAAATTAAACAATTCAAAGAGAAAACAACCCTATGAAATTATTTGAAAATTGAACTAGCTCTTTTTACCATTAAAAATTACAAAGAAAACACTAAAACCGCCTAAAAGGAAAACTATTCCAAGAATCATATTTAATTTATCGCCCATTCTGTAATGTACAGATTAAATCCGTAATGACAATATAGTGACACAAAATAGTTACAAAATACAACCATAAGTTGTAAGGATATTGGTTTTTGTTTAAATTGACATCTGAATAAGCTAAAAACAGTTCACTAAAATCTAACCATATATAAAACATATACCAATTGGCAATGTTAAATAAAAGACACTAAACTACCAGAATATGAAACAATTAAGCAAAAATAGCAGTAAAGAAGAGCTTGAAAGCATCAGAAAAGGTGATACGATTAAAGATGATACCGGAAAACAGGGAGAAGTTGCCCAGATCGAAATATTAACCCGCCGCCAGGAAAAACAATATTATTATAAACTTAAAAACGACGGCACCATACTGGTGATTAAATAAGTAAAGCAAATCTCTGTTTATAAACAGCTAAGCATATGAATTTTATGCTATATTTATCTGGTAAAACGATTTATCAATCTTCTACCTATGATAAAGACAAAATACCTTATTTATCTGGCTTTTATAAGCGCCTTTGCTTTCGCAAGCAGTTTTACAGCTAAAAATAATAAGGATGAAACCAATGTATTTTTCAAAATAGATACTTTGGCCAGTAACCTTACCGTACCCTGGCAGATTACCTTCCTGCCAGATCGTACCATGTTGTTTACCGAACGCCCCGGGCAGGTACGCCTTTACCGCAATGGAAAACTTAAAGAAAAGCCAATATTATCGGTAAATGATATTAAAGCTGAAACTAAAACAGGTTTATTGGGCATGGTGATCCACCCTGCCTTTAACAAGAATCATTTTATTTACATTGCCCATAATTATGGAAAAAATAACCGCTTGTGGCTCCGTGTAGTGCGTTATGAATTTAAAAACGACACGCTTATCCACCCTAAAACATTAATAGAACAGATTCCTGCTGCACGAAACCACACTGGATGTCGGTTGATTTTCGGGCCAGACCAAAAATTATACATTTCTACAGGTGATGCCGATCAGCCTATATTGGCCCAGGATTTAAAAACTTACAATGGTAAAATTTTAAGGATAAATGATGATGGAAGTATTCCCGCAGATAATCCTTTTGTTAAAAATGATACGGCCCATAAAGAAATCTGGTCATATGGCCACCGCAATCCTCAAGGCCTAACTTTTGAGCCGGTAAGCAAACAATTTTACGCTACAGAACATGGCCCTACAGGTGGCGATGAGGTTAATATCATTGAAAAAGGAGCAAATTATGGCTGGCCGGTAATCCACCATCAGGAAAGCAAAGCGGGCATGAAAACCCCATTTTTAGAATATACACCTTCAATTGGTCCTTCGGAGGCTACATTTTATAAGGGCAATACTTTTCCTCAATCGAAAAATAATCTACTCATTGCCTGTTTACGCGACGAATCGGTATTGAGGATTGAAATGGATAAAGGAAAAGTGCTTAAACAGGAAGTGTTATTAAAAAAGCAATATGGCAGGATCCGGTCAATAGTGGTTGGCCCTGATGGATACCTTTATATATCAACATCAAATTTCGATATGCCCGAAAGTAAAGGCGAAAGACCTTATGATATGATCCTCAGGCTGCGTCCCTCAACTACAAAAAACAATCAGATAGCCCAAACCATCACTTCAAATAACAAAACGACTACAACTGCTGGTCCTGCTATGATGTTTAAACAGCTCTGCGCATCCTGCCACGGCGATAAGTTACAGGGCAGTGCGACGGTTTATAGCCTTGTTGGTGGTAAATTCAAACATGGCGCAGATAAACAATCGATTATCAACAACATCAGCAATGGAATAATAGATAAAGGAATGCCTGCCTGGAATGGTGCCATCAGCAAAAAGGACATCGAGAGCCTGGCAGATTATATGTTAAGGGTAAAGAATGAGTGAGAAAGTGATAGAATGAATGATGGAGTGAGTGAATTTAAGACTTCAGTAAATCCAACATTCTCTAATTCAATCATTCTCTAATTCAATGATTCGCATAAATTTTGATACAATGGTTCAATTTTTAAAACATTGCGCTATATTTATTGAAAATACCTCAACCAAATAGATGAAAACAACATTTACCTTAGTGTTATCTGCCATTGCGTTTATATTAATTTCGGCGACTACATTCAACAAAAAAACTTACCAGGGCAAGGCTTTCAATTTTTTGAACAAAAATAAAATTGATACACCCGATCAGGACCGCTTCGTTAAGGTTACCCTCGCGCAGGGAGAATTTATGGAACCAACCGAAATGGCCGTTCTTCCAAACCTGGATATTTTAGTGGCACAACGCCGTGGTGAAATATTAATTTATAAAAACCAGACTAAAAAAATTAAAGACGCCGGCAAACTCGATGTTTACTTCAAAACCAGCAATCCTGATGTGAATGCCGAAGAAGGTTTATTGGGTATGGCGGCAGATCCAAAATTTGCAGTAAATAAATACATTTACCTTTTTTACAGTCCATTTGATAAATCAGTAAACCGTTTATCGAGGTTTAAGCTGGTTAACGATCAGATCATAAAAGAATCAGAGAAGATCATTTTGGAATTTTATTCTCAACGCGAAATCTGCTGCCATACCGGTGGTTCGATTGCATTTGGATCAGACAACCTGCTTTATGTTTCTACAGGCGATAACTCTACTCCTTTTGATGCGCCAAAACAACAATACGTGAATAAAGGTTACGCTCCGCTTGATAACAGAAAAGGCTTTGAACAATACGATGCCAGAAGATCAGCTGGAAATACCAATGATTTAAGAGGAAAAATTTTAAGGATCAAAGTGAATGAAGATGGAACGTACAGCATCCCTGATGGCAACCTTTTTCCAAAAAACGATCCGAAGGCCCGACCAGAAATTTACGTAATGGGCAACAGAAATCCTTACCGCATTTCAGTAGATCAAAAATCCAATTTTTTATATTGGGGCGAAGTAGGTCCTGATGCATCTAATGATGATGCTTTAAGAGGCCCTAGAGGTTATGATGAGGTTAACCAGGCTAAAAAGGCGGGTAATTTTGGTTGGCCGCTTTTTATTGGCAATAACTATCCTTACAAAGCTTATGATTTTACCAACGGCGCAAATGGCAATGCTTTTGATCCTAAGGTGCCAATTAACAATTCGCCCAATAATACTGGTTTGCAGCAGCTTCCTCCGGCACAACCGGCCTTTATCTGGTATCCTTATGGCGAGTCGGCAGAATTTCCACAAGTAGGTGCAGGAGGACGTACGGCAATGGCCGGACCAGTATATTACGCGAGTGCTAACTCGCCCTACCCTGCTTATTACAACGGAAAACTGATAATTTATGAATGGGTACGCGGTTGGGTAAAAGCCGTAACCATGAACGATAAAGGCGATTACCAGAGCATGGAACCTTTTTTATCAAAAGTTTCGCTGGCTGCACCAATCGATATGGAGTTAGGTCCTGATGGAAAATTGTATATTTTAGAGTATGGCAAAGGCTGGTTCAGTAAAAATCCTGATGCTGCCATCTCAAGGATTGATTATTTAAAAGGAAACCGTCCGCCAACAGTTGAAAAACTGAACATTGTAAAAACAAGCGGATTGCTTCCTTATAAAATGACCGCTAATGTTATCGCTAAAGATCCTGATGGTGATGCTTTAACTTATATTTGGAGTTTAGGAAAAGGCATAATCAAAACCACAACTACCCCAACCTTACAATATACTTTTGCTAAAGCAGGCGAATACCCGGTAAGCGTTACCGTAATGGATAAAAGCAAAGCCTCTGCAAAGAGCGCTGTTATACCTGTTTTTGCAGGAAACGAGCATCCTAATGTAACAATCGATTTAGCCGGAAATAAGAGTTTTTATTTCCCGAACAAACCTGTTGATTATAAAGTTCTGGTAAGCGATAAAGGTTCTAAAGTAAATAACAGCCGCATCTACATCTCAAATACGTATACAGAAGGAACAGATTTGGCCGGAGCACAATTGGGTCATCAGCAGGCTGCACAAACCATGATTGGTAAGGCATTAATGCTAAAATCTGATTGCAGCACTTGTCATAAAGAATCTGCCGTTTCCATTGGCCCTGCATTTGATAAAGTGGCAGCCAAATATAAAAATGACCCCAAAGCGGTTGATTACCTGGCTTCGAAAGTAATTGGCGGTAGCCAGGGTGTTTGGGGAGAAGTACCTATGCCGGCACACACCGCAATGAAAGAAGCAGAAGTGAAGAAAATTACCGAATGGATCATGACTTTGGGCAATAAAGAAGCAGTTAAAGCATCACTACCCACTTCTGGTAAAATCGTTCCACCTATGGCAAAAGATAAAAAGAAATCGGTTTTAACATTAAAAGCAACTTATACAGATGCAGGTGCTGCCGGTTTGAAGCCATTAACAACTACTAACCTGGTTAACTTAAAAAGCAGTGTAATTGATGCAGATGACATTAAAGATTTTCGAGGCTTTGAACGAAAAGACGTTTTTGGAGGTGAAAAACTGATTTTAAGCAAAGATAATGGCTGGATAGCCATAAAAGATGTTGATTTGAACGGTATTTCTGGCTTCGAATTTTCATTCTTAAATCTTGATCCGGGTGCTGACGGGGAAATAGAAATCAGATTGGATGATAGTAAAGGTATTATAATCGGAAAATCTACTTTCAGAAAAAGTGTTCCAATTAATATGCTTTCAGATGGAAAATTCCATTCGATCTATTTTGTTTTCAAAGAATTAAAAACCGGCGACAAAAAGAATAGACCGATTATTCAATCTATAACAGTAGAACCTAAATAGTTTAATCGAAAAAACTTAGCCCGAAACCTATAACAACAGGTTTCGGGCTTTTTATTGTAAAAATTAATGATTTAATACCCTTCATTAATCCTGCTATAATATCTTTGCAGCAAACTTTAAGGATTTCCATGCAAAACATTAAAAACATTATTTTCGACTACGGAAATGTCATATTTGATATCGATTTCAGAATAGCCCAGGCATCTTTTCAAAAATTGAGTATTACCGATATAGAAAGTTTCTTTGCGCACAAAGGACATAACCAAATATTTGATGATTTTGAAACAGGTGCCATTTCTCCAGCTGATTTTAGGGCGGGAATCAGGAAAGCAGCCAATAAACCTGAATTAACCGATCAACAGATTGATGATGCATGGAACAGCTTATTAATTGGTACTATTCAGGAAAACCATGATTTATTGCTTCAGGTGAAAGAAAAATACCGTACCTTTTTGTTGAGCAATAACAACGAAATTCATTATGATTGGATTATCAATTATTTGAAAACTACTTTCGAAATCAATAACTATGATGCTTATTTTGAAAAAGCTTATTTCTCACAGCACATGAAATTGCGCAAACCCAATACCAATATTTTTGAGCAGGTATTAAAAGAAAACAACTTAGATCCATCCGAAACCTTATTCATCGACGATAGCCCGCAACACATAGAAGGGGCTAAAAAAGTAGGCCTGAATACTTTATTAATGACAGAAAAACCTGCTCATTTAGCTTCGTTTTTAAAAGCAAATGGAATTTTGTAAATTAGGGTATGACAGAGAAAAAGTTTAAATCGCTCAAAGAGTTCTACCCTTTTTACCTTTCAGAACACAGCAACACCACCTCCCGAATCCTGCATTTTATTGGAACTGGCTTAGTTGTACTTGCTTTTTTTACCGGTTTTCTTTTCCATAACTGGCACTTCTTTCTGGCCATGCCCATATTAGGCTATGGTTTTGCATGGGTAGGCCATTTCTTCTTCGAAAAAAACAAACCCGCTACTTTTCAGTATCCGGGTTATAGCCTGGCAAGTGATTTTATCTTGTTTTATGATCTGTTAACCGGAAAACAAGGTTTTATAGTGAAGAAATAGTTTTCGCATAAGTCTAAGAAAACCACCGTTGAACCTAAACTCGATCCGATAGCTATCGGATGGAGCGGCATCCTTTTTGGCTGTCACCCTGAGGGAAGTCGAAGGGCAGCTAAAAAGATACAGCGCAAAGCGAGGCTGCACATCCATAAGAACTACTGCACGCTCATTTTCAAAAAAATAATAACTGGTCCCAGTAGGTTGGTCGTCATCCGATAGCTATCGGATCCCGCGCAGGCGGGAATCTTAAAGCTGATTGTATTAAGATTCCCAATCAACCCGATAGCTATCGGGTTGGGAATGACGATTTCTCGCAGCCTATCAAGCTCTAAAATTCCACCGTCATTCATATTGATTTTTATGAAATAAGTTGAACCTCGAAATGACGACTTTATTATTAAAAGAAAACTGAACTACAGTTTTCTTCTTTTCAATTCTCTTTCAATCAATCCCAATTCACGGCCTGTTTGTCCGGCAACTGAAGTATTTTCTTGTGCTCTTCTGAATAAATAAGGCATTACCGCTTTAATCGGCCCATAAGGCACATACTTGGCCACATTATAATCAGAATCGGCAAGGTTAAAGCTTAAATTATCGCTCATACCTAACAATTGTGCAAAATATACATGAGGGTGATTATGAGTAATATTTTTTTCTTCCAAAAGATAGGTCAATAAACGGCTGCTATCTTCATTGTGCGTTCCGGCAACAATGGCAATCTCTTCAATATGATCTACGCAATAACGTAATGATTCGTTATAATCACGGTCAGAAGCTTCTTTATCAGGTTGAATCGGCGAAGGATAACCCATTTCTGCAGCGCGTTTACGTTCTTTTTCCATGTAGGCACCACGTACCATTTTTACGCCCAAAATAAAACCATCGGCTTTGGCAATTAAATGGTCTGCCTTCATATCAGCCAGTTTATCATGACGGTACATCTGGTAAGTATTGTACACAATAATACGTTCACGGTTAAATTTACGCATCATATCTAAAGCCAATTCATCAATGGTATTCTGGATCCAGGTTTCTTCCGCGTCGATCATAATGGGCACACCTTTATCAAAAGCTGTTTTACAGATCATTTCGCAACGCAGTTTTACCTTTTCGTACTCTGCCTGTTCGGTAGTTGTTAAAGTTTCTTTGGCATCCAGTTTCTGCAACAGTGCAAAACGGCCGATACCTGTTATTTTAAAAACGGTGATCGGAATTTTGGCATCGCCATCTGCGCGCACAATCGTACGGATAATTTCGGCACAGGTTTCATCAAAAACCTGCTCTTCTTCTTCCCCTTCAACCGAATAATCCAGAATGGTGCCCACGCCACCTTTATCCAGTTGCTCAATGGCTTTATTACACTCTGCAATGGTTTCGCCACCACAAAACTGCTGAAAAATAGTGGCTTTAATTGCTCCCTGTATAGGCAAACCGATATTTAGGAAAAAGTTTGTAATGGCCGGACCAACTTTTGTGAGAAAATTACTACCAATCATTTTAAAAAGCCAATATGCTTTTTTCAGTTCCTGGTTAGTTTTTTGGCGAAAAGCAATTTCCGTATTGTCGAAATTAGGTTGTTTATTGGGAACTAAATCCATTTTTTATCTATATATAAGTCAGATTGGTGCAAAATTATAAAAAGCATTGGTTGTTAAAACTAAAAACCTCTAAATAATCGTATTTTTGCATAAAATGATACAATTCAAATTAGAAGGCGAATTTATTCCGCTAATCCAGCTGCTTAAAGCAACAGGTTTAGTTGGCACCGGCGGTGATGCACAGGCTGCTGTGATGGACGGTTTGGTAAAATGCAACGGCGAAGTAGAATTCCGCAAACGCTACAAAGTTAGAGTAGGCGATATCATCACTTTTGAACAAGATAAAATCGAAGTAATTTAATGGAAACCTTAACGAGCGCAGGCCATTCGCTTTATTTCGAAAGCAATTTAGACGCCTTAAAAACACTTTTAGAAAGCAACAAATACAGTAAAGTTTTTGTACTTACTGATGAACATACCAGTGAAATCTGTTTACCTCTTTTTCAATCGCTTTTAGATGATTTCTCTGAATTTGACCTGATCGAGACTTCTGCAGGCGAAGAAAACAAAAATATCGATTTTTGCATCGGCATCTGGAAAACCCTTTTGGATTTTGAAGCCGACCGCAAAAGTTTGATGATCAATTTAGGTGGTGGCGTAATTACCGATATGGGTGGTTTTATTGCTTCTACCTATAAAAGAGGAATCGATTTTATCAATGTGCCTACTACCCTATTATCGCAGGTTGATGCCTCGGTAGGTGGTAAAACCGGAATCGATATCGATAACGTTAAAAATATGGTAGGTACTTTTACCTTACCACAAATGGTTTTTATCGAAACCGCATTTTTAAAAACATTGCCACAGCGCGAACTTTTATCAGGCTTTGCCGAAATGATCAAACATGGTTTGATTTATGATAAGCCTTATTACGAAAAGCTAAAGGCAAGCAACTACCTAACGCCTTCTGCCGAAGATATTTACCGTTCTGTAGAAATTAAAAACGAGGTGGTAACCATCGATCCGCATGAAAAAAACCTGCGCAAGATTTTAAACTTTGGTCATACCATTGGGCATGCTGTTGAGGGATACTCTTTGGCAAACGACGAAAATCCGTTAACGCATGGTGAAGCAATTGCCATCGGTTTTATTTGTGAAGCAGCATTATCGATTAAAAACAGTACGTTAACAAAAGACGAACTGAATGACATCAGTGGCTATATTTTATCATTATATCCGAAATACCACATCAAAAAAGAAAGTTTCGATACCCTTTTGGAATTGATGCAAAGTGATAAAAAGAATGAAGACGGGAACATCCTCTTCTCACTTTTAGAAAAAACTGGCAAATGCACGTTTAACTGCCGTGTAAGCACTGCCGATATTTTAAGCAGTTTGGATTATTATAACAGTTTATAAAATGAATTTTACCGGAAGTGATATTTCTGTAATCGGGCTTTTTGGTTTTGTAATCGTTTTAACCCTTGTTGAAATGTATTTCAGTTATCAGCACGACAAAAAACTATATACCAAACGCGATACCTGGACGAATATTTACCTGATGACGGCGGCAGTTGTAATCAACCTGGCCACCAAAACGGGTACCTTTTTCTTATTGGCTTATTGCTACCAGTTCCGTTTGTTCCAGATTCCTAATGTTTGGGTGTATTGGTTAATATTAATTTTAGCACAGGATTTTCTGTACTGGTTTCTACATACCGTTGGCCATTACGTACGCTTTTTCTGGGCGATGCACGTCACGCACCACTCATCAGAGCATTTTAACCTCACAACGGGTTTCCGTTCTACCGTTTTCGAACCGATGTACCGCGTGTTTTTTTACCTGCCTCTGGCATTTATGGGTTTTACTGCTGTTGATATCCTTTTTGCCTATCTGGTTACCCAGATTTATGGAAATTTAGTCCATACACAGTATAATATTAAGTTCCCTAAGTGGTACGAATATATCTTCGTTACCCCATCGCACCACCGGGTGCACCACGCCAGTAACGTACGATATTTAGATAAAAACATGGGTATGGTTTTAATCCTATGGGATAGGTGGTTTGGCACTTTCCAGGAAGAATTGCCTGATGATGTAGTGAAATACGGCTTAACTACACAGCCGAAAGATACCGGCCCGGTAAATATTATTTTCCATGAATTTATTGCGTTAACAGCCGATGTTAAAAAAGCGCCGACCTTTATGGATAAGGTAAAATATGTTTTCAATCCGCCGGGATGGAGCCATGATGGAAGCACTAAAGTTGCTAAAATTATGCAGCAGGAATTGCGTGAAGAGGAAAAGAGAAAATACGAAGACCTGCAACAGGAAAAAGTAAAAGGACTTAACGATCGGGGAGAGTTAAGTTCTACAGGATAAAAAAATAATTTATTCACTAAAGGTCTGTGCATCCACAGACCTTTTTTGTTACATATCTTAACTGTTTTCAGTTTTAGCCACAGATGTACACGGATTAACACAGATGATGTTTTCGCATTCGAAAATCTGTCATTCTGAGCGCAGAGAAGAATCAATGACTGTAACGAACAGGTGTTCCATCGTCTACATATACTTCGTTACTTTCCTATTTAATAGCATTCCATTAGTACAGTCGTCATTCCCGCGCAGGCGGGAATCTTAATATTTTTGCATTAATATTACCAATTAAGTAGGGAGAACGATCTCACGAAGCTGATCACCCTTCTTCTATACTTCTAGCCTTTAACCATATTAAAATCCGTTTTTATACCATTTTAAACCATAAAAAGACCAATCCATAAACCAGTCCGTTTTTAACAAAATTAAATTTTATTAAAAATATTTTCAATTTCCTATTGACAAATTAAATTTTGTTACTACATTTGGCTCAACAAAAAAAAGAAATGCAAATTACAAACACATATTACTTTGGTTACTTTTACTATTTTAGTAAGAGCCGGGGCTAATATGCAAAAAGATATATAACAATATTAAAATGTATAAGAAAGTCCCGGCAAACAGCCGGGACTTTTTTGTTTTAACGCAAAAATGGAAACGACAAAACGAGTAGCAATTCAGGGTATTAAAGCATCTTTCCACGAAGAAGCTGCATACAAATTCTTTGGTAAAGAAATTGAGACTGTAGAGTGCAATTCTTTTAAAGAAACCTGCGACAAACTGGAGAAAAACGATGCAGACTTTGTGGTAATGGCCATCGAAAACTCTATCGCTGGCAGTTTATTACCAAATTACACACTCATCCGCGATTACGGTTTTTCAGTTGTGGGCGAAGTTTACCTGCCGATTCAGTTACACTTAATGGCATTGCCAGGTGTAAAGTTTGAAGACATTAAAGTGGTTACCTCACACCCTATTGCTATCCGTCAATGCATTGATTTCTTTTACGATTACCCACATATTAAAATTGTGGAGAGCAATGATACTGCGGCCTGCGCCAAACGTATACAGGAAGAGAAATTAACCGATACCATGGCCATTGCAAACAGTTTAGCCGCAGAACTTTATGGCTTAAATATTTTAGAGCGCCGCGTAGAATCTAACAAGAAAAATTATACCCGTTTTCTGATCCTTAAAAAAGATAAAACCGATGAAGGAAAGAAAATAAATAAAGCATCAATCTGTTTTCAGGTTGGACACAAAGCAGGCTCATTAGCAACTGTATTAAATGTATTTGCTGAACAGGATGTAAGCTTAACAAAAATACAATCTATGCCGGTGTTAGGTAAAAGAAATGAGTATTACTTTTATGTCGACCTGGAATGGCCAAGTACCGAAAAATATGATAAAGCCATCAGAAAGGCATTAAAATATACATCGAACTTTAACATATTAGGAGAATATCAAAAGAACGATAAAGTATAAAAAAGTCGGAAGTCCGAAGTCAGGAGTCCGAAGATAAATAGTAAAACATTCAAACTTGTAATAATAAAATAATTAAAATATAACTCCGGACTTCCGACTGCGGACTAAGGACTTTAAACAAACCCATCATCATGAAACTTAATTTAAACATTCAACCTTTAAACACCTGGTTAAACGTTAACAACGAGCCTTTAATTATTTCAGGTCCTTGTAGTGCAGAAACTGAAGAACAATTATTAACTACTGCCCATTTATTGGCTGCTACTGGTAAAGTATCGGTATTAAGAGCTGGTATCTGGAAACCACGTACCCGTCCGGGAGAATTCGAAGGCATCGGAAGTATTGGTTTAGAGTGGTTAAAACGTGCTAAAGCAGAAACAGGTTTACCAACTGCAGTAGAGGTTGCAAATGCAAAACACGTTGAAGAGGCTTTGGCAGCTGGTGTAGATATCCTTTGGATCGGTGCACGTTCTACCGTAAACCCTTTCACCGTTCAGGAAATTGCTGATGCTTTAAAAGGCCATGATGTTCCTGTATTGATCAAAAACCCGGTAAACCCTGATTTACAGTTATGGATCGGTGCTATTGAGCGTATAAATGGTGCAGGTATCACTAAAATCGGTGCTATCCACCGTGGTTTTTCATCGTTCGAGAAAAGTTCTTTCCGTAACGAACCAATGTGGGAGCTTGCGATCCAGTTGAAAACACTTTGCCCGGAATTACCAATCATTAACGATCCAAGTCACATCTGTGGTAACCGTGAGTTAATCCCTTACATCTCTCAAAAAGCATTGGATTTAGACATGCAAGGTTTAATGATTGAATCGCACGTAGATCCTTCAGTAGCATGGACTGATGCTAAACAACAAGTTACACCAGCTGCTTTAGCAGAATTAGTTGACCGTTTAACTGTACGTGAGCCAGAAGCACCAAACGAAGCTTTCGCAGATAAATTAGCTGATTTACGTAAATCAATCGATAAAATTGATGATATCTTATTACAAAAATTAGGTGAGCGTATGGCTATCGTAGAGAAAATCGGTGAATTTAAACGCGATAACCAGGTAACTATTTTACAGGTTAACCGTTGGGATGCCATCATTAAAAAAGGTCATGCTTTTGCAAAAGCTTTAAAATTAGACCTAAACTTTACGGAGAAATTCTTAGAATTGATGCACGGTGAATCGATCCGTAAACAAACTGAAATTATGAACGCTGGCAAATCTGAACAAGGTATTGCTGCAGAACAACATACTGAAGTTAAAGCGTAAGAAAGGTAGAAGGCTGGAAGGTTTAAGGTGTAGGGTAAAACCTAGCTTTAAAAGAAATCCTCTACATATAACATTATTGATGTGGTGTCAGATGTTTCCATCTGACACTTACATTTAAGAATAAAACAGAATAAAATGTCGAAAAATGCCTTAGTTTCTTTTAAAGGAACCAAGAATATTAATACGGAAATCCAATTAACAGGCTCTAAAAGCGAATGCAACAGGGCCTTAATTATTAGTGCCTTAAGCAAAAAACTGGTTAAAGTCGTAAACCTTTCTAATGCTGCTGATACGGTAACATTAAATGGTATCCTTAATAATCTTGAAGAAGAATTAGAAGTAGAAATTGAAGAATCAAAAACAGTAGACGTAGGACCGGCAGGCACTGCAATGCGTTTCTTATCGGCTTATCTTTCTGCCAAAAACGGTAATTTTCTGTTAACCGGAACCGAGCGGATGAAACAACGGCCTATCGGGATTTTAGCAGAAGCTTTAAAAACAATCGGAGCTGATATTTCGTATGCCGAAACTGAAGGTTTCCCTCCATTGAATATTGTTGGGCCTTTAGATCAGAAAACTGCCCAGGTAAAGATTAAAGGCGATATCAGCAGTCAATATATTTCCGCATTATTGATGATCGCTCCTATCCTGCCACAAGGTTTAACTTTAGAAATTGAGGGTGAGCTTACTTCTAAACCTTATGTAGATATGACTTTAGATATGCTAGCAGAAGTTGGCATTGAGCATAGCTGGAACGGAAATTTCATTTCGATTAAACCTCAGGCTTTTAAACCTGGAACTTTGGTAGTTGAGCCCGATTGGAGCGCAGCATCTTATTGGTACAGCATTGCAGCCTTAGCCGATGAAGCTGAAATAGCTTTACCTGCCTTAAAAGAAAAAAGCCTGCAAGGTGACAGTCAGATCAAAAATATCATGAAAATTTTTGGTATCGCTACCAGTAAAACTGATAAAGGTATTGCTATTAGCAATTTAGGACTTACTCTGGATACCAAAGAAATTTTAGATTTAAAAACTTGTCCTGATTTAGCGCAAACCATTGTAGTTATTGCTGCTGCTTTGGGCAAAAACATGTCTTTTACAGGTTTGGAGACCTTGAAGATCAAGGAAACAGACCGAATTGCAGCCCTTCAGAATGAATTGGCTAAAATAGGCGTTACATTGACCGAAAAAAACTTGATTTATACCTTAAATACAGATAACCTTCACTTTCCGGATAAAATTACCATTGCAACCTACGAGGACCACCGTATGGCGATGGCTTTTGCGCCACTTGCACTATTGATTAACGAAGTTGAAATTGAAGAAATGCAGGTAGTAGAAAAATCTTATCCTTTTTACTGGGAAGATTTGAAAAAAGCTGGATTTGAGGTGAGAGAGATTTGAGACACGAGATTTGAGACACTAGATTTGAGACACTAGAAAAAATTAAAACTATAATAATCTAACCAGATTTTGAGACGATTTGAGCAGAAATTCTCAAATCCAGTATCTCAAATCTAACATCTAAATAATATGGCAGGCAACTCATTCGGACAACTATTTCGCATCACTACATTTGGCGAATCTCATGGCGTAGCCATTGGGGTAATTATTGATGGCTGTCCGGCGCAATTGGATATAGATATGGATTTCATTCAGTCAGAACTTGACAAGCGCAAACCCGGTCAATCCAAAATTACCACACAAAGAAAAGAAAGTGATACCGTTCAGATTTTGTCGGGTATCTTCGAAGGAAAAAGTACAGGTACTCCTATTGCGCTTTTAATCCCGAATGAGGATCAACGTTCAAAAGATTACGGACATAACGTTGATGTTTACCGCCCGAGCCATGCCGATTACGTGTACGATGCAAAATACGGCATTCGTGATCACCGTGGAGGTGGCCGTTCTTCTGCCCGCGAAACTGCTGCCCGTGTAGCTGCAGGTGCCATTGCAAAACTGTTTTTAAAACAACAGGGTATCGAAATTTTCGCACATGTAACTTCTGTAGGTACCATCGAAGCACCTAATTTAGAAAGCAACGATTTATCCGCTTTACTAGAGATCAGGGAAGAAAACATTGTACGTTGCGCCGATCCGGCAACGGCACACGAAATGATCGAATTTATCGATTCAGTAAGAAAAGACGGTGATACCGTTGGTGGTAAAATCGGTTGTGTGATAAAAGGTTGTCCGGCTGGTTTAGGCGAACCCGTTTTCGATAAATTACATGCCGATTTAGGTAAAGCCATGCTAAGCATCAACGCCGTACATGGTTTCGAATATGGTTCTGGTTTTGCCGGAAGCGAATTACGAGGATCGCAGCATAACGACATTCCGCAGCCAAAAGCTGCAGATTCTAAAGTTTTTAAAACCACCACCAATTATGCAGGCGGTATTTTAGGAGGCATTTCTAACGGAATGGACATTACTTTTAAAGTAGCTTTTAAGCCTGTAGCCACCATTATGCACAACCAGCAAACCATTAATGCCGCTGGTGAAGCGTCAGAAATTAAAGGAAAAGGCAGGCATGATCCATGTGTGGTACCAAGAGCGGTGGTAATTGTTGAAGCCATGGCCGCACTCGTTTTAGCTGATCAGTTTTTGAGGAATAAAGCAAGCGTAATTTAAAGATGAAACTTATTACCATTCTACTTTTGTTGATCAGCATGAATACCTTTGCTCAAAGTTATGCTGATCAGATTGCCAAACACCGTGAGGCTTATAAAGAAGATTTTATAAAAGACAATCGTTCGCCATTAAAGAAAAGCGACCTGCAAAATCTTCATTTTTATGAGGCTGACAGTGCCTATAAAGTATCGGCAGAAGTAGAATTGTTAAAAAATGAAAAGGTGTTCAAAATGCCCACTTTTAATGGCAGCAGCAGCGATTATTACCGCTACGCACATATAAACTTCAGTTTAAATGGAAAAGCGATCCAAATGACGCTGTACAGGAGTGTTTCTTTATCAACCAACCCAATCTATAAAGACCACCTCTTTTTGCCTTTTACAGATGAAACCAATAATAAGGAAACTTATGGAGGTGGTCGTTATATCGATCTGGATGCAAAAGAAATCAACAATAAACATATAGAAATCGATTTTAATAAAGCCTATAATCCATATTGTGCGTATAGCGATGGTTACCGTTGTCCGGTGCCGCCAGAAGAAAATGACCTGCAGTTAGCCATTAAAGCCGGCGAAAAATTATACACAGGTGAAAAGAAACATCAGAAATAAACGTTAAGACTACATTTAACAAAAAAGTGTTGACCTAATTGTGTTTTAATTCTCATTTTAGCGTAATTTACAAAACATTAATTTTAGATCCCTGTTGTTGACAACATAATCCCATATCCCTAAATGACCTACACCTGTATAATTGTTGATGATAATGAAATTGAAAGAGATGCAATTGAAATGCACCTTAAAAAAATCCCATCATTAAATATTCTGGCAGTTTGCAGTAGTGGTATTGAAGCTTCGCAGATTTTAAGCACAACACCTGTTGATATTGTTTTTTCTGATATCGATATGCCCGAGCTTTCTGGAATGGACCTGTTAAAAAGCCTTAAACAACAGCCATTATTTATATTCGTTACCTCTTTTACAGAATATGCTGCAGAAAGTTTCAACCTTGATGCGCTCGATTTTATTGTTAAACCGGCAACTTTCGAAAGGATTTTAAAGGCCACCAATAAGGCTATAGAATACCTGGAGCTGAAAAAATTAGTTGGAAAAACATCTCAGCATGTAGATAAATCTACGAATAGTGATGGGGATGATCATTTCTTTTTCAGGGAAACCAAAGGGATCACGAAATTAAAATACGATGATGTGATCTATATTGAAAGCATGGGAGATTTTTCTAAACTCTTTACCAGCACCGATAAACATATTGTACTGGTTAGCCTTAAAAACCTGGAGAAACAACTGCCTTCTAAAATATTCTCGCGGGTACACAAACAATACATCATCAATATCAACCATATTGCTACCCTAACCAATCATGAAGTTCATTTAGAACACGATTTTATTGTTCCAATAAGTGTATCCAATAGACAGGAATTGTTAGAAAAAGCAATTGACAAAAAAATCCTTTCCCGGTTTTTGAAATAACTTATTTTTTCAACGTAATGATAAAGCAACTGCCACCTGTTTGGTTATTGCTAGCACTGATATTTCCATCCATCAAACCCACAAAAGTTCTGCAAAGCAGTAAACCTAAACCTGTACCCTTTTCTTTATTGGTACCCAGGGTGCTTACACCAGCGCCAAGATAACCAGGTTTGTTAAAATGACTTAACTGAACTGGATTTAACCCGACACCTGTATCAGAAATTCTAATTTCCTGTTGATTACCCAGATCAACCGAACTGATTTCTACTGAACCTCCACCAGGTGTAAATTTAATAGCATTACTCACTAAATTACGGATTACCAGGCTAAGCATATTCTCATCTGCCTTGCAAAAGGTTTGAATAGGAATTAAATTCTTAATGCTGATCTTCTTTTGATCTGCACTATCCTGTAAGGAATGGATTACTTCACCTGTCAGATATTGAATATCCAACGATTCAAGGTATGGATTAAAACCCTGCATCTGGCTTGCCGCCCAGTTCAGCAGGTTTTCCATCATGGTTGAAGTATATGTAAGGTTATTTTTTAACGATGCCGCGTACCGGTTTAATTTTTCCTGCTCAATATTACCGCCCTCCAGCAGTTGCATAAACGAGATCAGTGAATTTACAGGTGTACGCATATCATGACTCACTACACTAAAAATACGGTCTTTAACCTTACTCAGCTGCTCTAATTCCCTTTTTTGGTTGTTAATGATCTTATTTAGCCTTGTTGTTTTTCTCTGGCTCAAAAAGATAACCACGGCAATAATCAAAATCAAAAATGAAGCAATGCTCAGAAATATCTTTATACGTTCATCAAATTTAATCTGCTGATTTTGTTTACTGATCTGTTTGTCTTTTACACTAGCTGTAAGTTGCGCCTGATATTTAGCCTTTGCAAATTTACCCTCCTGGGCCAAACGCTGAATATCAAGATCTGCCTTGGCTTTTTGAAAAGTCAACAGATCTAATGCTTTTTCCTTGTCGCTCAAAGCCAGCTGCTGTTTTTTTAAAGTAAGTTCTTGCTGCTGTCTTTTTAATTCACCTTCAGTAAGTTTCTGTTTTAGTAGATAATCACGCTCTTTTACGTTAAAATCGACCTGCATTTGCCTCCTGGTAATTTCCTTTTCCTTATCCTCGTTAAAAATTTTATCCCTGGCAGCAATATACTGCCTGTAATAAGCTAACGATTTATTATACTCCTTTTGCTTTTCATAAACAGTGCTTAGCCCTAAATTAGCATCCTTCTCTATATCCAAAAACCTGTTTTCTTCTGCTATTTTTAAACTCTTACCCAGTAAGGAGATGGCATTTTCAAAATCATTTTCTTTCTGATAAAAATTACCCAAAGCATATAAAGTAGAAGCATAAGCTTCTTTATCATCTCCTGTTTTACTTAATTCGAGCGATTTCTGATAAGATTTCATTGCGGCGTCTTTTTGCCCGGTTGAACTGTAAAGATCGGCCAGATCTCGCCTTACGGTAGCAATAATTCCTTTATCATCAATGGATTCTGCTACTTTTAATGATTTATTATAATATTCCAATGCCAATTTAACCTTCTGATTAGGAAGTACATTCATTTCCATCAGTTCACGATCTGATGCTTCAAAATAGTTAGTGCCAATTAATTCATAAACAACTGCAACACCCCTTACATTTTCGCCTTCTTTGGCAAACACTTTCAGGGCCATTTTCATATATACCAATGCCTGACTTTGATTACCCAATCTCTGATAAATGGTAGAAATATTGGTATAGCAACTGGCCATATCAGTTTCGTTACCCATTTTTTCGTATATCGCAATGGCTTTTTGATTAACCTCTAAAGATTTTGCATAATCTGGAATGCTGCCATATAATGCCCCAAGATTGAGATAAGTACCGGCTTCCATATCGAGGTTACCAATTGAAGAAAATTCGGTTACCGCCACCAAATAATTTTCTTCTGCTTTTTGATAATCAGACCGGCCATGGTACATCATTCCCCTGCGGTAATAGGCTATTGCAGAAAATTTTTTAAGGTTTTTATCATGAGAAAGCTGAATGGTTTTATCGAGGTATTCTTCCGCCTTTTCAACGTTACGCATTTTCATATATTGACGGTAAACTTCTGTCAATATTTTGATTTTGGTGGAGTCTGTCCTTTGGTTCTTTTGATTAACTGTTAAAAGGCTATCGAGTTTTTTTTGAGATGCATTTACCTGTGCAAACCCATTAATGTAGAAAAATAATAGCATTAAAAATGCAATACCTATTTTAAAAAAATAAGCGTAGGAATTCCTTTGTTTATCAATGCAATGCATTACCCGCCAATAAAAATTAACCATTAATATTATTAGCGTATATGCACGAAAATCCTCGAAAATTACAGTGTTTCACTATTGGGATGATATAAAACATACTGAAATAAAAAAAATTGTTTGGCTTATAAAAGTATATAAAAATTCTATTACCAGGTAACCAAATTTTTACCATTTTACTCAAAAAACAAAATTCTTCACCCCAATTCCGAGTATAAACACAAAAACAAATGATTATCAGTAATTTATCCGATAAATCAACGGATTTAAATACTGCTAAAAAAGTGCAGGATATTTCGTGGGATTGGCATCGTGCATCATCTGGTAAATGGCTTCAATTACATCATCAACAGATGGTTTACTGAAATAATCGCCATCAGAACCAAATGGTGGACGGTGGGCTTTAGCCGACAATGTTTTTGGCTGTCCATCCAGGTGGAAATAACCTTTTTGCTCTTCCAGTACTTTTTGCAGGATATAAGCTGACGCACCTCCGGGTACATCTTCATCTACTACCAGTAATTTATTGGTTTTTGAAAGAGAATTCACACAAACATGGTTGATATCGAAAGGTAACAGCGTTTGAGGATCTATAATTTCGACAGAAATACCTAAAAGAGCCAATTCTTCTGCTGCTTCCTGAACAATTCTTAATGAAGAACCGTAAGAAACCACCGTAATATCCGTTCCTTCTTCCAAAACCTCGGCTTTTCCTAAAGAAACTGTAAAATCGCCAACATTTATGGGTAATTTTTCTTTTAAACGGTAACCGTTTAAACATTCAATTACTACGGCAGGTTCATCAGCCCTAAAAAGCGTGTTGTACATTCCTGCGGCTTGTGTCATGTTCCTCGGTACACAAAGGTGCATCCCCCTTAAAGAACCTAAAAGCATACTGATCGGAGAACCTGAATGCCATATGCCCTCCAAACGGTGACCACGTGTACGGACAATAACCGGTGCTTTTTGGATGCCTTTAGTACGATAAGCCAGTGAGGCCAAATCGTCGCTTAACACATTCAATGCAAATATCAGATAATCAAGATATTGAATTTCGGCGATTGGCTTTAAACCACGCATGGCCAAACCAATTCCTTGCCCCATAATGGTCATTTCCCTGATTCCGGTATCAGTAATCCTCAATTCTCCATATTTTGCCTGTAAACCAGCAAAACCTTGATTTACATCACCAATATTTCCTAAATCTTCTCCAAAAGCAACTAAACGTTGATCGCGGGCAAAATTTTCGTTAAAACAAGCATTCAGCACTTCCCTGCCATCAACCATTTTAGAAAGCTCGTCGTATTCTGCATCGACAACGGCAATTTTAGCCGGACTTTCCTTACCATCAGTATGAAGTTTAGAATTGTAACGGTCGTAATTATGTCCTTCCTGTTCTTTGTACCAGGCTAAGAGTTCATTACGCTCTGCAGAACTATTATTGGCCGACATGCGTATAGCTTTACGAACCGCTACAAAAACTTCTCTACGCTGTGCATCCGCAACTGAAGCCAGGTTTGCTGCAATTTTAGCCAGTTCAGGTTGATGTTTGGCTACACCGCTAATCAGGTCTATTGCTTGCTTTTGTTCGGGTTTAATACTATCTAAAAACTCATTCCAGGCTTCTTTTTGAGCGTTGCGTACAAAAATCTTTGCTTCTTTTTCAATCTCTGCAATTTCTTCTTCTGTGGCAACGGCCGAATCGAGCATCCAGGCACGCATTTTCACAATACAATCATGTTCTGTCTCCCAGGTAAGGCGATCTTTAGATTTATACCTTTCGTGAGAACCTGAAGTTGAATGCCCCTGTGGCTGAGTAAGTTCGGTAACATGAATTAATACAGGTACGTGCTCATCCCTGCAAACATTGATGGCTTTTTCGTACACTTCACACAAAGCGGGATAATCCCATCCTTTTACTTTATAAATCTCATATCCTGGTTTTTCAGGCTCACGCTGAAAGCCTTTTAAAACTTCCGAAATATCTTCTTTGGTAGTTTGGTATTTTGCCGGAACGGAGATTCCGTAAGCATCATCCCAGATGGAGATGGCCATTGGGATCTGCAGCACACCTGCCGCATTAATAGCTTCGAAAAACACACCTTCCGAGGTTGAAGCATTGCCAATGGTACCAAAAGCAACCTCATTCCCATTAACAGAAAAATGTTTTAAATAATCGAGCTCCCTATTTTCCCTGAATAATTTAGAGGCATAGGCTAAACCAACCAAACGGGCCATCTGCCCTCCTGTTGGTGAAATATCTGATGAACAGTTTTTAATCTGTGTTAAATCATTCCAGCTGCCGTCTTCGTTAACCGATTTTGTAGCAAAATGGCAATTCATCTGCCTGCCACCTGAAAACGGATCGGCTCCATTGGTTGGGTTTGCGTACAACTGTGCAAAAAATTCTTTTATAGTAGAAATGCCTGTTGCAAAGGCAAAAGTTTGATCACGGTAGTAACCTGATCGCCAATCGCCGTTTTTAAAAGCTTTCGCCATGGCAATCTGAGGTACTTCTTTACCATCGCCAAAAATGCCAAATTTAGCCTTCCCCGTTAATACTTCCCTACGGCCTAAAACACTGGCCTGCCTGCTCTCAAAAGCTATTTTATAGTCGCTTTTAACAATAGATTTGAAATCGTTAAAACTCAGTTCGGAAGCATTAATAGCGTTGGTCATCAATTTTTCATTCGGCATAGTAATCAAAGATTGGTTGCGGCAAATATATACAAAATTAAAAGTTTGCCTTTAACCTCGATTGTAAAATTATATATGGAATTGGAAAATAATATTTGGAATAGTTTTTGTTTTACATTGAAAACATTAAATTTGTTTTAGATATTTTAAAAAATAAATCACACCCAAATAACATGAAAAAGATCTTAGTATTATTCGCTTTTGTTTTAGGTTTTGGTATTGCTGCAAATGCACAGGCTAAACCTGCTGAGTTTAAATTCGAAACTGAAACACATGATTTCGGTAAAATTGTTTTAAACAAACCAGTAACTTACGATTTCAAATACACAAACGTTGGCGAAGAGCCTTTAATTATTACAAAAGCTGAAGCAAGCTGTGGATGTACTGTACCAAAATATACTTCTACCCCATTGAAAAAAGGTGAAACTGGCGTAATTTCAGTAACTTTTAACGCTGCTGCTGGTCCATCTACTTTTTCTAAAGCAGTTACCATCACTTCAAACGCTAAAACGCCGATTAAGGTGCTTTATATTAAAGGTGAAACTGTAGCTGCCGCTTCAAAGTAATTTTTTAACCGATAATATTTAAAAAGTCCCGATTTTCATCGGGACTTTTTTATTTTTGTACCATGCCAAAAATTTCACAAAAAGGTGTGCAGATGCCTGCATCGCCGATCAGAAAATTAACCCCCTTTGCAGATCAAGCTAAAAAAGATGGTAAAAAAGTGTATCACCTAAATATTGGTCAGCCTGATATAGAAACACCTGAAGGAATGTTAAACGCCATCAAAAACATTGATTTTAATGTTTGGGCATATACCCCATCAGAAGGAACATTAGCCTATCGCTTAAAACTTACTGAATATTATAACAAACTGGGATATAACATTACGCCAGAAAATATATTGGTAACCGTTGGTGGCTCTGAAGCGATTACCATTGCCATGCAAACCTGCGTGAACGAAGGTGATGAAATCATCATTCCTGAGCCTTTTTATGCAAATTACAATGGTTTTGCCTGTATGAGTAATGTGGTGGTAAAACCTATCCTTTCTTATATCGAAAATGGTTTTGCACTGCCGCCGATTGCAGAATTCGAAAAACTGATTACCGAAAAAACCAAGGCGATTATTATCTGTAACCCGAATAATCCAACCGGTTATTTATATTCGAGAGAAGAATTAGAGGCATTAAAAACACTTTGTGTAAAATACGACCTGTTCTTATTCTCGGATGAAGCTTACCGTGAATTCTGCTACGATGGCAGGGAATTTATTTCGCCAATGCACTTAGATGGTTTAGACGAAAATGTGGTGATTATGGATACGGTTTCTAAACGTTACAGCGCCTGCGGTGCACGTTTAGGCTGTTTAATCACCAAAAACAAGGAAGTGATTGCTTCGGGATTAAAATTTGCACAGGCGAGGTTAAGTCCTGGTATGGTAGAGCAGATTGCCGGTGCAGCTGCTGTAGATACACCAGATAGTTATTTCGAAAAAGTAAATACGGAATATACTTTACGCCGTGATACTTTGGTTGGAAGATTGAATAAAATTGATGGCGTTTTCTGCCCAAACCCGGGTGGTGCGTTTTACGTAGTTGCAAAATTCCCGATAGATGATGCTGATAAATTCTGTCAGTGGATTTTGGAAGAATTTAGCCACGAAAACCAAACGGTGATGATGGCGCCTGCAACAGGCTTCTACTCTACTGCCGGTTCGGGTAAAAATGAAGTACGTATGGCTTACGTTTTAAATACAGCCGATTTAAATGCAGCAATGGATTGTTTGGAAGTAGCCTTGCAGCAATATCCTGGAAGAACGGAATAAATGATGGAAGATGTGAGGGGGAAAATGTGAGAGGGATGATCTGAACTATAAATAAAAAACCTGCAAATTATTCATTTGCAGGTTTTTTTGTGGAGCCGAAGGGAGTCGAACCCTTGTCCAGTTGTGAGATAAATTATACCTTCTACATGCTTATTTTTCAATTGATTTTCGGGAAATAAACGGGCTGAAAACCGACCTTGTTTATAACCTTAGATACTTTATCTCACTTTAAGTCGCATCTACTTAAAGCCAGCTTTGTTGTTTCGATGCCCCGGATTCTAACCCAACAATGCAGCAGTTAGAGGGACAAAAGCTAAGCTAGTTCTAAACTAGGCAGCTAAGGCGTAAGTATTTTCGCCAACTAAAATGTGATCGTTCACTTTAAGTGCTCTCCGAACAACGCACTGCATGCTAACATAACCTTCGCCACCCCGTCAAATCCAAGAACGGCCCCAGGTTTTAGTTTCGGTTTACAATTAATTAATTGCAAAACCGGACTGCAAATATACAAATTTACTTTGAAAATGGTTATTTTCTGAATTAATAGATACGATTTGTAAGTCCCATGTAAATAGAAAAATATAAAGTTTATAATTTGCGACCGATTGTTCATATTTGTCCCGTTATGAAAAAAGCCGAACGTACCAAACAATTCATTATTGAAAAATCTGCACCAATTTTCAATACAAAAGGTATTGCAGGCACTTCTATGAATGATATTATGGAAGCGACACAATTGGCAAAAGGTGGCGTTTACAGACATTTTCCCAGCAAAGAAGCTTTAAGTCTTGAGGTTTTTAATTACCTAAGCAACCTTATGCATGATGGCGCTACAGGGGTTGTAAGGGAAATACCAACGGCTAAGGGCAAACTTTATGGCTTACTTGATTTCTACGATAACCGCATTTTATCTAAATGGGGCGGTTGTGCCATCCTAAATTTTGGGGCGGAGGCCGACGATACCAACCCGGTGATGAAGGAAAAAGTAAGGGCAGCAATTTACCGGTTTAAAAGCCGCATCAGCAAAATCATTATCGATGGGCAGGAAAACGGCGAGTTTTCTAAAGATTTCGACGCAGAACACTACGCCATTAAAGTTTTCACCATGTACGAAGGTGCTGTGCTCATCAGTAAAATAGAAAATAACCCTGAATACCTGCATAACATTATAGCCATGCTGAAAAAAGAAATCGATCCTTACATCCTCTAAAATTTTTTATCGATAAAGAGACCAAACGTTCACTTTCACAAAGTATATATGAATCTACAAAATACCCTACACCTCATCACAATAATATCATTAAAACAAACCTATCCTTAATCCACTATTTTTTTATTCAAAAAGAGACCGATCGTTCACTTTTATTATAACGCTAAATGAACAATTTAAAACGAACCCTATTAATTATTACGGTATTGATGGCCGCCGTAATGGAACTCATTGATACCACCATTGTAAATGTAGCCCTTTCGCATATGAGCGGAAATCTTGGAGCCACATTAGAAGACACCACCTGGGTGGTAACGGCTTATGCCATTGCCAATGTGATCATTATTCCAATGACGAGTTTTTTAACCGCTATGTTTGGCCGTAGAAATTATTACATCGGCTCTATTATCATATTCGTTTTTTGCTCTATTATGTGTGGGGGCGCACCGGATATTTGGACATTGGTTGCCTTTAGGTTTTTACAGGGATTGGGCGGTGGGGCCTTGCTTTCGGTTTCGCAGGCTGTAATATTTGAACTTTTTCCTAAAGAAAAACAGGGTGTGGCCAGTGCTATTTTTGGAATAGGTGTATTTATTGGTCCAACTATAGGGCCTACAATGGGTGGTTTGATTATTGATAATTATAACTGGCCACTTATTTTCTACATTAACATCCCTATCGGCATTGCTGCGGCTGTTTCATGTTATTTTCTGCTCACAGAGCCACTCATCAAGCCAAAAATAAATAAGGTAGACTGGTTGGGTATCATCCTGCTCGCGGTTGGTATCGGCTCTTTACAAACTGTGCTGGAGCGTGGCCAAACTGAAGATTGGTTTGCCACCGGATACATCATTGTACTAACCGTTACCGCTGTAATAGCCTTAACAGCGTTTATCCTCTGGGAATTACATGTGGCTCATCCTGTTGTTAACTTACGGGTATTTAAAAGCAGGTCGTTATCCATAGCAGCGATTTTAACCTTTATTACAGGTATAGGCATGTTTACTTCTGTTTTTATTACGCCTGTTCTGGCTCAGCGCCTACTTGGCTTTACGCCTACCGAAACAGGGCTCATGCTATTGCCTAGTGCCGTGATCGCCATATTTGCGCTGATTGCTTCGGGAAAGTTAATGGCTAAAGGGGTATCGCCGATTTTAATTGTTGTTTTAGGCTTTATCTGTTTTATTTATTTCAACTGGAGCATGGCTGGAATTAATTTTGGTATTTCGGCCCATGCCATCAGCATCAACCTGATTTTTCGTGCTACAGCTATGGCTTTTTTAACAGTACCGCTTACCATGCTGGCGGTATCTTCGTTACCGCCAGCAGATATTCCGCAGGGCGCATCCCTCAACAATATGATGAGGCAATTGGGCGGTGCATTCGGCATATCGGCAGTAAATACCTATTATGCACAACGACTGGCTGTGCACCGTACAGATCTGTTAAGCCACATTAATCTCTACAATCCACAAGCGGTTGAGCGTTTAAATTCTTTAACGGCTTATTTTCAGCAGAAAGGAATTAATGCAATGGATGCCCGCATGAAAGGGATCGCCGTAATTGAACATTCCATTAGCACGCAATCTTCCATGCTCAGCTATATTGATTGTTATTATTTCGTTGGGTTACTTTTTGTGGTTACTCTGCCACTTTTATTTTTCGTAAGCAAGAGGCCAAAAAATCCGGCAATTGGTAAAATGGTTATTTCGGATCATTGATGAAGTCAATTGAAATTGAGATTTGGAGTCGGTTAGTTAGTCTGAAGTTTTTAGTCGTTTTAAACAATAAACTAACGAATCAACAATTTGATTTTCTCCATTTCATTGTATAAATTGAACCGGAATATAATCCTCCATCAATCATTATGAAAAGATATTTTTTTATTATTCTTTTGGCACTCTCTTTTTCTGCACAGGCACAACCCAATCTTAATCATTATAAGTACATTATCGTACCAGAGAAATTCAGTTTTCTTAAGCAAGCCAATCAATATAACCTGAATAACCTTACCAAAGCCTTATTTGATGATTTGGGCTTCACTACCTATTTTGATAATGCGGATTTACCGACAGAAATTGCAGGTGACAGGTGCAAAGCTTTAACAGCTGATATAGAAGAAAAAAACAGCATGTTTGTAACCAATCTTACAGTTGTGCTGAAAGACTGTAAGGGAACAGTGGTATTAAAAAGTAAAGAAGGTAAAAGCAGGGAGAAAGAATACAAAACTTCCTTCAATCTGGCCTTAAGGGATGCCTTTGCTTCTTTAAGTGATTTTCGCTATACAGCAGGTAACACTCCGGAAGCTTCTATACCAACGCCTACTGCACCCGTAAAAGAAGTTAAAACTGAACCAACGCCTGCCCCTGCTGCCCAGCAGATAGCTACCGAAGCAAAACAGACAGATGGGGTGCTATATGCACAGGCTACAGCCAATGGTTATCAACTGGTTGATGCAACACCTAAAATTGTGATAAATTTGTTTAAAACTTCTGTGGAAGATTTTTTTATTGCCAGTAATGGAAATACCAATGGTGTGGTTTTAAAAAAGAACGGCAATTGGTTTTTTGAATATTACAAAAACAATGTATTGGTTTCGGATAAGCTATCGATTAAGTTTTGAACCTAAAGGGTTAATTGTTTAAATTGGTTAACCGGTTAATTGAGGCAAAACACCTGTTATCTATTTAAGCATAATGGCACGGAGTGTACAAATTGATATTGTATGCTCCGTGCCATTGACTTTAGAATAATGACTGAGGACTGAAGACTGGACTAAAACTATCTTCTTTCATTAAACACCTGAAACTCTGCAATTGAAGGGGTTTCTTTGGCATGGGCAATTCGAATGCGGACTTTACTGGCCCAAACGCGATCGAAGCGGTGAATTTTAATGCGGTCTTCATTTTTCCCTTCAAAGGCATTTTTCCATTCTACTCCGTTCCAATATTCGAGTGCATAAGTATCAATATTTGCTTTTTGTTCTGCCACAACAATAGTATTAATGGCTTTTTCGTTTTTGAAATCAACTTCATACCATGGTTTTTCAACGGCACTGTTCGATTCCCAGGAAGTTCTATAGCTATCATCATTGGCAAAATCCATAATATTCATGTCATTGCTCCAGCTCGAATTGGTGGCCTGATTCTTTGCCAGGTTAGTCGAAATAATCGGTAAACCTAATGGTGGGAGTGCTTTGGTTGGCCCTTCATTTTTCCATAACCGCCCAACTTCTTTTAAGGCTGCTATGGCGTTGTCGTCAATCAATCCATCGCGGTTTGGTGCCACATTGAGGATGAAATTACAACTTGCATCATTTAAAGGTTTAATTAAATCGTTCACAATTTCCTGTGGTTTCCTTACTGGTACGGTAGGAAAATCAGTTTTCCAAAACCAGGAAGTATTAATAGGCAAACAGGCCAAAGTTGGCATCAACTTACTTTCTTTTGGCATGCGCTGGCCCGCTCCCATTTCGTATGTTTTTATGTCTGTATAGTAAAGCCCTTCTGATGGATATTTTGCCCCATTTAAATCCATCACCAAACAATCAGGCTGCAAGCTTTTAATCAGGGTATAAATATCTTCAAAAGGAACATCGTCATAAGAAATTCTCGACCATGGTGCATCCCAGCCATCAATAATCAAAGCTTCAATTTTGCCATATTTGGTTAACAGTTCGGTGAGTTGCTGTTTCACCATGTCGATATGTTTGGGCGTAATCTGGTTCGGCCTCAATTTATGGTGAGTATCCAAAATGGAATAATACAGCATCACTTTTAATCCGTTGGCACGAAAGGCATCAGTAAACTTTTTTACCACATCTTTCCCATAAGGACTATTCATTATGTTATAATCGGTACTTTTAGTATCCCAGATGCAAAAACCGCTGTGGTGTTTAGTAGTTAAACAGCCATAGCTCATATTGGCCGACTTTGCTGCTTTAGCCCATTGATTGGCATCAAGTTTTTTAGGGTTGAATAATTTAGGTGAAGCTTCCGGATCGGGCCAATCGGCATTGGCATAAGTTGGGATGTTATAATGAATAAACATGCCGAAACGCAGGTCGACAAATTGCTGCTGGAGTACGTTTAACTTTTTGGCCGCATCGCTGGTATTTTGCGCCATTGCTCCGAACGAAATCAACAAAATAAAGGCTAGTAAAACGTTTTTCTTAATGGATAATAGTTTCATTTAGTGATTTGGTAGATTTAATTAAAGGTTTTTATAAATTATAAAGCGATATCATTCAGGCCAGCAAAATGCCGCCTGTTCATGAATAAATGTTTATCTTATTCTTCTTTTACTTTATTCCAAATGTCCTGGTAAAGTTCTTCGTGTCTTTTAAACTGTAAATGCACATAAGGACAGAGCGGAATAACTTTAAGGTTATTTTTACGAACATAACCTACCATTGCATCAAGCAATAGTTTTGCGTAACCCATCCCCTCTTTTTTAGGCGAAACTTCGGTATGGTAAACGGTTAAGTCTTTTCCCTGAATGTCAAATACCATTTCGCCAACTTTTCCATCTTCATCGTACAGATCGAAAGAACTTGGTTCATTTTCCTGAATATTAATTTTAACTTCTGCCATAAGGTTGGGTGATTTTACGGCAATTTAGTAAGAATTAAGTTTTTTGTATAATAAGCTGATATTATTATCGTAACAAAAGAGTGGCTTCAATAAATAGTGATCGAAAAGGCTAAAAAAACTTAAATTTCTTTGCTTGTTAACGTTTTTTACCCGTTCCCAACCATAAAAGCGCATTAATTAATAATTTATCCTGGTTGGGATTGCCAAATGAAGAAGAAAGTGATTTATTGGTATTATCATACCGATGTTCATAATCCATATCATTGTGCCCCATATTTACATAAACCATTTTAAACTTTTTATTGCTCCAAACCACAGGATAAAAACCATTGTGCCAGATTTCACTTTGTTTAGGCCCTGTACCGAGCGGAAAACTGGTGGAATCGATTGATAAGAGGATATCGATATCAGGATTATTGCGCAGGTCGTTTTTCCATCGGTACCATTCATTCGGCTGTGCTTTAAAAGTTTCAGGCAGTGTTGCCGTAACCGGATGTTTGGCTTCAACTTGTAAAATAGCACTGGTAGGTCTCCAGGTATTGCTTCCATATTCTCCCGACCCCAGAAATGTATTGTGGTACCAATCCCAGTTTTGGGGTATGGCTGAATTGTTCAAGCTAAATGCTGCAAAGTGGAAACCCATCCATCCTCCCCCTTTTTCCATGTATTTTTGGAAGGCCAGGCGTTGCTCCGGCTTTTCGGGCCGGGTATCTAAAAACAGTACAACCCGATAATTGGCGAGAAATTTTTCATTCAAATTTTCCCAGTTCGAAGTAGAATCATATTCAAAATTATATTCTTTAGCCATTTTGGGGAACCAAACATTGGCTTCGTGTACAAAACTGATATGAGCCAGATCGCTCTTAGCGGTATAAAAAGCAATTACTTTAAATTTCTTCTTTTGCTGGGCCATGAGGCTATTGATACAACAAAAACCAATAAACAACAAGCCAAGGAGAAACGTTTTTTTCATGATGATATCTTTAACTAAAAATAGGTAAAACTACCCATCTTTAGCAATTTTTTAAAACGTTTTAAATAAGATTATCAGGTGACAAAAACATGACAAATCCTTAACCTTGAGGTGATGTTCAGGCTGTAGCTTTATGATGTAATATGAGAAAATGTTAAAACGCCTGAGAAAACTTCCCTGCTATTTTTTAATCCTATCATCAGTTATTTTAGCTGCCCTGATTTTTAATTTTTGTTTTTCTAAAACAGAGGGGTTTCTTCTTTTCAACCAATTTCACCCGGATTGGCTGGATGTTTTCTTTAAATATGTCACAAATCTCGGAGATGGTTTAGTAAGTATTGTTGCTGCAGTGATTTTATTGCTACTGCGTAAAAAGAAAAAAGCAATGACCTTAACCCTTGCCTATATTTATTCGGGACTAATGATTCAAATTGCAAAAAGAATATTCCATGCGCCACGCCCGAAATACTATTTTGAACAAATGATGTTTCAATATGGTCACTTTGTTGACGGCGTAAGGATGCATGATCAGAATTCATTTCCTTCGGGCCATACGGCTTCGGCCTTTGCAATGGCCACTGTTTTGGTATTGGTTTTTAAGAAAAGGAAAATCTCATTGTTTTGCCTCTTCATGGCCATATTAATCGGTTATTCGCGCATATATCTCGCCCAGCATTTCCTGATCGATGTAATATTTGGAGCCATTGCAGGGATCTGCTGTGCACTAATCAGTTATCACCAGGTGTACGACCTCAAACTTTTCAGATCGGCCAAAGTAAACAAACGATACAAGAAGCTTAAAATCGCCGCTCGGGTCAATTCCATTTAAGTGAAAGATATTCCAACTAAACTTTGGCTTTTTATTATAGCAGTTAGCTTACTGAAGGTTGTTATTGCCTCCTCTATAGCTTTGGGTAATGATGAAGTATACTATTGGACCTACGCGCTAAATTTAGAATGGAATTATTTCGATCATCCTCCATTTGTTGCCTGGCTTATTAGAATAACCACAGCCAACCTTCAGATTCATAACGAATTAGCAGTTCGGTTTGGAGCAATTGCTTCATCAGCAATTTGTACGCTAATTGTTTTTAAAACAGGCAAATTATTGCTTAACAACCGTGTTGGCTGGTATGCGGTGCTGCTGTACACCTCATCTTTTTATTGCAGCATCATTGCCGGCACTTTTATTTTACCCGATAGTCCGCAAATGGTTTTCTGGCTTTGGAGCATCTATTTGCTGATTAAAATTACCAGATCGATTACTGAAAGTCTGCCTACATTAAACCTTTGGTGTTTGTTCGGCTTTGCAACTGGTTTATGCATCATGTGTAAGGTTCATGGCTTTTTTATCTGGTTTGCCGTGCTGTTGCTGGCGTTATTGACCAACAGGAAGTTCTTTTTGCAAAAGGGCCTGTATATTGCCATGTTCATCAGTTTGATTATGTTCTCTCCGGTCATCATCTGGAATGTGCAACATCATTTTATTACTTATACTTATCATAGCGACCGGGTGAACCTATTCCATGCAGGAATAAATCCTTTGGCCTTTGCGAGGGAAATTGTTGGTGAGATCTTTTACAATAATCCTGTTGTATTTTTTATGGCCTGGGCGGCAGTATTTGGGCTTTTCAGACAAAAAAAGCATCAATTTAAAAGTGAAATAAATGTATTATTATTTTGTGCATTGCCTCTTATTGGCACCTTGATTTTCCTCTCTGTTTTTAGGGACACCTTGCCGCATTGGTCTGGTCCGGCTTATACCTGCTTAATATTTCTATCCGCATTGCAGCTCGAATCTTTTCCCGCACCTAAAGCAAAATTTATCATAATCGCCTCATTTGGGTTTTTCTTAATTGTAATAGCCACAGCTTTGCCTTTGATCAATTTTTATAAAGGTACGTTCTCTCCAATTAAGGATACCATGCATTTTGGCAAAGGCGATCCTACACTGGATTTATATGGCTGGAAAGAAACCGGAAAAATAGTCGACTCGGTTTACAGAAGTGATAAATCGTCGGAAAAAGAGGATACAGGTCATACGATGATCATTACCAAGTGGTTTCCGGCTGCGCATTTAGATTTTTATGTGGGTACTCAAAAAGGATTAAATACTTATGGAATTGGAGAAATATTTGATCTCCACCAATATTACTGGTCGAACCGGTTTAAGCAAAAATTAGCTGCCGGAGAAAATGCCTATTACATTATTCCATCCAATCTTTATGATGAAAAAGACCTTGATTTTGTTAAAAAGCAGTTTAAAGATTGTAGTGCTGCACTTATACTACCCGTTTTAAGAAATGGATCGGTCTGTAAAAACATCCTTATTTTTAAACTGAAAGGCTATAAAAGGCTCTATTAACATCATTTTTGCCTGCTAAAAGCAATCTTTTAACTAAAAATTGCGGTTAAATTGAAAATGCAATAAATTAGCTAAGATCTAAAACGTTTTGATATCGAAATCCTTAAAAAATAGATGATGCCCAATTACAAAGTATATCCGTTAAGCATTTTTTCCCTTGTTTTTTTATTCTGCTCCCTGTCTTCTTTCGGACAAATTGCATTAAAGGATAAGAAATACCATGTAGACACAAAAATATTTTCGCAGACGGATTCCGTGCCACTGAAAATGGATATTTATTATCAGGGTGGAATAACCGAAACAAAACCGACATTACTTTTCGTGTTTGGCGGTGGTTTTGTATTGGGCCGCAGAGACAGCAAACTTTACGAACCTTACTTTAATACCTTAATTGAACATGGTTTTAAGGTGGTATCGGTTGATTATAGATTAGGGCTCAAGGGTAAGAAATTCCCCACTCCTTTTAATACATCTAATTTAAGGTCAGCCATTGATACCGCAACTGCAGATGTTTACAAGGCAACAGATTATATGATCAAAAATGCAAAAACGTTAGGGATTGATACAGGTATGATCATCATCTCGGGATCGAGTGCTGGCGCTATTACCGCGCTCCATGCCGATTATAATAAAAGGAATAACACGCTTCTGGCGGCTGGGCTTCCGGCTACTTTCCAATATAAAGGAGTAATTTCTTTTGCGGGGGCAATTTTAAGTTATCAAGGTGCACCAAAATATGCTATCGCACCTGCGCCAACCATGTTTTTCCATGGAACGGCAGATAAACTGGTGCCTTACAACAAAGTAAGATTGTTTAACCGCGGCTTTTTTGGATCGAAATACCTGGCGCACCGGTTTAGAAAGAACAATTATCCTTATTACTTTCAATATGTACAGAATATGGGGCATGAGATTGCAGGATCGCCTATGGCCGAAAACCTCCCGGATATATTATGGTTTATTGAAAACTATATTGTTAAACACAAACGTTATTTTATGGAGGTAGATTTTAAAGATGCCGACAAGAAACGCACTTTTAATATATCTGCTGCAAAGAAGATTGCTGGAAATTAGGTGTTCCTAGTTTTCCTGTCCCCCACTCTGTTCGCTCAGTATGCGTTCGATTTCCAGCATCATCTGCTCAGCCAATCTTTGCTTGGCCATTGATTTGGACAGATAAGCTTCTGCAAAAGTAGCATCGAGTTCGTCCATAATAAAGGCGTATTTGGCCTTAAGTTCTATGAGATCGATTTGAAGCTTCTTCGGAAGGTTTTGCATGTTGCAAAGCTAAAAAAAGCAACACGTAATTTCTGATATGCTTCGTCATTTTTCGCTTTTTTAAAAAAATATTGCAGAATTGGTAAATCGTTAAAACAATCTCCCCGTCGCTTCGTTTATATGATAATTCCGGCGTGGTTTCCGGAATTCATTTGTTTGGTTAGTTGATTAGGGATCAATCTCAAATTGAATCCCTTTTCTTTTTTACATGAAGATAACGCTAAGCCTTTTTGGCCACGGAAAATTCAGATTAACGCGGAAAAGAGTACTAATGCGGATATATAATAGACACGTCATCTCGACCATAGCGGAGAGATCTACCTCGAAAGATCTTCCAAAACAACCTAACATCTGTTAAATTTCATAGGAGCTTATATGCTCTTAAATATCTTATATGGTCAAAAAACAATTACTAAAATCCTCATAAATGTAATCATAAGCAGAATGGAGAAATATTCAAACATAACTTGTTCAAAGATTTCTCCATTTCGCTGCGCTTCATCCGATAGCTATCGGATCGATATGACGACTTTAGTTATTAATCTTAGCCATTATAAACCGTAGCAAATTGCTTTGCGAAATCTTCCAGTTTAATTTTACCAATGGGTATTGCTTTTTTCGCGTTGTAATCTTCCCACAATACTTCAGTTCTAATTGCAGTGCCCATCTCGACATAATTTCTGGCCATTTCGGGTGATAAACCTGCACCGACCATTCCTTCGTAGGCCTGCGTATCTTCGAATTCAATCCAGGGCAGGTCTGCTTTACCAATTGCGGTACCCAAAGCCAGTGCTACTTCACTCAATTTGCGTTTATCACTGGCGATATATAAAATACTTCTTCCTGTAAAACCTTCCTGTATTTTCTCTGCAGCAACCGCAGCAATATCTTTTGGATCAACTAAAACGATCGATTGATCTGCACCATAGTTTGATCCGATAATGCCTGCATGTTTAATCAGATCGATATTTGCATAAAAGTTGATGTAAAAAAACGCAGGACGAAGAATAAGCAGATCGAGGTTTGTTAATTGATCAAACTGCTGCTCAACATCATGCAAACCTGCAATTGGCCCGGTACCTTTATCTAAATGTGCACCAATGCTGCTCAATAAAACCACCTTTTTTACACCGGCAGCTTTTATTGCATTTGCATAATGCCCGCCAATACTTTTAATGTAGCCACGAATATCGGTTGCACCGAAATCGGTTGGAACCATCAGGTAAACTAAATCCGCACCTGTAAAAGTATTTACTAAAAAATTTTCGTCAGATACTGAACCGATAGCCGCCTGTGCACCAAGTTGAGTGATTTCTGCTGCCTTATCGCTATTACTACTTAATACGGTTACTTCTTGTCCTTGTGCAATTAATGTTGTTGCTAATGGTCTGCTAATGTTCCCTAAAGAACCTGTTATTATTATTTTCATGATTGTTGTGTTTTTATTTAAGACAAAGGTATATTTGCACTTACTTTTATACAAGTACTTACCCCAAAGTATGTATCATGACAACCATTAAAGAAAATTCGACTTTAAACGCAAACAGGAAAAATAACCGGGCAAGCTGCCCGGTAAGTTTTGTGATGAGCAAAATTGGCGGACATTGGAAACCAATTATACTCTACCACCTGCTAAGTGGAACGAAAAGGTATAATGAATTGAAAAAACTTATTCCAGCCATTACGGAAAAAATGCTGATACAGCATTTAAAGCAGATGCAGCAAGATAACCTGGTGATCCGAGAGGCGCAAAATGTAGTGCCTCCTTTTGTAACTTATCGTTTAAGTAATGAAGGCGAGCAATTAAGACCCGTACTTGATGCCATGGTTGTTTGGGCTTTTGCACAAGACTTTAAAATAGATTAAACTATTCAATAGCTATCGGAGTATCCTTAATTTCAAGTAGCTGTTGTTTGCCTTTGTCATCAACCACGAATGTTTTATTATTCATAAAAAGAACTGCTTTTCGGTCACCGCTGTGTTCGTTCACATCAACCCCAATTACCTTTCCGCTGTAATATCCTGCGATATTTTCTTTGGTAATGGTATGGCCAACCACAATCTGTTTACAGGCAAACTTCGCCAATGTAGAATCGACAGTAGCTGGACTGGTGCGGTCTTTCCCAAAGTAGCCCCTGTACCAAAATGGTCCGGCACTCCCCATTAATAAGCGTCCCTCTTCCGGTAATTTTTTAGTAGCAATACCATAGTAACTTCTACATTGATCATTAATGGATTGTAAGGAAAAATCTGAAGCATTAATTTTAGGCGAAATGCCCGCATGCAAAAAAATCTTATCACCAATTTTTTCAATTGCATTTTTACTTCTCAACCATTTTCCAATTTCGGTATCAGCGTCTATCAGTTTTCCATATTCAAGGTTCATGAGTTTAGCCGAAGCAGCGTATTTGGGCGAATGATAGCGTAAATCGCCTGCCATATTCATGATATCATGATTACCAAGCACTACGTGCACGAAGCCCCCCTTTTTAGCAGCATCTTCTTCCAGTTTATACAACAGCCATAAGTAAGGCATTACTTCTTTGCCACGGTCAAAAAGATCGCCACAAATTACGAGCTGCCCTTTGCCAAATGTCCAGTTATATTTTTCATCAATTACCCCGTTACCGATCATTAAAGCCCGGAAAGCTTCAAACTCCCCCTCAATATCAGAAAGAACGAACATTTTATTTACACCTGCATAACTAGCGGGTGGCACAACAATCTTTTTATGAAGTTTAAAGCTAAAATTCCAATCAGCATTTTTAGCAAAACGTACGGCTATCGGCGCATCTTCTTTTAAAGAATCCACATGCAGCACATTATCTAAAATATAACGGTTAATGATTTGCTTGCCTGAATGCCAGATATAAGGTCCGTCTTGATCAACCTGTCCAAAAGTGCGCATAGAAATCATCAGGAATAGGGCAAAAATGACCTTTTTATATATTTTCATCTTTTGGTTAGTTTATTTTAAGAATTTCAGGTCCACAAATCTAAAAAAAGCCTGTTGTAATTTCTAACCGCATTTTAACTGGCTCCATAAAATATTTGATATAATTTAACTCCTTCCAAAACAATGTAGCTGTACTTGCGTTTATATCCTAATTCCGGCGTGGTTTCCGGAATTCATTTGTTTGGTTAGTTGATAAGGGATCAATCTCAATTGAGTCCCTTTTCTTTTTTTATAGCGGCTTTCAGTCAATATTTTCTAAATTCAGGCTTTTAAATTCAATAGTATAATGGAAGAAATCAGATGGGGTATTATCGGCTGTGGCGATGTTACGGAGGTAAAAAGCGGACCAGCGTTTAATAAAGTAGCCAACTCTAAACTTGTCGCTGTAATGCGCCGTGATGCTGCCAAAGCTGAAGATTATGCAAAAAGGCATGGGGTAACAAAATGGTATGATGATGCTGCTCAACTGATTAACGATCCGAAAGTAAACGCCATTTATATCGCTACACCTCCCCTACAACATGAAGCTTATACCATTGAAGCTTTAAAAGCTGGTAAACCGGTGTATGTAGAAAAACCGATGACTTTGGATGCTGCTTCAGCAGAGCGTATGACCGAAGCTGCGAACCAGCTCAATGTAAAACTTTGCGTGGCCCATTACCGCCGCGCTCAACCCATGTTCTTAAAAGTTAAGGAATTGCTGGCTGAAAATACGATCGGCGATATCCGGTTAGTACGGTTAAAAATGCTCCAGCCACCAAACCCGGTATTGATTGCCAAAACAGATGATAACTGGCGCATCAACCCTGCCATTTCTGGTGGTGGTTTGTTCCATGATTTGGCACCACACCAATTAGATTTAATGACCTATTACTTTGGCCCGGTTAAAAATGCTTCTGGAATTGCCACCAAACAACAAGAGGATACCGAAGTTGATGACCTGGTTGCGGGCAATATCCTTTTTGAAAATGGAGTTGTTTTTAGTGGCACATGGTGTTTCTCAGTTGCTACGGAAGATCAGGCGGATAACTGTGTAATATATGGTTCAAAAGGCAATATTACTTTTCCTATGTTCGGCAATAAAATCAAGGTTACCAGTGATGAATCGAAAGAATTTGTATTCGAACCTTTGCAACATGTGCAACAGCCTATGATTAAAAAAGTAGTTGATTACTTTTTGGATAGAGGACCAAATCCATGTAGTGGCGAAGATGCGTTGATTACGATGAAATTAATGGATGATTTTACGGGGAAATAAGCTAAAAAGGAAGCAATCTTTAATGCTTGAGCGCTTTGATATAAAGATTGCTTCATCCAATGAAAAATTGGCTTCGCAATGACGACCCTGCTAGGCTTGTTACATTCTTAAAAATCCATGGTCATTGTATATCACTTTGCCTCTAAACGATTACCACTAACCGTTTGCCATCAGCAACTTCAAGATTCCAAAGACTGGCAATATCCATAAGTTTTACCGCTATGGTTTCTACTTTCAATTTACCATCTGCCGCAAGCTGAAACATTTCTGGTAATATTTCAGAGAATAGCTGCCCCACCTGTTGTTTGCTCCAACTGCCCAACCCTGAACCGGTAAGCTGAAGATCTACACTTCTCAAATTGGCCGCTGATAACTGGATCAGATCACCAGCCATACTGCCTACAGAAACGAACCTGACTTTATTGGTAAACGAGCCCTGTCCCATTAAACTGGATAATAACACCTCTGCTGTACGACCCCATAGGTAATCGATCATCACATCTATTGGTTTTTCCTGTTGGCTTTGTTTCACGCTGTCTAAAAATTGCACATCATCTCCGGTAATCGGAATAATCTTGTCTGCACCAAGTGTTAACAAATTTTGGAGCGATTGTACATTTCTACCAGTTGCAATTACCTTTGAGGCACCATAATGTTTCGCAATTTGCACCGCTACAATTCCGGTAAAGCCAGTTGCACCATTAATCAACACCACATCTCCAGGCTGTATTACCGCTTTAAATTTCAATGCCATGGCCGAACCGATTACCGCATTGGCCAATCCCGCTGCTGTTGCATCACTTAATCCTTCTGGCAATTTCACTATTCTGTTCTTATCTATGGTTGCTTTTTCGGCAAGCATTCCACTTACTCCCATACCGTAAACCCTCGTTCCATCTTCGAGTAAACACACGCCATCACCGCCAATTACCCGGCTTGTTGCTTTTGGTGCATCGCTTGAATAATGCGTACCTGCTGCTGTGCCTTTATCAAAATGTTTTATTGCGACGGCTTTTACGCTCACAAGCACCTCCTGGTCGTTTTGTACTACTGGTTCTTCAAAATCTACATATTGGGGCAATTCCCCTTTTTGATACATTACTGCTGCTTTCATCTTTTTTGTATTTTGTTGATACAAAGTTAGATTTGGCAGTAGTACCATACGATAACATTTGTTACCGATTACTTTTTTTGAGCAGGGCGCTTTTTATCCTGCTGAGGTGTACCCGGGTTATGCCCAAATAGGAAGCAATATAATGTTGTGGAACGCGCTGAACAATGTGTGGCCTTTCTGCCAAAAGTTTTTGATAACGCTCTTCTGGCGTATCTCTGATAAAGGAAACAAACTCGTTCATGTAATGCATCTGCCTTTCGGCCAGAATGTTTAAAATCACATCCAAAAATCCGGGCACCTCACGCAGCTCAGCCATTAAGGCATTTACTTTGGTTTTATGTAAGAGATAGATAACAGAAGGTTCTATCGTTTCGATGGTAAAAAGACTGGGGGTGTTCTTTAAAAAACTTTCCAGTGAAGTAAGCCCTTCCTTTTCGAAGAAAAACTGTACGGTTTTATCATCGCCCTGTTTATTCAGTGAAGCGCGGACACATCCTTTTTCAACAAAATAATAATGCCGGGATATTTTACCCTCTTCCAGTAAAATGGTTTTCGCAGGAACTTCAATCCGCTCCTGAAATTCAAGATACTTGTCCCAGTAAGGGTTTAACTGTGGAAATTTATCTTTAAAATGGAAAAGCATCAGTTCGGGTATTCTTACAAACTTAATTTATTATCAAGAAAAAAGGTAACACAAAACAATCTTATCGAAACTATTATTGGCCCTTCACGTTTATTAATGGCCAACCTTACCTGTGATCCTGCTGAAATGAAAATATTGTTAAAATACCTCAAACCACATCAAAAACTCATTATCCTCTCACTCTTATTGGCTGCAGTAGCACAGCTTTTAAGTCTGCTTGATCCGATCATTTTTGGTAAGATTATCGATAATTATTCCACCAATAAACACCATTTAAGTGAAAAACAACTGATTAGAGAAGTTTTATATTGGTTGCTTATCGCGCTTGCCATTGCGCTGGTAGCAAGGCTTTGCCGTTCGGTACAGGAATTTACTACGCGTAAAGCCGTAGCCCGTTTTGGTATGAATATTTTTAACGATGGATTAAAACAAACCCTACGCCTCTCTTTCCAGGAATTTGAAGAAAGCCGCAGCGGAACAACCTTATCGGTGCTTCAAAAAGTAAAAACCGATGCAGAACGTTTTATCAATGCCTTTATCAATATTCTTTTTTCATCCCTTGTGGGTATCGGCTTTTTATTGTGGTACAGTTTGAACAAAAACTGGCTTTTGGTACCTGTATTTTTTATCGGTGTTTTGGTTCTAGGCTCATTAACAGGCTTACTTTCTAAAAAAATCAAAGCCATTCAGCGGTCTATCAACCGACAGGCCGATAAACAGGCGGGCGTAATTACAGAAAGTTTGCGCAACATCGAACTGGTAAAAAGTTTGGGCTTAACTTTCGCCGAAATAAGAAGGTTAAATGTACAGACGCTGAAAATTTTCGATCTCGAAATGTTAAAAGCAAGAAAAGTAAGCATGTTATCTTTTCTGCAGGGCAATTTGCTCAATTTATTAAAGCAATCGGTATTGTTCATCCTACTCTGGTTGATTTTTAGGAAAATATTAAGCACAGGAGAACTGATTGCCATGCAGTTTATCTCAACCGCCATTTTTACGCCTTTGCAAGATCTGGGCAATATGATTATTTTATATCGGGAGGCAGATGCATCACTTAAAACTTTCGATAATCTGATGCAAAAACCGATTGAAACGCGTCCAGAAAACGCGGTAGAACTTGATGCACTGAACCGATTGGAATTTAAAAATGTGATTTTCAGACATAAAACAGCCGGTTATAATGCCATTGATGATATCTCTTTCGAAATCCAAAATGGAGAAACGGTTGCATTTGTTGGTCCTTCGGGTTCAGGTAAATCTACTTTAGTGAAACTTCTGGTGGGCCTTTACCTTCCTGTTGATGGCGAAATTTTGTTCAACGAAACCAGCTCTAAACGAATCAGGTACAATCCTTTACGCCGACAAATTGGTTTTGTTACGCAGGATACGCAACTTTATGCAGGATCGATCAGGGATAATATGCGTTTTGTAAACCCTACCGCAAGTGAAGCGGATATTGTGGAAGCACTGCGCAAAGCATCAGCCACAGCACTTATTGCCAAAGCTGCTCTGGGAATCGATACCGTATTGGGAGAAAATGGCATGAAATTATCTGGAGGAGAAAAACAACGGATCTCGATCGCCAGGGCATTATTAAGAAAACCAAGGTTATTGATTTTTGATGAAGCCACTTCCGCGCTCGATTCGCTTACTGAAGAAGAAATATCGGCAACCATCCGCGAAATCTCTGATAGAAGGGAGCAGATGACCATCCTGATTGCCCACCGTTTATCAACCATTATGCATGCTGATAAAATCTATGTGCTCGAAAAGGGAAAGGTATCCGAGACGGGAAGCCATCACGAACTGCTCGAGAAGAAAGGTCTTTATTATTCCATGTGGCGGCAACAGATTGGGGAACGCAGGTAAATAAATTGATTCCCGTGTTACGCTTTTACGCTTTCCCGAAAGTTCTGGATAACGCTTCACCCGGGGCTAAATGGCTAAACCAGCATTTCATTTTGGGGTTTGCAAGGTGCCAAACGCAGTTCATAAACCTGATTGTCGGGGAAAGCTTCCGATCCTTCATCGGAACTTGTACCAAAAGCAGGGCTGCCGACAGCCAAGAACAACTGCCCTTTCATTTCCAAATCTTAAAAAAAGATGCAATAAAATTATTATATAAGTTCTTTCCCCTAAAAGATGGTCCACCAACTAATTGAAAAACAAACCAAATAGTTTTTTGAAGCGCAATACCTGTGCAAGCAAATCAGTTGATTCCTGTGTTACGCTTTACGCTTTCCCGAAAGTTCGGGATGCCTCGTTGCTGTCCCGAAACTTCGGGATAACGTTTCACCCGGGGCTAAATGGTTATTACAACATTTCATTTTAACGGTTGCAGGGGCACAAACCCTTATTCCTAAACCCGATTGTAGCGAACATCCCGATTTTTTCTATCGGGATAAAGCGAAAAGCGGGACCAAAGCTGCCAAGAACCACAAGCCATCCATTTCCAAATCATAAAAAAGATACAGTAGCGTTCAAAATTTTATTTGGCAAGAATTGCGTTTAAGATTTGTATAAATTCCCGCTCTTAAACGAAAATGTAAATACCGAAAAATATTCCAACAAAAAACACCCGGCTACATTAAAATAACCAGGTGTTTTTAAACTAATCAATAAGTTTCTTAAAGTTTCGAAAGCAGAAGCTGTACCGAAGCCCTTTTTTGATAATTTGGGTCGAAATGTACATACTTGATCTTACCCGATCGATCAATGATATAGGTTGCTGGTACAGGTAGTATATGGCGATTATTGCCATTGTTAGCTTCCAAATCGATACCATAACCCTTATATTTGGTAAAAGTGGCCTCATCCATCATAAAATTCACTCCATAAGCTTTCATAATTTCGTCGTCTTTATCCTGCACAATCGAAAAGCCTGCTTTTGTCTTTTTAATGGTCTTATCAATATTTTCTTTTGTTTCGGGCGTGATGCCGATTACATAAGCATCTTTTGCAGTAAGCAGGTTTAAAGAATCCTGAAGTTCTTTGATGTGTTTGTTGCAATACGGACACCACTGCCCGCGGTAAAAAAACAGTACAACAAAACGGTGCGTTTTAAGTGCACTTTTCAGGCTCACCGTTTTGCCGTTTTGATCGATCCCGGTAAATATCGGGGCCTTATCTCCTTCTTTTAATCCTTTTTGAGCTTTTACCTGTAACGAAACAGCAACAATTAAGCTTAGAAATAGTATAATTTTTTTCATATTAGGTGATTAAATTTAGGGAGGCTTTAACCTCCCTAAAGCTGTTTTTACATTTTACTTTTCGACATTTTATCTTTAGCCATTTTAGATTTCTCCATTTTGGCTTTTTTCATCGAATCGGTTTTCATTTTGTCCATTTTACTTTTTTCCATTTTATCCATTTTCTTTTTGTCCATTTTTTCTTGTTTCATTTTAGACATTTTTTCCTGAAGCGGACTGTTTGCTGAAGCAAATGTTGGTAACGAAAGACTAGCCACAACTAAAGTAGCCATAAACAATTTTCCTGCTGATTTTAAGATTTGATTTTTCATGTTGTTTTGTGTTTTATTTAGTCCTTAGTCGAAGCAAAAATTAAAACCTTACAATTAAAATCAATTTTTATTTATTTCTTTTTCAATATTTTCTTTCATTGTTTTTTTAAAGGCTTCGTCGAGTTTAAAATCCTCGTTATTAAACCCCACAAACACCTGGTTAATCAATATACTTTGTTGCTGATAGATTTTACAAACGGAGCAACCGGCCAAATGGATATGCAATTGCAGGGTTTCGGCAGCGGTAATTTTTCCTGCAAGCTTTTTTTCGATCAGAAAAGTAGCCTGTTTGCAATTATAAATGATGTTTTTCAGTGCGCTTTTCATATCAGTTCCAGTTTTTTTGAAGGCAGGCCCTCAGGTTAAGTTTCGTGCGGTGCATAATTACCCAAAAATTAGCCGACGTAAGTTTAAGTTCGGCACAAATCAGTTCTGAGGCAAGATCGTCCAGGTGTTTCATCGAAAACACCGAAAGCCACAATCCGGGGAGCTTGCTTAAACATTCATTCAGTATTGCCCCCAGTTCTTTCACCAGCAAAGGATTATCTACCTCTAATCCAAACGCCTGCGGACGGTATTTTTCATTCCAATGGCCAGTGTCTGCATCAAAAAAATCCTGCTGTTCCTGCACAGCATCCTTTTCCTTTAGCTCTTTTAAGCCACCTGAAGAACGTTTCCGGTAAAAATCAGCAATCTTATTTTTTAAAATGGCGGTGAGCCAGGTTTTCTCGTTACTGTTTCCCTTAAAACGCTCTGCTTGTTGCAAACCAGCCAAAAAAGTATCCTGTACCAGATCTTTGGCTACTTCTTCATCCCGCAGCCTCGACATGGCAAACCCGTACAGGTAATCAGCATATTTTTCAACCCAGCTTAGTGGATCTGAATGAAGTTTTTCGGCCGTTATATCCCGGCCAGTATCGTTTTGCATCTTTTTAGATTATCTTGTATAAATATAATGCTTAATCTTTTAGTCGCATGCGGTACTACATCCTTACAATTATTTTATTTTTTCTGTAAGGATTGTAAATCAGAAACGACTAAACTTAAAATTGATGACCATGATCAGAAAAATAGCATTGCCTCTGTTGTCGATAAGCGTTATTAGCGTTGCTTTTACCGCAGACCTTAGCACTACACCAAAATCCACTGATACTGGTTTTGCAGTTGTAGAACTTTTTACTTCTGAAGGCTGCTCAAGCTGTCCACCGGCCGATGCATTACTGGCCGAGATTGAAAAGGAAACCCCAAAAAAACCTGTTTATCTGCTTGCTTTCCATGTAGATTATTGGGACAGACTGGGTTGGAAAGACAGCTTTAGCAATGCAAAATTTTCTGCCCGACAGAATGAATACGCCAATTGGCTCAACCTCAAAACGGTATATACTCCTCAGGCAGTGGTAAACGGAAGTATGGAATTTATCGGTTCGGATGAAAAAATTTTGCGGAACAGGATCAATACAATGCTTACAAAACCATCAACAGATCATTTAGAAATCTCGTTAGGGAAAACCGACAGGCACAACCTTATTTTAAATTATAATACCAATCAGCAAACCAATGGTTATGTGCTTGCAGTTGCGTTGGTAACGCAAAAAGCGAGCAATAAAGTTTTAAAAGGTGAAAACAAAGGCAGAACACTTAGCCATGTTCAGGTTGTACGGCAGTTCGACACTTTCCAGCTGCAAGGCAAAACCAATGGATCGGTAAATGTGCAGGTAGATCAATCAAACGGAGAAATCCCCTCAGAACTGATCGCTTTTTTACAGCACGCCAAAACGGGTAAAATAACCGCAGCATCAAAACTAAATACATTGTTAAATAGCCAATTAAGCAATAAATCCAACTGATAAGCCTTTGCGTTTATCAGTTGTAAACCGCCCCACCATGAAAGTAATCAAAGAAAAACATTCGCTTTTAATGCGGTGGACACACTGGGTAAATTTCCCTGTACTTGCCATTATGATCTGGAGCGGATTATTCATTTATTGGGCCAACGATGCTTATGGCATTTCCATTTTCGGATTTACGCTCATCAAATTTTTCCCCGAATGGTTTTATGATTATTTCCATATTCCACAGCGTTTGGCCGAAGGGATGGCCTTTCATTTTCTGTTTATGTGGTTCTTTTTCATCAACGGACTGCTCTATGTTGTTTATACCGTTTTTTCGGGCGCATGGCGTGAACTTTTGCCTAATAAAAACTCGTTTAAAGAAGCCTGGCTGGTGTTGCTGCACGATCTTCATATCCGAAAAACGGTTCCCCCGCAAAAGAAATATAATGCGGCACAGCGGATAGCCTATAGTGCGATCATTTTTATGGGCTTAGGCTCAGTGATTACAGGATTAGCCATTTACAAGCCCGTTCAATTCTACTGGATCTGCTGGTTATGTGGTGGTTATCATTTTGCACGAATCCTCCATTTCGCGTTAACGATAGGTTATGTATTTTTCTTTCTGATCCACATTGTCCAGGTTGCGCTGGCCGGCTGGAATAATTTTAGGGCGGTAATTGCCGGATTCGAAGTGATAGAAGATCAGGCTCAGCCGAAAGTTCAGGAATTAACGATTGAAACTGAAGATAAAGATGAAAACAAATCATAAAAAAACGGTTAAAATCCCTTTAACCGTTGATCAAAAAATCAAGAGGCGTACTTTTATTTCATTCGGTACTTTTTTAGCACTTGGAAGCGGTGCATTTGTAGGCTGGAAATGGCTTTTAAATGCACCTGAAGAAACTGCGGGTATTACTGCAGGCGCGAGAGCCCCTTTACGCAGGGCGTTAAATAAAACAGAACTCTTTTTCCGTAATTTTTTCAGCAATAAACACCTGGTTAAAACCTATCCAAAAGAGGAAGCCGCAAAAATACCAAGGATAAACAGTTTGATCGGTATCGAAGATGATGAAGACTTCGACATTGCCACATGGAAACTTCAGGTTAAACTTAACAACCAGAAAAACAGGTACATTACCATAGAAGAGATAAAAGCCTTACCCAAAACAGAAATTGTGTACGATTTTAAGTGTGTGGAAGGTTGGGACGAGATCCAACATTGGGCTGGCGTAAAATTGAGTGATTTTCTAACACATTTTCAACTCGAAAACGAAGCAGAAAAACAATATATGGGTTTAGAAACCCCAAATGGCGCCTATTATGTGGGTTTAGAAAGAGAAAGCATCCTCCATCCCCAAACGCTCTTAGCTTATGAAATGAACGGTAAAGCCATCAGTACTGAACATGGCGCACCTTTAAGGTTGATTATACCTGTAAAATATGGCATCAAAAACTTAAAACGGATCGGAATGATGTCTTTTAGCAATAGCAGGCCAAAAGATTATTGGGCCGAGCAGGGTTATGATTATTATTCGGGTTTATAGCTGATCTGGAGATAAATAACCTCCAGATCAAACCATCGGTGCGATTGAATTATTAAGCCTGTTTCGGAACTTCCGGTTTCTCTTCTTCCTGCCCCGCTTTAAATTCTTTTATTCCCTTGCCAAGACCTTTCATTAATTCAGGGATTTTTTTACCGCCGAACAATAATAAAACAGCAACTCCAACAAGGATCAGTTCAGGCCCTCCAAGTAAGGCGGCAATGGTTGTATTTAACATTTTGTTTTGATTTAAGTGATACCTCTACACTTACGCATAAAACAGTGTTTTGGTTCTCGGTTGTGAAATTTAAAATAAATTAAAAAAAATGATTTTATTTTAAAGTAATTTTCAAACTGAAACGTCTACCCCTACAACAAACCTAAAATCTTCTTTATGATAGCCGTTTTCAAAACAAATGTATCCTCAGATAGCGAGTTAAATGAAATCAGTCCGTTACTGAACAGCCGCTTCAAAGAAATCAAATGGAACATCGATCTGTGGGATAGCGATAAAATCCTCCGGGTAGACTCGCCGAGAGATTGGACCAAAGAAATAACCGAACTCTTTAACAGCATTGGTTTACGTTGCATTAATCTCGAAATTTTTCATTCTGAGCCATTTTGATTTAATTTTAAAAAAATTATAAAGCATATCTGCATGAAGATCACCTTCAGCATATAAATTTTTATTGCCCAAACAAAGCTATATCTTTCTCTTTCACCATTTGTAATAGATTATCATTAAATTGCAGCTATTACATCATCCTTAATGAAAGAAATTACCGATATACTTAGGGCCTATCAAAAAGCGACAAAGGAAAAGAAGCAAACTGCCTTAGTAACGGTGGTTAAAGTAGAAGGTTCTTCTTACCGAAGACCAGGTGCCAGGATGCTGATTACCGAAGATGGCCAGTTAACCGGCGCCATTAGCGGAGGCTGTTTAGAGGGTGATGCTTTACGAAAAGCACTTTCGGCAATTGTACAACAGGAAAACAGGCTCATTACATACGATACTACCGACGAAGATGATGCCAAATTTGGTGTTCAGTTGGGTTGTAACGGCATTGTACATATCCTTTTCGAACCCATTATCGAAACAGATAAATTAAACCCAATTGCTATCTTAACAGCATTGCAATATAAAAGAGAAGATGCCATATTAGTAACACTTTTTGCCTTAAATGGGAAACAGCAGCCGGGAACCAGTATGCTTTTTAGAAAAGATACTATCCTGTCAAAAATACCTAAGGAAATTGAAGAGGCTATAAAAAAAGATGCCGGAAAAGTTTTTGCCGATAAAACAACAACTTTTAAAGTATATCCTTATGGTGATCAGGAAATAGATGCTTTTATAGAACTCATCCATCCTCCTGTTTCTTTAATGATAGCAGGAGCTGGAAATGATGCACAGCCTTTGGCCGAAATGGCCTACCTTTTAGGCTGGGAAGTAACCATAATTGATGGCAGACCTACCCATGCCACAGCACAGCGTTTTACAAATGCGACCAAAATCCTGGTAAGTAAACCCGAAAATGTATTAAACCAAATCGATACAGATGAGCAAACCGCTTTTGTATTGATGACACATAATTACAATTATGATATCGAGCTGCTTAAACACTTATTAAGTACCAAAGCGCCATATATCGGCACACTGGGGCCAAAGAAAAAACTCCTTAGAATGCTGGGTGAACTAAACCTTGCCACGCCTGAAAATGAAAACCGCGTACACGGACCAATCGGCCTGGATATTGGTGCAGAAACAGCCGAAGAGATAGCCATTTCCATCCTGGCAGAGATAAAATCGGTATTTACAGGTGCTTCAGCAGTTTTTTTAAAGGATAAAAAGAACCCGATCCATGTTTATGGATTAACCAATAATTAGATGGATACTACGATCATCATTTTGGCAGCAGGCAATTCTTCTCGCATGGGAACACCAAAGCAACTTTTAAATTATAAAGGTAAAACGCTGCTTCAAACTGTGATAGATGAAGCTTTAAAAACAAATCCCCTTCTGCTTACTTTGGTTTTAGGCGCAAATGCTGACGAAATATTAGCAAAACATCAAAACAATCAGGTCAATTTTGTAATCAACCAAAATTGGGAAAGCGGAATGGCTTCGGGCATTGCTGCAGGACTTTCTGCTGTGATCGAAAAAAACGACAAAACAGAAACTATCATTATTGCAGTAGCTGATCAGGTTTTTATAAAAATGAGTACCTTTAATAACTTAATCGAAAAGCATCAGGAAACCGGCAAAAATATCATTGCCAGTGCTTATGCCGGAACGATTGGTACCCCTGTTTTGTTCGGAAAACATTATTTTGATGCACTTTTAGCCCTAAAAGGGACCGAGAGCGCCAAAAATATATTAAAACAGCATCCACAGGATGTAGAAACAGTGGTTTTTGAAGGTGGTGAATTTGACATTGATACAGAAACCGATTACAATAATTTAATCAGCCAGGAATGATAGCAGATTCTTTCGGAAGAGTACATGATTACCTGCGGATATCGCTTACCGATAACTGTAATTTTCGCTGTTTTTATTGCATGCCGGAGGAAGAGTACGATTTCACTCCCGCTTCCAGGTTAATGCAAACCGACGAAATTATCAAACTTGCGGAAATTTTTGTGGCCAATGGCGTAAAAAAAATCAGGCTTACAGGCGGAGAGCCCTTGGTAAGGAAGGATGCGGCCCAAATTATTGCTGCATTAGGCAAACTTCCGGTAGAATTGGTAATCACCACCAATGGAACCCGCATTGCCGAAATGCTGCCTGTACTAAAAGATGCAGGTATTAAAACCATCAACATCAGCCTGGATACCTTACAGCCCGAAAAATTCTTTATGGTTACCAGAAGGGATGTATTTCATCAGGTGCGTAGCAATATAGAACTGCTTTTGCAGCATAAAATTAGGGTAAAGATTAACATGGTGGTGATGAAAGGCCTTAATGATAATGAAATCAACGATTTTATTAACTGGACTAAACACAATCCTATTCAGGTTCGTTTTATTGAATTTATGCCCTTTAGCGGCAATAGGTGGACAAGTAACCAGATGTTTTCTTTAGCCGAAATTCTAGCGCTTGTTGAAAAGAATTTTTCGGTATTGCCTGTTAAGGGAGAACCTAATGATACAGCCAAACATTTTATGATCCCTGGTCACGAAGGTTCTTTTGCCATTATCAGTACCATGACACACCCTTTTTGTGGTACTTGCAACCGTATGCGACTAACCGCTGATGGAAAACTAAAAAACTGCCTTTTTTCTGACAGCGAAACCGATTTGCTTACTGCTTTGAGGAAGAACGAAGACGTGCTTCCTTTAATCCAATCGGCAATTTGGAGCAAAAAACAGGCCTTAGGCGGACAATTATCCAGCGATTTTGAAAAAATAGACGCTGCAGCCATTCAAAACAGAAGTATGATTACTATTGGAGGATAAAAAATTTTCATGATCAGCGTAAAAGAAGCAAAAGACCTCATTTCTCAACATATTAGTCCTTTAAACCCAATCAGTATTGATCTGGCAGAAGCAGCTGGCCATATACTTGCAGCTGATATTTATGCCAAATTTGATATCCCTGCCTTTAGTCAATCTTCTATGGATGGTTATACCTTAAAATTTGAAGATCATGAAAAAGAACTCAACTTAACCGGCGAAATGGCCGCCGGAACTGCAACCAACATCACCATCCAACACGGTGAAACTGGTAGGATTTTTACAGGTGCACCATTACCAAACGGAGCCGATACCGTAATAATGCAGGAAAAAATAACCCGATTAGGTGATAAAATTACCTTACAGGATCCCAATTTAAAATTGGGTTTAAACGTGCGCAATAAAGGTTCGGAAATTAAGGCTGGGGCTTTAGCCATGGAAAAAGACAGTTTGCTTAGTCCTGCCGCCATTGGCTTTCTTGCGGGGATTGGCGTAAACGAAGTAACAGTTTACCCTATGCCGAAAATATCGATTATTGTAACCGGAAAAGAATTGCAAAAACCAGGCGTGCCCTTGGCATTCGGTCAGGTTTACGAATCTAATTCTTATTCACTTTCTGCCGCGCTAAAACACGAAGGCATTGATCAGATCAATGTTTACGAAGCTGATGATGATCTCGAAATCCTTAAAAAAGTATTGCAAACAGCAATAACAAACAGCGATGTAGTTTTACTTACAGGCGGCGTTAGTGTAGGCGATTACGATTTCGTAATCGAAGCAGCAGCTCAATGCGGCATTAAACAGATTTTCCATAAGGTAAAACAGAAACCAGGTAAACCGTTGTTTTTTGGAACACATGGTGAAAAACTAATTTTTGGACTTCCTGGAAACCCTTCATCTGTGCTAAGCTGCTATTACAATTATGTACTTCCAACCATTAAAATATTATCTCAAAAAAATAACAGTGTAACCGAAGTACAGGCAGAACTTACCCATTCCTATAACAAGCCACCGGGCTTAACACATTTTTTGAAAGGAAAATACGAAAATGGAAAAGTTACCCCTTTAAACGCACAGGAATCTTACCGGTTGAGTTCTTTTGCACAGGCCAATTGTTTAATATGCCTTAACGAAACACAAACGCATTTCGAAAAAGGCGACATCCTAACTGTAATGATTTTACCAAATTAACCATGCAAGAAAGTTTTATCCTGTTTTACTGTTTACTTTTTATCGTTGCCTTTTTATATGCCTCTGTGGGGCATGGTGGTGCAAGTGGTTACCTGGCACTAATGGCCATTTTTGCCATTTCGCCTGCCATTATGAAACCAACAGCATTATTGCTCAACCTTTTTGTTTCTTCCACTTCCTTTATCCAGTTTTATCGTGGTGGCCATTTTAAATGGAAAACCTTTTGGCCATTTGCACTCGCTTCCATCCCACTCTCTTTTGTTGGCGGTATGATGGCAATTGAAAGTTCTATTTATAAAAAGATTTTGGGCGTACTTTTATTGATCCCGGTAATCCGTTTCTTCTTTTTCAAAAACACCGATCCAAAAGATTTCAAACCCTCAAACATTCTTTTATCATTAGCTATTGGTGGTATTATCGGCTTGCTCTCGGGTATGATCGGCATTGGCGGTGGCATAATCCTTTCGCCTGTTCTCCTGCTCTTAAAATGGACCGATCAGAAACAAACAGCAGCCATCAGTGCGGCTTTTATCTTTGTAAATTCAGTGGCAGGTTTAGGCGGACAGCTGATCAAAGGCTTTGAATTTAACAGCCACATGCTTGCTTACGTGGGTGCGGCATTTGTTGGCGGCATCTGTGGCGCTTATTTTGGTGCCTTAAAATTCCCGCAAACCGTTTTAAAAAATGTTTTGGCCTGCGTATTGGCATTGGCCGCTTATAAATTATTATTTACACATGCATAACATGAAATATACCATCATTGCCCTGTTATTTTTAGGTTTTACGGCGAAAGCGCAAGAAAGCAAACAATTTACCATCGAAGGAAAGGTTAAAGTACCATTAACCATAACCTTAGACAATTTAAGTGCATATAAATCCGTTAGTTTGGATAGTATGACAATTTTTAACCACCTGATGCAGCGAAAAAGCAGCATTAAAAACATTAAAGGTGTGCTTTTAAAAGATATTTTGGCCAAAGTAGAAATTGATGCCGCTTCGCCAAAAACATTGAGCGAATTTTACCTTGTTTTTACGGCAACCGATAATTATAAAGTGGTGTACTCATGGAATGAGATTTTTAATTCGCCAACCGGAAATCAAATATTGGTTCTAACGAGTTATGATACCAACCCTGCAAAGGCCGAGAAAGGAAATATTGCTATTATTACGCCAAGCGATTTCGCTACCGGAAGAAGATTTGTAAAAGGATTGAGCAAAATCACCATCTTACAGGTAAATTAGCAGCATGGAAATCGAAATCATCAGTTTTGGCAAAATCTCCGAGTTGATCAGCAATCAAAAAATTGATTTTGATGGGATTGCCGATACCGATAACTTTAAACTACATCTTGAACATCAGTTTCCTGCTTTAAAAAGCATGAAATACAAACTTGCCCTGAACAAAAACATAGTTCAGGAGAACACCCAAATCATCAACAAGGCTACTATAGCCATTATGCCTCCATTTTCTGGCGGTTAAATCATATGAGTGCAGAGCGATATAACAGACAGATCATCCTGAAAGGATTTGGAGAGGAAGCACAACAACAGTTGTTAAAAGCTAAAGTATTGGTAATTGGTGCTGGTGGTCTGGGCTGTCCTGCACTGCAGTACCTGGCCGCTGCTGGCATAGGCCATATCGGTATTGTGGATGATGATACCATTTCGCTATCCAACCTGCACAGGCAGATATTATTTACCACGGCCGATATCGGAAAATTGAAAGTAGAGGTTGCGGCTAAACGGTTGCAGGAAATGAACACCCAGATCGGAATCATCCGTCACCCCATCCGTTTACAGAAAAACAATATCCTTGATATTGTATCCAGATATGATTACATATTGGATGGTACAGACAATTTTGAGTCAAGATACCTGATTAATGATGCCTGTGCCTTGCTTAACAAACCGCTTATATTTGCAGCAGTTTCGGGTTTTGAAGGTCAGCTGGCTATATTTAATACACCCGATCATTTAACACCGAGTACCAATTACCGCGATCTTTTCCCTGTGCCGCCCGATAAAGGCGAAATCCCTAATTGTGCTGAAAATGGCATTATTGGCGTATTGCCCGGGATAATAGGAACCATGGCGGCAGCAGAAACCATTAAACTGATTGCTAAAATCGGGCAGCCGCTCACCAATAAAATATTAAATTATAATTTACTTACACAAGAACAATATACCATCAACATCAGTCATGGGGGCGATTATACATTACCCAAAACGGTTGATGAATTTTTAAATATGAATTATCAGGATACCAGCGAAGGACCACAGGGATATATAGAAATTGATGCCAGCGAACTGGTAAAACTGCAACAATCAGAATCTACCATTTTAATCGATGTCCGCGAAAAACACGAAGTTCCGGTACTGGATAAGCAGATTTACACCCAGGTACCCATGTCGGAGTTTGGTGCATTCCTGAATAAGGAATTTTACCAAAAACACGTGGTTTTAATCTGTCAGCACGGCATTAGAAGTGTTGCCGCAGCAGAGGCCCTGCAAGAAAAATATGGCGATGCCAAAAAGATCTACAGTTTAAAAGGTGGTATTGTAAAATGGAGAGATCATTTTTTAAGATCGTAACATGAGCGAAAAGAAGATTAAAAATATATTTGTTAACGGTCCCATAACGCCTGCTTTTATAGCCGACAGCATTGCGAAGCACAGCAGCAAAACGGCCATCGGTGGGCATAGCATTTTTATGGGTCAGGTGCGGAAAGATGAAATTGACGGTAAATTTGTTGCTGCGATTGAATATACTGCTTACGAAGAGCTTTCGCTCGAAAAAATGCACCAGATCAGGGAAGCCATTTTCGAAAAATACCCGCTTAACTGCATGCATATTTACCATAGTTTGGGTACGGTAAAAACTGGCGAAATCTGCCTTTTTGTTTTTACTTCCTCTGCACACCGCAAGCCTGCAATATCCGCTTGCAGTGAAGTGGTAGACCGTTTAAAAGCTGAATTACCGATCTGGGGTAAAGAAATATTCGAAGACGAAACACATCAGTGGAAAGAAAATATATAATATGGTAAACATCACCAAAAAATCCAACACGCTGCGCATCGCCATTGCCACCGCTACGGTAAAGGTATCGAAGCAGGAAACCATCGATGCCATTGAGCAACGCAAAATACCTAAAGGTGATGTATTTGAATTTGCACGTGCCGCGGGATTATTCGGTGTTAAAAAAACCAGCGATGTAATTCCTGATTGCCACCCACTTCCGATAGAATATACAGCCATTACCTACGAAATTGTGGGTTTAACCATTATGATTACTGTTGAAGTACATACCATTTATAAAACCGGTGTAGAAGTTGAAGCCATGCATGGTGCTTCGGTTACTGCATTAACCATGTATGATATGTTGAAACCAATCGATAAAGGCGTAGAAATAGAAAACATCAGGTTAATAAAAAAGTCAGGTGGTAAATCTGACCTTAAAAATGCCCAATTCCCTGAGATAAAAGCGGCCGTTGTGGTATGTTCTGATTCTGTTTTCGAAAATAAAGCACAGGATACTTCCGGCAAAGCCATTATTTCGCGTTTGGAACAATGGGGTATCAATACAGCGAAATATGAAATTGTTCCCGATGAAATAAATGTGATCAGAGATAAAGCAAGCGAACTAAGCAAAAGCGGCTATCAACTGGTTATTTTTACGGGAGGTACAGGCCTTTCGCCCCGGGATGTAACCCCAGAGGCCATTGCGCCATTGCTCGACCGTAATATTGAAGGCATTATGGAAACCGCCAGGCGTTATGGACAGGAACGCATGCCTTATGCCATGCTTTCACGTGGCGTAGCCGGTTTTATCGGCAAAATGCTTGTGCTTACCTTCCCAGGCTCAAAAAATGGTGCAGAAGAAAGCATGGACGCCTTATTCCCACAGGTTTTACATTTGTTTAAGGTGGTTAAAGGAGAGAAACATTAAATTAGTTAGTCGGGATTTGTAGCCTATATCTATTTGTCATTCTGAACGCAGTGAAGAATCTTTTAAAGAATGTTAGTCGGGATTATAAAACCGGATTATAAATCCGGAGACCAAAGGTCAGGATCACAGATCCTGACCAACAAGCTTATTACATTGGTCAATAATATTATATCTAAACAGCAAAAAACTCTTTTGCGATAAAAAATTAAGTCCTATTTTTGCGGCATGTCGTCTAAATATAAGATTTTATACTTTTTCCAAAATTCAGATACCGCTATTCTAGAAATCCAACGCCTTAATCTGCCCGACAATGCAGATGCAGAAGCAAAATACCACTGGCTTTATTATGATAAGCTTACAGGCTCACTAATTAAATTATGGTTTAGATCTTTGGATTCTTCTACTGAAATTGAAGAACGTTATTTTGAGCAGGGTTATTTAAAATTCAATAAAACGGAGGCTACATATATCGAAAAACACAATTCGTCACAACAAAAACTTAATAATATGGGTAACAGAGCGCTTGGTGATGAAATCAGTGCGTTGTTAGATAATTATCTGAAATAATTCAGGCCATTTCTGGCAATTCCGATTCGAGTCCAACTTTACTTAAAGGATATCTTGAAGCATGAAATGTTTTAAGGGAATTGCAAAATTCAGGATACCATTTTTCATTTTGCATTTTTTCTAAAAGTTGCGTACATGAAAGTACATCGGCATCAGCCTGGCTAATGGCTTTTGCAACATCACTCACCACATCCCAAATGCCTTCCATCATAAAGAACCTGAAGGTAGATAGAATTGCTGACCACTGTACTTTTTTGGCCTGTAATAAAAAAAACCTTGAAACCGGACTACATAAACGTTTAAAAGCCATATAATCTTCCTCGGCACCCTCAAGATTTAAAAACCCATCGCTATAAGGAAGATTTACAACTTCTGCAGCAATTTTATCAAGTCCATGGAAATAAACACTCCCGGCACAAATAGATGAGATTGATATCAACGATAAATGATCATAAATTTCGGGATGCATCTTTAATTTACCATTACGAACAAACACGAGTCCACCTTTTTTAGTATTTCCGTTCTGTGTATTCATGGCCGACAGGCTTAGAAGCTCAAATTCTGTGGCAAAGTTTAACGCCATCACAAACTGCGCCGCAGCCATAAAAGCGCCCCGATCAAGAGGTTTGTTATTGATAACAGGTTCCCGAATTGAAAAAATAGAAAGTTGCAAAAATCTTAATTTGTTTGGTTCCGGCCGACTAGATCGACAATAACAAAAATAAAAATCCAATCCACAAAACAGCTATGCAAAACACAGTTAAAGCAGTTAAAATCGGTAATCAGCTAGAAATGAGAAGGAAATTTTTTCAATCTTTTTGTTCAGTAATTGAGCTATTGGAGTTGAATATTATGATGCTGAGGTATGGGCAAAAAAAAAGCAGGACTAAATCCTGCTCAAAATCTTTTTGGGGAAGAATTAAACAACTCTTACTTTCACTGCATTAAGGCCTTTTTTGCCTTCTTGAACTTCGTATTCAACTGTATCATTCTCTCTGATTTCGTCAATCAGGCCTGATGCATGCACAAAAATCTCAGATCCACTTTCTTCTTTAATGAAGCCAAAGCCTTTTTCTGAGTTAAAAAATTTTACTGTTCCGTTTTTCATTATACTGGATGTTTATTAAATTAAAACTCAAAAATAGGATTAAAACGCAAAAACCAAAATTACTGGCAAACAAAATTGAGTTTACGGCAAAAAAAGATTCAAAACAGCAAAATTTGAAAATATTAAAGTGAATTTCTCTACTTAAGTGAAGAATACCAATTGATGGGATGCGACCTTAAATTCATGCCATCACTTTCGATGTGGTAAAGGATAATGGGCATACTAAAATCTACAAAACGCTCTACCTGACGGGAAAGTTTACCCAGAAAATCCATACTCGATATCCCTTCCTTTAAATGAACGTAAATTACACTGCCTGTTTTAAACTCAAAGCGCTCCACCACTCCCGGCCACTCTGCTTTTATCCTGGTGAGGAAAGCTTTGATTTTGGTTTCTTCTTTTAGATTTTCCATAAGCTTATCAGGTTTTTATGAATATATGCTAATTTAAAAAATTATTCCAAATAAGATTAAAATGTAACAGTACCTATACATTCTGAAAGATTTATGTCATTCTGAGCACAGCGAAGAATCTTTAATATTCCGATAGGTTTTTAGCCACAAAAGCACTGAATTGTAATGTTACTTAAAAGAAAATAAAAAATAGGCAATAGCATTAAGATTCCCACCTGCGTGGGAATGACGGCCGGATTTTTGGGCTTAGCGAGATGCTAAGCCCAGAACTTGTTGAAATGTAACAGTACCTATACATTCTGAAAGATTTATGTCATTCTGAGCGCAGCGAAGAATCTTTAATATTCAGATAGGTTTTTAGCCACAAAAGCACTGAATTGTAATGTTACTTAAAAGAAAATTAAAAATAGGCAATAGCACTAAGATTCCCACCTGTGTGGGAATGACGGCCCGGTTTTTTGGTCTTAGTGAGACGCTAAGACCAGAACTTGTTGAAATGTAACAGTACCTATACATTCTGAAAGATTTATGTAATTCTGAGCACAGCGAAGAATCTTTAATATTCCGATAGGTTTTTAGCCACAAAAGCACTGAATTGTAATGTTGCTTAAAAGAAAATAAAAAATAGGCAATAGCATTAAGATTCCCACCTGCGTGGGAATGACGGCCCGGTTTTTTGGTCTTAGCGAGATGCTAAGACCAGAACTTGTTGAAATGTAACAGTACCTATACATTCTGAAAGATTTATGTCATTCTGAGCACAGCGAAGAATCTTTAATATTCCGATAGGTTTTTAGCCACAAAAGCACTGAATTGTAATGTTACTTAAAAGAAAATTAAAAATAGGCAATAGCACTAAGATTCCCACCTGTGTGGGAATGACGACCGGATTTTTTGGTCTTAGTGAGACGCTAAGACCAGAACTTGTTGAAATGTAACAGTACCTATACATTCTGAAAGATTTATGTCATTCTGAGCGCAGCGAAGAATCTTTAATATTGCGATAGGTTTTTAGCCACAGAAGCACTGAATTGTAATGTTACTTAAAAGAAAATTAAAAATAGGCAATAGCACTAAGATTCCCACCTGTGTGGGAATGACGACCGGATTTTTCGGTCTTAGCGAGACGCTAAGACCAGAACTTGTTAAAATGTAACAGTACCTATACATTCTGAAAGATTTATGTCATTCTGAGCGCAGCGAAGAATCTTTAATATTGCGATAGGTTTTTAGCCACAGAAGCACTGAATTGTAATGTTACTTAAAAGAAAATAAAAAATAGACAATAGCATTAAGATTCCTATCTGTGTGGGAATGACGACCGGATTTTTTGGTCTTAGCGAGATGCTAAGACCAGAACTTGACGAATCTATTACTTCACAGAAACAATTTCCACATTTCCGTTTTCCAGGCCTTTTCCTTTCACACTCAATTGAATTGGCCCAACTTTTTTGCCTGATTGAACAACCACCACCAACTTTCCGCTGAATAGTTTCATCGTTGGTTTAACAAACGATTCCAGTGAAGTGGCATCACCATTACAAACCGCTTTGAATGCCCCGGCGCCTTTGACTTCAAAATTTAAGGCATTAGTAGCGGTAGGACAAGATATTCCATTTTTATCGACCACCGATACCGTTACGTAAGATAAATCTTTGCCATCAGCGCTAATTTGTTTTTTATCTGGCGTTAATACAATTTTATAGGGCTTACCCGCCGTGGTGATTTTTTCTTCCGCTACAGGCTTTCCATTGTCGTCAAGCGCTACTACTTTTAAGGTTCCTGGTTCGTATTTAACATCCATCCACATCAACCTGTATCGGTTCTGCGGAGTTGATTTATCTTTTTTCCTTATACCCAAACTTTTTCCGTTTAAAAAAAGTTCGGCGCTATCGTAACTGGTGTACACAAAAACAGGCGTGGTTTGACCTTCTCTTCCCTCCCAGTTCCAATGCGGAAGTAAGTGAAGCGTGGGTGCTGTTTTATTCCAGCGGCTTCTGTACAAATAATAACGATCTTTAGGCAAACCAGCAACATCAGAAATCCCGAAATAGGAACTTCTTGATGGCCAGCTGTTATCATAAGGTGTAGGCTCACCAAGATAATCGAAACCTGTCCAAACAAACTCCCCGATCACCCATGGTTTATCATCCTGCATTACAAAATCATCATCAGGTACGTTAGACCAGCTGCAATATTCGAGATCATATGAAGATGATTGAAAATCCGGATATTGTTTATCAAAACCTTTTACAACCGGAAACTTATAAATCCCCCTCGAGCTTACCGTTGACGCCGTTTCTGATCCTAAAATAAATCCCTGCGGAAAAACCTTGTTGGCTTCTTCATAAAGGTGTACCCGATAATTCAAGCCTGGAATATCCATCAGCGCGCCAAAACCTGATTGCATGGTGGCCTTCACCTGGTCCATTCCTACCGTAACCGGGCGTGTAGGATCTTCGCGATGGAAAATTTCCTGCAGCCATTTGGCTCTCTTAACTCCTTCGGCACCAAACTGATCCGGCACTTCGTTCCCCGAACTCCACATTACGATACAAGGGTGGTTTTTATTCGCCTGCACCAGGTTTACAATGTCTTTTTCAGCATCGGTATTAAAATATAGGTGATAACCATTTTCTACTTTGGCTTTTGCCCATTCATCGAAACTTTCGGCGAGGAACATAAAACCCATTTCATCACACAATTCCAGTTGCTCCGGCGAAGGCATGTTGTGCGAACTTCTGATAGCATCGCAACCCATTTCTTTTAAAATGGTGAGTTGCCTTCTTAAAGCTGCTGTATTAATGGCCGTTCCAAGCGGACCTAGATCGTGGTGTAAACAAACGCCTTTAAACTTTCGTACTTTACCGTTCAAACTAAAACCTATCCCTGGACTAAAATTGATTGTTCTAACACCTAATCTTGTTTTTACGACATCTTTCAATACATTTCCTTCATATACACTCGATACCGCAGTATACAGATACGGGCGCTCAGGACTCCAAAGAATAGGATTATTAATCTCTAAATTCTGATCAGTCTCATTGCCAAAAATGCCCTTTGCAGTATCAATGGCCACCTGCTTACCCAAACTATCTAAAATCTGCGTAACCACACGTACACCTTTACCGGTTAATTTGGTTTTGATATTTACTTTGGCAAATTCTTTTTTAACAATAGGCGTAGTAACGGTGATCCCCCATTGATCGATGCTTTTTTCTTCTTTAATGATCAAATGTACGTTACGGTACAAGCCCGCTCCCGGATACCAACGTGACGATTTTGCCATATTCTTCAGGTGAACGGCCAATAAATTATCATTCGCTTTTAGGTCATTAGTAATATCGATATAAAAGTAATTGTAGCCATAATTCCATTCGCCAACCAACTTTCCATTAAGGTAAACTCGTGGCTCGCTCATGGCGCCATCAATTTGTAACAGTACTTTTTGGTTTGGTTTAAGTGACGGAAGACTGAGCTTTTTTCTGTACCAACCCTCACCGATATAAGGTAAAGCTCCGGTCCTACCCGTTTTCTCACTGGCTTTGGTTTCCCCATTTTGGGTAATTGCGATTACCTGTTTATCTATTTCTTTGTCAAATGGCCCACTAATGGCCCAATCGTGTGGAATAGTTACGGTTTCCCAGCGTGTATCATTGAAAGTAGCCTCGGCAGCATTGGGGAAATTTCCCTTTGAGAATTTCCAGCCTTCATCTAACAGGATCTCAGTTCTTTGGGCAGCGGCATTTAAATAAGTAACGCTAACCATAAAAATGGTAAAAAGTATTTTCTTCAATCGGAACATGTAATTGACGGTTATTTTAAATAAATAGATTCGATAGCAATATTGATCGGTTTGGTACTGGCCCCATAACCAAAAGTAATTTCGAGCTTTTCGGCATTTTTCAAGTCGAATGCAGCTTTGTTTGGTGATTGATAATAAAGTGGCAAAAAGCCAGGATAAGGACGCGGAAGCAATAACTGTGCATCATTTTTAAGCTGATTTAATGGAATTTCGATTAGTTGAAAATCTTTTCCCGCAAGGATTTCTGTGGAGAAAAAATGGGCATCTGTATCAATTAAGCCCACCTTAACTTTAGTGTTTTCGGTACTTGCCTTTATTTTGATGACCAATTTTCTTAAATTATTCAGTTCCGAAACTCTTCCAGTCATTTTATCAGCGAAAAAGCTTTGAAAACCCATCAGTTGGGTACTTTTAGGCATATTGATTGATAGCTTCATACTTAAAACAGATGGATTTTCATCTGAAACGTATTCTACTTTACTATTTCCCCAATCGGGATTATAAATATTACTGTTTTTCCCATCTAAAGCTGCATTGAAGATTTCTACCCTGGCATTTTTAGCTGCAACATAAGTCTGGTAGCTTTCGGTTTCGAGTTTATCCCATGCATTTGGATTCCCATTTACTTGGGCAGGAAAAGTAATGTAATCGCCATTAGCCTTATGGATTATGATCTGATAGCTCAATAAGCCATTTTTCACCAGCTCGGCAGGAATTGTTGCGGCATATTGGTACTCCTGAGTTTTTTGAAGTAGAATATTTTTCCAGCGGTTTGCAGTATTTAACCGAACAAAGGCAGAATCTTTTAAGCCTAAACCTGTAATTTCTGCATTGATTTGGAAAGCAACATCTTCTGAAACCGTTGTTAAAGGCTGATGTTTGACAAAAATATCTCCTTTTGAAGCTTTTGGAGCAACAAATTCTCCCAAAGCAATATTCTGATAACTGTTTTGCGCATTTAGATTGGTTTTCAGGTTTTTCTTTACCAACAGATAAGCTCCGGGAGAAACATTAAACCAATTTTTAACAGCTACCGAATTAATCATATTACCTTGATTTAAACCTTTAACTGTAAAATTGGAGCCTAAATCGGGCAGATCGATATCCATTGGTAAGGTAGACCAGATGATCCGTGTAACTTCTTTTTCAGGCGACGCTTTTTCAAAAGGATCTCTGATCTGAACTGCATCAGGCATCACTTCCAAACGCCATACCCCGGCAGCAACCTGATCGATAAAGTAAGCTCCCCTACCATCATATTGAACAATTTTTGAGCTTCCAACCCCCGCAATATGTTTTAGCTTTTTGGCATTAATTATTTTCGATGAGGTGGAATTGGTATAATAAAATTCTTCGGCAGTATTCATTTCGCTCAGCGAACTTTTGTAATCGATTTTAAAGGGGCCGAATGCATTGCCATTGTTTAACGCATCTAAACGGGCTGTTTGATGAAAAACCTTTGAAGCAATTAACATACTGATTGCTTTTGAAGGTGTATAAGCAAGGTTTAAATAATGGGTTTGGTATTCGGTGTTGGCATAAGCGGTAGCCATGGGATCGTAGGCAAATTGTGTAGCCCATTGAAAACCAGCAGCCCTGAAACTTCTGGCCATTGCCGGATACATGATCGGCGCCATTACATCGCCCGCATCAAATTCGTACACCGCTTTAGCGCGGTTTTTAAATGCCGGAATGGTATCGAAAGGAATTTTGTACTTCGCCACATTCGGGAGGTAATTGCCTTGCAAAGTATGGCCGGCAACCAAACCTGTAGGGTACCATTGAAAAGTATGGCCCTGAACATTTGCCTTTACAATGGCATCGGCGTACCAGGGCGATTCGCTGATGTTGTAGAAAATGGGTTTCGTCCAGCCGGTACTTTTTATGGCGGCAGTCATGCGGTTTACATATTCCGTAGCTCTTTCTTTTGGTCCGCTGTGATGGGGTTCGTTATTGATTTCTGCAGCCAAAATATCGGCATCCTGCTGATAGGTTAAACCGGTGTAAGGATTTTTGTGTTTGAAAAACTGTTTCAGGTAATTTTCCTGTGCTTTAAAGGCTTCTTCGCTAACTACCGATTTATCTTTACCGTATTTATTGGCAAAACTCCCTGTTTTTTCATCCTTCTCCGGATAACCATTTCCCCAAAAGGCGATGGGTGTAACCAGGGTTTTGATCTTGCGTTTCTTAAGTTCTGCGAGTAGAAAATCGAAAAGACGCAAATGTTCATTATTGATCAGATTTCCTTCAGCATCTGATATTTCCTGATCCCAAACATGTACACGGAAGGCATCCAAACCCAAACGCGAGAAATGATATACATCGTCTTTTATTGCTTGTTCGGCCGTAACACCCATTCGTAAAATGGCACGATTGCCATAAGCAAAAGGTGCGGTATAGTTTGTACCGAAAAACGCGGCTTCTTTATGGTCTTTCTCCCAACGGATTACACCTGATGCATCTACATAAACACCCTGTTTATTTTGGGCATGGGTAAGCGTTGTCATAAGGACAAAAGCAAGAAGAAGAGGCAGCTTTTTGAGTAAAATCATAAATAAAAAATGCTTTTAGGGATTTGTAGTCCCGAATTTATTAAGCGTTGTCATTTCTTTATGTAATTCGTGGAGACACGAACCACGACCACAAGTTAGGTTATGTTAGTCGGGATTTGTAATCCCGACTGCACTAACTACGGATTTAAAATCCGTTTCTCGTTAGGCCCGGATTACAAATCCGGACCAACTCATGTTAAGGCAAAAACGCATCCATTGCAACCGTTGGTTTACCCGAATCGTCAAAAGCGCCCAATTTATAACCGCTCCAGCTATTGTAAGATTGCGGTTCCCAATAGAAAACCCCTAACCCTTTGTTATTTGGCAACGATTTATTCTTCGCTATTAAATCTTTAATAAAAGCTTTGCAGGCTACCGCTTCTGAAACTGGCATTCCCAATTCGCAGATCATTACTTCCGATCCATAGCGAGAAACCATATCCGTCATATTGGCCAAACACTGGGTATTTTTTGTCGACCAATCAGCAGCGGTAGGATACATCGACATGCCGATTACATCCCATTTGGCACCATTGTTCTTTAAGCCATCAAATATCCACCTAAATAAACTATTATCGTAACCATTGGAGATATGCACCACCACTTTCGAGGTCGGATTTACTGCTTTTACACCATTATATCCCGAAAGTACCAAATCTGCAAAGTTTTTCATATTTGCAGATGCTTTTCCATCGTTCCATAACATGCCGTTATTGGTTTCGTTGCCTACCTGTACCCATTCAGGCACAATTTTATTGTTTTTTAAAACCGTTAAAACCTCAACGGTATGGTTATAAACTGAAGTTTTCAAGGTAGCAAAATCCTGCGAAGCCCATGCGGCAGGTTTGTTCTGCTGTCCGGGATCTGCCCACGAATCGCTGTAATGAAAATCAATCAGTAAACGCATGTTCATGGCTTTTGCCCTTTTTGCCTTTGCCAAAACATCGGCGGTATTGCAATAGCCGGCAGCTGGATTCACCCAAACCCTCAATCGAATGGTATTGATGCCTTTATCTTTCAGAATCTTCAACAAATCCTGTTGATCACCCGTAGCATTGTAAAACTTTTTGCCCGCAGCTTCCATTTCCGTTAGCCAGCTTACATCGGCTCCTAAGGCATAAGTGCCTACCGGATCGGGAGCAGGATAAATCTGCGTTTCGCCTTTTATTGTTTTTTTGCAACCTGTATTGATCAGACTGAGCATTAACATAAGGCCCAGCCAGTTTATGGTTTTTATTTTTTTAAACATTTCTATATTCTTTAAATAAGTATTGAACTTAATCTTTGTATTATAGTTTATTCTAAATCGCCCGTCATTCCCGCGCAGGCGGGAATCCTAATATTCCATATACCTGCCAGCGCTTTAAGGTTCCCAATCTAGTTGGGAATGACGAAACGAGAAATTTATTTAATCGAATAAGTATAATTTCCGTCACCGGCACTTAAATCTAAAGTAACGGTGAATACACCTGTTTTGGTAACCGGGATATTAATACCGCCCCAGGTTGGCGCACCTGCATAAATCAATGCGCCATTGGCATCTACTTTATAACTGATATCGTAACCGCCGTTACAGGTAAATACGAAAGTTTTGCCCGCGGTTAAGGAAACATTTGCTGCAACCCATTTACCGGTTGTTGCATTATATATCAATGGCGTTGATGAAGTGCTCCAGGCATTGTCATCACCGGAGATAAAGAATTTTACGGGTGTATAGGTAATGGTTAAAGCATCTACATCAGCGTTTACTTTCATGTAAGCTGGTGCTGGTGTAAGGTATAAATTACCGCCGGTTAAGCTCATGGTTGTTGAAGTACCTCCCCAACCGTAAACTTTACTTGCATCTTTTGTTGATACCAGTTGAAAAGCATCGCCACCATAGCCATCGGCATTTGGTAAATTTAAATATCCCTCATATTTAGAATTGAATTTAGTTGAAGTGAGTACAAAACCATTGGTCCTTGCGGTTGGTGTTTTCCAGGAATTGCCTCCTTTTACCATCAGCGCCGGGTATTCGATGGTAGCTTTGTATGGATTAACCGTCATGGTTAAGCTCGAGTAGATTGGTTTGATGGTAGAAGCTGTTCCTGTATTTTGAGTTACTTCTGCTTTTAACCTTACAACTAAGGTACTTACGGCACCTGTTGGCAATAACAATTGATTGGCCAAAAGCGAATTAAAATCGGCACCCAAATAAGCTTTTTCTAAAGTACCTGTTGCAAGTTTAACGCTTATTGCATTGGCCCATGCATTTGCGCCTAAGGTATCGGCAGGCACATCAAACTCTAAAGAGTAAGTTGGGATAACACTCACGCCAAAGTTTGCCGCCTTAAAACTGAAGGTCACCACATTGGTGGCATCAGTTGCGGAGGTTAACACTAGAGCGGCTGCAGAGCTTTTAAAAGCGAGACTGCCTGCACTGGGTGGAGTAACTACATTTGTGCTATCATCTTTTTTGCAGCCGAAGAACAGGCTGATTAAAAGCAAAGTATAAAGGATATGAATAAATTTTTTCATGATAATTTAGATTAATAACCTGTATTCTGACGAAGATTTGGATTGGCCGAAAGATCGGTTGGAGGCAAAGGATAAAGATTGTACTTGCTGTTTACTGCTGTACCACCTTTAACACCGCCTTTCCATGCCCATAAATAGGCTGCAGTGGTAAATTTCCCGAAACGGATTAAATCTGTCCTTCGGGTGGCTTCGTACCAAAGTTCACGTCCGCGTTCATCTAAAATAAAATCGGTGGTTAAAGCACTCGACGTGATATTTCCGGCTGTACTGCCATTATAGGCACGGGTACGCAACTGGTTAATGTAAGTTAAGGCCTGCGTTAAACTGCCACCTGATCCGCCACGTAAAATAGCTTCGGCATAAGTTAAATAGATTTCGCCTAAACGGAATAGAGGAAAATCGATATCCGAAAAATCTTTGGCAATATCCTGATGCGGAGCCGGGCCACCAGAACGGGTTTTGTTGCGGTATTTGGTGCTCGAATAACCATCATTCGAAGTGTACAGATCGTTCACCTCCATATTCTGTCCTGACATATAAAACTGTGCCCTCGTATCTGTTGCGCCTGTTTTATCAGCAAAAAGATTCACAAACTGCTGGGTAATCCTTAATCCGCCCCAATCGCCATTCGATCCTGAAACTTCTGCCGGAACGTGTGCCGGACCATGCATCAGGTAAGTTGTGCCACCATAATTTTGAGTACTGGTACCATCGTAATTAATGGTAAAAATATTCTCATCCGTATTTAAGTGGTTATCGGCAATGGTTAGCTCGCGGTAATTACCATGAAGTGTATAACCCGCAGCGGTAATTTTGTTGCAGTAAGTAATCGCATCAGTATATCTGGCGGTACCGGTATATACTTCGGCATTTAAATATATTCTCGATAATAATGCCCACGAGGCAGCCTTATCGGCTCGGCCATATTCGTTAGCTTTCGGTGCTGCTAAATCATTTTCGATGGCCTTAAGTTCTGATTCTACATAAGCGAATAAATCTTTACGGCTAATCTGTTTTGGTAAGTCCTTGCCTCCTATTTCGGTAGTTTCGGTAACCAATGGCGGATTTCCGTAAATATCCATCAATACGGCATACTGATAAGCCCTGATAAAACGGGCCTCTGCCCTGAACTTTCGTACCTGATCTGCGTCAGCACCAACGATTCCTCTTTTATTTAAATTATCATCAGAAGATTGGTTGATGAAATCGTTACAAAGCGTAATCTGAAAAAATGAACGGTAATATAAACCATTAATGATCGAATTGATGGATGACCATGTCATTTCATGCAGGCCTTGAATACCGGCATCGTTCTGCCATGACCAAACGGCTTCATCAGTGGTGAGTTCCTGCAAATTCCAGTATAAACGCAAGAAATCGGAGTTTCCTTCATCTTTGATAATCTCTACCGGTATATCCGGCTGGCCAACCGATGCATTCCCGGTAAGGGCAAAAGCGCCGTAAACCTTAGCCAACGATTGTTTATAACCCGCGGCCGAAGTATATACTTTATCTGCAGTAAGATCATTGGTTGGTACCAGATCTAATTTATTGCACGATGTGGTAAAAATTACCGCAGTGCAAGTCAGCATGAATAGTTGTAAAACACGTGGTTTCATATATTTTTTGTTAAAGCAGTTCATCATCTTAAAAATTAACATTTAAGCCTAAAGAGAAAATACGTGGTCGGGGATAGATATTGTTATCCACTCCAGAGGCAACTTCCGGATCTAAACCTTTGTATTTGGTAATTACAAACACATTCTGTACGCTGGCAGTCAAGGCTAAGTTTGCTTTGGTTTTTAAAATCTGACCAAAAGCATACCCCAGGTTAACATTGTCCATTCTCAGGAATGAGGCATTTTGAACGTAGTAATCGCTCAATAACTGTTGTGTTTTAAAATTGGTAGTAAGGTAATTTGGCGAAGCATTTAAAATAACTGCCGTACCTAAAATCTGGTTTAGGTTACCGCTCTGGCTATAGTTATTATTGTACAAATAGTTACCTAAGTTAGCCCTAAGGGTGAAAGACAGGTTCCATTTTTTGTAGCTTAAATTATTGCTAAAACCCAGAAATACTTTAGGATCTGCCTGTTTTCCTTTTTTGAAATCGTTTTGGTTGATAACGCCATCCCCATTCTGATCTACATAAACGCCTTCAATCGGGTTTCCGTTCTGATCGTAAGTCTGCTCAAATAAGTTGAAGGTATTCTTCGGTCCGCCAACTGCATTGATAAAAGCATTTTGGCCCCCAACGCCGCCTGAAATGGTTCCACTTGGAAAGCCTGCATAATTTGGATCGTTAGGTACCACCGTTAAATTGGTAATGATATTTTTGTTATAAGTAGCGTTAAAGCTGAAATCCCAATTGAAGTCTTTTTCTTTTACCGGATTAAAGTTCAGGGTTAACTCCACCCCTTTATTTTCCATATCGCCAACATTTACAACTGCAGTTGCGGCAAAATTTGTTCCGGCAGGCTGAGGGATTAAATTTAATAAATCGCTGGTTTTCTTGCGATAAACTTCCAATGTTCCCGTAATGCGGTTATCCAAAAATCCGAAATCTAAACCGATATTGGCTGTGGCGGTTTCTTCCCATTTCAGATTAGAGATGTAAGCACTTGGACGGTACATCTGGTAAAAGATATTTCCAAATTGATAGGATGCATTTAGCGAGCTCAGGCCATAAGTAGACATATATCCGTAGTTAGGAATTCCATCCTGTTGCCCTGTAATGCCATATCCCAAACGTAATTTCAATGTAGAAATGATTTTGCTATCCTTTAAAAAAGACTCATTTTTAATTGTCCATGCTAAAGCTGCCGATGGGAACACCCCATATTTATAAGCAGGCCCGAAACGTGATGAACCATCTCTGCGGATTGTTCCCGTTAACAGGAACCGATCATCGTAATTATAGTTTAAGCGCCCAAAGTAGGAGATTAAACGGTTTTGTGGTTTGTTAAAAGCAAAAGCAGGGGTAGCATTGGTCTGATTTCCACTTGCATCAAAATTTGCATAAAAATACTGTGTGGTTAAATAATCATTATAAGAATAACCTGCCGTTGCATCTACCCTACTTTTGATTGATTTAAATTCTTTAACATAGTTGAGGTAAAAATCCAGAACGGTATTTCTCCTGTTTTGTTTATATTGATTATTTACACCATTGCCAAGGCCATTTAAATTACCTACAAATGCTTCGGCTGCGTTTGGATCAACGAAAACAGTACCTTTTCCTGAAGCCACATCATAAGCAGCGTTTAAATTAGCGTGTAATTCTGGCAAAAAATGAAAACTATAATCCAGTTGAACGTTACCGATGCTACGCATTGGTTTTGCACGGTCTTCTCTTTGCTCCAATAAACCCACCGGATTACGGCCAACCAGATTCACCAATCCTGTTGGTGTAGTAGAATCCAGCCATTCCCAATAGCCATTATAGTCTGATCGGTTGGTATAAGTAGCTTGTGTAGGGTCGAAACTTACCGCACCACCAATAGCGGCCGTATTTGCGAAACGCGTTTTCTGCATACTTCCTTTCAGGTTAATATCCAGTTTGAGGTGATTATCAAAAAACCTTGGATTAAAAACAAGTGCAGCTGAAGTTTTCTGCAATTGATCAGTTCTTAACACACCAGTTTGATTTTGATAACCAATGGATAAACGATAAGGCAGTTTTTTAATCCCTCCACTTATACTGATGTTGTTATCGGTAGAGAAACCGTCCTGATAAATCAAATCCTGCCAGTTGGTATTAAATGTACCCAATTGTGCTTTTTGTGCTGAAGTACCTTTTGCATTTACAATCGAGCGGATTTCATCAGCACTCAACACATCTAACTGTTTGGTTAATGTAGAAACAGAATTAACTGAATTGAAAGTCACTTTTAAGGCATCACCCAAACCTTTCTTCGTGGTGATGATGATTACCCCATTGGATGCCCTTGCACCATAAATTGCAGCTGCGGAAGCATCTTTTAACACCGTGAAAGTTTCAATATCATTCGGATTAATAAAACTTAAAGGATTTGATGCACCTGAAACACCCCCACTTTCCAAAGGTACCCCGTCGATCACGAATAATGGATCGTTACTGGCATTTAATGATGAACCGCCACGGATACGGATGGCGCTCCCGCTTCCTGGCTGACCGCTGTTTGAAGTAATGGAAACACCCGATACTTTACCTGATAACATTTGCTCTGGTGTGCTGATACTCCCTTTTTGGAAATCCTTAACACCTACCACTGCTACAGAACCGGTAAGATCTTGTTTTCGCGTAGTTCCGTAACCTACCACTACCACATCATTTAAAGTAGAAGCATCTTCTATTAAGGTGATGTTTAAAGTGGTGCTTTTAGAGACCGGAACTTCCTGAACTTTATACCCCACCGAGGTAAATTCGAGGATGCCGGCTTTCGCAGGTATTTTGATACTAAAATTTCCGTTTGCATCAGTAGAAGTGGCAATCGCGGTTCCCTTTAAGCGAACACTTACACCTGGCATACCTAAATTATCGGGGGCTGTTTTAACAACTCCGCTAATGGTGGCTTGCTGTGCAAAAAGATATCCATGGGTAAAAATCAATAGTAAAAGCATTAACATTCGCTTGTTACTCCTGATGAAAGATGTAAAAATGTGCATAGAATATTATGGTTAGAATTAACGATACAAATGAAGGCTTTATGGCTTTATCAGCTTTGTGCTATTGTTCATTTCTTTTGTGCTAATCGACATATTATTGGTTTGAATCGCGTATTAAGCGTTATTTTAATACAATCGTTCTAAACGCTTTGCGTCATTCCCGCGCAGGCGGGAACCTTAATGCAAACTAAAAACCTCGCTAAAGCATTAAGATTCCCAATCAAGTTGGGAATGACGATACGCGGCTAACTCACGCGCCCGTCATTCCCGAGCAGGTGGGAACCTTAATGCAAACTAAAAACCTCGCTAAAGCATTAAGATTCCCAGTCGACCCGATAGCTATCGGGTTGGGAATGACGATCGCGCCTTAACCCCTCATACGTCATTCCCGCGCAGGCTTGAAGCCCAATGTAACCTACAAATCAGCGAAAGCTTTAAGATTCCCAATCAAGCTGGGAATGACGATACGCGGCTAAACCCCTCGCCCGTCATTCCCGCGCAGGCGGGAATCCTAATGCAACCTACAAATCAGCGAAAGCTTTAAGATTCCCAATCGAGTTGGGAATGACGATCGCGCCTAACCCACTCGCCCATCATTCCCGAGCAGGCGGGAATCCTAATGCAACCTACAAATCAGCAAAAGCTTTAAGATTCCCAATCGAGTTGGGAATAACGATACGCGGTTAACCCAATCGCCCGTCATTCCCGCGCAGGCGGGAATCCTAATACAAGCTACAAATCAGCGAAAGCTTTAAGATTCCCAATCAAGCTGGTAATGACGATACGCGGTTAACCCAATCGCCCGTCATTCCCGCGCAGGTGTGAACCTTAATGCAACCTACAAATCAGCAAAAGAATTAAGATTCCCAATCAAGTTGGGAATGACGATCGCGCCTAACCCAATCGCCCGTCATTCCCGCGCAGGCGGGAACCCTAATGCAATTTGCAAATCAGTGAAAGCATTAAGATTCCCAATCAAGTTGGGAATGACGATCGCGGCTAATCCAATCGCCCGTCATTCCCGCGCAGGCTCGAACCCTAATGCAACCTACAAATCAGCGAAAGCTTTAAGATTCCCAATCAAGTTGGGAATGACGATACTCGGCTAACCCAATCACCCATCATTCCCGAGCAGGTGGGAACCTTAATGCAACCTACAAATCAGCGAAAGCGTTAAGATTCCCAATCGAGTTGGGATTGACGATCGCGGCTAACCCAATCGCCCGTCATTCCCGCGCAGGCGGGAATCCTAATGCAACCTACAAATCAGCGAAAGCGTTAAGATTCCCAATCAACCCGATAGCTATCGGGTTGGGAATGACGATCGCGGCTAACCCAATCGCCCGTCATTCCCGCGCAGGCGGGAATCCTAATGCAACCTACAAATCAGCGAAAGCATTACGATTCCCAATCAAGTTGGGATTGACGATCGCGGCTAACCCACTCGCCCGTCATTCCCGCGCAGGTGTGAACCTTAATGCAACCTACAAATCAGCGAAAGCCTTAAGATTCCCAATCAAGTTGGGAATGACGATCGCGGCTAACCCACTCATACGTCATTCCGCGCAGGTGGGAGCCCTAGTGCAACTTACAAATCAGCAAAAACTTTAAGATTCCCAATCAAGTTGGGAATGACGATACGCGGCTAACCCAATCGCCCGTCATTCCCGCGCAGGTGGGAGCCCTAGTGCAACTTACAAATCAGCAAAAACTTTAAGATTCCCAATCAAGTTGGGAATGACGATCGCGGCTAACCCAATCGCCCGTCATTCCCGCGCAGGCGGGAATCCTAATGCAACCTACAAATCAGCGAAAGCTTTAAGATTCCCAATCAAGTTGGGAATGACGATACGCGGCTAACCCACCAACCCATAAAAAAGGTTCATAAAAATCAATTATCTTTATCGCCTCAGAACCATCCCACCAAACAATCAAATGAACGCGTTAACGAGAACCATTCTCCTGCTCCTCCTTATTTTTTCAACAGGGAACATCAGCGCGCAAAATTTAAAGTTTAAACACGTTAGTGTAGAAGACGGACTATCGAACAGTACCATCGAATGTATTTTTCAAGATTATAGGGGTTTTATCTGGTTTGGCACACGAGATGGCTTGAACAAATATGATGGCAATCAAATCACCGTTTTTAAACACAGCAAAAACGAAAACAGCATCAGCGATAATTTCATCAGGTGTATTTTTGAGGATAAAAACCACAACCTTTGGATCGGTACATCAGATGGGCTGAACAGGTTTAATGCCGAGAAAAATAATTTCACAATCTACAGATCCATAGACAAAAAAAACCAGACCAATAATATCATCACTTCGGTTAAAGAAACAACAAAGGGGATTTGGATTGGCACATATGGTGGCGGACTTAACCTGCTTGACAAAACCACGAATACCTTTAAACGATATCCAGATCCATCTGATCAACCAAAAACCAGCCGAAAAGATTACATCAACGATTTATACTGCGATGCTGCAGAAAATGTCTGGATGGCTACTGATGCCGGCATTCATGTTCTAAACCTTAAATCAGGCAGCCTAAAAGCCATAAAAACATTAGAAAATGAAACCTTTAGGGTAATTAAAAAAGATCAAGATGGTTCATTTTGGTTTGGAACAGAAGAAAATGGTTTAATCCATTACGATCCCAGCAAGAACATCGTTAAAACCTATCAACATCAGGAAAAAAACAGCAATAGTATTGGCAGTAATCTGGTGAGGGCTATTGTTTTCGATAAACAGAAGAACCTTTGGATAGGTAGTATAAATGGAGGTTTGAACCTCTTTAACCCCAAAACCGAAACATTTACACATTATCAGAATGAACCAGGCAACGCCCTTAGTTTATCGCAACGCACCGTTTCGGCGCTTTTTGTAGATCAGCAAGAAAATTTATGGATCGGCACTCACCGTGGAGGGGTAAATCTTTATAGTCCGCAGGCAGAAAAATTTAAACTGGTACGTCAGGAGCCTAATAAAAACAGTTTAAGTTATAATGATGTTAGGGCCTTTCATGAGGATAAAGCTGGCAATATCTATATCGGAACCGATGGTGGCGGACTCGACATCTATAACAAAACAAGTAAAACCTTTATCCACCATCGCTATAACCCTTTTAATCCCAATAGCATCGGTGCAGATGCCATTTTGGATATCACAGAGGTAAAAAACGGCATGTTACTGGTTGGTACATGGGCTGGCGGATTAAACATGATGCATAGCGATGATTCTTTTACCCGCTTTAATCACAGCGCTAATCCTAATTCTATTTCTTCGGATTATGTACAGAAAACCTTTGAAGACAGTAACGGAAACATCTGGATAGGCACTTACTACGGCGGATTGAACCTTTTTGATGCACAGACTAAACAATTTAAACGCATTACAGAAGGGAAAAACGGCAGTAAATTAAGCGGAAATAACATTGTTGCCATTAATGAAGATCAATATAAAAACCTTTGGATTGGTACAGATGACGGTGGCTTGAACTGTTATAACCTCAATACTCAGGTATTTACGCATTATTTTATGGGTGATGGGAAAAAGCCCGACTTAAGGGTAATTTTTATCGACAGCAAAAGCAATTTATGGATTGGGCAGGCCGGACTTTACCGTTTTAACCGTACAAAGAACAAATTTGAGCTTTATACGACTAAAGCAGGCTTATCAACCGAGTTTATAAAAGGAATTACGGAGGATGACAAAGGCAATTTCTGGATCTCTACGGCCCATGGTCTTACCAGATTTAATCCTCAGCACGAAAATTTTAAAAAATACAATACCGGCGATGGTTTGCAGGGACTTGAATTTGAAACCAATGCGTACTTAAAAACACGGAGCGGAGAAATGTTTTTTGGAGGAATAAACGGTTTCAACTCTTTTTTTCCAGATGATATCCAAACCAATAAATTTATTCCACCCGTTTACCTCACGGAGTTTCAGATCTTTAATCAGAAAATCTCACCAAATACAGAAGGATCTACTCTAGAAAACGACATCAGTTATACCAAAGAAATCAAACTGGATTACGATCAGGCTTCGATATCGTTCCGCTTTGCCAGTTTAAACTATGTATCAAATGAAAACAACAATTATGCTTATAAACTGGAGGGTGAGGATAAAGACTGGATTTTTGCAGGCCATGTGAAGCAGGCATTTTACACTAATCTCGATCCCGGAACATACACTTTTAGGGTTAGGGCATCAAATAATGACAACGTTTGGAATACTACAGGAACAGCTTTAAAAATTACTATCTCTCCTCCTTTTTGGGCAACCTGGTGGTTCAGGCTAATCGTTATAGCAACTGCTTTATACTTAACCTATTTGGCACTCAGTTTTAAACGCAGATTGGAGATCAGAAAAATAGAGGAAGAAAAAAGAGAAGAAATCCACCAGACTCAACTGCAGTTTTTCACCAATATTTCGCATGAGTTCCGCACTCCCCTTTCGTTAATATTGGGGCCGATTGAGCGCCTGTTGAAGGAAGATACACAAGAAAGTTTCCAAACATACTATAATACCATCCACCGTAATGCCAACCGTTTACTGAGACTCATTAACGAATTAATGGATTTTAGAAAAACAGCATCAGGTGCTTTAAAACTTAATGTAGTAAACGGAAACCTGAATCTTTTTATTGATGAAGTAGCAGAAGAGTTTTCGGAGATGGCGGCTGAAAAATCGATCAGTTTTACGGTTGAAAAAGAAAATCTTCCAGCCGATATTTGGTTCGACAGACAGGTGATCGAAAAAATCATCCTTAACCTGATTAATAACTCCATTAAATATACTAAAGCTGGTGGAACGCTTAAACTTCAGGTATTTACAGATCTGAGCGATCGCAAACCGGCTTTCGAAAACCAATTACTGATTAAAAGTGATTATGAAGCCAATTCCTACATCTATTTCCGCGTAGTGGATAGTGGTATCGGAATTTCGAAAGATTCTATCCAGCATTTATTTGAGCGTTATTACCGGATCACCGAAACACATTTGGGCTCTGGCGTAGGTTTGGCTTTTGTAAAAAGCTTAACCATGTTACATAAAGGATTGATCCAGGTATCGAGCGAGCGGAATGAAGGAACAGAAATTATTATCGGTATTCCAGGCAATAAAGCAGATTATACGTTAAGCGAACAGTTTAGTCAAAACAATGAGCCTGGAGGAACCCGTTTAGAAAGCATCAGCTATCGATCAGAAACTGAAGTAACACAACCGGTTACTGAACAAACACCTGCAGATGCTACTACCAGTATTCTTATTGTAGATGATAACGAAGAATTAAGGGCATTTTTAAAAGATACTTTAAGCTCTTTTTATGCTATTTCAGAAGCTTCGGATGGCCATTCAGGACTTGAGAAGGCTCGAACAGACCTCCCCGATCTGATTATTAGCGATGTAATGATGCCCGGCATGAACGGAACTGAGTTTTGCAGACGCATTAAGGAAGATATAGAAACCAGCCATATTCCATTTTTAATGCTCACGGCCAAAAATAGCATTGAAGCCGAAATTGAAGGGGCTGCTTCTGGTGCCGATCTGTATTTCACTAAACCCATCAACACTAATCTATTGCTGCTCACCATCAAAAATATTTTTGAGCAGAGGCAAAAATTGAAAGAGCATTATCTAAAAAATAAGGATACTGAACCCAGGGCACTTGCCCATTCGGAAAAGGACAAAGCCTTTTTAACTAAGCTGCTTTCAATCATTGATGCCGAAATGATTAATCCTGAATTGGATATCGACTATTTATGCAAAGAAATCGGCATGAGCAGAACCAAACTTTACCAGAAAATAAAATCGATCACAGGTCAATCTATTGGGGAGTTTGTTAGATCCGCAAGACTCAGAAAAGCGATAGAAATTATGAAAACCGAAGATGTACTTATGACAGAGGTAATGTACCGCATAGGTATACAAACACAATCGTACTTTACAAAGGCTTTTAAAAAAGAATTTGGAGTAACGCCAACAGGCTACATGCAGAATTTAAAATCCTGAGATGGATTATTATAAATTCGTCACCCTGAGCGTAGTCGAAGGGACTATCTGTTCAGTACACTTAACCAAACCCTTTAGCATCTGAAACCTTATCTATAGGATCAAATAAAAGTAAAAAAGCCCTTCAATCCTGAGAGGGCTTTTTCATAGTCGTCTATCCCTATAAGTAGGAACCCAAAACTAAATAATGCGTTTAATATTTTTAGGGGTTGAATAAACTGAACAGAAAAAAATTTTGATTTAGTTCACACTCGTTTTTCTGGCTTTAAATGCTTTTAAACGACTAAAATCATCAGTTACTCTACTCCTTTTGCGTTTACCGGAATAACGTATATCGATTTTGAAGCCGTGATAAATAGCATATTTCTATCCTTTCCACCGAAACAAATGTTACCACACCACTCTTCAGGCACATCAATATGGGCTATCTTTTCGCCATTTGGTTTGTAGATATTCACTCCTTTTCCAGTTACGTAAATATTTCCATTGCTATCTAAAGTCATCCCGTCAGAGTGCTGGTTAAGGATAAGCTGCCTTTCTGATAATTTGGCATCTGCGCCAATCGCATAACGGTAGGTTTTGTTTGCGCCCATATCGGCTACGTACAGGAATTTACCATCAGGCGTACCTACAATGCCATTTGGTTTTACCACATCATCAGCCACAACAATGGCTTCTTTTTTACCCTTTGGAAGATAATATACTTTTTGTCCCTGAATTTCAGGTGATTTTCTGGTCCAGTAATCGCGTTGATAATATGGATCGGTAAAATAGATACCATCTTTATTATCCAACCAGATATCGTTTGGTCCGTTTACCTTTTTGCCTTCATAATCACTGAAAAGCACTTTTATTTTTTTGCTTTTATTGATAGACCAGATTTGGTTATTTTCGTCGGCACAAACAATAAGGTTGCCTTTTTTATCAAAATAAGTACCGTTTGCCCTTCCCGATTTATCCATATACAAACTCAGTTTGCCATCAATGTCATATTTCCAGATTTTATCATTAGGCTGATCCGTAAAAAAAACGTTCCCATTTTTATCAACCGATGCACCTTCTGTAAACTTAAATTGTGAAGAAATCAATTTTAAACTATCCTGAACAAAAAGATTTTGCGCGGCACTTTGCGCAAAAGAAGCCAAACTTAAGGCCGAAAAGGCCAGAGAGAAGAAATATTTTTTCATTTGTGTTTTTTATTAATGTTAGTCGGGATTTGCAATCCCGTCTATTCGAACCAAGGATTTAAAATCCTTTATTGGATTGCAAATTCACAACTCATACAGTCGAGATTACAAATCGCGACCAACCTAAATTAACTTACCCGTTTCCCTTTCAGTAACATATTCAGTGCATCGTTCAGTGTTCCTGCTTTTTGCACTTCACCTTCATTTACAAAATAAATTTCATCGGCGTTTTCGATGGTATTTAAACGGTGGGCAATAATCACCAGCGTGGTTTCTTTCGAAAGTTTGTTTAAAATACTGCCCAAAAGCTGTTCAGTGATGGTATCAATGTTTGCGGTAGCTTCATCCAAAATCAATAGTTCCGGATTCCGTAAAACCGCACGCATAAAAGCAATCAGTTGCTTCTGCCCTAAACTGATGCTATCAGATCCTGAAGTAATCTGTGTGTTTAGTCCCTCATCAAAAATAGCCAAAAGAGCATTCAGGTTGGCTTCTTCGATTATTTTTTCAAGCTCGGCATCGCTAACCTCTTTATATTGACTGTTACCATATAAAATGTTTTCTTTTACAGTTCCGGTAAATAAAAATGGTTCTTGTAAAATGAAACCTATTTTTTGTGTCCTTTCTTCAGCAGAAAATGAACGGATGTCTTTTCCATTTAATAAAACGGTTCCCTTGGTGGCATCGTACAAACGGGAAATTAACGAAGCTGTTGTGGTTTTTCCGCCACCTGTCGGACCGATCAATGCATAAGTTTTACCCTTCTCGAACCTTAAATTGATGTTATGCAGGATTTCTTTACTATCATCATAAGAAAAGTGTACATTTTTGAATTCCAGCAAGGCATCAGAAGTAACCGTTTCATTCACTGCTATTTGTTTTAAATTACTCTCTAACGATAAGATTTGCGAAATCCTGTCCCAACTTGCCATGGCCACCTGAAAACTGGTCCAAAGTGCTGCTAACTGTCTTAATGGGTTATAAAAATTTGTCGTGTAAGAAATATAACTCACCAATAAACCCAGCGTAAAATTGCCTGTTGAAATTAAATGAATACCGAACAACAAGGTGATCAACTGGGCTACACTAGATAATAAGCCATAAACGGGTACAAATATATTATTGGCCAAACCTGCGCCAATTGCTGTTTTGTAGTTTTGATTATTTGCCTCGTCAAAACGTTTTCTAAAATAATCCCTGCGGTTAAAGGCAATAATCACTTTAAAATTATTGAGGCTTTCCTGGATTTCAGCACTCATTCCGCCCACACTTTTTAAGTTTTTAGCATTTTTTGCTTTTACCCAGGGCGATAATGCCACTGTAAAAAGTACAATAATCACGGCAGGCGCAAGTGTAGCGGCTCCTAATTCCAGGTTAATGGAAAGCAGGAAAATACCGGCCCCAATCATGGTTACAATACTGCCGATAAATTGCATTAACGACTGCGAGAAAAACTGGTTCAGTTTGTCCGTGTCGTTATTTACCCTCGAAATCAGATCACCTGCCTTATTCTGGTTAAAAAATGAAACCGGAAGTTCCTGTAATTTATTAAATATCGCGTTACGTAAAGTATAAAGCATCCGCTGCCCTACACCACCCATTAACCTGGTTTGAGTATAACCAGTAGCCATGGCAATCATATACATCACCAATAAGATACCGCCAAAAATAAGCACACCATGAAACTGTTTGGTGCGGATATAGGTATCAACCGTATGGCCTATCAATAACGGGCCTAAAAGCAATAAACCAGAATTGACTAAAATGGCAATCAGTGCCAGCCACAGGTTTCGTCGTTCGGCAGAAATCAGTTTTAGCAGGCTTTTCAGCGCTTTATAAGTCGATTGCTTTTCCTGCTTGTTGCTGAGCTGGTTAAGATTGTAGTTCATAATTACTGGTGCTCTGTTGTGAATTGTAAATCTGAACATATTCAGGACTGCTTTTCAGCAATTCCTGGTGGGTTCCTTCTGCAATAATCTCGCCCTGCATCAGCAGGATTACTTTATCATAATGTTCAACAGAAGCTATTTTTTGGGTAATGGAAAGTAAAGTTAAACCCGGATAATTCTGCTGAATATTCTCCAGAATCCTCTTTTCAGTATTGGTATCAACACGGGCGGTAAAATCATCCAGCAATAAGATCTTCGGATTTACAGCCAGTGCACGCGCAAGCATGATCCGCTGTTTTTGTCCACCAGATAAGCTATTTCCCCGTTCAGAAACAATTGTGTTCAATTGATCAGGCAAAGCATCAACAAAATCTTTCAGCTCGGCTGTGGCAATGGCTTTAGCTAAAGATTCATCCGTAACCGTATCGCTAAAGGCAATGTTCTCCCTGATGCTCATATTAAACATAATGCTATCCTGAAAAACAAAACCCACCTGTTGATGAAAATCTTCCTGTTTATATTGTTTAATCTCCTGCCCATCATATAACACCGATCCAGTATCAGCATCGATCAAACCTGTTAATATATAAAGCAACTGTGTTTTACCCGCAGCTGTTGGGCCAATAATCGCTGTTTTAGATCCTGCTTTTGCAGAAAAAGAAACCGACTTTAAAATTGGTTTTTGTCCAAAACTTAAGCTGATTTCTTTCGCTTCCACATCTCCTCTTAATGATGTAGTCAATGTTCCCGGATGGTTAATTTCCTTGGCATTCAGCACACTCTCAATCCTTTGATAAGATGCTGTAGCCTGTGCAATGACGTTGCTCATAAAGCCGATTACCAAAATCGGAAATATAATCAGTGTGAGATAACTGCTGAAAGCGGTAAATTCTCCCAAGGTCATCGAATTGGTAATCACAAAGTGACCACCCAATACCAAAATACATAATCCAGCTAAATTGGCCGTAAAAACAATAACCGGAATCAGCGCTGCAAACATGCGGAGGATAGATATACCTAAATCTCTTGCTTTCGCATTAGCGTCTAAAAACTTGTTGTATTCCAGCATCTGCGAATTGATTACGCGGATCAAAGCCGAGCCCATTATACTTTCGCTGATTACCTTGTTGAGCCAATCGATTACTTCCCTGCTCTTTTTAAAAAGCACCCTTACTTTGCTCAATACATAAAAAAATGCACCGCCTATAATGGGTACAATCGCAATCACACATAATGCCAGTTTCCAGTTAATCATAAGCAGCAGGATACTGGCCCCAACAATTAAAAAGATAGATGAAGCAATGGAAACAATGGCCTGCGAAACAAACATCTTGATTGAATCGGCATCTGCAGTAAGGTTGGTAAGCAATTTAGAAGGATTGGCCTGAATAATATAAGCGTGGCTTTGCCTCGAAATCTGATCAGAAAGTTTTGTCCTTAAATCTTTTGCCACACGCTCTGAAGCATAGGTTTGCACAATACTTTGTAAATAAGTAAAGATAAAAACAAGTACAATAGCCAGCGAAAACTGGAAAAGTATGCTTTTTAAGTCGAAGGTTTTGTTGGTATAAGAATCGATACCGCTGGCAATAATCTTTGGTAAAAGCAAATTAATGCCATTACTGAGCAGGGCAAATAGGATCAGCAGAAAAATTAAGCCCCGATAATTTCCAAGTAAACTGAAAATACCTGGCTTTTTGGCTTCTTTGGTTTTTTTCATATCAATGAAGATACCTTAAATTGTTGATCCCAAATTTAGCCGAATTAATTGATATCGTTTGTAAGAAAATTATTGATGAAGAAGGTTTTATTATAAATAGGCGAGTAATTAATACATTAAATTACTCGCCCACCCAACAGTTAATCAATTAACCGTTTAAACAATTAACCAGCTATTTACTTTCTTTCAAAACCATATCAATCGTAATCGCAGTAGCCACAATCGCAACTTTCTGATTGCTTTCTGCGTAACTGGGATCAATGGAAACATTGTATTTATCGGCAGTGGTAAAAATTTCTTTCATGGCACCCGCCCATTTTTTGCTGATCTTGCCCATTTCTGCACCTGCGTTATTGGTGATGGTAAAATTCCAGGCTTTCCAATCGCCGGATATTTTGGCAATTTCTTCTCCTGTTGCCGGACTTGAAATGGTAAACGTTGGCTTGAAAAATTTAAATTTTTGTTTAATAATGCCCACTTCAACACCAAGCGGATCGGTAACCATAATTTTCGACATCCAGAAGGTCCAGCCCCTTGTAATGGTAGCCTGTAACTGATCGTTTGTATCGGTAATTTCAAGTTTAAAGGGCATCATACGTTTATCAATCAATAAAGTTAAAGCCTTTTGCCATCCTGAAATGCGCTGTTTAATAATCCCGATCTGAGCGCCCTGATCGTTGTACACCTTGTACTCGTTTGCAAACTTTAAAAAGTTGACTTTCTCATCAATAAAATATTCGTCGCTTAAAAAAAATGGAGGAATCTGCTTGTTCATTCTGTAGATATATTTTTAGGTAAGCCGCTAAAATATATAATTTTTTTTTATTGCCCACACCAATGCAGGTTGTCATCCTGAGCCTGTCGAAGGAGCCACAGATGCACAGATTAACAAGGAGGCATTTCTGCAATATGCCAACCAATGAACAAATGACCAGTGAA
>NZ_AYMG01000009.1 GCF_000633455.1 Pedobacter jeongneungensis
ATTTATGGCTTTTTTATTTTACAGTTAATGAGATAATAGCACTACATACAATAGATTTTAAACACACAAAACATATAATATTTTTTTACATTTAATACATAATTAATCATACATGTTAGATTTTTAACTATTTTTGCAGTTAAAATAAAAACCTAATATGAAACACAAAATCTATTACTTAGCAATTCTTGCGCTATTATTCTCATGCAAGAAAGAAATTAAACAGGAGAACCTTTCATTTGTTCCAGTGCCTAATGAAAAACAAGACTCTAAAGTTATTTTTTCAAAGGTCTTAGCTATTGCATTAGAAAAAGAACCCAATCTAAGATTATTCATAAAAAATGAAGCTTTAAAGCAATTTGACAGAGATAATGATGTTCTTTTCCAAATGATAAAGGATGAAAAAATTACATCCGATCAAACTTTTTATCAGGTAATATCCAAGTATGCTCAATCAAAAGAAAAATTAGATTCAGCAATCAATAGTCTACCCACTTTAACTATCATGGTTCCAGAATTACCAAACTTTACCCCTGACAATTGGAAAACTGAGTCAGAGATACCACAAGTAGCAGTATCTCCTGAGAATAAAAACTTCACGAATATTGATTTGTACAATTCAAAAGGAGAAATAACAAAAATACCAAACGGCTCAGTTCCTAATTTCCCAGTTGTTGTTGTAAAAGAAAACGAAAGATTAGTTGTTGGTTCTAATAAGTTTGGCAAGACGGTTATTAATAATAAGAGTGGTATAATTTCGTTAGCTGATAATGCGTTTGATGGTAGTATTACCAAAATAAACAAAACCCTAAGCTTGAATTCTCAATTACAAAGTTCTTTAACACCAATAAAAACATCAAGAATTGCTCCTGATGGTATAGCAGAAACTAATCCACAAGCCTTAGACCAAGCGATTATTGATGCGTATAATAAAAAATTAGACTGGCAAAGAGATTATGTTTACTATGGATTGAATCCTCAAGCTGGTGTAAACAGAGGTAAATTCAATAATGATTATAGCGAACATATCATTTCCATTAAATTAGCAGATAATAATTATGATAAAATAAGTTCACACACCGATGATCCAAAAGCTACTACACAATACCCGAATGTTAGGCCTGGTAACGGCATAACACTTTGGACTAATGGCAAATATGACATTAGGATAGCTATTTTGATAAATTCAAAAAATGGTGGAGCTCTTCAAATAAACAAAATATTTTCTTTAGAAGGGAAAGATCTATTTGATGTTAAATACCAACTAGATCAAAATCAAAAATATTATAATATAGTTAGCATAACACCAAGAGAGTGCTTTTTATATGAACCAATAGCTGCCTGGGATTTAGATAATTATGGAGCGCAATGGAAATTTATTGCACAAGAGTTTGATCCCGCAACAGAAACTACATTATCTTATACAAATACCACACAATATGCTTCGAATTTTGAATATGATCCTACCTTTGGAGAGAAGGTTAAATTAGGTATTAAATTTGGGCAAACTACAACTACTACAAACACAAATTCATATCAAGTCAAGACAACTACAGGCTCTAATGATCTAGGTGAAGGAATTTTAGATTTTTCGAATCCTATAATTTTAAGAAAAGAAAAGATTGAATACACTCCCAGTCGACCTCCTCGTGATGGCTCTACTCCTCCATACTATAAAGATGTATATGTGACAAATGATGTATCTACAGGGTCAATGTATATTTCAGTGGAACCAAGAAAAATTAGAAAATAATTTTAAGATTAAAATGTTAAAATAAAAAAAATAAAATTTTAACATTGACTTAAGTTTTAAATTCTAAAGAATAGCTTTTTTAAAGTCTCTCGACTAAAATTGAGAGACTTTTTCATGATTTAAAATTAAGCATTTTGGTAGCCCAATGTAGTCTTAGGTTGGTAGGGATTAGGCAGGTTTTGGATATTGAGCCTGTCAATCACATCATTTACTACCCTGACTGGATAGCTCTTGGCTACCAGCTCATCAAATGTTGATGGAAAGGCCATGATACGATCCTGGTAATGAGGTTTAAAAACTGGTGGCTTTGATCACACAAAACTCAATTATAAACATTAAACATCCGACTTTCAAGTCAATACATCAAAGTTTCAAACCAGAAAAAATGTTTTTTCTCAACAAAAAGAGACAGCCTTTGGAGACAACCTCTTTTATTTATTCCTCACCGTAATCTCTTTCTCACCATAAACCACTCCACCATTTGTTACGCCCTGTACAACAATTTTAAAATCTCCTGTTAAATCGCCGGTATTAAAACTAACAGGTGTTTCACCATTAACCATCACCTGATAATTCCAATAAACTGTCGAAAAATTGATAGGCTCATTTTTATTGGTAATATCAGATACATAAAAATCTTTTGGAAGATTGATTCCTTTCAAAAGAATCACATTAGGTTTAGACTCAAGCTCCGCACATCCATGATACATAATTGCAAGTCCAATTTCGTTAACATAAACTTCACCTTTTACAGGGTTTTTATTACCACTATCGGCCATATGATTAGGGCAATTTAAAATATTATTCCTACAAACATAATCTCCGCATCTGTTAACGTAAGAATTTTTAATAAATTCGATTCTTTCATCCCTTTTTTTCGTAATCGTTACTTCTTTTAGCTGCGTACCAGTAATTGAGGTTAGACTTTGATTATCTTCACTAAACACACCACTTTTTGCGTTTAGTTGTTCTAAATTTTGCTTTACTAAATATTTCTTTAGTTCATCCTGTGGATTGTCTATTCTAACTTTATACAGGTCATACTTAGCTGTTGTCATCCCTAACCAAACAGGACGCTTTGGTTCTTTAATAACAAGATTGGCAAAGGGTAAATTAAATTTTCCCATGCTATCGGTATTCAGAAAATTCAGATTTTCTCCGGCGATGATTGTTAACTCAACCGGCTGATCTAAAGGCTTATTTTTTCTGGTTATTTCGCCATGATATTCAAAGCTCGAGAGCATTTCTTTTTTATTAATCATTTCCGTTTCAGGCCATTTATACCTGTTCCAGGTTTTAACCAGAAGTACATCATTTAGATAATCCTGGTCAACATACTTTAAACCCATCGGACGGTTAGGAAGCGTTTTTAAACGTTGTTGTAAATAGAAATAATCAATAATATTTTGATTACTACCCACTGAAATCCTATTGGTTTGGGTGCAGGAAACAGATACCAGTGCTGCCACCGGAGCTTTATTTTTACCAGTCACATTTAGTTTTAAATTCACCTGATCTCTTGTGCCGTATTCATTTTTATCTGTCGATAATTCAGTCTGATTAAGCTGATCGTAATGTGCAAAGAAAATCCTTTCGGCCATTGGCCGGTAGTTGCTGTCCAGAATAGTCACTGTATTTAATCCTAGAGGAACAGAGTCTAATTTTAACCTTATACTTTGGGTCTGATTAGGGATTAGTATTAAATTGGTGTGTAAGAAAATATCAGAGAAATTATGCACTAAAACATGTACTTTTTGATTGTTATTAGCCTCCAGGTGTACTCTGAAATCATTTTCAGCTACGGCTGTACCTGCTGTTAAAACAACACCATTTTTTAATATTGCCGGTAAATTATAACTGATATTTTCCTGTTTATTCCCAAAAAGTTTAACATAATATTTTTTTGATTGCTTTGGGCAAATTGAAAATGAACCAAGCCCTGTAGAATTGCTTTGAAGGGTATCAATCACCATGTCATTTTCATATAAAATACCTGTTGCTTTTATGGCAGTGCCTTCCAGATTTTTAATTTCAAATCCTACTTTAGAGGTTAAGCGGTCAACCAGATAACCACCTTCGGGGTAAAATTGAATTTGATAATTTGAAAGGTTTCTGACTGGAAGATTAAATTTTACATACCTGATATCTTGACCTTTTTTGATGGAAACATTAAGCTGATTATTATCTTTTGTAATCTTATCAGCAGGGAAGTTAATCATCAGTTCACCTATTACACTGCTTTTAGCTGTACCCGTGAGCAATGTTTGTTTATCCTTACCGATATGATATTTTATTTCTGCATTTTCAATAAAACGGTTATCACCTGATAAAATTTTCAATAATGCTATTCCATTTTTACTCTGCTCGTCATAGGCCTTAAAAATAGAAATATTGGCTGTTAAAGGATTTACAGTTGTAGATTTAATGGTAATGGGCTGAACAAATTCACCATCTGGCTGATTATCTTTTTTTATATTGGTATTCGCCACAAAACGATACGAGCCGCCCGGCAGCGAATCGGGCAGTGTAAGCGACCCGTAGGCAAAACCTTTATCAATTAAAAATTTGTCCTGAAGTACAATGCTGCTGTCACTATTATTAATCAGCGATAAATAAAGTGTGTGATACTGATCTAAATTAGTAATCGTTTTTAGCAGATATCCGGTAAACCATACCTGATCATTATTAGTATAAATACTTTTATCAAAATGAACAAAAAGATTAGATTGAGCGGCTTTTAAGCCATAACGGTTGATGTTTAAGGCAACGCTATCTAATTTTGTATCCTGGGCCCTTGCCTTTAGTATAAAAAGTAAGATAAAGGTGAGGATGATATGAAATTTTGAAAGCATATTTGGAATGATATATCTAAAAATCTAAATTTTAACCTAGATTATCAAATTATCTCAAATTAGTGACTTAAACACATCGTCAACTTTAACTGAATTAAAACTGATCTAAATTTTAACAATTCCGTTTTTTACCGCATACAAAGCCAATCCTGTACGACTTTTTAACTGTAATTTTTCGCACAAAGAATTTCTATATCCATCAATGGTGCGGGGACTAATAAACATTTCTGCGGCAATTTCATTGTATGTTTTTTCGGTACAGGTATATTTCAGGAATTCCATTTCCCTTTCGGTAAGTTTTACAAAGTCTGATATTTTTGAATTTGTGGCTAACAAACTTAGCGACTGCATCACCTTCCTTGTAACCAGCTCATTATAAAAATACCCTTTACTAATGACCTCATCAAAAGCACGTTTAAGTTCTTCAGGTTCAGCATCTTTTAACACATAGCCCTTAGCCCCATTAGTAATCATTTTTATAATGGCAGTTTCTGCATCCATCGTACTTAATGCAAGTACATTTACCTCTGGATGATTTGTCCGCAACCATGAAGCTGTACTATACCCGTCCATTTCGGGCATGTTGATATCGAGCAGCACAATATCAGGTACATCATATATTTTTAACTGCCTGATAAAATCTTTTCCGTTAGCAGCTTCAAATAATATGTTATAGGATGGAAAATAGCTGATCAATGCAGCCAATCCTTTGCGGAACAACACGTGATCGTCAACCAAGGCTATATTTTTAATCTGATCAGGCATAAGGAATAGTTAAGGTAATTTTAGTTCCATTATTAATAATACTGTTGATTGTAGCTTCTCCATTAATCAATGCAGCGCGTTTTACAATATTCTGAAGCCCCAACCCGGTTTCAATTTTCACTTTTTCACCTGCACTAAAACCAACACCATTATCCCCGATGGTTATTTTTAGCTGTTCTGAAAAATCAAATTCAACATTGATTGCAGTGGCCTGGGCGTGTTTTAATATGTTTTGCAAACTTTCCTGCACAATCCTGAAGATGATTATTTTCTTTTGTTCTGCAATCTGCCTTTCGTTACCTGTTACTTCAACATGGCAAAGAATAACCCCTGCCCTACCTATGCGCTGCAGCTCCTGCTCTACGGCCTGAAGCAAGGTTAACTCCTGGATGCGGCTTGTACTTAAACTTTTTTGCAATATCACGTAAATCGCTAAGGGCATTACCAACATTTCCTTTAATTTCGGTAATTAATGATTTATCACCCACTTCATTTTGTTCTGCAATGCTCAGTTGTAACTTGGCCAAGCTCAAGAGTTGCCCTACATTATCATGTATCTCCTGGCTAATGGTTTCGAATGTTTGCTCCTGCATTTCGAGTCGCGATTGCAGCAATTGCTCGCCATACTGTTTTTCCAGTTCTCCTTTTTCTTTAGCATACTGGAATTTCTTTTTCTGAAAATACAGCATCAGGAAAACGATTGCTATTGATAGGAACAGAAAAATAACTGTAGTGAGTAAAACCGCTAAGAATACTTCATTATAATGGTCTTTTTGCATAAAAAAGCATACGTAAACAAAGAATACATAATAATATTGGTTACCTGAAGGCCAACCTGAAAGTTCATAATCAATGATGGATAATTAACGATCAGAAAATTGTATATACCCATAAAGGGAACCTGACAAGAATAAAAAATAATGATGCCAAGTGCAATCCAGAACTCACCACAACTACTGAGGCTCACATTTTCGATTGAGGTTAACAATTGATAGCAGTAAATTAAAGCCCATATAATTGTAAAAGTGCCACCTACCAGAAAAATATAACTATTCCACTCTGTAATTTTAAATATAAAGAATACTGAAATATACCAAAATACAGGGAATAAGATCATAAAGACGGATATTATCTTTTTTATCCATTCCGAAATAATGATTTCCTTAAAAAAACAGGCGTAAACCAGAAATTCGATCAATAGAACGATATTGTATTGGGGCAATACATTCTGACCTTTGATCAGGTCTCTAAAAAATGCTGCGCCAATTTCTACCAATAAAATATAGGGCATCATTAAAATGATGCCCTTTAAATGAACGGGTAAGCTAACCCGGAATTTTAACAATCCGGTTATTGCAGCCGCAGCTAGTGATGCGAGATAGATATACGTTAAAATAGACATGATAATTTTTTATTAAATCTGAGAATCTAATGCTTCTTTTGTATCTGACGGTGGTGGAGCAGGTATTCCTGTGTCAAATGTATCTCCACGCGTATCTTTATGCTCTTTAGTATATTGTAATCGCTGTAAAAACTCTCCGGCATCAATCTGCTTAATTCCAATATCTTCACCTTCCCAATCTATAAATGTAAAACCAATGGTGAGTCTTTTGTGATATTTAATGGGTTTAATATTGAGAAATAAATAATCCTGATCTGTGTAAGATGCAAAACGAACACCAAATCCTTTAACAATGGCCGAATGTTTGGCTTGTTGGTATTTCATTTCGTCAATTATGGATTTTATTTGTTTTAATGAGAAGAATATATGCTTCGATTCATATTTGCAGGTATCTGTAGCATCCATTGTATACTTTGAAAGATTCACCCATTTTTTTTGCTGATAATTACTAACCCATTCTTTTGCAGTCTTAGTATCGAGTAAACTGGCATCAAAAACTTCCTTGTTAAAAGTATAGTATTTTCCTACATCCGTTTTTCTATAGCCAACTGTAGCAGTAAAAATTAAAGTCAGTTTACCACATCCTCCTGGCTTTAATGTTTGAGAAGCGAAATAAACACGAACTCCTGTTATTGTGTCTTTACTAGACGTACCTGAAATAAGTGAATCGAAAAATTTAATAGCAATATCCAAACTGTCAAAATTTAATTTTTTAGTTTCATGTACGCGTTCTTCTTTCCATGTCATAGAATCTAAAACTGGATATTTATACTTATCGAACCAGTCTAACCTCCTACCACTTTCATTTGTTGTAACATAGGTGTTTGGTAAAGCATATAAAGAGTCTGTAGCGACTTGGCTCTTTGCCTGCTGATTTTTACAAGAAGTAAAAATAAATGCGATAGCGGAGGTAAGAATTAGTAAGCTCCGTCTTGACTTTTCAAGATCAATTAATTTTAGATAGTTCATAGCTTTTAATTTAGTTTGAGGTTTATAAAATAACTTATACCTAAATATACACTAACCTTATTTGAAATAGAAAATTGCAAGATTAACAAAAAACACTCAACAAACTCATTTTCAAGCAACAAAAATCATCTCAATAGCCTCTACCCTGCTTTTCTAATAATTGCACTACATCTAAGTATTTTAAAATACCGCGATTTTACGGTATCCAATTGCGCTTTTCACGCGTATAAATTGCAATGTTTTCACGCTTGATTTGGATAGCCTTTCAAAACTAGCTTTGGTTAAGAAAATGGTTCAATAAAACTGATCATTTTTTGAACCCGATATTAAAAATATGGGTAATTAATCGAAACCTAAAAGCTAAAGTCATGACAAAAAAAGTATTATCAGTAATTAATATTACTTTCGAAATTCTCGAAAAAAATCCTCCTACCTTAGTAATTGAGGCTAATGGCACAGTTAATTCTAGTGGTTGGTTAAATGCACAGCTAAATCCTTTTGTTTATGTTGTCCCTCCGATAGATGGCATATATGAATTTGATTTTGTAGCTAATAAACCTACAGGCATTGTTCTAGAGGTAATTACAGCAATCCATTCTAAACCTTTTTTCTGGGATAACTTCCCTCCAGATTTAAAAGGAATTAAAGTATATGCTGAAACAGATAATGTAACAGTAAACCTTTAGACTTTGTGCTAATAGCATAAAGTTACATATAGCATGAAATAAGTAATTAATCAATTAAAATATGAAACGTAAAATTTATTTATCAGTAACTGATTCTGATATTGACCAACTTAAAACATTTCTTCCCGCATTAAAATCAGAAAATTTAAATTCATTATTTAATCTTCTAATTGAAAAAGAAAATGTAGATGAATACATCAGGCATTATACATATTTGGCACTTTCAGATATGAGCGGTTTTGAACCAAATGATTTTAAGGATAACAGTGATTTAAAATTTGATCTCGGATTAAGCTTGTATCAAAAAAGAGCTTTAAAAAATTATTTCCAAAAAGTAACTAATGATCTAGGATCTCAAAAGAACATTACTGTGAAAGAATGTGAAGATTTAAAAAAAGTTATTGATTGTTTAAAATTAATTAAATCAAAGTTATGAAAAGATTATTACTCACATCGTTCTGCTTTTTATGTATGCTTTTTACTTATGGCCAGAGTAAATTTCTAGACGGTTTTACTTTGAGACAATCCTTTCAAAGTAAAAATGATCAAGCGGAACCAGCTGTATTGTCATTTACAAAACCAAAAGACAAAAGTGCATCTTGGTTAGTTAATGCAGCAATTGGCTATGATTTTCTAAAAGAAAGTAAATCTGTATTATCTCTAAGCCCATATTTTGAATTCCATAGAAATACTTTAATAGATAAAATCCAAAATAATTGGCAAGCCGGTATTTCTTCTGAATGGCAAAGTAGGGATTTATCACAAAAAAAATGGTCTCCGATATTTATTACGGCTTTTAAATACAATGAAGATAATATTAAAAAGAACACTTCATTTCAGGGTAATTTATATTTCACTCCAGTATTTAAAGGAAAAGCAAAGGACCCTAAATACTTTTGGATCCCTAACAATACCTCCGATTTTGGTAATGTATTCCAATTTCTGTATTCTCCATATATTGGATTAGAAAATGAAAACAGAATTGAAACTAAAGATGAAAATTCAGCCGGTAGCATTTACCGTGCTTTATTTCGCGTGACTTCTATAATTTCACTGCTTCCAAAAGATGAAAACTTACGTGAAAAATTTGAATTTAATTTTGATTGGCAGTATAGATATGATTTAAATGAAAATATTATTGAATTAACGCAGGCTGAGCATAATTTCGTTACAACAAGTTTCAACTATACATTTTTTCGCTCTGAGGATGGTAAAAAAACATCAAAAATTGGCATTGATTATACAAATGGAGAAAATCCAGCGAAAAATTTCGAGAAACAGTCTTTCTATGCATTAAGCTTAAAAGTTAAGCTGTAACAATATTTTAATAACTAATAAGATCAACACTATTTCCATCAAACCACCCCAAACAGCGCTCCCCCTTCTTTACTCATTTCATTAATTTTAGCCTCTACCACTCCATCCTTGATCAATTCGGGTGCGTGGTGAGGCTTTTTTCGTGCATCGATAATCATAGAGCCCTTACAGCCCCAGTGTTTATTGATCGTAAAATCGTTAATACCATAAATATCGGCTGCCGGATTGCTTCTTGTAAAAGTTACCCAAACAAAGTTATCAATTGTTGCAGCGGTAAATTCAGCATCATCGGCCAATATAATCAAAGGCAGACCAGCTAAATTCTGATCAATCAACGCCATATTCAGCATAGCAATTTCCGCGGCTGTTTTCTCAGGATTGAGGTATTTATTACCCTCTAAAACCAAAACACCCGGCATGGCAATTTTTGGTTGGTAAAAGGCATCGCTCAATTTCAAATCTTCAGCAATCCCATTCCACAATTCCCGTTTTTTGTCACCTGCTGCTGCGATTACAACTTTCGAACCACTGTTTAAGCCATCACCACTATAATCCAGCGTATCGATGGTGGTATTGGTATAAAAATGGATGTCTCTGGTTAAATCGATCCGCTCTAATATATGCTTGATAAAATCTTCAATATGATGCGTACTCAGTTGATGATTGTCTTCCTTAGCTGCTATGAAAAGGTACTTGGCCAAACTCAACTGGTTTTTACCCAGAATGTGATTGGCAATGGTTAAAATTTCCTGAGGCCTTCTTTCCTTTAAATATGGTGTATAACGTTCGCTACCGATGGCAAAAAGCAATGGATGAACACCAGCAGCATCTACAGCATGAACCTCTTTTAAGCCATGTATTTCCTGCGGAATGGCCGAACCTGTAATTTCGTGTATTAATGCTCCAAAACTGGTATCCTCCTGAGGTGGACGACCAACAACGGTGAACGACCATATCGCATCCTTTTTATGGTACACATTATGCACTTTCATTAACGGAAAAGGATGTGTTAAGCTATAATAACCTAAGTGATCTCCAAAAGGACCCTCAGGTTTATTTTCGTTTGGATAAACTGTTCCGGTGATGATAAAATCCGCGTCAGCTGAAATGCAGAAACCTTCATCATCGTAAAAATAACGGAAGCGCCTGTCGCCCAAAGCACCGGCAAAGGTCATTTCCGACAAACCTTCCGGCAATGGCATCACAGCGGCTAAAGGGTGCGACGGTGGGCCACCAACAAAAATACTCACTTTTAACGGTTTGCCTAAAGCATTTGCTTTGGATTGATGCACCCCTATTCCCCTGTGGATCTGATAATGCAAACCGATTTCTTTATTCTGGATATAATCATTCCCGCCCAGTTGAATGCGGTACATCCCAAGATTGGCGTTTAATACACCCGGTTTATCTATATCTTCGGTATAAACCTGAGGCATGGTAACAAAAGGGCCTCCATCCATCGGCCAGTTAACAATTTGCGGCAACTGACTGATGCTTGTTTTTAAAAATTTACTTTTTGCAGAAGGCGTTTTTAACGGCAAAGCAGATAATGCCGACATGGCAGAACCAGCATATTTAAAAGGGTTTTTTAATGCTTTAATGGGGTCATTTCTTAATGATACCAGTTGCTGAACCTTTGGCAAGGTATCCCTGAAAATGAATTTAGAACGTTCTAAAGTTCCAAATAAATTGGAAACTGCAGGAAAAGGGCTTCCTTTAACTTTTTCGAATAATAATGCCGGTCCCTGGTTTTCGTACACCCTCAAATGGATGGCTGCCATTTCTAAATAGGGATCTACCTCTTCTTTAATTCTGATTAAATGACCGTGCTTTTCGAGATCGGAAACACATTCTGCTAAACTTTTATACGCCATGCCCAAAGATAAATATTTAGATTTTCTACGAAACAAAAAAGCCCCATATAAGAGATTTTACAATAAAGCTACTTACATAAGGCCCTTAACCTATTAATACGCTGTTATTTTTTCCCGGCAAAAGATCTTAACATCCAGGTATTTTTTTCTTTAAATTGCATAAAACGGTTCACCATATCATTAGAACCATCGTCGCCAGCCTCATCAGTTGCTTCTAAAAGCTCCCTTTCCAGCTCAATCAAGTTAGCCATATCATCTAAAATGGCATCAACCATATCAAGATCTTTCAGGCCAATCGTATCAATTTCTTTAATTTTCGATTCTTTAATATAATCAGCAAAGCGGCTATGCGGTGCTTTACCTAAGGTTAAAACACGCTCAGCAATTTCATCGATGGTTAGCTGCGCGTTGGTATATAACTCTTCAAACTTAACATGAAGGGTAAAAAAGTTCTGTCCTTTAATATTCCAGTGGCAGCCTCTTAATTTTTGGTAATGGATATGATAGTTAGCCAAATAATCGTTCAACAGATCTACAACTGGTTTAACTTCTTTTTCGTTTAAGCTTATTTCTTTAGCGTCCATTTTATTATAATTTATGATGTATTTTAATGTGTACCTAACAACTCAAATTTAGAAAAGTTTTGCTCAATTTTGTCTTTTGAACAATACGTTATTTATTAAACCGTTTAATATTCATTATCACTCAAATTACAATTTTATAAACATTTGTTAATGAATAGCATATCGAAATAATGAGGTTAAAGTCATCTTATTTTTACTTAAAAACGAGTAGTATAAGATAAGATGGTTAACAATATTATTCGTATAATTGCTCCCTTTGACTTAGAAATTTAGATAAAAATAAATGCATAAAATATATTTATCTGCTGTAGTGTTATTTGCGCTGAATATTGCAAATGCCAAAGCCAACACAGCAAGAGACTCTATCGGTGTAGAAAATAATAAAGGCAAAAAACTGATCGTTCACCAAACCGTAGCAAAAGACACTTATTATTCCATCGGAAGAAGATACAATGTATCGCCAAAGGATATCATGGCTTTTAATGAAAACAAATACCTACAGGTTGGGGTCATCATTAAAGTCCCTACAAATATTCCTTTTACAGCATCCGGCGGATCATCCAATACAGAAACAACTTCTTCAACGGCCAATGTAATAGAACATACCATTAAGCCAAAAGAGAATTTGAACATGCTGGCCGAAAAATATGGCACAACAATAAATGAAATTAAAGCTTTAAATAATTTAACAAGCAGCAACCTAAGCATTGGCCAGGTTATAAAAATCCCTGCAAAAAATGGAGAGCAAACTGCCACAGCTAGTCCATCTACTCCACCAGCAAAAAGTAATACCGAAGCTCCCTTAGCTAATACGCAATCTTCAGATCAAACCATGATCGAGCATACCGTTGCGCCTAAAGAGTTTTTAGGAAAAATTGCAGAGAAATATGGCACTACAGTTGAAGAAGTAAAAAAAGCCAATAACCTTTCGGGCAATAACCTCCGGATTGGTCAGAAACTGAAAATCCCGGCAACAAAAAACATCGACGAAACTAAAGTAGTTTCGGCTACTGTTGAAGAAAAGCCGGTACAAGAAAATAAATCCAGCGATACAGCTGGTACGCATACCGTTTTAAGGAACGAAACCATTTTCACCATTGCTAAGCAATATGGCATTACGGCTTATCAGATCAGAACAATGAACAATCTTCCTGATAACGCCATTACCATCGGACAGGTTTTAAAAGTTCCGGGCGGGATTATTGCTGATGTTCAGGTTCCAAAAGAAAAGCAGGCCGAAACAAAAACAAAAGAAATTCCTGTGGTAGCAAAAGAAGAAAGTTTTATTCATACTGTAGCTACTGGTGAAAACATTTTCTCTATTGCGAAAAAATACAATTTAACAGCTTATCAGATCAGAACAGCAAATAAACTGGACGACAATAACATTAAAGTAGACCAAAAACTGATTATCCCTAAACCACCGCAACCAAAATCGGTAAATGAAGCTTCAAAAGAAGAGCAGGGAAATGAGCCTGATAGTACAATGGTTAAAGACCCTAAACTGCGTCGCGACCCAAGTGTTTACGGCTTAAGCCAGATTGAAGAAAAAGGTACTGCAGTTTGGATTGCTGATCAGGATCTTGATGGCACAAAAATGTTAGTTTTACACCGTACGGCACCTGTGGGCAGGGTAATCAAAATTACCAACCCAATGACCAACCGCACCACCTTTGCCAAAGTTGTTGGTAAATTTACAGAGAACGAATCTACAAAAGATGTTATCATTGTAATGACTAAAGCTGTAGCCGATTCATTAGGTGCTTTAGACAAACGTTTTTTCTGCAATTTAACATACAGTGCTCAATGAGTTCAAACAAAAAGCCTTTTATAATTGGTATTGCCGGCGGTAGCGGATCGGGCAAAACATTTTTCCTAAACTGCTTTCTTCATCATTTTAAACAAGATGAAGTAACCCTGGTATCACAGGATGATTATTATATTCCTGCCGGCGATATGACACAGGAAGAAAACAAGTTATATAACTTCGATCTTCCATCAACAATTGATAGCGAACAGTTTTTAAGAGACATTAAGCAGTTAATGAGTGGAGAAGTTGTTTACAAAAAAGAATATAACTTTAATAATCCACTGGCTGTTGTTAAAATATTGGAAATCAAATCGGCGCCTATTATTATCGTAGAGGGCCTTTTCATCCTGCACTTTAAAGAAATTGCTGCGTTATTGGATCATACCATCTTTGTAGACGCAGATGAGCAGGTAGCTTTAGACCGCCGTATAAAACGCGATGGTTTAGAACGTGGTTATCCTGAAGAAGATGTATTATACAAATGGCATAACCATGTAGTGCCAGCTTATAAAGAATACCTGCTACCCTACCGCGAGCAATGCAATAAGGTAGTGATGAATAATACCAATGAGCCAGATGAAATTATCGCCATTACAGAAGATATTTCGAATGATTTGAGGAATAGTATTTTAGTAGATATACAGTAAATATCAAAGGAGTCAAGCTTTAAAAGCTTGACTCCTTTTTTGTGAGGCATTGTCACTCCCAATTTGATAGGAAATCCTAATGCCTTGATAGGTTTACAGGGTCCATTAAGATTCCCGCCTGCGCGGGAATGACGATCATTCTAATTGGTGGTTTGTGTCCCACAAACCACCAAAATTAATCCAATCTCATTTCCGGAATTTCCCCCTCTACAATTAATCTCCCAGCCGTAGATTGCTGTATAAATTCGATACTCACACCCGGTGCTCGCTCCAAAAGTTTAAAACCACCTTCTGGCAAAATATCTAAAACCGCCAACTCGGTTACAATTTTTTTAATGCATTTCACACCAGTTAATGGCAAGGTACACTTTGGCAATAATTTACTTTCGCCTGCCTTATTGATGTGCTGCATGGCCACAATGATATTTTTGGCAGAGGCTACCAAATCCATCGCTCCTCCCATTCCCTTAACCATTTTACCCGGAATTTTCCAGTTGGCAATATCTCCGTTTTCGGATACTTCCATCGCGCCCAGAATGGTTAGATCTACCTTTTGTGCGCGGATCATCCCAAAACTCATGGCCGAATCAAAAATAGAAGATCCAGGTAAAGTGGTTATGGTTTGTTTTCCCGCGTTAATTAAATCAGCATCTTCTTCTCCTTCAAAAGGAAATGGTCCCATGCCCAATAAACCGTTTTCTGATTGCAATACCACATTAATCCCCTTTGGAATATAGTTGGCTACCAGCGTAGGTATGCCGATGCCAAGGTTAACATAGTATCCGTCTTTTATTTCTTTAGCGATGCGCTGTGCGATCTCTTCTTTTGAAAATGCCATTATTTATTTTTTCCGATTAAGCCTAAATGTGTGTGATTAAATGCATCGCTATATTTCAAACCATAGCCTAGTGCCCTATCCATGCAGGAATGAGCAAACAATATAATGCCCGATAACTGCAATGCTGGTACCTGATAATAAAATCCGATTAGGAAAGTTAGAATTGCAACCGCCTTATGGTGAAATAAATTATAACACCAAGCACCTGCTTTTGTACCTGCCAGATACCCCAGCATACTTAAATCTGGTACAAGTAAGAGTGCCGGAAATACCCACCAGTGAAATGATAGCTTTGAAAAGGCGAATACTGCCAGCAGAAACATACCGATTTCTTCAATTGCAATGATTTTCTTCATTATGATTTTGATCTTACAGTACGCTGTTCGATTCTTTTCTCGTAGTCTTTGCCCTGAAAAATCCGGTGAACATAAATACCAGGGGTATGGATATAATCAGGATCCAATTCACCTGCTTCTACCAATTCTTCCACTTCAGCGATGGTAACTTTCCCCGCCATAGCCATTACCGGATTAAAATTCCGGCTTGTAGACCTAAAGATTAAATTCCCTGCCGTATCACCCTTCCAGGCCTTTACAATGGCAAAATCGGCGTCAAATGCATATTCCATCAAATAATCCTTACCATCAAAATTACGAACTTCTTTACCTTCTGCTACTTCAGTTCCTACACCTGCGGGAGTAAAAATTGCAGGCATGCCATATCCCGCTGCTAAGCAACGGGTGGCCAAAGTACCCTGGGGAATAAGGTCTACTTCCAGTTCGCCACTTAATAACTGTCTTTCAAATTCTGCATTTTCGCCTACATAAGAAGAAATCATTTTTTTTACCTGACGCTGTTTTAGCATTAAACCAATACCAAAATCATCCACACCAGCATTATTGGAAATACAGGTCAAATTTTTAACCTGCTTATTTACTAAAGCATTGATACAATTTTCAGGAATACCACAAAGACCGAAACCGCCAAGCATGATGGTTACGCCATCTGATATATCTTTAATGGCCTCTTCAGCACCAGATACCACTTTATTTATCATTTTACGAATTTTTGGTTAGTTCGCTAAATTACAAATTGCCTTCAGAAATGCAGCAATTATAATTTTAAATCTCTCGGGAATATTTATCAATTGGAATTAATCTAAATAACCATTACCTTTGTACTGCAATGATTTACGAGAGAGAAGAAAGCCAATTCATATTACCCACTGATCCGGAATTTCAAAAAGGGATGGGTTTTATTTTCAGCTGTACTGCTGAACACAAAAAATGTTGTGAAAAATTTAAAAAAGGTAAACGTTGCAAAAAGTGCCCTGGCAATAAAAAGAAATAAGCTTATTTCGCTATTTCTACAATCTTATCATCACTTCCATTACTGGTACAGATATAAATTTTACCTTCAGGCGATTGGCAAACAGCCCTGATCCGACCATAAGTATTCACATAAAAATCTTTTGTACCTGTTATTTTAGTCTGCGCATCATCTAATTTAAGCTGCATCAATTTAGTTCCTTTTAGTACCGCCAACAATAACGAGTTTTTAAACTGAGGAATATAATCATTGTTATAATAAGCCAAACCACTTGGCGCAATGGTAGGCGTCCAGTTGATTAAAGGTTCTACTACATTGTTCGAACTGCAGAACGATTGTTCGCCACTTTCATTACAAAAACCTTTAATATTTGGCCATCCATAATTCCGTCCTTTTTCAATAATATTGATTTCATCATCAGAATCTGGCCCATGTTCTGAAGAAAATATTTTATTACCCACCTGAACTAAACCTTGTGCATTACGATGCCCTAAAGACCATACCGGATTATTTGGGTAAGGATTGTCTGAAGGAATGGTGCCATCTAAATTAATTCTTAAAATCTTACCCGCTAAAGAGTTTATATTCTGTGGGTTGGCCGTATCGGATGCATCGCCGGTACTGATAAAAAGTTTACCACCGCTAATTAACAAACGTGAACCGTTATGAATTGATGCCGCAGGAATCTGATCGAGTAAAACCAGCGGGCTGGTTAAATTACCTGCGCCATAAGTATAACGGACTACTTTAGCTTTATAAGTACTTCCATATCCGTAAATTACGTAAACATAAGGATTTGAAGTAAAATCGGGATGTAAGGCCATACCCAATAAACCTCCTTCGCCATTGGTACGTACTTCTGAAATGGTAAGTAGTGGTGTAATTTGACCTGTGGAAGGGTTCAAACGGCTAATTTTACCCGCTTTTTCAGTAAACCAGATGAAATTATCAGGTCCGTATACCATTTCCCACGGAAGACTTAATCCAGAAACAACGACTTTTGCTTTTAATTCGACATCAGGTAAGGCACCTGGATCTTCATTACCATTATCGGTCTTTTTGCAAGTTGTGGTAACCAATACCACAAAAAGGCAGAGTAAGATTTTTTTCATAGCCGTAACGTTTTAGAAATAACACGGTTGCGGCCATAAAGTTTTGTTTTTTAAACCTTTAGAAGTGCTGTCAGATGTTACCATCTGACAGATTTTCCAAAAAATTTGATTCAGTGTCGGATGGTAACATCCGACACCACAACTAAAAGCAATCTTAATGCGTTCGCCATTACCCTATCGTCAAGCAAGAAAGATTGCTTCACTCCATCGCACATTCCCCTTCTTCAGTTCGCAATGACGAATCTAATCGAAACAGTAAATCGATTTTCCAATCTCACATCTCACATCTCAAATCTCAAATCTCAAATCTCAAATCTCAAATCTCAAATCTCAAATCTCAAATCAATTCAAATACACATAGGTAATTCCATCTCCACCTCTATCAGCATGTTCATCTTCCATTCTATTCACCTGGCTATATTTACGCAAATACTCTCTAATCATTTTCCTCAAAATCCCATCACCTTTACCATGAATCAGTTTAATAGATGGAAAACCAAGCATAATGGCTTTATCCAGGTATTTTTCAACTTCGAATAAGGCATCTTCCGTGCGTTTTCCACGCAGATCTAATTCTGCCCTGAAGTCTGATACCGCCTCATTCATACGTCCGGCGAATGAATGTGCGCTGCTTTGAATCACTTTTTTAGCTTCCCGGTTACTTACCTTTTGTACACGGTTTTTCTTCACTGTCGATCGTAGATCGCCAATGGCCAAAACCAGTTCATTACGGTTAATTTCTAAAACCTGACCAATGGTTTCACTATCTATAAATTTAACCAGATCGCCCACTTCAATTTCGCCTCCAACAATCACTGGCAACGGTTTAGGACGCTCCTTTGGTACAGTATTTTTAACCAGTTCGCGCTGCAGGTTTTGGCGGAGCTCTTTAGTAACTTCCTTATCTGCCTGTTTCTCTTTAATTTCTGCAATGGTATTTTCTACCAGCTTATTGGCGTTTTTAATGATATTCTGAGCCTCTTGCTTCGCTTCTTTAATCAGGATTTTCTTATTCTCTTCTAAAAATGTTTTTAACTTTTCATTTTCGGCAACCAGGTTTTTCGCTTTATTCTGCTGATTGGCCAAACTTACTTTCGCATCATAAACGTTTTTCTTCTCACGCTCCAGATCAACAAGCATAGTATCTACCCTATTTTGGTTAGAGCCCGTTTTCTCTCTGGCTAACTGGATCACTTCTTTTGGCAAACCAATATTCTGTGCAATTTCGAATGCGTAAGAACTACCGGGTTTGCCCATTTCTAAAATATAAAGCGGTTTCATCTTTGCATTATCAAAAAGCATCGATGCATTTTCCAATCCAGGTGTATTCCCTGCAAACAGCTTTAAATTAGAATAGTGGGTAGTGATTACACCTCTCACTTTTTTATTGTTCAATACCTCTAAAACAGCCTCTGCCATTGGCCCGCCAAACTGTGGATCGGTACCGGTACCAAACTCATCAATCAACACCATTGTTTTTGGCGAAGCATGTTCTACAAAATAGCGCATCTTTTTCAAGTGTGCGCTATAGGTACTTAAATCACTTTCTATAGATTGATCGTCGCCTATATCGGCAAAAATATTCTCAAAAATACCCACTTCACTATTGGCATCGACAGGAATCAATAAACCTGTTTGCAACATGATTTGCAACAAACCAACGGTCTTCATACAAACTGATTTACCACCAGCATTAGGTCCAGAAACCAGCACTACACGCGTTTCGGCATCAATATGAATGTTTAAAGGTGTAACACTTTTTTTCTCGGCTGCAAAAGAGATTGATAATAAAGGGTGCCTCGCATTGATCAGTTTGGTTTTAGGTTCTTTTAATAAACCAGGCATTTCGGCTTCAATATCTAAGGCAAATAATGCTTTTGCACGCACAAAATCCAGTTTAGTAAGGAAACCATGGTAAGAAAGCAATAATGGAGAATACGGACGAAGATCGTCTGTTAGCGTAATTAAAATCTTAATGATTTCGCGGCGTTTATCAAATTCTAAATCGCGTAATTTGTTATTTAAAGTAAAAACCTCTTCCGGTTCAATGTAAACGGTTTGCCCTGTGGCAGATTCGTCATGCACAAATCCTTTAAGCTTGCGCTTGTTCTCGGCTAAAACCGGGATACACATCCTGCCATCGCGAATGGTTAAACTACCATCGGCAACCCAATTGTTTGCAATGGCCTGTTTGTAGATCGAATCCATACGCTTTCGAACATCTTGCTCAGCTTTAGAAATGGCAGAGGTAATCTCTTGTAACTCTTTCGATGCATTGGGCTTAATCTTGCCTTTGGCATCAATTACCGTTTCAATTTTACGGAGGATGTTTTTTTCGATGGGCAAATGCTCAAATAAAGCTTCGAGCGTTGGGTAAACTTCAGCCCTTTCTTCAAAAAAGCGGAGCACCGAAAAAACGGTCTGTAAGGAAGTATATACCTGAAACCACTCATCTTCTAAAAGATAAGTACCTTCTACCCTGATTTTTTCAACCAGTGATTTAATATCAAAAAAAGTATTGATCTGTAAAGGTTCCTGATTTTGCAGGATACTCTTGAATTCGTTTGTTTGTCGTAAAAATTTATCAATCTGATCAAAACGGTTCATCACCTGCATCTTGCCCACCATCGTTTGTCCCATGGGGCTCAAACAATGTTTGCTGATCAGCTGCCTGATCTCTACAAAACCTAAACGTTCTAAACAATTATCGGGATATAACATATTATTTTATTGTACCTGTACCGGAGTTGGGGCTGATACCACTTGCATTGCTCCGGTTTTCTTTATATTAATGAGTGAATCGGCCTGTTTTTTCTTTTTTGCAATTTGAGCCGTAGCTTTTACTTTCGATAAAGAATCGGGTTTCATTTTTTTTCTGATCGCGAGAGAATCGGCCTTAAACTTCTTCGCAATCACCAATGAATCTGCATTAAATTTCTTTTTCTGGATCATCTTATCCGCTATTTCAACAGCTTTTTTCTGCTGGGTTAAAGATTTCTGTATGTTTTTATACATCACCTCAAGCTCTTTAGGATTGGTATTATACCAGATCAGGCTTTTATTATATGCTGCAGAATCTATACCGAATTTTTTATAAATACCTTTATAATAAGCTGCAGCCACCTTCTTCGCCGAATCTACCACATAGATGTTCGCAATGTAGCCATCAACAATATGCATATCGTATAAAATCTTTTCCATCTTATCAGGTTTAATAATGTCATCAGGTATACCTGGCTTACAGCCAAACCATAATATAGCCGTCATTAAAACCCATATTAATCTCTTCATCCTTAATTAAAATATTATTTTTTGCCCAAATTGCGGCAAGGTTATTAATTTTACCAAAAATAGTTATAAATGAGCATAGCTGATAATCTTAAACAATATAAAAGCGAAGTTGAATCAGACGGGGTAAAACTAATTGCAGTTTCGAAAACACAACCAATAGAATCAATTTTAGAAGCATACAACGCCGGACAGCGTATTTTTGGAGAAAACCATGTGCAGGAAATGGTTGATAAAGAAGCGCAGCTTCCTAAGGATATTGAGTGGCACCTGATCGGCCACCTGCAAACCAATAAGGTAAAATATATTGCGCCTTTTGTAAAACTGATACATGGGGTGGACAGTTTGAAATTACTTCAGGAAATTGATAAGCAAGCAAAAAAAAATAAACGCGTAATCGATTGTTTATTACAGGTTTACATCGCAGATGAAGACACTAAATTCGGACTTGGTTTTGATGAAGTGATCGAATTATTACGTGCTGAAGAATATTCAGCTTTAAAAAATATCCGTATAGTGGGCATGATGGGCATTGCTACCAATACCAAAAACGAAAAGCAGATTACGGTTGAGTTTCATGAACTAAAAGTATTTTTTGATGGCATTAAAGTGAGTTTTTTCCGTAAAGATGATGCTTTCAAAGAAATATCGACAGGAATGAGCGCAGATTATAAAATCGCGATCGAAGAAGGAAGTACAATGGTGCGCATTGGCAGTAGTATTTTCGGAAAAAGAATAATTAAACATTTCAAAAACGACATTACGGCCAATTAATATGGATTTTAACATCAGGTTTGCAACCGCTGAAGATTGCCCGAGAATATTAGAATTAATTAATGAGCTTGCCGTTTACGAACGCGCACCAGAAGAAGTAACTGTTACTTTAGATCACTTTATCGATGCCGGTTTTGGCGAAACCCCTGTCTGGAAGGCTTTTGTAGCAGAAGTAGATCATATCATTGTTGGCTTTGCCTTATATTATACCCGCTACTCTACCTGGAAAGGCTGCAGGTTATATCTCGAAGATTTTATCGTAACTGAAGAATTCAGGGGAAAAGGTTTAGGCAAAATATTATTCGAAAAAGTAATAGAAGAAGCCAAAAACGGCAATTACAGTGGCATGGTATGGCAAGTGCTAGATTGGAATGAACCAGCCATCAATTTTTACAATAAATATAAAGCAAATTTAGAAAGCGGCTGGTTAAATGCAGCCCTATCTACAGCACAAATCAAGGCATTTTAATATGGATATTTTTAAGTTTGGAGGTGCCTCGGTAAAAGATGCGGCAGGTGTAAAAAATCTGGCCAATATTGTTCGCGATTACAAAAAAGGGAACTTGCTGATCGTAATTTCGGCCATGGGTAAAATCACGAACAGATTGGAAGACCTAACATATGCTTTCCTCTCACAAAATGATGAGGCACATGCAATTTTCGAAGAAATTAAACATTTTCATTTCAACATTATAGACGAACTTTTTCAAGGCAAACACCATCCGGTTTATGATGATGTGGCCAATACCTTTGTCGAAATTGATTGGTTGATTGAGGATGAACCTGATAATAATCCGGATTATATTTACGATCAGATTGTATCCATTGGCGAGGTAGTTTCTACTAAAATTGTAGCAGCATGGTTAAATGAAACAGGAAATAAGGCGCTCTGGGCCGATGCACGCAATTACATCCAAACCGATAATACCTACAAGGAAGGAAAAGTAGACTGGGCAAAAACCAATCAGATTATACAGAAAGATTTAGTGCCGCTGTTAACCGACAATATCATTGTAACACAAGGTTTTATCGGCGGAACAAGTGAAAATTATACAACAACATTAGGTCGCGAAGGTTCTGATTATTCAGCTGCTATATTTGCTTCTTGTTTGGATGCAGCGGCTTTAACCATCTGGAAAGACGTTCCAGGCGTATTAAATGCAGATCCAAAATGGTTTGATGAGACTGAAAAAATCGCTCAGCTATCCTACCACGATGCGATAGAGCTTACTTATTATGGTGCAACGGTAATCCATCCCAAAACCATAAAACCGCTTCAAAACAAAGGTATTCCGCTTTTTGTAAGGTCTTTTATTCAGCCAGAGGGTTCAGGAACAGCAATTACCAAAGAAAACAATCCTTTACCTATCCCCTCTTTTATTTTTAAGGTAAACCAGGCATTAATTTCTATTTTCCCAAAAGATTATTCCTTTATTATTGAAGAAAACCTGAGCAATATCTTTGAGCTTTTTCATAAGCATAAAATTAAAATCAATACCATGCTTAACTCTGCAATCAGCTTTTCGGTAAGTATTGATGATCATCCTGTTCAGATTGAAAAACTAATTAAAGACCTTTCTGATGAATTTACGGTAAAATACAACAAAGGATTGGAACTGGTAACCATCCGTTATTACAACCAACAGACGATTGATCGTGTAACCGTTGAAAAAGATATTTTACTCGAAGTAAAAAGCCGCCATACCTGTCAGATGGTGATGAAAAATAGCGTCTAAAACCAAAATATTATTAATCTAAAAATATTGTCATTCTGAGGATCGTCATTGCGAGAAGGCTTTTTCAGCCGGCGAAGCAATCTTTGTAGCAGAGCTCGCGAACATAAAAGATTGCTTCGTCGTTCCTCCTCGCAATGACGACCTTTTTGTAGAAATCAGACAATAGTACTTTAGCCTTTGAAGCAACGACCTAAATTAACCCCATGAACAACAAACTTTTAGCTAACCCTGTACAAGATTACATCAACGCAAACTTAAATGCAGATGTAAATCAGATCGCTTTAGCTAAAAGTCCGTTCGAGGGCATTGCTTCGGCAGAATTAGCCACCCAGATTACCGCAAAAAAGAAATCGGAGAAGAAATTACCAACCTGGTTTAATACAGCGCATATTTACTACCCTCCAACGTTATCTATCGAGCAAACTTCTTCCGAAATTACTGCAAATTATAAATCAAAACTGGCCAAGGGCAATACTTTAATCGATATTACGGGAGGTTTTGGCATTGACACCTATTATTTCTCTAAAAAAGTACAAGAAGTTACCCATTGCGAAATCAATCCCGAATTATCGGCAATAGCGCAACACAATGCACAGGCACTGGAGTTAAAAAATATCAAATTTAAGCCAGAGGATGGTATTGCTTATATTCAAAATACTGATAAAGCATTCGACACCATTTATGTAGATCCGGCACGGAGAGCAGAAAAGGGCAAGGTTTTTATGTTGAAAGATTGCACACCTGATATTGTGGGTAACCTGGATGCATTATTAAAAAAAACATCAAGGATTATTATCAAAACCGCCCCATTGCTTGATATTTCAGCTGGACTGGCCGAATTAAACCAAGTGAGTGAAATACACATCGTAAGTGTAAAAAACGAGTGTAAAGAACTTTTATGGATAATTGACAAAGGATTTGATCAAGACACCAAAATTATTGCCGCAACATTAAATAACGGAGTTGAAAAAGATTTTTTTTTTTACCGGTTGGCAGCTAATGTAGAAGTACAGTTTACTGAAAGTTTAAGCATAGATAATTATTTGTACGAGCCGGATGCAGCATTATTAAAATCAGGTGCTTTTAATTTAATTGGCTCAACTTATGGTCTTTCAAAATTGCATCCACAAACGCAATTATTTGCCACCAGCACCATAAACAAAGATTTCCCAGGTAGGATATTTAAAATTGAGACCATCTTAACTACTGGCGAACTCAAAAAACAGGAAAACTTAAAAGGAAATGTTATTGTCAGGAATTATCCGGCAAAACCTGAAGATCTGGTAAAAAAATATAAAATCAAAGCAGATCAGGAGCAGTTTTTGATTTTCACAAAGATTGCCAACGGAGAAAATGTAATTTTAAAAGCTTCGATTATACAGTATTACTAATTGTTATTCTAAATGAATTGGCTGTCATTCTGAACGCAGTGAAGAATCTTTCATCTACAAAAAATATTAAATCAAAAACCAACTATTTTTTAGGAAAGCAGGTTCAGAAGCCTTTGGGATACCACAGCCCCGCTCCCGCTTCTGCCGATGAAAATATCGGCATCTCGCTAAGATCGGGTTTAGCTGGCTTAAATAGTACAACTATTATTTGTAAAATAAACCCGACAGACAGCATTATCCCAATCTGAGTATTATATTTTATCCTTAGAGGATCTCAATCGGGATTAAGCAAATGGCGGGACTATAGGAACCGAAGTGCCACAGCTACTACTTTTCAAAAAAAATATGTCAAAACCAATCCATATAACATTTGCAAACTGTCATTCTGAATACAATAAATAATCTGTAAGTAGTTAACAATCAACATAATGACAATTAGCTTTTGTGTAAAGTTCAGTCCAAAGTCCAGCATTTCATCGTTAGGGATTCTTCACTGCGTTCAGAATGACAAACGAGGCGCTGCAAAATACAAAAAGCCTTTCTCTTGAAAGGCTTTTTGTAGGGATGAAGAAATAATCGTTATATGATTGCTTAAACTTTTTTAACGTTTACTGCCTGTAAACCTTTTCTGCCTTCAGCTACTTCAAATTCTACTGTGTCGTTTTCTTTCAAGCTTTCGATTCCACCTAAAACATCTTTAAAATGTACAAATAAGTCTTTATTGTCTTCTTGCACAATAAATCCAAAGTCTTTTTGAGTGTTAAACCACTTAACTTTTCCGGTTGCCATAAAAAAATAAAAAATTGTATAAAATAAATAAACCTTTTACGCTTTGATCAGCATTTCATTCAACCAATTGACTATTAAAACAGAAAAACAATCAGTTTGAGCGTTAATATTGAAACAAAACTATCAAATATAACCATTTGAACCTGTAATGCAACCAATTTTTGATCGTTCAACAAGAATGTTGCGTTTCAAAAAGCAGATTGTTCAAATTATTTATTCGGCTGAGGTGTAGTACGTAAATATGGCTTAATTACTTTATGCCCTTTTGGAAATTTAGCCGGAATATCTTCGGTTTTGATGCTGTTCACCACAATTACATCTTCCCCATCTTTCCAATCGGCTGGTGTAGCCACGCTATAATTGGCGGTAAGCTGTAAAGAATCGATTACACGTAATACTTCATTAAAATTTCTTCCTGTAGAGGCCGGATAAGTAATCGTTAATTTTACCTTTTTATCAGGACTGATGACGAACAATGACCGAACGGTTAATGTTTCTGAGGCATTAGGGTGGATCATATCGTAAAGGTTGGCCACAGTTTTATCCGGGTCAGCAATAATTGGAAACTCAACCGAAGTATTTTGCGTTTCATTAATATCATTGATCCAGCCTTTGTGCGATTCGGCAGAATCGACACTTAATGCCAAAACTTTAACATTTCTTTTTTCAAATTCACCTTTCAGCGCAGCCGTTCTTCCCAATTCCGTGGTACAAACAGGGGTATAATCTGCAGGGTGAGAAAACAGTACGCCCCAGCTATCACCCAAATATTCGTAAAAATCGATTTCACCAATAGAGGTGTTAGCCTGAAAATTTGGTGCGGTATCGCCTAGTCTTATGCTCATAATATGATAATTTTTAAGTTGATTAAAACAAATCTAATCAATAGTATAGTAAATACATAGACATAATATTATTTTAAGACGTCTAAATTACAATTCCAATAAAAAACCCTGAAGATTTTAGATCTACAGGGTTTAACAATATTAATTTGTTTGGGGGTTTTAACTTAGTATGCTTTGATCATAAATACATAATCCTGTATTTTTTCGATCTGCTTTGTGCGTTTTAGGCCAGAAAGCAGGCTTCTTTTATTGGCAGAAAGCTTATTGCTTCCCAATGAATCCTGGGGGATCGCCCTCATGGCTTCTAAAATGTATTTTGATTTAATTGCAAAAGCTGCACCTTCTGTTTGATCTGGTTTACCGCTGATAATCCCAACTAAATTTCCGTTGTTATCTAAAACTGGTCCGCCACTGTTTCCAGGATTAACCGAAATGGCAACCTGATATTGAGTGGTATCACCAATAAAACCATTTTTCGAACTCACATAACCTTCTCCCAATACCGCGTCATCTTTTGGATAACCTAAAGTATATACCATTTCGCCAATGCTGCTCATGCTTCTTTTAATACTATAAGGTATAGATGATAAGTTGCTGAAATGTTTATCGCTGATTTTTAAAATCGCAATGTCATTCTGAGGATCAGTATAAACCGATTTTACTTTGAATGATTCCCCTTTACTATTCTGTACATATAAAGAATCGGCACCATTAATAATATGAAGATTGGTTAAAATATAACCATTGGTAGAAATGGCAAAACCGGTACCGCCAAAACTATTCTGAACACTTGGTTTATCAGATGTGGTGGTATTATTATTGATTTTTCTGATCAGGCTATTTTGTGTTTTTATAGCCTTATTTACCTGATTGCTCAATTGCCTGTAGTGTTCTTCCTGTTTACTGCTGTGCTGGATGGAATAAATAGAAACCAGTGAAAGCACTAGAAAAGAAGCGGCAACCGCAATTGCAGATTTATGTTTACGCCATAACTGCACCACCTTTGATGGGTGCGGCCTTAGTACGTTAGCTAAGCTTTCCACATCGATTTCTGCATGGATCTGGTTCAATTGTTCTTTTAAACGCAACTGCCCGGCAAACGTTCCCATAGATTCTAAAAAGAACTTATGCGAAACTACTTTATGATCTACTGTGGCATCATTACGACGTAACTGTTCAAAAGCTTCAGTTTCCTGTACATTAAGTTTACCCAAAAGGTAATCTTCAATAATTGCATCTAACTCCAAATCGTTTCTCATTTCAATTATTATGGTTGAAAAAATATTTTCTTTAACCGTTGCAGGCATTTATATTTCTGCGTTTTTGCATTATCCGTATTGGTATAACCAAACTTCTCGCAAATATCCTGCATGGATAAATTGTGGATATAAAAATCCTGAATAATGGTTTTACAAGGTTCGCCAAGATGATCGAGTGCCGATTGCATTTTTACAAATGCAGCATCTTTTTCTTCATGCTCCTCCACATCTTCCTCCACTGCAAACACATCTTCATAATCGGTAATGTTGCCGGCCTTTCTACTGTTCAGGTTGAGTTTCTTCAACCAGATGCGGCGGCATACCGAATAAATGTAGGTTTTAAGTTTGCTGCTCAGCTCAAAATTACCCTCCTTAATTTTGTTATATAAAATAATAATGGCCTCCTGGTAAACATCTTTTGCATCGTCTTCATCACCATTATTATTAAGGATAAATTGCAAAACCATTGCATAATAAGCCTTGTATAACTTGTTAAGTGCATCTTCAGAGTTATTTAGAATACCTAAAATAACTTCTCTATCTGTTGGAACTGAACCCTTTAAACTGTTATTCACTAGTTAATACATTTTTCGGTAAATAGTAACCCAATATTAGACAAAAAAATATTTATAGCTACTATAATTGCTTAATACAAAATACCCCAAACGGTAACCCAAAGGAAAGGGTAAAAAAATATTTCAACTTTTTTTCAAATTATCGGGTTACCTTTCTACCTTTGCGGCATTAATAAGAAATTAATTACTTTAAAAAAATTCAAAAATGAAAAATGCATTCAAATTAGGCTTTTTAGCTTTAGCTTTATCTTTATCAGTTGTTGCTTGTAACTCAGAGAAAAAAGCTGAAGGTGCTGATACTACTTTAACTGATTCTTCTACTATCGTTACTGATACTACTGCAAAAGATACTACAGTTAAAGATTCTACAGTAAAAGATACTACTGTAAAAGCTACTACTACTACAACTGAAGTTAAACACTAGTCTAACTTTACCATATAAAAAAGGCTTCTGATTACACATCAGGAGCCTTTTTTATTTTTTTTTCATTTTTTTTTATTTTTTCGGGTTACCTTTTTCAGTAATGGGTATTAACAGGTAAATTAATTAATTACTTAAAAAATATTCAAAATGAAAAATGCATTCAAATTAGGCTTCTTAGCTTTAGCTTTATCTTTATCAGTTGTTGCTTGTAACTCAGAGAAAAAAGCAGAAGGTGCTGATACTACAGCTACTGATTCTTCAACTGTAATCACTGATACTACTAAAAAAGATACAGTAGTTAAAGATTCTACAGTAAAAGATACTTCAGTAAAAACTACTACTGAGAAAACTGAAGTTAAACACTAGTCTAACTTAACATAAAAAAAGCCTCCCGATGTAAAAATCGGGAGGCTTTTTTATTTTACAGGCTATAATGGGGTTACCTTTTTAAATTTAGGGTATTAATAGTATATATTAACCCTAAAACATATATCAAAATGAAAAATGCATTCAAATTAGGCTTTTTAGCCCTGGCTTTATCTTTAACAGTTGCTGCTTGTGGCGATTCAACTAAAAAAGCTGATGGCGCTGATACTACAGTTACTGATTCTTCTACAATTGTTACTGATACTACTAAAGTTGACACTGTAGTTAAAGATTCTACTGTAAAAGACACCACAGTTAAAGCTACTACTACTAAAGAAGAAGTAAAACACTAGTTAATTTAACTAGATAATATAAAAAAGGTCGCGATTTTTACATCGCGACCTTTTTTATTTAAGAATAGCAGGTTACTTTTCAGGCTTTTTTGTATAAATTAGTAATTAATTAATTTTTAAAACCAAACAAATTAAAAAAATGAAAAATGCATTCAAAATGGGCTTTTTAGCTCTGGCTTTATCTCTATCTGTAGTTGCTTGTAAATCAGAAAAGAAAGATGGCGGAACAGATTCATCTAAAGTTGATTCTACAGTTGTTGATACTACAGTTAAAGATACTACTGTAAAAGACACAACCGTTAAAGACACTCTAAAAGCTGATACAACTAAAAAATAGTTTTATCTAACCATTACAAAAAAGCCTTAGTAACCTAAGGCTTTTTTTATTTTATTTATCAAGACCTTAAAATCCATCAATTGTAGTAAATTTGCGGCAAAAATATAATCCGCATAATGAATTTAACATCACTACAAGCTATTTCACCTGTTGATGGTCGTTACAGAAAAACAACCGAAAGTTTAGCTGCTTACTTTTCTGAAGAAGCACTGATTAAATACCGTGTTTTTGTAGAAATCGAATATTTTATCGCACTTTGTGAGATCAACTTGCCTGGCTTGGAAAATTTTGACAAAAATCTTTATGCCGAATTACGTAAAATCCACGAAAATTTCTCAGAAACCGATGCCCTGGAAATTAAGGAAACCGAAAAAGTAACCAATCATGATGTTAAAGCGGTTGAATATTTTATTAAAAGTAAATTTGATGCCCTTTCACTCCAAAACTATAAAGAGTTTATCCATTTTGGTTTAACTTCTCAGGACATTAACAATACGGCCATTCCTTATTCTATTAAGCTGGCTTTAAACGAAAGTTACTATCCGGCCATTAATACTTTGATCGAAAAAATATATGCACTGGCTACAGAGTGGAAAGATATTCCGATGCTGGCACATACGCATGGTCAGCCGGCCTCTCCTACTAAACTGGGAAAAGAATTTTTGGTTTTCGCCGAACGTTTAAGCATTCAGCTGGAAAGTTTAAAAACTATCCCGAACAGTGCAAAATTTGGTGGTGCAACCGGAAACTTTAACGCACACCATATTGCTTATCCTCAAGTAAACTGGGTTGATTTTTCTAACCAGTTTGTAAACGAAACTTTAGGCTTAACCCGTGCACAACACACCACACAGATTGAGCATTACGATCAGTTTGCCGCACAATGTGACGCGCTAAAACGCATCAATAACATCATTATCGATTTAGACAGGGATATCTGGACTTACATTTCTAAAAATTATTTCAAACAGAAAATAAAAGCCGGAGAAATTGGTTCGTCGGCTATGCCACATAAAGTTAATCCGATCGATTTCGAAAATGCAGAAGGAAATGCAGGCATTGCAAATGCCTTATTTGAGTTTTTTGCTGCTAAATTACCCATTTCTCGTTTACAGAGAGATTTAACCGATTCTACCGTTTTAAGAAACGTTGGCGTTCCTTTCGGCCACACGCTAATTGCCATCAATTCTACTCTACGGGGTTTAAATAAAATCTTGTTAAATGAAGCAGCCTTACATGCCGATTTAGATGATAATTGGGCAGTTGTAGCAGAAGCAATCCAAACGGTATTGAGAAGAGAGAACTATCCAAATCCTTATGAGGCTTTAAAAGAACTGACCAGAACAAACTCAAAAATCAATGCGGCAAGTATTGCAGAATTTATTGAAGGACTGAATGTTACTGAAGAAATAAAAGTGCAATTGAGAACGATTACCCCTTTCAATTACACCGGCGTTTTTTAAGCCGATTAAATTGACGTTAAGCAGACAGCAGTTAAAGGTTTTATTAATGACTTATTGTTAATTTTGTTTATTCAAATTGATTAAGACATGACGATTAACGTATATACAGAACAGACTCCAAATCCAGCTACCATGAAATTCATGGTAAACAAGCTGTTAATCAATGGCAGTGAAGATTTTGCGACTAAAGAAAGTGCAGAACATTCTCCATTTGCTAAAGAGTTATTTAAGTTCAACTTTGTTTCTGGTGTGTTTTTCGCCAGTAACTTTGTTACCATCACTAAAACTGATGATGCTGAGTGGGCAGATATTGAAGCCATTTTGAAAGAATTTGTTAAAGGAGCGGTAGAATCTGAATTAAAAATTAAAGAAGCAACAACTGAAGAAGCTCCGGCTTTTGAAGGTTCGGAAACTGAAATTAAAATCCAGCAGATCCTTCACGATTACGTTCGTCCGGCTGTAGAACAGGATGGTGGTGCCATTACCTACAAATCTTTTGATGAAGGTGTAGTTACTGTAGAATTACGTGGCTCGTGCAGTGGTTGCCCATCATCTACGATTACGCTTAAATCAGGTATTCAGAATTTATTACAGCGAATGGTGCCTGAAGTTACAGAAGTAGTTTCTGAAGCGCTTTAAGATTAAGCATTTTTCATAGTACATATATAGTGAAAAGGTCCCGGTGTAAATCGGGACCTTTTTTTATGTGCTTAGTTTCTTCGTCTCTATCCGATAGAGCGTAGCGGAATGGAGAAATCTATTAGAAAAGTCGTCATTGCGGGAAGGTAAGACGAAGCAATCTTACAACGATCGCTACTAGCGCCCGCATTAAGATTGCTTCGTACCTCGCAATGACGAGTTATAGATTAAAAATACTGCTTAATTGCAGTTAACATTTCAGCGGTAAGTTTACCGTTAGTCGCTAATATTTCCCTTTTCTCAAAGTAATCATTGCCTCCGGAGAAATCGTATACCTCTCCTCCTGCCTGCTGCACAATAAAACATCCGGCTGCAAAATCCCACTGTTGAAGATTGAACTCGAAAAAAGCATCAAAACGTCCGCAGGCGGTATATACCAAATCTACTGCTGCTGCACCAATTCTGCGTACACCGTGACTTTTTTGCATCATTTCGGCCAATAACTTCAAATATTGAGGCTGTTTATCAAATTGATAATAGGGAAATCCGGTAGCCAATAAACTTGATTTTAAATCAGGGTTAACAGAAACTTTAATTTCCTTTTTGTTCATAAAAGCCAGGCCGCCTTTGTATGAATAAAACATTTCTCCCCTGTTTAATTCGTAAACTACCCCTACAACAGGCAATCCATCTTCGTAAAGGGCTACACTAATTCCATAAGCCGGTATGCCATGGATAAAATTTGTTGTACCATCTAAAGGATCGATGATCCAGGTATAGGTTTTTCCTGCCCTGCTGATGGTTTTCTCTTCAGTTATAAAACCGGCATCAGGAATCAATTTTTCAAGATTTTGAACAAGCTTCTGTTCTGCTGTTTTATCAACATAAGAAACCATATCATTTAATCCTTTGTATTCAATTTTTTGTGCATCAAATTGCATGGCTTCTTTACGGATAAAATTTCCGGTAAGCTTTACAATCGATATCACCTTATTGCATAGTAATTCGTAATTCATAGCTATTTAACAACCAAACATAGTTGTTGTTGGATTTTAAATGAATATTTAAGAACGGTTTAAGCCAGTTGATTCTTGTTCCTTAAGGCATAAGCACTTAGTGCAATCCCACCAACTACAAGGAATGTAGAAATCATTTCGGCCTGGGTAAAGCGAAGACCAAAAACATGGTATTTTGAATTTACACGGATTAATTCGATACAGAAACGTTCGATACCATTTAAAATCATATAAATACCGAACATTAAGCCAGGTGCCTTTATTTTATCTCTAATTTTCCATAAAAAGGCAAAAAGAATGAAACAAATAATGACTTCATAAATTGGAGTTGGATATACACCCTGGGCCAGTTCGTTACAGAATTTACCGTTACAACCCGGAATTGGAATTCCTTCGCCTACCACGTTATTTGGATATTTATATGACCATAACCAATCTGGCAACCAAGAAAAAGGCTTCGGATTTAGGTTTACAATTCCCCAATCGCCATCGCCAGCTAAATGACAACCGATACGACCTACAGCGTAAGCCAGCATCATTCCCGGGCCACCCACATCAAGCATGTGCAGGGGTTTTATGCCGTTTCTTTTAGCAATAATTAGTACTGCTGCACCGCCACAGATTAAACCACCGTAAAAGGTTAAGCCACTAAAAGATAATAACCTTTCGATTGGATGCTGAACAAAATCATCCCAATATTCTAAATTATCAAAGAATTTAGCCCCTAAGAAACCCCATATTGCGGCCCAAACAATCAGGTTGCTCATGGTTTGATATGGGTGAACAGTAACCAACGTTTCTTTTGGTTTATCTAATTTATGCTTATTTTTTTCAGTGTAATCCCAATAGGCGAATAAACCAGCGAAGAACAAACCACCGATAATATTTCCTTTAGCCGACATGAGTATGCCCTGCGCGTCGCTTACAAAAAGCCTGTAATTTAATAAGGCATATACCAGTTTATAACCAATAACAAAGCCAAAAAGGCCATTCATAATCAGCTCTGATGTTGTAGCGGGTTTACCAATTACAACTGTTTTTTTAATTGGATGAAGTATGCCCAGCGCTTCTTTACGCTTAAGTTCTTTGGTAAAAGCCCAATAGCCGGCCACAAATGCCAGTGCCACAAAAACACCGAAAGTATTAAATGGAAGCGGTAAATTAATGCCGAAAAGGTATTCTAAAAAATGTGAAACGGTAGGAAACATACAAATATTTTGTTGCGAAGATAGGAAAGAAAGACCAAAGCTGAAAGACTAAAGAGGAAAGGCTTAAAGGTCAAAGCAGAAAGACCAAAGACCACGGTTGAAAGCTGAAAAAGTGTGTTAAAATTTATTTTGGAAAGAGAGGCTCAGTTTTTCATCGGTTATTACAGCCCTGCTCTACACTTTACTCTCCCGATTGAAAGAATCGGGATTCGTGCCCGCTCCGATCAGGTTTAATTAACTTATTATAGCAATCCTTGGGATAAGAATAAAGACAAAATCGATAAGCAAAACATTTGTTGGACAGCGTCGCATCAATTCCATCATCCATCTTACATTTTCCATCACTTAAGATCCTTCGACTACGCTCAGGATGACAAACCGAGGGGATGACAGGCTATAATTATAGACTTCGGACTAAGGACTTCCGACTAAAGTCTTTTAATGGTGCGCGTAAACCGTTTCCAGCTCCGCAACTTCAACCTCACCATCGGCGGTAATTTCTAAAAGCTTAACGGCTTTTAATTCGTTTACCATCAAAGGATCGTATTTGGCACGTACTTTTACATAGTTTTTAGTAAAGCCGTGCATATAGCCTGATTTTTGGTCAGCTTCGAAAAGCACTTCGCCTTCGGTACCTATTTGAGATTCGTAAAAAGCCCTGCGTTTTTTATCAGATAAAATATGGAGCATTTTACTACGCTCGTTACGCTCACTTCCCGTTACCACACCTTTCATTTCAGCCGCTGCAGTTAATTCGCGTTCAGAATAAGTAAATACATGCAGGTAAGAAATATCAAGCTGATTTAAAAACTGATAAGTATCTAAAAAGTCTTCTTTTGTTTCGCCAGGAAAACCCACAATCACATCTACACCAATACAGCAATGTGGCATTACCTCTTTAATTTTGGCAACACGCTCTACGTACAAATCCCTGCGGTAACGGCGGCGCATTAAACCTAAAATTTTATCGGAACCAGACTGTAAAGGAATATGAAAATGCGGAACAAATCTTTTTGATGTAGCCACAAATTCGATGATTTCGTTACTCAAAAGATTAGGCTCTATTGATGAAATACGGATTCTTTCGATTCCTTCTACTTCATCCAGTGCTTTAACCAGATCGAAAAATTTATCTTCACGCTGGCCGTTACGGATCCCGAAATCGCCAAGATTTACTCCTGTTAATACGATTTCTTTCACACCACTTTCGGCAATCATTTTAGCACGGTTAACCACATTCTCAATGGTATCACTACGGCTTGCGCCACGAGCCAAAGGAATGGTACAATAGGTACATGGGTAATCGCAACCATCCTGCACTTTTAAGAAAGTACGTGTTCTATCGCCAATTGAATAAGAGGCAATAAAATTATGGTTAACTTTTTCTATATTTTGCTGATGAACCACAGCTTTAGGCTGCTTGGTTAAATCGGTAATGTATTCTACAATCCTGAATTTTTCTGCAGCACCTAAAACCATATCAACACCTTCTATTTCGGCAATTTCTTGTGGTTTTAATTGCGCATAGCAACCTACAATGGTTACAAATGCATTAGGTGAATACTTTAAAGCCTCTTTAACAACTTTACGGCATTTTTTATCCGCATGCTCGGTAACAGAGCAGGTATTAATCACATACACATCGGCCTGATCCTGAAATTCTACCACAGCGTAACCGGCATCGGTAAATAAACGACCGATGGTTGATGTTTCAGAGAAATTGAGTTTACAACCTAATGTATAAAATGCGACCTTTTTCATTGAGCCTGCAAAGATAAGAAATTTGTTCGGAGTTAGGAGTTTGTACAGGCCATAGCGCACAAATTACAGTGAATTAACAAAAGACTAGTTTGCAGTTGGGTGTTTGGAGTTTGGAAAATTTAACAGAGCAGACTGGTTTACTCTAAACTCCCAACTTAAAACTCCAAACTTTATTCATTCCACCGATAACTTTCCTGCTCAAAACCTGCTAAATCCAACACCCTGCTAATTACTGTACCTGCAACTTCTTCTATGGTTTTGGGCAAACTATAAAAAGATGGATTTGCAGGACAGATAATTCCACCTGCTTCGGTAACCATTTTCATGTTGTTAATATGGATCAAGCTGAAAGGCGTGTCTCTAACTACAGCAATCAACTTTCTTCGCTCTTTTAGCACTACATCTGCAGCCCTCGAAATCAAATCGTTCGATATGCCATGCGCAATACGGCCTAAAGTACCCATTGAGCAAGGAACGATAATCATGGTGTCGTATTTTGCCGATCCTGACGCAAAAGGCGCATTAAAATCGTTCTTATTATAAAAAGTAAAGTCTTTAAAATCGTTATAGTTCTGGTTGTTGAGTTCGAACTGCCATACCTCTTTTGCATTATCGCTCATTACCACACCAACCGCTTCAATCTGATCTCTCAACGCATATAACTGATCGAATAAAACCTTGGCATATATAGCACCACTGGCACCTGTAACAGCAACAATTACTTTCTTTTTCATCATGAAACAAAAATAGGTTTTCTGGAGGGATTAAAATAAAAAAAGGGCCAGAACATTGTTCTGACCCTACATCTACCTATGAAAAACATACCCTCGAAAGGGTAAGAACAAATATATATAAATTTTTAAAAAAATGTAAGCAAGAAATGTTAAATCGTACAAATGACGTATTTAAATCAAAAACAAAATATAACAACCTGATTAACAATGCAATAATTTTTATTAAAAAAATAAAAAAACTATTTTATCAGGTAAAAACACAATATTTTCTATAACATTATTAAGCAAAATGTATTACAAATTAGTCACTTTTACTCAGTATGCCAATACATTTAGAATTCCATACCGTTATTTCTACGATTTCACTTTACATTTTTTTGATATTAAAATAACATTTGAACTCAAATACCTTAGTATCTCATATGCGATCTTTCAATCATGATTATTGTATTTCTGTAAACTGCAGCGCCAGCTTTGACCTGATTCGGCTTAAGGTTTCCAATCTCATGCATAAAAATGAAGCAATATATTTTAGAGGAACCCTGTTAACCAGTTCCGGATAAGATTTCATAAACCTGAGGTATCGTTTCTCTGCGGATTGTAACCTTGAAATAAGTGCTCTTTCGCAGGCCTGCAAATAATGTAGCTGGGTTATTTTCCGGCTTACATAGTTTACAATCTGGTAATTAAGGTATAACAGTTTCGACATGGTGTAGGGAACAGCTATAGCAACTACATCTTCAAGAGCCTGTACATACTCCTCAGTAGGCTGGCTTTCATCCCAAAAATTACTAATGTTACCAACAAATTCGTTTTCTTTTGCAATCCAGGTGGTTATTTCCTGGTTATCTTCTTTCATATACCCCCTTACAATACCATTTAAAATGAGGTATGTACATTTATCGCGGTGCAATGGGGAAGTTATAAACTTATTTTTTTTAAAAGTAACAGGAAAGGTATGGCTATTAATGATAAATTCTATTTCAGGCGTTAAGTCGTGAAACAATCTATATACTTTTATCAATGGCGAAAAGCCATTAAAAGGTAGCCACTTATCTTCTGAATAAATGTTTTCGGGATTCATGTTTTATCTATTGTGTAACTGCAAAATAATCGCTCAAAAAGAACGACAAACGAAAATATTATCTACCTATTTCTGAAACACAGATCCAGGAAAAATGTTTAGCTAAAAATAATTTATCCATAAAAATAAATGCTCACTACTGTTTTCTAGTGATTATATATTGAAAAGTTACATAACCTCTGTACATATACTACATTTTTGTAGTATAAATATTATGCTTTCATAGCAAATCTGTTGGCAATTAACGTCCTAAAGATTATATTTGGTAAAGCGCCAATTCAATTTTATGATCGATTTAACCTCTTCATTTCTAAAAGCATTATTAAAACACTCCAAATCACCCCTGATTATTTTTAAGATAAAACCTGTATTGGTGGTAGTGGAGCATAATGATGCTTATCAGGCTTTAATAGAGCGGATTGGAGGGGAATTAAAGTTTTACGACATTGATGCAATCCCTAATCTGTTATCTAACCGGGAAAAGGATTTACTCATTAAAACAGTACACAAAGTAAGCGAGCTTAAAACAAAAAACAGTTTAATTATCCATCCCATTTATTCCAATTCACCAAATGTGAATTGGGAGCTTGAATTTTCTCCGGTGTTTCAGGGTCAAAATCCAGTTGAATATATCGTTTGTTCGCTTAAAGAAATTCCCACCAATGAAAATGATCTCGAGCATATTTTATTCGAACTTTCTGAAAGCGAAGCAAGATTTAGGGGCTTTTTTGAGCAGGCACCCTTGGGTATGTGCGTACTACGGGGCAGGGAGCTAATTACGGAGTATGCAAACGATAATATTTTAAAACTTTGGGGCAAAACCAGAAAAGAAGTAATTGGCATCCCACAAGAAGAATCACGACAGGAACTTGGTTTACAAAGACAGATATTAAGCCGTGTAAAGGATATTTTTAAAACGGGTGAACCTTTAACATTAAATGAACTTAAAATTTCGACACCCATAGCTGATGGCTACTTTATAGCCATGTACCAGCCGCTAAAAAACGATAAAAATGAAGTAACCAGCATTTTAGTAATTATTAAAGATATTACTGAACAGGTAAACTTTAAAAAGGAACTGCTTAAGGCGAAAGATATTCTAAAAATTGCTATGGATGCTTCAGAAATGGGTTCCTGGAATATTGATATCGAAAGCAAAAAAGTACTTTTATCAGAAAGGGCACAGCAGATTTACGAACTGGATAGCAATAAATTAAGTCTGGATGAAGCAAAATCGCTCATCAGTCCCGAAAATTTAACATTACTAACCAGTAGCATCAGGAAAGCACTACATAACAAAGAAGCATTTAATATTGAATATCAGATCAATATAAACGGGATTAAAGCCAAAACAAAATGGTTAAGAACGGCTGGAAAGGCTTATTACAATGAACAGGGAAAGGGTGTTTATATTGCCGGAGCTGTTTTGGATATCACAGAGCATAAACAGGATGAGATCAGAAAAAATGATTTTATAGGAATGGTAAGTCATGAGCTTAAAACACCATTAACCGCCTTAAACGCTTATGTGCAGCTTTTACAATATAAACTTAAAGAAACCGATAATGAATTTACGACAGAAACGCTGGATAAGATTAATGTTCAGTTGAAAAGAATGTCGTTGATGATAGATGGTTTCTTAAATGTATCCCTACTGGAATCGGGCAAAATTTTACTAAATAGAACAGATTTCGACCTTGTAGATTTGATTAAAACCATTGCAGAAGAAAACAGGGTAATTTTACCAAGTCATTTTATACAGGTAATCGGATCTGAGGGGATGATTGTAAATGCTGACCGGGAAAAAATCGGCAATGTGGTGAACAACCTGATCAGTAATGCGGCCAAATATTCAAAAAAAGAATCTTTAATTGCCATAAAATGCGAAAAAAGAAAAGGTGAATTAGTGGTGAGTGTAGAAGACGAGGGAATAGGTATTAAAGAAAGCGATATCCCTAAGCTTTTCGACCGGTTTTTCCGGGTAGAGAGTTTGGTTACGCAAACCATTGCGGGCTTTGGCGTTGGTTTATATATCTGCGCCGAAGTAATAGAAAGGCATCAGGGAAAAATCTGGGCGGAAAGTAAATTCGGAGAAGGTTCTACCTTTTATTTCAGCTTGCCTACTACAGAATAAATTCTTAGCAATTATAAATTACATAGGCTGGGCCAGAGTTTTTCTTTTTCCACCTCAACATTCATGGCAGAAAGACCTTGGGCTGTTAACTGTATCTCAAAAGTTACTTTCGAATTTATTATAATTTCATTGGGTATTGCATCCAGACGAAAATGAATATCCTGACCATTTTCATCCATTATGATTCCAATGCCTAGTTCAATATTGATCTGAATAACCTCTCCCCTTCTTTTATCACTCATAAATATCTGTAAAAAAATTTGGCAATTATAATCAAAAAATGTAGAATTAAAAATACATAAACACAATTATACGCACAACTTAAAGCTATACTAAAACGTTTTTTTTCTAATTAAATAAGTAAATATATCAATTCTGATTTTTCCAATCATTATATGGGTTATTCTTACTTAGCAAAACAATTTAGCTATTCAGTAAGCTTTGGATTGTATCGATAGTGCCGTACCTGATAAATCGATTTTTACTAATTAAACTATAGAAAACATAGAGATTACGATTATTTAACACAACTAACTGCATTACAGCTTGTTATTTCAAACAAAAAAAGCTATTTTTATCAAACAAAACGGGTTTTTAAGTGTTATTACCGAATTAATCATCCATCTATGAAAAATCTCAATCAAACCACAGGCATTAAGGAAGAAATTATCCTACTATCCGAAGAAACAGACCGTAATTATTGGGCAAACCGCCTTGGAGTGAGTTCTGAGGTCTTGAAATCAGCAGTTAGAGCCACCAGGTGTATTACATTGAATCAAATTACGGCTTATTTAAACCAACAAAAGAAAACAATCAGTATTTCCTGATTTTTTGGTATTTGAGCTTTTAACTGCACTTAATAAAATGTCATCTTTCCCACGAAAGCGGGAATCTTAAGATGATAGGCTTTAAGATTCCCAACCTGCGAGCTATCGGGTTGGGAATGACAATCTCTCCAATCTTACAGAAGACTGTATTTTATATTGATTTTCATACAAATAGATGAATCATCAAGATGATAATCTGTGATGCAACTTTTACATTGCTTAATGCTTTAACCTGGCAACACAATAAGCCAATAGATTGATCGATTCTTTTGAAATTTTCTTATGGTCAAGGCTATCTTTGATATTGCTAACCGCATTTCCCAGTTTATCTTCTAAAAGATCGAGCATACCCATAATATTTTCTGGTGCCACAGTTAATGATAGAATAGGATAATATTTATTTTCCAGGTCTTTTTTCTGTGTATTTGTCGCTAAATCCAATGTCCACTCTTCGTTTGCTGAAAAGCCATATTCGTGCCTGGTATTGTTCAATTCATACAAAAAAACCTTTGCCTGAACTTTTTGATCATTATTTGCCATTTTTACCCGGTTTTTTGGCGAAGGGATCAATTTCAGTTTTTGCAGATTTACCTTTCCCGGACTGATAATCTGAGGGTGCTTTTTTGTTTACACTGGCCTCTTTCTTTTTGTCTCTACTCATGAATCTTAAATGTTTATTTTTGAATAAGACCAATCATCATTGCATAAACAATTCGGTGACCGGAATAATAAATACTCACCTAAATAAAAGATTAGAGAATACCGTAATGGTACATCAGTGAGAGAAAAGAATAATAATAAGATTACTGATATAATCAAATATACATTAATAAATGGCGAAAACCATCATAGAATTATAGTTATAAAGATATATATTTTAGATGGCCCGAGCAGTTAACTAAATATTAAAAAGAAAAACATTACCTATAAAAAAGGCTGAAAAATTAATTTCAGCCTTTTAAAACGGTATTATTGATAAACTTATTTTTGTGATTGCTCAGGAGCTTTTCCAATCAGATCCATAAACTGATCCAGCTTAGGCGTAATAATAATCTGTGTACGTCTGTTTTTGGCTTTCCCTCCAGCAGTTGCATTATCTGCAATTGGGTTAAACTCGCCACGGCCACCTGCTGTTAAGCGTTTAGGATCGACAGCATATTTAGTTTGCAATACCTGAACCACTGATGAAGCACGTAAGGCGCTTAAATCCCAGTTGTTACGGATATTGGTCTGCGTAATTGGCACATTATCGGTATTACCTTCAATCAACACATCATAAGTATCGTAATCTTTAATGATTTTAGCGATTTTGCTTAAAGTTTCTCCAGCTTTATCAGAAACCTCGTAACTACCCGATTTATAAAGCATATTGTCGGCTAAAGAGATATAAACCACACCTTTAAGCACCTGTACATCAACATCTCCAAGTTCTTCCCTGCTTAATGAACGGGTTAAATTATTGGTTAATACCATGTTAAGCGAATCACTTTTGTTTTTGGCATTTACCAGTTGTTTGATGTATTTATTCGAACTGTTAATTTCATCAACCAGTTTCGAGATATTAACGTTCCCTTGGTTACTCGAGTTTAAACATTTGTTCAGGGCGTCTTGTAAAGCGGTAACATTAGCTCTTTCTGAAGCAATCTGTTCTTCTAAACTTTTTACCCTGCTGGTGCTTCCGCTAAGTTCGCGTTGGCTATCCTGATATTTATTGCTGAGTTCCTGATTTCTTTCTCTCAATTTCGAATAAGTATCCTGAAGTTCAGCGTATTTTTTATTACTTACACAACCTGCAGCAAGGGCCAGGCCAAAGAGCATTAAAGGGATTGATTTGTATAATTTCATAATTTTTATTTTTTTATTGCTAACATGTCAACAAATTTCCTGCCGCAAAGTTTATTATGCACATTAACCGATGTTAAAAAGCGTTAATCTTTACTGAATCGAAGCTGGCCAATGCCTTGTATGCCCTTAATCCTATACTACCAGATTGATATTGGCTATCAGTTGCAGAAAGAACGGCTTTAGCCGATCCGTTTATAAAAATATCAAATTTATCGCCTCTTGCAACAATTTTCAGTGTGTACACTTTGTTCATTTCAACAGGGTATTTTACTGAGCTTAAAACAATCCATTTTTGATCGCTCGCTTTACCTAACTGTACTGTTCCATCAAGTTGATTTAGACCTACGTAATACCCCTGGTAAGCATCAGGTCCGATTGCCGGATTGGAAACCCTGAACATTAAACCAGCATCGCCTGCGGTATTGATCTTTACATCGGCCTGGTAGGTAAAATCTTTAAAATCTGTGCCATTGGCTACATATTTAGAACCATTGATACCGTAACCGCCAGAGCCAGCATTTGAGGCCGAATTAACTTGTCCATCTTTCCAAAACCAGCCACCACCGTAAAAAACCCAATCGGCAGCCATTCCTTTATCAAAATTTTCAATCAGGCTTTTACTTACTTTCTTAGGTTGACCAATTACCGGAAAACAGCTTAAGCGGATATTTTCTGATCCGTAAGGCACTAAAGTGATTTCTTCGTCTTTTTCATTCGAGGAAACCGGACTAAAAGGCACATCAAAAGCAGCAACCTTGTTATATCCTAAACCCCAGGATGGTATTTTTCTACCCTGAATTTTCAATTTCACAGGTGATGCTGCTGCGATAAAAGGATTTTCGGGCATGGTAGATTTTTCAACTTTAACGGTTTTGTTTAAATTTCCCTTAGCTAATAACAGACCGTAATTCCATGGTGATGCGGGACGGATTTCATAATCTGCAAAACCTTCAACGGGATGTGTTTTTGTTATTTTATTTTCGGCTTTGATTTCTAATGCATAAACAATCGGGCCATGCATTACACTTACTGAATTATTTACCTGTGTTTGAGTGCTTATCTGCATTGGGAAATTGAGCTCCAATTGATCCTGATTTTTCCATTCGCGGCTGATCGTAAACATTTCTCCTGCTTTTACACCGCTTAATAAGGTTCCATTTAATTTTATGGTAGGTTTAATGCTCCAGGTTGGAATTCTCAAGATTAACGGAAATGATGTTGACGCTGCAAGACCGATATTGAGTTTAATCTGTTCTTCAAATGGGTAATTGGTTTCTTCGGTAATCTTTATCTTTTTACTTCCTGCTACCAGCGTCTCTATTTCCATTGGCCCATAAGTAATTACGGCAAGGCCATGATCTGGTGTGGCCACTACACTGCTTTTTACAAAGTAAGGCCAGCCCATATGCATATTATAGCGGCAGCAGCCATAACCTGAATATGGACTTGAAACGATGCCAGAGCCATAATCCTGATTAAAGCCATGATCGCCATGTACACTTTGTACCTGATTGGGTAAGGTATAATATGAATGATTTTTAAAATCTCTGCTAAACTGAGCAGGTAAAGCATTAAAAGCAACTTTTTCGAGCTGATCGCCAATTTTAGCCTCATGGATTACTTTGGCAGCAGTTTCTAAACTCTGCATCCATTCTACTACGGTACAGGTTTCTACCCCTTCTATGCTGCTGGTACCGGCAAGAAACTCCGTACCTGAGCCCAAACCTTCTGGCTGACCATGATCGTGCATGATGTGTTGGATTCCTTTTAAAAGGGCATCGCGATTGACAGGCAGATCGTTTAGTTGTGCATAAACAACAGGAAATTTTAATGCCTGAGCTACATTAACCATGTGTTTTGGCTGAAAATCATCCCCATAAAAGTAAAATTCGTTATTGGTATAAATATCTATCCAGGGGTAAGCTTGTTCTTTTAATTTTTCTACCAGCTTTAACAGGTCCTGATCGCCGGTTTTATTGTAAAGCCAGATGGCAATTTCCATATTATCGCCAGCTCTTGATTTGCCCCATTCTTTTAAAGGATCAGCATCTAAATTGGCCAGTTGGTACTTAAAATATTTAGAAAGGAAAGGAATTACCCTTTTATCATTTGTAGCCTCATAATAACTTTGAAGGGCATACATCATAGGCATACGTGGCCACCAATCTTTCATTTTTGGCGGACCAAACAAGCCATTGGGCTGCTGGTTATTTAATGTCCAATCGATATATTTTTGTGCCTTAGCCTTAAGTGCAGGATCATCCAATGTATAAGCTAAAGCCACCAAACCTTTAACATAGTAAGGCACCCGCTCCCATCCGTTACCATCTCCGCCAAGCCAATCGGTATTTTTACCCAGGTTATCTTTTTCAGGATATAGTTCTTCGGCCATTCCTGTTGCACCATCACGCTGTTGTTCCAGCTGCTTTAACAACCATCCTTTCGCTTTTATGCTACCGATAGGCAACTGCACATAAACCTGTTGTTTTAAAGGTGCTTTATTAAACTCGGTTAAATTTTGGGCTTGTAAATTTTGAATGGCTAAACTGGAAATCAGGAAACAAATGGTGGTTACTATTCTCTTCATAAAAAGGATTATTGGTTAGATAATTATTGTTATAAAACTAACAAATATGAGTGAATAATAAAACGATTTAGTAAAAATAGACAAAAGCAAATAAAAAGCTAATAATCAAATACTTGAATACATAAAAACATAAACCCAACAACTTAGATATGATAAATTGTTGGGCTTTTTAAAAAAGGTCATTTTAAAATTTATTTTTTGCCAGAAGTAATACCTTGCCAGGTATCCGTTCTGAATGGCGAGGCCGGAAGGCCATCGTTAGCGATAAGATTTGCTACAGGATTATTTCCCCATGCATAGCGCACGGCAACCGGATTGGCAACCTGATCGCTGCTTACTACAATCTGGTTCCCTTGTATCATTGCTTTGGCCCAGTGAAATTTCTTATCAGCTCCTGCAATGGCAAAACCTGTAAGTGTTGCACCATCTGCCGCTTTTAATCCATTTTCGGTATTGCCAAAAGTTAAACGGATCTGTTTTCCTTCAACTTTAGCCGATTGGTAAACCGGCCCTGAATAATTATTTTTCTGACCATAAGTTTTGGCTAAGGCAATTAAACCCAACCTTCGGCCAACTTCCTGTTTATTTTTAGGGTGGATATCTTTTGCATCGCCAATATCAATAATGGTAGCCATGCCAGTATTTGGTAAAACCAGTGTTTTTTGCTGGGCCTCTCTCAGTTCTGCCCAGGCCGATTCAACCGGGGCATTATCCACCTGCATATAATTAGCCAATTGAACAAAATAAAATGGAAAATCACCCTGCCCCCATTTCTGACGCCAATCTTTAATCATTACTGGAAATAATTCACGGTATTGATAAGCCCTGTCGGCATTGCTTTCTCCCTGATACCAAATGGCTCCTTTGATTGAAAACTGAATAAAAGGATTAATCATGGCGTTATATAAAACCGTTGGTCGGTTAGGGCCACTTTCATCAGCAGGTTTTGGCCCGATGTTATTAAAATTAAGTCCAATTTTATATCTCCAGTCTCCCGCAAGCGAAATTTTCTCACCCGCATTATTTGTCACACTTAAATCTTTGGCCTCGCCATAAATGCCACCGCCGCCGCCACTATCAAAAACACGTACGGTAATTATATTTTCGCCTGGTTTGAGTAAATCTGCAGGTATGGCATAGCTTCTACCTACATTATAGCCGACCGTTTCGCCAACTTTTACACCATTTACATAAGTAATATCGTTATCATCTATGGTTCCGAGGTTAAGTTTTATACCGCTTGTTTTCCAATTTTCCGGAATATTCACTTTCCTGCTAAACCACACAATGCCATCGAAATTTTTAAGTGAAGCTTCTTCCCACAACGTTGGCAAAGTCATGCTTTTCCAGCCTGTAGTTTCTGCTGTGGCCCATTTAAGCTGTCCGGCCTGATAACCAGAATCTTTTTCTGTGGTCATTTTAACCCAGTTGGTTACTTTTTCGTCGTATGAAACCGTTGAAGAATTTTTAGCTGCTTGTTGGATTTTATCAACTGCCGCAGAAAAATCGGTCATTTTTTTAAGCGATTCGGCACTGGTCCAGGCTTCTGCAATGGTTCCGCCCCATGAGGTGTGGATTAGTCCTATTGGAATTTTTGTTTTCTCGTACACTTCGCGGGCAAAGAAATAGGCTGTAGATGAAAATTCGGCAATATATTTCGGACTGCATTCCTGCCAGCCACCGTTGGTTACTTTAGCGTCGCTAAGTGGAGTATTACTTGTAATATGTTCTGCCTGTAATAAACGGATATTGGGAAATTTGGCATCTGCAATCTCTTTTTCGTAATTACTTATTTTCCCCCAGCCAGCCAGGGGCATTTCCATATTGGATTGGCCTGAGCAGATCCATACATCACCAATCAATACATTGTTAAGCACCAATAGTTCTCCATCCGAAATGGTGATGGTATAAGGTCCGCCATAAGCTGGTGTTCCAACTTTGATTTTCCAATTGCCATTGGCATCTGCAATAGCGCCATAATTGATTTTATTCCACGAAACCGTAATTTTAACGGCTTTTCCGGCGGTGGCTTCGCCCCAAATAGCAGCATTTGTTTTTTGCTGCAGCACCATATTATTGCTAAAAACCGATGGCAACAAAATTTTCGCATGTAAAAACTGGAAACTAAAGAGTAGTAACGCAATTAGAAATAAAGATTTTATCCTCGGGATGCTCATATTTGACCTATTTTTGAATGATTAGAAAGCGAATTTACACTTTCTACCGGTCAACATCAATACATTCATCAGCACTTCACATTTTTGTGTTAAAAATGAGGCAAAATTCGTTCAATTGTTTGGGTAAGAATATCATTTTGCTTATTTTGCAGGTCTAAAAGAACAACTCTGGGTTCAAGATCGAATTTGCCGGACGTTCCTCAAATTACTGAATTAATGGTTAAGATTTTTATAGGCGGCCTTCCTGACAACATCCAAGAGATGGATTTGGCAATACTGGTTAGTCTTCACGGCAGGGTAGAAACAATTAAAATTGTGCGCGACAGGGCTACGGGCAAATGTAAGGGTTATGCTTTTTTGGAAATATACAGTCTTCCTGATGCCAAAAACATTGTATCCACTTTAAATGATGAAACTTTTAAAGGAAATGTAATAACGGTTAAAATATCGGAAGAGGACAGTACAGCCAAAGCAGCTAAACCAAAAACCAACCAGCCTTTTAAAAGCAAAAGACCAAGGTTACAGCGGTAATTTTTCTTTAAAGCTCTCTATTACATCCTTATCCTTTAATTTTTTTGTTTTTATAGCGGCAAATATTGATCAATATTTGCTTTCTGTTAATTAGTTTTTGACGATAAACTTTTTTATCCGGTTCTAAACCTATATTTTGCCGGCATTGTTCCGATGCTCATGTAAAACAATCGACATAAACAGATATGGAAAATTATGCCATTGTAATATTTATTTTAGCGGTAATGATCGGTTTATCATCAATTGCCGATCACATTAAAATCCCCTATCCTATTTTATTGATTATTGCTGGTATAGCAGTTGGTTTTATACCTTCTTTACCGCCTATTGATATTAATCCGGAGATTATTTTCCTGATTTTCTTACCGCCGTTACTTTACGATGCTGCTTTTAACATCTCGTTTAAAGAGTTTAAAACCAATATTAATACCATACTTACTTTGGCTATATCGCTGGTGTTTATAACCGCGGTTGGCATTGCTGTGGTGGCACATTATATGATTCCGGGGATGAGCTGGCCGATATCATTCGTATTGGGTGCCATACTTTCTGCAACGGATGCAGTTGCTGCCATGAGCATTACGAAAGGATTGGGCTTATCACATAAAACGAATACCATTTTAGAGGGCGAAAGTTTGGTTAATGATGCTTCGGCGCTGGTAGCCTACCGTTTTGCTGTGGCGGCAGTAACGGGAACTGCTTTTGTATTTTGGAAAGCATCTTTAGAATTTGCTGTTTTAATGGCGGGAGGTTTTTTGATTGGTATGGTCATGTCGAGAATCCTGGCTTTCATCCTTAAAAGAATACACGATAACAGGTTAGCTACCATCAGTTTTATGTTACTGATGCCTTTTGTTACTTATTTAATTGCAGAAGAGGTACATGTTTCGGGCGTAATTGCAGTGGTAATGCTGGGTTTGGGTATTTCGAGATTCAGCAATAAGGTTTTCCCGGAACAGCTTAAAAACCAATCGAAAAATATCTGGGACATTATTATTTTTTTATTGAACGGATTGATTTTCATTTTAATCGGACTGCAGTTTCCGTATGTTTATAGAAACATCAATAGTGCAGATATTTTACCATATATTGGTTATTCTTTGGTGATTACCATTGTCGCTTTGTTACTCAGGATGGCACGTGTTTTTCTACAGCGGTTCAACCTTCAGAAAGCTTTTCAAAAAGGAAAACATAAGATTACAGAAGAGGCGTTATTGGATTTTAAAAACAGTTTGATCATCAGCTGGTCGGGTATGAGGGGTATTGTTTCTTTGGCTATTGCCATCGGATTACCGGCTACTTTATCTGATGGAAGTGCTTTCCCGCAGCGTAATGCCATTATTTTTATTTCTGTTGTGGTTGTACTTTTTACGCTTATCGGGCAGGGACTTACGCTCCCCTGGCTGGTGAAGAAACTGGCTACGGAGGATGAAGGATAATTTGGTGTTTTTCAACCACCGAGTTCACGGAGAAAAAATCACAGAATTCACATAGATAAATAAACTTTGACAATCTTATAGGCACTGTGCATAAAAGATTGTCAAAGTAAACGATAAATCGTGATATGTCATAAGCTCAATAGCCCCCTCGACTCCGCTCAGGGTGACATACCGAGGTGATAAATCTGAAGGAATATCCCAGAGATCTGCATTTTCCATGATTTACCACCGAGTTCACAGAGAATATAGAGATAAACTTTGACAATCTTACAGGTACTGACCCCAAAAGATTGTCAAAGTAATTAATTGGACTTATTGCTTAATCATTAAGGAATTAAGGCAGTTAAGAAAACTTTGACAATCTTACAGGTATTGCGCCAAATAGATTGTCAAAGTAAATGGTGATTGATCTGAATGGTTTACCAATAAACGCTGTAAAGCGCAACCAATAAGCCTATGATGATTAAAGCGCCAACTGCAAAACTGGTTGATGTTTTAAACATTTTAGCATCAATGGCCAGGCCTTTAGCTTCGGCCTTAGCTTTGTTACTTGCTAAACTAATGATTACCATACCAAGGATACAGAATATAAACACGAAGCCCATTCTATCTAAAAATGGAATTTCGTAAACACCAACAGCATTTTTTACAGAGAAGCCACTTCCTGATAACCACGAAAGATCGGTAAGGTTAGGTAAGAATTTAAGCAAGATTGAAAGGGCAAAACCACCAATGGTCGCAAATAATGCGGCACCAGAAGTTGTTCTTTTCCAGAAGAATCCCAAGATAAACATGGCAAAAATACCTGGAGATACAAAACCTGTATACTCCTGAATGTATTGGAAACCTCCTTTTTTATCGATACCCAGGTATGGGGCAATTACTACGCCCAGGATCATGGCCACAACAATCGAAATTTTACCTGTTGTTACGAGATTTTTCTCTGATGCTTCAACATTTAATACCTTCTTATAAATATCCAAAGTAAAAATGGTAGCAATACTGTTCGCTTTACCAGCTAATGAGGCTACAACAGCAGCAGTTAATGCAGCAAAAGAAAGTCCTTTTAAACCTGCAGGCAGCAAGTTTAACAATACCGGATAAGCGCGGTCAGGATTTACCGAACCACCCTGAATCATTTCTGACTGGAAAGCACCATCTTTATATAATACATAAGCTGCAATGCCCGGTAAAACCACTATGATCGGCATTAATAATTTTAAGAATGCAGCAAAAAGAATCCCGCCACGGGCAGTTTCTAAATTTGCACCCAAAGCACGCTGGGTGATATATTGATTACAACCCCAATAGTTTAAATTCACAATCCACATACCACCTACCAACACACTTAAACCCGGTAAATCAATATAATTTTCATTATCTGGTTTCAAAATCATGTGGAAATGCTCTGAAGCTTTTGAAGTCATTAAGCTATAACCCTCAAAAATTCCTGAAGTACCATAATGGGTAGATACCAGGTTTAACGCCAGATAAGTAGTTGCTAATCCACCCAAAATCAGGAAAAATACCTGGATAACATCGGTATAACCGATTACCTTCATCCCGCCAAGTGTAATGATGATGGCGAAAACGGCAATGGCATACATACAAAAACGCAAATCAAAGCCTGAAATACTGCTTACAGCCAAGGCACCCAGATAAAGGATCGATGTTAAGTTTACCACCACATACAGCAATAACCAGAATACCGCCATAATCATAGCTACTGTACCGTTATAACGCTGGTGTAAGAATTGCGGCATTGTTGCAATTTTGTTCTTTAAATAAACCGGGATAAAGAAAACGGCTACAACGACTAAGGTTAAAGCGCCCATCCATTCGTAAGTTGCAATGGCCAAGCCCATTTTAAAGCCCGATCCACTCATGCCAATAAACTGCTCGGCAGAAATATTCGATGCGATTAATGACGCACCAATGGCCCACCAGGTTAAAGAGCCTTCGGCAAGAAAATAATCTTTGGAACCGGTAGATTCTGATTTTTTCTTATTGTAAATGTAGAGCCCGTAAGCGGCTACAATAACGAAGTAGATTGCAAATACAATGTAATCCTTCGTGTCTAATAAATTGTTCTTCATTGATTTATTTTGGTTAGTGTACCTGAGGTAATTTTATTTTAATTGTATAAACTGGTACCGTTATCGGTTTGTACAGTGTAGGCATCCAGCTTAAGTCCAAACTCCAGTAAATATTTTGATGCAAGTTCTTCGATGAGATCTGCAATTTTCTCTTCTTTAACAATATTAATGGTACAGCCACCAAAACCACCGCCCATCATCCTGGCGCCTAATACTTCATCAAGTGGTTTAACAGCATCAACCAAAAAGTCGAGTTCTTTACAACTTACCTCATACTCTTTGCTCAAACCTTCATGCGTTTCTATCATCAGTTTGCCCAGGCCTTGCAGGTTTCCGTTTTCCAATTGCTCTGCTGCGCTTAACAAACGGGCAATCTCTTCTACTACAAAACGGCACTTGTTGTATACATCTATGTCCATGGGTTTAACATAAGCCTCAAGCATGTTTAAATCAACATCACGGAGTGTATTTACATTTGCATAATGTTCTTTAACCCAGGCAACACCCTGTTCGCACTGCGCTCTTCTTTTGTTATATGCCGAATCGGCTAACGCATGTTTTACATTGGTGTTTAGCAGCAGCAGTTTATATCCGTCCAATTTTAGCGGGATATAACTGTATTCCATTGATCTGCAATCGAGCATAATCGCATGATCTTTTTTACCAAACACAGAAGCGAACTGATCCATAATACCGCAATTAACACCTGCAAAAGTCTGTTCTGCTTTTTGTGCGATTAAAGCAATATCCATTTTCGGAACGGAAAGCGAAAAAAGCTGATCGAGTGCAAAACCTGTGGCACACTCAACTGCAGCCGAAGATGATAAACCTGCACCCAATGGCACATCGCCATCAATATAAAAATTAAAACCACCTAGTTTATAACCTCTTTCCTTTAACTGATCGGCCACTCCTAAAATGTAGTTGGCCCAGCTATTTTCTGATTTTTTTAAATCTTTAACCGATGAGATATCAAATTGCTGATAGCTTTCTGAAAACAGGTGTATATCATCGTCTTCTCTTTTAGATATAGCGACATAAATGGCCTTATCAATTGCAGCAGGCATTACAAAACCACCATTATAATCGGTATGCTCTCCAATGATGTTAATCCTTCCGGGAGAACGCACTAAAATCGGTTCAGCATTGAAAAGCTTTTTAAATGTATTTTTTAAATGTTGTGCATTCATTATCAATATTTTTAGTCTTCAGTCTTGCTGATCTTATAGTGTATGGTAGACATTTCCTTTAAACGGTTTGCGGCAAATTCAGGTGTAATATCACGCTGAGGGTTCGCCAGCATCTCATAACCCACCATAAATTTCTTAACGGTTGCCGAACGCAACAATGGTGGATAAAAATGCATGTGCCAGTGCCATTCAGGGTAATATCCGTTGTTTACCGGCGTTTGGTGCATCCCTGCTGAGTAAGGGAAAGCGGTTTCGAACAGGTTATCGTATTTAGTTGTGAGTACTTTAATCGCCCCGGCCAATGATTTCTTTTCTGCCTCGCTAAACAATTTGATACTGTTTACATGGCGTTTACTGATGATCATGGTTTCGTAAGGCCAAACCGCCCAGAAAGGCACCAGTACCACGAAATGATCGTTTTCAAATACAATACGCTCATTTTTTTTCAATTCCAGCTTTAAATAATCGGCCAATAAACTTCTCCTGTGAATGGCATAGTAAGTTTTCTGACGTTCAGTCTCTTTGGCAATTTCCAATGGGATATCGCCCTGCGACCAGATCTGTCCATGCGGATGCGGATTGCTACAACCCATTATATCTCCCTTGTTTTCGAAAATCTGGATGTATTTGATCCAATCGTTTTCGGCAAGGCTATTGAATTCATTTTGCCAAACATTTACCACCGCGGTGATGGCTTCCACACTCATTTCTGGTAGTGTAAGGTTATGCTTTGGACTAAAACTAATTACCCTGCAAAGTCCGCGCTGGTTATTGGCAACCAATAAATCATTCTCGTTCATATTTCCGGCAGGGGTATCTTCCAGCAAGGCTGCAAAATCATTGTTAAAAACAAAACTTTCGGTATAATCAGGATTGCTATCGCCATCTGCCCTGCCATTGCCCGGGCATAAATAACATTTAGGATCGTATTCGGGGCGGTTATCGGGTGTTAGCGCTTCAACCTTACCCTGCCAGGGCCTTTTAGTACGGTGTGGGGAAACTAAAACCCATTCTCCGGTTAATATATTTAACCTGGTATGCGGATTACTGTCGAGTTCGAATGTTTGGTTCATCTTATATTTTCAATTGGTTAGAAAAAGGAAGTCATTTTACTTCACCCGTCTAAGCCGCCAAATTATAAAATTAATATTAATTGTCAAAACGACAATTAATATTAATTTTTATATTCGTGAAAAATTGAACATATTAAGCCTTTAAAACCTCTTATAAAAAATGATTGAATATTCCAGACAGCCGCATTACCTTGTTGCTGTTGACTGTATCGTATTTGGATTTGATGGCGAGCACCTTAAAATTCTTCTTGTAAAGCGCGGTTTAGAGCCCGAAATAAATAAATGGAGCTTGATGGGCGGTTTTGTTGGTGCTGATGAAAGCCCCGATGATGCCGCAAACAGGGTGTTAAAAAAAATGACAGGTTTAGAAGGTGTGTACCTGGAACAGCTGCAGATTTATGGCGAGCCTAAGCGCGATCCGATAGAACGTACGCTTTCTGTAGGTTATTTTGCTTTGATTGATATTCATAAATATGAAGCACAGTTAAACGACGATTACGAAGCAGAATGGTTTTTGATCAACGAGAGGCCTAAACTGATTTTCGACCATAATGAAATGGTTGCAGATGCGCGGAAAAAACTGAGGTACAAAGCAGCCCTCCACCCTATTCTGTTCGAAATGTTGCCTAAAAAATTCACCATACCGCAGTTGCACATCCTTTTTGAAGAGGTAAACGATACCAAAATTGATACAAGAAATTTCAGCCGTAAGATTACTTCAACCGGATTATTGATCAAACTGGCTGAAAAAGACAGAACAGGCTCTAAAAAAGGGGCATTTTATTTCAAACTCGACAAAAAGAAATATGCTGCCAATGCCCAGGCTTTTTTAAACCTGATGCCAAATTTGAAGGTTTAATTAATTTTGTATTTTATACTTCTGGTAGTGCTGTAAAAGGTAAAACAAAACCGAAGCGTTATTCCTTTGCTTAGGTAGTTAATACCTTAAATATGGCAAAGCACAAAAAAAGACCTTTTCAACCTATAGAAAACTATGGCGTTATTGGTAACCTGAAAACCGTTGTGCTGGTTTCTTTAAAGGGATCAATTGATTTTTTGTGTGCCCCTAGGTTTGACTCACCTAGCGTTTTTGCTTCCATGCTCGATTCGGAAAAAGGTGGTTATTTTTCTGTTGAGCCACAATTGGAAAACTGTACCAGCAAACAGCTTTATCTGCCTGGAACGGCAGTTCTGCTTACCCGTTTTTTTGCCGACCAAGGCATTGCCGAACTCAGTGATTATATGCCACTATCAAAGGAAGTGGATTTTCCCAGTGCCATTGTAAGGCAGATTAAATCCATCAGGGGCAATATTACTTTTAAGGTTTTCTGCGTACCCAGTTTTGGTTATACTGAAAGTCCACATACTACTCATCATGAAAGCAATGAACTGATTTTCTTTTCGAAAACCGAAAAACTAACCCTAAAATTAAAAGCCGATGTGCCCTTGCATATAGAAAAAGGTACGGGTTACGCTGCTTTTACGCTTAAGGAATCGGAAACCGCACACATCATCATGGAAATTATTGAGGATGAGCAAGAAGGAGCCGATTTAAACCATTATACCGAACATGGCTACCGCAAAACAGTAGATTATTGGCGGACATGGATCAACCAGACTACATATAAAGGTCGTTATGACGAAATCATCAGGAGATCGGCCATAACCCTCAAACTGCTTACTTCAGCCGAATTTGGCTCGGTAGTAGCTGCTCCAACTTTTGGCCTGCCCGAAACCATTGGCGGGGACAGGAATTGGGATTACCGTTTCACCTGGATCAGGGATGCCGCTTTTACGATGTACGCTTTTTTAAGACTTGGCTTTTTTGATGAAGCCACAGCTTTTATGGACTGGATATTTAACCTCTGCCAGAAAGTTGACCTTCAACTGGTGTACCAGATAGATGGAAATGCGAAAATTAAAGAAGTAGAAGCCGATCAGTTTGAAGGTTACCATTCATCTAAACCTGTACGCATAGGTAATGAAGCTGCAAGTCAGTTGCAAATCGATATTTACGGCGAACTGATTGATACGGTGTATATTTACAACAAATCGCACAAACCGATTACCTACGAATTTTGGACATTGATTGAAAAGCAGGTTGAATGCGTAATTAAACAATGGAAAAAACCTGATCATGGGATCTGGGAAATCAGGAGTGAGAAAAAGGAATTCTTACATACGCGTTTGATGTGCTGGGTAGCATTGGACAGGGCGATTAAAATTGCCGAAAACCGATCGTTCCCCTACCCTGAAAGGGAATGGCACAACATCCGCAGCGAGATTTACGAAGATATTTACCATAATTTCTGGAATAAGAAACTGGGGGCCTGGGTACAGTATAAAGGTGCTACACATGTAGATGCGAGTGCGCTGCTGATGCCCTTAACACATTTTATCTCACCATTAGAACCCCGATGGCTTTCTACTATGAAAGCGATTGATGAAGAACTGTTGCTGGATGTACTGGTTTACCGCTACAAAAACGGCATGACCAAAATAGATGGTTTAGAAGGTGAAGAGGGTACTTTTAACATGTGCTCTTTCTGGTTTATAGAAGCACTCGCCAAAAGCGGGGAAGTGGAGCGTGCTGTAGAAAATTTTGAAAAGATGATCGGTTATTCCAACCATCTTTTATTATTTAGCGAAGAACTAGGCAGAAAAGGCGAACATTTAGGCAATTTCCCCCAGGCTTTTACACACCTTGCCTTAATCAGTGCGGCTGTAGAACTGAATAAACAACTGAGTCGCGAAACCGGTTAGCCTATTGTTCTTCGTAATGATAAGTTAAACCACCATCCACAAAATAAGTTGATCCGGTTACATAAGCAGCTTCATCTGACGCGAGGAAAGCCACCACATTGGCCACATCTTCTACCTTGCCCATTCTTTTTAAAGGGATGTTCTGTAATACTTTTTCCAATTGTTCTTTATCTTCTAATAAATCCTGATTAATCGGTGTAGAAACCGCACCAGGCGCTACATTATTAATCCTGATGTTAAAAGGGGCCAGTTCTGTAGCCAGGTTTCTGGTCAGCATTCTTAAACCGCCCTTACTTGCACAATAAGCCGCAAAATGTGGAAATACGATTTCTTCATGTACCGAACTCATATTGATTACCGTGCCAGCTACTTTATGCTCGCGACAGTAGTTTACAAAAGACTGGATTCCAAAAAAAACACCTTTTAAATTGGTATCCATTACCAGGTCGTAATCTTCTTCTGTTACCTCCCAAAAATCGGCCTTCTTCTCTACACCTGCATTATTGATCAGAATATCGAGCTGACCAAATTCTTTTACGGCATCGTTTACCAGCTTAACAGCTTCTTTCGCCTTGCTTAAATCGGCGGCTAAAAATACCGCTTTCTGTCCCAGTTCTTTGATCTGGGCAATCAGTTTTTCGCCCCGCTCATCAAATTTATGTCCATTTAAAATAATATCACAGCCCTCTTTTGCTAATTTTAACGCACATGCGGCGCCTATTCCCTGGCTGCTTCCCGTAATTAAAGCTACTTTGTTTTTAAAACGATCCATATCTAATTTTTTATAATAGTTAAAGAAAATTAAAGGGAATATGTTTGCAGAAAATAGCATTAAAACCGCATTGATTTAAAATAAGTTACATCGAAGGAGATCAGGAAATGGCAACTAAATTATTATGATTAATACGGAAAATATAACTTCTTAAATAAAACACCGTTATACGTATAATCATTTATTAGTATGTTTGGGCAACAAACACACAATAAACTTAAATTAATCTTTAAACATGAACATTACAAAAAATCTCCTATTTACCACGCTTATTGCTTTAGGTACACTTACCATGTACTCTTGTAAAACCAAAAAACTGGTAGCAAAACCAGCACCTGCTCCTGTTGAAAAGCCAGCGCCACCTGTTGAAGAGAAAAAAACAGCACCTGAGCCAGAACCAGAAAAACCAGAACCGATTGAAAAACCGAATTTTAATTTAGATAACATCCAGTTCGAGTTTAATTCGTTCGTACTTAAAACTTCTTCTTTTCCTATTTTAGATAAAGCAGTAGCCGAAATGAAAAAATCGCCTGATACTAAATTTATACTTAATGGGTATTCATCCGCAGAGGGCACACCAGAGCACAATATGTCGCTTTCAATCGACCGCGCAAACTCCGTAAAATCTTATTTTGTTAATGCAGGTTTAAATGGCAACAATTTTACCATTGTTGGTCACGGTGATAAAGATCCGATCAGTCCAAATACTACTGAAGAAGGTAGGATTTTAAACCGTAGAACTGAAATTAAGGTTCAGAAGTAAGTATAAAAAATAATTAATAAGACTATTTAAACCCCGCAGACTTTAAAAATCTACGGGGTCTAAATTTCACAATTTATTAGTAAACACGCTAAAATACTTATCAATTTTAGTCTGGGAAGCAATTATAGTAGCATTTGGGGAATGCAGTCCTGCCCCCAAGCTGCCGATGAAAAATTGGCAGCTCGCTAAGGTCAGGTTAGTTATTAGCCATTGTACAACTATCCATAATCTATAAACCCGATCGAAAGCGGTATTCCGATTTTTCATCGGAATTTAGCAAAGAGCGGGGCTGAAAACCCCTATAAAAAACCGAACCTCCATTTCCAAAAAAATTTAGCAGTTTTTTTGACTTTAGGTTAGCAACCTGTATTACCCTTGTTTAACATCAGAATGGCCAAGGTTCATTGAAGGATTTACTTCATCACGGATAAGCTGCTTTAATTCTTTAATCTCAGGAAAGCGCTGCATCTGTTTCCTATCGAAAATCAATTTTTCATTCACGGTTATTGTAAAAACCCCAGAAGTTTCACTTGGTAATAAAGTTACTCCTTTTACCTCATCAACAAAAGTGATTAAAATTTCCTGCGCCATATATGCCGAACGAAGCATCCAGCCACATTTAGGACAATAGGTGATGTTTATGAGCGGTTTTTCCATGATTTTTTTTCACAAGAATACGTAAAGTAATGGAAGATGTGATATGAAAAGGAATGATGGGGGTAAAATAACCAATGATCAATCTATCATGACCAATAGCAATTGTTTTAGGATTAATCAATAAACATTAATGATAAGGAAAATTATGGAAGATGTAAGATGGATGATGAAAGTAAATAACGAATAATCAATATGCATTAGTCCAATTAATAACTTTGAAAATCTTTTTTGGCTCAATGCTCAGAAGATTGTCAAAGTTTTCTTACTGCCTTTATTTCTTAATGATATATAAAATAAGTCCTTAAGTCAAGGATCGGATGTTTGAAATTTGAGGTATAAAAAATAACGCTGCGATCTCCTCGCCTTTTCTTTGTGGCTTTTGCGGTAAAAATAGAAGAGGTCAGATTAACCTTTACCTTCTCTTCTCTCTATCGGGTCTAAAAATAATATAAAAAACAAAAATTCCTGCCAACAAAAAAACAATGCCTAAAATTAAATTTGCCCTATCATCCATATTAAAGCAACACCACGATGCCCAAATAGTTGGGATTAATTACACAACCTGAAGGAGTATTTCAATAACACTGAACAAAATGAACTAAACAAGTTTTAGGCTCAATTGTTATCAAAATAGAAAAGGGGTATCCACATCCATGTTTACCCCATTTCAAATTACTCCCGTGTTAGAGGAATTATTAATACATTGATTAAGCACATTTTGTTTGCTTTGTCTTGATTATCATACATTATAAATTCCAAATAGGTTAAAATAAGTAAATAGCGATCATTCGACTCCGCTCAGGATGACGAGGCTTAGAAAATATTCAACTTATAACAAACAGCTATTTATTTTTCAATGGAATTTTAAACCAGAATTCAGAACCTTCACCCTCCTTACTGTTTACGCCTATATCGCCACCATGCCTTTCAACAATTTCTGCTGAGATATATAAACCGAGGCCAAGCCCTGAAAAGCTATGTGATGAGGCTTCTACCCGGAAAAAGCGGTCGAATACAAATTGCGATTTATCTTTAGGAATGCCAATACCATAGTCCCGAACGGCAACCAACAGGTAATCTTCTTCTGTTTTTGCCGAAACTTCAATTTTATCAGCATCGGGCGAATATTTAATGGCATTTGAGATAAAATTACTCAATACCTGTTCAATACGGTTACGATCGGCATGTATCTGTACATCAGTTATTTGCTGCACAATACTGTGCCTGTTCAAACTTTCCTGCAAACCATCAATGGCATCTTCTATCACTCCGGCAATGTTAAAGTCAGAGAAGTTGAAAGTCATTTTACCAGCCTGTATCTTGGTTACATCCAATAAATCTTCAACCAGCGCTGTAAGTTTTCCAATTTGTCGGTTGGCCTTATCTACGAACTCATAAATCTTTTCGAATTTCTGCTGTTCGGCCATTCTAAGCGCAAACTGCAAAAAGCCCTTGATACTGGTAATAGGCGTTTTCAGCTCGTGACTGGCAATACTCATAAATTCATCCTTACGGTGCATCAGCTCTTTTGTGGCCTGTTGCGCTTTCATTAAATCGGTGACTTCGAAGCCAAAGAAAGCGATCCCATCTATTACACCTTTATCAGAAAATACAGGGTTTAAGATCATATCGAACCACTTTTCTACTGATTTACCTGTAGTTTTATTTACCTGATCAATTTTATAGGCATTGGCTACATATGTTTTGCCTGTTTGCATTACCCGATCTTCAATTTCCAAAAGTTCGGGTGATTCAAATTTAGATCCATTCCCAATCCTTGAGCGGCCGATATAATCCGTACCTCCATCAAAGGTTTTAAAGGCTTCGTTCACAAATTCGTATTTAAGCCCCTCACCTCTGCGGATGGTAATTAATGCAGGTGCATTTTTGAAGATGCTATAAAACTCGTCCTGCTGTTTTTTGATGAGTTTTTGGAGCTCTATACGCTTTTTCTCGGTATGTTTTTGTTTACTGATGTCAATCACATAGGTTACAGCACCGTTTGGTACTTCTTCATCGAGCAGTGCAGAACCAACTAAAACATCTACAGGAACGCCGTCTTTATTAAGGTACTGTTTTTCGAAAGGCGGACAAAAGCCTTCTTCTTTTAACAATTTAGCAGATATTTTACTGATTGGCATAAAAGCTTCAGGTGTAATCTGCATCCAATCGATATTTCCATTTTCGAAATCAGACCTTGTATAACCTAAAAGTTTTAAGAAAATATCATTGGCATCTTCTATCCTACCGGTTTCGGTGTTGCTAAATAAGATCCCGATGACGTTGGATTCGAAAATCTTTCTGAATTTACGTTCGGTAGAATTCAGTTTTACTTCGGTATCTACCAGTTTCGAAATATCAACAATAGAGCCCACCATGCGGTAAGGGGTTTGCAGATCATCCAGTAAAATACTTCCACGATCGAGCAAAGTAGCATAACTACCATCGGCTTTTTGTAAACGGTACTGCGATGTCCATTGTGTTTCGTTGTGGTTAATGGCATCGTAAACACTTGTTTTTACACGTTCGCGGTCATCAGGGTGGACTTTATCAAACCAAAAGGCAATATTATCCGTTTGAGCATCTTTTTCATAACCAAACATCGTGGTAAAGTTGTCACTCCGCCACATGGTATTTTGCGCCAGGTTCCAGTCCCAAATGGTATCGTTAGTGGCATGCGATACCAGGTTGAAACGTTCTTCACTTTCGGAAAGTTTCATGGTACGCTCTTTCACCTTCAACTCCAGGTCGGCATTGAGCTGACGCAGGTTTTCGCGTGTGCCTAAAAGCTCGTTATAATTTTTCTTCAGTTTCTGTTCAGCCAGTTTTTGCTGACTGATATCAGTCAAAGTGGCCACAAAACCATCAGACATTTTTACGGCAATAAGCTGACACCATTGTTCTTTAGAAAACTGTAGTTCTGTTTCGAGCACTTTTCCGTTTTCAACAACGCCAACATATTTATTAAAAAGGTTGCTTACAACCAGTTCAGGTATCATTTTAACCAGCCTGGCCCCTGTTAATTCTGCTTTATTCTTGTTTAAAATACTCAGCGCAGAATCATTAAAGGTGCTGCATTCAAAATCTATGATAAAATGTTTGGCATCCCTTACGGCCCTGAAGGCCAAAATACCATTTAAACTTGCATTGAAAACTCCGCTGATGATATTATTAAGTTCGGTAATCTTTGAAATATCAACAAAAGAAATCACTACACCATCCACTCGCTTATCTTTCCTTAAATAAGGCATAATACGCATTAACGAACGGGTATTGTTTTTTAGTTGTACTTCTTTTTCAATGATGTGGCCGTTTAACAATACTTTTCTGATATCACCGGTAAAGCTTTCAGCTTTAATATTATTCGAAATATGTTCAATCGAACGGCCAATATCTGCTTCAATCAAGTTCACCATACTGATGGCAGCAGGGTTAAATTTGCGGATAATCATTCCGGCATCCAGAAAAATCTGCCCGATATCCGTACTCCTGAAATAATTGTCCAGATCATCATTCAACTCGATGAGTTCTTTGATTTTAAGCTGATGCTCAGTATTTAAGGTATGAAGTTCCTCATTTAGCGATTGTAACTCCTCGTTGCTGGATTGCAGCTCTTCATTGGCGGAAAGCAGTTCTTCATTACTGGATTGAAGCTCCTCGTTGGTCGTCTCCATTTCTTCAACGGCCATCTGCAGGTTCGAACGGGTTTCGTTCAATTCGGCTTCCAGTTCGAATACATATTCGGACTGCGTAGCGTCATGAAAACCGGGCAGTGCCAGTTCATCTTTACCGGCAACTATTTCTAAAACATGTTCGGCAAAAACCACCATGGTAAATCCATTGGTATTGGCCGGATCAGACGGTACTACAGAGATATTAACAAATACATTATTCTTAAAACGGATCTTTTTTAAGGCTACTTTTTTATTTTCTTTCCAGGCTTTTCTCAGTCCGGTATTGAGTACTACCGATACCTCTCTCGGTACCATTTTTAAGATATTCAGCTCAATGCTTTGCTCGGGCAGGGATAAATATTGACGGTAATCGCCAACAGCATCCTGCATAATATAGGCTTTATCTATAAATACCGCTACATAACCCAGATCTGACGAAAGAAAATCGGCCAGACGTTTTTCGAGCGGGCTTTGTATCGTTTCAGTAATACTACCTTTTTTCCGCTCTAAACCAGCGGCGGTTCTGGAGCCGGTATTATAGGTGTTGTACGTGGAATAATTGATTTTTCCGGTTTTCTGATAAATTTTCGATTTACCCGAAATTTCAGTTAATCCAGCTTTCATGGATGAAGCGGTTTCGCTTGAGCCGAGAAAGAGGTAACCATTGGGCAGAAGCGAAAAATGAAATATCGAAAGAATTTTTTCCTGAAGGATGCTGTTTACATAGATAAGCATGTTTCTACAGGTAACCAGGTCGTTTTTGATAAAGGGCGGCGATTTAATTACATCGTGTTTTGCAAACACAACCTGCTTACGTAAGCTTGCGATCACGCTGATGTATTTCCCTTCCTGTATAAAGTATTTTTTAAACAGTTGGGCTGGAATTTCTTTCTTTACGGTAAGCGGGTATTGACCCTTGGAAGCAATTTCAATACTTTTTTCGTCAATATCAGAAGCAAATATTTTAATCTCGATTTTTTTACCAGAGCGGTCTACACAATCATTTACCATTGCCGCAACAGAATAAGCTTCTTCTCCGGTACTACAGGCACATATCCAGATTTTGATTACATCGCCATCTTCTTTTCGTGCTACAATATCCTGTAAGGCGTATTCGTTAAGCTGCGCAAAAGCCTGCTCATCCCTAAAAAACTTAGTTACACCGATGAGAAAATCCTGAGCTAAAATTTTCACTTCATGCTCATTCTCCCGTAAAAAGGCAACATAACGGTCTAATTTTTTCATGCCCCTCTCATTCATCCTCCGGCCAATGCGCCTGATAATGGTTGGGGTTTTATAGAGGTTAAAATCGTTGCCGCTGCTGTTGTGTACCAGCTTAAATATTTCATCAAGCAGTTCTTCATTTACCTTACCGTTTTCGAGTACCTTAACTGGCTCTTCATTTACATAACTAAAAAGCTCTTCCTGCATCCTTGAAGGGATCATCACATGATCAGCATTGCCTGAGGCGATGGCCGAATTGGGCATACCGTCGAATTTGGCAGAAGCCGGATCCTGAACAATCACCATCCCACCATTTTCTTTAATACTTTGGATGCCTTTGGTACCATCAGTTCCTGTTCCGGATAGGATAATGGCAATGGCTTTCTCCTTTTTATCTTTGGCCAGGGTATATAAAAAATGATCTATTGCCGTATTTGGTGCTTTAATCTGCGATTTTTCGGCCAGTTTTAACCTTCCTTTCACCAAAGTCATGAGTTTATTGTTGGGAATGATATATACGCAATCTTGCTGAATGGCCATATCATTTGCGGCTTCAAACACCTTCATGTGGGTATGTTTGCCTACCAGCTCTACCAGTAAACTTTTATAATCTGAAGAAAGGTGCTGGATTACGACAAAGGAAAAACTCGAATTTGCGGGCATGTGGTCGAAAAATTCGTGAATAGCCTCCAAACCTCCGGCAGAAGCGCCAATAGCAACAATATATTTATCGTAACGCTTATTAACTATAAGATCATGCTTTTCCTTTTCCTGCTTTTTTTCCATCAGGTTAATTATAAAGTTGCTTTGTTCTAAATTCAAATATAAAATTCCTCAATGATTCGGCGATCCCCAGCTCATTTTCGCTCCAGGGCAATGATTGACCATAAACCGTTTGCAACCAAAGTTTAAACGAATTACGTGGATGATAGTTTTTCCCATCCTTATCAAAATTAATTACCTGTTCGGGATCTCCACCCCATTTAATCTCCCTTATTACCTCCGGGCGGAAGCAGATTACATAATCGCCTCTGCGGCCATCAATAGGGATGACTAAAATACCGCTGCCTATTTTTTCGTAAGCCTTGGCCTCATCATACAGCTCACTGAGGTGGCTGCTCGAAAAAACCTTTTCAGTCTCTTTTCCCTCAAGCCATAACATGAGGTTATACACCTCATGTTTATCAGGTACATTACCGAGGTATTCCAGGCGGTTCCCAATCTTTACCACAGCTCCACCAGCATTAAACAAAGAAAGAATATTTAGGTTTTCATCATCCAGCAATCCTTCTATAATATCATCTTTAGCATAAATAAAATCAGTAATAACCGCTCTTTTTTCTAACCTGGAGGCCGATTGATTATAATCTTCCTGATTTAAAATGGCGGCAATTCTATTCGAAATCTCCACGGAGAGCCATTCGAAAATATAGCGCATATCTACATTGGGGAAATTTGGTTCGATATGGTGACAGGAAATTAATCCCCAAAGTTTGCCTTCGCGCAAAACCCGGATGGACATAGAAGCGCAAACGTTCATATTCTGCATATACTCCAGGTGCACCGACGCCACGCCTCGCAAATTACAGTCTGAAAGATCGATAAATGCGTTGGTTAACGGATTAATTACCGGATATAACCGAACAGCTTGATAAGTCCTGTTAGGAATAAGCCTGAATGGATTTTTAAGGTAAAGTGCCCTGGCTTGTTTAGGCACATCAGAGGCTGGAAAGGTTTGTCCGAGGTAACTTTCTAATGCTCCCGAAATCTCTTCTGCAATCACAGTTCCGTTCCAATTGGCATCGAACTGGTACATTCTAACCCCATCAAAACCAGAAACTTTCCGCAATTGTTTAATGGCTACATTACAAACCTCTTCTAATGTTGAAGCGCTTTCCATTGCCGAAATAAACTGCCTTACTTCCTGAAAAACATCCGAAAAGCTTTTCTGCCCTTCCTTTAAAGAAGCTTCTATTTCCAGCAGGGAATAATCATTTTTAATATGGATCAAACCATCAAAAAACAATTTTTCACCTTCGTTTTCGAATACCATATTTATTGGAATTCTGTCTTTGGCATTACCATTAATGAATTTAGCAATATTTTCTACATCCTGGCTACTAAAAAAAGAAGACAAATGTTTATTTACAACCTGCGCCGGTAACTGACCTGTGATGATACTCAGGTTTTCGCTGACCTGAATAATATCCAGCGTTTTATTATCCAGAACCAGCAGGTATCCGTAGTCCTGAATGGAGTTTATATGGTGTATGGGTAAATTTCCGCAGAATTCTGCATCATAATTTCGTATTTCTGACATTTCCGACTATCGTTGATGGGTAAACTTGTGGCTGGAAAACACAAGATTCCATTTTTTAACAATTATGCTGCCAACAAATTGATGTTATAAGATTATTTTCCTTTAAACAAACTTATTGAGGCATATTGCAACTAAAATATAGATTAAGTACTTTATAGCATTAAAAATCATAAAAATAATACCCAAAATACAACCAATAAGAATGTTATTTTTAAAACCTGTTTACAACCTTTCTCGAATCACCCTTTATTTGTCTCTAATGGCCACATAAAAATTTAGTAATAGCAGTTAATTTAACACATTATTTAGAAAAACATGAATAAAGAAACTGCTTTAACCGCTAGTGTTATCATAAACCAACCGATAGATCTTGTTTGGGAACTCTGGAATGAACCTGAACACATTATAAAGTGGAATGCTCCATCGGCCGAATGGAACAATAAAAAAATAGAAAACCACTTGATTGAAGGTGGTAGTTTTTTATTTGCGATGGCGAAAAAAGACGGGAGTGAAAGTTTCGATTTTAAAGGAACTTATACCGAAATTACTACACACCAGAACATAGCTTACATATTGCATGATGGAAGAAAAACCACAATTACCTTTGCAGGGAGTGCACCTGTTACCCTTAACGAAATTTTTGAGCCGGTTGCTGATCTTAATTTTGATATGCAACAGGAGTTTTGCCAATCGGTATTAAACAAGTTTAAAGCTTACGCTGAGCAGTTGTAGCCATTTTTTTTCTAGTTTTTTTACGTTTCTTCCACCAGATAAAAAAACCGGTAACGGGCAAACTCGCTGCAATTAATGCGGCTAAGAAAGAAATAATTTTATTTGGCAATCCCAGTAACCTACCGGTATGTAAGTCGTAATTGGTAGCTTCTATCAGGTCGGCGCCATTGAAGTTTTTATAGAGCTTGGCCCTAAGCATTACTCCTGTTGCCGCATTGTAGAAAAAAGTATTCTGGTTCCTGGCCCAACGATAGGGATAGATCATTCTTAAACGCAGTTCGCCTTTACCCCTTAAAGAAAAATTGGTTGCAATAGCTCCGGGATATTTGATTTTTGCCTCGGTATAAATTTTATTGTAACGTATAGGCAATGAATCAATCTGCACAGGTTTAGCAGCAACGATGGCTTTCCCTTGCCCCAGTTTACTGCCCGTAAAAAAACTTGCAGCATTTTTTACGCCTTTGAAAGCAAAATATAAACCGCTTAATGCAGTAATTAAGAGTATAACGGAAGCATAAAAACCCAATACGTTATGCAAATCGTAATTAAGCCGTTTAAATGAAGCTTTTCTTTTAATGGTTAAAGATTGTTTTAATAAACGCATCTGTCCGGGGAACCAAAGCACCAGTCCGGTAATGAGCATAATTACAAAAATGACCACCGACCATTGCATGATAAATTCTCCTGTTTTGCCCAACAACAGCGAAGTATGGATATGCTCAACCACCTCGAGCCAATCTTCTTTACCTTTTTTCACCAGAGAGGCATCATAAGGATTAAAATAATAAACAGCGGCTTTTTTGGTGGTAATTTCTATCGTTGCATTCGGTATGGCATCTTCAATCCTAATCAGCCTTAACTGATCTTTTGGTGAAAGTTTTTCGAATTTGGAAATAACCTGATCTAAACCTACAAATGGTTTTTGCTGAACGGCCACATATCTAAAATCTTTCTGGGTAAAATCCCTGATCTCTTCTTCAAATACGTAAAGCGCACCAGTAATGCTGATGATCATAACCACCAAACCAGTAGCCAGGCCTAGCCAAAGGTGAATATTCCTGACAACATTTTTAAAATTCTTATTTTTCATTGCTTAAAAGGCATAACCAGCCGACAGATTAAACCTACGACCATTTCCCCTCACATAGTTTACATTACTGCCGTAAAATTGAGATATAGCAGGATAATAAACTTTATTCAGTAAGTTTTCTATACCTAAAGATAATTTTAATGGTTGGGTGATCTGATATATTGCTGCAACATTAAACAAGTTAAAGGCTTTTACTGGTCCTTCACCAATCAGATATTTACCTGTCGCATTGGCTTTAAAACGATCACGGTTTCCTACTCGCATCCAGTTTACATCTACACTTAAGTTTTTAACACCTGAATATTTAAAGTAAACTGTTGTTTTTGATGGTGGGATTCTCGTGGTATTCAGGTATACATCCTTATCACCATTAAAATTACCATCATTATCTACATCGCCTTTTCCTTCTACCTGAGCATAGTTACCACCGATGCTTAAATCACGCAAAACCTGGTAATCTGCCTGTATTTCAAATCCATAAACCCGTTCAGGGATGCGTTGAGAGATATAAGTACCATTAACCTCTAAAAGATTAGCGCCTAATTTAGAAGTGCTGTAGTAGTAAGCAGCACTAAAATTTAATTTTTCTATTGTACTGCTAAAACCTGCCTCATAATTGTTTACAATAATTGGCTTGGTTTCCAGTTGAGATAAAGTGTTGCTTTTTGCTGCCCTCAACACCCTACCCAGTTCAAACACCGAAAACGATTGTGCATAACTCACAAAAGGGTTAAAGAATTTAAATTTAGAATAACGTGCACCCGCGTTAAAAACCAAGGCATTGTAGTTTAATTTACCACCCTGTACGGCTATACTCCCTGCACCATTTGCTCCTGTAGCCAAAGTATTAAAATCATCCACATTGATATTGATGTTTTCGACTCTTAATCCCCCTTTAATGGTTAAATCGTTAAATAAAGTTGCAGAAGCTTGCAAATAAGGTGCAAAATTGGTCATATTCATATTCGGCACCCATAAACGGCCATCAGTTAAGCTTTGAGCAGTCTTATCATTCATTAAATCCAAACCATAGTTTAACTGCATTGGCACCTGTTCGGTAATGTTAAATGGCGTATTTAAATTTACCCTCGCCCCTTTTTTAGTTGAAGTAATGGCCGATTGGCCGCTGCCGAAAAATGATGCTGAATTAGAATAAATGGTATAAAAATCCTGATAATATACATTGGCGGTTAAATCGGTTTTACCAAAAATCTGCTGATTGGTATACTGTAAGTTAGCATTGTGATTAAATCTTGTTCCTTCATCTTCACCCAATCTGGTTCCGTAAATTCCAATGGCCGGCGACTGGCCATAAACACCATCTTTGGTTATATATTTAGAATGTTGCCTCGAGCTGAAATAGTTATACATCACCTGTAAACGTTGTTTCGGTGTAAAATTATAGCCTAGTTTTATAAACCCATTGTAAGATTTAGTTTCACCCAAACCATATTCAGGCGAAAGTACCAAACCATCTGCATCGCGGAAAACTCCTGTTTTCTCGAACATACCGCTTATCAGGTAGTCGAATTTCTCCTCTTTACCATAAAGCTGTTGCGAAAAACGGTAGCCAATGGTGCTATCTCCCTTTAGGTTTCCGGTAATCCCGGCCTGGGTATAACCTCCAAATGATTTGCCTTTATCGGCTTTTTTAGTGATGTAATTAATCAATCCACCTTCAGCACCATTGCCATAAATTGCGGTTGCACCTTTAATCACCTCAACACGTTCAATAACAGAAGGATCTATACTGCGAATATCCCTTCCTCCTGCCCTTAAAGGCGTGGACTGTGGAATACCATCTATTAATACCAGCACGTTCCGTCCGCGTAAAGTCTGACCTGAATTACCTGTTTGATTAGTAGAGAAACCTAATCCCGGCACACTGTAGGAAAGTATATTGGCCAAATTCGGACTGATGGTAGATTGTGTATTCAATTCTTTAGCAGTAAGTACCGTTACCGAAGATGGCGTTTGAGATAAAGATTCAGGTCGTCTGCTTGCCGAAACAATAACATCATTAAGCCCTTCACTTTGTTCTTTCAAAACAATGGTAATTTTTGCCGTATCATTTAAAGTAACCAACACCGTTTGTTCAAATTGATCGAAACCTGTAATGGAAACCCTAACCTGCTGGTTTCCTACGGCAACAGCAGCTAACTTAAAGTCTCCGGTTTTATCTGAAGTGGTTCTAAGGTTTTGTTTTCTGATTTGTATATTGGCAAAAGGTATGCTATTCCCTAGCGAATCGACAACCTTGCCACTAATTGTTCCTTTCTCTGTTTGAGCAAAGAGTGTGATCCCTGATAGAATAAAAAAAGCTGTTGCTAAAAATTTTGTGTATATGTGCTTCATCAAAACTTGAAATTTCGGCAAAGCTAGCATTATTTAGACTTGTTAAAAATAATAGCGCAAAAAAGATACTTTCGTATGCATCACATTACTGATTTAAAAATAAATAAGCCACAAGTTTTATTTTATATGATCTTTGCGTTAAACCGTTTTGAATAAAAAAGATGTCGGAAGTAAAGATTAAGTACGCAATGATTACCGGAGCCAGTAAAGGAATCGGTAAATCAATAGCCATTGCTTTGGCCAGAAGAAAAACCAACCTGTTACTTATTGCCCGTTCAGCTGATGAATTAAGTACGCTGCAAAGCGAGATTAAAAACAAATATGGTGTTGAAGTAGATATCCTGCCGATTGATCTTAGCAGTAATGATGCGCCAAAAATGGTTTTAGAATGGGCAAGCAATAAAGATTATCAAATCAATATCCTGATTAACAATGCGGGCTATGGCTTGTGGGGAAAATTTGTTGAACTGGATTTAGCCGCACAGTTGGAAATGTGCCAGTTAAACATGAATACTGTTGCTTCGTTATGTCATTTGTTATTACCAATACTTTCGAAAGAAAAACAATCTTATATCCTCAATGTATCCAGTACTGCGGCTTACCAGGCGGTGCCCACACTGGCCATTTATTCTGCAACCAAAGCTTTTGTGCTATCATTTACGAGGGCATTGCGTTTCGAACTTAAAGATTCCAGCGTTTCAGTAAGCTGTTTAAGTCCAGGGCCAGTTGATACTGGTTTTGCCAGCCGTGCGGGTTTGGATGCTTTTAGCAAAATGGCTGAAAAATTTAACATGCAGCCGGATGAAGTAGCCGAAATTGCGGTTAAGGGAATGTTCGCCAGAAAATCGGAGATTATTCCGGGTTTTACGAATATCATCAGTGTTTATGCGAATAGGATCCTGCCAAAGGGATTTATTGAGAAAATGGCTGCCGGGATTTATAAGACATAGTAAGTCAGAAAGTCAGAAAGTCAGGAGTCGGAAGTCCGAAGTTTGAACGAAAAGCAAAATCTGTAGTTAGATTAATGACCAATAATCAATTTCCAATGTTCAATAACGACCGATTCTGATCTCGTTGGTTCACCCTGAGCGAAGTAGAAGGGCCTATTAATTGTCGATTACTTTGACAATCTTGTGGGCTCAAAGCATATAAGATTGTCAAAGTTATTTACTTAAATTAATGACCAATAATCAATTTCCAATGTTCAATAGCGACCATTTAAATCGATTACTTTGACAATCTTTCGGGCTCAACGCCTATAAGATTGTCAAAGTTTACGCTAATTTCTCAAGAGTAAATTAATGGAATTAATTAGCCTCGCAGCTTTGCGCCCTCTGAGCCTTCACTCTGCGTTCTTTGTGGTTAAATAAGCTAAATTCCCTACACAAATAAAAATTATTTTCAATTATTTTAAATAAAATTCTTTGGAATATTAAAAATATGTTACGTTTGTATTAAATACTACTAATTCTATAGACTATGTCGGATAAAACTAAGACGTTTTATTTCCTTTCAGCACCGAACCACTCGCCCATGCGAATGTGCTGTTGTTGCGCATAACACTATTTCCAATATTCTTTTTTTCCTAAACCTTTAATTTTTTCTACAATGGCCACATCGTATCCAACCTTTACCCTATCCGAACAGTTAACTGAGCAGCAACTTGATTTTTTTAATACTCATGGTTTTATCCATTTCAAAAATTTCATTAAACCGGAAACTGTTTCTTCCATCATTAATGCCTCTAAAGAGGTAGAAAAAAAATGGATTGAGCAAGATATCAAAAAAATAAACGGAGTGCCCATTAAATACGGAAAAGACCTCGATGGCTCGCCGATTGTACAACGTTTCGCTTTTCTTAATCAACAGCATCAAACGTTAAGCGGTTTACTATTGGATCCACGTTTTAACGCACTGCTTCAACTGGCTGGCGATGGGGCACGATTGGGTACGGAAGAAAAAGACGGCATGGTATTTAACCATTACATTAACGGACCAGACAGCAAATTCAGCAAAATGGGTTGGCATACCGATGGTTTAAGGGATATTTTTTACGGTACAAAGTTGAACCCTATGTTAAATGTAGGCATCCACTTAAGTACATTACAACCCGAAAATGGCGGATTAAAGATTATCCCTGGAACACACAAACAAAGCATTTACCAAATGTTATTCCGCAAGAAATATTTCCTTGATAACAAACCAGATGCAGAAGAAGTATCGATCTTGCCTGAAGCCGGAGATTTAACCATACACGATGGCAGATTATGGCACAGGGTTGCAGAATCGGCTGTACGTGGCGAAGAAAGCAGACGCCGTGTAATTTACATCCCTATTATTGCAGGAAAGTATGCACCAAAAAATGAGAATAGTCCGACGGTGTTTTACCAGCGTTTTGCAGGGATTGTAAAATAAATATATGTTATTTGTACTATTATTCAGTTACCTGGTCAGATCAGGAAAGCTAAAGCGGATAAGTGATTTTTCTAAGGCTATACCAAAGAAAATCAGTTTAAAATTTTACCGGCCAGGAACCGCGATACTATTTGGCGTAATACTGGTTGGGGTATAAATTGGAGGATAACATTAAACAGAACGAAGACCATACAAAAGGCAAAAGGGTATTTGCAGATCGGGAACGGACCAATATTTTACGTAAGGGCGAGCAAAGCCTGATCCTTTTTTTATTGAAGAGAGTTCCTGCATGGGTATCTCCTAACATGATGACGGGTATCGGAATGTTTGGATCTTTAATTGTGTTTTCTGCATTTATTTTAGCCCATTTCTACAGTCGAAATTATTTACTGATCGGAATTTTAGGATTTTTCATCAACTGGCTCGGCGATTCGCTGGATGGCCGATTGGCTTATTACCGTGAAACACCACGAAAATGGTACGGATTTGCACTTGATATTATTATGGATTGGCTCAGCATTATCCTTATCGGTTTTGGGTATTATTTTTATGCAGAAGGGCTCACCCACATTTTAGCCTTTCTTTTTGTGGTACTTTATGGCTGGTCTATGATCATTAGTCAACTCCGCTATAAGATAACAGGCCATTATCAGATCGATTCGGGCCGTTTAGGGCCAACTGAACTGCGTATAATCATTTCGATTGTTCTTATAACCGAAACATTGATTTCTGGCAGCATTACCTATTTTGCCATTGCCATGGTAGCCTTGTTACTGGTATTGAACACCATCGATACCTTTAAACTTTTAAAAGCCGGTGATGCTAAAGACAGGGAGGAAAAGGCATGATCAACTGGCCATCGGTAAAGCTTTTTTTAAAGGCGCAGGTATCGGCATTTTCTGGTGGTGTAACCGATTATGGCCTAATGGTGCTCTTAACCGAATGGCTTCATATTCATTTTACCATTTCAATCTTGATTTCTGGTACCGTTGGCGGTATTGTTAACTTTTGCATCAACCGTTTTTGGGCATTTAAGGGCAGTGGCGATTACTGCAGCTCTGCGAGTGGCCAACTGATCCGCTTTTTCACGGTGGTTTTAGGGAGTATTTCCTTAAAATCAGGAGGAACATATTTATTGCAAAAAAGCCTGAATGTAGACTACAAAATCGGGAGATTGCTGATTGACAGTGTTGTTTCTTATGGATTTAATTATCCATTGATGAAATATTGGGTATTCAAGATTAATAAATCAAGTGAATTTGAGGATGAAGAGGAATATTTTGACCCGATTGGGAGAGAGCAAAGGGCTTAGCTGCTTTAATACTACTTTTTTAATGATGTACCATATCATAGCCCTACCATATCTAACTGGCAAGCGTTTGCGCTTTATTCGTTAAAATAAAGCTATTTAAAGGGTTAATTTCTTTAAAAAAGTATGACGATAGGCTTTTAAGGAGATGATTTGTCTCGATAAATCGTCATTGCGAAGCCAATTTTTCATTGGATGAAGCAATCTCTATTGTATCATTAAAAGCATGAAAGATTGCTTCGTCGTTCCTCCTCGCAATGACGACTTTTCTATTTAAATCTGTCGATGGTAAAAGTAAAAATTTCAAATTCAACAGACCGTTGATTATAGATGTATGTATGTTTCTAATTAATAAAGGTAAAAAGGATGTCCAGCTCAAACGATGAAGCATAAAAAACCGAACACCTTACCTTTTACCTTATCAGTTTAATATTGTTTTAGATTCGCTTAACCTATCCTGGTTTATTTTCCTGATAATCTCTTCGAATTCAGGCTGTTTTGCGATGTATTTATTCAATAAATCGATCTGATTTAAGCCTCTAACCAGGTTATGATCAGCATAATTGGTTTTATAGTAAGTATCGCCATTTAAAAAATCGGCTATAAACCTTACTGCCTGCATGTAAATCATAAATTTACCCGCGTAAATGAAGAACTGTTTTTCGGTAAAACTTAAAACCGGATCCATTTCTTCCATATATCCTTTATGTATCGCTGCAAATACATCCTCCCTGATGGCTATTTTACTAAAATCTTTCTCCTCTTCGTTCGCTTCTGATAAATAAGTACGCATCATATCGCCCACATCACTTATAAAGTAACCCGGCATCACCGTATCCAGATCGATTACACATAAACCTACCCCGGTTTCTACCTGTAATAGCACATTGCTGATTTTAGTATCGTGATGTACAACACGCAGGTTAAGTGCGCCACTATCTACCATGTGGCCATATTGTTCTTCAATATCGTAATGCCTGATAATTTCGTCTATAGCGAATTTCGCTTCTTTAATGCGTTCCTTAGTGGCTTGTTCTAGTGCAGTTTTAAACTGTTCAACACGTAAGGGCAGGTTATGAAAATCTTCAATGGTTGGCTTTAACTTTTTCACATTGAAAGCGCATAACATCCTCGTAAATTTACCAAACTGCTTTGCAGCGTGATAAGCCTGCTCCGGATGGTGCACAAAATCAATTGAGCAAGAGTTTTCAACGAAAGGGAAAACGCGGTAAAAATGATCATCAATCACCACAAAATCATGACCATCTGATGTAGATATAGGCGCAACAAACAAATACTTCGGAGCAGTTTGATCTAGATATTTCTTTATCGTTTCGATATTTTGGGCAATATTTTGAGGCTGACGAAAAACCTCGGTATTTACTTCTTGTAAAATATAGGCTAATTCTTCACTATAAACTTTCCAGGTATGGTTAATTAAACCCGAGCCGAAAGGTTCAATTTTAAATTTTTCTACGTTAAGTCCATAAGCACCTAAGACTTCTTGAAACATAAGATGTTAATATATTTGAATGAAAATTGTTCCAGGCTAACCTACATTGATATACCTGGATAAAGTTGCGTGTTAAAATATGCGGGCAGGCTATAAGGCACTACCCGCAACCGAGACTAAAAGCCGCTATCGTCTAAAGCGAAAGTATTTTTACGGTCTTTCCATTTTCCTTTGGTAAAATCAGGGAATTTTTGTGGCATGTTCCCTTCTTTTAACGATTTGGTAGAAAGTGGCGTAATTACGCTCATGGTAACTGAATCATATACATCAATCGGCGTTTGTTTTTTCTGTTTCACGGCCTGGATAAATCCGTTAAATACAAACCAGTCCATACCACCGTGACCGGCGCCTACAGCTTCTGCTTCATATTTTTTCCAAAGCGGGTGATCGTATTTAGCAAACCATTCCTGAGCCGGATCCCATACATCGTCTTTTTTCGATTTATGGTCGATATAAACCGATTTATTTACGTCCATCCAAAGTCCTTTTGTTCCCTGCACCCTAAAACCGATCGAATATGGGCGCGGCAAGTGTGTATCATGACTTAACAAAACGGTTTCGCCGTTTGCACAGTTGATCATGGTAGTGGTTACATCACCGTTTTTATAATTGATTTTGGCATTTGGGTGGCCTGGCGACATTTCTTCTACGTAAGCCGCCAATCCTTTGGCTTTAGAGCTGAACGATACCAAACTGGTAAAGCTATTTCCCCTGTTAATATTGGCATATTGCATCAGCGGGCCTACCCCGTGCGTTGGATACAAATCTCCATCCTGATCGATGTTGAACTGCGTACGCCATTGCGCCTCGCTTAAAGCTTTTGGTCCATACTCTACCCCACCGCCATAATAATCTTTACCGTTGTTAAAAAGTACGTTTCTTAAATTATGCTGATAGCCACCTTCCAGGTGTATCAATTCTCCAAAAAGGCCTTGTCTAACCATGTTTAGGGCTGCCATCACATCTCTGCGGTAACAAACGTTCTCTAAAGTCATGTAAGGCATGCCAGTTTTTTCGGAAGTATTTACAATATCCCAGTGATCCTGAACGGTTAAACCAGCAATTACCTCACAGCCTACATATTTACCTGCTTTCATGGCATCAACCGCCTGATCGCGGTGAAACTGCCATGGCGTTGCAATAATTACCGCATCGATATCTTTACGTTCTATCAATTTTTTATAAGCATCTACCCCACCGGTATATTCGGTTGCGGCAGGCCTTCCTTTTTTAGCGATAAAAGCGCGGCAAACTTTAAGCGAGCTTTCCTGGGTATCGCAAATTGCTACAATCTCCACATCATCCCTTAAAGCACCTTCCGAGATATGGCTCATTCCACGTGCACCTACACCGATATAGCCTAATCTTACTTTTCCGCTGTCTGATGATGCAAATAAACTTCCGGTTGGCAGGATGGTTAAACCAGCAGCCGTAAATGCACCATTTTTGATAAAATCTCTACGTTCCATTTGTGTTGTTTAATATTTATTGTTTAGTTTTTTAATTGATCCGATTATTTCTGAACAAACGTTTTACTAGCTATTATTTCGCCTTTTTTCACAACAAAACCACTTCATCTACAATACATTAACAGGCGTTTTCAGGTTAAAGATTTTTAAATGGTTTTTGATTAAAATATAACCTGTAATCTTTAATCCTTCCATTTGCATTATCCTGCCTTGGCAGTAATTTTAATCCTTTAATATTGTAGTTTTTGCCCAGGTCGATTACGACCTGGTGTGGTGGTTTTGGCGATTTATCTTCCCATTGGGTATGCCAGATACTGGTAAACTGGAGGTCGAACACATTGGCCGCATTTCCATCATCGCCACCAAGCTCTTCGCTATCGGCAAAAACAATTTTCCAATCGTTACGCGGAATTTCATTGCCTTTATCATCAAGCAGTACAATTTCTGCAACGGTGGTGTATGGCTGTCCTTTTTGCTCCGATAGCGCTTCTAAACAGAAATACCTTGCTGTTACCGGTTTAAAATTCACCGTTTGCCATTTGTTATCGTTGGCAAAGCTACCTTCGGCATAAGGCTGTTGTGCTTCCGAAATCCATTTCTGGCTGGCTTTACGGTGCAGTTCGGGCTGTTTTTCATTCACCACATCCAAAATAGGCTTATCTAAAAAGCTTAAGCCTGGTTTTTCAATTCCGAAAAGATCGAAAACCACCACTTCGTTTTTACCTTTTTTAAGCCAGCTGCCAGGCACCAGCATGGTTTGTGTAGGGCCGATATTCCAGTACCTGCCCAAACACATTCCATTTAACCAAACTAATCCCTTATTCCATTTACCCATGTCGAGATAAGTATCTTCCAGCTTATCGGCATTAAAACTACCTTTATAAAAAGCTGCCGCAGCAGGCTGGTCTTTCAGTTTTTCGTAACGCAGCGGGATATTTACCTCCCCCATCCTGATGGGATAATTTTTCCAGCCTTTTAAAGCGGTTTGTTTTCCGTTTTCAGCTAAATATACCTCACCATGTATGCCTTTTCTATCGTGCATCTGGTAACCATAGTTTACACGGCCCGTAGCCTCTACTAAAATTCTTAATGTACTTTTAACCGTTCTGGCAGGAATTTCGATGCTGAATTTATTTTTTCTTCTGTCCAATTCACCAATCTTTTTACCATTAATATATACCAGGGCATAATCGTGGATATCTTTAAAATTCAAAGTAGCCTTTTTACCTGCCGCCAATGCAGTTTCGTACAATACCGAACCAAAATCCTGGTTTAAATCTTCCATTAGCATGGCTGTATCTGCTAATACAGGATTAGGGAGGTTTTTGGTAAGCACAGCTACTGATGAAAAATTAACGGGCTGTAGTTTCTGTATCTTGTTTGCTGCTGGTACATCAGGCAGCACCTCCCCCTCTTGCAGGTAATTGGCAAAAAGTTTACGGATGGCATAAAACTTCTCGGTGGCATTACCAGCCTCATCAATAGGTGCATCATAATCGTAACTACTGGTTTGCGGCAGGTATGGCGGTGCATTGGCGCCACTGTAAGTACCAAAACTTGTACCACCGTGTGCCATATAAATGCTAAAAGATGCTTTCTGATCGAGCATATATTTTAATTCGTTTACAATGCGCTGGGTATCGCCTTTATGGTGTGGCCTGCCCCAACTATCAAACCAGCCCGGGTAGTACTCTCCACACATCAGCGGACAAGTTGGTTGTATGGCCCTTAAGGCTTTAAAATTGGCTTCTGGTCCGCTGCCAAAGTTTACTACCGCAAATAATCCATCAGGATGATCATTTTTTAGCTGCGAAGGGCCATCGCAATGAAATAAGGGAACGGTAAAACCAGCTTCTTTTAAATCAGTCTTAATGATGTTCATGTAATCCTTATCGTTGCCATAACTCCCGTATTCGTTCTCTACCTGCACCATAATGATGTTGCCACCATTACTGATCTGTAAAGGTGCCAGCTGTTTGCCTACCGCTAAAAGGTATTTTTTCGATCTTTCTAAAAAGTACGGGTATTGTGTGCGCAAACGAATGTTTTTATCTTTAAGCAGCCACCAGGGGAAACCGCCAAACTCCCACTCGGCACAAGAATATGGCCCGGGCCTTAATATTACATACAAACCTACCTCTTTGGCCAGTTTACAAAATTCTGCTGCATCGCTCTGCCCTTCCCAGGTAAACTGATCGGGCTGTTTTTCGTGCATGTTCCAAAATAGATAGGCACATACGGTATTTAAGCCCATGGCTTTGGCCATTTGCAAACGTTGTTTCCACTCGGCCTTGGGTATACGGGCAAAATGCATTTCGCCACAGCGTATTATATAAGGTTTGCCGTTGAGCTCAAAAGCATCGGCACCAATGGCAAAGGTAGTTTGCTTTTGGGCCCGGCCATTTACAGTCAGGCCAATTAAAAATGCTATAACAAGTATATTTTTAAGCAAAAAGGCACGCATTTGTTTAGGTTATATTGGGTTTTGTTGATTTGTATTTTTTAAAAGTAGAACAAGCAAATGAGCAAAACAACATAAATATCAGCGCAAACGATTGACTAATTTTTAGGCTACACATTTTTATTAAGCCTAAACCGCACGCTTATTTTGCAATTGGGTTTAATCCATTTTTAAAGAAATAAATTGATTTTTAAAAGCCAGTGTGTTAATTAAAAGCTTAAAACCGAATAAAACATGATTCAACATGAGGTTTTTAAGACCATCTGATCTAAAAAGATGTAGAAGTATTTCCACAACTACAAAATATAGTGTAGAAAATTAGTAAAACCTCTTATACTTTTCCACATAAATACTGAAGTATCTTCTTTTTTTATTCCACGGTGTTAAAATCAAAAAAGCGCATACAAAGCAAGAAACAAAGATTTTGCACATCATAGCGAGCTAAACAGCCCTAAAATCAACTTGCATAAAAAGAATTTGGACGAAGTTTTGCCTTAGTGTAAAAAACAGAGTGCATTTATTTACTGGTTTTTCTAAAATAAGCGCTAATGGAAGACAAACTCATTACCGAAATCAATATCGAAGGCAAAGCCATCAGGCACTTTGATTCGTTCGATCTGGAACAACGATTTAATGCCCACCATTATTTCGAGCTTCGGTTTAAACATAACCAATTGGGTTTGCCCGGATTAGTTACGCTTGATAACAGCCGCGATTTTGTAGGCAAAACACTTACAGCTTCTTTTGGTTATGAAACCGATAAATTGCAGGAATTTACAGGGCTGGTTACCAAAGTATCTCTTGACCAAAGGCATGGCTATCACGGGGTAATTGTGGTGAGTGGTTACAGCCCAACCATTTTAATTGAACGGGGAGCAGACCTGGGTTCTTACCTTGATAAAAGTTTGGAAGAAATTGTAATGCTGGCTACAAAAGATACAGCTACAAATGACCTTAAAATAGTAACCAATACTAATCGCAAAACACCTATAAATTATCTTATCCAATATAAGGAAAGCGATTTTGAATTTTTAAACCGCTTATCGGCCGAATACCATGAGTGGTTTTTCTATGATGGAAAACAACTCAATTTTGGTAAACCTGATGAACAAAAGGAAATAGAACTGATTTATGGTCGCGATGTGCAGGATTTGCAGTATGCCATGGAAATTTCTCCGGTCAAAACTAAAAATTTCACATACCACCCCGATGAAGATGAGATTTTGCAAAGTGAAAGCAATGGCAAAACCGATGGCATACCCGATCTTGAGCATGCAGTACAAGCTGCTAACCGAACCTTTAGCAAAACACATCATCAACAGGCCCTGATCTCTATAAACAGCAATAAGGAAATTAAAACTTATACAGAAAATGAGGAAAAAGCCAATACATCAGCGTTTTTAAAAATAAGTGCCAAAGGCGATAATGCAGCACTCAGCATTGGCTGTATTGCCGAAATCATGATGAGTATTAAACAGGAACTTGCTTTCATTACCGAAAGCCTGGGTAAATTCCTGATCACCAGTATTCATCACCATATTGATGTAGCGGGCAAGTACCATAATACTTTCGAAGGTTTAGTCGCCTCAACAGAATATCTTTTGGTAAAACATTATAAAAGGCCTGAGCCGCAAGTGCAGCTGGCTGATGTGGTGGATAATAATGATCCGCAAGGCCATGGCCGGATTAAAGTGAAGTTTAAATGGGAATGCCTCAACAATGACGTTACCGATTGGTTAAGGATAATTACACCAGATGCAGGCAGCAGTGCACAGGTAAATACAAACAGGGGGTTTGTATTTGTTCCCGAAATTGGCGACCAGGTTGCAATAACTTTTGAGGAAGGTAATATTGCCAGGCCCATTGTATTGGGAAGTATTTTCCATGGTTTAAATGGCGCAGGAGGTGATGATGATAATCATTTAAAAACAATTGCAACCAGAAGCGGACATACGGTAGAATTTAACGACACTTCCGGTGCTGAAACCATTACCATTACCGATAAAAACCACAATATCATCAGATTTGACACCAGCGCATCAAGTATCGAAATCAGTGCCCCCGAAAACATCAACATCACAGCTAAAAATATTACAATCAGTGCCGAACAAAACATTTCAATAGCTGCAGGCGAACATCTTTACAACAATGCCGGAGGAAATATTGCAAGCAATGCGGGCGAAAACCACTCGGTAATGGCCGAGAACATCAGCATGGTTGCTAACGATAACATTAATAAAACGGCTTCCAGTATAGAAAAAACTGCAGAACAGATTAATTTAAACAGTACTAAAGATAATATAGAACTACATAGCAGCAAAGAGATTGTAAACAAAAGCGGCAGTAAAGTTAAATTGTTTTGATATGGGTACGATCAAATACATCAGCAAAACGATAACTGAAAATGCAGAAAGCACTAAATGGTCTGCAACCGATGGGAATATCGATTTTAATGCAACCAAAGAGCTGATGTTGCAGAGCGCGGATAAAGTTAAGTATGACCGTTATGAGCCTGTTGAAAACAAAGTATGTAACTGCAAAGTGCATGCAAAGGCGAAAAATTTCAAAGAGTTAGTTGCATTAGTTAAAGACGCCGAAGATATGCTGATCCAAAATGAGCTGACAGATGTAGGCGAAAGGATTAATACACTAAGGGGTATTTATTACGGCTCGTTATGGAGCGTAGATTATACAAATGAAAAAAGTACTTCAAGAAATCTGGCCTTTACGGTATATACGGGTTCAAATGTAAAGTACGACGCCAGAATAAAATTAAAATGCTCCATTAGTTGTAAGGGTAATCTGTTTCAGGCACTTTATATATCAGCAGAAGTGTACGATACGCCTTATAAAGCTTTAGATTTTGGACATTTAATTATCGGATTAGACTCCAGAAGAAGCTGGGCTGCCAGACATGCAAAAATACTTACCCAGGGCGGAACAGGCCTTGAATTAAATACATGGGTTGGAGATTTGGGCGGAGGTGCCGGCTTTTTATCGAACTTAAGAGCCGGAAATTCAAAAAGAAGGGCAAAGTCGATTTTTCCGGTTTCCGGAAGCAGTTATGGTGCAATGGTGAACCTGGAAGGTGATATTGGTGCATATGTAGCCGGAATGGACGAAAAGCAGCCAGATAAAATTGTAGACTCTACAGCACATTTCACCACCATACATGAGGTTTTACAAGATTACTTTATCAATAAATGGAATAACAGGGCTTTCTATTTTATGGCTATGCTTGGCGGCAAAATCAATAACAATGAGATTAAGTATGAAAAAGAAACTTTAGTGTTGGATTGCGCTGATAAAATAGAAGATTTTGCCAAATGGTACCTGGGAAACAGGATGCGGGATAAAAACTCAGGCGGCTTAAGCGATTTTGGGGCAGCGAGTAAGCACTTTAAACCAGTTGCCGAAGAGGTTTCATCTATTTTTATTGAAGCCTTAATTCATACTGTTAAAAAGCCATCAGATATGATCACCGCCAGGACAGATCCTAACCCTAAAGCTCCTGAAGAAACTACCATATCAAAGATTTACAGAGGCGGGCACGATTTATATGAAAAACTGAAAGAAAAGTTACCAAAATATTAAGCATGAAACTGTTTTGGAAAATCAATATTTACCTGAGTATCATCACATTTATGATATGCCTTTTCTATCTGGCTACGATAATTATTCCGTTAAACCCGCCTATTGCTATTCTTTCTATTACCTCCATGTTTTTTTTATACGGCACATTTTTAGAAATCGTACAAATACCCATCTGTTTAATAGCCCTTATTTCTGATTACAGGCCAAAAAGGCTCTGGCTGTTCTTTTTAGTGATGATTATCTTTTTAACAGTTAAAATAACACTATATGTATACATTTTAGGCAGTATTTAAAATGATTTAACCAAAGGAGAATATGAGTAAAATTCAATATAAATCTTTAGAAAAAACGTTAAGCATGCTTTGTAAAATAGAAATTACCGAACAAACAGCGCTTAAGCATGAGGATTTTATTAGACTTTTTAATGTAGAAATTTTTCCACACAAAACTTCCTTTTGGTCTGGAAATCAACATATAGAAATTATCCGTAAACCAATATTACCCAATGTTTTACCAAATAACAATGCCGATGCATTTGCACAGCAGGTTTCGGCAACATTGCATCAGTTAACCTTAAAACTGGGTTTAAACAGGGCACCCGTTACTATCGAAAAACAAACTGAATTATGGCAAAGGTGGCTGAATATCAGGAAAAATTTAGCTGATACTTTTACGGGCGACTGGGTAGAACCGGCCCTGACAGAAATCGACAAAAAAATGTTGCCTGGCGAAACATTGATGCATTACATTATGCAAGACCTGTTTTTGAACGAATATTTCAGAAATATTTATGATGCCCCTTTTATAGGCAACACCTTTTATTGCAAAAGAACGGTGCATGCTTTGTGCCCCTTCCCTATCCAAATTAACGAAAAATGGTTGCTTTATACTTCTGCAACCGAACAGTTAATTACTTTTTCGGGTAAATGGGACAAAATCCATAATCAACCTGGCTTTAACAATTGGCTTAAAACCAAAACAGATGATTACCTCAGCGAAATCCGCATTGACGGGCAATACCAGCTGGATAAGCGTACGGGTTGGTGTAATGCATTAGAAAGCTGTTATACCTTAAGCACAAACAGTTATAAAAAGACGCTTAAAATTACTTTAACAACCAATTAAATATACCAAAATGAATTGGAGCACAGACCCTGAACCAACTGATGGTAAAGATAATGCCACAGCTACTGAAGTTGCCGATATCCCAAAGGTATCAGGGCAGCCTGCCACACAAGATTCTGACAGTGCTACACCAAACGAGGAAATTACCGAGATTTTGGCATGCCATGGTGCAAAATGCACCTGCGATAAAGCTTTCGATCCTTCTCCCAAACCACTGAAAGTACTCAGTCATAATAAATACGTGATCAACGATAACGGTGAAACCAAACTGATTGCAACCACTTTAGAGAATAAACTGCTCAACCTGAACTTTGGTCAATGCAAAGTACCAGATCCAAGCAAACCTGTGCCCTGCACGGCCAAACTGCAATGGAAAGATTATTATGAAAAAGTAGAACTTCCAAATGGCGCTTATGTGCTAACAGATAAAAGTACGGCAATATGCACAGCAAAAAACGGAAATATAAAAATTGTACAGCACGGTCAACAGGCTAATATTACTTCCCACGAACTCGAAAATGCTAATGCAGGCAACTGGGCAGCTGATGGCCCCTTGATTACAGAGGAGTTGATATATACCAGTGCTTTGGCAAAAAACGAAGACGAGGACGGTGCAACCGTAAAATCAATTAATCCTTTAACCTATGATAAACTGCAACCGCTCAATAGCCCTGTTACTTTCAGGGCTGAGTTTAACGGACAGCCAAGCGATGCAGAAAAACAGGGTGTAAACTGGGTAGTTTATGATACAAATGGTGAGCCAATGCAATTGAGGAGCGATGCAGGCGAAACCATCACCATTACCTTCAAAAAAGCAGGAACTTACCTTATTGAGGCCTATGGCAAAACCAATGGCGATAAAAAAGTAACCAGGGCTTACACCATAAAACAAAATGGGATTGAAACGGTAACCACGCTAGATGGAAAAACCAAAGTGAGGATACAGGTACCTGTAGAATTCAGACTTAAAAGCCTTTTTCCAGCCCTGGCCGTACCTGGCGATATCAGCACCATTACCTGGGAAGTAATCAAAACAGGTGGTCCGGGCATACCTACCCTATTAACCTCTACCGGGAACATTACACAGGTAATCTGTAATGATGAATGTTCCTATGTAGTATCAGCCTGCTTTAACGGTGCTTCAAAACAATCAGAGCAAATACATGCCATTAAGAATGGGCTTACATCGGTTATAGCTTCTGTTGAAAGTACAAGGATAAAAGAACAGGTCACATTTAGTGTAAAAGACCGTTTTAAGATTTTGCCTGCCCTTCCCGAAGAAAATGCTGCGGTAAAATGGATATGTAAAGACAATGAAGGGAAGCTTGTTGAAGCATTTAAAACCAAAACAGGTGAAACGGTAAGCCATCAATTCGAAGAACCCGGCGAATACACAGTACAGGCCTATTTGGTACAGCCAAGCGCAAAGGTATCGGTTAAAATAACCGTCGCCCAGCCCGAGCTTATACTTGCACAATGGGAATACCCCGAAGGGGGCAAAAAGACAAAAACAGGCTGGGAAGAAAAAAACCACGCTTACCTTAAATTTAAAGCGGCAGAGGGCATTACTGTTAATCTGGAATATGGTTTTATCGATCGTGATGGCAATGCCAGGGCCATGCATATTATCAATGGTTTCAAGGTACCCCAAAACCAGGTACTGGATACCGGAAAATATGCTTTTGTACCACACGCCGCCCAATATTCAAAACTGTTAAAAGAGGGAATAGAATTTTATTTCAAGATCCATGCTGCCGATAAAAAATATGAAATTTTAAGCGGAAATATCCCCCAGCCGCTGCAAAAACTAAAACTGGTTACGGGTGAAGAAATTGTAAACATTGAATTTTTAACCGATGGTAAAGCAGTTATACAGGCCTTATATGGCAGTAAGATGCAATGCCGCATCCGTACCCGGAACCTGAGTGCAAAAAACATCTCGGTAAAAATATACCGTAAAGAAAGCCGGCTGGGAATGGATCACCTTCGAAAAGACACACTTGTACACCATAAAGAATATCCCTTAAACCCTGACGGCATAGTTGAATTTGATTTTACCCTGGCCAAAAACTGGGAAAAAAGTTATAGTGAAAAACTGCACCGTTTTTATGCCGTGATCGAAGAAATGGAGTTTTTTGGCATCAGCAACACCTTGATGGCTTTCAAAAATGACGTGCCTGCAAATGGTGGTAAGGTACTCGTGGGGATTGGGAGACAGGAAGGACACAATAGCAGCAGCTGCCCAAGGTGCAATAAGGATATTACTACGGCAGAATTGAAGCAGATATTTGGAGATGCAGATAATGAGACACTCACAACAGTTGCCCATACCTACAATAAATATATGGCAGAACTTGGCATGAACACCTGCTGGGTAAAAGCACATTTCTTTGCCCAGATCAGGGTCGAATCAAGCACTAAATTACATTTAAAAAGTGGTGAGAGTATGGATTATAGTGCTGATACACTTATAAATGGAAACCTGAATAAAAAAACAGGTGAGCGCGACAGTCCCCCGTTTTCTTATTTCACCAAACACCATGAAGACGCTTATAAATATGGGCGGACCAAAGACCATGCGGCGAATCAAAAGATGATAGCCAATTTAGCTTATGCCGATAAAAACCGAAGTGTAAATAATAGGGTCGGAAATACCCAGGAAGGCGATGGCTGGAATTTTAGGGGCAAAGGTCTAATCCAGCTTACCGGAAGGGAAAATTACACCAAAGCAAATGCCTATACTTTAAAATATGAAAAAACAGATATCCTTAAAAATCCTGACATCGTATCTAAGGATATTAAGATTGCTGTACTAACATCAATGGCCTTTTTTAAATGGAATGGATTGATTGCCTTATCCAACGGATTTCCGGAAAGTAAACCAATTTCTCAAGGAGTAGGTCACGAAGTTGGCAACAGTTATACACTAAAGCAAAATGCTTTTGATAATTATACCTCTAATGTATTTAAGGTTGTTGAATGTGACTGGAAAAATATTGATATTAAAATATTAGGTAATCGTGCCCCTTGGATGGAAATAGCATTAAGTGAAGCCAAAGCGATGAAAGGAAATTTAGAGTCAGAAGAACCCATGTACTCTAGGGCAAAGAGCTATCTTGAATATTGCAATAATAACAGTAAACCAACGAATGGAGAATATGGAGCATGGTGTGCAGCTTTCATGAATTGGTGTATTCATAAAACCAATAATCCAAAAACGAAAAAACCATATAATCATTTTAATTCCGCTAGTTCATTAGAACCTACATACAATGAAAAGTACAAACAAATTCCAAATGCTATTTATGGTTGCTTAGTGGTTTATAAAAGTACAGATGGATCCGGTAAAGGACACACAGGATTTTTATATGGAAAAACAAAGGATAATCGATTTATTTTACTAGGCGGCAATCAAGGAAATTCTATCCGCTTTAGCAGTTATGGTGAATCCTTTACTTATAAAAAAATCACAAAAAAACTTGTAGGCTTCTACATTCCAAGTGATTATGAAGTTAAAGAAGTGGATAAATTAAAAAAAATCGATACTTATATAAGCTCTGAGGAAATAAACAAAAAATTTGCTATAAAAGAAAAAGATAAAACAAATAAAACAAATTAATAAAATGAAAAGAGTATTATTCTTCGTTATCGCCATATCCATACTAGGTGGTTGCAAAAACAAGCAAAATAATGACAACATAGTTCAAAAAAAACAAGAACAAATGCTTTCAATAAAATTAATTGAGGAAATAAAACAACATCTAAAAGACCAAAAAAGAATACAAAGTGATGAAGATGACGGTGAATTCATCGAACATCCATATCATTTAACTTCTAGAGATTTAGAATTAGCTTCCATAGTAATGTTTGAAGGATTAAAAAACAACGGCTTTAAATCTATTACGGATGATTCGTTTTATCAAAGGATTAAAAAGGTATTTGGAATTGAAAATTTAAAAAGTCATCATTATAAAATGAATGTAACAATGAGTTATATTACATTATTTGGGAACCAAAGAGAAGATTATAAAAAAATGGTTAAAAATGAATTTGAAGACCCATTATATTACGACAACTATTTTTTACTAAGGAAAGAGCATCTCTTTTTTGGATTCCAACTGCTAGACGATCTAATCAAAGTTAATAAAGATAATAGTTATACAATTAATATTGAACCTTATCATATCCACAGGAATAAATATTTATTCAATAATGATAAAGCGAGTTTAGCATGGCTTTTAAATAACGATAAAGGTTTCTTAAGTATGTTACTTCAAAGATATAGTTACGATAAAGAGTCAAAAATAGACAAAATGATGCTTGATTCTTTATATAAAGAGAACACACAAGCAAATCCTGTAAGAGGACAATATATAGCAGATTTGTTTTTTATTAAAGACAGTTATAATAAATTACAGATCAGAAAAAATTTATTAAAATATGTGGAGGAGAATACCAGTGCTACTGACAATCATTTTATTTATGCGTTAGGCTATTTTATATTTACACTATACGATGGAGATACAAAGGATCCTAGCTATAAAATCTTCGACGAAGACCCCTCTAAAAAATTTACTGATGTCGAAAAAGCTGAAATTGTAGCCAACATTGCCAATATCGAAAACCCTGCTATAGAAAAGTATAAATCTCCTGCATCATCTGATGTTTGGAATCTTCCTGGCTCTTCATTATACAACCTTTCGGTTTCGCATCCCGAGGTAATTAAAATAATAGAACAGCATAATTATTTCGGCCTGCCCAAAATGAAAGAGATTATTGCAAAATTACAGGAAGAGGCACCACCAACGGGTGCTGATCCGGAATAATATCACAGAATGTGAAGTTACAGATATGTCAAAAATATTAAACAGCATTTAGAAAACGAATTATTTTTAATTGCAAATCATCCCTCTCACTTTAAAATTTAAATTAACAATGAAAAAATTAACACTCTTAAAAGGCAAAGCGATAGCTTGCTTAATTGTAATGTGCCTAGCCTTGGTACAAGGTTGTAAAAAAGATCTGCTACAACCCAATTCAAATGTACTTGACAAATCAATATCAATTGAGGAAGCCAAACAATATTTTGAAAATAATCTCCTAAGGCTCAAAACAAGTGCAAAACTTTCTTCATCTGGACCAATAAAATCAGCGGGAAAATATATAAAAATCCTACGACAGGTGATTATTTTGAAATTACAAACCAAATAAAATATAAAAATAGTGCGGGTGAGGTCACGAGGGCAATTGTCACTTACAACGTTTATGCAGATTATGTCTGGGATGAAGATGAAAAAAAATATATGGGAGTTGTGAAGCTCGGTAAGTTTACCGAAGACATTGACATGAAAAATAAGCACACTGTTGATTCTAGATTTAAAATAGATGCTCGGATGTAATTCATAAATTAGTATAACATTTACAGTTGGTTTTTTATCATGAATATAATAGAAGATTTTTATAGTAGTTTTTTTAGCTACACAGATTATTGGAGAGGTTATGGCGAGGAGATCACCCCAAAAGAAATGATGGATTCTCCAGTTGGTGATGATGGGTATTACAAATGGAAGCCAATTGAAGGAGCGTTATCCTATGATGATTATCATGGTTTAGAAAAGAGGTTTAATGTAATTTTCCCTCGAAGCCTCATTGAATGGCATAAACGATATTTCTTTCTGAATTGCAGCTGTAGAATTATAGACCTACCTTTTTCATCACCTAAACAACCACTACAAGATATAATTGATAACTTTGATTACGATGTATCTAAAGACTTAGCAAAATCTAAGCTGTTTATTTTTGCTGAGGACAATGACGAAATAGGACCTTATGTGTTTGACGCACGTGAACCTAGGGATAATAATGAATTTCCTATTAGGATTTATGATTATGAATATGTTGGTGATCTTGATGGTCTAAGTGAGGTTATTTTTTCTTGTTTTACTAAACTACTTGAATGCATAACCTATCTACTCCAAAATATTAATACCTCACCCTTATCAGAAATCTTGCCTGAATTTTTAAGAATTGACCCGGAAGGTGCAGGGAAAACAGGTGTCGACTTTTGGCTAGAGAGAATAGAAGCTGAAAAAGCTAGTGAGAGTTTTGATGATTAACAGCTTCAATATTGCCTATTCATGATTGTCCAAAATGGAAAATAAAGAAAAGATAATAAATGACTTTTTTAAACAGTTTTTTAACGAGGAATTAAACACCGTGTTTAAAGAGCAAACGCCAAAGAATATGATGGCCTCAACTGTAAGTGACAGCGGTTGGCACAATTGGAAGCCCATAAATGGAAAATTCAACGTGAGTGATTATCAAAACATCGAAAAAAAATTCAAGGTCAAATTTCCTGAAAGTTTTATAGAATGGCATAAGTTATACTTTTTTTTGGATTGCGATTGCTCTTTAGTGCGATTACCACATTCTTTTCCCAATGAACCATTGAAAGAAATTATAGATGTTTTAAACAATGACCTTGCGGAAAACTTGATTGCAAATAAAATTTATCCATTTGGGGAAGAAGGAAATGATATGGGGCCATTGATTTTTGACGGGAGAAGAGAAATAATAAATAATGAATTTCCAATAAGATTTTTTGATTATGACTATTATGGTGATATTGAAGGACTAAGTGAAATTATATTTTCCTCATTTTTAAAATTACTAGAGTGCATAACTTATTTTCTTAAAGAAGTTGAGACGAGAAAAATCTATGAAATAATACCTGATTTTTTTAGCATTGACCCAGATGGTGCTGGAAAAACAGGAGTAGATTATTGGTTAGCGCAAGCTGCCATGGCAAAAGAAAATGATGAACTCTTCGGAAGTCAATAAAATTATCAAAACATTCTTTAACTATTGGCTGAAGAATGTTCCAAGTTACCAATTATGATATGAAGACTTTAAAAATTATATACATTATAGCCTTATCCAGCTGCGCGATCGAATTATTGCTACTGCTATTTGGCCCTAATGGTATCTTCTATCAGATAAAAGAGGCAATGTTTACACCAGTAAAAGAAGGTCAGTTAATTTCTATCAGTGCTGTATATAGCGTAGATAATAATGATGTCAGGATGCTTAAATTTTTAAATAAAGTTAACACCATAGGCTATTTTTTTTCTTTGACAGGCGCATATTTATCTCTTCTATTGCATAAGTTAGATAGAAAGACGAAATATATCATCGGGATAGCCTTTTTTGTTGCCTCATTAATATTCTATTTAATTACCGGACCGATCTTGAACCATCTTCTTCAGAAAAGTTATTTGTAAGATAGTAATGTTGCCTCAAAAATTGAGGCAACATTACATATTTAAGGTTAGAAAAAAATTTGTATGCCAATGCAAGATCTTCGTATTTTGCTCTAATGGGTAGGATTAAAATATACCGGAATGAAAATAATTACTTTAATCATATCTTTATTTTTCTTAAACTATTACACCGTAATGAGCCAATCGATAGATAAAAACCTAATGGTGACAGTAACAGATTTTGATCCCAATATTTCTGATTATCTAAAAAAATATCCGCAGTTGGAAAGTTTAATATTACTTAATCCTGGGCAGACCATTTTTCCACCAGGTAATGTTATGCCAATTAATCCCTATTATTATAAGCTGACAGAGAAGATTAATAATTTCAAAAATTTAAAGCACCTCAGACTACAGAGTTTGTATGTATTAGATCTTCCGAGTGGCATTACAAAGTGCAAATTGGAAACATTAGCCATTCCATTCTGTCCTGATTCTAATATGGAATCAATTGTGACTAAATTAAAAAAATGCAAGTTTTTAAAAGAAATTGATTTGGTTAGCGTGGTTCTTTCTGATGATAAAATTGTTTTATTGAAAAAAAGTCTACCTCATATAAAGTTCATTAATTTGATGGATGATCTTTCTTTTGATGAAATGGAAAATTGAAAGACTGTATAATTGGTTATTTTTTCGTCAAACGTATATTGTAATAAAAACAGGTTGCCTCAAAATTGAGGCAACCTGTTTTATTTTAGTCCTTATAACCTTCCCGTAAACTCAAATACGTTTGTGGGTTGCAGATTACATAATCTATAATTTCAATCTTTAACTCTTCACAGATATTAAAACAGCTCTCTAAAAGCGCTTATCGAATTCATTTGCTTTAATAAATTTAATATCGCAATAATTTAAAATTAATATGCCGTAAGCATTACAGGCTATGGCTAAACCTGCAATTTGCTTTATATAATTAGGACTTTGCTCCTTGTCTCGTCCTGCTATAGCT
>NZ_AYMG01000010.1 GCF_000633455.1 Pedobacter jeongneungensis
ACCATTGACAGATACGAAGAAAAGTCGTCATTGCGAGGAGGTACGACGAAGTAATCTAAGATTGCTTCGTCGGCTGAAAAAAGCCTTCTCGCAATGACGATGCTCTGAGGCGATTTACACCACATTATCTCCTGTCATATATAATGATTTTTATAAAATAAATTACCCCTCAGGTGAACTAAGGTGCCTAAGGTGGTTCAATAACAAACAGCGGTATTTTTCTACCACCTAAGCCACTGAGCGCATGTTAGTTTATAAATGGCTTAAATTGTAATCAAACAAAAAAGGTTCAGCTGTTTCCAACTGAACCTTTCAGGTTTCATCCCGCCTTGGCGGAAATCATTATTATCTTAAATCTACAACCTCAACACCAGGATATTTTTTAGCATCAAAAGCAAAAGTAGTTTCAGGTACATTTACATTAGGTGAAAAAGTTTTCACATTGTAAGTGTATTTGTTTCCGTTTTTATCAAACAATACCACGTTTGCAATCTGTTTAGCGGCTTTATCAATACTTAAACGTACTTTAAAAATCGATTTTTTAGCATCAACAGGTGTCAAATCGATCATTTCATAAGTTTTACCACCTACTTTTTCATCGCCGGTGTAAACGTATTTAAATCCTTTTTCGTAAACCGTAAAAATTTTAGCAGGATTAATGGCATCACCGCTATTATCTACATTGCTTACCTGCACCTCTTTATCTTTTTTCAGGTAAGTCCATTGGCTTTTACCATCGCTAAATAATTCCTGATTGGTCATGGCCACTTTATATTTATTAGAATTGGCTTTAACGTATAAGGTACCTTGCTGGGTTTCTTTTACTTTAGCTTTTGGATTATCCAAAGTAAAGGTAAAATCTGTTTTTACAATATTATACGATTTGTATTTTTTACTCACATCAGCTAAAATGGCTTTAGCTTTCGCATCAGTTTGAGCATAAGTTGAAGTTGTAAAAGCAACTACAACCATTAATGCTGAAATTAATTTCTTCATCTTTTCTTTTTTAAGTTTTTTCTTTGAAACGTTAGAGTAGATTTTTACTAAATAGTTTAATCTAACCTTTGTCATCCATACTATTCAAGAATTGTTCCAAAGAATACTCATCTGGGTATAAAACTTCTCTTGCTTTACTTCCTTCAAACGGGCCAACAATACCTGCAGCTTCTAATTGATCAATAATCCGGCCTGCCCTGTTATAGCCCAGCTTAAGTTTACGCTGTATTAATGAGGTAGAACCTTGTTGATGCATCACAATCAGCCTGGCAGCATCTTCAAAAAACTTATCACGCTCGTTAGGATCAAAATCAGCCTTGCTTCCCTCTCCTGCTTCATCTACATATTCAGGTAGCTGGTAAGCATCTGCATAACCACGCTGGTTACCGATATATTCAGAAATCCGGTCTACTTCAGGTGTATCAACGAAAGCACACTGTAGCCTGATTAAGTCGCTTCCTGTAGATAAGAGCATATCACCACGACCAATTAACTGATCAGCACCGCCACTATCTAAAATGGTCCTCGAATCTATTTTCGATAAAACCCTGAAGGCTAACCTGGCCGGGAAGTTGGCCTTAATGGTACCTGTAATAATATTTACTGACGGGCGCTGGGTTGCCAGTACCAGATGGATCCCGATAGCCCTTGCCAGCTGCGCCAAACGTGCAATCGGTGCTTCAACCTCTTTACCTGCAGTCATCATTAAATCGGCAAACTCATCCACCACCAAAACAATAAAAGGCAAAAACCGGTGACCATTATTTGGGTTAAGCTTACGCTTGATAAATTTATCGTTATATTCTTTCAGATTCCTTACCTGTGCATCTTTCAATAAATCGTAACGCTGATCCATTTCGATACAAAGCGAGTTTAAGGTATTTACCACTTTTTTGGTATCGGTAATGATAGCATCAGCTTCACCCGGAAGTTTAGCTAAAAAGTGCCTTTCGATCCGGTTAAACAAGGTTAATTCCACCTTTTTCGGATCTACCAATACAAATTTCAACTGCGCAGGGTGTTTTTTGAACAATAATGAAACCAAAATGGCATTAATACCCACCGATTTACCCTGACCAGTTGCTCCAGCTACCAATAAGTGGGGCATTTTGGCTAAATCGGCAATAAACACCTCATTACTAATGGTTTTACCTAATGCAATGGGCAGATCCATAGTAGTTTGGCTCCATTTTTCGGTATTTAAAATGCTGCGCATCGGCACCATTTCAGGGTGCTGGTTAGGTACCTCGATACCAATTGTACCTTTACCCGGCATCGGCGCAATAATACGGATACCTAGCGCCGCTAGTGAAAGTGCGATATCATCTTCTAAATTTTTAATTTTAGAAATCCTGACCCCCGGAGCAGGAATAATTTCATAAAGGGTAACCGTAGGGCCAATTGTTGCCTTAATCTTATCAATTTCGATATTGTAGTGATTAAGCGTTTCAACAATTTTATTTTTGTTGGCTTCCAGTTCTTCGGCGTTAACCGAAATTTTATTGGTGCCATAATTCTCTAATAAATCAATGGTTGGGTACTTATAACCTGCCAAATCAAGTTTTTCATCGTAATTACCAAACTGCTCAACCAAATCTTCTGATTTTTTCTCTTCTTCAGTTTTTTCAATCGTAAATGCAGGTTCTTTTTCGGCTTCAATTGGTGGTTCTACCGTTAAAGGCATTGTAGCAGCAGCAGTAGCCAAAGGTAAATTTGTAGCTAAAGGAGACAATACAACTGGTGGCGCAACAGCTTCTTCCTCTTCTTTTTCTTCATAACGGCTGGGTTGCAATACCACATTTTGTTGTTTGCGCTCGTTGCTTACAGGCGGTTTATCACGTACCGGAAATTCAATCGGTTCAGCAGTTTCTTCTACTATCTTATTTTTGGTTGACTGCTCTCTGATATCATTCACATAATCAGGAGTTTCGTTATCCAGGTAAACTTCTTTTGCTTTACGCTCGGGGAATTTAAAATCGATGTTATAAGCGATAATCAAAATGGTTAATCCCGCAAAAGCAATTAATCCGGCAACACCGGCTGCTCCAATCTGGGCACCTAATAATTTATTGCTCCAGTAACCAAACTCTCCTTCCAGGTAATGCGGCGATTCTGACCAGAAACTATGTGCAAAACCCAGGGTCAGGGAAATAAAGAGTAAAAAGAAAAAGCTATAACCCAATGTTTTAGAAATAGAAAGGATTTTAACTTTAAACAATAAACGGTAACCGATAATAAAAAAGGCTAAAACGAATAAAAAAGAGGCAATACCAAACCATTCGTAAATGAACTGATGTGACAATAATGCCCCAAACTTGCCCAACCAGTTTTGAACAACTGGCGTTGTAACGCCTGCAGTTTTTAATTCTTCGGATGTTTTAAACAGATTGCCCCAGCCACCGTTTGCATCGATTACATAACTCTGGTCATCCTGCCAGGTAAAAAGGTAAGAAGTAAAGGCAATTAAAAAGTATAATGACAAGATCACAAAAAACAGACCTACAATTTTAATTGCACGTCCGTCTGCCAGATCGAATCTTGGTAAAAATTCTCTTTTTTCTTTTGGCTGCCGACCTGATGAAGGTCTGCCTGGTGCGCTTTCTGCACCTTTATCTCTGAATGTATTGGTTTTAAACTGGTTACCCCGTACCGACATTTTCTTTCCTAAATAATTTAATATTGAACAAACTTAGATAAAACTGCGCAGCATTAATAAAAAAAATAATCACAAATCGCTCCTGTACATAATTTTATATAATCTGCCTTAAATTAAATAAAAATATCCATCGGGCATTAAACCTTAAACAGAAATTATTGTCTATTATTTTAACAACGCACAAGTTGTTACGTTTTGTCAAATGAAACGGATTTTGTTTTAGGTTTTATCCCGTTTTGCCTGGAGAGGTTAAACGGGATTTTTTTATTAATAGACCTTATAGGTTTAAGTTGTCGTTTAATTTATTTCTAAGGGTCTCGTGAGGGCTGAAGCCGTTAATAAAACCTGTAAGGTCTTAGACAGGTGGCTAAAGTGGTCAATATTATATTGAAAAGCAGGGTTCAGTTCATTTCGGTAACGATAGTCCTGCTATCACTTCAAGTCCTCATTCGTACCTCGTTCCGGGCTTTCCGTTTTATCAGGTTTATTTAATAGGGGGCTCTCGTTCTTAGGCCTTTCGATCAAGACCTCGCAGGTTTTTAAAACCTGCGAGGTCTATAGAAGGTTAATGCCCACATCAATTAGTTATTGATTTTTTGGCAGATGGCCTTTTTTAAAAACCTGAGAAGTCAAATCTTGCTAATTTGCTGCACACTATATATATTTAGGCAATAAAGTTTACAATTCCTTAATTTTTGGTAATTTAAGTCGATTTTTAAATAATATTATGGGTATAGCGCAGCTCGAAGAACAAATTGAGGCCGGAAATTTACAAGCGGTAAAAGAAATTTTGGTAAAAAACCCGAAATTGGCCAATGTTGATACTTCACATCACATTTCGCCATTATTATTGGCCTGTTATTATAAAAAACAGGAAATTGCCGATTTAATCGCCGAATTTGTTGATGACTTAACACTTTTTGAAGCTTGCGCCGTTGGCAAATTTGATGCCGCTACCTTATTGATTTTTCAAAACCCCGATAGCATTAATCAGTTTTCTGAAGATGGTTTTACACCATTAGGCTTAGCCTGCTATTTCGGCCATGAAGATTTAGCCCGTTTTTTGGTACTTAAAGGCGCAGATGTTAACCTGGCATCAAAAAATGGGTTTAATGTATTTCCGATTCACTCGGCTGTTGCAGCCAATAATTTTAACATTACCAAAATGTTGCTAGATGCTGGTGCATACCCGAATGTTTGCCAAAAAGCTGGATTGGCGCCATTGCATACCGCAGCGCAATTGGGAAATATCGAAATAATTATTTTGCTTTTAGAACATGGAGCAGAGGTATCTTTACGCATGGAAGGCGGAAAATTACCGGCAGATTTAGCTGCAGAAAAAGGATTTAATGAAATTGCAGAAATTTTAAGAGATGATGATTAGTCAGTTATCAGTTTGTAGTTACCAATTTTCAGTTAATTTAACTACAAATCGTAAATTGAAAACTGATGTTATTCCCATATCCTCAGCCGCATTCTTTTCATATAAGTTCTGATATCCAGCACTACTGCAGCCAAAAAATAGAATAAGATTGGAAAACCTACCGCTAAAAACGACGAATAAATAAAAAACAAGCGGACTTTTGCCGTACTCATATTCAACTTGTTGGCCAAATACGTGGAGACACCAAAACTCTGCTGCTCAAAATAAGTTATAATTCTCTGGAACATTTTAAGCTTATTTTAAAACCCTGATAACGGTAAGTCAACATTAATTATTGTAAACCGGACCATGATTTAGTTTTCAAACCCTAATTTAGCAAAATAATCGGTTAAACCTGCAATACTATTTTTTTGAAAATATAGTTTATTCGAGAACGAGTTTTTCAAAATCCTGTTTATCCTCGTGTTTAATAAAAAGAATCTGTTGTTCTTCCAAACCGGAAAACTTATTGATTAATTCTGTTTTAAACTGATGAATATCAGCCTCTTTCTTCAATATAACGGTTAATGCGTCTGCATTACCCCTAACTTCGATAATCTGATCAGGATAAAGTTCTTTTAGCTCGTGCGGGAATTCCATAGTTGTTAAAACGGATTATAGGTTAGAAAGTTTTCTACTGGAAAAATTTATCTGATTATGCTTGTTTTAGAATTTTAATTCCAATACCACAAGATAGGCATTTTTTCTCATCACAGTACTGCTTTTTCAACTGTAAAATACCTTGAGATGCAAATGCATGCCCGATTTTTACACCTGCCCCTGTAAATTTATCAATAATTGCATTTTCTTCAGCAGGCAGGCTTTCTAACAACCTTACGGCCCTGTTGATGTAAAACTGTGTAGCAGTGTGTTTTCCATAAGCAAACAAGAACAAAGCGACGGTATTAAGGAGAATATTATCTACAGAAGCTTTACCGATCTGTATGTTTACACCAGCAGTTTCTTTTTTAAAATGATAATGTTTTTTCCAATAATTGTTAATGGGCAGGTTTTCGAATAAGGCACGTAACTGCGCTATATCTTTTATTTCCATTACTTTAGAAAAAAGATGATTGGCCTTTACAATTAATGCAGCAAACTGGGCCAAACGGATGGTTGGAAAATTCTGTGGACGCATCCGCATAAATTTCCAGACCGAAATTTCGACTGGTTTTATTTTATATTTCTTCTGTAGAAAACTGAATTCGGCTTTTAGCTTTTGGGGATATTCTTCTTCAAACTGATCATTTAAAAATCCTGCCGCACCAAAAACAAGCGCTTCAATTTGATGGGGGTTATTTTTATGTTTGGAATAAATATTCTGTGGAACTGCTTTTGCAAGCAGCTCGAAAGGTAGTGCATTTATTTTGAATCCAAAATTACGGGCCATAAAACGATAAAAAGTTTCGTCCCAATTGCCTTTCAGTTCATTTAAAGTTTCGGTAACTACTGCTGTTTTTTGCTCAAAACGTTCAATCAGGGTTCTGGCTAAAAAAGAATCTACAATCAATGGGTCAACATTGCCTATTTGAGCAATACAAGGGAAATCGGTAAGGGTAAGGAACAGTTTTTCATATTTTTTGATCAGATTGGCAGAAATGCGACTTTTTAATTCGAGCACCGGCAATACCGTATTGTCCATTCTTTTAATTTCGGCATCATGTTCGTAAACTACATGCAAAATTACATTCTCATAAGCAGGGTCTTTTTGATGATTGTGCTTTAACCAATCTGACGATTTGAGGTGGATTTCTATATTGCCAGCCCAAATGGTATCGCCTATTTCGATTTTCGCATGAAAAAAATCCGGTCCGGCGTTTTTATTAAGTAAACCCGGATTGATGATTTTGAGGCTTTCTCCACCAGCCGTTTGCAGGTCTATGTAATCAAAGGACCTGAACTGCCACACGTAATGAAGAAAATCTTCTGGAAAATTCATTCTTGAAGATAAAAAATTCTGAAGGCTTGTTTATTGAATCTTCCAATATGTAAAAAAATATATCACTTTGAATAATCAATCTACTAATGGTTAGATATCAAATCTTTCGCTTCTATAGAATAATTGTTAAATACGTATGTAACGAGAAACCGGTTATCGCTTTTTTCAAACACAAAATACCAGGTAGTATTTTGGTTCATATTGAAATGAATATAATGTTTTCCAAATTTTAAAAGGCTATTTGAACAAGGATAATGTTTTTTGTGATGAATATTCCTCTCCACATTATAGATTATTTTTGAAACATAGTTTAGGGCACTTTCTTTATATGAAAAATAACCTGCATAGAACAGATCTTCAATAAGTTGATTAAAATATAGGAGCACTGAAGGATGAAAATTTACAATTATTTCCAAGGTAATTTATGTATATTCTCATGAGCAGACTTTTCAAACTCTTTAGCTGAAATACTTTGAGCCCATTTTTCTTCAAATGATACCTGATCTTTCTTTAAATAAGCAACTTCAGCTTCCCGAACAACAAATTGGTTTTCTTCTGTTAAGATATTGATCAAGCGATTTTTTTCTTCTGTCGTTAATGCGCGAACCAGTTCAACCAACTTTTCAAATGTTACTTTATTTGACAAATCCTTCATAAACTTAACCTTATATATAAAGATAATAATTCTTTAACACAGTTAGCCAGAGCTTAACACATTATATACTAAAGCACAACCAGACAAATAACGATAGATAACTTTGTGCTTTAGTATCCGAGGTTAAAAGCAGGTACCTAAACTAATTCCGCCTTAATCAATATCTGCTCCATTTCTTTCTGTAGCTTCAATGCCTCTTCTCTCGCTTTTTCTGCAAAATCTTCTCCATGGCTGGCGTAAATAATCCCTCTTGATGAGTTGATCAATAATCCGCATTGTGCATTTAAACCGTATTTACATACTTCGTTCAAATCGCCACCCTGTGCGCCAACACCTGGCACCAACAAGAAGTGATTAGGTGCCAGTTTACGTACATCGCCAAAAGCTGATCCACGGGTTGCACCTACTACATACATCATCTGCTCATCCGTAGCCCAGGTTTGTGATGTTTTAAGCACTTTTTCGAAAAGTTTATCTTCTCCTATCTCCTGTAACTGAAAATCAGCATGACCGCTGTTTGAGGTTAAAGCCAGAAGAATTACCCATTTATTCTTAAAAGTTAAAAATGGAGTTACCGAATCGCTTCCCATATAAGGTGCTACGGTAACCGAGTCGAAACTCATTTCTGATGATGCCGCATTAAAAAATGTTTCGGCATACATGGCTGAGGTATTCCCAATATCACCACGTTTGGCATCGGCAATAGAAAAAATATCTTTTGGGATATATTTCCAGGTTTCGATTAAAGTTTCCCATCCTCTTTTACCATAACACTCGTAAAAAGCAGTATTGGGTTTATAAGCTACACAAAGATCTTTAGTGGCATCAATAATCTGTTTATTGAATTCCAGAATCGGATTTTCATACTTTAACAGGTGTTTTGGGATTTTATCCAACGAAGAATCCAATCCGACACATAAAAATGAACGTTTTTTTTGTATCTGCTCAAAAAGTTGTTGCTTTGTCATATATGGGCTTATTTGCTGCAAATATGAAGATTTTTAAGTTTTTTGAGCGACAAAATAATACCCATTTGAATTATTTTTATAAACATTTTAAACTTTTGCTTGCAGATTACGTTTCAAATACATACAATTGCAACATAATTTCTCAACCGTTTATCTGAATATCCCAGAAAAATTTATCAAGACTTGTTTTTTGTTATCCTTTTTTAAAAGCAAAATTTGCTTTTTATTCAGCTTGTAAACAATTATGAAACAATTTGGGCATTTTCCATAATGAACTCAATTAATGTTTTATAACCTTAAGAATTTATACACAATGAAACTGCCGGGCTTACGCTAACATAAATATTTTTAGGCCTGTGTAGATTTATAACAGAAAACATCCGTTATAAACAAATGAAAAATTTCTTGAAACATATATATCTAGAATGTTTAGTAAAACAGAATTAAATGATAAGCTCACAACTGAATTACGTGAGCTGGCAAAAAGCTATGGCATTGAAGGTGCCGACTCCCTAAGAAAAATCGACCTTGTTGAAGTACTTTTACACCAACAGGAAATTATAAATGCCGCTAAGGCTGGTGCAGATCCTTACAGCGAAGTAGAACCTATTGCAGCTGCCCCTGCCCCAAAAACCAAAGCTGCTAAAACGCCTAAAGTTGCAGCAGCGGCTGCGGCTGCCGCCGCTACAGTGGTTACTGAAGAACCAGTTGCTGCCGAGAAACCTGTCGCAACAGAAAAACCTGTTAAAAAAAGAGCCAGGTTAAGTAAAGACGAACCAGCAGCGCCAATTGAAAGAAGAAGAGATTCGGTAACATTATTTGACGAACCGCAGCACCAGCAACAACCTGAAAGACAGCCGGACAGAATTGTTGAATCTGAGGAAAGTGTAAAACCAATTTCTGCTTTAATTGAAGAAAGTGCAGAAGTACTTCCGGTAGCTCAGAAACAAAAACAAGAGCCAAAAGAAAAACAGGAAAAACCACAACGTGATGAAAACCGCCAGCAAAAACAACCAGGCGGTGGCAACCACCACAAAAACGAAAACAGTTATTCTAACTTAGATTTCGATAACGTAATTACAAATGAGGGTGTTTTAGAAATTATGCCTGATGGTTACGGTTTCTTACGCTCTGCTGATTACAACTATTTAACTTCTCCTGATGATATTTATGTATCTCAGTCGCAAATAAAACTTTTTGGCTTAAAAACTGGTGATACCGTTAAAGGTAGTATCCGCCCGCCAAAAGAAGGCGAAAAATATTTCCCGCTTGTTCGTGTAGAAACCATTAACGGCAGAATTCCTGCTGAGGTTCGCGACCGTGTTCCTTTCGATTATTTAACACCACTTTTCCCAACCGAAAAATTAAATTTATTTACGGATAACAGTAATTACTCTACCCGTATTATGGATTTATTTACCCCAATTGGTAAAGGACAGCGTGGTTTAATTGTAGCACAACCGAAAACAGGTAAAACCAATTTATTAAAAGAAGTTGCCAACGCAATTGCCAAAAACCATCCGGAAGTTTACTTAATCATCTTGTTGATTGATGAACGTCCGGAAGAGGTTACCGATATGGCGCGTAGTGTAAGGGCTGAGGTAATTGCCTCAACTTTTGATGAACCAGCTGAGCGTCACGTAAAAATTGCCAATATTGTTTTAGAGAAATCTAAACGTTTGGTTGAAAGCGGACATGATGTAGTGATTCTTTTAGATTCTATTACACGTTTGGCCAGGGCATATAACACAACTGCCCCTGCATCAGGTAAAATATTATCAGGTGGTGTTGATGCAAATGCATTACACAAGCCAAAACGTTTCTTTGGTGCAGCACGTAACATCGAAAATGGTGGTTCATTAACCATTTTGGCTACGGCATTAACGGATACAGGTTCTAAAATGGATGAAGTGATCTTCGAAGAATTTAAAGGAACAGGTAACATGGAACTTCAGTTAGACCGTAAATTATCTAACAAACGTATTTTCCCTGCCATCGATATTACTGCTTCAAGTACCCGTCGCGATGATTTATTGCTTGATAGAGATATTTTGCAACGTGTATGGATTTTACGTAACCACCTTGCTGACATGAACAGCCAGGAGGCTATGGAATTTGTTCAATCACAAATAAAAGGAACAAAAAGCAACGAAGAGTTCTTAATTTCGATGAACAGCTAAATTAAGGTTAAGGGCTGAAAGGTTGAAGGTATAAGGGTTTTCTTATAACCTTCCAACCTTTCAGCTTTCCAACCTCCCAACCATATGAAAAAGCATCTCCCTAATGCGATTACCTGTGCAAACCTTTTTTCTGGTTGTATCGGAATCGTTTTTGCGTTTAAAGGCAATTTAGAAACCGCAGCATATTTCGTTATTTTATCTGGAATATTCGATTTTTTTGATGGGATGGTTGCGCGTTTGCTTAATGTTAAATCGGCCATTGGGAAAGACCTGGATTCGTTGGCTGATATGGTAAGCTTTGGGCTTTTGCCCGGGGTAATCATGTTCCACCTATTAAAAGCAAGCGATTATTCATCCGAATATCTACCCTATTTAGGTTTTATCATCACCATTTTTTCTGCGCTCAGGTTAGCTAAATTCAATAATGATGAAAGGCAAACGGAAGATTTTATTGGTTTAAATACACCAATGAATACCCTGTTTATCTGCTCATTGCCTTTTATTGCAGTCGATTATCCTCAGGTAATTGGTTCGACCATTTTATTAATAGCCATTACGGCGATTACCAGTTTCTTACTGATCAGCGAGATCAAAATTTTCTCATTAAAATTTAGTGATTTAAGCTGGGCAAAAAATAAGATCAAATTTATCTTTCTTATCTTATCTGTTATACTAATTGCTTTTCTAAAATTTGCAGCGATACCTTTTGTCCTGGTATTGTATATTGCTTTATCAATACTACATTTTAAGGGCAAAACCGGCAGTAATAAGATTTAAATTTCGTTTCGTTAGAACACGAACTGAGGAAATTTCGTGCGAACCTTCCTACAGTTTAGAAACAAGCTTTATTTTCTCTTGCTTAAGTTGGAAAAGAATATCAGAAAGCATCAATTTTAGCTTCTCCAGATCTGATCGAATTTTATCAAGTGCGATTTTATTTCTCGCATTGTTTTCAATTGCCTCAACCAGCAGTTTTGCATCATTCCGGCCAACATAAATGAATGTGGGTTTTATCTTATGTGCATGATTAGCTACTTTACTCCAGTTCTCATTCGTTAAAGCATTCTCCATCTCCGCTAAATAAACCGGCGTATGTTCAATAAAGGTTTCGAAAAATTCTGCTAAAAATGCCGGATCATCGCCAACCATTTCGATCAGATAGGAAAAATCAAGCGGCTCACCATGGCTATTTGTCATATCATTATTTTTTTAACCTCAAGCGGGTCTTCTATACTTCTGCTAATGGCTAAAATAGTTTCGCCCAATATCGGGTGTAAAACATCAGGCGCTATTTCAGCCAAAGGCTCCATTACAAATTTTCTATGCTGCATGTGCGGATGCGGTACCTGAAGTTTATCCGGAATATTGATAATTTCATTACCAAAAAGGATCAGGTCGATGTCAATCAACCTCTCCCCCCATTTATCTTTTCTTACCCTGCCCAGCTCCTGCTCAATACTTAACGCATGATCTAAAACTTCCAAAGCACTTAAATTGGTCTGCAAGACCACTGCCTGGTTTAAAAAAGCAGGCTGATCGGTTTTACCCCATGCTGCTGTTTCGTATAATGATGAAACAGCAACTACCTTACCTATTTTTTCGTTCAATAATTCCACGGCACTCTTTAAATTCCCTTCCCTATCGCCCAAATTTCCACCCAGTAACAAATAAGCGGTACTGCACTCTAAAGCCTTATTAAGCATCATGTATTTTTATATCTTTACAGCACAAAATTAAAACATTTAAATGAGAGAATTCTTTAAGTATTTATTTGCCTCTATGTTGGGCTTTTTCTTATCGATGGTAATTATATTTATTATCTGCTTTGTGATCATTGTAGGTGCGATATCATCCATAGATAGCGATAAAACAGTTATTGTGTCTAACAACTCGGTACTGTTCTTGAATTTAGACCAGGCCATTACCGAGCGTACACCAAAAAATCCGTTCGGGAACCTGCCTATTGTTGGCAGTGAAGAAAAAGACGGCATTGGTTTGAACGATTTTATTAAAGCCCTACAAAAAGCCAAAACAGACGATAATATTAAATGTGTTTATCTAAACGTGAGCAGCCCGAATGCAGGTTATGCAACCTTACGCGAGGTTAGAAATGCTTTGATCGATTTTAAAAAATCGCATAAAAAAATTATTGCCTACAGCGAAGTTTACACGCAAGGTGCTTATTATCTAGCTTCAGTAGCCGATAAAGTATATCTAAATCCGGAGGGAGCCTTAGAGTTTAAAGGTTTTAGCTCCGAACTGACCTTTTTCAAGGGAACTTTAGAAAAAGTGGGGGTAGAAATGCAGGTCATTCGCGTAGGAAACTACAAAAGTGCAGTTGAGCCCTTTATTCTGGATAAAATGAGCGATTATAACCGGAAACAGGTTACTGCTTACGTTGGTGGTTTATACAATACATTCCTATCCGATATTGCACTGAGTAGAAATATCCAGAAAGATAGTCTTTACACTATTGCTGACAACTATAAAGTGCAACAGCCACAGGATGCCGTAAATTTTAAAATGATCGATGCTTTAAAATATAAAGATCAGATTTTAGAAGAGTTGAAAGGCTTATCCGGCCGAACCAGGGGAGAAAATATCCGCTCGGTTTCTATTAACGATTACGCCAAGAACAATACTGATACGGGCGAAGGAAAAGATAAAGTTGCCGTAATTTATGCCAACGGCGAAATTAGCGGAGGCGAAGGTTCTGATAACCAGATTGGTTCGGAACGTATTTCCAGAGCGATTAGAAAAGCCCGTTTAGATGACGATATCAAAGCGGTTGTACTCCGCGTAAACTCACCGGGTGGTAGTGCATTGGCTTCAGATGTGATCTGGAGAGAAATTGTACTAACCAAAAAGGAAAAACCGGTTATTGCATCTTTCGGTGATGTGGCTGCATCGGGCGGTTACTACATTGGCTGTGCGGCGGATAGTATTTTTGTTCAACCCAATACCATTACAGGTTCAATTGGTGTGTTTGGTATTATCCCGAATTTCCAAAATTTAATGACCAACAAACTTGGAATTACATTTGATGGCGTTAAAACGGGTAAATACGCAGATATTATGGCTACGAACCGCCCTATGACGGAAGGTGAAAGGTTTATTATCCAAAATGAATTAAATAGAATTTACAGCGGTTTTGTGAGCCGTGTGGCCGATGGCAGAAAGAAAAGCAAAGCTTATATTGATAGCATTGGTGGTGGCCACGTTTGGATCGGAACAGATGCCGTTCAGATTGGTTTAGCCGATAGAATTGGAAGTTTTAACGATGCCATTAAAGCAGCCGCTAAAAAAGCTAAGTTAAAGAAATATAAGGTTGTGGAATATCCGGATGTAATTGATCCCTGGAAATCACTAATGGATGAAGGTACAGATAAGATTAAAACCTATTATACCAAACAGGAACTGGGCGATAATTACTTTTTATACCAACAAATGAAAAAGGTAATTGCAAGCTCGGGTATTCAGGCCAGAATGCCGTTCGAAGCAGTGATCAAATAAAATCCAGACCTCGCAGGTTTTTGAAACCTGCGAGGTCTAATCTAATTCTCCATCTCAAATCTCTTATCTAAATTTCACTATTTATTCAATCAACTTCCACTCCGGGTGCAAGGTTAAATAAGTTGCATTAACCGGAATATTTACCGGATGTACCGTTAAAGAAATGCTTTTCCCTTTTAAAAACTCGAAACCAATTCCGTCTTTTTTGGCATCATAAACCGTTACCGTATCTTTTTCTTCATTTAAATAAGAAGAAAGTTTTTCGATGCCTGGGAATTTCAGCTTGGTATCTTCCAAAGTAGTGCCTGTTGCCAACCCATCTTGTGTTTTAAACTTGTTTGAGGTAATCCTGATCTGCTTAACATCCTTTACCCGCATACTGGTATCCCGGTAAGAAGAATACACGGCAATTTCATTTCGGTGTTTCGCAGTCGAATCGTTGCTGTACCAAATCCCCCAGGCTTTTCCCATCGCTGCATCGCCAGCATCAGGTCTGCCAAGCTTTTTACCTACCTGCTCCATATCTTCCCCTAAGGCTATTTCACCAATCGAACGACCAGCGATAACCAAAAATCGTTCATTTACAGTTTGCGCAGGAACAGAAGTTGTGTTCAGTACTGAATCGCCTTTATTTTCATCGGTTTTCTTTGCAGATTGGCACGCAACCAAACTTATACCTAATCCTAAAAGGATAGTTTTTATAGATTTCATGAGTGTAAAACAACACTTTAATAAAATTGTGTTTATAAATAAATAAGTCGAGTCAAAATTTGGGGCATTATTTCCTAATTTTACCCCTTATGGAAAATAAGACCATCGCCCGCACTTTACGTCTTTTATCGCAGCTTATGGAACTGCATGAAGAAAATCCTTTTAAGATTAAATCAGTTGCAAATGCCTATTTCAAAGTAGATAAACTGCCTTTTGCATTAAAAGACAAACCTTTAGATGAACTGGATAAAATTGAAGGCATTGGTAAAGGCCTTGCTTCCAAAATAGTAGAACTGCTACAAACCGGAGAATTACAGGAGCTTAACGAAATACTCGAAAGAACACCCGAAGGTGTGGTAGAAATGCTGGCCATCAAAGGCATCGGACCAAAAAAGATTTTCATTATTTGGCGAACCCTTGGGATAGAGAGTATTGGTGAACTGTATTATGCCTGTAACGAAAACCGCTTAATCGAAGCAAAAGGTTTTGGTTTAAAAACACAGGAAGAAATTAAAAATGCCATCGAATTTAAACTGGCCGCCAACGGCAGATTTTTATACGCACAGGTGGAGGGTTTTGCCAAAATTTTGTTTACACAGCTTTCGGCCTGGACTGCAAAACTTGATAGCAATGCACTTTTAGGCTTCGCCGGTCAATACCGCAGGGCATGCGAAATTATCGATGAGCTCGAAATTGTAATCGGTACAGAAAATATCGAAAACATTAAACAAAGCTTACCTGCTTTCGAATCACTTTCGCTTATCGAAGCTGAAAACGCTTTTATCTGTACTACTGAAGCTGGTTTTAGGATAAAAATCCATGTGGTTGAAAAATCAGCTTTTTATTTACAGTGGTTTACATTAACAGGAAATACCGAACATGTTGAAAAAGTATTGGCTTTAGCTGGCGATGGACCTTTCGCAAATGAAGAAGAAATTTACAGCAGGGCGGGATTAACTTTCATCGAGCCCGAGCTTCGCGAAGATTTTGATGAAATTGAACTCGCGAAAGCAAACAAACTCCCAACCTTAATTCAATATGAAGATTTAAAAGGCAGTTTGCATAACCACTCTACCTGGAGCGATGGCGTACATACTTTAGAGCAGATGGCGGTGTATTGCAAAGAGACCTTAAACCTTCAGTATTTAGGTATTTGCGACCACTCTAAAACGGCTGTTTATGCTAAAGGACTAAACGAGCAACGTGTTTTTGGCCAACACCAGGAAATTGATGAGTTGAATAAAAAACTGGCTCCATTTAAAATTTTTAAAGGCATTGAAAGTGATATTTTAAGTGATGGATCGCTCGATTATTCAGATGATATTTTAAAAACATTCGATTTTGTAGTTGCCTCTGTTCACAGTAACTTACGCATGGACGAAGCCAAAGCGACGGCACGTTTGTTAAAAGCCATTGAAAACCCATATACGACCATTCTAGGACACCCAACTGGTCGCTTATTATTAAGCAGGGCTGGATATCCGATCGATTATAAAAAAATTATTGATGCCTGTGCAGCAAACAAAGTGGTGATAGAAATCAATGCCAACCCCTTACGTTTAGATTTAGACTGGCGCTGGCACCGTTATGCTTTGGAAAAAGGTGTATTGCTTTCCGTAAATCCAGATGCCCACCGCACCGAAGGTTTCCACGACATGCATTACGGCATTTTAGTTGCACGTAAAGGAGGTTTAAGTGCTGATAAATGTTTAAATGCTTTCACCATAGAGGAGATTACTGCGTACTTTAATAGTAAAAGGCCAAATTAACCACGGATGAAAAGGATGAACACAGATAAGTTTAAATCTGTGTTTATCTGTGAAAATCTGTGGTAAAAAAACATAACTTTGCCCCATGATAAGTGAAATTGCCAACCGTATATTTAATCAGGTAATTACAGATTACCACAAGTTTGATGATATTGACCATCCGGTTGAGAACCCATATGATGCCGAAAGTTTAGAGCATCTTTTTTATGTTAAAAACTGGATCGATACTGCCCAATGGCACATGGAAGATGTTGTGCGTAATCCACAGATTGATCCTGTTGAAGGTTTGAGCTGGAAAAGACGTATCGATGCACAAAACCAGGTACGTACCGATATGGTGGAGTTTATTGATGGTTATTTCTTAAACCTTTATCAGGGAATTTCAGCTTTACCAGATGCTAAAATCAACACCGAAAGTCCTGCTTGGGCAATAGACAGGCTTTCTATACTGGCATTGAAAATTTACCACATGCGCGAAGAGGCAGAACGAGAAACCGCCACACCTGAACACCGCGAACAATGCCAAACCAAATTAAATGTATTGCTATCGCAACGCGATGATCTATCAACCAGTATTGATGAATTATTGGCTGATATAGAAGCTGGCAAAAAATACATGAAAGTATATAAACAGATGAAAATGTATAACGATCCGAGTTTAAATCCGGTGTTGTATAATAAAGCATAGAAAGCAGAAAGACCAAAGCAGAAAGCGAAAAGTCATGTCTTCAACCCAAAAAATCATTGTTTTACGTTTTTCAGCTATGGGCGATGTGGCCATGGTGGCTTCCGTTTTACAAGAATTTTCGGAGCAAAACCCAATGATGGAGCTCATTATGGTAAGCCGGCCTGCATTTAAACCATTTTTCGATCATATCCCCAACCTATTATTTCACCCTATCCAGCCTAAAACAACCCATAAAGGAATAAATGGGCTGTATAAACTCTATCAGGAACTTCGAAGCTATCAACCAGATGCGATAGCAGATTTACACGATAATTTAAGAAGCAGGGCCATTTCTACCTTCTTTCGTTTAACAGGCATAAAAATCAGACGGATTGATAAAGGAAGAGCAGAAAAAAAAGCCTTAACGCGTGCCGTTAACAAAATTTTTAAACCTTTAAAACAAACGGTAGAACGTTATGCCGATGTTTTCCGCGGATTAGGTTTTGATGTCAAACTCAGCCATCAAATAAATAAATCGCCACAAGCTATCCCTGAGCAAGCACAGAATTTATTTATTAATAAAACCACAAATAAAATAGGCATCTCTCCTTTTGCACAGCACATTTACAAAGTTTATAACTTAACAAAAATGGAAGAAGTGGTTGCTTTCTTAAGTAAACTAGGTTACGAAATTTTCATTTTTGGAGGAGGAAAAACAGAACAGGAAATTGCCGAAGAATGGGGTAAAAAATATACAAATACCCATAATTTAATCGGCAATTTTAACCTTACGGAGGAGCTAGCCATCATCTCGAATCTGGACTTGATGTTAAGTATGGATTCTTCAGGCATGCATATGGCATCGCTTGTTGGTGTACCTGTGGTTTCAGTTTGGGGACCAACGCATCCTTATGCCGGTTTTTTAGGCTACGGGCAATCTGAAAGCGATTGTATCCAGATTGATCACCCTTCTAGGCCTAATTCTATTTACGGAAACAAACCTTGCCTTTGTGGTGTTGAAAGTTGTATAGACTTAATCAAGCCTGAAACAATTGTAAATAAAATCAAAGAGAAACTAAATGGCTAAACAATTACTTTTAGTTCGTCATGGAAAATCAGATTGGGGAAACCTTGATTTAAAAGATTTCGACCGGCCGTTAAATAAACGCGGTAAAGAAAATGCGCCTGAAATGGCTGAAAGATTGATTAACCGCGGTTTTAAAATCGATCAGATCGTGAGCAGTCCGGCAAAAAGAGCAAAATCTACTGCAAAATATTTCGCCGAGGCTTACAATATCGATCAGATCCATTTCGAGGAATCCATATACGAGGCCAATACCAAAACCTTGCTCAAAGTGGTTAATGGCTTAAATGACTCAGCCAATAAGGTGGTGATGTTTGGCCACAATCCAGGTTTTACCGATTTCGCCAATGAGTTATGCGGTGCCGACATCTACAATATTCCAACCGCGGGCATGGTATTAATCTCTTTCCCTTTTGATTCGTGGCAGATGGTGAGCAAAGGAACAGGAGAACTGGTATTTTTTGATTATCCGAAAAATAGCGATGAGATTTAGGTAAAAGTTAGCCACGGATTCACAGATTAGCACGGAAGATTATTTCTATTTCCTACTGAGTTTATTCAGGTTGGCTGCAGCCAATTGATCGCGGACTTATCAATATTCGACGCTGGAAATATGCCCCCTAGAAGCACAAACCGTTGTTAAATAAACCCGATTGGCGTGGATGCCGATTCCTGTACCGATAAATCAGCACTAAATCGGCATCGGCAGAAACAAAAGCGGGACTGAAGAAGCCAAGAACTGCGGACAAACATTTCCAAAAAATATTACATCGTTTTAAAAATATCTCAAATTAGGTATGGATACCTCAAATAAAATATTTTTACTATCTTTGACTATAAAAAACGAAAATCTGGCAATAGACATTTCGGTGAATTCATAACCTAATCTCCTCTGGTTATTTCATAATTCGTATCGCCAGAAAATTTATCCATTAATTTATCTGTACATGAATTTTGATTATAATACTACGCGTAGCCATTTAATTTTATCGGAATATGGCCGCAACGTACAAAACATGGTGAAGTATATCTGCGAATTGCCAACCATAGAAGAACGTAATAAATATGCCCAGGCGGTAATCGACCTGATGGGATTTTTGCAACCGCATTTGCGTGATGTTGCCGATTTTAAGCATAAACTTTGGGATCACCTGCACATTATTTCTGGCTATCAGATCGATGTAGACAGTCCATATCCAAAGCCTTTGATTGAGAATGCCTACATCAAACCAGAACCATTAGCTTATCCTCAGCAACGCATTACCTACAAACATTATGGTAAAACGGTTGAAAACCTGATCGAAAAAGCCATGCGTGAGGAAGATGCCGAAATTAAAAAGGCAATGGTGCAGAGCATCGCAAACTTTATGAAAATGGCTTATGTTACCTGGAATAAGGACAATGTAAGTGATGACACTATTATAAAGGACTTAAAATACCTTTCTGGCGGATTATTATCGCTTGATGAAGGTGTTAACCTTGCTAAAGTTGAATTTAGGGCTCAAAATCCGCGGCAAAATAATAATAACAACAATAACCGCGGCAGAAGCAACAATAATAACAACAACGGTAAAAACCGTCAGAACAATAACAACAACAATAATCGTCAGCGCAATAACAATAAACCGAAATATTAATGGTGAAGGGTAAATTAAAAAGTAAAAGATAAAAAGCTATCAACTCGTAATCTAATTTCTTGATTCTTAATACTTGATACTCGATTCTCAATACTTGATACTTGATACTTAATTCTCAATACTTGATACTTAATCCCCAATACTAAATACAAAAAACATGAACGCATTTGAAATAACAGGCGGAATTAAATTAAAAGGCGAAATCACTCCCCAAGGTGCCAAAAACGAAGCTTTACAGATTTTATCTGCGGTATTGCTTACTAAAGAAAAAGTAACCATCAGCAATATCCCTGATATTAAAGATGTAAATAAACTAATCGAGCTATTGGGCGATTTGGGCGTTACTGTTGAACGTATCAATAAAGACACCTATACCTTTGAAGCAAAAAACATCGATTTAAACTTCTTCGAATCTGATACGTTTAAAGCTAAAGGTGGTGGTTTACGTGGTTCGATCATGATTGTAGGACCATTGTTGGCCCGTTTTGGTAAAGCGGCAATTCCTAAACCAGGAGGTGATAAAATTGGCCGCAGAAGATTGGATACGCACTTTATCGGTTTCGAAAAATTAGGCGCCAAATTCGTATATGACAGTAAAAAAGCATTCTTTAACGTTGATGCGACCAATTTACAGGGTGCTTACATTTTGTTAGATGAAGCATCGGTAACCGGAACTGCAAATATTGTAATGGCAGCTGTTTTGGCAAAAGGTACCACCACCATTTATAATGCAGCCTGCGAACCTTATTTACAGCAGCTCTGTAAAATGCTTAATCGCATGGGGGCAAAAATATCGGGTATTGGTTCTAACTTATTAACCATCGAAGGTGTTAGTGTTTTAGGTGGAACTGAACACAGAATGTTGCCAGATATGATCGAGATCGGTTCTTTCATTGGTATGGCTGCAATGACGGAATCAGAAATCACCATCAAAAATGTTTGTTATGATGAGCTTGGCGTAATTCCAGAAGTTTTCAGAAAATTGGGTATTAAATTAGAGCGCCGTGGCGACGATATTTATGTTCCTTCTCAAAAACATTATGAAATTGATACTTTTATTGATGGCTCGATTTTAACCATTGCCGATTCTCCATGGCCAGGTTTTACACCCGATTTATTGAGTATCGTTTTAGTTGTGGCTACACAGGCAAAAGGAAATGTCCTTATTCACCAAAAAATGTTTGAAAGCCGTTTATTCTTCGTAGATAAACTAATCGACATGGGCGCTCAGATTATTCTTTGTGATCCACACCGTGCAACAGTTAACGGTATCGATAAAAAATACAAATTACGCGGCATCAGCATGACTTCTCCTGATATCAGGGCTGGCGTTTCGTTATTGATTGCAGCTTTATCTGCTGAAGGTAAATCGACCATTTATAACATCGAACAGATTGAGCGTGGTTATCAGGATATCGATACCCGTTTACGTGCCTTAGGTGCGCAGATTAAGCGTGTAAACGCTGATGCGCCTAGTCATTAAGGTTGAAGCATAAAGACCAAAGCATAAAGCAAAAAACGCCTGAGTAAAAATTACTCAGGCGTTTTTTATGGTTTTTCATTCGTTAGTGAGGATTTGTAATCCCATCTTTTGAACAAAGGATTTTTAATCTTTAAAATGAATTGAAAATCCATTACCCGGAGGTCGAGATTACAAATCTTCACCAACATGAAGTGACAGCATTGCCAAAGATCCTTCGACTACGCTCAGGATGACAAATTGGTCTTTTTAAAACGGTAGCTGTTGGTAATTGATCATTGGTTATTAACATCCCACATTTTCCATCTTAAATCCTCCCTATCCTGATATCGCGTTAATAATATCGTACTGCGTAATGATTTCAATCTTACCGGTTTCATCTTCTACCAATACAGCAGAATTTTCTTTATTAATCAATGATGAAATTTTATCTATCGACGTATTCAGGTCAACAAAAGGGAAAGTAGCCGTCACGATTTCAGAAATTGGCGCAGATTTTAAACCCGGATTTTCCAATAAAGCGCTTAAAATATCACTTTCAGCGATTTTACCCACAATCATACCCTGTTGAGTAACCGGAATTTGAGAGATATTCATCGATTTAATGGTATTAATGGCTTCAAGAACCGATTTTTGTGCATCTAAGGTTACAATTTCAGTACTTTCTTTCTTGGCGAGGATTGATTTAGCCGTTAATTTCTCATCCTGCAAAAATCCGCGTTCACGTAACCAGTCTTCGTTATACATTTTACCCATGTAACGGCTTCCGTGATCATGAAAAATTACCACAACTACATCTTCTGGCTTTAATTTATCTTTTAGCTGGATTAAACCACCAATTGCTGCACCTGCTGAGTTACCTACAAAAATACCTTCTTTACGGGCAATATCACGCGTCATTAATGCAGCATCTTTATCAGTAACCTTCTCAAATAGATCGATTACATCAAAGTTTACATTTGCTGGCAAGAAATCCTCACCAATACCTTCTGTGATGTATGGATAAATTTCATCCTTGTCAAAGATGCCTGTTTCTTTATATTTCTTGAAAACCGAACCATAAGTATCAATTCCCCAGATTTTAATATTTGGGTTTTTCTCTTTTAAGTATTTTCCAGTTCCGGAAATGGTACCACCGGTGCCTACTCCAACCACTAAGTGTGTGATTTTACCCTCAGTCTGTTCCCAAATTTCAGGACCAGTTTGCTCGTAATGTGCCTGTGAGTTAGCCAGATTATCGTATTGGTTAGGTTTCCATGAATTTGGCACTTCGCGCTCTAAACGTGATGATACAGAATAATACGAACGTGGATCTTCAGGCTCTACGTTTGTAGGACAAACAATTACTTCAGCACCAAAAGCACGCAAAGCATCAACTTTTTCTTTTGATTGTTTATCAGTTGTGGTAAAAATACATTTATAGCCTTTAATAATGGCTGCCATAGCCAAACCCATTCCTGTATTTCCTGATGTTCCTTCAATAATGGTTCCGCCTGGTTTTAACTTACCGCTTTTCTCCGCATCTTCGATCATTTTAACCGCCATACGGTCTTTAATCGAGTTGCCTGGATTAGTAGTCTCTATTTTCGCCAGGATTGTCCCCGGAACACCTTTTGTAATCGTATTCAATTTTACCAATGGCGTATTGCCAATGGTTTCTAAAATATTATTGTACCACATCTTGCAAAATTAAGCAAAGGCATTAAGTATTTTATAAACTATATTTTATTTGAAACAAAATTTCGAAAATTAAAATTTAATAGAATTTAATTGCATAATCTATAATTATGATGGGCATTATAGATTGATTATTGGGCAAAATGCAATTTCGAAAGTAGGTTCGTTATTTCGACTGGAGTGTAACGGAATAGAGAAATCTAATGTCTGGTCACCATTATGCCAATTTATAAATCTTCCCTGGCAGCGAAACAATGATTCCCTGCATTTCTAAAGTAAGGAACACAATAGATAATTTACTCTGCTGAATATTCAATTGGATGCAGAGTTCATCAATAGACAGCTGACCATTTTGCAAGGCCTTCACCACTTTTTCTTCGTTAGGTGTAAGGCTTAATTGCAAGGTAATCTGCGAATCTTTTTTCTTATCCTTTACTTCATCATCCCATCCCAAATAATAAATCAGATCATGGGCATTATTGATTAAACCTGCCCTATTGGTCTTGATCAGAAAATTACAGCCTTCAGAAAAAACATCATTTGTTCTGCCTGGAAAAGCATATACGTCTTTATTATAAGAATTTGCAATTTCTGCTGTAATTAAGGCACCTCCTTTTATAGAGGCTTCAACCACAATAGTGGCATCGGCAATGCCCGCAATGATCCGGTTACGTTGTGGAAAATTAGGTCGGTCTGGATTGGTCAAAATCGGGAATTCGGTTAACAAACCACCATTTAAAACCATTTTCTGTGAAGTTGCTATATGGATTTTTGGATATAAGCGGTCTAAGCCATGCCCGAGGACACCAACTGTGGGAATATTATTGGCCAAACATTCTTTATGAGTGGTTACATCGATTCCGTAAGCAAGTCCACTTACAATGAGCACATCATAAGGTGCCAAAATTTCGCAAAGTTCTTTACAAAGATTTTTTCCGTATGTGGTTGCATTTCTGGTACCCACAATACTGATAATGCGCTTGTGATTTAAATCTGCTGTGCCTTTGGCATAAAGCAGAATTGGCGAATCGAAACAGTTTTTTAATCTTTTGGGATATTTTTCATCCGAAAAGAATAATACTTCTATACCATGTTTTTCAACAAAATCCAACTCCTGCTGCGCCCTTGTTAAAGCATCTGTACCACGGATGGCCTCTATAGTCTTTTCGCCTACACCTGGAATCTGCAGAAGCTGCTTTTTTGATGCTGAAAATATATTTTCGGCACTTCCACAATAAGCAAGAAGATTTTTGGCCGTTACAGGGCCAATTGATTTAATAAAAGTTAAGGCAATTTTGTGCAGCGTGCTCATATTTTGTAAGGTTAAATAAATGCGGGATGATTTATTTCCTTAAAGCAAGCCTAAAAATCGATGTCAATTAAACTTTTCAGTGGAATATGAATGTTGTTTTTTAACTGTATATATTTTTCAGTAACAGACCAAACCGTAGTATCAACACGTTTTGGGCCAATGGTGGTATTAAATGTAATAACAGCTTTCGATTTAAATTCGTTACCAAGCCGCTGCGCTTCATCAAGTTTTGATTTTAGTTCAATGGTGTGGTCTTCTTTTGCATTGATGATGTTTAAATAACTGATATGTTCCTTTTCTACAATTTCTATTGGCATGGTGTCTCTTTAACGATTAATGTTAAACAAGCTTATCAATTTTTTAGAAAAAATGCAACTCTTATTTATTCATTTATTGTAAATTAATACATTAAAAAAGGCCAGTTTTGAACTACAAAACCGGCCTTTTATGTTATAAAATGTATTAACTACTTAAATTTCAATGCCCTGGTTTCAACCATTCCTTTAAACTCATGGTCAAGCTTTTCGTTTGCGGCATCTATCTGAACCCTGGTAGCTCCTGAAGTACTGCTTAAGTTATTATCTTTTGCAAGTGCCGTAAAGTTGTTGTTTGCAGAATAGTATAAAGCCTGTGCCAGCATTCGCTCTTCAGGATCTCCAAAATCCCTGCTTAAATCATCTGCAACATCCTTATTAACCGTCATACCCGCAAAATAGTCGCCTTGATCTAATTGATTCTTAGTCTGGAATTGCGGAATATACAGGTCATTTTTATCAATCCTGATAGAGAAAAAACCAACAGGTTTACCATAAGTGGTTTTACCAATCAATTTAACGTCCATAACTGGTTTTAAATTATTGATCAATAATTCGCTTGCTGAAGCCGTACCACCTGTAACTAAAAAGTAAACCCTGGTTAAACCATTTAAAGTACCTCGTTTCGCAAAACTTTCCTGATTACCCGCTGCTAATGTTGGTTTATACGATACATCTGCATAAGAATAAAGCCTGGTTACACCATCGTTACCTTTGGCATAAAACTTTTGGTTTTGTAAAATGGTTGCGGCCCCATCCTGCATGGTTTTGGTCCAGTAGGTGGTGTACATCACTTTTCCGTTTTGCGAAGGAGGTGCAATTAAATTTGTAAACGTTTCGGAAGTAGCTACCGAACCACCGCCGTTATACCTTAAATCTACAACAAGTTCGGTTACACCATCTGCCGTAAATTTTGCAAAAGCAGCATCCAAAGCAGGAACTGCATTTGTGGTAAAGCTGTTAAATACAATATAACCTACCTTTTTCGCACCAATTGTATAAGTATGGGTATATAAAACAGGATTAATAGTGTAAGTAGCCCTGTTAATTACAATGTCCTGCGTGCCCCCACCCGGTTTTATAACTGTTAATGAAATAGAAGGATTATCTCCAAATATTGAAGTGTTTAAATTGGCAATATCGCTACTGCTCGCTCTGGAAGTTCCACCACCATTAACCTTGGTAATCTGGTAGCCACGTTTTAATCCCTGCACATCAGCCGGAGAACCTGGATAAACATATTTCACTCTTAACAGATCTGAAGCATCAAAATTGGCAGAGAAGCCATAATCGCCACCTACCCCACCAAGCTGACTGGCAACACTTCCATCATCGATAAAAGAATATTTATCTTTTCCGCCTGTGCTGGGCAAAGCTTTAATGGCATTTAAAACAGCATTATTCGAAGTATATTGCCTCGGATTAAAAGAAGTATAACCTGGCATCCCCACATTCCAAAAGTAAGTTTGCTGTGCATACAGGTAAATCGAATCTTTCGTCAATTCTTCCCTGGTTCCCGAAGCACCTTGAGGAACAGCATTAGCATCAGTATCGTTCGCTGATTTTTTACACGATACGGTAAATCCAACCACAACAAGCAAAGCATATAAAAATGCGTTTTGCGAAGTCAATCTTTTAAGCATATTTATTTGTAAATTTCTAGTGACACAATATACGGCAAATTAATTAATTTAGATTGTTGCTCATCAAAATTATTTGCACCAACAACTAACGCCTGATTAGCCGATAAATTGTTGTTGTTTAGTATGTTCTGAAAAATTTCTGCTTTAGACTGTCCAAGTTCTTCGCTAAAGTACACCGTAAGGTATTGCTCTAATCCATTCCACTCTGTTTGCTTAATTTTATTAAGTTGTTGCTCCGGATTACCGGCCGTTACAATAAAAATCTTTTTCCGGTTTACAACCAGCTCCTGCATAAACCCAAGCAAGTTTTTAAAGAGTAGCAATTTAAGCGGCAAATGGGCATTTAAATGCAGGAGATCAAAATTGTATTGGTACTTTTTGTCAATACCGAATTGTTTAGCCGTTTTTTCGAAAAGCCCATCTGTTCCGTTATTTTCATATTCAGCCTGCATAAAACTGATGATCGGCTGAGCATTTTTTTGTTCGGTATACTCTATAAACTGTGCAAAAAGGTAATAAACCTGCAATAAATAATCTTTCTCCGGAAAAAGCACGTCATCTAACTCAAAAATAACAACCTGCTTGTCTTCAACGTATTGATAGGCATCCATATTAAATTGTAAAAAGTTTTAAGTCATCAGCATTGTTATAGCCAAATACACCATTGAATGTGGATGAAAGTTTTTTAAGAGCTGAATTTTCTTCACTGGAGAAAATACAATCGCCATGGATAAACACAGCAAAATGCAGAAAAACAATACCCTCTTTATCCATATAATCAGTAACGTTGTCAGCATCCGGAAGCAATACCTGAATACCATATTCTCCAAAAAGTACTGCTGATTTTGCTAAAGGCTCAAGTTCATAATCATGCAAAGGAATTATGCAATCTATCGCCTCTGTAATACAGAAATTGAGTAAAATATGAGCTATACTATCTTTATTTAGTACACCCAAAGATGAAAAGGCATATTTTTCTGTAATGATGCCCGGTACGTCGCCGTAATCGGCCAGTAGAACAAAATGGCTTGGGAATGCTTTCATTAGCTTTAAAGCTTTAGCATTGTTTCCGCCGGTAATGAGTATTTTCAAGATTTAATTATTGAATGAATAAATTAGTGAATGAGAGGTTTTTTAATGAGCGTGTTTTGAATGAGAGTATGATTGAATGCTTGTATGTTCTTCCTAAAATCATGCAATCCTTTAATCCTAGACAATTAATCCGTCCTTCATGCTCACTACCCTGTCGCTTGTTTTTGCCAGGTGTTCATTATGAGTAACGATCACAAAAGTCTGATTGAAATTATCACGTAAGGTAACAAACAACTGATGTAATCCGGCTGCATTTTCTGAGTCTAAATTCCCTGAAGGTTCATCGGCCAGTATAATAGATGGATTATTGATCAAAGCTCTAGCAATGGCCACACGCTGCTGTTCTCCACCTGATAACTGATTAGGTTTATGTTGGGCCCTATCTTTCAAACCAAACAGATCCAAAAGTTCTAAAGCCCTTGTTTCAGCTTGTTTTTTATTCGTTTTCGCGATAAAAGCCGGAATACAGATATTTTCGATGGCACTAAACTCAGGCAGCAGATGATGAAACTGAAATACAAAACCAATATTCTGGTTTCTGAAAGCACTTAACAGGTCGCCGCTCAATTTATTGATTACCTTACTTTTTAATTCTACGGTACCATCATCTGGTTTATCCAATGTACCCAAGATATGCAGCAAGGTACTTTTACCGGCACCAGATGGACCAATAATACTTACAATCTCCCCTTTTTGTACTTCAAAATTTACGCCTTTCAAAATTTGCAGATTTCCGTACGATTTTCTTATTCCAGTGGCTTTTAGCATGGTTCAAATTTAGTAAAATGGTTTGTTAGTTCAATAGTTCATTAACCGATGGTTTATTGGTTCATTAGTCATTGGTCATTGGTTCATAGTTGATGGTTTAATAGTTCATTGCCAAATAGTTTAACTAGCGATAGTTCAATGGGCAACTAGCATAGTTTATTGATGATTGTTTATTAACCCTATTATTTATCAACGTATGCCTAAACACCCGGGCAATCAACTATTAACCATTTAACCATGAACCACTCTCCCATCAACCAACTACTAACCACCCTACCACTAACCAATAAAAGATAAAAAAGATTTGCAGATATCAATTTTCTATTTAACTTTGAAAAACAAAGTACTTTTAAAATGAGTAATCAGGAAGAACAGTTAAATGCCTTAAAAGATATCAGACAAATGATGGACAGGTCATCGAGATTTATTTCTTTGAGTGGCTTATCGGGTGTTTTTGCCGGGGTGATTGCATTAATCGGTGCCTATTTTGCCAATGATGAAATTAATAAGTTTATAAACAAGCGCGGATATGGTTATGGCGTTGATGGGGAAATGGACCTTGAATTTAACCTGATCAAGCTTGGCGTTTTCGTATTGATTATCGCTTTGGCAGGCGGAATTTTATTTACTTACAGAAAAAGTCAGAAAAACAACCTTCCTATCTGGGATAAAACTTCAAAATCACTTTTAATTAATCTATTTGTTCCCTTAGCCGCTGGCGGTCTGTTCATTATCGCTTTATTGATCAACCATCCAAATACTTATAGCATTATTGCACCCAGTTGCTTAATTTTTTATGGTTTGGCACTTATTAATGCAAGCAAATATACTTATAGTGATATCCGGTATCTGGGTTTTTGTGAAGTAATTCTTGGCTTAGTCTGTATGTTTTACATGGGCTATGGCTTAATTTTCTGGGCTTTCGGTTTTGGTGTACTGCATATAGTTTATGGTCTTTTAATGTATTTTAAATATGAGAGAGGTCAGTAAGCATGAAAAACCCGATAGCAGATTTAAATAAAATATTCGATAGCCGGATTAGGCTTGGTGTAATGTCTATGCTCGTAGTGAACAATGAAATTGGTTTTAACGACTTGAAACAAATGCTTGAATTAACTGATGGCAACCTGGCCTCGCACCTGAATACTTTGGAACAGGCTGAATTTATAAAAGTGCATAAAGGTTTTATCGGCAGAAAAACCAGTACGACCTACTCTATTACCGCTTTGGGTAAACAAGCCTTTAAGGCGCACCTGGATGCACTTGAAAAAATGATAAAAAAGCTATAAAATATTTTTTTTGACTATTCACTTTGAAATACAAAGCACTTTTAAAAATGAAATCATTAGAACTTTTACTTATTAAAATTGGAAAGAAAACCACACTGGTATCTTTTATAGGAGGAACTACCCTATTTATTAGCTTTTGTCTTTTCAGGACCCAATTTCTGATTCCTTTTGGCATGATATACATTTCTATTGCTGTTTTAGTCAATTTATTTGTAATGCTTGCCCTGATTATTTCATGCTTCCTTTACACATCAAACAGAACATCCTCCATATCGACCATATTACTTCAACTTGTTAATATTCCTATTGCCATTATGTACTTTTTAATTATAACCACAATCACACTTTAAAATGAAAAATAAATCGAACCTCTTGCTACTTTCTGCCTTATTGGGCGGTCTGCTATTTACCTTTCTTTTTTGGAAAGAGCGCTTAGCTCTTAATTTACTCATCTATAGCGTTTACCTGTTGATCGTTACTTTTATCAATCCAGATGTAGTAAAAAGCAACAAACTCAAAATTTATGGGCTGGCGCACTTACTGGCAGCAGTGCTGGTGGTTGTTAATAATTCCGATTTATCAGTGGCTACTTATTACATCAGCTTATTGATATTTACCGGCTTTGCCCATAATCAACAGCTCAGAACAGTTTTCACCGCGCTTGCCGCTGTAATATTACAGCTCATTACCGTTCCTTTTAATGCCATACAACAATTAAGTATGGTTAGCGTAGGTAGTTTTAAACTGAAGCCTCTATTTACCTTAATTAAATACCTATTTATTCCGGTAATCATTGTAACCATATTTGCCTGCTTATATGCCGCAGCCAGTAATGTTTTTGCGCATTATGCAGAGTCAATGCTCACCTACATTGGTAATTTCTTCGAAAATGTACTTCATTTCTTTTTCAAGGATTTAAGTATCGAACGCATTATGCATTTCTTTTTCGGCTTGGTTTTAACAAGCGGTTTATTGCTGGCCTTTTTTAATAAGAGCCTGGAAAAAGCAGAGCAGAAGTGTAAAGAACAATTGGTACGGATCAGAAGAAGCTTAGGTCAGAAAACAATTTGGTACAATATCGTACAAACATTTACAGGCAACCTGTTAACGCGGAAAATGGCACTAAAAACAGAATATATTGTGGGCATCATTTCATTTGCTGCGCTTAACCTATTGTTGTTGCTGCTAAATGCCATCGATATTACCACACTTTGGTTTGGTTACGAACCCACTGGTAATTTTTCGGGAGAACTACACCAGGGCACAAATTCATTAATCTTCAGTATCGTAATGGCCATGGCGGTGATCCTTTACTATTTTAGGGGGAATTTAAATTTTTACCACAAAAGCAAAACGTTAAGGTTATTGGCCTATACCTGGATGGTTCAAAATTTTATCCTGATTATTTCGGTATTCATCCGTGATGGTTATTATATCGAATTTCATGGTCTAACTCATAAAAGAATTGGCGTTTTGGTATTTGCCACGCTTTGTGTCATAGGCCTCGCTACAGTTTATTTCAAAGTAGCCAAACAGAAAACCTTATTCTATCTTTTCAAGGTAAACGGAAATATCTGGTTTGCATTGTTGTTGACTTTTACCCTTATTAATTGGGATGTTTTAATTGTAAAATATAATCTAAACCATGTTGACGCTGTTTCAATCGATCCATATTATTTAACTTCCCTATCAGAAAAAACGCTCCCTTTCCTGGATAAAAACAGAGCCAAGATTCATCCTTCTACCAATAACGACTCAGAAGTTGCTAAAGTAGATCGGCCAGAAGAAGCATTAATGAGAAAATTAGATCAACGGATCGGCTATTTCAAAGCGCGTTACGAAAAATCAAGCTGGTTATCGTGGAATTTGCAGGACTGGAATACGGCTGAATATTTTGGGTTGAATAAATAAAAGCAAAATGGATAGAAGATATAAAATAATAGCCATGGCTTTGGCATTAATTGCATTAGCCTCGTTCATTTTAAACCGAACTGTTCACAAAATTTTCAATCTACAAATCGACTGAAGTAGAAGTTAATTAACTAATATCATGAAAACACAAACCTCAGCATACTGGACCAATCACTTCTCAAATAACAGCAAAATTAATAGGATTGATTGGACAATTAAACCGAAAATTTCAGATTCAGAAAAACAAAATATTCTAAAATCGCTACAGGCCTGGCAGCTTGGCGAAACATCAGAAGGAAAGCATTTAATTGATGCTTCGAACAAATATGCAAAGGCCATCAACGATGAAGAGTACCTGAATGCTGTTAAACTTTTTATTAAAGAAGAGCAAAAACATGGTAATAACTTAGGAAAATACCTCGATCTAATTGGAGAACTGAGAATTAAAAAAGATTGGGGAGATAGCTTATTCCGGAAGATAAGATACTTTAATACAAATATGGAGCTTTGGACAATTGCCGTAATCACGGTTGAGAGTACAGCTCAAATATTTTATCAGGCATTAAAAGATGCGACAAATTGCACTTTGTTAAAACAGATCTGTACTGATATCTTAATTGATGAAGCTTCACACATTACTTTTCAAAAAGAACGTCTGTACATTATTTTTAGCCAAAAAAATTCTTTTTCAAAGTGGATTTCCTATCATGCCTATTCTTGCTTTTTCATCTGCACGAGTTTGGTGGTTTGGTCTGCCCACAAAAAATTATTTAAAACAGGCAAGCTTAACTTTTACAGCTTCATCAGTAAAATGAGGCTTAAACTTAAAAAAGTAGCGGGTAAAGCTGTTTTATACGGACACGAAAAAGTTTTTAAGCCAAAAATCGCAATAAATCAAAACCTTGTATAATTAACCTCTCCACAACCTCAACTTCGGTTGGATTTTTTCTCCTGATGCAAATTGTATCGGGAGAATTAAAACTTAATTTTTAATCAGTAAATTACATAAAATCATGAAAATTCAAGAAACACTGAGTTCAGGGAAATTTAGGATCATCGCTATCCTAACAATAACTGCCATAATATTGGCCATTCCATTAATTGCAATGCAATTTTCCCAGGAAGTAAAATGGACATTAATCGATTTTGCAACTGCAGGCGCACTATTGCTCAGCACGGGTTTGGCCATCGAACTGGTGATTAGAAATTTAAAAACAGGCACGTTAAGAACGATCATACTGGTTGTTATTTTGTTGGCGCTGTTTTTAATTTGGGCTGAGCTGGCGGTGGGTATCTTCGGTACACCGTTTGCAGGAAGTTAAAGAATACTGTTAACCACTTTGTTCCCGCAAATTTAAGATGATTAGCGCAGAGGAAATATATTTTTTTTTGCATTTGTCAGGAACCACATTGTTTTTAAGCCTGATCCGATAGCTATCGGATGCAGCGGTAAGCCATTAAGCGAGGACTTATAGCGGAAAGCAGGGCCTTCAGCCCCCCACGAAGAACCGCCCCTCACTTTCAAATAAAAAATCTCTGCTCATATCTGCGAAATTAGTGGGACACCATAAACTAGCGCATATTCCAGACACCAATTTCCCGATTAACATAAAACGTTCATTTTCTGAAAAAATCGGCAAATGCTATTTGTTTAAAGGGTTTGAAATTGTAGCTTTGGGCAAATTTTGTAGCAAATGAATATTCACGAATACCAGGGTAAACAAATATTAAAAAGTTTCGGTGTTAACGTTCAAGAAGGAATAGTTGCCGATACTCCTGAGCAAGCTGTTGAGGCTGCTAAGCAACTGAAAATTGATTACAATTCTGATTGGGTTGTAATTAAAGCGCAAATCCACGCTGGTGGTCGCGGTAAAGGTGGAGGTGTTAAATTAGCCAAAAACCTTGAAGAAGTTAAACAACGTGCAACCGATATTATTGGTATGCAATTAGTAACTCCTCAAACCGGCCCAGAAGGTAAATTAGTGAGCAAAATTTTAGTGGCTCAGGATGTTTATTATCCAGGTGCTTCTGAAACCAAAGAATTTTACATTTCTGTTTTGTTAGATCGTGCTAAAGGCCGTAACATCATCATGTACAGTACCGAAGGCGGTATGGACATTGAAGAAGTTGCTGAGCATACTCCACATTTAATCTTCAAAGAAGAAATTGACCCTAAAGTTGGCTTACAAGGCTTTCAGGCCCGTAAAGTAGCATTTAACTTAGGTGTTAGCGGAGCAGCACATAAAGAAATGGTTAAATTTGTAACTGCTTTATACAAAGCTTACGAGGCTACCGATTCTTCAATGTTCGAAATCAATCCGGTATTAAAAACTTCTGATGATAAAGTAATTGCGGTTGATGCTAAAGTTAATTTAGATGAAAATGCTTTATTCCGTCACCCTGATTATGCAGCAATGCGTGATGTTACCGAAGAAGATCCAATGGAAGTTGAAGCAAGTGCTTCTAACCTAAACTTCGTTAACCTTGATGGTAACGTAGGTTGTATGGTTAACGGTGCTGGTTTAGCAATGGCTACCATGGATATCATTAAATTAGCTGGTGGTGAGCCTGCAAACTTCTTAGACGTTGGTGGAACTGCAAATGCACAAACGGTTAAAGCAGCTTTCAACATTATTCTAAAAGATCCTAATGTTAAAGCTATCTTAATTAATATTTTTGGTGGTATTGTTCGTTGCGACCGTGTTGCTCAAGGTGTAATCGATGCTTATAAAGAAATCGGAAACATTCCGGTGCCAATTATCTGCCGTTTACAAGGTACAAATGCCGAAGAGGCTAAAAAATTAATTGATGAATCTGGCTTACAGGTTTACTCTGCAATTGCTTTAAAAGAAGCAGCTGATTTAGTAACTAAAGTATTGGCTGAACAAGCATAAGCTAAAGTTGAAAGACTAGAGCAAAAGCGTATATCATATTCAAAACCTTTCAGTAAAAACTGGGAGGTTTTTTATTCCCCTCTTTTAGAGGGGTGTCCGCAGGACGGGGTGTTCTTTTTAACTATCATAACCAGCAATTCGACTTAAATGTACTAGGTGCCTTAGGTGGTCAATATTTTTTGGAAAGCAAGGTTCTGCACATTTCGGTTCCGATAGTCCTGCTATCTCTTCAAGTCCTCGCTGCGCTCCGGGCTTTCCGTTCTATCAGGTTTATTTAACATGGGTTCGTAGTTCCTCTGAGCCCGATCAAACCCCGCAGGTTTTTGAAACCTGAGAGGTTACTCAGCACGAAATTCTAAAATATCGCCTGGCTGGCAATCCAAAACAGCACAGATAGCTTCCAGCGTTTCAAAACGGATCGCCTTCGCCTTACCGGTTTTTAATATCGATAAATTTGACATCGTAATCCCCACCCGCTCACTCAATTCGGTTAGCGACATTTTACGCCTGGCAAGCATTACATCTAAGTTTATTATTATGGGCATTACAGGGGTGTAAATTTAGGAATGTTTGAAGATGAAATCCTAAATAGTTAAATCATTTTCTTGTTTGAGTTTTCTCGTGTATACAATAAATTGATAAGCTATATTGGCGAGCATAATTAGCCCTAAAACATAAAGACTTGAAAAACCGTACAAACCACGGTAAGATTTAAAAGCACCATTTGTTAAAGTTTTAATATAATTGTCCATCAGCTCCTTCCCGGCTATGCTAACAGCAGCAAACAAAAACAGCACTATAGTCAATAACTGATAAACATTCCATTCATCTATCGCATAAACATCGATCTGCTTAAACTTTACAAATAGCATAATCGCAGTGCCGAGCACTAAATAAAAAACCAGGCTTGCACCACCATCCTCAAAAACACCATTTTCAAGAACAATTGCCTGTGTTAAACTCGGTTTTATGCTGATTACCCCTATTTCGCGCTTGGTAAAATCGAAACCATTTATTTTATTTGTTACAGGCGCCAACTCTCTGGAAACATTGAAACTCAAATTACCTTTATTATAATCCATCACCGCATACACGACATGCGAAAAACCAGAAGCTATTGCGTAAAAAATCAGGCTATACGCGCATCCTTTCAAAATTTTTACTGTATTACTCATTTTTAGATAGTTAAATCGTTTTCTTGTTTTAGTTTTTTCGAATATTCAATTAAGCTGTATACTGCATTAAAAATCATGATGCCTAGTACCGAAAAGCCGAAAAAACCCTGTAAATTATCATAATGCTTAAATTGCCCCTTGGTTAAAGTATCAACATATTCATTGAGCAGTATTCTACTTATTAACTTGAGTCCAAAAAGTAGTCCGGCTACTACCCAAATAACTTTTGCTATATTTTTCTCTGTTAAATGCTCCAAAGTAATATTTCTTTTTTTTATCATGTTAAGCATCCCCATGCACAAAATCAGGTAAAACAACATGGTAGCACCACCATCTTTATATATGGCATTCTCCAATACTACAGCCTGCATTTTGGTGGGTTTAATCTCTATTTCACCAATTTGCTTGCTTTTGAATTTTAAGCCATTAAAATTCTCAATTTGAGCATCCGGGGTTTTCTTTACCAGAAAACTTAGTGCTCCATTATTATAATCGATAAAGGCAAAAACTAAATGTACAACTACAGAAATGATGCAATAAGCAATCAGGATAATTGCAGAATTCCTCAAAGTGAGGGTAAATGTGTTCATAAGGTTAAATTTAATTAGCTTGATTATAACAAACGCCTTCAATTCTGGTCAGATTAAATTTTTATTGAACCCTAAAATCTGACAAAAATTCTTATCATTATAATCACTTAAAAACCAGAGGTTGTATTTTTTAGATTAAAAAATGGAAATTTAAGAAACGTCATATTTATTTAATTATTTACACCACAAACATAAATAATAAATTATTACAAATCAAAATATATTTATTGATTTACAATAAATAATAATCGAATATCAACTATAACTATACAAATAGAATAAATTATGGCAGTATTTTATTTGGAATGATTTTTGTTGTAAGTAAAACTGTAAAAAAGTTGTGCAAACGGCAACATTTTCAGCATTTTATCCTTTCAGAATGCCATACAATTTCGTAACTTTGCACACTCAATAATTAAAGAGCACACAATTCGTATAAATGAGACAACTCAAGATAACGCAATCTATTACCAACCGTGAAAGTCAATCCCTGGATAAATATCTACACGAAATCGGTAAAGTAGATTTAATAACAGCAGAAGAGGAAGTAATTTTAGCAAGAAAGATTCGTGAGGGCGATCAGGCTGCATTAGAGCGATTGACTAAAACCAACTTACGTTTCGTTGTATCTGTTGCAAAACAATATCAAAATCAAGGTTTAACTTTAGGAGACTTAATTAACGAAGGTAACCTGGGTTTAATTAAAGCGGCGAAACGTTTTGATGAGACCAAAGGTTTCAAATTCATTTCTTATGCCGTTTGGTGGATCCGTCAATCTATTTTGCAGGCAATTGCTGAGCAGAGCCGTATTGTTCGTTTACCTTTAAACCAGGTAGGGTCATTAAGCAAAATCAGTAAAGCTTTCTCTAAATTAGAGCAAGAATATGAACGTGAGCCTTCTCCGGAAGAACTGGCTGACATTTTGGAAACTACAGTGGACAAAATTTCAGACACGTTGAGTAACTCAGGTCGTCACGTATCAATGGATGCTCCTTTCGTTCAAGGTGAAGAAAATACATTATTGGATGTATTGGAAAACCACGAACCAAATACAGATAGCTCATTGATCAACGAATCGTTATCTGAAGAAATTAAACGTTCTTTATCTACCTTAACAGAGAGAGAAAGAGAAATTATCGTTTTATTCTTCGGCTTAGGTTCTAACCATCCACTTTCTTTAGAGGAAATTGGTGAGAAATTTAACTTAACACGCGAACGTGTTCGTCAGATTAAAGATAAAGCGTTACAACGCTTACGTCATACTTCAAGAAGTAAAATCTTAAAATCTTATTTAGGATAAGAGATTAGATTTACACAAATATTAAAAGATCGGCTAAGGCTGGTCTTTTTTTGTTTATTAGATTTCTCCGCTACGGTCGAAATGACGATTACACGCTAGCGATCTTTTTTTTATTACAAGCAACTAAGTTTATCGTTATGATTTTATATCTTTAAATCATGTCGATTGGTTTACTCACAAAATCCTTAACTATATACAAACCCATTTTTTTATGGAATGTATTGGTTAGTTTACTCACATCGGTATTTTTCATTATAAATGGCTTTAAGGAGCCGGGGATTTATACCTTTGCTCTATTCATCAAACTTATCGGCTGGTTATTTTCTATAGCTATATACTTCCTGTTTTATCAGCCTACCGCATATTATTTCAAAAATCAGGGTATAAGCTTTAGAAAAATCATGGTCAACTTGGTTTTATATGATTTAATTGTTTTTATTGGAATCTTAATTGTATCGTCACTATGCAGGGACTTTCTATCGACAGTGTTAACCAATCTTTTGCAGACCGCGAAGTATTAAGCAGCGTTTACCTAAACTGTAAAATTGGCGAAGTAGTCGGCTTACTGGGTAGAAATGGATCAGGTAAATCCACTTTATTAAAAATCATTTTCGGGAGTACAAAAGCGAATTTCAAATACCTTAGTATAAATAATAAAGTATATGATAAAGGTTACCTATCTAAGAACCTATCTTATTTGCCTCAAGATAATTTTATTCCAAACCAGATCACAGTTTTACAGGCCATTAATATCTTTTGCAAAAAACAACAAGCTGAACTAAAGCAAATTGACTTTGTGGCCAATCATTTAAATGCTAAATTCTATAACTTCTCTGGTGGAGAACGCAGGCTTATGGAATGTTTATTAATGATTTATAGCGATGCTGAATATGTACTACTTGATGAGCCATTTTCACAATTATCGCCATTGTGGATTGAAGAATTGAAAAACCACATCAATCGGGCTAAAGCATATAAAGGTTTTATCATTACCGATCATTTCTACAAATCCATTCTCGATGTTTCCGACCGGATCGTACTGCTGCACAACAGATGCAACTACAACATCAATAATGAAGATGACTTGGTGATGCACGGCTACCTGCCAGGCTTTACAGCTTAAATTTAGCCATTTACCACTAAGACACGAAGGACACTAAGAATAACGATCCTGGTGCGCTTTGAGTCTTTGTGGCCTGCTAATTAAATATTAAAACAACAAATGTTTCACGGTTAATCCGTTATTGATCAATTGTTTTAACGAATCGATACCAATGCGCAGATGTGTTTCTACATATTTTTCGGTTACCGTGCTATCGCTTTCGGCAGTTTTAACACCTTCAGGGATCATTGGCTGATCAGAAACCAAAAGTAATGCACCAGCCGGTATTTTATTTGCAAATGCAGTGGTAAAAATAGTGGCAGTTTCCATATCAACGGCCATTGCACGTAAAGTTTTCAAATATTTTTTAAATTCTTTATCGTGCTCCCAAACCCTACGGTTGGTGGTGTAGCAGGTTCCGGTCCAGTAATCTCTTCCATGATCACGTATTGTAGTAGAAATCGCTTTCTGCAAAGCAAATGCTGGTAGTGCCGGCACTTCTGCAGGAAGATAATCGTTTGATGTACCTTCTCCCCTAATGGCCGCAATTGGCAGAATTAAATCGCCTAGCTGGTTTTTCTTTTTCAAACCTCCGCATTTACCCAAGAACAGTACCGCTTTAGGTTTAATGGCCGTTAATAAATCCATCATGGTTGCCGCCAACGGACTTCCCATACCAAAGTTGATAATGGTGATCCCATTTGCAGTAACGCTCTGCATAGGCTTATCCAAACCCATAATCGGGGCGTTATCGTTCCACTCCGAAAACATGCTTACATATTTGCTGAAATTAGTCAATAAGATGTAATCACCAAATTGATCTAACGGCCTTCCTGTATAACGTGGCAACCAGTTTTTAACAATTTCATCTTTGGATTTTAATCCAGATTTAACGGGAGATTCTACTTCTTTAATTTTTTTCGATTTTTCTACGATTTCTTCGTCTTTTTTTATGTCTTTTTCTTCGTTCATACTTTTTTTGGTTTATTGCCGGGCGCATGTCGCCTGGCGTTATAAAATACTATATTAAAAAAAATCCCTCCCGAATTACGGGAAGGATTTGATTTTTTAAGCGGCCTGCAACTTTTTAAAGTCGGCCTTTTCAAATTTCTCTATCGCGTAATCGAGATTGATATGCAACTCCTTGACATCCGTCTGCGTTGGTGTATCAAACATCGCATCCAACATAATCGCTTCACAGATTGATCTTAAACCACGGGCCCCTAATTTATATTCCATTGCTTTATCTACAATAAAATTTAAAACATCCTCATCAAAAACAAGCTTTACGTCTTCGTAAGCAAAAAGCTTAACATACTGCTTAATCAATGAGTTTTTAGGCGCGGTTAAAATGTTTCTTAAAGATTCTTTATCCAACGGGTTTAAGTGTGAAAGAACTGGTATACGACCAATTAATTCGGGAATTAAGCCAAAAGATTTTAAATCCTGAGGTGTAATATACTTATAAAGATTTTTAAGATCCAATACGGTCTCATCTTTCTTTACCCTGTAACCTACAGCCTGTGTACGTAAACGGTTTGCAATTTTGCGCTCTATACCGTCAAATGCACCACCACAGATAAACAAGATATTATTGGTGTTTACCGGGATCATTTTCTGATCCGGGTGCTTACGTCCGCCCTGAGGTGGAACATTAACCACAGTACCTTCTAAAATCTTTAACAAAGCTTGTTGAACACCTTCTCCTGATACATCACGTGTAATGGAAGGATTATCGCTTTTACGCGCCACTTTATCCACTTCATCAATGTAAACAATACCACGTTCTGCAGCAGTTACATCGTAATCAGCAGCCTGAAGCAAACGCGTTAAAATACTTTCTACATCTTCACCTACATAACCTGCTTCTGTTAAAACAGTAGCATCGCAGATGCAGAAAGGCACATGCAAAATTTTTGCAATGGTTTTAGCTAAAAGCGTTTTACCTGTTCCGGTTTCGCCCACCAACATGATATTCGATTTTTCAATCTCGATCTCGTCTTTATCAACCTTTTGATTTAAACGCTTGTAATGGTTGTAAACGGCAACAGAAAGCACCTTTTTAGCATCATCCTGACCAATTACATACTGATCCAGATGTTGTTTAATTTCAAGAGGCTTTAATAGGTTTATTGCCTCCTGAATATTTTTTGTCCCTTTGGTTCCTAATTCCTGCGCAAGTAACTGGTTGGCCTGAGTAACACATTTATCGCAGATAAATGCATCCATGCCTTCAATCAACATTAAAGTTTCATGCTTGCCAGAATGGCAGAATGAGCAACGGGATTCTTTATTTTGTTTCGCCATCTTTCTTTGCGTTTCTCGATAATACTTCGTCAACCATACCAAATCCTTTTGCCTCATCGGCAGTCATCCAGTAATCGCGGTCTGAAGCTTTCTCTACCCAGTCATAAGTCTGGCCAGAGTGCTCTGAAATAATATCGTATAATTCTTTTTTCAATTTCAACATCTCTCTCAAGTTGATCTCCATATCAGATGCCACACCTTGTGCACCTCCTGATGGCTGGTGAATCATTACTCTTGAGTGAGGTAATGCAGCACGTTTACCTTTTGCACCTGCAACCAATAAAACGGCTCCCATTGATGCTGCCATACCTGTACAGATGGTCGCTACATCAGGCTGGATATACTGCATGGTATCATAAATACCTAAACCTGCATAAACCGAACCACCTGGTGAGTTAATGTAGATCTGAATATCCCTATCTGCATCTGCCGATTGTAAGAACAACAACTGCGCCTGGATAATGTTAGCATTCTGATCGTAAATTGCATCACCTAAAAAGATAATACGGTCCATCATTAATCTTGAGAAAACATCCATTTGTGCTACGTTCAACTGGCGTTCTTCGATGATATATGGTGTCATGCTCTTAGGATCCAAATTAGCCTGAGCAATAAATTTATCTACGTGTAAACCGCCAATTCCCTGATGTTTAACGGCAAATTTTCTGAATTCTTGTGAATCTATGTTCATGAGTTATAGAGTTTGGCGTTTTGCGATAAGCGTCTTATAAGCCTAAACCAAATACGCTGGTTATTTTAATAAATATTTCCTGAAGTTGGTTAATTTCCGTGCCAATTTATCTAATTCTTCAAGATAATCATTCAGTTCTGTGTCAGAAATATATTTTCTTCGTTCTAAAACTACTAAAATATTTGCATTCTCAAAGGTTGATCGATGTGCAATATTCAGATAATGAGCGAATTCCTTATTTGAAGCTGAACCTGAGCCTTCAGCAATATTATTGGATATGCTAAGAGCAGCCCCATTGAGCTGCTCTGCAAATCTGTATTTTTTATCAACTGACAATCGGTCAGCTATATCTAGTAATTTATCAGTTAACGCAATTGATAACTGCCAAACTTCGAGCGATTGAAATTTAAATTGTGCCATAACTAAATATAGCAATAGCTCAATCATCTCCAAAACGGCTTTGGCACTATGCTAAACGCTTAGCGCCACACGCCAACCGCTGTTATTTTTTCTCCGCTAACGCAATAAACTTATCATAATCAATATCTTTTTGTTCTAAAGTAACAACAGATTTGATTTGCTCAAAAGTTTTTAAAGCTTTTACCTCTTCGAAAACGCGGTTTGCATTTTCTTTATCCTGTAAAAACTGAACAGCATATTGTGCCAATTGATCTTCGGGAAGCGGGCTTGGGCTGTACATTCTGAACTGTGCATCTAATTTTGCTTTAGCTGCCTGAACTACATCCTCATATTTGATTTCGATGCTATTATCTTTAATGATTTTGTTTTCGATTAAAGTCCATTTAAGGTTTTTAGCGAAATCATCATAACCTTCAGCCAATTCTTCGTCGGTTAATTTTTCGTTGGTTGCTTTTAGCCAACGACGTAAAAACTCATCTGGCAATTCGAAGTTGTGTTTAACTAATAATGCTTCATAAATATCATTCGATAATTTACGTTCAGCATCTTGTTTAAACATGCTTTCTACTTCTTCAGTAATTTTTGCTTTGAAACCAGCTTCATCTTTAACTACACCTTCGCCAAACAATTTATCAAAAAACTCCTGGTTCAATTCTGATTCTTCTAAACGGTTTACGTTTTTAACGTGAAGTTTGAAATTTGCTTTTAACTCAGCAGCTTCTTCTTCCGAAATATTTAAAGCTTTTGAAATTACTGCAGCATCTTCTAAAGCTTTTTGAATATCGATGGTAACTTCATCATCTTTCTTTAAACCGATTAACGATTTAAGGATTTTTTTATCTTTTACCTGATCTAAACGGATTGTAGCTGTACTGGTAATACCACCTTCTACAGCAGCTCCATCAGCACCTACCTGAGTTAATTCGGTATATAAAACATCATCATCGGCCGAAACTTCAGGGTTTGTCATTTTACCATAGCTACGACGGATATTTTTGATACGGCTTTCTAAAGTTTCTTTATCAGCTTTAACCACGTACTCGGTAAATTTATCTTTTGATGAAACGTTTACATCAAAAGCAGGCGCTAAACCTAACTCGTAATCAAATTCGAAATCATCTGTGTTATCCCATTTAAATTCGCGCTCATCGTCCATTTTAGGAAGTGGCTGACCTAAAATTTCTAATTTTTGCTCAGCAATGTAGTTAGATAGGGTATCGTTTAACAAATTATTCACTTCTTCTACCAAAATACTTTTGCCATACATTTTTTTAATGTGAGCAGCAGGAACCATTCCTTTACGGAAACCAGGTAATTGTGCTTTTTTGGCTTGATCTTTTATTGCTTTCTCTACTTTAGCAGTGTAATCAGCAGGTGCGATCTTGATTTTTACAACAGCATTTAAGTTGCCGGTTTTTTCCTGTGTGATATTCATTTTGTGAGATATATTAAGATGTGCTTTAGATCGGAGAATTGAGATATGGGATTTGAGAAAAAACCATATATCGCCACAACCGAAACAGCACATCAATTTTTATTAATCAATGTTTTTAAAAACAAAACCGTTTCGATGTTTAAATCGAAACGGCCTTTATCTTGTTGTGCGGAAGAAGGGACTCGAACCCCCACGCCGTGAAGCGCCAGATCCTAAGTCTGGTGCGGCTACCAATTACGCCACTTCCGCAGTTAGGATGTTGTAAGGACTGCAAAGATAGAAACAAGATTGAATAATCAAAAGGCATCTGCAACATTTTATTGATTATTTCTTGGATAAAATGATAACTAGTTAGTTTTTAAGGAGAAAAATTTAAATATAGAGTTAATAAGAAACTTTCTTGATGGTTTGTGGAGACACAAACCATGGGACACAAACCATGGGGACTTGTAACTTAAAGCAGGGTTATTACTGAAATAAAGACATAGGTTTTGTTTCACTTTTTTCTTGAAAAGCAGGTTCAGTAGCGCTTAGGATGATACAGTCCCGCTCTCCGTTCTTTCCGATGAAAAACCGGAACCACTTCGATCAGGTTTAGGTGGGAAGGATAGGTGAAGGATTAATGGTTAAAACACCAAACGTTCCTACGGAACGAAAACGCCAATCTTGCAATTGGCTACCGGGGAGTCGTCCCTCTGGGACGGGAAATAAGTATTTAGGCTCAAGCATAAAAGGCAGGCGTAAAAATAACTGACGACAGATAAAAAATATACCATCTGTATATATCTGTGGCTAAAATCTTAATATAATGACATTCTCCTCGGGAACGGGAAAAAAGCACAATTTAGCCTCAAGCATAAAAGACAGGCGTAAAAATAACTGACAGCAGATAAAAAATGTACCATCTATGTTTATATGTATATATTTATGGTAAAAATCTTAATATAATAACATTCTCCTCTGGGACGGAAAGGAAGTATTATTTAACCTCCAGAATAAAAAGCAGGCGTAAAAATAACTGACAGCAGATAAAAAATATACCATCTGTGTTTACCTGTACATATCTATGGTTAAAATCTTAATATAATAACATTCTCCTCTGGGACGGGAAGAAAGCACAATTTAGCCTCCAGCATAAAAGGCAGGCGTAAACATAACTGACAGCAGATAAAAAATATACCATCTGTGTTTATCTGTATATATCTGTGGTTAAAAACCTTAATAAAATGACATTCTCTTTTGGGATGGGAAGGAAGTATTATTTAACCTCCAGAATAAAAAGCAGGCGTAATCATCATTGACCAGAGACGAAAAGGATTGACAACAAGTATACCATCTGTGTGCATCCGTGGTTAAAGATAACTGAGCAGCAACGCTCATCATAAGATTAACGGGCTAATGCCAGCAAAAAAACCGCTCTGATTTTTAGGTCGGAACGGTTTCTATTTATGGTGCGGAAGAAGGGACTCGAACCCCCACGCCGTGAAGCGCCAGATCCTAAGTCTGGTGCGGCTACCAATTACGCCACTTCCGCATTAGGATGTTTTAAGGACTGCAAAGATAGAAACTAAATTGAATAATCAAATTTTTGCGATGACTTATGAAAATTTAATTAGTGATGGTATGTGAGCCACAGATCATTAGAAATTCGGTATTACATCATCCAATTAACATCTCCCATTTTACCTCTAAAACTCCACCAGTGTTACATCAACCAGCTCCGGACCACCATCTATTGGATAGCCTTTAACTTTCCTTCCTTTAATCTTAACTTTTCTATCTAAGTAGGTATCGAGGTTTATAGAACCACTTTTTAAAGCATAGGATTTATTGTCGGTTTTTAATAAATGTGTACCGTATTGAAAGGTTGTCATTCCAAGTTTTTGAATAGTTCCACTTGCAGTAACAGAACTGGTATGGTTTGCATCTTTCAAGGGGCTACAGCCAGAAATTATAGCAATAAAGAGGGATAATATTAATATTCTTTTCATGATAGTGTAAACGGGATAATTTAATTTTCTGCTACAATTTACAAAAATTAAAACGGCATCACTAATAAAGTTGTTTTTGAAATTCAAAAAAATACTGAACAGCTTTAACTAACCTGCTGCCATACCAACTGAACATTTCGCCATCAACAAGCATAATTTTGACATCGGGTATTGCTGATTGGATTTCTTCAATATGTTTATCTCCAAAAGGATAAGGCTCCGATGAGAGTAAAATTAGTTCACAGTTGGTGGTTTTCAGTTGTTCTAATGTTACAGCAGGATAGCGTTCATCATTTATTATATTCGTCATGCCATTGATTAGCAGAATATCATCAATAAAAGTATTTTTCCCGGCGGCCATGTATGGCTTGCGCCAGATGAGGTAAGCTACTTTTTTATCAATGTGGTGTTGTAATGCAAGGGTTTTTAAATCATTAAATCCAGCCGAAATGAGGTGGTTAAGGTAGCTGGCTTCAGGTTCACGGTCTACCAGTGCGCCTATTTCGGCAATGGTTTTCATCGCATCATCGAGGGTAAAAATATCGCTCATCCAAACAGGGAAATATTCAGCAAGCTCTTCTATATCACGCTGCGTATTTTCTTCTTTATTACCAATAATAAGATCGGGTTTTAAATCTTTGATGAGATCAATATTCAGTTTCTTCGTCCCTCCTACCTTGGTGCGCGCTGCAAATTTTTCTATCGGATGGATGCAAAACTTGGTCAATCCGATAATTTCCTGATCTAAGCCTAAATCGAATAATAGCTCTGTTTGTGAAGGCACAATAGAAATAATCCGTTTTGGAGGGAAATTGACATCGATTTCCCGCCCCATTTGATCAGTAAACGTTTTTTGCATTACGCAAAGGTAAGATTTAAGGTTGAAAAAGATGATGTTTTGCTAAGAGCTCGTCATTTCGAGCGGACCCGATAGCTATCGGGTGCAACAAAGTCGGGAAATCTATAATAGATCTCTTCATTCCACCGCGTTTCAGTGGAGATGACGTCAACTATGCCCCGCTCTTTTTCTGCTCCACGTAACCGTCATTATAAAAATGATTAGGTTTAAGGTAGATTACATTATTCTGGAAATCAAGAAAAGTATTGAACCTTTTTAAAACTTCGTTACCCAAAATATGGATATTAGCGCCCCTTAATGGTTTGTTACCCGTTATCAGTTGTACCGGCACATTTTTTAGGTCGTATTTACCAATTTTAAGGATCTGCAGGTTTGAAGTAACTACAGGTATTTCGTTTCCGGTAGCACCATGCATCATCACTTTTTTAATCACGTCCATTTTATCCGTGGGGAATTTGCCTGTTTTAAGCAGATCATTATCCAACATGGCTGTACGGTGATAGCCCGTATCAAAAAGGAACCAATCTGTATTTTTTACACCACTCTGCTCAATAGTACTTTCTACCAAAAAAAGGCTCGATAGATATTTGATATTTAACTTGCTAAAGTCTTTATCCCTGCTTACATATTTTGGCATAACGGAATGAACAACCATTAGATTTTGATCGTAGTTAAGTTCGACTATTTTTCCATCGAACAAATCCCAGCCAAATCTTCCATCGGTACCAACGCCTGTGAGCTCGGCCGGATACACTTTTGTTTTATAATCCCTGTTGCCCAGGTTAAGGTTATAATAGGTATCGTAAAATTTAGGGTTAGATTTTACTTTATTCTTTAATACATCATTGGTGATTACCAGTTCTGTTGTTCCGCTATCAAAATTTAAATTTAGGGTATCAATTTTATTCAGTATCGATTTAACATAAATGGTACTTTCGCTATTAATAAATAACGGGATACTGTCGTGAATTTCGGGCTTAATTTTACTAAAGTTCTTAATTTCCGGACTTGCAATCTGTGTATAACAAGAATCCTTGCCATTTAACAAAACAATAAAGTCCTTTTTTTCGCCCGGTTTAATTTTAAAGCTGATGGAATCAATATCAGTTTTAAATTTAACTATTTTTGCTTTTACCAGTTTTGAAGTTGTAAAAACATCAGGTTTTGTTTTCGGATCGATATTCCAACCTTTAAGCAGGCCATCTTCTTCGTAAATTTTGGCTGTCTTGGAATTAGCCTTAATCATTGGGGGCTGTTTTTGCGAAAAGGCTGCTGTTGAAAGGAAAGTAAGCGCGATAATTAGAATCTGTTTCATTAAAGTGGTTTTAGAAAACGAATTTAATGATTAAGAACAGTATTGAGGGCTAAAATTTATTTTATTTCGGGACGCGTTTTATTCCACATCCCGAATATCTATTTAGGTTTAGGCCAATTGTTTTTTTAGCCACAGATGCACACAGATAAACACAGATTTTATATTGGTGAATCCATTTTATCTTCCTGTTATTGGTACAAACATTGTTTTAACTGTATCCGGCTTTAAGCAACAGTTACATCTTCTTTTACCACACCATCGGCAATGTGTAAAATCCTGTTGCCGTACTGTGCATTTTTTTCTGAATGGGTAACCTGGATAATGGTAATCCCATCTTCCTGATTTAACTTTTTAAACAGTTCCATAATTTCTTCAGCCTGTGCCGATTGGAGATTTCCTGTTGGCTCGTCGGCAAGGATTATTGATGGCTGGGCTGCTAATGCTCTTGCGATACCAACCAGTTGTTGCTGACCGCCAGAAAGCTGGTTTGGGAATAAATCTTTTTTGGCCACGATATTAAAACGGTCTAAAAGATCTGCAATCCTACTGGCCCGCTCAGAACTACCAATTTTTTTATACAATAACGGGGCTTCAATGTTTTCATAAACAGTCATCTCGTCAATTAAATGGTAAGCCTGAAATACAAAACCGATGTGATTGCGGTAAAGTTCAATCCGTTTGCGTTCGTTAAGCGAGGTCACATTTTCTCCCAAAAATTCGTAAGTACCATAGGTTGGTTCTTCGAGCATGCCAATAATGTTGAGCAGGGTCGATTTTCCGGCTCCCGATGGCCCCATAATGGAAACAAATTCTCCTTGTTTAATGGTGGTGGTTACCAAACGGAGCACATAATTTTTAACGCCTTTGTTTGCGTAGTATTTTTCGATGTTGGTTAATTGTATCATATTTTTAGGGTTGAGCGCAAAGCGGTTGGCAGTTAGCGAGAAATCCACGCTAAAGGTCAAACGCTATACGCAGGTCTTATTCGTATTTTAAAGCGTTAACAGCATTTGTTTTTGCAGCGCGATAGGTTTGCCAGGTAATGGTTAAAATTGAAATTACTAGAGTAAGTATTGCTGTTGCCATAAACATCCACAAATTTAGGCTTGTTCTGAGTTCGAAATGCATTAACCAGTTATTCATAATATAATAGGCAACCGGCAGTGCAATTACGATTGCAATAAATATTAATTTTAAAAAACTTAAAGAAAGTAAAGTCATCAACTCCGTAATTGAAGCGCCTAAGATTTTGCGGATACTTACTTCTTTTATTCTTTGCGCTGTACTAAAAGATGAAAGACCGAATAAACCTAAGCAAGATATGAAAACGGCCAAACATCCAAAAAGATTTGCCAAGGTGCCCAAAATCTTTTCATTTTTTAATTTAATTTCATTTAAACCATCAATAAATTTGATTTCGACAGGGAAATTTGGGTTTAGTTCTTTTACCAGCTTATTAATAATGCCGATGCTTTCACTTAAGCTATTGTGAGGATTTAGGCGCATGGTAATTACGTCACTGATATCTGCATAAGCAATAACCATCGGTGCGGCAACTTTACTGGGATCACCCCAAACAATATTATCAAAAACCCCTACCACATTCCTTTTTGTTCCCTGGTATACAATACTGGTACCAACCGGATTTTTCAGGTGCATTACTTCAACAGCTTTTTTGCTTAAAAGTATTGCTGCTGTATCTGAGGCAAATTTCTGATCGAAATCCCTTCCTGCCAGCAACCTGATGTTTACCGTTTTAGTAAAATCGTAAGTGGTGTAGATCTGATCAAAATCGATCATTTTATCACTTTCGGACATCCCATCCCAGCCAAGGCCTCTTACACTGCTGTTTTTGTTCGAAATACTGCCAGATGATTGTGTTATGCCTACCACAGCGCCACTGGATAGTAATCTTGTTTTTAACAGGTTGAATTTTTCATATAGCAATCCTTCGTGCGGTATTTCCAACAGTCCATTTGTGTTGTAACCTAAAGGCGTATTTTTAATAAACTGGATCTGTTTATAAATGGTTATGGTTGCAGCAATCAGTACCACTGAAAAGCCAAATTGTATCACAACCAAAACCTGCCTGAAAGTTAAAGCATAACCTTTTTTAAAATTTAAGGATTTTTTGAGCGATTGTATCACATTAAAACCTGAAAGATAAAATGAAGGATAGCTTCCTGATATGAAGCCGGTTATAATCAAAACGCTAAAAATCAATATCCAGTTGGTTGGATTGAGGTAATCAAACACAATTTCAATCCCCAATAATCGGTTAAACATCGGCAAACTGAATTCGAGTAGAATAATGCTTAGCAAAATGCCTATTAGGGTTAAAATGAATGATTCCAGCATAAACTGAAATACCAGATTTGTTCTGGATGCACCCATTGTTTTTTTAACGCCAATTTCTTTTGCCCTGCCCTGCGTGCTGGCGGTTGCCAGATTCATAAAATTAATACAGGCAATAAGGAGGATGCCTATCGACAAACCAACAAAAAGTTGCACCTGCTTAATATTTCCCCCAATGCTTTTTCCATTTAAAAATGCTCCATACAGGTGTAATTTTGTTAAAGGGTAAAGAAATACATCTTCTTTGGCAGCGGCAAAGTGTTTGCCTACAAAACCTTTTAATTTTAAATTAAAAGCATTCACATCTGTATTTTCATTCAATTTTAACAGGGTGTAATAATCATGACTGCCCCAATTTGGCTTTTTTGGCCACTGGTTTAAATTTTCATATAAAGTAAATGTGGTTAACGATTCGAACCCATAGGTAACATTGGTTGGAAGGTCTTTTATTACTGCTGTAACTTTTAAATCAACCTGATTTTCGAATCGTACTTTTTGATTAAGCACATCTGTTGTACCGAATATCCTTTTTGCTGCTGTTTCAGTTAAAACGATGGCATTGGGATCATTTAATGCCTTTGCAGGATTTCCACTGATAAAATGATAGTCAAATAATTTTAAGAAATCCGGATCGACGTATCTGCTATCTAATTTTAAGCTTTCTTCTCCATTGGCTACCAATCTTTTATAAACATCGGTAACCCTGGCACCATATAATACATCAGGAAATTCTTCTTTAAGTGCGGCCAACATCACATTCTGCGATTGGTTTATTGTTCTGATCACCTCTCCTTTCTGGTCATTTAAATTGATCATGGCCTGATAAATATGCGGTGAGTTTTTAAATTGCCTGTCATAGCCCCACTCATAACCGGCATATAACAATAGTAATAAACAGGAGGTTAAACCAATAGCCAAACCACCAATGTTTATGGCTGCATAAACTTTGTTTCTAAACAGGTTACGCAATGCGATTTTTAAGTTGAGTTTAAACATAAGGCGTTGTGTATAGTGTAAAGCGCTTAGCGGTCAGCGGTCAGCGATAAATTTACGCTGAACGCCAAAAGTTTTACGCAGATATTATTCATATTTAAGTGCATCAATAGTATTTGCATTCGCGGCTTTATAAGATCGAAAGCTTACTGTTATTAAAGTAATCAGCATTGATATTACCATCGCCATAACAAATGGCCAAACACTCAGATCTATCCGATAGGCAAAGCCCGAAAGCCATCTCGAAACAAATAAATAAGCCATTGGCCATGCTACCATGTTTGCAATAAATACCATCAATAAAAAGGATCCGTTAAGCATTTTTACCAATTGCAAGGTAGATGCACCCAAAACTTTACGGATAGCCACTTCTTTGGTTCTTTGCATGGCTACAAAAGAGATCAGGCCAAATAAACCTATAAAGGAAATAAAAATGATTACACTGGCAAATACTTTAAATAATATTCCCATTACCCGTTCGCTTTCGTAGTAATTTTTGATCCTCTCATCAACAAAGTTTGCATTGTAAATGCTGTTTGGAAAAGTATTAGTCCATAATGCCTCTATTTGTTTCGTTGTAGATAGCAGATGGTTGCCTTCTAACTTTATTGCGGCTTGCCAATATTGATTTTTATCTGAAGAAATGGCCAGACCAGAAATGCTTTCTTTTAACGATTTATCATTATAATCTTTCACCACCCCAACAATGGGAATATTAATTCCATTGGTATTAATTGTTTTGCCTAAGGCATTTTCGGGCTTGTTTATACCTACCTTTTTAAGAAAAGTTTCGTTCACCACATACCCATTGGCGGTATCGCTTTTCATAAAAATTTTACCGGCAATTATTTTTAAATCAAAAAGCTTAAAATAATCTTCGTCGGCCTTACAGGTCCTTACCTCGAAATCTTTATTCATTGCTCCATTAAAGGTAAAATTAGTAGAATTTACATCCTGAGATAAAGGTGGTGCCTGGCAATAGCTTAACAATTGTACACCGGGGATTTTCAAAACCCTTTCTTTAAAATTATCACGCTTGTTCCGACTAATATTGTCTCCGGGCATTCTCACCATTACTACCGCAGCAGAATTAAAACCCAATGGTTTTTGCTGCAGGTAGTCCATTTGATTTACAATTACAATGGTTCCGATAATGAGGATCACAGTAATTGCAAACTGAACCACAACCAGGATTTTACGCAAGCTTAAGCCATTATTGTTAAGGGTAACTTTATTTTTTATCGCCAATGCCGGATTAAAGCCCGATATAATCATAGCCGGATAAAAACCAGCCAGAAAGCCAACAAAAGCAACCAGCAAAATCATAAACACGAAAATAACCGGGTGACCAAACAAACTGAAGGTAACCTGATTTTTGAAAAGGTTCTGCATGGATGGTATGGCCAGCTCGCTAATGATGCAGGCAACCAGCAGCGCGATTAAAACCAACACAACCGTTTCGGTTAAAAACTGTATAATAAGTTGTTTCCGTTTGCCCCCCATTACTTTACGCACGCCAACCTCTTTACTCCGGTTAACGGCCTGAGCCGTATTTAAATTAATAAAGTTGATACAGGCGGTAAAAATTAAAAACAACCCAATAACAGCAAGACCATAAATCTGGCTCCTTGCAATTGTTGCGTTTGCAAAATTATCGTAACGTTCATCAAAATGGATCTCTTTTAAAGCCTGAAGCCTGTTGACCTGATTACCTTCAATTTTCCGATCTGCATAATATTTTTTATTAAATTTTGCCATTGCGCCATCAAGATCTGATTTGCTCAGTCCCTCATTAAGCAATACATAGCTACTTAAGCTCGAGTTTATGCAATCCCAGCAATCTTTGTTACCATAGTAATCATATAAATTTTGATAAGCGATTACTATTTTTAGTGGAAAGCTTGAGTTTTGTGGCATATCCTCAAATACCCCGGTAACCCTTAATTGTGTCTTTGTGCCTAGTGTAATACTTTTGCCGATTGCATTGTTTATGCTGCCAAAATATTTAATGGCCATCGCTTCAGATAAGGTTACACTGTTAGGGGCTTTTAGTGCTTCTGCTGGCTTTCCGTATTTCCAGTTGATATGGAGTACATCAAAAAATTCGGGTTCAGCGAAGTACATGTTCTCATTACTCTTTAAAATTTCTTTGCCGCTATCATCCTTAACATGTACAATATCATCTATTTTAGCTATGGCACCAATCTTTTCTATACCAGCTATTTCATTTCTCGCTGCCGCGGTAAAAGGTATGGGTACACCGGCAGAGAAATCGTCGAAAGCATTGTATTTCCAATCGGTAACCACCCTATAAATGCGATCTGCGTTTTTATAACTCTCATCAAAACTAAGTTGAAACCGGATAAAAATAAAAATAAGGATACAACTGGCCATCCCGATTGATAAACCAAGAATATTGATCAACGTATAACCTTTGTTTTTCCAGAGGTTCCGCCAGGCGATTTTTAAATTTAGTTTGAACATATTTTGAGGTTTAGCGTGAAGCGGCTTAGCGGTCAGCGATAAATCAACGCTAACCGCAAAACGCCACCCTTAGGTTTTATTCGTATTTAAGGGCATCAATGGTATTAGCAACCGCAGCTTTGTACGAGCGGATGCTTACCGTAATAAGCGTTATCGTCATCGAGATGATCATCGCCAAAATAAAAGGCCATATATTCACCTCTATCCGGTAGGTAAAAGTAGCCAGCCATTTGGCAACAAACAGATAAGCTAAAGGCCAGGCAACTAAATTGGCTATAAAAACCATCATCAGAAATGAACCATTCAGCATTTTAACCAGTTCGACTGTTGATGCGCCCAATACTTTCCTAATGGCCACTTCGCGTGTGCGTTGAGTAGCTACGAAAGAGATCAAACCAAATAAACCGATAAAGGAAATAAAGATAATTACCCCTGCAAATACTTTAAAAAGGGCACCCATTATTTTTTCAGTCTGGTAATACTCGCTAATTTTATCATCCAAAAAAGTAGATCCATACACATACTCAGGCAGCACATTGTTCCAGGTTTTTTCGATGGCCTGCATAGCAGGCAAAATACTTTTACTATCCAGTTTTATTGCAATAGTGGTATAAGATTCTTTATCGCTATTTAAAATAATTGGCGAAATAGGCTCATGCAGGCTTCTGTTGTTAAAATCTTTAACCACTCCAACAATAGTCCCTGTTTTACCATGTACCCTAATGGTTTTACCAAGGGCTTCATTATAATTAACCACATTCAGTTTTTTCAACATGGTTTCGTTTACCACAAAATTTCTAACGGTATCGCTTTTAGTTAAACCTTTTCCGGCAATAATTGCTAAACCAAATGTTTTAAAATAGTTTTCATCACCAGTTTTGGTATTGGCCTGAAAGGTTGCATTTACAGTACTGTTGTATCTGAAATTACTCTCGTTATTAAAATCAGATGATGGTGCAGCACTGCAATAACTGGTTGATAATACTCCCGGGATTTTATTGATTTGATCCTGTAGCGTATGGTAGCGGGTAATCGCAATGCTATCAGAAGGAATGTCGACCAAAGCAACAGCGGTTGGAATAAAACCAAGCGGTTTCTCTCGCATGTAACTCATTTGCCTAAGCACAACCAAGGTACCGATAATGAGTATAATGGTAATGGCAAACTGTACCACCACCAGGATTTTGCGTAAACTTAAACCTCCGGCATTTGCAGTAATTTTATTTTTTATTGCCAATGCAGGGCTATAGCCCGACATCACCATTGCAGGATAAAAACCTGCTAAAAAGCTTACCAATATCATCAAAACAAGCATAAACGCGAGAATGATGGGGTGCTCGATAATACTAAAAGAAATATGATCTTTAAATAAACTTTGCATGCCCGGTAGCGCAATTTCGGTTAAAACACAGCCCACCAGTAAAGAAAGAACCGTTATTGTTAAAGTTTCGGTTAAAAACTGAACGATTAATTGCCTGCGTAAGCTCCCCATTACCTTACGCACACCAACTTCTTTACCCCTGCTTACCGCTTGTGCGGTTGCGAGATTAATGAAATTGATACAAGCGGTAAGCAATAAAAAAACACCGATAATGGCTAAGCCGTAAAGTTCCTTTTTAGAAATTACTTTGTTTGCAAAATTGCCAAGTTCTTCATTGTAATGAATATCCCTTAGGGGTTGAAAACGATGCCCTTCTTTTGAAATATCATCTTTCTGATAGTATTTATCGATAAATTGAGGAATACTCCTATTCGCATCTTCAATAGAAACACCTTTTTTTAACAAAACATAACATTCGGATGATGAAGAAACCGATCCCCAGCTGGTTAACTCTGGTCCGGCCTGGTTTTGGTAAGTTTTGTAGGAAATAATAATTCTAAGTGGAAACGAACTATTTTCAGGTGTTTTTTCTATGATTCCAGTTACTTTAAGGTCTAGTTTATTCTTAAAATTGATGCTTTGCCCCACTGCTTTATGCCAATCGCCAAAAAGTTTGTTGGCCATTTCATCAGACAAAACAACAGTATTAGGTTGGCTTAATGATTGACGTGGGTTGCCTTCCAGCCATTTAAAATCAAGGATTTCGAAAAAATCAGGATCTGCATATTGCACATCCTCTGCGGTTTTAATGCTTTCTTTTCCTGATGCATCTTTTACCTTAATAATTCCGCCACCGCCCTGAATGGTTCCTACTCTATCAAATTGTTGACGAAAATCGTTACGCATAGCTGGCGGAAGTGGCCTGGCCGTACCGGGAGATTCAAAAAAACTATCAGGAGCTGTCCAGCTGGTTATTACACGGTAAATTCTGCCTTCATTTTTAAAGTTTTCATCAAAGCTGAGCTGATAACGGATAAAAATAAAAATGAGGATACAACTGGCCATTCCGATAGAAAGGCCAAGGATATTGATCAGCGTATAACCTTTGTTTTTCCAAAGGTTTCGCCACGCAATTTTTAAATTAAGTTTGAACATATTGAGTGAGGTTTAGCGTGAAGCGTTTGGCAGTCAGCGTTGATTTATCGCTTAGCCCCAAACGCTATCCGCAGGTCTTATTCATATTTAAGTGCATCAACAGCATTTGCTTTAGCTACTTTGAAAGTTTGCAGGCTTACCGTTAAAATGGCAATAATTACCGAGGTTAACAGCGCCAGTAAAAAGGGCCAAAGGTTTACTGTAATTTTATAATCGTATTTTTCGAGCCATTTGGCAAGAAGAATGTAAGCCACGGGAATAGCGATAATGTTGGAGATGATCACCAGTTTCATAAAATCTTTGTTCAGCAGGATTAAAATATCCGAAAGATTGGCGCCCAGCACTTTACGGATACTGATTTCTTTACTGCGTTGTTCGGCAGTATAAAGTGCTAAACCCAATAAACCAAGACAGGAGATGAAAATGGCAAACCCTCCAAAAATGTTCGAAAGTACACTGAGTAACCTTTCGCTTTGAAGCTTTTCGGCCATGCCCTGACTAACCATTTTTACTTCTATAGGGTAAGCCGGGTTTAAACTCTGACTCACTGATTTTATTTTTTCAATAGAGGCAGATAGCGATTGCTTGGGGTTTAGTTTAAGTAACAGTACTTTACTTGTTTTAACATTATAATAATAAACCGTTGGCTGTATTTTTGAAGCAAGCGATTCGCTCGAATAATCCTGTACCACGCCTACTACTTTAAGTGGCGGATTATCACCCCAATGGATAATGGTACCAATAGGGTTTTTTAAACCCATTATTTTAACGGCACTTTGATTAAGTAAAAGCGATGTGGAGGTATCAGCCGAAAATTTAGGGTCAAAATCCCGTCCTTCGATTATTTTAACGCCTGTAGTTTTAGCAAAATCGAAACCCGTGCTCCTGTAATTGATAATCGAAACATCATTTTTAGGTTTGCCCGGCCATACAATATCACCGGTAATAGAACCACTGCTGGTAAAAGAACGGGCATATTCAGTTGAAGCCATGATAGCCCCTGCCCTTTCCAGTTCGTTTTTAAAAGTATGCAGTTTCTCTGGTTTTGCCCACTCTCCTTCCAGATCAATTTGTGCCAATGCGGTTTCATCAAAGCCTAATGGCTTATTTTTAAGGTGCTGAATTTGGCTGTAAATAACAATTGCCGAAATAATCATGCAGATAGAAAGGCTAAACTGCACCACTACCAAGGTTTTACGGATAGACAATGAACCCGTTGAACCTTTAAATCCTTTTAAAACTTTTACGGGAATAAAAGATGACAGGTAAAATGCAGGATAACTTCCCGCCAGGATACCAGTAATTAATACCATTGAAAGCAATACAGCCCAAAATCCCATTGAACTATAATTGATTTTAATCGAAATATCGAGCAGGTTGTTAAAGTATGGCAAAGAAACTTCGAGCAGTGTAAAAGCAATTAGCATGGCTAAAAACGATAATAAAAGCGATTCTACCATAAACTGTCCCATGATGGTATTCCGGGTAGAACCCAAAGCTTTCCTCACACCAACTTCTCTTGCCCGTTTTTCTGATTTAGCGGTAGAAAGGTTCATGTAATTGATACAGGCGATAAACAACACGCAAATGGCCAGAAAAACAAATAACCTCAACTGATCGATTTTACCGCCAACAACTTTTCCGTTATCGAAATCATCGTATAAATGCAATTTGCTTAAAGGAAAAAGAAAAGGCTCATAAGTCATTTCTTTTAATTCGGGTTCTTTATCTGTAATAAAATGTTTTAAAGCCGCATTTGTAGCTTCCAATGAGGCATTATCTTTAAGCTGAAATAAAGTTAAACAGGTAATGGCACCCCACCCATATTCTTTTTCGGATGGATTTTCCTGTTCAAAGAAGGCCCATGGCTGTAACACATCAAACTGGATACTCTGATTTTTAGGGAGATCTTCTATTACGGCACTCACCTTTAAATTAATGTGGTTATCGTATTTAATGCTTTGCCCGATAGGATTCTCATCACCGAAAAGTTTCTTAGCCGTAGATTCGTTAATAAGTACGTTATTTGGCTCGCTTAAGGCCGAGTTTGGATCTCCATAGATAAACCTATAATCGAGCATTTTCAAAAAATCGGGATCAACATCAATGCTTTTCAGTTTAAAATTGTGCTGGTTTCGGCTGTATAATTTCTGACCGTTATTCATTGATATGCGTGCAGCACTCTTAATGCCCGGAAGTTCTGAAGCTCCGGCTTTGGCCAGTTTATTCGGAACCGCCATTGTGGTAGCCAATTTGCCGTTAAACTTTAAATTTAATGCAGATAAATATACTTTATCGGCATTTTTATATTGTTTATCAAAGCTCCATTCATAGTATACATACAATAGCAGCATTAAACAACAGGCCATGCCAATTGCCAGTCCACCAACATTGATCAATGTAAAGCCTTTGTTTTTCCAAAGGTTACGCAGTGCTATTTTTAAGTTGAGTTTGAACATATTTTTGAGGTTGAAGGTTGAAAGGTTAAGGGTTGGAAGGTTGAAGAACCTAAATCTTCAATCTTATTCCCTCTATCTCTTCCAGCCATTATGTTATTTAATATTTATTAAAAGTGGGAATGGTTAAGCCATCTAAACCTATTACCTTCCACCTTCCCACCCTTATTCGTATTTAAGTGCATCAACAGGATTGGCGTTCGCCGTTTTATAGGCTTGAAAACTCACGGTAACCAATGCCATCATTAATGTTCCTAAGCCGGCAAGCGGCATAATCCACCAGGATATTTCGGTATGGAATTCGAATTTCATCAACCATTTATTCATTAAAAAGTAACTTAAAGGGATAGCGATAACAATCGACACCACAATCATCTTCACAAAAGAGAATGATAACAACTGCATTAAGTTAAATAAGGAAGCACCCAATACTTTACGTACCCCAAATTCTTTTGTTCTTTGCTCGGCACTATAAGCTACTAAACCAAATAAACCCAAACAGGAAACGAAAATGGCCAAACCACCGAAAAGGTTTGAGAGGATGCCTAAAGTTTTCTCGGCATTGTATTTTTCGGCGTATACGTTATTTAAAAAATTAATTTCAAGAGGATAAGCCGGATTTATAGCTTTTGTAATCCTGCTGATGGTTTCGATATTACTTTGGAGGCTGTTATTTTCATTCAAACGCATCGTGATGTTTCCCGTTTGTGCCTTATCAAAGAATACCACCATCGGGTTATTCGATTTATAGGGCGAATCCCATACATAATCATCAAAAACACCTATAATATTAAATTTATCATCATTAATGGTAACTGTTTTACCAACTGGATTTTTATACTCAAAAATTTTAACAGCCGAAGCACTCACCATCACCGCACTGGTATCTGATGCGAAATTTTCTGAAAAATCCCTTCCGCTCGTCAATTTGATGCCATTGGTTTTGATAAAATCGTAGGTGGTGATTACCTGGTTAAACATTTGGTTATTTGTAGCTTTCAACATTCCTTCCCATTCTATACCCGAAAAATTTCGTCCATGATGTGATAAGCTCACCGAAGATTGGAACATTGAAGTAACCGCACCTGATTTTAACAATTCTGAACGCAGCAGCTCATATTTCGTTTTTAATTCGCCATCCTGAGGCATTTCTACCAAAGCGTTCACATCAAAGCCTACCGGTCTGTTTTTAATGTACTGGATCTGTTTATAGATCACCAAAGTGGAAATGATAAGGATAATGGCAAAACAAAACTGCCCAACTACCAATACCTGCCGTAAACTCACCGCAAAGAATGCTTTTGATTTAATTTTTCTTTTTAACGTTTGGATCGGATTGAAAGACGAGAGGTAAAATGCAGGATAACTACCGGCAATTAAACCCGTAGCAAGAACAATCCCTAAAATACCTATCCAACTGCTGCTATTGAAATATGATACGTTCAGTTTGATGTTCAGCAGGTTATTAAAAGTTGGCAAAAAGATTTCGAGGAGTGCAATGGAAAAAATCACTGCAATAAAGGTCAGCATCATCGATTCGGTTAAAAACTGGACAATCAGTGAGCCACGGTTAGCACCAATGGTTTTTTTGATGCCTACCTCTTTTGCACGTTTTTCTGATTTGGCAGTGGCCATATTCATAAAATTGATGCAGGCAATCAACAGGATGCCAAAAGCCAGTGCAACAAAAAGATATATCTGCTCTACAGCACCGCCAACACTTTTTCCATCCTCAAACTTGCCGTATAAATGTAATTTTGCCAAAGGGTATAATACCTGCGATTGCTGATTGTTGGTGTTATTTTTTTTCTCGATCTGATTTATTTTTTGATTAACCAGATCTAAATTCGCACCGCTTTTTAACATTACAAGTGTTATAAAGCTGAAATTGCTCCAGTTGAGATCTCTGGCGCTTTGATCAACCGTTTCGTAAAAAGACCAGGGCATTAAATAATCAAATTTGTTTGAGCTATTATCGGGCTGATCTTTAATTACACCGGTAATATTCAAATCGAAGCGATCTTTAAAACGCACCGATTTATTCAACACATCGGTAGTTCCAAACAGTACTTTAGCAGTAGATTCAGTTAAAATAACCGAATTTGGATTACTTAAAGCCGTATTGGCATTACCTTGAATAAATTTATAATCGTACATTTTCAGGATATCGGGTTCAGCGAATTTAGATTGACGCTTAAAAGCGTTCTGTCCGTTGGCAATTAAATTCTTGCCTCCGTAATCCATTCTTGCCATATACTTAAGCTCGGGCAGGCTTTGCTTAATTGCCGGACCAAACGCGGTGGTTGAACCTTCAAAAGTTCCTGAAATTTTACCGTTATCACCTGGAATATTGGTCATGGTGGTAAAAACATCGGCCGAATTTTTAGCCTGCTTATCAAAGTTCCATTCGTAGGTAACGTATAATAACAAGGTTAAACAAGCAGCCAAACCTATAGCCAGGCCAATTACATTAATAAACGAGCTTACCTTATTCTTCCAAAGGTTACGCAATGCTATTTTTAAGTTTAATCTGAACATGATAGGTTAACTGTATAAATTGTTAAATTGGTTAATTGTTAAATTGCTAACTGAAAACTGCCAACCGGATTACTCATATTTTAAAGCATCAACAGGATTAGCATTTGCAACTCTAAATGATTGTAAACTCACAATAACAACCGTAAGAAAAAGCGTAATTAATCCCGATAAAACAAAAGGCAAAACAGGCATAGCTATTCTAAAGGCAAAACCGTTAAGCCATTCTCTTAATATTAAATAGGCAATAGGCCACGCAATTAAGTTCGCCAGCACAACAAGTTTGGCAAATCCTTTATTTAATAGGCCCAGGATATCAAAAATTGAGGCGCCAAGAACTTTTCTGATATTAATCTCTTTACTTCTGCGCTGAGTGGTAAATGTGGCAATGGCAAAAATCCCCATTAAAGCAAGCGCAACCGTAATGATGGATAAAAATGCGACAACACTTCGGAGTTGCATCTGTTTTTGCAGCAGCTTTTCAAATGATCTATCCAATAAGGTATATTTAATAGGAAAATCAGGCTCGAGTTTTGTCCATTCTTTTTCAATCTGTGCGATAACTGCAGCCGATTTTTGCGCAGAAACATTTACCAAAACATATCGGAGTGGATTTCCTTTAATAAATTGAAAAACAATTGGTTGATAAGCTTTTTCAGGACTATAATGATTAAAATCTTTTACCAGACCGATCACTTTCGCGTCTATTGTATGGAATTTAATCGTTTTGCCAACAGGATTTTGAAGATTAAAAGTTTTAGCTGCAGTTTCAGTCAGTATCAGTGAATTTAGGGTATCGGTTGCTATTGCAGCGCTAAACGGTCTTCCATCCACAATCTTCATCCCCATCGTATTAAAATAATCTACATCAATAGAAATAAAGTTGGCATTGTAGGTTTTTCCCTCGTTCATATAACTATTTCCACCCATATCTTCACCGGGAATATGATCGGCCCTGCTTATGCTGTTTACACCGCTGATATTTTTTAGTGTATTTTTTACTTTCTGGTAATGTGCCTCACTATCATCTTGTAAATTTATGGCCATTACCTGCTGTGGTTTATAGCCCAGATCACGCTGTTGCATGTAGTTCAACTGATTATTAATGATCCAAATGCCCGAAATAAATAAAACAGCAATAGCAAACTGAAGTACAATTAGCCCGTTTCTAATCCAATAACCATTATTACTATTCGCAAAATTTCCTTTTAATACCTTGGCAGGGATGATATTACTAATAAGTAATGCCGGATAAAGTCCTACGATTAGGGTTATGGTTAAGAGCAATAGTAAAATCTGACCGGCTATCTGACTATAATCAGAAAAGTTGTTGAGTTGGATAGACGAACCAATAGTGTTATTGAAACCGGGCAAGAAGAGTTCTACCATAATAATCGCAATAATCAGACTCAATAAGCACTGAAAAGCTGTTTCTAAAATAAACTGCATACCAATCTGCATTTTATGAGCACCCAAAACTTTTCGTACCCCCGTTTCTTTAGCCCTTCTTGTAGCAATAGTAATGGATAAATTGGTAAAGTTAACAGCAGCGATAATCAACACTAGTGTAGCCACGATAAACATCAGGTACATGTAACGCCCTATTCCATTGCCCGTAAATTCGTACTCAACATTGGCTTTTGTTAAATGTATTGCTTTTACAGGTTGCAGATAAAGTTTATTTTGGGTAATGAATTCAGAAAAACTACTTTTTTCGTCGTTTGGTAATTTGGCCAGCTCGGCATTTAATATTTCTGTACGGTTCTTATTCAATAACCCTTCTGTTTGTACTACATCACTATTTGCATTTAATTTAACATAGGTATAAAAGTTATTGCTGTAATAATCATCGCTGGCACTCTTTTTAAATCTCCGGATGAGTTTAAAATGAAAATGCGATGGAAATTTGGCCTCATCTACCACAGCCGTTACCGTGCAGGGCAATGTTTGATCAAGTATAATGGTTTCACCAACCGGATTTACGCCACTTCCAAAAAGCGTTTCGCTCATTGTTTTGCTTAAAATCAACGTTTGCGGTTTACTCAATGCAGTTTCGGCATTACCATAAACCAATGGGTAATTAAATACCTTTAAAAAATTGCTGTCAGCAAGCAAAACATCATTCACATATAAACTCTTTGTTTTTGTTTTAAGCAGCAGATCGCCAAACCAGTAATCCTGTATCCGGGTTGCGGCTTCAACAGCAGGAATTTTCTCTTTACTCACTGTTGCCATGTTACCAGGGCTTAAAGCAACATTTTCAGTTGATGACTTATAATTTACGCGATAAATATGCTCATAACCCGAATTCCAGGAATCAAATCCTTTTTCATAATTCGCATACAACATTGTTAAAATAAAAATGGTTAAGGCCACGGCCAAACCGAATATGCTGATCATAGCATAGCTTTTATTCTTCCAAAGGTTACGTAGTGCTATTTTTAAGTTGAGTTTAAACATTCCTTTGAGGTTGAGGGTTAAAAGGTTGAAGGTTGGAAGGTTGAGGTGTCTAAACCTTCTACCCTATAACCTTCAGCCTTCCAGCCATTATATCTTCTAATTTTAATATTTTATAAAAATTGTAAAATTGGGGGGATAGATTATAAACCTTCCGCCTTCCTGCCTTACTCGTATTTAAGTGCATCTACCGGATTTGCTTTTGCCACCTTGACAGATTGTATACTTACCGTAAGTATTGCTATAATAACCGACAGGCTAACCGCAGCAATAAACGGTAGCGCAGAAACCGAAATGCGGTATTCATAGCCCGATAGCCATTTGTTAATAATAATATAGGCCAACGGAAAAGCAATCAGGTTTGCAATGGCAACCAGTTTTATAAAATCTTTATTTAATAAGGTAAGGATGTTGGCTGTACTGGCCCCTAAAACTTTACGGATGCTGATTTCTTTTTTACGCTGCTCGGCCATAAATAAGGCTAAGCCTAACAAACCTAAGCAGGAAATAAAAATAGCGAAGCCTCCAAACCAGTTAGAAAGCGTTCCTAAAAGTTTTTCATTCCTGAATTTTAGCTCAAAATTATCATCCACAAATCTTATTGTTGCCGGATAAGACGGATTTAATCTTTTTACTGTTTCATTAATCTGGTTAACAGACGAAGTAACGTTATTTTTATCGTTCAACCTCATAATAATGGTAGTAGCCCGGTTAGGGTTTTGCGCAATAAGAAGTGGTTTAGCTTTCTGGTATGGCGATTCCATCACATAATCTTTTAGTACGCCAATGATCCTGATGGGCTGGTCCCAATCAATCATTTTGCCAACCGGATTTTTCATCCCCATTACTTTAACCATCGCCTCGTTAACCAAAACATTAGCTGTATCTACAAAATCTTTCGAAAAATCTCTTCCCTGTAAAATTTCCATTCCTGTAGTTTTGGTAAGATCAAGGTTAGTAAACCTAAAGTTGACCAGGATTTTATCTTTTTCGTTTTTGCCTGGCCATTTAATTCCATAAGTATTGTTTCCTCCACCAGTTAATGAGGTGCTGTATTCTGTAAAGGCTGTTATAGCACCAGATTTAAGTAATTCATCCTTTAGGATTTCGCGTTTTTCTTTTTTAGAAAATTCGCCTTCGGTAGAAATCTGTACCAGGTTTGCCTTATTATAGCCGATTGGCTTATTTTTGATATAATTTAACTGCTGGTAAATTACTCCTGTACAAACAATTAAACAGGCTGCGAAAACAAATTGAAAAACGACCAGAAATTTACGGATGGACAATGAAGATCCTCCGGAAAGTTTAAATCCTTTTAAAACTTTAACCGGATCGAAAGAAGAAAGGTAAAAAGCAGGGTAACTTCCCGCAATTACTGCAGTTAACAGGGTTAAACCCAAAAATACCGACCAAAACTTATAATCTTTATAATCTATTCCTAAGGTAATGCCCAGTAAATTATTAAAATAAGGTAAGCTTACTTCAATCAGAACAAATGCCACCAGCATACTCAAGGTGGTTAATAATACAGACTCGAACATGAACTGGCTTACCAGGTTATTGCGGGAGGAACCGATGGCTTTACGCACACCAACCTCACGCGCTCTTTTTTCTGATTTGGCAGTAGAAAGATTCATGAAATTTACGCAGGCAATTAAAAGGATACAAAAAGCTAAAAGGAAAAATATCCTCAGCTGATCTATACTTCCACCTACATTTTTACCATTTTCAAATTTATCGTACAAATGCCATTTAGAAAGCGGATGCATAAAAGGTTCGCCGTTTACCTCTTTATCATGCGCTTTGATCATCCCTTTTAACTGACTATTGGTGCGATCAAAAGATAAATTATCCTGAAGTTGCATAAACATCATACAATAGTTGTTGCCCCAGCCGCTGTTTTTTGTCCATGGATTTAATTTATCATACAATTTCCACGACATGATATAATCCAAAACTAAAGTTGAATTTTTAGGGCGATCTGCTATAACACCTTCTACCTTTAAATTTTCATTATTATCCAGCTTAACCACTTTGTTAAGCGGATCTTCATTACCAAAAAGGCTTTTAGCCAGTGTTTCTGTCAGAATCACCCCATCTACACTATTCAAAAATGTATTCGAATTCCCTTTCAACACTTTATAATCGAACATTTTAAGAAAATCAGGATCACCAAAAACGGCGTTCATTTTAAAATTGTTCTGATTATAAGATAAAAGCATCGGTTCAGGGTAGGATAAACGGCTTACCTTTGCTACACCAGGAACCTTCTCTTTAATTTCGTCTTTCAACAGACCAGGGAAAGCCATGAAACTAAAAGTTTCTGATGCAGTTTTTTGGTTGTTATAAAGTACATAGGTTTTATCATAATCCGTAAATTGTTTATCGTAACCATATTCGTAGGCTACGTACAATAACAAAATCATACAGCTGGCCAAACCAATGGCTAATCCACCCAGGTTAATGAGGGTGAAGCCTTTGTTTCGCCACAGATTGCGTAATGCTATTTTGAGGTTGAGTTTGAACATATTTGTGAGGTTTAGCGTAAAGCGTTTTGCGGTTAGCGATAAATCCACGCTGATCGCCAAACGCTAAACGTGTTACTTATTCATATTTAAGTGCATCAATTGGGTTTGCTTTCGCTACTTTAACCGACTGGACACTAACGGTAAGTACGGCAATGATTACCGACAAAGCAATGGCTACGATAAACGGCAATGCAGATATAGCGATGCGGTATTCGAAAGATGAAAGCCATTTATTTACAATGATATAGGCTAATGGAAACGCTATCAGATTGGCAATGGCCACCAATTTTATAAAATCTTTATTCAGCAACACGAGGATATTACCTGTGCTGGCACCTAAAACCTTACGGATACTGATTTCTTTTTTGCGTTGCTCGGCCATAAAAAGCGCCAGACCTAATAATCCTAAACAAGAAATAAAAATGGCGAAACCACCAAACCAGTTCGAAAGTGAGCCTAAAAGTTTTTCGTTCTGAAATTTCACTTCAAAAGATTCGTTCACAAATTTGCGGTTAACAGGATAATTAGGTTCCATCTGTTTTATTAAATCATCCATTTTAGCCAGTGACGAACTGATATTTTGATTTGGATTTAAACGCGCAATGATAACCCTCGCATCGTACTTTCCATTTGACCTAAAAATCATTGGGGATACTCTTTGGTAAACACTTTCTACCACAAAATCTTTTACAATACCAACTATAGTTAGTTTTTTACCCCAGAAAGTAATCTCCTTACCTACCGGATTCTTTAATCCCATCATTCTCACTGCTGCTTCATTTAACAATATGCTGGTTGTATCATTTGGAAATTTCGCAGAAAACTCTCTGCCGCTTACCATCTTGGTTCCAATAGTTTCAACAAAATCATATCCTATTGCCCTATGGTTAAAAGAAATTTTCTCATTCGGATTTTTACCTTCCCATTCTACACCCGTTGTATTATCTCCACCTTCAGTAAAATCTGTACTAAAAGAAGTAACATGAGTTGTTGCACCAGCGGCTATAAGTTGTGTTTTAAGCAATTCTAGCTTAGCAGCATCGTTCATTTTGCCAACTACAGCTATCTGAATTAAATTGGATTGATCATAACCAATAGGCTTGTTTTTAACATAATTAAGTTGCTGATAAATTACTGCTGTGCAGATAATTAAACTTGCGGCAAAAACGAATTGGCCAACCACTAATACTTTCCTCACCGAAGTGGATGAATCTGTTTTAAGTGTGAAACCTTTTAACACTTTAATCGGCTCGAAAGAAGATAGATAAAGTGCCGGATAACTACCCGCAATTAATCCGGTTAAAATCATTAGCCCCACTAATGTTAACCAAAACAGGCTGTTATGATAATCTATTGTTAATTTAATATCTAAAAGACTATTAAAATATGGCAAACTAACCTCAATTAAGATAAAAGCCAATACGGTGGCGATAAATGTGATGAGCAGGGATTCTAAAAAAAACTGACTAATTAAAGATTTACGTGTTGATCCGATTGCTTTACGAACGCCAACTTCTTTTGCCCTGCGCTCTGACCGTGCTGTAGATAAATTCATAAAATTTACACAGGCAATTAGCAAGATGCAAAAGGCAAGCAATAAAAATATTTTAAGCTGATCTATTTTTCCACCTACCGATTTACCGTTTACAAAATCATCGTATAAGTGCCATTTGTTTAAAGGATGCAATAAAGCTACTGATGTATTATCTTTTTGATTGCGTTTGTAAATACCATACATCAAATCATTTGCATTATTGAAAAAGTTATTATCCTTTAACTGAACAAGTGTTAAACACATGTTGTTCCCCCAATTGCCTTCCTTCACCCAGCTTTCTCGTTTTTCGAACAATGCCCAGGGCATAATACATTCAAAAATTAAGCTGCTATTTGCAGGAGCATCTTCTATTACCGCTTCTACTTTTAATACTTCCTCGTTTTCAAGCTTTACTGTTTTATTAATAGGATCTTCATTTCCAAATAATTTTGTTGCAAAAGACTTGGTCAGAATAATGGTATTTACATCTTTTAAAACTGTGGCCGCATTACCTTCAAGAAATTTATAATCCAATATTTTAGTAAAATTCTGATCGGCAAATATGGCATTGCTATTGATCTTATTTTCGCCAACGGTAATGAGTTGTTTTCTCGGATAAGTAGTGTGTGAGGCATATTTAACGCCAGGGATTTTTTCCTGCACTTCTTTAGCCATCACATTTGGTGTCCACGCCCAGCTAAAAGTTTTACCACTTGCCTCCATGTTTTGATAAACTACATAAGTTTTTTCATGATTGGAGAACTGCTTATCGTAGCTCCACTCATAAGCAACATAGAGCAACAAAACCATACAACTGGCCAAACCAATGGCCAATCCTCCAATGTTGATAAGAGAAAAGCCCTTGTTTTTCCAAAGGTTGCGTAAGGCTATTTTAAGGTTTAATTTGAACATATTATTGAGGTTGAAGGTTTGAGGTGTAAGGCTTAAGGTCAGGGCGCATAAACCATACGCTTTACCTCTTACCTTTCTTTTGCCAATCCCAAATCTCCCCATCCGGGGAAGATTATTGGGCGGCTATTATTAACTAAACTAAAATCTTTTTATAAGGTGTGAGGTTTGGGGCTGAAGGTTTAAGGTATTTTACCTTATGCCTTAAACCTTTTACCCTAAGCCTCTAAATCAGCTCTTCGTTCCGGCTTTTATTAATCTTCTCTGAGATTACATGACCATCTTTCAGGTTGATAATCCGGTTGGAGAAACTCGCATCGTGGCTCGAGTGGGTTACCATTACAATGGTGGTTCCAGTTTCGTTCAGTTCGCAGAGCAACTCCATTACTTCATTACCGTGCGAGCTATCCAAATTTCCGGTAGGCTCATCAGCCAAAACCAGTTTAGGTTTGGTAACCAAAGCCCTTGCTACGGCTACACGCTGCTGCTGCCCTCCTGATAACTGCTGCGGAAAGTGGCCACTCCGATTTACGATGTTCATCCTTTCGATGATTTCATTTACCAGTTTTTTGCGTTCGCCAGCTGCCACTTTATTATAGATTAACGGCAGTTCGATGTTTTCGAAAACCGTTAACTCATCAATCAGGTTAAAATTCTGGAAAACGAAACCCATATTCCGCTTACGGAAATTTGAGCGTTCACGGTCGTTAAGTGTTAAAAGCTCCGTATCGATAAACTTATAACTTCCACTTTCAGGCTTATCCAATAAACCCATCACATTTAAAAGGGTAGATTTTCCGCAACCCGATGGGCCCATAATGGAAACAAATTCGCCCGCAGCCACATGAAGGTTAATCCCGTTAAGCGCAGTAGTTTCTACCTCTTCAGTTTTGTAAACTTTTTCCAGATTTTCTATTTTAATCATCGTATCAAGTGTTTTTCTAGTATTTAGTATCAGGTATCAATACCTGATTATATTAATTTTATTGTCTTTTTTGGTTAGTTGGTTAATTGTTTAAATCGGTTAATCGACGCTAAACGCCATCCGCTCACCGCTCTACTTATTTATCACCACCTGATCGTACTGGTTAAACTGATCATAAGATGAAGTAATTACTTCGTCGCCTTTCTGCAAACCATCTAATATTTCGTAGTACAAATAATTTTTTCTGCCAATTTTTACATTTTTCTTGGTTGCTTTGCCATTGTTTACCACAAATACCCAGGAGCCGCCTGTACTTTGGAAAAACTGTCCCTGGGCTAAAAGCAAGGATTTGCTATTATCTGATAAGGTTAACTTGGTTTGTAATGATAACCCGCGACGTAAACCTTCAGGTGCAGGACCTTTAAACACCATTTCCACCTGAAACTGACCAGCGGTAACCTCCGGAATTACCTTGCTCACCGTTAAGTTATAGGTTTTACCGTTAAATTCACAGTTAGCCGTTTGTCCTTCTTTAACCCTGTTGATATAATATTCATCTACACCTGCCTGAAGTTTATAGCCCTGCAATACATCAATTTTCCCGATCATTTCGTTAGAATTGTATGATTTACCAATTACAGGGTCGTAAGACGATAACTTACCCGAAACAGGTGCTTTTATGGTCATATTTTCAATGTTTTTACGGATCATTTCTAAACTTTCGTTCATTTGTCCCATTGATTGATCAATTTGCGCCAACTGCATTTTCCTGCTCTGGTTTTCCTGTTTAATTGCCTGACGCACAATTTTCAATTTACCCTGATAATATTCGTAATCCTGATTCGATTTATTAAATTCCTGTAGCGTAATTACTTTTTTGGCAAAAAGCGAACTATCTAACCTATATTGGCGGGTGGCTGTTCTTAAACTGTTCTCTACATCTAAAACATCCTGATTTAAAACCCTTTGATTTTGTTCTAAATCCAATCTCGATTTACGTAACTGGTTAATCTGTTCGGTAGCAGCGGTTTGACTAGAGGTATAACTCAACATCGCATTTGAATTTGAAATTCTTAATAATGGTGTCCCTTTTACAACTGAAGCACCGTTTTCGGTAAAAATTTCGGCTACTGTACCACCTTCTGATGAACTTACAATTACCGAAGTTAATGGAACAACACTGGCATTTAGCAAAACTACATCTTCAAAATCGCCATATTCTACTTTACTGATGGTTAATTTATCAGCATCGGCGCTATAAACTTTTTTAAGCGATAAAGTGTAGCCATAAATTACAACTGCTATAAAAGCAATTGCACCACCAATAATTAATAAGGTTTTAGTGCTAAATCTTTTTTTCTCTATTTTCTTATCCATGTGTTCGGTTGTACTGTTCGGTTATCCTGATAACCAAGCTTGTGCCAAAAGCTAAAATCACATTTAAATCACTAATAATCAGCTATTTAAGTATTATTATTATTTTCACCTGTTCATTATCGGACAGTTAATGTGCGGGAACGGACAGTTTTACTAATTTTGCCTCACCCCCTTCGTCCCCTCTCCTGGAGGAGAGGGGACTGGGAGGAGAAAAGCAAGGTTCAGAGAATAGGTTTGATCCTTTCTGGTGTAAAATGAATAGCATAAAACATTATCTTTAATAGGTTAAGTTAATCTATCAGATATGGATGATTATAAGGATAAGTTATTTCACGGTGCCAATTCGAAGCTTTTTAAGTTTTCGAAGGCATTACGGAAAAATCAAACGGAGGTGGAGGAAATTATTTGGCAATGTTTGAGAAATAGAAAATCCTGAATTTTAAATTTAGAAGACAGCACCCGGTTCATAAATTTATTGCAGATTTTTATTGCCATGAGGCTAAATTAATTATTGAAATTGACGGAGAAATACACAACAATTCCGAAAATCAACAATATGACCAAAACCGTACTAATGAACTTATGGAGATTGGAATAACGGTAATCCCTTTTACAAATGAGGATGTAAATAATAATTTGGATGAGGTTATAAAAGTTATTAAAAGTCACCTTTTTGCGCTGAAATAAATGGCAGGGCAAAAATATAAAACCTAATAAGAATTGTGGGTTCAAACCACTTTACCATAAATCCCTCTCTTGAAGGAGAGGGATAGCAAAAAAGAATAAATATATACTAACTTTAATAGGGAGAGGTTATGCTAGACGCCACAGTTTTAATTATCGATGATGATGACGATATTCTGCTTAGTGCCCGTTTGTTCTTAAAACAGCAGGTAAAGCAGGTTATTACCTGTAAATCGCCTAAAGAAATTAATGTTTTATTGAGCAAGAATGAAGTAGATATCATTTTACTTGATATGAATTACCAAAAAGGTGCAAGTGATGGACGAGAGGGGTTATATTGGCTTGAACATATTTTATCGATCGATAAAGATTATGTGGTAATCTTAATGACCGCATTTGGCAACGTAGAATTAGCCGTTAAAGCGATCAAAAAGGGAGCTACCGATTTTATTTTGAAGCCCTGGGAGAATGAAAAACTTTTCGCCACCATTTCTGCAGCTTCAAAACTCCGTGAATCGACCAGAAAAGTTAAAAAACTCGAAAAAATACATTCTTCCCTACAAAAAGATCTTACAAGGGGTTTTGAGAATATTGTTGGACAGGCAGAAGGCATAAAACAATTACAGGCTACCTTATTAAAAGTGGCACCAACAGATGCCAATGTGCTTATTTTAGGCGAAAATGGTACTGGTAAACAGGTTTTCGCTTATGAAATCCATGGAAATTCGCTGCGCAAAAATCATGTTTTCATGCACGTTGATTTAGGCTCCTTAAACGAAAACCTATTCGAAAGTGAATTATTCGGCTATGCCAAAGGAGCTTTTACAGATGCCAAAGAGGATAAACCAGGTCGTTTTGAGCTTGCAGATGGTGGAACAATCTTTTTAGATGAGATTGGAAATTTAACCTTACCGCTTCAGGCCAAACTATTAAGCGTTTTACAAAACCGAACAGTTACCCGTTTGGGAGAAAGTAGAGAACGTAAAGTAAATGTGCGTCTGATCACCGCCACTAATATGCCTTTGAATGAAATGGTTGCTAAAAATACATTCCGGCAGGATTTACTTTTCCGGATTAATACGGTTGAACTGTTACTGCCACCTTTACGTAAACGTGGAACGGATATTTTATTGCTGGCCAATCATTTTATGCAGGTTTTTAGTTCCAAGTACCATAAAGAAATCCGTAATTTAAGCAACAAGGCAGAAAATGTATTATTAAATTATAAATGGCCGGGCAATGTTCGCGAATTACAGCATGTACTGGAGCGGGCCGTAATTATGAGTGATGGAAATGAAATTTCGGAAGAAGATTTACAATTAAGCCAGCAGCGTTTTGCACAGAATAATTCAATGCCCGATGAAATGGCGCTCGAGGATATGGAGAAAATGATGGTGCAGAAGGCGATCGATAAACACAAAGGAAATATATCAAAAGCCGCAGCTGAGCTGGGTTTAACCCGGGCCGCACTTTATAGAAGAATCGAGAAATTTGGAATCTGAGAGAGGTAGAAGGCAGGAAGGTTGAAGGCCTAAGGTTATATGCCATTTTTCAACCCTAAACCCTAAACCCTATACCTTAAACCCTAAACCTTAACTATGTTCTACCAACGCTTTACCTTTCGTTTAGTATTCCGCCTGGTGATTATCAATCTCCTCGGTTACCTCTTATTTTACCTGATAAAAAATACACAACTCTGGTTTACCATTATTGGTGTTGCGTTAATTTTATTGGGTACTATTATTTCGCTTTATTATTACATCAACCAGATCCGGTCAGACATTAATCGTTTCATTTTGGCGGTTAAAACACGAGATCACACTTTAAACTTCAAAAATAAAGTAACCAGAGGCAGTTTTCCCGAGCTTTACGAATCATTTAGTGATATTTTACTCGTGCATAAACAGATCAGGTTAGAACAAGAAGCCATGTTTCAGCTGATCAAAACCATTTTAGAACAGGTTCCGGTTGGTGTAATTGTGGTAAACAATACAACAGAAGAAAGAGATGAGGAAATTGCCTTTTTCAACCAGGCCGCATCAAATCTTTTGGCTGTACCCGCTTATAAGTATTGGCATCGGTTAAAACAGCATCTCCCGGCATTTGGAACTGAAATAGAGCAGATTTTAACGGGCGGAAAGCGCTTTTTGGAACTAAAAATCCAGGATAAACTGATCCAGTTATCAACAGAGGTAATTCCCTTAAACCTTTATGGGAAAAACTATACCATCATCAGTTTCCAGAACATTAAAGATGAAATTGAACAAAAAGAAACGGAGGCATGGAACAGGTTAATCGGCGTTATTTCGCATGAAATTTTAAATTCCATCACCCCCATCAGCTCATTATCGGATACGATCAATAAAATGGTAACCGATAAAAAGAATTTAACGGAGGATGAAATGGACGATTTAAAAACAGCCTTACAAACCATACAAAGACGTTCGTCCGGCTTGTTGGATTTTGTAAAAGATTACCGCTTAATTGCCGAACTGCCTACGCCTAACCTCGAATCGCATACCATTGGCGAAATATTAAAACACATTAAAGTTTTAATGCAACCATTTGCAAAGGTTAAAAATGTGGTACTGGATGTAGAGCAAACTTCTTCAAAAATCACGGTACAGCTGGATTTAAAATTAGTGGAACAAGTACTGATCAATCTGATTACCAATAGTATTTATGCGGTTGAAAACAGAGAAATGCCGCACATTAACGTAAATTACCGCTTAGAAAACACCAAACTTTATATCGATGTTAGCGATAACGGAAAAGGAATTGATGCGGGAGATTTAGAGAAAATTTTCGTCCCGTTTTACACCACAAGGAAAAATGGATCGGGTATTGGATTAACCATTAGTCGCAACATCATGAAAATGCATAAGGGAAGTATTGAAGTAATTTCTACACCTGATAGTGGTACAACTTTTTCATTGGTATTTAACTATGTTTAATCATTTGAATGTTTTTTTGGGTTAAAAATCCAAACAAAACCAATTTGATATGCTTTTAATGATGTAGATACATCAAATACAAGCATGAAGACAGTTATAATATCGAACAGACTACCCGTTAAAATCATTGAAGAAAACGACAAATACACGTTTATTCCCAGCGAAGGCGGCCTTGCCACCGGCCTTGGCGACGTGTACAAATCAGGCAACTCTATCTGGATAGGATGGCCCGGAATCGAGGTTCCGGAAGAACGTCAAGAAGAAGTTACACAAAAACTCGCCGAATTAAACCTCTATCCGGTTTTCCTCACCCAAAACGAAATTAATTTATATTATGAAGGTTTCTCAAACGAAGTATTATGGCCCGTATTTCATTATGTGGTCACTTATGCTCATTTTGAACAGAGTTATTGGGAATGTTATAAATCAGTAAACGAAAAATTTGCAAAGAGCGCCATGCAGGTGCTACAAAGAAAAGATAAAATCTGGATTCAGGATTATCAATTGCTACTTTTACCCGGCATTTTAAGAGAAAAATTACCCAACGCCACTATTGGCTTCTTTCAACATATCCCCTTCCCTTCTTACGAAATATTCAGGTTAATCCCCTGGCGGGAAGAAATTTTAAACGGATTGATTGGTGCCGATTTAATCGGTTTCCACACTTACGATGATGTGCGTCATTTTATCAGCACCGCAACACGTTTACTTCCGGTAAATTCATCATCAAACGTACTCAACAGCAACGAAAGGCAGATTGTAGTAGAAGCTTTTCCAATGGGAATTGATTATGATAAATTTTCAAATTTAACTACCTCCGAAGAAGTAAAAAAAGAAATTGACTATTTCAGGGCGGGGAAAGAAGATATGAAAGTGATTCTTTCTATCGATCGGTTAGATTATAGCAAAGGTATTTTAGAACGATTAAAAGCTTTAGAACTTTTGCTGCAGCTCCATCCCGAATATATCGGTAAAATTGAGCTTTTTATGATTGTGGTCCCCTCACGCGATAACGTTCCTCAATATAGCGAGCTAAGAGATCAGATCGATCAGTTTGTGGGCAATTTAAATGCACGGTACCGCTCCATTAACTGGATTCCGGTTAATTATTTCTATCGCTCCTTCCCTATTGAGGTATTATCGGCACTTTATGCTACGGCCGATATTTGTCTGGTTACACCCATGCGCGATGGAATGAATTTAGTGAGCAAGGAATATGTGGCCAGCCGGAACAACAATGATGGGGTACTTATTCTAAGTGAAATGGCTGGCGCCTCCAAAGAGTTAACTGATGCGGTGATTGTGAACCCGAATAACCTGGGCGACATTATGGAAGCCATTGTAACCGCATTAAAAATGCCTTTGGAAGAACAAAATCAGCGTATGAAAGCTATGCGTGCAACTGTAGAAAAATTCAATGTAAAACATTGGGTAAACAATTTTATTTTAAGATTAAACGAAGTGAAAGATTCTCAAAAATCGTTATTAACAAAACATGCAGTAAATACCATTAACGAAGTAATTGCTGCAAAATACGCCAAAACAACCGATAGGGTACTGTTTTTGGATTATGATGGTACACTGGTAGATTTTACCGGAAATATTGATGACGCTTCTCCGGATGACGAACTTTATGATTTAATAGAAAACCTGACCATTGATAAAGCAAATAAAGTTGTTATTATTAGTGGAAGAAGGCACGAAACTTTGGAACAATGGTTCGGGCATTTAAAGGTCGATCTGATTGCCGAGCATGGTGCCTGGCAAAAATCGTATGGAGATAAATGGAACAGCCTCCCCTTACTCACTGATCAATGGAAACAGGAAATAAGAACCCTGTTAGAAACCTATACCGATCGTACACCAGGATCGCTTATTGAAGAAAAAAGTTACTCATTGGTTTGGCATTACCGTAAAGCCGAAGAAGGATTGGGCGATTTAAGGGCCAATGAAATTATCAGCCACATGAAAATTCTTGCTGCAGATAAAGGCCTGCAACTGATGCCCGGTAACAAGGTAATCGAGTTCAAAAACATGGAGGTAAATAAAGGCAAAGCAGCTTTAAACTGGTTATACGATAAAGACCCCGATTTTATTCTGGCACTTGGTGATGACCATACGGATGAAGATATTTTTAGGGCGCTACCAGATGATGCTTTTACCATTAAGGTTGGCAACAACATTTCTGAAGCGAAGTATTATTTAAACGATTTTAAGGAAGTAAGAAAGTTGCTTTGGAGTTTGGTAAAGGAAGAATTTGTAGAGCGGGGTTAATTTTTATAACACCAAGGTCTGTGTCTCCACAGACCTTTTTTATAATAGCTTTGACAACTTTAATATGCGTTGTGCGTGTTAAAGTTGTCAAAGCTCTTTGATCCATATACTTACAAAAATATAGGTCTATCCAGTTTAATTGCAATACGGTAGGCCGCATTCATTAATCCAACATGACTATAGGCCTGCGGAAAATTACCCCACTGACTGCCGGTTTTTGCATCAACATCTTCGCTAAACAAAAGCAGGTGGTTACAGTATTTAATGATGTTTTCAAATTCCTTAATTGCTTCATCAGTCCGGCCTACACAGGCTAAAGCTTCCACATACCAGAAAGCACAAATTAAAAATGTGGTTTTGGGTTTTCCGAAATCATCGGCATGCAGGTAACGGTAAAAGAGCCCATCTTCAGTTTTCAATTCCTTTTCCAAGGCAATTAAATGGTCTTTTGCCCGGTCTGAAGCCGGATCTAAGTAGTTCATCATAATCAATTGCAAAGTACTCGCATCTAAATGCGGACTTCCAACTGCATTGGTATAAACTTTTCTTTCCGGGTCGTAACAGGCTTCGATATGTGCAGCGGCTTTATCAATTAACACCTGCGCACGCTTTTCGAAATCTTCATTCCCGATTGTTTTTGCCATTTTTAAAGCGGCCTGAGCGCCAGCCCATTGAAATAAGTTACTGTAACAATGCACATTGGCAATATTCCTGAATTCCCAGATACCCGCATCCTTTTCATCAATGGTTCGTTCAATTTTAGAAAGCACACTTTCAATCCATTTTATTGAGTCGCTACGTTCCGAGAATACGAAACGGTGATCGGTATAAAGGGGCAACATCGAAATCAACACCTGTCCGTAAATATCATTCTGAATGTGCTCGTAAGCCTGATTCCCTATTCTGATGGGCTGCTCACCTTTGTATCCTTCCAAATGGTCTAAAGTACGTTCCGTAATTTCCCGCTCACCTGCAATGCCATACAAAGGTTGGTACCGCGTATCTTCAGCATGAGAAATATCAGACAGATAGTTAAAATATTTCTCCATTTCTTCAAAATGCCCGATGTGATTTAACGAGGTTAACACATAGTGCGAATCGCGCAACCAGCAATAGCGGTAATCCCAGTTCCGCGTACTTCCAGGCGATTCCGGCAAACTTGTGGTACTGGCGGCAATAATTGCCCCGGTATCTTCATACTGGTGGATTTTTAAAACCAAAGCCGATCGGATGACAAAAGGTTGATAAAATCCTGCTATAGAGGAGTGTTTGATCCATAACCGCCAGTAAGCAACAGTTTCACGCAGGAAGTTTTCGGCTGTACTCACCACAGGCGCTTCAAGGTTTTGTCCATAAGTCATAATGAGGTATTTCGCCTCATTTAGTACAAATGCTTTTTCATCAATGATATAAGTAAGCGACACATTGGTACTTAAGCGGATATTTTCATCACAACCTAAATAATCGATGTGATTACTACCCCTGATCGATTTCATTTTACCTTTTCCATAATCGCAAACCGGTTCGCATTTAATGGTAATGCGCGGATTGCCCTCTAAAGGTTCAATTTTTCTGATGAACATTAAAGGCTTAAAATAACGCTCGTAAAGGTGAAAGCGTGGAGCAAAATCGGTTATGCGGTATTTTCCATCTTCAGCGGTGATTTCTGTCCTTAAAACATTGGTATTTTCGATATAATATTGGGTAGAAGTAAATTCACCTTGTGGTAAAATAGAAAACTCGCCTCCTTTTTTCTTGTCCAATAAACTCCCAAAAACAAACGGACTATCAAAACGTGGCCAGCAAAGCCATGAGATATCGGTATTTTTATTTACGTGTGCAATGAAAGCGCAATTTCCTATAATTCCTGTTTGATAAAGGTGCTGTTCGGCCATAAGCTAATTTTTGTTTATTTTACTAACAAGCTTATAGGGAAAATGTTGGGTAGAAAGATTAAAAAGAGACTATGTAAATATTTTTCGAGTTATTTTTCTCCCAAACCGTCATGCTGAATTTATTTCAGCATCTTTTCCAGCTATTTATTAGACCCTGAAATAAATTCAGGGTGACGTATCGATTAACCTGCGAGATGTAGAAGGAAAATTCTACTTACTTTTTGGAAATGTAAGGTTCAGTGTTAATGGCGGCCATTAGTCCTGCTATCGCTTCATGTCCTCACTCGTACCTCGCTCCGGGCTTTCTGCTTTATCAGGTTTATGAATAAGGGGGTCTGCAATCCGAAGACTAAATCTATTTGGAAACGGTTTCTCTCTTGCGTTAGGGATTGTAAGGGGTCAGTGCCGATTCTTCATCGGTACCGGAGCGAAGCGCAGCCCTGAAAAGCCCGCCACTTTCCCGTATTTCACGGGATTGGGGAATGCCCAAATCAGTTAATAATTTTCAGTTGGCAATATTCCGTATCCACTTCTTTTATCTGCAAATAACGAACTATTTTTAGTCATCCCAGGGATTCTCGTCGAACTCAGAATTATAATCAGACAATAAAAAAGCCAGTCACGAAAAATCGTGACTGGCCTGTTGATGAATAATGATTATCTTAAATTACTGTTCCACTTGGTACAACAGCACCTTTTTTAATTACTACTATACCATCTTTAACGGCATAAAGTTCAAAATCTCCATCTTCTAAATGGTCGCCGCCGTTAATTTTTACATCGTTACCAATGCGGCAGTTTTTATCTATGATGGCGTTATTGATAAAACAACGGTCGCCGATACCAATTAGAGAATTACCCTTACCCGTTTCCTCCTGTATCTCTTCTAAGGTTTGGTACCTGTCGCTACCCATAATATAAGCATTGGTAATTACTGTATCCTTTCCAATCCTCGATCTGATCCCTAAAACAGCGTGTTCTACTTTGCTTGCCTGAATAATGCAGCCTTCGGCAATAATGGTTTTATCTAAAGTGGTACCCGAAATTTTTGAAGGAGGCAACATACGCGCCCTGGTAAAAATGGCGTGATTGCTATCGAACATATTAAATTTAGGAATTTCATCCGTTAAGCCTAAATTGGCCTCAAAGAAAGAAGAAATATTACCAATATCAGTCCAATAACCTTCATACTGATAGCTTAAAACCCTGCTTTGAGTAATTGCCCTTGGCAAAATTTCTTTACCGAAATCTTTTTCCTCTTCATTTTCATTTAAGATGTTGATCAGGTATTCGCGGTTAAAAACATAAATACCCATCGATGCCAGGAAATTACGACCTTCGCCCTGCATTTCTTCACCTGTATCAGAAACCCACTCCTCTAAACCGGTTTTAGGTTTTTCGATAAAAGAGGTGATCATGTTTTCATCATCAGCCTTTAAAATACCAAAATCAGTAGCATCTTTTGCCGTTACCGGAATGGTAGCAATGGTAATTTCTGCATTGGCCTCGATGTGTTTTTCGATCATATCTTTAAAATCCATCTGGTAGAGCTGATCGCCAGATAAAATTAAAATGTAATCGAACTCATGCGAAACAATGTGATGCATACACTGACGGACTGCATCTGCTGTACCTTGAAACCAACCTGAGTTTTGTACAGTTTGTTCAGCCGCCAAAATATCAACAAAAGCCGTACTAAAGTGGCTAAAGTGATACGTGTTTTTAATGTGTTTGTTTAGGGATGCCGAATTAAACTGTGTTAACACAAACATACGGTGGATGCCTGAATTAAGGCAATTGGAAATTGGGATATCTACCAACCGATATTTACCAGCAATCGGAACTGCCGGTTTTGAACGTGTTTGTGTTAGTGGCGATAATCTAGAGCCCTGGCCACCGCCAAGGATAACGCCTAAAACTTTGTCAGTCATGCTTAAGCTTATTTTAATTTTTGGTATAATTCTATATAATTTAATGCTGCCCTATCCCAAGAATGATCAATTTTCATCATTGTTTTTCTAACAGCTTTAAAAGCTTTTTTATCATTGTATAATTCAACAGCCCGATTAATGGCATGGGTAACATCCCAAATACTCGTTTGGTCATGGCAGATTCCGAAACCATTGTCGCCTATGTCAATTACTGTATCTCTTAATCCCCCAACCCTGCGCACAATCGGAACGGTTCCGTAACGTAGGGCATAAAGTTGGTTTAAACCACAAGGCTCAACCCTCGATGGCATAATCAGAAAATCTGCACCGGCATACATCTCGTGCGATACCTGCTCATTATAACCAATATAAACATTGTACCTGCCACCAAAAAGATCCTTTAACTGGTTTAATCGTCCCTCTACCCAACTATCACCTGAACCTAAAACCAGTATATTGATGTTATCGCCATGCTGCTGCAAAGCTGTATAAAAAATATCTGGTAGAATATCAGCTCCCTTTTCATCAACCAACCTACCAATAAAAGTAAATAAAGGTTTAGACGGATCTAATTGAAAAACACTGCAGAGTGCTGTTTTGTTTGCAAGTTTTCCCGCTTCTACTGTTTTTAAATTATAATTTTTGCCAAGCATCGGGTCAGTTTCCGGATCCCATACTTCGCTATCAATTCCATTTAAAATCCCGATCGATTTCCAACGCTCCTGCCTCAGCAAACTTTCCAGTCCACGGGCATTTCCCATCATCTCTTCCAGGTAAGTTGGCGAAACGGTAGTTACCCTCCAGGCACATTTAATGGCCGAAGCCAACGGGTTAATTGCATCTTCCCAGCCTAATAAACCACCTTTCCATAAATCGAAAGCAGGTAAATAATAGAGTTTATCCCATCCAAACTGTCCCTGATATTGTGCATTATGTATGGTTAAAACTGTTGGAACGCCACTAATGGGCTTGTATTTCACAGAATTAGAAACCATAAACGGAATCAAACCCGTATGGTGATCATGACAGTGGATTACATCCGGACGGTGTTCCCATTGTACTATCCAATCAAGGGTGGCAATCTGGAAGGCTAGGAAACGTTCAGTATCATCACTGTAGCCATAAACATTCGGTCGGTCTGTTAAACCTTGTATATGGATAACATATAAATCGAAACCCAGTTTATTGATTTTCTCTTTTAAAATGCGGTACTGAAAGTGGTGATTACCGTAGTTTGCCCAGGCATCATAAGTAACTTCAAATTCGCTTTCACGGATAAATTTTGTATCGTATGCAGGCACAACCACTTTAGCAATGTGGCCTAGTTTATTCTGATATTTTGGTAAAGCCCCTACCACATCGGCTAAACCGCCAACTTTTGCAACAGGGTAACACTCGGCGCTTATATGTATAATTTCCATCAACTATTTGGTGTAGATAACCCAAGTAAGTTACTAATTGTTTTGAGCTTTGCAAATAATGTAAATTATATTTTTAGTTGGTTATTTATCCCCTCAAATCACATGAGGTTAATTTTATCAGCGGCAATCTTTTTAATCTGCGGGAGAAAGCGGCCAATGGTTTTCCAATGATTTCGCAGATACACAAAAGCCTTTTTTGAAAGTGAATGGTCTGATTCTTCGTGGCAGGCTGCAGCCCTGCTTTCCGTTGCAAGTCCTCACTGCGCTCCGAGCTTTGCACTACAATCAGGCTTAAAAACAAAGGGTTGTTCTTGTTAAGCGCAAAAAGTAGCTAAATTTAGCTGCGGTAATCTTTTTAATCTGCGGGGGAATATAGCGCATAATTTCCCGCTGATTTCGCAGATATACGCAGAAGGCTATTTCATCAGTGCTAATCTCTCTAATCTGTGGGGCATAAAAACGAAAAAACCGCTTAAATCCATAAGCGGTTTTTAACAACAAAACAAATATATTTTTGGTTTAAAAATATCTAGTACTCTTCCGCGATGATTTCGTAGAAATCGCGGATAGGTTGAAACTGAGGGTGCAGTGAAACCACATCTCCAAAAACCAATAGTGCTGGTGCATCTATTTTTTTATCTTCAACAATTTCGGCAATGGTATCTACTATACCTATTGCAATTTTTTCTTGTGGGGTAGATCCATTCTGGATCACCGCTACAGGCAACAGATTTTTATTTTCTGCCTGAAAGATTGCAGCAATTTCTTTTACTTTTTCAATTCCGTTTAAAACTACAATGGTCGCTTTGGTTTTTGCAGCGATATATAAATCCTCTGATATTTCGCCTCTGCTATTTGTTCCGGTTACTGCCCAGAAACTTTCGCTAAGGTCTTTATAAATCATCGGGATTTTTTGCAAACTCGGCGCACCAGTTGCACTCGAAATACCCGGAATGATCTCGGTTGGGATACTGTAAGATTCTGCCGCATCAATTTCCTCATATCCTTTTGCAAAGAAAAACGGATCACCACTTTTTAAACGTACCACGTGACCATAGTTTAAAGCATAATCAATAATCAGCTTGTTAACTGCATCCTGCGAAAAAGATTCATCATCAGAACGTTTGCCCACATAAACTTTCGGAATACCATCTGGCGCATGACACAATAAAGCTTCGTTCACATTTGCATCATACAAAACAACATCAGCTGTTTTCAATGCTTTAACACCTTTTAAACTAAATAAATCCGGATCGCCAGGACCAGCACCTATTAAAGTAATTTTTGGTTCAATGTTCGCTTTTTCTACTTTATTCAAAATCATAACAGAAAGTTTATGCTCGTTATACGTTTGTTTAATTATACAAATATATAAAGTCTATAGGAATTGTCGTAATTTATTTTAAAATATTTTTTTAAATGTCATTCTGAACGTAGTGAAGAGTCTTCAAATAGTCGTCATCTCGACTGAAACGTAGCTTCGAATATTCGCGAAAGAGACCTAACTCGAGATAGATTTATCGGCTTCGCTACCATTGACAGATGATAAGAAAAGCCGTCATTGCGAGGAGGTACGACGAAGCAATCTTTCCTGCTGGCGATTATTGCAAGAAAGATTGCTTCGTCGGCTGAAAAAGCCTTCTCGCAATGACGATGCGTTCGGGGTGACAAATTCTATTTACAATTCACTTCTGCAAAAGTAAACTTGCCAGCTTCGTAATTAATGGGCTTACCTTTAACAAAATAAGATCTGCCCAATGTAGTTTCGATCTGTGCAACGCCCATAATGAGTTTACCATCTTTTTTTAAAAAGGCTAATGGGTTGGTAAAAGCTTTAGAAGTATCTTTACCTGTATTAAACCGGTAATCAACCATTAAGGTATCACCATTAAACTTACCATCAATTTTACCATTATTTTCAGGTTTATCAGCATATTTCACCAATAATGAACCAGTTACTTTACCAGATGCCATTGTTTTCACAATCATAGCTGCACTGTCTTTTTCGAAAAAAGCGGCATAACAGGTTTGGTTAATCACCGAATCCTTTTTCGCGGTATCAGCCTTTTTATCTGATTGGTTACAGGCAAAAACAAAAGGAACAGCGGCAAAAACGAAGTATATAAGATTTTTTTTCATGTGGTTTGTAATTAGGTGCATTATAAATATACGAAGAAGATGAAAGGTTTTGATTATTTCCATAAACCAGGGCCTTATTAATTTTATATCTCATCAATAGATAGCATCATAAAAAAGAAAAACGGGAGACCGTTATCCGATATCCCGTTGAAATTGCTTTCACTTTAGGTTAGCCCCAAAGCTTTCATTATTATATTTGGTTGTGGTTCTACACTGTATGATTTTCAGGATTGTAGGATTTCAGGATCAACTGGTTATTTCTTCATGCCTAATAACGCTGTCGCCATTGATCATTGAAAATTGGTCATTGGTTATTGATCGTTTTACATCTTCCATCCTACTCTACCGCCGCCCTGAACATTAAAGCACCAACAGTTAAATTGGTACGGGGATCGACTAATATCGCCGAACCATTTGCACGGTTATCATCATATAAATCAAATGCCAAAGCATCGGCAGTTTTCACAATTACACGGCCAATGTCGTTTAATTTAAATTCTTCTGCAGCATGTTTTTCTAATGTATTGATGTCTACTTTATGCAGAATTTCGCTGATTTTACATTTAGTAATCTTGCTATTATGCTGAATATTATACATTATCGAGGTATCCAATGCACGGGTATCCATCCAGCAAAGGTCAGCTTCGATCAGTTTTGATTCCTGAGGCAAGGCCGAGGCATTTACAATGCTATCACCACGGCTAATATCCACATCATCTTTTAAATGGATAATAACCGACTGACCAGCATGTGCAGCATCAAGTGCCTGATCGAAAAATTCGATCTTCTCTACGGTAGAGCTGGCTCCTGACGGAAGAACCGTAACCTTATCATTTAAGTTAAAGGTTCCGCTCAATACCCTACCTGCATAACCACGGTAATCGTGCAGTTCTTCTGTTTGTGGTCTTACCACCCACTGTACGGGCATACGTGCCAATTGTGATTTGTCTAAGCTATCGGTATCTACTTTCTCCAAGAAATGCAGCAAACTTTCGCCTTCATACCAATCCATATTTTCAGAAGTCTGCGCTACATTATCTCCTTTTAATGCACTCACCGGAATGTAGGTGATATCAGCAAGTTTTAACTGTTGGGCCAAAATTTTGTATTTCTCGATGATCGAACTGTAAATGGTTTCACTGTAATCAACCATGTCCATTTTGTTGATGCACACCACCACATGTTTAATGCCCAATAAGGAAACTATATACGAGTGGCGGATGGTCTGCTCAACTACACCATTACGCGCATCGATCAAAATAATGGCCAAATTAGCGGTAGACGCACCTGTAACCATGTTCCTGGTATACTGTATATGCCCCGGGGTATCGGCTATAATGAATTTACGTTTCTCTGTCTGAAAGTATTTATAAGCTACATCAATGGTAATGCCCTGCTCGCGCTCTGCCCTTAAACCATCGGTAAGAATGGCTAAATCTATTGTTCCGTCGTCATTTTTGCGGTTCGAACTCTGCAAAGCTTCTAACTGATCGGCCAAAATAGAATCCGTATCGTATAACAAACGGCCAATTAAGGTACTTTTACCATCATCTACGCTGCCTGCTGTGAAAAATTTTAATATGTTCATGTTTTTTTAGATTTGAGATATGAGACACTAGATTTGAGACGGATGCAAGATTCTCAAATCTCACATCTCAATACTCAAATCTCTCTTAAATAATAGATATGAGATATTAGACGGATGCAAGATTCTCAAATCTCACATCTAAAATCTCACGTCTCTTTTAAAAATATCCTCCCTTTTTCCTGTCTTCCATTGCGGCTTCAGAAACTTTATCGTCCAAACGGGCGCCACGTTCTGAAATTTTAGAGGCACTGATTTCCGAAATAATATCATCGATCAAAGTGGCGTCTGATTCTACCGCAGCGGTGCACGACATGTCGCCAACTGTACGGAAACGAACCTGTTTGCGTTCGACAACATCTTCATCATCCATATTTAAAAATGGAGAAGCAGCCATCAATTGTCCATTACGGGTGATACAATCGCGTTCGTGAGAGAAATAAATACTTGGCAGATCGATTTTCTCCCTGCGGATATAGTTCCAAACATCTAACTCTGTCCAGTTACTGATCGGGAATACACGGATGTTTTCCCCTTTATGGATTTTTCCGTTATAAATGTTCCAAAGTTCAGGGCGCTGGCGTTTTGGGTCCCACTGACCGAATTCATCGCGAACCGAGAAAATACGCTCTTTCGCCCTTGCTTTTTCCTCATCTCTACGGGCACCGCCAATGCAGGCATCAAACTGGTATTTTGCAATGGTATCAAGCAAGGTTACGGTTTGTAAAGCATTTCTACTGGCGTTTTTACCGGTCTGCTCTACCACTTTACCCTGATCAATAGATTCCTGCACAGAACCAATAATTAATTTTTCGCCAATTCTTTCTACCATCTGGTCGCGGTAAGTGATGGTTTCTTCGAAATTATGACCTGTATCTATGTGTACCAAAGGAAAAGGAAATTTCCCCGGACGAAAAGCTTTTTCTGCCAAACGAACTAAAGTAATTGAATCCTTTCCACCTGAAAATAACAGGGCCGGTTTTTCAAACTGACCTGCTACTTCACGCAAAATGTGAATGGCTTCGGCCTCCAGTTCGTCTAAATAATCAAAATTATATGTACTCATTACAATTGTTGAAATGTTAAAATGTTGAATGTTGGAATGTTCCAATCATTCAAAGTTATAATTGTTGTTGTTGTTCTTGTTGTTAAAAATTGTTGAAAGGTTGTAAAGTTGAAATGCCATCATCCCTTTTTCATCTTCCATTTTACATCAGGATGCTGCATGCAAACCACATTCTTTCTTGCTTTGGTCTTCCCACCACCATCTTCCCGCCCTAAAATCTTCGCCTGGCTGTACTGCTCTTGTACATGGCGCGCATCCTATGCTCGGGAAACCTTTATCGTGCAAGGTATTATACACAATGTTATTTTCTTTAATATAGGTTTTTACATCCTCTAAAGTCCAGTCGAAAATAGGATGGAATTTCACCAATTGGTTTCCTTCGTCCCATTCTAAATCATGCATATCCTCACGGTTGGCACTCTGATCGGCCCTTATTCCTGTTATCCAGATTTCGTTCCCTTTTAATGCTCTTTTTAAAGGTTCAATTTTACGGATGTAACAGCATTCTTTTCTATTTTCTACCGATTCGTAAAAGCTGCTTGGGCCTTTCGTATTCACCATATCCTGCAATAACTCATTTTGCGGATAATAGGCATGTATCGGTTTGTTATAAATTTCTAATGTGCGGTTCCAAACATAATAGGTTTCGGGGAACAGGCGTCCGGTTTCTAAAGTAAAAACCTTAATCGGTATATTATTGGCAAAAATCAAATGGGTAATGGCCTGATCTTCCCAGCCAAAACTGGTCGAAAATATAATACGGCCGGCATATTGATCAGCCAAAAATTTCAGTTTATCAATTGTACTTAAACCTGCCAGTGCTGTTTTTATCTCCTCTAGGTCTGTCATCACTAAATTAATTTTAAAATAAACATAATCACACTGCGCAAACTTACAATCATCACAATAATTCCAACAGCCACCATAATGGTTTTTGCCGAAATTTTATTAGATACTTTTGCGGCAATTGGCGATGCGATTGCACTACCAATAATTAAGCCTAAAACGGCTTCCCAGTGTTTGCCGCCCAACATGGTAAAAAAGGTAAGCGAACTTAAAGTGGCAATAAAAAAACGGCTGATTTTTACCGTACCCAGTGAAAATAAAGGGTGACGGCCGCCTGCAATTAAACTCGATAAAACGATCGATCCCCAGCCACCACCAAAAGCAGCATCTATAAATCCACCAAAAAACCCCAATAAACCAATTTTCTTGATTTTTTGATCGGCTTTTTTTCTTTTAATGTTAAAGGCTTTCATTAAAATAACGGCACCTAAAAACAAGGTATAAACGGCAACAACCGGCTTAACGTAACTGCTATAATGCTCCAATGAAGATAAAATATAGGCACCTAATACCGCACCAACAATTGCAGGAAGGATCAATATTTTAAAAAGCTTCCAGTTTACGTTGCCCATACGGTAATGCATCCAGCCTGCAATCCCGTTACTCATTACTTCTGAAATGTGTATGGCCATACTTGCTGATGCAGGTGGTAAACCCATCGCTAGTGAAAAAGATGCCGTGGTAACGCCATATGACATCCCAATCGCCCCATCAATCAAAGCGAATAAAAATCCTGCCCCTAAAAACCAGTAGAATAATGGATCGATGTTGATTAAAAACGTCTGAAATTCAGGTTCAGTATTCCAAAGGGAAAGTCCGATTGCTCCAATCAATAAAACCGATGCCACCCAGATCAACCATTTGATATTCCGCTCGGCAAAACTTTTTTTAGGATTAATTAAACTCTGGGTAACCTTATTTAGCTTTTTAACCTTTGCAGAGAAATCGCCGTTTAAAGTCTGGCGCAAAGCGCTCATGTTCTGTAAGGTTTCATCCAGTTCTGCGGGTAAACCCTCATTCAAAATCTGCTTTAAACGTTTGGCAATGGTTGGCGATTTACCGTTTGTAGAAATGGCAATTTTTAAATCGCCCTTTTGAACAATCGATCCCAGATAAAAATCACATAACTCAGGTTTGTCAGCCACATTGATCAACAGACCACGCTCATGCGTAACCTTTCTGATCTCTTCATTTAAAATATTGTTATTGGTTGCAGCGAAAACGATATCAATATCATTTAAATCATCTATATCAAAAGTTTTCTGCTTAACCTTTATGAGCGGATAATTTGCAACAAGTGCATAAACCTCCGGCGATACCGTTTCTGCCACGATGGTAATGGTAGCACTATGGCTGTTATTTACAATCGCCGTTAACTTCTCCAGCCCAATATTGCCTGCTCCAATTAATAATGTACGCAGCTTGTTCAGCTTTACAAAAACTGGAAAGAGCTGGTTACCTTTTTCTTCTTCCGAAAAAGATGTTGCATTATCAGGTTGGTTAGGCAATACTTGCATATTGTTTAATTAATTTCTTAAATGATGGATGTAATGATACAACTTCTCCAAAAATTAATAAAGCTGGTGCTTTAATATTTTCTTGCTGCACCAAACTTTCTATGGTTTCAACTACGCCGACAACTAAACGTTCATCTTCAGCTGATCCGTTCTGCACCACTGCAGTTGGTAAATTGTGTTTGCCTGCGGCTTTAAAAATCTCTACAATTTTTGATAGTTTTTTAAGCCCCATCAGTACCAATACTGTGGCTTTTGACTGTGCTGCCTGGTAAATATCGGCCGAAACCTCTCCTGAAGTGGTAGTTCCGGTAATTACCCAAAAGCTTTCGCTCATGCCACGGTGCGTAACCGGAATTTGTTGCAATCCTGGTACACCGATGGAACTCGAAATACCCGGAATTACACTTACCGGAATGCTGTATGATGCAGCATAATCCAATTCTTCATATCCCCTGCCAAAAACAAACGGATCACCACCTTTTAAACGCACAACATGTCCGTAATTTAAAGCGTAGTCGATCATTAATTTATTGATGGTATCCTGTGGATACGAATGCTCACCCGAACGTTTGCCCACATAAACTTTAATGGCATCCGCCGGGGCATGCTCCAATAAAGCTTCGTTTGTTAAAGCATCGTACAATACCACGTCAGCGGTTTGCAATGCTTTTACACCTTTTAAGGTCAATAAATCCGGATCTCCAGGACCTGCGCCTAAAAGGGTAATTTTTGATTCTTTATTTTGATTAACCATGTTTCTTTTTAATTATTGAATTTTGAATGACTGGATGAAGAGTTGTTTGGCGCATGGCGTTTAGCGTCTGCAGTTCTCAAATCTCATATCTATTGTCTCAAATCTCATTTCGCTAATACCGCTCTTTTCTCCTTAATCTGATTTAAAAATTGATTGGCTTCTTCAAAATATTTCTTTGCAAATTCTGCCGTTGGTTCGTTTTTGTTGATCTGTAAAACCAGGTCAGAGAAATTGGTTGGTAAATTAAATTCGCCGGTTTCTACATAATGGTTATCAAATTCACGGATCACACCAACCTGCGTACTGCTGTTTACGCCTTTATCCAACAATAAAGATTTTGCTGCACTTACAAAAGTGCTGTAGGTATGGTATATGGCGTCGGCATAAGCACCTTTATCTAAGTTTTGCTTTGCCCAGCCAAATTTTTCGTCTGCCTCTAGTAATAAAGTAGCCACTAAATCAATTACTACACCAGCACATTCTCCCACACCAATTGCGGTTACAAATTCTTCAACATGTCCCCAGTCTACAAATTCATCTGTTTGCAGGTTGGTTAAATCAGCCAATGGTTTCAACAACTGATAAAAATGGTCTTTACCTTTTCTATCATAATATTGGTGGAAGTTTTCATTTTCCAAATTATTAGCTTTAAAATCATTTAAAATGAAATGTAAAACACTTGTAGCCCTTTTAGAAGGTACTTTAATTACGCGTTCTGCAACACGGCCAACACCGTTACCAACAGTACCGCCACCAAGCATCACCTGAACTGCAGGAACCACTTTTCCTTCAGCTTTTACCGAACTTCCATGGAAACCGATTTCAGCCAAACCATGCTGACCGCAAGAGTTCATACAACCACTAATTTTGATCTTGATGTTTTTCTCGTAAATAAACTCAGGGAAATCAGTATAAATTACATCCTCCAAAACCTCTGCAAGCGTCATGGAGTTCGAAATACCCAAATTACAGGTATCAGTACCCGGACAGGTAGTAATATCGGCCAGACTATCAAAACCTGCTGTGGTAAAACCAATTTTATTTAAAGCCGCATATAATGAAGGTAATGCCTCCTTCCTCACAAATTTTAACAAAAGGCCCTGGTTTTGGGTAATTCTGATTTCATCAGCAACATAAAGCCTGATGGCATCAACAAAAGCCCTTGCTTTATCTGTTTTGATATCACCTACCTGCACTTTTACATAAACGCCGTAAAATCCAGCCTGTTTCTGCTCAATTACATTAGTAGCTAACCAGTGTTTATAATGACTTTCGTTTAATATCTCTACCGCAGGGTATTCCTGCTCTAAAGGTAAAGTAGGCTGTGGAACGGTATTAATATCTATTTTAAAGGTTTTTACTTTATTGGCAATACGCTCTTCGGCAACCAAACGTAAAACCTCTTCTAATCCTAACTTCTGAACAAGGTATTTTAAACGCGCTTTATTACGGTTACTGCGTTCGCCATAACGGTCGAAAACGCGAAGAACAGATTCTGTAAAGGGAATCAATTGGTCTTCAGGTAAAAAATCGTGAACGGCATTCGCCAAAAAAGGCTGTGCGCCTAAACCACCGGCAAATAATACTTTAAATCCACGTTCGCCATTTTCGTTAATTTTTGGAATAAAACCTAAATCGTGAATGTAGCTAAAAGCCGTATCCCTATCGCTCGAAGAAAAGGAGATTTTAATCTTGCGGCCCATTTCCTGACAGATCGGGTTACGCAAAAAATAGGCAAATACCGCCTGTGCATAAGGCGAAACATCAAAAGGCTCTTCCGCATCAATACCCGAATTTGGAGAAGCCGTTACGTTACGTACTGTATTACCACAAGCCTCGCGGAGCGTAATATCATCCTGTTCCAGTTTGGCCCATAGCTCGGGCGTACGGTCTAAACTCACATAATGGATCTGAATATCCTGACGAGTGGTTAAGTGTAAATTTCCACTTCCGTATTCATCAGCAATATCGGCTATACGCAATAACTGTTTAAAAGTTACCTTACCAAATGGCAGTTTAATACGCACCATTTGTACGCCTGGCTGTCTTTGTCCGTAAACACCACGGGCCAAACGGAGGCTCCTAAACTTTTCGTCGTGGATGGTTCCATCTCTAAAAGCTTTAATCTTATTCTCTAAATCGATGATGTCCTGCTCGACGATCGGATTTTCGAGTTCTGTTCTGAAACTTTGCATATGTGTTGTTAGCTTTATTCAAAAAATGCTTCCCTGTTACCGAGAAGCATTCCATATTTTATACATAAAATTATCTGTAGGCTCCTGTTACTGCGTTTTACAACAACAGCACATCATTTGCTTAGCGGTTAACTGGTTAGGTATAAAACTGAAGTTCATACGCCAAATATATAAAGTATATAGGAATAGTCGTAATTTATTATAAAAAATTTTACGATATCTTGTTAAAACCCTTTCAAGATCGTCATTTCGAGCAAAGTGCCACGCAGTCGAAAAATCTATAAATTAAATTCCTTAAATAATATAGCTAAAACTGCCATTTGAAAACTGCAACTGAAAATTGAAAACTGTCAAACTAATTTGGGCGTTACCTAAGCTACGCAAAGGTCGGGCTTTGCAGGGCTGCGCTTCGCTCCGGTACCGATGAAAAATCGGCACTGAACCCTTACAATCCCTAACGTGGAGTTATCGCATTATGCTAGCTTACTTTGAAAAACAAACAGCTTTTACCTAAGAACGCTGTCAATCCCAAGTGCTGGGAAATCAAAAAAACAGTTGCAAAACAGAAGAATTAGCACTACCAAACCTGAAACGCAGTGGTTTTGTGCACATTTTGCAAAACCGTAAACCTGGCAATTACTGCACAAAACAAAGTGCCGCTGTTTTTTTGATGTGAAATGGGTTTGTGTGGGAGCACATTGCTGGATTGACAAAGCGCTTTGGGTACTTTGGCGCTCCAAAGTACCATGCCCCCGCGGCATAGAGCGGCAAGAAAAATCTTCACTTATGTCTTCACGGACGGATTTGAAATGTTAATAGAACAATAACACTCGAAATGTACCGAAGCTTACTTTCCAAAATAATATTGACCACCTAAGTCACCTTAGTACATCTAAGTGATATGCTTAACATTGTTGGTTTTAGACCTCGCAGGTTTTAAAAACCTGCGAGGTTTAGAAATTATTTTATAAATTAACGATACCGATTTTCAAAGTATCTTCCCTGCCGATAACATCGGCAATGCTGGTTTCGGTTAAAACCTTAAGCGTAGCATCCCTTACATCAATAAAGGCACTTCTGATGCCGCATGTTTTCTCATCTACACACTCATCACATTTATGGTAAAAGTTTAAACTGGCACATGGCACCATCGCAATTGGCCCATCAGTTACACGCATTACGTGTACCAATAAAATCTCTTCAGGTTTTTTATTGAGGCTATAGCCGCCGCCTGCACCTTTTTTACTGTATAAAAAGCCTGCATTGCGCAAATCAAGAAGGATCTGTTCAAGGAATTTTTTCGGGATATGCTCCTCCTCTGCAATTTTCGAAATCTGCATTGGTGGTTTATCTAAATTTTTACCCAGCGCAACAAGCGCTTTAATGGCATATTTTGTTTTTTTGGACAGCATATTCGCACAAAGCTAATAAAAGAAAGTAAATTATAAAATATGCAACAAGAAGTTGATTTTAATTCAACATACTATCATATTTATAAATATAACACATCATAACAATAATTGCTTTAATCAAACGAGCGTAAAAATAATCGGCAACTGTAACAGTAGGCAATTATCAGCGTTTAAATTCTATTTTTACCCCCTATTCTGATTTACAGATTTTTAATAATGAAAAGAAAACTCAATCTATTGCCACTCATCATAGTTGCAATCATATTTTTTGCCTTAAATGCTTATGTTTTATCAGGTTTGGGTACCATCAATCAATCAAGTTTACTGAGCCCAATCTTTTGGGTATTTATCATCGGTTTAACTTTTGCTTTGTTCTTCGCCATTCAGCAGATGCGCATCCAGGGAATAAATAAGTTCTTCCAAATTGTTAGTCATGCTTTCTTGATTGTTTTTGCTTCAGAAATTGTTTTCGCTTTTTTTCTAATGCTGGGCGATGTTTACCGCTTATTAATTGGCTTATCCACCAATTTTGAGCCCGGTGGATTCCATATTGCCGGCCGCAGCAACTATTGGGTCGATTTTGCCTTTGTGATGTTCTGTTTAACCATTGCCCTATTTGCTTATGGCATTACCCAGGGGAAATACGCTTACCGTGTAATTAAACATACTTTGTATTTTGATGATCTGCCTGAAAGTTTTGATGGTTTTACGCTGACCCAGATTTCGGATGTACATGCCGGGAGTTTTACTAACCCAAAAGCCGTACAAAAAGGAATTGACATGATCAATGCACAAAAAAGCGATTTATTTGTTTTTACAGGCGATTTGGTCAACAATGCCTCATCAGAGATTGTGCCTTACATCGGCCATTTCTCACAGATTAAGGCCCCTTTCGGGCAGTTTTCTGTTTTAGGTAACCACGATTATGGCGATTACATCAAATGGCCAAGTGAAGCCGATAAAATACAGAACTTAAACCAATTGAAAGCTTACCACAAAGAACTGGGCTTTAAATTGTTGTTGGATGAACATGTAGAGCTGCATAAAAACGGCGAAAAAATTATCCTCGCCGGGATAGAAAACTGGGGAATCGGTTTTGGGGAACGCGGCGACCTCAAAAAAGCCCTTCAAAATACAGAGGTGAACGATTTTAAAATTCTTTTATCACACGATCCTTCGCATTGGGATGCACAGGTAAAAAATTATCCTTCAAAAATCCAGCTTTCTTTGGCTGGCCATACGCATGGCATGCAGTTCGGTATCGAAGCTTTTGGCATTAAGTGGAGCCCGGTAAAATACCGTTATAAACATTGGGCAGGCATTAAAACTGAAAATGGCAGGTATTTAAATGTGAACCGTGGCTTTGGTTTTCTTGGCTTTTCCGGAAGGATTGGTATTTGGCCGGAGATTACGGTAATTGAATTGAAAAGGAAATAAACAACCAATGCCCCGAAATTGGGGCATTGGTTGTTTAGGCGATCGTCATTCCCGCGCAGGCGGGAACCTTAATGCAAACAACAAGTCTAGTTATAGCATTACGATTCCCAATCAAGTTGGGAATGACGAACTGCTTTAGTAATTAAGCGTATACGTTAAATTATAGGTACGGCCGCGACCTGCATAATAAAATGTTTCTTTTTTAGCTAAAGCTGCATACAAATACTGTGAACGTTGGCTCCAGATGGTCTGGTAATCTTTGTTCAACAGGTTTTGTACACCGAATGATAAACTTCCTGTGAATATTTTAACTGATCCTAAAAGATCAACAGTTGTATATCCTTTTAATTCTTTACCTGCACCAATATTATCTTTCGTATCAAACGAATGGAAAATCTGTGCTTTTAATCCGAACACTTTACCATTATAGCCTAAATAACCGGCCAATTTAGATGGACTAGCCACCGTTACATCCTGTAAGGCCCAGGTACCATCGGTATTCTGTTTCTGTGTTTTAATGTACAAACCGTTTGCACCTACCTCGAAACCATTTTTCAGGTTTAACGATAATGAACCTTCAACACCGATATTTCTTACTTTTTCGTCAAAAACTTCAATATTGAAAGTGCTGTTGGTTTTCACGTTTTTATCAGATAAGGCATAAAAACCAGCTACCTGTGCATTAAATACACCTGTGCGGTAACGGTAACCTGCTTCATATTGTTCTGTTTTAATACCAGTTAAAGGAGAACTGGCCACATTAATGGAGTTACCCAAATTAAAGTTGGTACCCACTAAAGTATAGCTTCCCTGTCCGTAATATTTAGCAGGATCGGCTAAGTTAAAGCCTTGTGAAAAGTTAACCCAAACCTGTTGTGGCGCATTGATTTTAACCACCAAACCACCGTTTAGCAGATTTACATCGTAGTGGTTTTTACCACCTGCAATTGGGGTTGCCGTTCTGCCCACGCCATAAGCCAAAGGCACTGCTGCTGTTGTACCAACAAAATCACCAACTTTAACAAACATGCGTTGCTGACGTACTCCACCTGATAAACTTAAAAAATCAGTTACTTTAACCTGTGCCTGCAAAAAGCCAGATAAACCGTTCACCCTGAAATTAGGATAACGTGCAATGGTTGCCACGGTAGCGTTGGTTAGTCCACCCGATGTAGCAGCTTTCACCCTATCGAATAAGGCTTGCTGTGCATTAAAGTTTTCGTTATCGGCATCTATACCGTAAGTAAGGTTAACCCTGTTCCAATCTTTGTTCAATACCAGTTTTAAAGCGCTATAATTGGTGTTTTGGATTGATGAACCACTGTAAAGCACACCAGGTATTGCCGCCTGGCCAGGGAATGGGTGAAAGCTGAACTGCTCATTTCTGGCAGCAGCCTGTATATAAAGTGTTTGTCCGCCTAAAATTTCATTCGCCTGATAGTTGGCATTGATATTTGCCCTGCTTGTTTTTGGATCAACATCTGAAGAATAACCATTTCTCATTTCCAAAACTGCAGGATTTGATAACAAGCCCGCATAGTTTGTACCTAAAAACAAATCTTTATCTCCACGATAACCCGAATTATAATATTGGCCATTTACCGATAGTTTTTGATATTCAGTAAGTTTAAATTCTGTACTTCCGAAGAAATCGAACGATTGGTTGTATTGTAAATCGGTTTGGGTAATATCGGTAAAAATCTGTTTTCCATCTGCACCATAAGCTGCATTGTTTTTTTGAAAAGCCATACCGATACGTCCGTTCCAGTCTTTGCTACCGCCAGAAATGGCCTGTGCTACACGCACATCATGATCGCTTTTTTCTTTCAATCCGCTACGCACACCAATTTGCGTGGTGAAACTCGGCTGACTGTCCTGACCTTTTTTAGTGATGATGTTGATGATACCACCCGTTGCACCACCGCCATAAACAGCACTTGCTCCAGATAAAACCTCAATACGCTCGATGTTAAATGGATCAATCGATTCGAACTGACGGCTTACACCACGGGTACTGTTTAACGATACCCCATCAATCATTACCAGTGCATCCCTGCCACGTTGGTTTTGTCCATAGTTGGTACGTCCTTCCGGACCTGCATCCAAACTTGGGATCAGTTGGGCCAATGTTTGCTTTAAAGGAATGCCTGCCCTTGCCTGCTCCTGGATTTTTGCACCATCTACTACCCAAACCGTACCCGGTATTTCACTTATTTTGGTCGGTTTACGCGACGATACCACAACCACCTCCTGCATATTTGAGGTTGGGCTTAGGCTAATGGTTAAATTAACGGTCTGGTTTTTACCTAAATTCACTTTTTGCAGTACAGTAGTATAACCTACATAACTTACCTGTAAAACGTAAGCACCTTCGGTTAATTTTAATTCAAAAGTACCATCTGCATTTGTAGTAGCGGAAGTGCCCTTTCCTTCCACTTTAATATTTGCCCCAGCTAAGGGAGCAGTTTCTCCAAGCACTTTACCTGTTACGGTTTGTGCTTTACCTGTAAGAATAAATCCACAGATCAAGATTGCAATTAAGTATAGATTCTTCATTAATGATTATTTTTTTGCGCAAAGCAATCATTTATTTAGATCAAATCCAAATAAAATTATTTTATTTTTTATTCATCATTGTACTAAAACGGTTAAGTATTGGTATTCAATCAACTTATTAACAATATGTTAAAAATATTTTAAATATTATTTTTAATCAATCTAAATAAACACATACCTTAGCAACCGGAATTATCGATAAAAATCGCCCGCATTTAAATATCTCAGCTAACCAGATGATGAATAAAAAAAATACCGGCACTAATTGCCTGGTATTTTATTGCCTTTACCATTAAACTTTTTTGAAAAATTGAAAAACTAATGTTTACATCAGACCTAGAAAAACATGAACTTATCGATTTCCTTACGGAAAGTCCGACGAAGGAAATCTTTCACCACGAAAACGAAGAAGAATACCACCATGCTGTTGGTAAGGTTACTCAAGCCGTTAAAAAATTCCTGCACAACAACCAAAAGCCCTTCAGTGGCGTATCGCCTGCTCAATTAAAACCCTTATTCGATGCCATCGAATTTGAAAAAACGCATGATAACTATGATGCGCTGCTTAAAGAAGTAGAACAGCTTTACACCAATCATGCTGTTGCTTTTCATCATCCCGCTTACATTGCCCATTTAAACTGTCCGATTGTAATCCCCGCAGTGGCGGCCGAGGTGATGATTTCGTCGATTAATTCGTCAATCGATACCTGGGACCAAAGCGCCGGGGGAACATTGATTGAACAAAAACTAATCGAATGGACTTGTGACCAAATTGGCTATAGCAAAAAAGCAGATGGTATTTTTACCAGTGGCGGCACCCAAAGCAATTTAATGGGCCTTTTATTGGCAAGAGACCATTATGCCATTACCGCATTAAACCACAATATTAAGGTAAACGGTTTACCACAGGAAGCCTCACGCTTTAGGATTTTTGTTTCAGAAAAGGCGCATTTCAGCATCCAGAAAAACGCTTCGCTGTTAGGTTTGGGCGAAAAATCGGTGATCAAGATTAAAACCGATCGTAGTTTCAGGATGAACACCGTGTTATTGGAAGATGCCATTAAAAGAGAAATCGCCCAGGGAAATATACCCATTGCCGTGGTGGGTACTGCAGGCACTACCGATTTTGGAAATGTTGACCCTCTGAAAGAGCTTGCCTTTATCAGCAAAAAATACAATACCTGGTTCCATATCGATGCGGCTTATGGATGTGGATTATTGCTGACAGACAAATACAGGGGCCTGCTTAACGGGATCGAACTGGCGCACTCGGTTACGGTTGATTATCATAAATCTTTCTTCCAGCCGGTAAGCAGCAGTGGTTTTTTGGTAAACGATAAAAAATATTTTAACCTGATTACACACCACGCCGATTATTTAAACCCTAAAGATCATGATGAGGATGGTTTGCCAAACCAGGTAAACAAATCGATACAGACGACCCGACGGTTTGATGCCCTGAAACTTTGGTTTACACTCAGGATGATGGGCAGAAACAAACTGGGAGGCTATTTTGATACCATTATTGAAACTGCTGCCAAAATTGCCGACCGCTTACATTACGACAGCGATTTTGAACTGATGAACGAATCAGACATCAGTGCTTTGGTTTTCCGTTACCGGCCAAAAAATGTACAGTTGGATGTTTGCGCAATGAACCAGTACATCAAAAAAGCCATGTTTAACGAAGGAAAAGCCTTAGTTGCCGGCACCAAAATTAACCAACAGTTTTACCTCAAATTTACCCTACTTAACCCGCTTACTACCATGAGCGATATTGAAAACATTATTAAAATCATTAAAAAACATGGAAACGAATACGTTAGACTTAATCAAGCTTCAGCAGATTTCAGAAGAAACTAACTTTAATGCACTCCTAAACAGTTATTGCAGAGAATTTAACAACTGGAGCCGTTATGTTGGCATACCTAAATACGATGCGCCATTGGCCAATTACCTGATTACCACAACCGACCGGTTGCACATCAGGTTCGATTTCAGTTCTATTGGATTTGAAGTATATGCACCACTAAAATTTTATGCAGATAGTGGCCGGCATGTATTTAATTTTCCGGTAATTGAGCGCGATGTTGCTACAGATACGATCCATCCGATCAGCATTTACAGGTTCATGGAACTGGCCATCCAATTCAGTGCCGAAGAGTTCCCGGATGCTGATGCTGATATTGTAAATCAACGTTTAACCAACAGTGTAGAAAACCTCGAGGTATTTCTGTCTTATTTTAAACAGAATGGCAAGCCTGTAAATTTTGCCAAAATGAGCTTTATTGAGGCCGAGCAATCTTTATTTTTAGGTCACAATGCCCATCCCCTACCAAAAGGAAGAGCTGGTTTTAACAACAGGGAAGAGCTTTTCAAATTTTCGCCAGAAACACAGGGCCAATTCCAACTGGCGTATTTTTTAATCGCTGCAGATAACATTAATGAGAAAAACGCTGAAGGTTTTGACATTACAGATCTTTTCAGGATTGAGCTGTTAGAGTGTGGAAATTCAGATATCATTGCCATATTAGATCAGCATCCAAACCATAAAGTGGTACCCATGCATCCTTGGGAAGCCGATTATCTGCTCACTTTACCTGCGGTACAAGCCATGGAGGAGGAAAAGTTATTATTCTACCTGGGTTGTTTTGGAGTGTTTTATACACCAACATCATCGGTGAGAACAGTTTACAATGCAACAAGCGATTGGATGCTAAAATTTTCGCTACACGTAAAAATCACCAACTCAGAACGGGTTAACCTGATTCGGGAGCTTCACCGTGGTTATGACGTAAGTAAATTATTAAAAACAGAATACGGCAAAGCGGCTAAAGCTGAATTTCCGGAGATTGAATTTATTACCGATCCTGCATTTATCACCGTAAATTATAAAGGCGAAACCATTGATGGATTTAACACCAGCATCAGACATAATCCTTTTAAAGCTGATGATGCCGAAAAAAATGTAACCTTACTGGCTGCACTTTGTCAGGATGGATTACTGGGACAGAAACCTAGAATTGTACATATAATTGAGGAAGCATCGATCAATAAAAACAAAACGCTTGCCTATACTGCTGTAAACTGGTTTAAACAATACCTTCACCTTTGCGTAGCACCAATTGTTGGACTATACAATAATTTCGGTATGGCCTTTGAGTTTCATCAGCAAAACGTGATGCTCGAACTGGATAAAGATTTTTATCCTGCCAAATTTTATTTCAGGGATAATCAGGGTTATTTCTTTAGTGATGCTAAAGCCGAAGCATTAGAAGCCGTTTATCCGGGGATTGCAGCCGAAAGCGGATCAATTGTTCCGAACGAATACATTATCCCTAAACTCACCTATTACCTGCTCATCAACAACATTTTGGGCGTAGTTAACGCCATTGCCAGCAATGGTTTGGCAGATGAGAAAACTTTGATCGATCTGGTTTATCTCGAGTTTAAACAATTCGAGAACAGCGATACTACCGGTCTGGTCGATTATATCATCAACCGCCGCAGCTGGGAAGTAAAAGGTAATTTATTAACCAATCTTTGCAACATTGATGAAGCCAGTGCACCAATTGATAATCCGGCCATTTATCGCGAGTTTCCGAACCCTTTGGCTAAATATTTCTTCTCCGAGAACCTGATCAAACCACAAACAAAAGAGGTATTGTACAGCAGGTTTTTTCCTAAAGAAAATGTAACGATTAATATCCGTCCATTTAACATCGACCGCGATCTGGAAATGGTTCACGATTGGTTTAATCAGGAACATGCCAAACCGATCTGGAAAATGGATGGCCCGATTAAAGGTTTAGAGTTATTTTACAGAACACTATTGCCGAACGATGCGTCACACAGTTTTATCGGCGAAATCAATGGAGAACCAACCTTTACGATAGAGCCATACTGGCCAATGCGCGATGGTGTAGGTGCCTGTTACGAAGCATTGATGACCGATTATGGCGCACACTTATTGATTGCCCCAACGGATAAAGACAAAAAATTCAGTTTTGAAACCGGACAAGCCTTAATGGATTTCATTTTCGAACAGCCGGAAGTAGGCAAATGTATCGGTGAAGCCGCAGTAGAAAGTCGTGCGATGCACATTTTTGTTACCAGACTGGGTTTCAAATTAGAGAAAGTGATCCAAATGCCTTATAAAATGGCCAATCTAACTTTCTGCTACCGCGATTGGTATTGGGATAAATATCCTGAAGCCAAGGCACACGCTATGATTAAGTTGGGACAGTTTGAAACGGAGGAGATATAATGCAGGAACAAAAAATATACGACATTGTTGGGATCGGAATCGGTCCTTTCAACTTAGGTTTAGCCGCTTTGTGTACGCCGATAGAAAGCTTATCGACTTTATTTTTAGATCAGGCAAGCGAATTTAACTGGCACCCGGGCATGATGCTGAGTGATGCCACATTGCAGGTCCCTTTCATGGCCGATCTGGTTACCATGGCCGATCCAACCAGCCCATACAGTTTTTTAAACTACTTAAAGCAAACTGATCGCCTTTATAAATTTTACATCAGGGAAGATTTTTTTGTACTGCGCAAAGAATATAACGCTTATTGTAAATGGGCCATTAATCATTTAAAAAACTGTCATTTTGGACAAAAAGTGACCACTATAAATTATGTTGATGAAATTTATCAGATCGAAAAGATAGATCAGGTAAGTGGTACTACTGAAACCATTTTGGCTAAAAAAATCGTACTCGGAACGGGTACGGCACCTAAAGTGCCTGCCTTTGTTAATCCAACCGTTCATCAGCATGCAATACATTCTTCGGAGTATTTAAAGTTTAAGCAGACTTTGTTGGAACAAAAAACGGTAACCGTTATCGGCTCGGGACAAAGTGCTGCAGAAATTTTCTACGATCTTTTACCTGAAACAGAAAATGGCTTGAACCTAAAATGGTTTACCCGTCCAGATCGCTTTTTCCCGATGGAATATTCGAAATTAACCTTAGAGCTCACCTCGCCTGAATATGTCGACCATTTTTACAATTTAAGCGATGCCAAGCGGAAACAACTTTTAAGTAAACAGAATTCGTTGTTTAAAGGGATCAATTTCGAGCTGATTAACCAGATTTTCGATAAACTGTATGAATTGAGTGTTGACGGCGAAAAAATCAATGCCGAACTGATGCCGAACTGCCAATTGAACAACCTAACGGTAAATAATGATGGCAGCTATCAGCTTGATTTTTATCATACCGAGAGCGAAAAAGATTTTGCAGTTGATACAGATGCTGTTGTATTGGCTACAGGCTATAAATATAACGAGCCCGGCTTTTTATCTGCGGTTAATGATCGTATTGCACGCGATACCTATGGACTTTTCCAGGTACACCGCAATTATGCCATTGATGTAAACGGAAACGAAATCTTTGTTCAAAATGCCGAACTACATACGCATGGATTTGTAACACCAGATCTGGGCATGGGGGCTTACCGCAATGCGTCCATCATCAACGCCATTTTAGGTTTCGAAATCTATCCGGTAGAAAAACGGATTGCTTTCCAGCAGTTTAGCGTAAACGGTGAGGAAGAGGTCCTTCGACAGGCTCAGGATGACAATTCGAAAACTGAGTTTGAAGTCAGGGATTGTCACGTTGAGCCTGTCGAAACGCCTTAAAAGCTAAAGCTGGTCCTTCGACAAGCTCAGGATGACAGATCGCGTTGGTCGGGATTTGTAATCCCGACCATTGAAAACCGGATTTGAAATCCGGAGTACGAAAAGTCCAGATTGCAAATCTGGACTAACACTTAAAAATTAAATACCATGAGTTACAACAATTTCAATCATATAAAACCTTTAAAAAAAGAAGTTTGGGACAAGGTAAACCTAAACTATATCGCAAAATCGATCGTGGAACTGATGCACGAAAAATTAGCAGAACCAACACTTGTTAATACAAACGAAAATGGTGTTTTGGATTTCCGTTTGACTACAGATAATGAGGAAATTTATTATACGTTTTCAGGTCAGCAACGCGCTTTGGATTACCTGCACATTGATAAACAGAGCATCAAAAAGTTCATAAACGGCGAAAGTATGGCGGTAAACAATGCGCCGGCCTTTTACACCGAGTTACAGCAAACCTTTGGCATCAAACCCTTTACCCTCGCCCATTTTATCGAAGAAACCTTAAATACTTTATACGCTGATGCCTATATCCACGAAAAAGGCAGGTTAACGGCTGATGAACTGGCCAATGCAGATTATCAGACGATTGAACACCAGATGGATGGCCACCCCTGGGCTACCATTAACAAAGGACGCATCGGTTTTAATCATAGCGATCAGGGTAAATATGCACCAGAAGCGGCACAAAAAATGCAGCTGGCGTGGCTGGCCGTACACAAATCAAGGGCTCAATTCAAAAGCATCGAAAGCATTTCTTCATTTTCTTTTTATAATGAAGAATTGACTTTAAAACAAGTCCACGATTTTAATCAGGTGCTCATCCAACAGGAATTAAACCCTAAAGATTATTTCTTTATCCCAGTACACGAATGGCAGTGGAACAATAAAATTGTATTGCAGCTGGCGCACGATATTGCTCATCAGTTAATTGTACCAGTTGGTGTTGGGAGTGATGAATACATGTGCCAAAACAGCATCCGTACTTTCTTTAATGTAAGTGAACCTAAAAAGCATTATGTAAAAACGGCAATTTCAATCTTGAATACCTCTATTTTCAGGGGATTATCGCCTAAGAAACTGGCCATTGCACCAAAAGTTACCCAATGGGCAAAAGATATGTTACAAGGTGATGAATACCTGAAACAAACACGTGTGGTGCTTTTGGGCGAAGTAGCTACAGTGGCTTATACCCATCCGCAATACAGTGAAATTCCGGGATCTCCATACCAATATCAGGAATTTTTAGGTGCGATTTGGCGCGAAAGTGCAGAAAATTACCTGTTGGAAGGCGAAAATATCATGACGATGGCCAGTTTACTTTATGTAGATGATAATGGTAAAAGCATGGTACAGGCCCTGATCGAAAAATCGGGATTAGATGCTTCAACATGGTTAAATGCCTACTTAACTGCTTATTTAAAACCCGTATTGAGGATTTTCTATAAACATGCCTTTTTCTTTAGTCCACATGGTGAAAACACGATTTTAGTGATGAAAAACGGTGTTCCGGAACGGATTATCATTAAAGATTTTGTGGAAGAGATTGTATTAACAGAAGAATCGAAAGCGAAATTACCAAATGATCTTGTTGATGTTTTAAGGGAGATTAATGACGAATTAGCGCCATTATTTATCCTTTCGGGCATATTTGATGCTGTTTTCAGGTATCTTGGCAATATTTTCCACAGTTATGTGGGAATGGACGAAAAACAGTTCTGGCGTCAGGTGGCTGATGTAATTTTAGAATTTCAACAAGAAAATCCAGAATTAGCCTCAAAATTCGAAAAATTCGACCTTTTCGTACCTGAATTCATCAGAGTTTGCATTAACCGCGTGAGATTATTAACACATGGTTATAGCGAAAGCACCGATGTTCCGGTTCCGGAACTGATTGGTACTTTGGTTAATCCTGCGGCAGAGGCGCTGAAAGAGGATGTTTTGGCGTAGCTGAATTAGCATTATTACCGTCATTGCGAGAAGGCTTTTTCAGCCGACGAAGCAATCTTTTTTGCAATAATCGCGAACAGGAAAGATTGCTTCGTCGTACCTCCTCGCAATGACGGATTTTCTATTGAAGTTTGTCGAAATGACGATTTTATTACTTAAACTATAAAAATAGTTTATTTTAATAAAATTATTATCTTGCTTTTAAATTCCTAAAGCATGAAAACATTATTATTTCTATTCTTATCGATCTTTTTATTCGAAACTCCAACAATAGAGAAAGACCGCGACCGTTGGAAACCTTATTATACGGATGCTGCACCTGCGAAAACAGCCGATCAATGGTATCTGCCCTTTGATGTAGCCAACCGGAAAAAGGTAAATAATATTAAAATCATCAGCATTTTTGGCGATCATCGCGATAGCTATGTTAAAGGCCATATCCATACCGCCATTGATATCAATCCTACTCAACCCAAAGCTAAACTCGTTAGTGTTTATGCCATGGCCAATGGGATAGTTTGCTCTGTACATTTGGGCGAAAATCAACGTACCGTGGTGGTTAAGCATAAACTACCAAATGGTCAAACGATGTTTACCTCTTATAAACACCTGAAAGAGGTTTATGTAAGTAATGGTCAGGCGGTAGATCAAAATACCAAACTGGCGAGGTTATTCACTCCGCAGGAAAGCAAAAAATATGGTGGCGATTATCATCATCTACATTTGGAAATCAGGAAAAAGTTTGATGATTATGGCTGTGCCAGCTGGTTAACTTTTAATAATACGCAACTGAATGATCGGTTTTATAATCCTCAAAACTTTATTAAGGAACATATTAAATAAGATAAGTTTCACATAAAAAAGTGGTCCTTGAGGACACAGACCAGGGCGATATAGGCATTTTTTTGGGAGAAAAATCTTTGTACCAAGTTATCAAAATGAAATTTAAAGATTTCTTCCAGAATCTTCGGGATCGAAATGACGATAAACTTTAATTAATCAATTACAAGTTGATGCCTTTTGATAAGCCGCGAACTTACAGAAAGTCAAAAAAGCTGAAACCAAAATTCTGATGACTTGTTGATTAAAAAAACGCTCGTAACTAAAATTGATTGTTATGTACGTAATCTTAGGCGCATCTGGTCAGGTAGGGTCAGCCATTGTAGATCATTTATTGGCTAAAAAACTAGCCGTTAAAGCTATTATCCATAACCCAGAAAAAACTTCGGAAATTAAGAAAAAAGGAGCCGGGGTAGCTGTTGCTGATGCAATGGATTTAAACTCACTAATTGATGCTTTTCAAGGCGGTGATACCTTATTTGTTTTAACACCCGAAACCGGTAAAAATAAAGATGTACTGGGTGAAACCAAAACCATTCTCGAAAATTATCATAAAGCGATCCAGCAATCATCAATTAAAAAAGTGGTGGGTTTATCATCTATTGGTGCACAATATGATAAAGGAACGGGGAATTTGTTAATGTCGCACATGCTCGAACACGCTTTTGAAGATCTTGATATTCCGCAGGTTTTTGTCCGGCCGGCCTATTACTATAGCAACTGGTTGGCACAACTGCCAGAGGTTAAAAAAAGTGGTACACTTCCAACTTTTTATCCAACTGATTTAACCATCCCTATGATTTCACCTATGGATGTGGCCACATTTATAGGTGATGTGTTGGTAAAAGATGATGAATCTAAAATTTATGAAATTGTTGGTCCTGAAAAGTTAAGTTCTGACGATATTGCCAAAGCATTTTCGGTGGTTTTAAAGAAAGACGTAAAAGCAAAACAGATTCCGAGAGAAAATTGGGATGTTACACTACAAAATATAGGTTTTTCACCCGATGCGAGAAAAAATTTTATTGAAATGACCGAAACAGTGGTAAATGGAGATACCGATCCAGAAAATAACGGAACAACGCTAGTGGAATTAAAAACGGGTATTTCCGAATACATTGAAAATGCCCTTCGAGACAAAGAACATAAATAATAAATCTGAACATGATAATGATCAACAAGAGATATCATTAATCGAATTCAGTTATTAAATTTCTGTCATTCTCCGTTTTGCATGGGCTCATCGCCATCTTTATGGCCCCAGGTTAAACCTATAATCAGCACAATGGTGGTTAAAGTATAAAGCATCCGTTTCATTGTTTGGTTAGTTTAACTTAAACGGATGTTAAAATGAAAACGCTACATCAGTATATTAAGATTTATGAGGTTTTTAAGCAATAAGCATATTAAACCTCGGAGGTTTACTAGAAGATTTCCGAAGTTTGACAGGCAATAAAAGACCTATGAGGTTTTCGGGCAACATGCTTATCAAACCTCATAGGTCTTGTTAAAATTTAATTTTCAAAGTACATTTTTTTCGGGTTTCATCATTGGTTAACCCATCAGGCAGAGTAATCCTTAAACCTTTGGCATTCTGTTTCCATTTGATGTTAAATTCTTCATCTTCCATAAACAGTTCCTTTACTTTTAAAATGGCCGTCGACAGGGATTTAATGATCAATTCGCCATAATTGAATTCTAAAAGTTCGATGTTGAGTTCGTCTGCTTCGCCAGAGTAAAAGATGATGGGGTTAACTTCGTAAATATGTAGTTGATTACCGCTATGCTCATCAGTTTTTAAAGCAATTTTTCTGCTTACTGCCATCTTTGATTGATTTGAGTTAATTTACTGGTGGAAAATTAAAAGGTTTCCATGCTGGAAGGCCTGCCAGTTCTTTTTGGGTTTTTCCGCTAATATCCACTCCCCAGGTATTAAAAAATGGCGCCAGGTTACGCTTCACTACATTAGAATAGGTTTTCGCCCATAAATCGCGTTTTTCCTGATCGTTTAAACTGCCAATACCTGGACCGATTTTTTGGTATTCTTTAAAAAATGATTTAAAACTTTCCCAACCAAAACCTTCCTGCATCTGGCGGAACATGATCAAGCCCAGAAATGGATCATTTTTCCATTTTTCGTAGCTGGCGCCCTCAGCAAAATATTTTTTCATCATTTTTTGTGTGTTAGCACTCGAAACAGCAGCGTGCGAATCGTCTCTTCCACCCATTAAACGATCGAACATATAAAGCGAAAAGAAATTATTACTGACCTCGGTAGTACCTCCAAAAACCCAGTTTAAATTCTGCTTGTTGTGCCCAATTTCGTGAAAGAAACCCCAGTTTGCACCGCCTTTGCTTGGTTTCATCAATAATTCAGGATTGGCCATAATTTCGTTTGAAAGCATTTTTCTTGTAGGGGAATGATGGATCATAATCGGATAGCCACTGTGCATGTAGCCCCCGGCAATATGCTCATCAGGCACCATGCGCTGTGCCCTGTAAAATGGCGCAGGCATATTGGCGAGATCCAACTCCCCGAGCACAACTAAATCCCACAGTTTTAATACTTCTTCGGGCTTTTTAATAGTCTGTAATACACTGTCAGGTAAAGTCAGGATTACATTTTCAGTAGCCATTTCGCCCCAGGGTGCCTTGTTGTTTTTTAATTGGTATTCCCAATCGGCCTGTGTGCTTTTTCCCAATACAAAAAGTGGTGCAGCTACGGCATGACTGATTTTGAAATCAATTTTTCTACTGTCGGCCTTTGGTTTGATATCAATATAGATTAAGCCACCAAAAGGTGATGTTAATCTATTTTTTCCGACAGCTAATCTCTGCTTTTTGGTAATAATCGGCATCCTGCGCCAATCTTCTTTACCTGCAATCCAGTAATTTAACCGATCGCTGTGTGCACCGATCTGAACTTCAAGATCGTTTACATCAGCATTTTTAGGTACATCAATTTCAATATATTCGCCTGCTTTTGCATATAAACCTGTACTGTACATGGTCGCATTATCATAACCAGAATAACCCAAGGTTGATACAATTGACACCAGGCTATCGGCCATTTTTTTGTGTTCAATAGTTACGGTTTTAGCAATAAACTGAAAACCTGTTTTAACAGCACCAGGAAAAATATCGGCAGATGGCTGTGCTTTAATGTTTTTATAATCGGTACTTTTTAAAGTTTGATCGCTCCATTTTGCAATGGCTCGTCTGAAAACGGTATCGTTTTTAGAAAGAGTATGCTGTGGCGAGATAATCACCATTGCGGGATCTTTTGCTGCATCCTGAGCGAAGGTGGTTAAGCCAGTTGCTAATAATGCAAGGGATAATAATGATTTCATTTGTGTGTTTGGTTTGTGGTATGGTAAAGTTTATACTTTTTTCAAGCGAAAAACTTTGGTTTCGTGAGCAGTTACCTCACCGGTCCATTTGTTGTTTTTACCAATTATTTTATGCTGCCATAAATCTTTAATTTCGTATTTATCGGCTAAGCCCAGCTCTGCAAAACTTATTTTGGCATTTTGTGTAGATGCTGATTTATTTAACACCGCAACTGCAAAATCGCCATTGGCCAATGGACGCACAAAAACATCCCATATATCAGTTTTAATTTTTCTTTCAGCTTGTTTACCTAAGCCATCCTGATTTAATGCAATTACTTCTGCATTGGTAAAAATAGTTTTTGCTTCATCGTCCATCTTACGGATATCGCAGCTGGCATATAATGGCGAATTCAATATGCTGTATAAACTCATTTGGCTTTGGTATTCGGCTTTTGTACAGCCATTGCCATTAAAGGCTGACGACGGGCCTTTTGTACCGTGCAAACCGGCTACCAACATATCTCCGTCATTCCACCTGCCCGGGCCAGAAAAACTGGCCAATCCTGCTGTTTTATCAACCACGTTATAAATACCCACACCGCCTTTGCCTTCAATATCCATCCATTTATCCCTGATATCGTAAGTGGTACGCCAGCTTTGTCCACCAACCTGTGCGCCCCAGTTCCAGGGTTCGCGCGGGCCCCATTCGCAAATACCGAAAACAATATCCCTACCTGATTTGCGCAGTGCCTGAGCCATTGTACCATAACGTTTTTTAGCTGTTTCTACATCCTCCGGTGCATTACAATAATCATATTTAAGATAATCGATGCCCCAGGAAGCAAAAGTTTTAGCGTCTTTCTCTTCGAAATTTAAACTTGCGGTATAACCACCACAAGTTAAAGGAGCGGCATCAGAGTAGATCCCCAATTTCATACCTTTACTGTGCAGGTAATCGGCCAAAGCTTTAATACCTGAAGGGAATTTCTTTGGATCGGCAATGATATTATTTTTATTATCACGACCACCCTGCCAGCAATCGTCTAAAAAGATATACTGATAACCTGCCTTCACCATGCCGCTGCTAACCATGGCATCGGCCATTTCTTTAATGTCCTTTTCGTTTGGATTTTCTGACATGATGTTCCAGCTCATCCAACCCATTGGCGGTGTGGCGGCTAATTTAGTTTCCTGAGCAAAGCCAATTTGTGAAAACAGCAACAGGCTGAAGCAGATTTTGATAAATTTCATTTTACTTTTGGTTAGGTAATGTTCGTTTGATTAAAAAAATAGCGGTCCTCATCCGATAGCTATCGGATCCCGCGCAGGCGGGAATCCTAATGCAATATATAAACCTAGCTAAAGCATTAAGATCCCCAATTAACCCGATAGCTATCGGGTTGGGAATGACGAACTATCTATGTTATTTAATCGGTTTGATATAATAACTATACTGGTAATCTTTAAAAGGGATCTGGTATTGGATCAGCGGCATTGAGCCCCAGCTATCAATTCCCTGAACCCCCAACTGCTGCAAATCCATGTGTACATAAATCTGGTTGCGTTTTACCAGTTCACCAGAGTGATATTGCTTTTTCTCGGCTTCCGGATCGAGATCTTCGATCGCATAAGGCAGGGCGTTAAAGCTTAACAACTGATCTGCAAATTCGAAACGCAAACCTTTACCTGCTTTATTGGTAAAGGCCACCCAGCGTACTTCAGTTTTATTGCCACTTTCCTGCGGACGGGCATAAGCAAAATACTGATCTGCCACCGTTGATTTATAGGTACCGATTAAAGAAGCTGTTTTACGATCTATATAATTTTCTCCAGGACCACGGCCATACCATTGGATATTGCTGAAATCGTTTTTCAACTGCAGATCATTACCGATACGCATTAAACTTTTGTAATTACCGGTTATGGCTTTAAATTGATTACTTACTTTGATCGTTCCATCAGCAAGCACATTAAATTCTTGTGTGGTTTCGGCATCGCCTTTCAATAAACCTGACTTAACGGTTAAGGTAAAACCATCGGCTGTCGAATTTATGGTAGATTTTATATTGGCTGCAGCATTATCCTGATACACATTGCGCCACATGCGTAATCTGGTATTTAAACCCGCACCAATATCATTATCGGTAGGTGCACGGTAAAAACCCGGCTGTGGCCCAGACGCTAATAATTCTTGTCCTTTTGATAAATAACTGATTAATGTCCCTTTGGTTAAATCGAAAGTAATGGTAAAATCGCTTCCTTTAACTACTGCCCTATCGGTTGTTTGTTCTACTTTTAAGGCTTTTTTGCCTATAGCATAAGCATTGGCTTTAGGGGTACCAGCCAAAGCAATCTGCTCATAAGCAATTTCATAACCTTTTTCTAAAAATGGCTCAGGCGTTTTTAAGCGGTAACGAACATTTAAAAAATATTCTTTGCCCGCAGCATAATTGGTTTTAAATGGCAAGGTTAATTGCTGCGTTTGTCGCGGTGCAATATTAAGATCTGGAATTACTCCGGTCTGAATTACTTTTCCATCTTCTACCAGTTCCCAATTAAGTTGTACATTACTAATATCTTTAAAGAAATAGCTGTTGTTTACATTGATCTGGTTAGTACCATTGTAGGTCGTTTTAATATATTGATGTACTTTTTTCAGTTCTACAGCCATAGGCGTCATGCCGCGGTATGCAGTTACCACACCTTTTACGCAGAAATCGTTATCACTGAAGTTTTCATCAACCGGTCCGCTTAAAGGGAAATCCCCTCCATAAGCCATGATGCGTTTACCATTTTTAACGGTATCAATCGCCTGGTCGATCCACTCCCAAACAAAACCACCCTGAAGTTTCGGGTTATTTTCGATGGCATCCCAGTATTCTTTAAAATTACCCAAACTGTTACCCATAATGTGTGCGTATTCGCTCATGATAAACGGACGGGTTTCTTTTTCCTGTTTCGAATAACGTGGCAAATAATTTGGCGATGGGTATTGTGGAACGATCATATCTGTATTAAAATCATTCTCCGCTCTTTCGTACTGTACCGGGCGTAAATCTTTTGCTTTAAGCCATTGGTAAGCTTCGTAAAAGTTAACGCCATTACCTGCTTCGTTACCTAAAGACCAGGTGATTACGGAAGCATGATTTTTATCGCGCTCATACATCCTGGTAATGCGCTCAAGATGAGGATTTCTCCATTGTTTATCGTTGGCAAATGTGGTTTCTAAACTGTAATAACGGCCATGCGATTCGATATTGGCTTCGTCTATCACGTATAAACCGTATTCATCACAAAGTTCCATCCAATAAGGATCTGGTGGATAATGAGAATGGCGAACCGCATTTACGTTCAGCTTTTTCATCATTTCCATATCTTTTTCCATATCAGCATGGGTTAAGGTATGGCCCTGGGTAGCGTTATGCTCGTGCCTGTTTACACCTTTTAAAAATACACGCTTACCATTAACCAGTAAATCGCTTCCTTTAATTTCAACAGAACGGAAACCGACACGTTGAGGGATTATTTCGATTATTTTATTGTTTTTATCTTTTAAAGTAATGTACAGGGTATATAAATAAGGTATTTCTGCCGACCAGGTTTTTACATTGCTGACCTCCGTTTTAAAGGAAAGGTTGGTTTTATAATTACCCAACACTTTTTGAAGTGTAGTTTCATCTTTCCAAACTTTGTTTCCTTTGGCATCAACCAGATCGAGCGCTACATAAAAACTATCGGGACGGCTATGGTTGGTGCGCTGATCTATCCTATAATTTTCTACAGCTAAATCTACATTTAACAATCCATTGTTGTAAGTGGCATCGAGATTGCCTATCACCTTGAAATCGCGGATATCGAGTTTTGGGGTAGAATAAAGATAAACTTCACGTTCGATACCCGAAATGCGCCACATATCCTGGCATTCTAAATAACTGCCATCGCTCCATCTGTAAACCTGAAGTGCAATGGTATTTTCGCCGGGTTTAACAAATTTTGTGATATCGAATTCGGCAGCAAGCTTGCTATCTTCACTATAGCCTACCTTTTTGCCATTTACCCAGATGTAAAATGCCGATTTAACAGCTCCTAAGCTAATAAACACTTGTCTCCCGTCCCAGTTCGCCGGAATGTTGATCTTTTTCCGGTAAGAACCAACAGGGTTATTATCTGCCGGGATATCGAAAGGTGGGTTCATTTTGGCCCCGGTTAACTGTCGGCCGGCAAACTCGTAAGGCTGGTTTACGTAAATAGGTAAGCCGTAGCCATTCACTTCCCAATTGGCCGGAACTTTAAAATTATCCCAGGTTTTATCGTCGAAATCTACTTTATAAAAATCTGTTGGTCTCTTGCGGGGATCTTTTACCCAGTTAAATTTCCAGGTACCATTTAAGGATAAAAAATAGGCTGATTTTTCTTTCGCTCTTTTAGTTGCTAAATCTTGATTTTCGAAAGCAAAGGCCGTTGCGCGCATGGGTAAACGGTTTACCGAAACTACTTCTGGTGTTTGCAGTTCGGAAGGCAGATCCTGCGCGCTGATCTGTCCGGCAATAAATAATAGTGTAAATAAAATGGTTAATTTTTTTTTCATTTTGTGTGTTAAAATTGGTCTTGTGGAACCAAATTACTGATGATTAACTGATAATGATGAAAATGTTTTAGCGCAAACGTTTGAGTTTTAAATATGTTACCGAGCAGTTAACTTCTTAGCATGAAATGGGTAAAATTGAGTTATAGTTTTTTACCATTAAGCCGTCAAGAAAATTAAGTTCTATGGGCTGTAATGAAGTTTAGAATATATATTTATCATCCTAAAACAGAAAAAACCCTTTGCCACCAATTGGCGGCAAGGGTTTCACTAACTAAACTAACTACTATTTTAAAAATTCTAATTCGAAGTTTTTCAGGTAAGGTTTACCATCAAAACCGAAATCAGGAAGGATATTAATCTTCATCCAATATAATGCTAAAGCAGATACATCACTTACTGTTGATGGAATAGATAATGATGATGTTACAGGCTCTGGTGTTGTTCCCGGAGGATAAGCATTACCTAAATTAGCCCAACTATATACCCCAGAAAGCGACATATTGTAACCCATGGGGGCTTTATTGAAAAACGTGCCTTCTGTTCCTTCATCCATTGGCCAAAAGCCTACCAAATTGTTATAATTAGGGTGCTTAGTAATGTCTTTAAGGCCAACATTTGCCTTTATAACGGCGTCGCTTAGGGCCACGTTAAAAAATGCAAGGTTAGCCCCATAAAACGGTGTTGGCGTGTCGGAGTCACCCGTTCTATGTCCTACCCTTAGTGCTTCGGTTGTTGTTAAACTTTTCCTTCCTAAGATATCACTCGTTGCTTCCAAATTTCCATCCATATATAATTTGAGTGTTCTGGCTGTGGCTGCACCTTGCGCATTCACTGTAGTATTGATACTCATGGTTAAAGTATGCCAATCGGTTCCCGGTGCTGTTGTTGTATTTACCTGTAATTTCCCACTACCGCCATTTGCTGATCCTCCAACGGTAACTGAAAATTGATCGCCATAATGCCCCCATTGCCAACCGGTAATGGTACTACCGCTTAAATTTGTACTCTTACCAAAAAATGTTGGATAATATACATTGGTACTATTGAATTTGGTTTCCATTTGAACGGTAATACTTTTGGTATCGCCCACATCATAGAGGCCATTATCGTTTGGTGTAACCGCCCTTGAGGTATTGGTACTAAAAAGCACTGGATTGAAACCTGATTTTTTTAACTCAAATGATTTAAAAGCAGGGTTATAAACCAAGGTAAAGCCATTGGTTGGGTTTGCACTGCTACCACCATGATTACTGGTTACTATGACCAACCAATCTTCGTTTGCATAATTTTTTCTTGCTTTTAAAGCGGTTAAAATGTTACCAACATATTCATCGGCCTTTACAATGGCATTTTTATAGTTGGCATTGGCAGCTACATAACCTCCATTAGCGCCAGCCGCTTCAACTTCTCTAAAGTTTACAAATATGGTACCTAAACTGGTTTGGCTATTTAGAATGCTCACCGTACTGTCTTTAACGGCTATATCATTTGCCACAACAGGTGCAAAATCTGCATTTTTCATATAATTCCGCAAATTAGCCCATGGCGTAACGAAAGCTGTTTTTACCGATTTATACTGTGTAATATAATCAAATACGTTACGGTAAGATACAATGGTGGCATGTTCATCAACACCAGAACCTGCTGCACGTTCAAAATTATCAGTACTGATCTGGTGTTTCACAAAACTGGTACCGGTTAACATCGACACCCATCCGGCTGCATCAGAAGCTGTTTTTAAAGTATTATAAGAATATTTAGCATTCTTCTGCAGGGTTGTAATATTGGTTGGGGCAACAGTCTGCAATTCTGAACCTGTTAGCCCATCGATGCTGATGACCAAAATTTTGCGCTGCCCGGCAGAGAGTGGTTTCAGGTCTTCGTAAATTGCTGGTGGATTAGCGTATTTTTTACAGCCAGAATATGTTAAGAGGCCTATTGCGCAAATACAAAGCAGTATATTATATATTTTATGGTTTGTTTTCATAATAGTGAGAGTTTAAGGTTTAATAAGGTTACACTCTGATAAGTTGGCATACGTAGCATTGGCACCGCTTTTAATTACCACTTTTACAAACTTGGCACTCACATTACCTCCAGGGAAGTTAAAATTATAAACTGAAGTATTTTGCGGTAAAGTGGTGGTGCCCACACTCACATAATTCACATTATCGGTACTGGTAAATATTTCTACATCTTTCACATAACCACCGCTATTATTTTGTCTTTGGGCAAAAGTTACCCCTTTAACTGCTATAGGAACAGGTGATCCGGTACCTAGAACAATATTGATGGGATAGCCCAACGTGTTTGTGGAGGTTGCTGTTCCATAGTTTGAATGCCAGTAAGATGCTGCAGAAACAACACCATCAACCAGGGCAGCAGTTGTACCATCACCAGATTGAACAGAACTTACAGATACTACAGTGGTATTGTAGGTAATTGTACCGGTACCACCAGTTTTGTTTAGTGGATTATAAGTCCATAAAGCCGTTTTTAACAATGGGTACTTGGCATTTACTTTTGCTACCACTGCATCACTGATCAAAATTCCCCATGCACCGAAAAATGGTGATAAGTCGGTTTTGGTATAATCAGAGAGCTTTTCGTATACAAAATTGTGCTTAGTGATGTCATTAGTATTTAAACGGTCTGCATGGCGGGCCTGCGTATATAAATAAGTCATTGCGCCATAGCCATACTTTTCAAAAATCTGTACGAAAGGCGTCATTTTCATAAAAGGCGCTTCATCCACGGTATTCATTGCTGCATCTGTATCAAAGTTTTTAGTTCCTGTACCACTTGCATAAGCAATCGCTTTAGGAAAACCACTGGAAACTGCCGGGTGTAGAATATTGTAGTTGGCACCAATCCTATTGGCTACTTTAAAGCTGAACAGGTTGTTGGTGGTTTCGCCCAAAGTACTCCAGCTCCACACATTTGCCTGTTGACAGTTGTGTCCAAACTCATGATAGGTACCCCATTGGCCCGAACTGGTAGAGATTGAATTTAAACTGGTAAAACTGGCAAACCAATAAGAATCGTTTAAGCCCACAAAAGGAAAACCTGAGTGGCCATAACCTAAACTCAGCTGAATATCGAGTACGCCGCGCCACTGACTTTGAGGACTACGGTCTCGAATATCGGCAGCATTATCTGATAAACCCATCCAGGCATTATAATCGAGGTCGAAAACATCGTTCCATCTGGTAAATACCGCTGTTGGATTGGTAAAAGGCTCGCTTGAATTAAAAGTAGCCATTACTTTATCCCTGGGAATGGTAAAAATAACGCTTTTTGCCCTCAATTCTAACCAAGGCACTTGCGAAGCCTTTACTTTGGCCACCCAATCGGCATCACTGATTTGACCCAAAATAAAATCGGGCGATACTACAGCACCCGTAATGGTAAAAGTAACCGGGTTAGCATAAGCGAAAGTAGCCAAAATGTAAATATGACCACCGTAAAGGTTACGGATATAATTGACACCAGCAACCAGTTTTTTTCGGTTATATATTACGGGGTCGCGAAGTAAAGGGGATTTACCAGCCAGGTTATCGGTATGAGCACCAATCTGTACGGTTAATCCATCAACCCCTGCCGGAACCACAAGTTTGATCAACTCGCCCGGGGCAGCGTAGTAACCTGTACTGTATTGTGGTGATGGTGCTTCTGAAATTCTTAAGTTTTGTGCAGTTTGATCGGTAAAGTTAAGGTTAAGTGTAAACTGAGCATCTTTTACCCTGGGTTCTGTTTGATCAACCAGGCCAGGGAATACCCTTGCTTTGGCGTACATCGACTTATCGATCAGTTTCATATTGGTATCGATGGTTCCTTCAGCTACGTTCTGCGAATCATCGGGATAACCATCCGGAACTTCATAGCCATACTTTTTACATGCAGTAAATGCCACTAAAAGAGACAGGCCAAATATTTTAGTTAATTGATTAAATTTCATTTTATCAATATTTAAAGTTAATTAGTCGGTAATGATACAGTTGGGATATATAACCTGCCTGTTAAACCCCATTGAGGAGAAACAGCAATATTTAACCAATTGTAAATGAGTAGTGGAATATCGACACCATTAGGTACAGAAAGGTATGCTGCAGGAGAAATATCAGGCGAGATGTTTGGCGAAATTTCTTCAAAACCAGCAAATGTTACGTTACTGCTGTAAGTAAAATTGTTTCCTTTACCCGATTGATCTAACATTGTGGTTCCGCTTGTTTCATTTCCTGGCCAGAAACCTAGCAAATTGTTATAAAACGGCGTACTCGGTTTAATCTGCGTTCTCATAATTGCAGCTACATCAGTTGCAGACATGCTTACGTTAAACAAGGCTACATCCCTGATTAAAAGATTGGTTTGCGTATCACCATTGGTACCTACGTCACCACCTAACCTAAGTGGAATGTTGTTATCTATATTTCTTCCGTTTATAGATCCTGAATACCTGGTTAGCCCATCAACATATAAAGTAAGTGTTCTTACACCGTTTAACAGGCCAATGGTAAAGGCTACAGTGTGCCAGCGTCCATCACGGATATCGATACCAAAACCCGGACGTGGAGTTCCGCCCCAATCTAACTGAGCAGAGTTTGAACCGAACAGAAAGCCCCATCCGGTAGATGAAACGGAGTTAAAAGCATTTCTTTTTGCCAAAAACATCGGATAATAATTGGCCTGCCCATAATCATCCCTAAATTTGAACATAAAAGTAAAATCGCCTGTGGTACCAAAATTGCCAATTGCGGTATTATTTTGAATAGCAGTAACATTAGAATTGGTTGTCGCGATAAAACGTGGACCTGTACCTACGAATGGGTAGCTATTGGGATCTGGCTGTGAAATCAATACCGACGAAAAACGGGGATTATAAAAAGCGATGTAAGCATTTCGTGACGGATCGTTAAAAATATTCGTACCTGGAGCACCTCCAGATGGGCCACCACCTTTATTTGAAGCAATAACCACCAACCAGTTTTCTCCTGAATATCCTTTTCTTGCTTTTAGCGCAGTTAGTATTTCGCCGATGTAACCATCTATGCTTTTTATAGCGGCAGCATAAGCAGGTGTAGCAGCGGTGTAACCATTAGCTGCTCCGGCCGTTTCGGCACTGTGAAACTGCGCCACTACCATTGATGGATTGTTAGTGGTTAACTCGGTAACTACTCCGGTTTTTACAGCAGCATCGTCAGCCACATTCTGTTTTACAGTGGCATCGCCAGCCAGTTTATCATTAAAAACGGTTGTTGATGCAATTGAAACTGTTCTGGCATTATTGAGCGAACTTTTAATCCTCGTGAAAACCGTGGGTGTAGTTTGCAGGTTTAAACCCGAAAAATCTTCACTGGTTACATTGTGTTTGGTATAATCGTAACCGGTTAACATGGTTGTCCAGGCCGAGGCATTGGTAATGACGTTATATTTATTATCAGCCAAACCTTCGTAAGTGTAGGTGGCTTTGGCATTAATCTGAGCCAGATTGGTGGGCGCCAGTGCTTTTATTGCTGCACCCGTTACGCCATCCAAAACGATATAAAGCACCTTTTTACCGGCCCCTAAACCTAGTGTATCGTTTCTGAAATTTTGTGGCAATGTATTTTCAAAATCCTTATTACACCCGGTGGTCATAAGGAATAGCCCAAATACCAGGCTTAAGCCCAGGCATTTAAGGGTTGCTGTTAATGTTAATGCTTTTTTCATCTCTTTAATATTTGAAACTATACTGATCAATTGGCAAAATTTAGGCGTATAATATTGTGTGGTAAGGTGCCGTTAAAGCGAAGGATATCGCCCACTAAAATCACCTGCGAACCCGTAGCGATAGTAGTTTCTACCATATCGTAAATTGCCCCCTGAAAACCACCGGTATTATTATACCCTACAGCCAGCTGCCCGTTGGCTTCTAACACCATAAAACCCTGACGCAGGTAATCGCCATATTTATTAAAAGATCCACTTACAATAATTTTCCCATTGTTAAGCTGCCCCACAAAATTGGTAATGCCCCCGGTAATGGGCTGGCCAGTAAAGGTTGTTACATTAGAGCCATCGGCATTTAACAGGTTAATACCCGATGCCGCTTTACCATTAAAACTGGTGAAAGTGCCTCCTACCACAATTTTGTTCGTGTTAGCGTTATAGCTGATTGAAATAATATCACTATTGGCACCAGAACCTGCATTAAAACTGTTATCTACGCTACCATCAAGGTTTAACCTTACAATTCTATTGGCCTGTGTGCCATTAAATGTACTAAATGTACCCACCAGGATTAATTTACCATCACTCTGCATCATAGCATCTGTTATTATACCATTGCCACCTATTGCACTTTGACGGGTAGATTTATTGTAGTGGAAGGTCGAATCCATCGTGCCATCCATATTTACCCTCACCATCTGACGCATCCGTGTATAATCGTACACTTTTTCATCGTAACTGGAATTTGGCAAATACATGCGCTTGTAGTTATTAAAGTTACCTACAATATAGACTTGTTCGTTAAATACAAAGGTTTTTCTAACAAAGCCATCAACACCAGCATTAAAGGCAGCAACGGTATCGCCATTTTTATAGGTATCCTGAGGTTTAGGATTAATTACATCCCTGAGGATCAAACTATCCAATGTACCATTGGTATTTAAGCGGGCCACATTGTTTAAGGTTTGACGGTTGATGCGGGTAGAGTTAAAACTGGTAAAACTACCAGCGATGATGTATTTACCAGCCTGCGATCCGGTTGGGATGCGCGTAATAGAATAGATTGATTTATCGGCACCACCTGCTCCTTTTCCAAAATTAACGCCACTGGTGGAGTAAGCTCCATTGCCTAAAATCTGCGCAATGCCACCAATGGGTAGTTTTTCGGTTCCATTTAATTCAAAATCATTAAAGGCACCTCCCAGAAAATAGTTACCTCCAGGTAAAGCCTCAATATCGAATATGGTACTTGGGCTAAAGCCATTGTTGCTGCTATTTGTTGCACCATTAATCACTTTCCAGCTGGCATCAACACTTACTTTACCTCCCACTTTAACAATCGGACCGAAAAAGCTCTGCCCTTGTGAAGTAATCCACATACTGCCTGTACTGGCGGTTAAAGGAACTTTGAATGTTAAGGTACTATCATTGGTAGATGCAGTAACTACTTCGGCTTCTATTTCGTTTACATATACTTTAAAATCGTTGATGTATTTGCTCAGGCCTTTTACCCTTACTGTTAAAACATCTCCGGCATTTACCACATCTGGTTCGATTGTTTTGGAAACAAAGGTGAGATCCAATGGTTTCTTACCTCCGGCATAAGGATCTTCGCCGAGGCCCTTTTCCTTTTGGCAAGAAACTAAAGCTGTTATTAAGCCTATTGCCCCGAACAAAAACAGCTTAAATTTATATTTTATGTTAGTTAACATTTTATTCAATTTATGGATGAGATAATAGGGCTATTTTATTGGTGGATTAATACCCGCGGATATGGCCTGTTCGATAAAAACATTGGTATTAAAGCCGAAATTATGCCTGATCTTTGTTAGCACATGCAAAACGCCATTGGTGGGTTGAATATCTGATGTAGCAATCGGAATGTTGACCAATGCCACCTGAGGATTGGACAGATCGGGAATGTAGGCAAGATACAGTTGGCGGTAACCGGCATAAGCTACCCGCGAAAGTTCTTCACCTTTATCGCTATACACCACTGCATCATTAAAAATCACCCCAATGTTCATGATCCTGCCGCTATAAGATGTATAGCCCTGACCAGGAAAAGCGAGGTAAGATAAGGTATCCCGCTGTGGATAATCTTTTAAGCGGTTACTACCTTTAAATATATATTGTGATAATATATTCTTCCATACTTCAGGTTTAATCTGCGATAATTGAGAAACGGTATCTTTACCCGTTGATCTCAACCTTACATTTAGGCCCTTAACGGATTTAAAGATCGAGCCGCTTGGCGGCGCAAAAAATGTGATGTTCTCTTTGCTGATCACATCAGCCAAACCAGCCAGTTTAATCACCGTTAGGGTTGAATCGAAAAACGGTTTCTTTTCTTCCATGTACTGCATAATATTGCCATTATACTTTGCTTCATGTACTCCCGTTTCTATATAGTATTTTTTACAGCCGGTTAAAACTGATAATACGCAGATTATTAAAAACAGCAGTGTTTTATAATTCTTTTTCATCATCATATCTATTAGTTCCAAAAATTATTGCCAATTAAACCTGGATTAGCGCTACGCTCGGCAGCAGTGATGGTAAGCGGCCATGTCCATGCACCTGCATTGAGGTTAGCTACCGATATAGGCGCGTTGGTAAAATCAGAATTCAATACCCTCTTTGTTCTTACCAGATCGAAAAAGAACTGCCCTTCGCCAATTAGCTCCCTGCACCTTTCTCTATAAATTTCATCTTTTAAATCCTGTCCGCTTTGCGTAATCATTGGTGCATTGGCGGCTACGGTTACCCTATTTGCAAAATCTCTTGCGCCGCTTTCGTCGCCAAGCTCTGCAAGTGCTTCGGCAGTTAACAAATAGCAATCAGGTAACCTGAAAATGATGGCACTATCATCACTTGTGATGGATATTGCACTGCCAGATCCGGTTGAATAAATATTTGCAAATTTTTTAAACTGGAAAGCTCCGCCCTGAGCATCATAGTTTTCAAACCAGGTAGTTATCCTTGCATCTGCAGAGCCTGGAGGATAGAGTTTACGGATATAATCGGTTGAATAAGCGATAGAACTTTGCGTTTTGGTTACATTGCCCTGATATGGGTAATGTGACAAGTAATATGACATACTTGCCGGCAAAGAAAATCCTTCTCCATAATTAAAATCCTGTAAAATACCGAACAGGTTTTCAGAACTTCTTCCTTTAAAAATTTTCAGGGTGTTGGCAGGGGTAATGGGCAATATTTTATAATTACTATACGTATCCAGTTCGGCAGACAGTGTTTTTACCGCATCGTAGTATTTGGTTTTAACCCCGGTATCCCATGCGGCAGCCCACATGTTTAAATGCATTAACAGCGCTATTGCCGATGCTCTTGTAGGCCTGAAACCGTTAGATGTAGCATCGTTGTAGAATGTTGGCAGATCATTTTTTGCCGCAGTCATATCTTCGATACACTTGTTCAATACTGTTACCTGCGGCGTTCTAGCCTGTGGAGTACTGTGATAAGCATCTGTATAATAAATGGCATCGCCAAATAATTTACAGATAAACATGTAGCTCAGGTTGCGCAAAAACACAGCTTCTGCTTTATAGCGTTTTTTATCGGCGTCGGGCAAACTAGATGATGGCACTTTATCAACTTCGAAGTACAAGATGTTGGCTGCAGCCACTACATCATACCATTCTTTCCAGCTCATAATGTTTTTCATCATGCCATTAAACCTTCCTGAGCTGGCAACCAGGAATTTCATATTGTTACCCGTAAGTGCAATAAAAGTATTTGCACCATCGCTACTTAAACTCCCTATGGCAACCTTATTGCCCCTCATCTCTAATGCAGGGAAGAATGCACGGTCATCATCATTAAAGAAGGTCGGTGTACCTGCCACTTTTGATTTTAACCGAGAATAAATTCCGTTTGTAAATCCCTCTACATCTTCACGTGTTTTCCAAAAGTTATTTCCGCTCTGTGCTTCAATTGGTGTTACGTTTAGAAATTTTTTGCAGCCAAAGGCAGTAAAAACCAGTGCAGCAATCAGAATTATGTATTTTGTATTTTTCATCTGTCTAATTTTTAAAACTCAATGTTTAAACCTAATGTAAACTGCTTTGGAGAAGGATAACCTCCTGAGTCATCTCTACCCAAACTGGTCACATTTTCAGGGTTTGGCCCAGAGTAACGTGTGATAAAACCAAGGTTTGCCGCAGTAGCATTGATACTTACCCTGTTCATTCCGAACCTGCTGGTAAATTTCTTATCAAAGATGTAATACACTTTAATCGAGTTTAACTTAAAGTAAGAACCATCTTCCTGAAATGCCGTTTGGTTTAACCTGAAAGGATCGATAATACGTGCACGCACAAAATCTAAAGGATTGGCATAGGTTGCATTCTGACCAGGTGCACTCCAGTAGTTCAGCTGATCAAGTGGTACCAAACTCGCGAATTGAAAATTACTATAGTTCTGTAATTGCTTACCCAATGGGTTATTGATAATATCACGAACCAGGGTAAAGGAAGTGTTCACCTCTATGCTCCAGTTTTTCCATTGCAGGTAGGAATAAAAACCTCCTGTTATCTGTGGCTGAGAATTACCGGCAATCACCCTGTCATTACCATCAAGAACATAATTTCCATCCAGATCAGTAAAAATCGGATCACCTGCCTTAAAATAATTCAAACGACCCGTACCACCTACGCGGTAAGGCAAACCTGTATTCGGATCAACTGGTACCTGTGAATTGGTAGAATAAACTCCCTTTGTGTTGTACAGGTAGTTAGATAATGAGTTGGTACCTAAGCGATAATAAGTGTCTTGTTGTAAAGCTTTATCATAATAAATAAAATCTCTCAAATTATCAGGCAATTGTGCTAAAATTTCTCTGTTGATCGCTAAGTTTCCTGATATTGTCCACTTAAATGGACTTGTAGGATTTAATGGGCGGGCCGTTGTTTGAAATTCCCATCCGTAATTTACGTTACTGATTTCGTTAGAGGCAACTGTTTCGAATGAGTTGGCACTTGAAATATCCTTATACCTGAAAATATTATCATTTTGTTTGTAATAGGTATCAAAAACGAATGAAAAACGGTTTTGAAACAAGCTAAAATCAACACCGGCATTATAAGTGGTAGCTCTTGTAGGTTGTAAATCTAAATTTGGCAACCTTTTTAGATCCAATATGATAGAATTGGCATTATTATAACGGTTTCCTCCCACATATTTACCATAGGCATCAAAAACTCCACCTACCGGCTGTATGTTAGAGCCATAACTTAAACGGATGTCGGCATAATCGACCCATTTAATGTTCTGCAAAAACCTTTCTTTGTTAAAGTTCCACTTTAAGGCAAAAGATGGATTGGCAACATAACGGGCATTTTCTCCATTGGCCGAGTTGGCATCTAAGCGATAGTTAAAATCCAATACATATTTTTGCTTATAGTTATAAGAAAATGCACCTGCAAAGGCCACACTCCTGGCGTCGTTATAATCAATGGTTCCGCCTAAAGATGTCAGGTAATCGGTCATATTGGTTAAAGGACCTCTTAACTGATCATTCACCCCTCTTTCGTTCAAAATAGCGTCGGCTTTAAAAAAGCTCGAGTTGATTTCCGTAAAGGCAAAAAGGTTAAAGGTGTGCGTATCTTCTCCCGCAGCATCTTTTAAACCATATACATAAGAGAACTGGTTTCGGTTGTACAACTTGGTGGCACGATCGTTATAAGTATAATACTTAGATTGATTTCCATTTAACGCCGCCGGCGAAAAATTATCTTTAGTACCGGTACTATTGGTATAGTTTAAGAATGTAGCTATCCTAAAATTCTTAAAAAGCTCATATTCTGCGTTAATGGTTGCAAAAGTTTGTAATGATTTATTGTCGTTATCGGTTTGTAGCTGTGCCAATACCCCACTTTGCGATGAAAATAGTGATGGTGAAGGCAATAGGCTTGAGGCCTGGCCCGTAGTGGCTAAACCGCTATTTAAGAAACCATTGCCACTGCCGACCTGTTGTTTCTGGATTGAATTTTGCAACTGACCATATAACTTAAATTTAGGAGTAGGATTGTATTGCATATTCATGTTAAGGTTATACCTCGAATAACCTGTATTCTCCTGGATGCCAGTTTCATCATAAGCACCTAAACCTACTTTATAGTTAAATGCAACATCACCACCCGAAATGCTTACATTATGGGTTTGATTAAAAGTATTCCTGTAAAAATAGGATTGCCAATCGGTCGAGTTATTAAAGTACGCGTTTAAACTATCTGCTAAAATTGGATTATAATTGATCAGATCTATGGCATGGTTATAACTGGTATCATTTTGCAAAATCTGATTGATCCGCAACAGCCGTTCACCTTTACCTCCAATAACGCTGCGCAATTGAGGAACCATGGAAAAGAAAGATGCACCAGTGTAACGAACCACCGGCACTTTAGAATTACCGCGTTTGGTGGTTACTAAAATAACTCCATAAGCCCCCCTCGATCCGTATAAGGAAGTAGCAGCAGCATCTTTTAATGTCGTAATATCTTCAATATCTTCTGGTGGAATCTGAGAAATAGGTGATACACCCGGACCTGCCTGTTGAAAACCATAAGAATAATTGGTATTGTCATCAACAGGTACCCCATCAATTACAAACAATGGTGAAGTTGGGGTTAAGAAACTCGAACTTCCTGAACCTGATACATTGATGTTTGAAATACCACGTAGGGTAATAGAACCCCTGAAACCCGGCGCACCAGTGTTATTCTGAATGTTAAGCCCGGCAACTTTACCTTGTAAAAGCGACATGATATCACTTGCAGGCTGCCCCTGGATATCTTTACCCGAAATAGTCACGGTAGAACCTGTAGTTAAAGTCCTTGTTTTGGTTTGATAACCAGCGGTAACCGTAACCTCTTTAAGGGTAGCGTTATCGCCCTGTAAAGTAAGGTTAATGGTGGTTCTTCCGTTTACCTTGATGATTTGGGTGATATAACTTAAATATTTAAAGGTAATTTCTGCATTTGATGCTACGGTAACCCTGTAACGGCCATCGCCGTCGGTTTGGCCCAAAACCCTGCCAGCGCTTAAAATACTTACGCCCGGCATGGTTTCTTTCTTTTTCGATTCGCCATCATAAACCGTACCTGTAACCGCAATTTGCTGTTGTGCCAGGGCGAGATTTTGCAAACCAAAAATCAATAAAATTACTATGCTGTAAAAATACTTCATTGGAAATATGTTTTGTTTGGATTTAGTTTGTTTCATCAGTCGTTATCAAATTTTGGTCGGTCGTTCTTGAACTGAAAGATAATTTCCCAATCCCCCTCCTCGTAGATCTTGAAATTTAGGGCGAGATAACAATGGAGCAAGGCCGCGCCAAATGCCTGCCTGTCAAACCTGAATACTACCCTGGCGGCAACACCATCTGTTGTAGTGTATTTTGTAGGATATGCGGTTAAAGGAATCGGATAAGCCACATCAAACTTCACCTTGGTGGCATCTTTTACCATATTGAAACCATGTACCAAATTGCCCCAATCGGTTAAAGCGAACTTATTTGGATCGATCACCTGAGCCAGCGTATCTATAAATTTGAAACTGATGCTGTGTCCTGAATAGCCTGGCAACCCTTTTGGCAATTTATTAAACACCACGGCTACGTCATTGGAAGATAGAAACTGATTGGTTCTTGTTCCGGTAATAAATAAACCTGCCGGACTAACAGAGGTTGATGTTCCCTGCCCTGTAACCGGATCTAATGGCGAAGGCTCGTAAGGACGTTCGCGCAGTGGGCTAAGACGGAAATTCTGAAAATATTTCCTCCCACCGGTGTTCGACATTTCTACATCAAAAACGTAACCCGAATCTGGTTGCGCTTTAATCATGTTCGAATTGGCTTCTGCCCACATTAAAAACTCACCAGAGTGCGGACGTACTTCGAACAAAGGGTGGTTTTCGATTACGCGTTTGGCCTCAATTTCGGCCAGCGATTTTTCCGTACCGTCATAAGCCGTTTTCCATACTTTAACAGGATAAAGTTTGGTGAGTTCGGGAGCAGGCTCTCCACCAAAGGTGCGCATGTTTACAATTTTAAAATCCAATGGCCTGCTCGAGTTGCCATAGGTAAAATTGTTGGTAAATAAGGTATTTCTACCTAAAGTGGGCTGATACAGAAACTGTGTGTACTGACTATCGTTAGCGATAGACAATCTATTATCTGGCAAATTTTTCTTACACGATACCAACATTAGCATCATGCCCGATAACATTATAGCTACACTAAGAAAGTATTTTTTAGTTTTCATCTTCATAAGGCTATTGGTCTAATCTGTATGTAAATTCATCAAACCCAAAATTGTGCAGCGGGCTTAAAATGTTTATAGTCGCGTTATTGGTTTTGATGTTAATGGCATTGGTGTTGGTGGTTACCCAGTTAAGCCTGATGGTTGAGCCATACATATCGCTATACTCGAGCGTAGTGGCACCTCCACCTACAAAACCTGATGCATTAGCCTGTAGCGCTTTTACATGCATAGGATAATTGGAGGCTACTGTTGTAACCGAAATACCATCAACCGTACTGGCATAAGCAGCAGGTGTTAAGTTTCCCCTTACAATATATTTTGAAAGCATAAATGCCAGCTCCAGCGGATCTGCAGTACTTAAATAAATAGGTGCTTTCCCTTCTGCTTTTCTGGTTTGGTTCAAATACTTAACCGATGCAGCGAAATTTTCATTTACCGGTGCAAACAGGGTTACTTTCTGATTGGTTAAAGAATCCTTCAAAAAAGGAAAACGGTCCAATACCAATAGCAGCGAATCAAAAGTGTTCGGTTTCGATTTTAAATAATCCACTGCTGTTCCTTTATAGGTTTGTACCGTATTGGTATAATCGTAATAAGGAGAATCGCTTTTTTTGCAGGCACTCAAATAAATACCCATTATGGCTATTAGCAACAATAGGCTAAGCTTATATAATTTCTTTTTCATGATCTTCTGATTGATTATTGCCAGTATGGATTTTGGGTAACCGATGGATTTGCATTGATTACATCCTGAGATACCGGCCAGTAAATACCACCTGCTCGCTCAAACTGTGTAAATGTTAGCGGAACACCATTTTTCCTAATAAAGGTACCGGTAGCATTTTTAAGCCTGTTGTAACGAACAATATCATACCATCTCCAGCCCTCACCCATTAATTCTCTTCTGCGTTCTTCAAAAATGGCGTCAACCAAATCTTTGCCCGATGCCGGATCGTAAGTAACAGTACCTCTTAAATTAGCTGCTTTGTTTAATGCCGAAATGGCTTCATCGCGTTGCCCCAATACCGCACAGGCTTCGGCCCTGAGCAAGGTGATTTCCTCGATGCGGCTAAACAGCATGGTAGAACTGAACAGGGTTAAGTTACCAGAGGTTTGAGCCGTATAAATCACTTTGATCTTGTTAAAAATGGGCTGCTCTGAAGGGAAGTTGTAAAAATAATTTGTCCGGTATAAGCCTGTTAAAGGGTTAATGCTGAACCTCAGATCTCCCGGGTCGGTAAATATTTTAAGAATACTATCCTTTGGCACAAACATTTCGGGCTGTGTTTTAGGGATAAATGGCGATGCCAGGGTTAATTGCTCGATGTGGCCATTTGCTGTTGATAAACCATTACCAGCTTCGAATGGAAAACCTACCAGTACCGTTGCACGTTTAAAAGCAAATGGGCTGTAGTAATTTACATTCTCCGTCAAGGCGTCCATATCTAAATAAACGATCCCGTTAGAACCACTTCCGTTTGATTTGGTATAGTTATCCAATACAAATTTTGAATAGGTAGCCGCATCCAGGTAATTTCCCTGCCAGGCCGCAATGTGGGCCAAAATAATATAGGCCGATAAACGGGTAAAAATATTGCCGTTCCAGCTTGCCCAGCCCGCACCATAATAAAGGCCAGGTAAAATAGGGTCATCGCCGCCATATTTAAAAGGTACCACCTGTGCTGCAGCCAATAGTTCGGTTGTAGCAAACTGTAAAACTTTCTCTTTAGCGGTTCTTGGCAACTGTACAAAATCACCATCGTGCGATGAAGTTAATAAAGGTACATCGCCCCAGATCCTTACCATGTAGAAATAGGCAAATGCCCTTAATATTCTGACCTGTGCAATATCTACATTATTGTTTATCGTCGTATAACGCGAATCTAAAGGGATAATCTGTTTAGAGCGTTCGATAAATAAACTTGCTGCATTAATTACCGCATAAAATCTACGCCAGTTGGTGATCCTGTTAATCACCGGATATTGTGCATTTAACTGGCCTGTAACAATAGATTTTAAATCAGCACGGTTGGTAATCTGAAAATCGCCCTGACGTAAATCGCCCATTAACCAATGGGTATTATCTGATACCGTAGCCGAACGCATCAGGCCATATACCGAAAGCAAGTTTGCGCGGGCGTCTTCCAGCGTTTTCCAGTTACTTTCTTCGGTAGCTAATCTTGTTGATTGTACATCATCAATTTTCTTACAGGAGAAATTGCCCATACCAACCATGGTTAGGATTAACACCAGGGTAACCGACCTGTAGATACTAATTTTATAATTAGAATATTTCATATCAATAATGGTATATTTTATAAATCGAGTTTGAAGCCTAAAACAAATGTTCGTGGGATGGTGATATTAGCACCGTCGTATATTCCATTGTAATTGATCAGTTCTGGATCAACTCCCGAAAAATCGGTCAGGGTAAATACGTTTAAGGCTGTAGCATATAAATAAGCTCTCCTGATTTTCCCACCAGCTTTTTTGAATAAACCTGTTTTGCTAAAATCGTAACCGAGGGTAACCGATCTTAATTTCACATAAGAAGCACTTTCTAAAAACAGATCCTGATCGGTACGGTAAGCATCTACAGGACTCCATGGATTGTATATCGGATAATTTTTCTCGTTATCGAACGATTGCCAAGAAGAAACTTCTTTAACCGAGTTGATATCGTTTCCGGCCTCGCGGTTTACGAAACCGTAACGGGTTGCCTCGTACTGGTTAATGGCTTTTTGTCCGGCAGCAAAAATGAAATTGAAATTTAAATCGAAGTTTTTGTAAGCAATGGTATTGTTCCAGCCACCCACAAATTTTGGTAATCTGTCGCCGGTTAACACCTTATCTTTACTGTCGATGCGGTTATCATTATTGTAATCAACCCATTTCGGATCGCCTGCTTTTAAAGGAATACCGTTAAAAGTTCTGCCGGCAGGTACCTCAGCATCGCTGTTATAAATGCCCTGGTTGGTGTATAACCAATAACTGCCTACCGATTTTCCTACCTGTAATTTATTATCGTTCTGATAAATTAATTCATTCAAACCATCGGGCAGTGCCGATAGCTTATTCTTATTATAACTCAGGTTCAAACCTGTATTCCAGTTTAAGCCATCGCGTTGTTGTAATACCGCACCGTTAACCAAAAGCTCAATCCCTTTGTTATTAATATCCATACCCGATTTATATTGGGTAGAATAACCTGTTTCAACTGCTACAGGCAAGCCGATTACGCTGTTTTTATCGTCACGGTTATATACCGTTACCGCAGCATTAACCCGACTGTTTAAAAACGATGCATCTAAAGTTACACTGGTACGATCGGCATAAGGTAAACTGATGTTATAACCAATAAAACCACTATTATATGGGCGGTTAATACCCAGCAAACCACCGTAGCCTGGTATAGTTGGTTCTTCTTCCCATCCATTTTCTGAACGGTACTGGGGTCCTGCAGCAAAACGGTCATCCTGGAAAATCCTCAAAGTCCTGCCCCAGCCTGCACTTAAGTGCAGCGCATCAATCGCTTTATTATCTTTTAAAAATTGTTGTTTTAAATTCCAGTTGGCATTAAATGCTGGTGTAGTTACCCAACGGCTATCTGGCTGACCATTTGAAGCACCATCTCTTCTCAACAATGCACTTAAGGTGAACAGGTTTTTATAAGCGTATTTCGCAGAACCATAAAAAGACATTAAATTATTACGCTCCTTATCAATATACCTGAAAACATAAAAATTACCATTGGCCAGTACGTTTAAGTAATCCGGGTTATCTGCTCCGTCTTTGGTTGGGTTACCATCTACAAAAGTCAGTTTTACATAATCATTCGGACCGTTGTAGGCCCTTGCATAATTATATTTGTAGGTATCGCCCTGTAAGCTTTGTCCAAGTTCAAAATCTATAACATGATTTTTATTAATATCATATTTATAGCTAATGTTATTGTTGATGGAAACCCTTTGGCTATAACCAAAATAGTTAGAAATGTAACTGATGCCAGCCAACAAAGTTGATGGTATAAAGTAATCCCTGATCCCTTCATTGTAATTAAACAACCCTGTGGTAGAGATTACAAATTTATTCACCTTTGCACTTAAGGTTAGGTTTCCGTTTAATACCGTAGAGCGGTTGTTATCTACATTTCTATCATTTTGAGTTAAATACGTAGCATAAGACTCGGCATTTGGAGAAAGCGGACTACTTAAATCGGGGATGTAGCGTGTTTCGGCAAAACGATCGCGCAAACTTTTATTCCGGGTACGGTCTAAACGGGCCGTATTAACCGTGCTTGATACCGTAAGCCATTTAAAAGGCGCCATATTGATCCCGAAAAACAGATTGTAACGATCTAAACCTGTATCATCCGCATTTCCGGCATTTTTAGTACCCGAACCAAAAAACCTGAAGTTAGCCCGGTCTGTGCCTCCTGTAATCCCTAAATCAGCAGAAAAGGTTGGCGTATTCTGATAATATAAATCTGTCCAGTTTGAGGGGCCAAAATAGGCCACATTGGTAGAATCGCGTAAATAAGAAGCCGGACTGCCTGTAGGATTATATTTTTTATAAAACTGGCTTCTGAAATTATTTTCGTAAACCCCATTAACGGTATTTACCTGTGGAGCGGTTACATAACCAAAATAAGAATTAAGGCTAATGTCTCTAAGACCTGCCTTGGCATTTTTGGTGGTTATATATATAGCCCCATTAGCTGCATTCGGACCAAGTTTGGCCAATTCAAATGGATCTTTAATTACCGTAATTGATTGTATATTATTAATATCAACCTGTGATAATAAATTGGTGGCAGGCCCTATCCTATTGTAATCATATTTCTGCACATCGAAAGCAAATGGATTATCTGCCACTAAAGGCACTCCATTTAAGTAGATAGCTGGCTGTAAAGCGTAAATATCTTTTTTATTAAACAGTAAGCCCGATGTACCCTGTATAATAATACTTTGCTCGGTTCCTGGTTCTCCGTTTGGTTCCTGTACATAAACGCCGGCTAAATTGCCTTTAATAATCTGCTGTAACGACAGGTTTGGAACTGGTGCAGACGAACGGATGTTAACCGTATCGCGTACTGTTTTAAATTTTTGCAACGCCCTGATCATTTGTCCAATCGTATCTGTTTTTACGGCGTTAGCGGATAAATCTTTTTTAGATTTTGAGGTATCTTGCTGAAAGGCAAAATAGTTGCTGTTGATCCTCTTAATCAGTGCCTCATTGGCGTATGAAGATTGAAATCCAAAAACAGATAAAAACAAGGCAAAACAAATGCTTGTGTAAATTTTAACCATTTGATTAGTTTTTGTTTGATTTTTTTGTTTAAAGAAGAAACTCTGTTGCTTAAGAAGTAATTAAGAAATTACCCCTGTTTGGTTTTTTTGGGCATAGCAATGCCTGGAGACAAAAAGTAAAATTTTTGAACATACGGATTTGTTTAGAATGATTAATATTGATTCATAGCTCAAATAGACTGTGCCACGAACGGTTTAGTTATTGTTTGTTTGTTATACCTTGGTTAGAGGTTTTATTTTATTTATTATTTATAGTGATCTTGCCGGTTAAACAAGATTTTTTTGCTCGTAATACTAAAATAAAAATATCGGCTCGTTATGATTTGTTAATGCAAGGTATAGATTAAGAAAGCTGGATTTTTATTTTTTTCAACGCAAACGTTTGCTTAAAAAAATGCTTTAATCACTTAATTATAGGCACATAAGCGATTTTAAAACCAATAAGACTTGTGTATTGATAAGTTTTTACAAAAGCAATATTCCATTATTGTGCGACACACTTAAAAAAACATTAAAATGACAATTATAGTTGTCGTAAAAATTAACCCATTGTAAACAGATTTCAATTTAGCATAGATTTTTAATTACAAGCAATTGTTCCGAAAAACGACATTAAAAATTATAGCACACAAACTAAGCGCAAACGTTTGTTTTTTTTAAAACACGCAAAAGATTTAAAAACATAATCAACTGATTATCAAATTATTAAAACAAAAAAATCTCTTAAAAAAATTTAAGAGATTGTCTGAAATAATAAAAAATTGTTTCCGTTTTTTAGCGCAAAATGCTGTTAATCACGGCCTCTGATGCGGCTTCACAAAAGTCGATTCCAGAATAATCGGGGTTATAACCACCAATGTATGGAACGGCCATAATGTAAATTCTTTTGTTTGGAACACCCTTTTTATCGACCACCTGAAAATGATCATTTATCGTAATTCCGGGTACCTTTAAAAAGTAAGTATTGTCCTCTTCTTTGGTTACTAAATCGTTATTCTTTATTTCAGTTTTTCCACTTTCTGCAGATTTAAATTTTAATCTTGCAGGGCTCAGCGTTCCTTTATCGATCAGGCTTTTAAATGGAAAATCGTTAAAAGAAAGGTGCGGCTGACCGATGCAATCGACAAAGGTATCGAAGTGATTAACCGTTTTTTCACCGTTTATTTCGTAGTGATAATCTGCACCGCCAGTTTTTAAAGGTTCTACTTTAGCATCATCTCCAACAGCAACAATACTCAATACGCCAGCTTCGTTTAAGGCTAACAACTCTCTGCACGAGCTTTGGGGTACAAATGCAATTACAATGGAAATTAAAGGCATTAATACTTTTTGAAGCCTTTCCATATCTTCTGCTGAAAGGTATTTTGCCGGATAATTCATCGCGAAACTTAAAACAGCCAGGGCTTCTTTCCAGTAAATGGATTTTCTCTTTTCAATGGATTTTTCGGCCTCATCATATTCTTTCTTAAAAAGATCGAAGGGTTCCATCTTTTCCCTATAGCCCATCATGGCCTCTACAAAGGCTTCGAGGTTCATTTCTTTGATTTGCTCATAAAAAAGCAGATCTTTTTTAATAAACATTTCTTTGAAATTCTTTTCAAACACAAAATCTAAAGGTAAAAAGCCACCATTCTCGGCGATACTTTTATGAATTTCGGCTTTGCTCAATGTTTCATCTTTACCCAGGTGCGAATCTTCCAAATGAAACCTGATGGCCGGCAACAAACCGCTTCTTGAGTGCATCACGATTTTAAAACCTTTGCTTTCTAACCGATAGGAATAGGTTCCATCATCATTGTCTTCGAACTTTCCATTTTGCCTGGCTAGTGTTCTTAAGGCATCAATTGCCGTTAACGACGAACCCATAATGCCAACAGCATGGTTTAGTTTTAACTCAAGTTTTTTGGGAGGATATGGCGAATCGAAGTAATTAGGAATACTACCTTCATATTTCTTTGGCCAATTGTGCCCGGTACAGATTACAATCTGATCAAAATAGGATTTATCTTCATTTTGAACACATACCGCTACCTGATTATCTGCTGGCAAATCAATAATATCTTCTACCACACAGTTTAAATGAACATGGGTTTTAATACCTTTTTTTGCCGCAGCTTCTTTTAATAAATTAAATTGGGCAGATAGATACTCACCGAAAAATAACCTCGGCAATACTTTATACTCATTAAATTTCGCTTCGTTAATGTCAAACTTTTTTAAAATGGCCTTTGGCGCAATTTTTACCCAATCTTCAATAGAATTATAGATAATAGGGATTTCATTGTCTGATACATTGGTAATATGCTCTACATTTGCCCCTTCGGCACTATAAGGCATTCCAGCACCCAAATAATCTTTACGTTCGAATATGCTGATTTCAAAATCAGTGCTTTCCGATTCTGTTAACCTTTTATACATGAAAAGACCACTTGGTCCGCCGCCGATGATGGCAATTTTCTTTTTTGCTGTTTTCGTATCCATTTATAGTTGTATAATCTTAAAAAACAGAAATTGTTTTGTATATGATGGAATAACTCAGATAGTCGGGAGTCAGAGGTCCGAAGATGATGTTGCAGAAGAACAGCCCTAAATTATGGAAAATGTAAGATGGGTGATGGAATTGATTGACAATTGGGCATTGTGAGGCCAATACTCTTTCACTGTTGGTCATCCTGAGGGATAATTTATTGTCTCGCGTAAAAATTTCCTCGAGTTACCTTCATTTCGAGCGGACCCGATAGCTATCGGGTGCAACGCAGTCGAGAACCACGTAAGTGCTCAGCGAAGCTAAATCTGTCTAGATAGATCTCTCCACTTCGCTTAAGTCGGGATGATGACCAATTTTTAGAATTTTTCATTGGCAACACGATTGGGAACCAAGGAGTGCTTATGAATAATCATAATGCAAGCGCTTTAAGATTCCCGCATACGCGGGAATGACGACCAAACTATTGGATTCCGTTAATGGAACGACGGCGAAAGATCTTTTTAAGGTGGATGATGGAATTGATTGACACGGAGACACGGAATGAGGGGCAATACTCTTTCGCGGTTGTCATCCCGAGTGTAGTCGAAGGACCTTTTTAAGATCGAAATTCTAAGATAATATTGCAGAGAGATAGCTCAACTCTTTGCCCTCTGCCCCTTTCTATTTGTGTTCTCTATGGTTAAAATGAATAAAATAACAAATCCCAAGAACCAATTATGATTACTGCTGTTAAAAGATGAATGAGTTATTATTAATGATTGAATTGTGAATGAAGGAATGAACCAATAACCAATTGAACTAATGACCAATGAACTAATATACTAATGAACGATTTAAAACTATATATGATTTTACTGGGCTCGAAAGCCCCAAAGCGAAATGTAGAGCAGCACGATTACTTCTTCGGCATCGCCCATTCACTTAAAGACCTCGTGCCCGAAATTAAAGCATTTTGGCCGGGAACAGGTACAAGCCTGCACATTGATGGCTGGCGGGAAGTAACCAAGGTTGATGATTATGAAATCAATATTAAGTTAAGAGATGAGCATACGCCGCCATCACTACATAAATTGTTCTTTATCAACCTGGGGGGCTATTTATCCAACAAATTATACGAACAGCACCATATTGTACTATCGGTGCACGATGAGCGTGCCAAAGCCATACAGGATGCGAAGAAAACGGTTTTTTTTAAAACCAATTCGATAAAAGGTGCCAATTCGCATATCGACGAAAAATATGGCATCGATGTAGATGATATATATAAAATTGAGGATATTTTAAGTGAAGAGGCGAAACAGAAATACCATATCGAAATAAAACCATCTTCAGAATTACCTGAAGATGAGATTCATTTAGGCTATTTTAAGTTGGAGAAACTTTAACGATTATTTTTTAACGAGACTTTTTAACCAAACCACCAGATCATATGCAGCTTTATCGTTTTCGAAGCCCATTTCCTTTGGTAAACGGCCATTTACATATTCATTGTACAACCATGGGTCGGCAATGGCAATCACATTTCCTTTACCAAATTTGGTGGATGCAATAACCGTTGCACCGGCAGCATTTTTCAATACCGGTTTTGCCCCGTTTTTGGTATCGATAGAACATACATCTTTCATGAATATTTTTTTGGCCGTTTTAAACACCGGATTATTTTTGATCACGATGCCGCCATCTTCAAAATGTGCATCATCAATTACATGGTTCTGCATTTCGTTCGTAAAATGCATGCCAAATACATTGGCTAGTTTATTAAAATGCGGCAATTCTACATTTGCGCTATCATTGGCAAACATCACCAATACCCCACCCTGCTTTACCCATGCAGAAATTGCAGCAATATGATCAGCCTCTATGTAATTTGGTTTAGGGTTTTCTTTCGGACGATCGGGATCTACAATTAAGTAAACATCACTTCCTTTTAAATTGGCCGATGTTGGTGCTGCTTCAAGCGAATCTAATTTAAAACCTTCTTTCTTAAACACATTGCCAAGAATAGAAAAACCACTCATTGCCTGTTCACTCCACAGGTAATGAAAACGGACCTCTTTACCTTGTTTATCCTTACGGGTTTCGCGGTTAAAAAAATAATCAAGTGTAACGGTTTGTGCACTCGCCAAAATAGATGAACCTGTTAAAAGCCCAAGCAAACAAAATCTAAAAAGTAGTTTCATAAAATCGTAATATGATTAGAAAACCAAAAATATAAATTAAAAGGGCAATCAATCCATTAGCACACAAATTTCAACCATATTGATAGATTTTTAATCCAGATCGAATTTTGCAACTGTTTGCCAACATGGTTGATATCAATAAAAGTTTTATGCTGATGAACGGTTGTTTGTGTTGTATCTGGCATTTTAATGTGATGTTGATTTAGAAAAAACATTCAGTACCACTACTCCGGCAACAATCAAACTAATGCCTATAATAGCAGGAAGGTCTAATTTATTTTTAAAAACCACAACAGATATAATGGCTGTTAAAACAATCCCCAATCCACCCCAAATGGCATAAGCAGTACCCAGTGGGATCGATTTTAAAGCAATAGACAGGAAGTAGAAACAAAGCAGATAAGCCACAACAGTAACAGTCGATGGAATGAGTTTAGTAAACTGATTGCTTGCATTTAAAAAGCTCGAACCGATTACCTCTGAAATAATGGCCAGGGACAGGAAAAGATATTTCATACTTAAAGTTTTATAAGTGTTTCTAAAATCTGTTGCTTTTTTTGATCGCTGATATCGTAAACCCCAAGGTTATCCGAATACCATAGCCCATCAGCAACGAGCATCACAATCAGGTGTTTTATACCTTGTTCGCCATCATCACCATTGCCAATATGCAAACTAAACCATTCATCCCAGCCTTTACGGTATTCCGGATTAACGAGAATCACCTGAGTAATGATTTTCATCGTCCTCCTGTAAAAAAGGTCGTTACTTTTACCAATAATAAAACGCAGATAAGCTAAACTTCCTACTTCCTTACCCGATAACTTCTTTTCTTCTACAATCCATTCGGTTAGTTCGGCAAGGCTCTGGTTCATCAGTTCTTTAAGCAATTCTTCTTTGTTCCGGAAATGATGGATAATCCCACCCTTGCTCAAACCCGTTTTATCGGCAATGGCCTGAAAAGTAACACGGTGCCAATCTGATGCACCAATTTCTGCAGCCGCAGCCAAAATGAGCTGTTTGCTTACTTCAGGCTCCTTTTTTCTTTTGTAGGGATTTTCCATTATTCAAAGATACCGAACATATGGTTTGTTTGCAAATTATTATTATATTTGCATTGCAAAATTCACAAATCAGTTCGAAAATATGTCTACCTATATTACCATCATCTCCACCGTCATCGAAACTTCTAACGATACAAGTCTTATTGCACTGGCCATTGCAGGGCTGGATGATGTTTCTGAATGGTCAATCGATCTGGAAGACTGCGATAAAGTAATCCGAATTGTTTCAACACAAGATATCGGGATTGAATGCTGCGAAAAACTGGCACTATTAGGGATAAAAGCATCAGTAATGCAGGTTTTTGATGATCGTTATCTTTTAATGTAAGGTAAGCATGGCGGCAGATGTTACCATCTGCTGCTCTCCAGGTTTAACTAATGAATGGTCTAAACCTGTCAGATGGTAACATCTGACAGCACGAAAAAGCTAACTGTTTATGCCCATGGCATACAATATAATGTTTACACCGAATTTGGTATTATCTTCAGCTAAAAAGCGTTTATTTCTGAAATCATAATCCCATTCACAGCCATAATCTTTATTGCTGTACAACACCCCGATCCGGTTGTTAATGGTGATGGCTTTAAGGTAATCGTGTACCAGATCATCACCCCAGCCGTTTAACTCAAAAGAAGTTGTGGGAGGACCTTTCTCAAACTTGAAAAAAGAATTGTAAATGCCATGGTTGTTGGGGATCTTTTTCAGCGCCTGCGGCCCGAACAGGTTACTCATCTGCGTTTCAAACGAACGGGCAAATAAGCCGTCGATATCATGATTGCAATCGTCAACAAAAACGAAGCCTCCATTATGCACATAAGTTTTAAAATTTATGGCTTCCTGCTGGCTAAATTGCACCAGTTTATGCCCGCTTAAATAGCAGAAGGGGTATTTAAATAAATCGCGACTGCTTAACTCTACAATCTTCTCTTCTTCATCCAAAGGAATGGTGGTATATTCCAGAAGAGAATTTAAGAGATTAGACGGCATGCGCTGATCGGTATCCCAATCACCTGAATTATATTTTAACCTCGCAAATGTAAATTTTGCTCTTTGCACAGCATAAAATTACCTTCATTTTTTATTAAATCAGTTTTTTATCCTAATTATCGTGTAAATTTTTTGATATTTTTTCTTTTTAGCTAAAAACTATCTGCCAATATGCGCTATATTGAAGCACCATATCGTCAAACTAAAAAAACCAACCATTTTGGAGCGTTCAGAAAGCAACCTAAAAATATTGATCGATAAGATCTCCCTGTTAAAAAGCGAAATACAGAAAGTAATTGTAGGTCAGGATGTGATCATTGAAGAAATGCTGATTGCATTAATGGCCGGCGGGCATTGCCTGCTGGAAGGTGTGCCGGGTTTGGCAAAAACTTTAATGGTGAGGACCATGTCGCAGGCTTTAGATCTTTCTTTCAGGAGGATCCAGTTTACACCCGATTTAATGCCTACCGATATTGTGGGCACCGAAATACTTGAAGAAGACCATGTAACCGGAAAACGCTTTTTTAAGTTTAACCAAGGTCCGTTGTTTGCCAATATCATTCTGGCAGATGAGGTGAACAGAACTCCACCCAAAACGCAATCGGCCTTACTGGAGGCCATGCAGGAATTTGAGGTAACCTACGGCGGACAAACCTATCCTTTAGATCGTCCTTTTTTTATTTTGGCTACCCAAAATCCGATCGAACAGGCCGGAACCTATCCCCTGCCCGAAGCACAGTTAGACCGTTTTCTGTTATATATTAAAATCGGTTACCCTACCGCAGCCGAGGAAACACAAATTTTAAGCAGTACCACAGGCAGCAAAAAAGCGGTAATCAACCCGATTATCGGTGCAGAAGAAATTAAGGAATTACAGGCCATTACCCGTGAAGTTAACATCAGCGATGATCTGATTACTTATGTTAGTGACCTCATCCGTGCTACACGCCCTGATACCACAACAGTAAGCTTCGTAAAAGAATGGGTACGTTGGGGGGCTGGTCCGCGGGCTGGGCAAGCCTTAATTTTAACAGCCAAAGCAAGAGCCTTATTTAAAGGCAGATACGCAGTAATTTTAGAAGATTTACAGGCCATGGCTTATCCGGTACTGCGCCATAGGGTATTAATGAACTTTAAGGCAGAGGCCGAAAATGTGTCATCAGATAAGGTTACAGAGGAACTGATTAAAGCCATTTCGAAACCAAAAGCGAATATTTAATGAGTAAACTGCTCGATCCTAAAATATTGATGGCCATTAAAGACCTTTCATTATCGGCTAAAATGACGATTGATGGGTTTATGAACGGCATTAATAAAAGTACTGTAAAAGGGCCAGGATTGGAGTTTAGCCAATACAGAAGTTACCAGCCCGGTGACGACCTGCGTTCGCTCGATTGGAAAATGTTTGCCCGTTCCGACCGTTATTACATCCGCGAATCGGAGGTGGAAACGAATATTGCCGTACGCATATTAATTGATGCCAGTGCTTCTATGAACCATAGCGATGGTGATTTTACCAAAATAGACTACGCTAAATACCTTGGTGCATCTTTGGCCTACCTCGCCAATTTGCAAGGTGATGCGATTGGTTTGTATGTACTGAAAAACTCCGGCATTTTTTCGATGACACCCAAACAGGATTATCAGCATTTGGCCCGATTATTTTACCAGTTGGAGCAGATTAATCCCGACGGAAAATTTACCAAACCCATTCATTATAAAGAACTGTTTGCCGGTGCCCAAAAACGTGAACTATTGATTTTTGTAACCGATCTCTATCAAACTGATGATGAAATTATCAAACTGTTAGATACATTGAATACCCTTCGGCACGAAATTGTAGTTTTTCATGTGGTCTCCAGAAACGAGCTCGATCTGGATTTTAAAGGATTTAGCACTTTCGAAGACCTGGAAACAGGAGAAACCATTCAGATTGATCAGGCAAAAGCCAGGGTTGCATACAAAAACAAGCTTACAGCCTATTTTGAGGAAACAAGGATTAAAATGCTTGATGGAAGAATCTTTTATCGAACCATTTGTACCGATGAACCTTTAGATCTGGCTTTGAGAGATTTTTTAAAACAAAGAAGTAAACTTAGAATTTAAACGGTGCAATTTTTATATCCCATAGGTTTACTGGCGCTTGCAAGCTTAATGATCCCGCTCATTATCCATTTGTGGAATGTGAAACAGGGCAAAACCATTAAGATTGGTAGTATTGCTTTTTTGGGCGAAAGCTCGAGTGCAAGTTCGAAAAGTTTTAGGATTAACGATTGGCTTTTATTGGTACTGCGCTGTTTGCTACTTATACTGCTGGCATTTCTTTTGGCACAACCCTATTTAAAAAAAACAATACCGGTTAATAATAAAACAGGGTGGGTTTTGATAGATAAAAACAATTTCCCTCAGGTTTACAAAGCCCATCAAAAAACAATAGATTCCCTGCTTAAAAAAGGTTATGAAATCCACGATTTTAACTTAGGTTTTGTACAATTAACGCGAAAAGATACAACTGCTAATCAAATCAAGCAGCACAATAATCTAAGTTACACAACCTTACTTAGTGCCGCCAATCAACTGATTCCTCCGGCTGCTTCTGTTTATCTTTTTGCCGATCACCGCCTGAACCGTTTAGGTAACGAATTGCCAACTGTAAATTATAAGCTGAAATGGATTCCGCTGAACCAAAGCGATACTTTAAGCAGCTGGATCACCACCTATTCGGGGAAGAAATATGAAGCAAAATCAAATCCATCAAATACAACTTATCAAGCTTTAAATCCTCAAGATGAAGCACCAATAAACATAGCTATACATGAAGCCGCTGGCATTACAGATAGTAAATACCTAATTGCAGCCCTAAAGGCAATAGCCAGTTTTACCAGGCGTAAAATTGTCATCAATCCAACTGATGAAAAAGCAGACCTGGGTTTTTGGTTATCCGATGAGGCTGTTTCTGTAAACTTTAAATCTTCAATTGTACCAAAGGGCACCTTATTTCGATATGAAAAAGGAAAAGTGCTTACCGCACCGTCGTTTATTAACCTTGATGGCCGTCAGATTAAATTGAGTAAAAGAATTGAGTCAAATAATGAGGCAGAAAAAATATGGAACGATGGTTTTGGAAATGCAATTTTGGCAAAGGAAAAAACAAATAATTTGAACATTTTTCATTTTTACAGCCGTTTTAATCCACAATGGAGCGAACTGGTTTGGGATGGATTATTTGTAAAGGCATTGATGCCAATTGTTATTCAGGATAAAAACCCGGATAGTTTTGGCTTTGAAAATAACCCTGCTGATCAGCGTGTTTTATCACCTAAACAAAACGAAACAATTGAGATCAGCAAAAAGCAGTCTTTAACAAAAAACACTCAAAACGAGGCACTTGCGACTCTGTTTTGGGTAGCTGCTTTATTTATTTTTGTTACCGAGCGTATCTTATCATTCAGAAAAAAACCACAATATGTTAAAAACTGAAGGACAAAACTGGATACGTAGCTTAAAGATAAGGTGGATCAGTTTTTACCTGATCAGCACCATTGCCATCGCTTTGGCTATTGCTTTGCTGTTATCGGTTACGGGCTTTTATCTGCTACATTCCCCTGCCTGGATTTTTGCAGCTATTTTTCCTCTTATACTTGCTATTTTATTATTTAGCAAACCTGTTTGGAAGACCACCGACCTTGACGTTTCGAGATTTGTAAACAACCATTATCCCGAACTGGAAGAAAGTGCCGATTTATTGCTTCAAAACGAAACAGCGTTATCTATGTTGCAGCAACTGCAGCGCAACAAAATAGAAAATATCATCCCAAATTTGGCACAGCCAAAAGAACCTCTTAAGAGATTATATTTTGGCTTAGCGATACTTGCTGTGGCTTTGCTCATCAGCTTTGGAATTACAAAAATCCCTCAAATTAGCAAAACAGATTCCATCATTCAGGAAAACAAAAATCAAGTTCCTACGATAAAAGAAAATATACCGGCAGAAATTTCCGCTTTCAGCGCCACCATTATTCCACCAGCCTATACAGGAAAAGGTGAACGTAAACAAAAACAATTTACTATTGCTGCCGAAACAGGTGCAACAGTCAGCTGGAAAATTGAAACGAACATTGGTATCAAAAAGCTAAAACTTATTTTTAACGATAATGAAAGTATTTCCTTAAAAGCTTTAAATGCGGCACATACACAATGGATTTATAGTAAAACGATCAATAAATCTGGATTTTATCAGCTTGATCTTGATGGCAAAAAATCAGATCTCTACCAGATGGAAGTGATTCCAGATCTGCCGGTTACCATTAAAATCACACAGCCAAAACAGCATACTACGATTGATATCGGTCAGCCACAAAAATTCGATCTGAAGGCATCGCTTAGCGATGACTATGGCATTAACGATGCTTTTATATCGGCAACTATGGCCAGTGGAAAAGGCGAAGGCGTAAGTTTTACAGAAAAAAAACTCTCTTTCAATACCAGCTTCGATAACAAGAAGAATATTTCATTAAATAAACTCATCGACCTAAAAAGCCTTGGCATGAAACCAGGTGATGAACTTTACTTTTTCATTAAAGCGATGGATAACCACGGGCAATCGAGCCGTTCGGATGTCTATTTTGTTTCAATTGTAGATACTACGGAACTTATGAGTTTGGCAGGCATGACCAACGGCGTTAACCTGGTTCCTGAATATTTCAGAAGTGAACGGCAGATTATTATCGATACTGAGAAATTATTAAAAGAACAATCAACATTACCCGCTGCAACTTTTAAAACCAGAAGCAACGACCTGGGGATTGATCAAAAATTATTAAGGCTACGTTACGGACAGTTTTTAGGTGAAGAAAATGAAACCGAAATCGGCGGTGATCATGACGACCATGATGAACATGCTGAGCATAAAGCTGAAAGTGAAAAATTCGGTGATGTTAGCGCTATTATGGATAAATATGCCCATAAACATGATATTGCTGAAGATGCCACCTTCTTCGAACCCGAAATGAAAGCGCAGTTAAAAGCTGTTTTAACTGAAATGTGGAATGCTGAACTGCGTTTACGAACTTATAAACCGCAGGAAGCTTTACCTTACGAATATAAGGCATTAAGATTACTCAAAGATTTGCAACAGAAATCGCGGGCTTATGTAGCGAAGACCACAGTTAAAGTTTCAGCTTTAAAACCGGAGAAACGCTTAAGCGGAGAGCTGGATAAAATTACACAGCCTGTGCAGAAAATGACTTTCGAGCAAAAAGAAAAACGAACGGTTTATTTAAAAACGGCACTTGCCTTATTAGAAAGCAGAAAAACAGGTAAAAACTTTACCGGGCAAGATCGGTTTTTGCTTGGCGAAACAGAAAAATATATGATCGGTGCCGCAGCAGATCATCCTTCAACCTATTTAAATGCCCTAGCAAGCTTAAGAAAGCTGATTACAGGAAATAGACCAACGATTAAAGACATCGATCTGGTTCAACAGGCCATACAAAAAATGATTAATGTCGAACCGGCCAAACCACAAGTGCAAAATACTGCCCCGGCTTCGGCCTTGTACCAAAATTATTTTAATAACCTAAATAAAGCCGGCAGATAGATATGGAATTTAACTACATCGCTATGCTGGCTGGTTTTTTATTAATGACCTTTTTGCTCTACAAAGAGGTTCGCAGGGCTAATCAAGCCAGGTTACTATGGCGAATTTTAGCAAACATAGTGGCTGTTGGCTGTTTCGTTCTGTTAATTGTACCGATCAGATATGAAACGCATCTAAAACAAAATCCTGATGAAATCATTTTACTCACTGAAGGTACAAACCTTGATTCAGTTGCAAACTTAAAAGGGAAAAAATATACGCTTCCTTCGGTAGATTTAAAAAACACAAAGGCCACAACCATTGCTGATCTTTCTTATTTCCTAAAATCGAATCCCAATATCAGAAAACTAAATGTTTATGGTTACGGTTTAACTGCAGCTGAATTGGAAAATCTTAAAGGATACCAGATCAGCTTCCACCCTTCAGCAAATCCTACCGGTATCATTGCTGCCAACTGGCCAGCCAAATTAAAAACCAGCGAACCGCTTCAGGTTCAGGGAATGTACCAAAATACAACGAAGGAAACGGTTAAACTTTTGCTTAAAGGTTTAGGTAAGGCGGTAGATTCTGTCAATATCGAAGCAAATGCTAATAAATCCTTTTCATTCAAAACAACACCTAAACAAACAGGGAAAGCTGTTTACCAGTTACTGGCTTTGCAGAAGAATGATACATTGGCTAAGGAAGCTGTTCCGGTACAAGTGGGCAACCAGGCATCGATGAAAGTGTTGATTCTGGCATCTTTTCCTGATTTTGAGTATAAATTTTTAAAAAACTGGCTATACGAAAATCAATATCCACTGGCTTTCAGAAGTCAGATCAGTAAAAATAAATATGCTTCCGATTTCCTGAATATGGACAGTATAAACCTCAGCCAGATTAATGCTTTATCCTTAAAAAAATTCGACATCCTCATTATTGATGAAGAAGAATTAGCAGCCATAAGCCCCGGCGAGAGGTCCTCGATAAATATTGCAGTTAATAATGGAATGGGCTTATTAATCAGGGTAACAGACTCAAAAGCTTTAACAAGGCTAAGTGGTAAATCCAACAGGTTTGAAATTCCTCCTTTAAAAGGAAAAACACTTAATTTAATGCTTGCAGAGGATCATTTCAAGTTTAATCCATTGCCGCTTGAACAAGGATTATTTTTAAAGACAAACCAAAATGAGCAGTCGGTTATTACCGATGCAAGCGGAAAAACGCTGGTAAATAGTAGCATTAGTGGCTATGGTAAAATTTTGACTTCGAGCATTTCTTCAACATACAACTGGATACTTTCAGGAGAAAAAACAGATTATGCTGCCTATTGGTCTAAACTTTTGGCCAATGCGGCAAGAAAAAGAAACGATATGCTGACTGTAAACATCATTCCTCAATTCCCTGTTGTGAATCAAAAAACGAGAATAATTACAGATTTATCAGTAGCGGGCAAATTACCAATTTTGAAGGTCGATGACGTTCAACTTAACCCACGACAAAATATGGAACTTCCTTTCCAATGGGATGCGCTTTATTGGCCAAAAAAAACAGGCTGGATCGATTTACAGGTAAACCAAAACATCGAGCCCATATATATTTATAAAAAAACCGATTGGCAGGCACTTAAAAACCAACAAAATTTAAACGATACGCATCAATTTATCAAGAATTTAGGCACAGCTGTAAATAATACGCAGTTAAAAGATGTGGTTATAGAAGAAGAGATCTCAATCTGGTGGTTCTTTACAGGATTTTTACTCGCGGCTGCCTTTTTATGGTACGAATCGAGAATTTTGGCTGTTTAAAGAAGTCGTGTTGCTGTCATCCTGAACGCAGTGAAGGATTACTCACCGATATAAAATGGACTGATAATAAACCCTCCGACTAAGCTCAGAACGACTAATTGCCGGGGATGCCCCGCATTTGCAATCACTTAATAAAAATAAAAGATTCATCACTGCGTTCAGAATGACAATGAGGAAAAAAACACAAAAAATCTGTGTTTATCCGTGTTCATCTGTGGTTAAAAACATCTTTTCACAAAAAATAGTTCCTTTTTCAGCTTTGAAACTAAAATGTTATAATCAATTGGGCCTTTTTAGCCTCAAAATTGGCTATATTGAGATCGTAAACCTACTAAACTGAACCAATTGAAAAGAAAAGATTTCCTCTACTTATCCGGAATGGGTATGGGTGCATTACTCCTGCCCGACCTTTCTGCATTCGGAACTCCTATAGACCCTTTACAGGCTTTAGATGGAGTGGATGTAAAAATTAAAAAGGAACTGGCCGATGTTGCCCTTAATGCTGCAAAATCAAAAGGTGCAACCTATGCCGATATCCGCATCGGACGTTACCTGAACCAATTTGTAGCCACACGCGAAAAACGTGTTCAGGGTGTTGCCAATACCGAATCGTATGGTGTGGGTATCCGCGTTTTGGCCAACGGGTGCTGGGGTTTTGCCGCAACAAACAATGTAACCAAAGATGCCATTGCCAAAGCCGCCGAACAAGCTGTTGCCGTTGCAAAAGCCAATGCCAAAATACAGGGAGAACCTGTTCAGCTAGCCCCCCAAAAAGGTTATGGAGAAGTAAGCTGGAAAACACCGATCGAAATAAATGCCTTCGAAGTTCCGGTAAAAGAGAAAGTAGACCTGCTTTTGAACGTGAATGATGTGGCGATGCAGAATGGGGCCAACTTTGTAAATTCGGTTATTTTTGCTGTTAATGAGCAGAAATATTTCGCCTCTACCGATGGTTCTTATATCGATCAGGATGTTCACCGCATCTATCCTACTTTCAATGTAACCAAGGTTGACCGCGAGTCGGGTAAATTTAAAACACGTAATGCCTTAAGCGCACCAAGCGGAAAAGGATACGAGTATATGCATGCACGCCCCGAAGATAAAGTTACCGGAATTGTAACCCGTTACAAAGACCGTTACGATATGCTTGAAGATGTTAAAGAAGCAGCCCGTGTAGCCAACGAAAAAGTAAAAGCAAAATCGGTTGAACCGGGAAAATACGATTTAGTATTAGATCCTTCGCACCTCTGGTTAACCATCCACGAATCTGTTGGTCACCCTACCGAGCTTGACCGTGTTTTGGGTTACGAAGCCAATTACGCGGGTACCAGTTTCTTAACTTTAGACAAATGGGAATCGAAAAAATTCAAATTTGGAAGCGATAAAGTAAACATTGTGGCCGATAAAACGCAGGTAGGCTCTTTAGGTGCTGTGGGTTATGATGATGAAGGCGTAAAATGCAAGAAATGGGATCTGATCAAAGACGGGGTTTTGGTAAGTTATCAGGCCATACGTGATCAGGCACACATTATCGGGTTAACCGAATCAAACGGTTGCTGCTACTCGCAGGGTTGGGATGATGTGCAGTTCCAACGTATGCCAAATGTCTCACTTCAACCGGGCAAAGAAAAACTAAGTGTGGATGACATGATCAAAAATGTAGAAAAAGGCATTTACATCATTGGTGATGGCAGTTTCTCGATCGATCAGCAACGCTACAATTTCCAGTTCGGCGGACAGATTTTCTACGAAATTAAAGAAGGTAAAATCGTGAGCATGCTCAACGATGTAGCCTATCAGGCCAATACACAAGAGTTCTGGAACTCCTGCAATTCGATCTGCGATGCAAGCGACTACCGTTTAGGTGGCTCGTTCAATGATGGAAAAGGTCAGCCTTCGCAGAGCAGTGCCGTTTCGCATGGCAGTTCTACAGCGCGGTTTAATGGAGTTAATGTTATCAATACAGCAAGAAAAATATAATTATGGCCATATTAAGTAAAGAAGAAGCCCAGGCGATATTAAAAAAAGTAATTGGTTTTTCTAAAGCCGATTTCTGCGAAGTGAGTTTAAATGGTTCTGACGGCGGAAATATCCGTTATGCACGTAATGCCGTTTCAACCGCAGGACAGATCAGTACCATGAGTTTAGGGGTAAGCTCAACCTTTGGTAAAAAAACAGGTGTAGCTACCATCAACGAATTTGATGACGCCTCTTTGCAAAAAGTGGTGAAAAGAGCAGAAGAACTGGCCATGCTGGCACCAGAAAACCCAGAGTTTATGCCACCGTTAGGTCCGCAAACCTTTGCAGAATCGAATACCTTTAATGCTAAAACTGCTGCCATGACACCTGATACCAGGGCAGAAATGGTTGGAAAAAGTTTAAGTGTATCAAAAGCAGCCGGTTTAGATGCCGCAGGTTTCTTAGAAAATTCGACACGTTTTAATGCCATCCTAAACTCTAAAGGTTTATTTGCCTACAATAAAGGTACAGATGTTTCTTTTTCGGTAACCGTTAGAAACAAGCAAGGAACGGGTTCTGGTTATGTTGAGCAAGGTTTTAATGATCTTGACAAAATGGATACCCTTGCCCTCAGCAAAATTGCAGCAAGCAAAGCCAATGGTTCTGCAGGAGCAAAAGCCATCGAACCGGGAAAATACACGGTTATTTTAGAACCACTTGCAGCCAGCGATATCATTGGCAACATGTTCAGGGGATTTGATGCCCGAAGTGCCGACGAAGGTCGGAGCTTTATGAGCAAAAAAGGTGGTGGTACACGTTTAGGAGAGCAATTGTTCTCAGAAAATGTAAATATCTATTCTGACCCTATGAATACCGAAATTCCATCTTCAACCTGGAATGGAGACGGTTTACCTGTAAAACGGACACAATGGGTAGAAAAAGGCGTGGTGAAAAATCTTTCCTATTCGAGGTATTGGGCCGCACAAAAAAATGTTGAGCCGCTTCCTTTTAGCCGCAGCATGATTATCGAAGGTGGAACACAATCGTTGGAAGATCTGATCAAAAGCACTGAAAAAGGCATATTGGTTACCCGTTTCTGGTACATCCGCTCAGTAGATCCGCAAACATTATTACTGACGGGATTAACACGTGACGGTACTTTTTATATCGAAAACGGCGAAATCAAATTCCCGATCAAGAATTTCAGGTTTAACGAAAGTCCGGTAATTATGCTCAACAATGTAGAGGCTTTGGGTAAACCCGTGAGAACAGGGAGCGGATTGATCCCACCAATGAAAATCAGGGACTTTACTTTTACTTCATTATCAGACGCGATTTAAGGAAGCAATTCCCACCAAAAAATCCGTCATTGCGATGTACGAAGCAATCTTAATGCGCACGCTGGTAGCGATCGTTGTAAGATTGCTTCGTTGTTCCTCCTCGCAATGACGATTCTACTATGAATGACGACCTTTTATTATAAAAATTAAAAATTGAGAAGAAGAGATTTCCTATACATGACAGGTGTTGGCCTCGGCGCCAGCATGATACCCAACATCCCTGCCTTTGGCAAAATTATTTCTGTTGAAGAATCTTTAACCCCTGTTGACGTTGCCTTAAAGAAAAAAATGGCCGATGTTGCCCTTAACGCAGCTAAAAGCAAGGGTGCAACTTATGCCGATGTGCGCATAGGCCGGTACCTGAACCAGGTTGTGGCCACCAGGGAAACACGGGTAGAAAACATCTCCAATTCCGAATCTTATGGTTTGGGTGTACGCGTTATAGCCAACGGAAGCTGGGGCTTTGCCGCCACCAACAATATGGATGATGCCAGCATTGCCAAAGCCGCAGAAGCTGCCGTAGCCATTGCAAAAGGGAATTCCAAACTGATGGAAGAACCTGTTCAACTGGCTCCTCAAAAGGGTTTTGGCGAGGTAAGCTGGAAAACTCCTATCGAAATCAATGCTTTTGAAGTGCCCATTGCCGATAAAGTAGACCTACTTTTAAAAGTAAACAGCGAAGCCATGAAAGGTGGTGCAAAATACATCAGCTCCAATCTTTTCATGATCAATGAGCAAAAATACTTTGCTTCTACTGATGGTTCTTATATCGATCAGGATATCCACCGGATATGGCCAACTTTTACGCTGACCAAAACCGATGCGGCAAGTGGTAAATTCGAAACCAGAAATGCTTTAAGCGCACCAATGGGTATGGGTTTTGAATACCTGAAGCCGAAAGACGAAGAAAAAATTAAAGGCGGTCAGGTTACGATGTACAAAAAGCGTTACGACATCCTCGAAGATGTACGTGAAGCCGCCGTACATGTTGACGAAAAATTAAAAGCAAAACCCATTGCCCCCGGCAAATACGACCTTGTATTGGATCCTTCGCACCTGTTCCTAACCATTCACGAATCTGTTGGTCACCCGACCGAACTCGACCGTGTTTTGGGTTACGAAGCCAACTATGCCGGAACCAGCTTCCTGACATTGGATAAATGGGAATCGAAAAAATTCAACTTCGGGAGCAAAGAAGTAAACATTATTGCCGATAAACTGGAAACAGGCTCTTTAGGCGCGGTAGGTTACGATGATGAAGGTGTAAAATGCGGTACATGGGATATTATTAAAGATGGAATTTTGGTGAATTACCAGACCATACGCGATCAGGCACATATTTTAGGGTTAAAAGAATCGCAGGGCTGTTGTTATGCAGATAGTTGGGATAGTATCCAGTTTCAAAGGATGCCCAATGTTTCCTTAGCTCCCGGAAATGCGGCTTTGAGCGCAGCAGATATGGTTAAAAATGTAGAAAAAGGCATTTACATGTTCGGCCGGAATTCTTATTCCATCGATCAGCAACGTTACAACTTCCAGTTCAGTTCACAACTGGCCTACGAAATTAAAGAAGGTAAAATTGTAGGCATGTTTAAAGATGCTGCTTACCAGGCCAATACCCAGGAATTCTGGAACTCCTGCGTGCAGCGTTGCGACAAAAACGATTACAGATTGGGCGGAACATTTTCGGATGGGAAAGGTCAACCAGGGCAAGCAAGTGCTGTATCACATGGCAGCGCCACCACCCGTTTCAATGGGGTTAATGTGATTAATACAGGGAGGAAGTTGGGGTAAGTTTCAAAAAAACTCGTCATTGCTTCGTCGGCGGAAAAAGCCTTCTCGCAATGACGACCGTGAAAAAATCTTAAAAAACAAAGGGGCATTCTATCCAGAAATGCCCCTTCTTCTAACCAAATATAAACCTGTGAGCCAGGAGTTTTTTTATACATCTAATGATGATGTTAATATGCGTTTTAATAATATAACCTACTGAAACCATATAACATGGATACAGGCTGTTTAAACAGCTGTTATCTTTAATGATCTATAACGGGAAACGGTGTGTTTACTTGTTACCGGTTAATTTATAATCTATTACTAGATCAGTTTGAGCACTTTTTCCTATGGAAAGTTGCTAGAAGTTCAACGAGTACTGACTCTCCCTTCTTCTGTATAAATCAACTAATTAATGGTGGTGAATTAATTAGAGCAATAACCTAAACTAGTGGTGGTGATTAGTTTGGGCTGTTCCTGATACCCCGGCAACTTATTGACTGAAATACATGACCACCATAATATTCTATCAAAAGGCCCCGGGGTACCAGGATTTTTAAATGAGAATATCTGAATGAAAACCTTTACCAGGTGATCCGTATCTTAGTTTATATTAGCGGCAACAACAGTTATACTGACCGGAAAAATTGATCAGAAAATATGACTGAGGTTGTGTGCAGAGTTTCATATTGAACGTAAATTTGCTGGTGAACTGTTTTAATTTTTTGTAAAAGTATAAATTTTGAACAATTTACACAAGTATTCCTATAGATTTTATAGACTTTATTTATAACACACTGATTGACAGACTTATTTTTTACAATTTTAGTAATTTAAACTGTATTCAGGTTTTTATTTTAACCACAGAGCCCACTGAGAGAAACCACGGAGTGCACAGAGGCTGATTAATTCCATCATCCATTTTACATCTTCCGTAACACGCTGTCATTCTGAACGCAGTGAAGAATCTTTTAATTATGGAACACAAAAGTAACTGTGTGAAAGATCCTTCGTTGCACTCAGGATGACAATTACAACGAAACATCGTCATATTGACTGAAGCGCAGTCCTGAATATTCGAGAGAGATCTACCTTGAGACAGATTTCTCTACTACGGTCGAAATGACGGCGCAATAAAACAAGGCAATCAAACAACTAAAAATCAACACATTAAACACAAAAATAAAAATCAAAAATCAGAAATCTCAAAAAAACTACTATTTCTATAGAATTTATAGTAATTATTATTTACCTTTGCTGTGTCTTCTTCGAAAAGTGAATGAATAAGCTGATTGAAAAGACCGCATAGTCATGTGGCCGAGTGGCGAGGTAAAGGTCTGCAAAACCTAGTACGGCGGTTCGATTCCGTCCATGACGTCTAAAATTGTATTACATACTTATCAAGAAAGACGGAGGGAATGGCCCTTTGATGTCTTAGCAACCTGTTTTTAATAAGGTGCTAATTCCATCTGCAGATAGCAGAGAAGATGAGTTTGAAAATGGTTAATGCGACCATTTTCGGCGAATGACCAACGGCTATCCCTTCTTTCTGAAACTGGTAAACTAAATTTTAAGAAATGTCAGTTCATTTTGATTACCCATCAATCAGGGATTTTTTTGAAATCCACGGAAATACTTCCTACGAAAAATTAAACGACTATGAACATTGTAAGGCAGAATCAGACCGCCTTTATAATGAACAGCTCAAACAAAGTGAGGGAGAAATCCAGACTAAAGATCAAGAAAAAACAGAAACCTAAGATAAACTATAAATGCATTCTAAACCACCAAAATTTTCCATTCTGACTAAAACTTTATTTTCTATTGTTTCGTTGATTTTCATTTTTTCAAGTCAAACCTGGGCACAAACAAAAGATCCCTCCCCTATCAATTTTCCTACGCCCAAAAATGTAGATAACATGTTGTTCTACCTGCAGCGAGATCCGAATACCAATACACTTATTTATGCCTTAAATTTAGAAAAAAATGGTAGTCTCAACGCTGATAATCCCATTCAGGTATATTGGATCCGTTACGGTGAAAAGGGGCAGAAGAAAGATCTTGGTTATATTCAACGCAAATTTGCTTATGGGATAGATGTGAAAACCTTAGGAACAGATAAATACGAATTTCGATTTGTATCGCACAAAAAGCTACCTTTTTACCTGCAAAAATCCAGTGATAAAAGTTATCATGCATCGGTCACTATTAATAACCATACGATTAAGGTTAACCGCTTATTTATCAGGATACAGGGTGGAAGTTTTTGGCTTCCAAACGTAAAATACGCAGAAGTGGAAGGCACAGATGAAGCCACTGGTAAACCGACTGTGGAACGGATAAGTGTGAAATAATCCGTGTTTTCCGTGCATATGTGGTTAATTAACCAAAAAGAACGCTCCCCTGCTGTTATTCTGAACGCAGTGAAGAATCTTTTAATGAAATGGTAATTATATTGCTAAAAGATTCTTCGTTGCACTCAGGATGACAAACTGCAAAATAAAGTCTGTTGGAAGAAAAAAATATATTATTTGGCTTCTCTCCTATTATCAATTGCGGTGCTAAAGGTTTTATTAAACTCTCCTTTTATCCATTGTACTTTTCCAATATCACGCATATCGGGTGCAATAATATAATTCCCGGTTTCACTATCAACGATAACCACCATACTACCCGCATTTACTTCGGTATGGTACCTTCCTCCGGTCTGATCCTGACTGTTTTTAAAACTGATGGCGGTGAACATTAATCCAGCGCCTAAAAATCCCAACAAAAGGGATTTTGTGTCTAATGTGATTTTCATATTCTTAAGATTTTATTTGTGTCTAAAATCAAGATAAGATTTTTGAACGTCACATTTTCATTCTATCAGAAATATTGCAATTTGCTCAAAGTTAAATTTTAAACATAAGATAAGTTATGGCTATAGCAGTGAGGATAATGATCAGCAGTTTGATCAAAAAGCTTCTGAGTGAGTTTGAATGACTGATTGAACTACCTGAAATGATATTTTTAATATCGGTATCTCTGCTCTCCAGCACATGATTGCCACCAACCTTATGCTGCATCAACTTTTCAACATAATCTTTACTTTCTGCCAGCCCCAAGCCTGTAGCATCTTTATAATATTTAATGGCATTTAACTTGTTGCCCTGGCTTAAGATAGCCAATACCTGATCATCCAGATTAGCCGGATTTATTGTGGGCTTCTGGAACCCAACCTGTAAGCCATCTATATAATCTTTCGCTTCCTTTAAACCGCAGCGGGTATGATCGATAATTAACTTTACTGCCAATATTTTCTGATTATTAGCGATGAGTAACTTCGCTTCTTGCTGTAATTCGGGACTAACATTAACCATAAGTTTAAGTTAACTAAATATTTAAGATTTAATACAAAGGGATGTAAAAAGCAATTAAAATTAAGTTAGCTTTACAGCCATAACGCTACGAAAACCTTCCTCTTAAAAACATTTGGGCTTAGTTCAGTTATAGAAAATAATTCCCTCAATAAACCAGATGAATTACAAAATCCTTTTCTTTATCCTATTTACAGGCCTTTTTACCAATGCAAGTTTTGCACAGAAAAGCCCCTCCATTGCACCCGACAGTTTATATAAAGCAATTGTAAAAGCAGACAGCCTTTTATTTAATGCCTTTAATAACTGCGATACATTAACCTATAGAAAATTCATTAAAGATGATCTTGAATTTTATCATGATCTGGGCGGACTTGCTGTTGGTGCAGACATAGAAATGTTGTCGATTAAGGAAATGTGCGCACGTGGGAACCACATCCGCAGGGAGTTGATCAAAAGCAGTTTAGAAGTGCACCCTTTAAAAGGTTATGGTGCTGTCGAAATTGGCATTCACCGATTTTACCATACCAATAAAGGGCAAAAAGAAAAAATCAGCGGAACCTATAAATTTGTGCAGGTTTGGCAGTTAAAAGATGGGCTTTGGAAATTAGCACGTGTAATCAGCTATGGCCATGATGAAATGCATAGCGATTAATTAAAAAACCAGGTTCCCATCGTGGATCAATGATTTAACCGGAGATACCCTCGAAACGGCTTCAGCAGAGCAACTCGCATCAACCAGCACTAAATTGGCCTGATCTCCCGTTACCGGCCATTGCCTTTTTCCTTTATCATCCAAAGGAAGAATATTACCTGTAGCCAGTTTTAATATCCTCGAAAGTTCAAATTCTGTACGGTAACCGTAAATCTGCGCAGCGATATTTGCTTTTTGTAAAATACTCCCAGTGCCAAAGGTATTCCAATGGTCTATAATGCAATCGTTACCTGCAAGCACCTCTACACCATGTTTGTAAAGTGTTGGGATTGGCATTGGGTTACCCGAAAGTGGAATGGTAGAGGCAATCCCCATCTTGGCTGCGCCAAGCTTTTCGGCAATTTCTTCAGTTTTATTTTTATCAAGATACCTGAGCGCAAAAGCATGACTCACATAAGTTTTACCTTTTAAAACCGGATTTTCATTCACTTTATCAATCAGGTATTCTATGGTTTTAATTCCAGATTCTCCTGCTTCGTGAAGATGAATATCAATGCCTTTTCCGTTATCAAGGGCCAATTGAACCACAAAATCCATTTGTTTTTCAATGCCACCATCAATGGAAGTTGGATCAAGTCCGCCGATAAAATCGATATCCATTTTGGCAGCTTCTTTTAGCAGATCAGCCGATTTGGTGTAGTAAATGCCATGTTGAGGGAAAGCTACCAATTCGGCCCTAAAAGATTTATTTTTATTTTCTAATGCCAGCTGTAAATGTTTTAAAGAATCCAGTTGAGAAGTAGGATCGATATTTACATGCGAACGGGCATAACTGGTTCCATACGATTGAAGTAAACCGATCAGCTTTTCGGTTCGCGGAATGGAGGTTTTTAACAACTCTGGGATGACCTGTTGCTCGAAAGCGATCATATCCTTAACAGACTTGTTCTTTTTTAAATGCGCCTGCCAGGGTAATCCATAATAGGTTTTATCCAGGTGGATATGCATGTCCCTAAAAGCCGGGAGCATCAACAATCCTTTTGCATCAACCGCTTTTGTTTTGGGCTGATTGGGCAGCACATTTTTGATTTTACCATTCTCGATCTCTACAGTAAAAAGTTCAGTTTTGGTATGGATTACTTCATCCTGATCATATTCAAATCCCGTTTCGAGCCTTACATTTTTAAGGATAAGGGTTTTATCCGCAAAATTTTCTTTTACCATTTCATTTGCCTTTGTCTCTTGCGTGGAAGGGATATAGGTACTGGCCAGCAAAATAGAAGAGCTTCTGATAAAATCTTTTCTGGAGATCGATTGTGGATTCATTGCAACAGGTTTTTGTTAATACAAATGTAATGCTCAATCCATTTTTTGAGTGGTAGGATTTATTTCAATAATTGTATTATTTATAACTTTAAGCAATTATTTTCACAATTAACAACATAACTACAGCTCAATTCATCACTATCTTCTAAAAGCATGTGGTGTAATCTGTGTCTGTTTTTTAAAGAATTTGGAAAAATAAGCCACGTCATAAAAGCCAAGATCAAAGGCAATGGCTTTAATTGGTTTTTCGGTAGTTAATAAAATCCGTTTAGCTTCGAGGATCAATCTTTCATAAATCAAAGCCGTAGCCGAAACATTTAAATGCCTTCTACAGAGAATATTCAGATAATTTGCCGAAATATTTAATTGATTGGCATAAAAAGGAATCAGTTTCTCCGTTTTGTAATGGGCATCGATCAGCGACCGATATTTAAACAGTATCGGTTTTGTTTGATAAACGGTTTGATTATTGAAAATGGTTTCCGCTTCCTGGCTGATCATCAGGGCAATTAGCCTGGTTCTGGTCTGGATGATTTCCCACAATATTATGGGCTTTGCAAGTTCATTTTTAATCTGCTTAAACTCATATAAAATATTATGATAGGCTTTTTCACTTAAACTGATCACCGGATAATTCTGGTACAGAATTAAAGAAAACCGCAAAGAATTAGCTAAAGTTTCGAATATGCTTCTGCTGATCATCAATTGGTGCGCATAGGTTTCTTTGTTGAGTTCCCATTTGTGGATCTGCTCTGGGAAGAGTAAATGCAACTGTTTTCCGGTAACCTGGTGGTCTATAAAATCGATGCTGTGAGCCCCACTTCCCTCTTCAAATAACATAAAAAGGAAAAAATCGTGCTTGTGCGGTTTTTCAATATGCCTTTTCCCGATTATTTCATGATACAATAAATTATTCCCCGCATTCTGACTGGGCCAAAATTCGCTGATATCGAGCGTGGGGAAATTTGTAATCGCATCCATTGGGGAAAATTAACATTTTGGATGGAAAATGGAAAGGGATGGATGATGGAAATGGATGATGGAAAAAAAATAGAACAAGGTGCCACTCGTAACAATCCAAAAGAAAATCGTCATTCCCGCACAGGCGGGAATGACGATCGGTTATAGCTATAAGAGAGCCTACAATTTTTATTTTTTCACCGGCGCAAGCAAACCAGGATATAAAATTCCGTCTGTTTTAAGGTTCAGGTTTAACAATTTTGCAATTAAGGGAGCAATATCTTCCTGCCCCATTAGTGGCAGTACCGTGCCTTGTTTAATGCCTTTACCAAAAACAACAAAACCGGTTTGTATTTCTTTAAAATCAGTAGGCAGATAACCATGTGTACCACCACTTGCCGGGGTAAGCATTTCGCCCGATGCGGCAGCACCAAAACTAAAACCCTGATTTGCAGCCAATGCGATAAATGCATTCGGATCGCCCTGTGCTTTGCTTATTGCTTCTTTATCCAATACGTGAAATGTTTTTTTGATACCTTCAGGAAGTTCGTTTAAAGCCAGTTTAACTTTTTCTAAAGTGGCTTTATCTTTTGGATCCCTTAAATGCAGGAAAGAAGAACCGCCACTCTGTTGAAAATAAGCTTTCCAGGCTTCCCTGTTTGTATCGCTGTATAAGCCCAATTTGGCCAGCATTACATTTGGATTAACCTGGGTATGGATATCTACAAAACCGTGGTCGCCTGTAATAATGAAAGTGGTGTTTTTACTGATACCGGCAGCTTCTGCAGCATCCATAATGGTTTTAACGGCTACATCAGCACCAACGATAGCCGATCTTACTTTATCGCCATCACGACCTTGTTCGTGCTCAAAATGATCGAGCAATGCAATATGCAAAGCTAAAAAAGCCGGTTTATATCTTTTCAGGATATAAGCAGCCATTCTCGATTTGTTCTGATCGCTGGTAAAAAAATCGATCGAAGCACCAAATTCTCCAAATTTACCAATGGCATTATCCTGAACTTCCTGAAAAAGTTCTTTAGGGTTCGATTCCTGCAGCATGGCTTTAATTTCGTCTTTCTTTTCGCCTTTACCCTGTGGTAGAATGACATACTCAGGCAGGTTATAATCAATCGGTGCACCCACAGTAACCGGCCAGCTTACACCTGCGGTGGTTAAACCAGCATCTTTAGCAGCTGTCCAGATGGTGGGTACTTTAATATCTTTGTAATACCAGAACCATTTGCCCGAAATACCCAAAGGCTCAACCGGCGTATTATAATAAATACCATGTTTAGCAGGCAATACGCCACTTACAATAGTGGTATGTGAAGGATAAGTTACTGTTGGAAAACTACCTCGTACACCTTCTGTATAAGAACCTTTGTTCATCCCCTGACGCACGTTAACCATGCCCCACTGCGGATCTAAATAAAATTCGGGACGTAAACCGTCTATACTGATCAATACTACGTGATTCTCCTGGGCTGATAAATACCCTACTGAAAGCCAAAGCAAGGCAATCAGCGAAACTATTTTCTTCATAAAATTATTTTTACGCGAAGGTATTTGAGTAAGATGCCGTTAAAGTTGTATAAACGTTAACAAAATATTAAGGGGAAGTAACTTTGCAGATAGGATAAAGTGAATCGTCATCTCGACTGAAGCGTAGCGAAATGGAGAGATCTATAATAGATTTCTCGACTGCGTTGCACTTCGCTCGAAATGACGACTAAACAAAAAACATTAACTAATAAACTTCTTTTTACGCTTAAACCAAAGTAATGCGCCTGTAACAGAAAGAAATCCTGGCAATAATCCAAGCAATACATAAAATGATTTGAGCACATTACCGCCAAAAGCACCGATATGAAGCTGGTACATCCAGGCATCGAACCGAGCAGCGAAAGGTTGTTTTTCGATGATACTCGTCTTCAATAATTCCCCGGTATTTTGATCGAAAGAAAACCCACTCGCCTTGCCCCGATAAAGTAGATTTCCGCTGCCGGGCATGTGTCCGCGAACCTGAACCGGAATTCCCGGTGTGGTAGGGATATTCACCGCAATGGGCTCAAAGCCTTTAACCAGTTTCCTCGAAGCAGCAACAAGTGAATCGATATTTACTTTTACCAAAGTATTTTCAACCGGTGGGTTTATTTTCCATGTTTCGGGATTAAAATGTTCACTGTTCATCCAAAAACCTGTAAAAAACAACAATGCGGTAAACAACATTGCCCATACCCCAACAATTCGGTGCAAAGAGGAAATAGCCGTCCTCGAATTTTTAAAGTTAAGGCCTGCTTTAAAACGAAGAGCATCCCAGAAATGTTTCCGATACACAACTATGCCTGTTAATAGTGAAAGCAACATAATTAAGCCGATTATCGCTGAAAAAAGTTTGCCGGGCATCCCCAATTGTAAACTGTAATGCAGCGAATAAAGCCAGCGAAAAAACGAGGGCTGAAGAGCTGCATAACTGCCCTCTTTTAAAATTTTACCCGAATAAGGATCGACACAGATATAGTAAAGGTAATTTTCGGTCATCTGCTGCTGATTCAGGTAAACCATAAACTCATAACTGTCGTATGCGTTAACAGGAAAATCATGCAGTACAATTTTCTTCAAATTAGGATGAGACCGTACCAAATTTCTATAAATCCCATCGGCGCCCAACATTTTCCCTTGGGGTGTAATGTGGTGTAGTTCAGGATTGAAATACCTGTCCAATTCACCACGGAACATGAGCATAGAGCCGGTGATCCCATAAAAGAGAAAGAACAGCCCGGCCATCAGGCCAAGCCATCCATGTAAATTGAATGCCCATTTAGTGAAGCTGTTCTTTCTTTTCATCTCCTTAGAAATTATAACCCACTGTTAACCTGAATTCCCGTGGTGCAAAAGGCACGTAAGCATTTAATCCGACCGGATTTGAGGCTACCGGCGTAATCCAAGCACTGCCATAATTATTTCGATCGAGAATGTTGTTTACAATCGCATTCACAATAATGTGATTGTTTGTCCAGCCGATGCCACCATCGAGCCTGAAAATAGGCGCAACTGCCAAATTATTTTCTACAGAATAACGACCAGAACGGCCAGACTGAAGCTGATAACCACCAGAGACGGTAAAAGAACCTGGCAGCGCAAGCGGAAGCCTGTAATTTAGCCAGGTATTCTGAATATGCTTAGTTAAATATGGAGAAGGAAGTCCAACTATTGCTGCGTTCGCATCTTTCGAAATAATTGCATCAGTGTAAGCATAATTGATCACGGCGTTCAATCCTTTAACAATTTCTCCTTTTAGATCGAATTCGATACCCCTGGCCTTAGTTTGCCCAATCTGCGACTGCAATAAGGTTGAGGGATCGGTTACAATGATATTATCGCGGGTTAACCTATAGAAAGATAAGGTTGTATTCCACTTGCCGTTGGCCCAGTCTTTTTTTAGTCCAAATTCAAAATTTTCACCTTTCAGTGGCTTAAAAACCCCTCCGGCTATACTTAAACCACTTTGTGGCGTGTAAGTATTATCGTAAACAGCATAAGCTGCAAAATCGCTCAGAATCGAATAACTGATGCCGGCCCTCGGCGTAACTATCCAGTCTTTCACTTCGCTTACTGTTGGAACAGCAACAGCACTTTTTGATCCGGTTAACCTTGCTGCAAATGTGATTCTCAATTTATCGTTCAGCATATTCAGTTCATCCTGCGCATAAGCGGCATAATATTCAACCGATTGTTTGTTGGTGGCAATATCTTTCAAGGCTCCATCCCTTTTGTTCGAATCGAAATTGATCCCATATACTGGGTTATTGATATCCAGATAGTATAAAGTAGGATTAGCGGTTTTATCGTTATAACCAGAATAAGCCAAAAGATTTTTACGGTTAGCATCTATCCCGCCCAGAAGTTTATGCGTAATGCTTCCTGTTTTCACCTCACCGTTTAAAAAAGCCTGAAAAGCATATACATTAGTATTGAACCTTTCGTAAGTTACCCGCCTCGGTAGTAAATTTGGAGCAGCCTTATTGTAACTGGAAACAAAAAAGTAGTTCCCATCTAAGTGGCTACCCGCAAAAACACCCTTCGCGGTTAAATGCCAGTTCTTTCCAATCTGATTTTCATAAGTCAAAAAAGCATTGTTTTCTGAGCCTTTAACTGGCTCCTTGTTCGGATCAGAGATGCTAAAATCCCTCGGGAGCGAAGCAAATCCATCAGGTGTAAACACAGTGAGCAGGTACTGCAAAAATTTTTGCTTCTGGTAAATGTATTCGGCGGTAATGGATGAATGGTCGTTGATATTGTATTTCAGTACGGGATCTATCACAAACTTATCATTAAAGGCAAATTTTTGAAATGATTTGGCCTTTTGCCCCACAACATTTAAACGGTACTGCCATTTTTTGTTTTTATCAAAATTCCCATCAAAATCGCCGCTCAGCCTAAAAAGATCAAAACTTCCGGCAGTAAAGCTGACATTATTGGTGGATATTCCTGTAGGATTTTTAGTTACAATATTAAAAGAGCCTGCCGGATCGCCAATGGCATTCATAAAACCTGCCGGACCTTTAATAAACTCCATGCGATCGATAATGGCGGCATCCTCAGGCATTGGCCCGTAATAAATCATCGAAAGATCGACACCATTGCGGAGTGTATTTATTCCTGCACCGCGCATAAAAATGAATGGTCCATAAAAATCTGCTGTATTATTACGGATTGCACCACTTACGTTCCGGGTTACACTTTCGTTGATATTAATGGCTTGTTGATCTAAAAGAATACTTTTGTCAATTTCCTGGATATTCTGCGGCAATTGCAACAGCGGAGTGGTTTGTTTTAGGGTAGCGGACGATTTGCCAATATTATACCGACGGTAATAGCGCGAGTTAATATCAACGGTTTGTAAATGTTTAACACTATCGGTTTTTGCAGTATCTGTATTTTTTGTTTTGCCATTCTGTGCCAATACGCCAAAAGGCATAGCCAGGAAGGCAAATAGAATAAATCTGTTTGTCATAATTTTTGGGACGATTATCCCTGAAAATAAAGTCTGTTAATGCAGCGCTTTTCTTTTTTCAATGTGAAGACTATCGAGATAGCGGTCTGAACGAACAATTGCCGCCTTAAACTGCCTGTCGAGATTATTTATCTTTTTCAGCTCAACTTTAAAATAATCTAAAGCCTCTCTTTCACTTTTTCCCGAAATGTCAGGATCAAAATGATTCATCCAGCTTTCCATTTGCTGGTTGGCCTCTTCTATTCCACTAATCACCTCAATTAATGTAACTGAATCAACCAAAACATCAGGCTTATTACCGGAAGATTTAACCGACTGATAAATAGAATCAAGTATCGCCTTTTGACCATTGGCCAGATCTGCATCGTTCATCACCTTATCATGCCTGGCAACTACTTCCGATCGGAGCGTTTTATAGTCTTGCTCTTGCTTACAGGAAAACCATAAACAAGCCACGATAATGACGAGCAGATAAGAAAAAATAAGTTTCATAAAGAATTTACAAACGCAAGTATATTATTATCGTTCTGATCTGGAAATTCTGCAGTTGCAAAAAAGATCAGAATTTAGTAGAAATAGATCATCAATCTACTCCAAATATTAACAGGTTTGCTTTGGTGGCTGAAATATAGAGAAATGACAGCTAATCGGACTTTCTATTTTAGCCAGCGAATAGTGACGTTCGAAAAGTACTGGAGTAAAATGATATGCAACTGGTGAGCTTGGCATGGCCAACTGAAAAGCTGTACGCTGACTTTCGCGCTCCTGTTTCTTTTCTTTCTCTTCGGCCTGTTTTAGCTTTTTCATCAGGTAGCACTTTCCGTTACAGTGCATCCAGGGCCTGTTTTTATTTACACAAAACTTTTCAGCCAGCTGCTTTTGGTTCACTTCAAATCCAGCATATACAAAATAGGTGGAAAGATTGGATCCAACGAGGGAAATTAATAGCAAAATGACGGTAAGCCTTTTATACATTTCGCGCCAAAGATAAGGACTATAAATGTTAAAAGGTGGTACTTCACCAATTCATTGATTATTTTTCATAGGTAGATGAAAAATAATCAATGCTTCATATTCATAATAGCAGATACTACTCCAATTAAAAATGATACCAGGTAGTAAGAGGCAGGAACAAGGATACTTCTTATAAGTAATCCTTTTTTACTATAGTTAAAGCCGGAAAAAAACTGGTAATAGAACCAGATGCTGTATATAAATGCAAAGAAGGTTGCTGCACCAAAATACATTAACACCAGCCCTTTGCTATTGGTGTAAAAAATAGTGATGACCGAAATAAGCAAACCAATAATTAATTCGACAATAATGCGGTTTGAATTTAAAACCAGATGCTCCGAATAATTAAGTTTTGCTTTTCTGAACCAGATAAAAGTAAAAAATGAATAAATCGGGATAGTAATAATCAGGATCAGCTTTGGATGGTCGGAGATAAATTTTTCGATCTCACTCATCATTGCCTTGCTTCCCTTAGGCATCAGGTCAGTGATGCTACCATGTGTATACGGTGCGATGAGACTTGATGCCGTCAAGATAAGCAGGATGAGCGTAACAAAACTAAAATAAGGAACCCTTTTGCCCTGGATAAATTCGCGGACACTGTGGCCCGGTCGTGTAAATAAGGCTTTTAGGGTAAATAAAATACCTTTATCAACGTGCCATACGCCATGAACAAAATCATGGGCCAGGAAATGTTTAATGGAATAACGGTGTGTGGTAGATTTTTGCCCGCAATTGGAGCAGTAATTATGTGTAACTGGAGCAGCACAATTTAGGCAATCTGGCGACATGGGAAAGCTATTTTGAAGCGCGGTTTTTAATTTCAGTATTGATTTGGCCCAGACTAATAAAAGCGGGTAATAATGCTAAAGCACAAGATATAGGAATGGCTGCCAGCACTTTTGGTGTTTTGGCAGTAAAAACGAGGTAAAGCAAAATAATGAAGGCGGCGAGCATTACCACACCAAGACCTATTAAGGCTCCTTTTATACTTTGTTTTTTCTTATATAATTCTTCTACAGATAATTCGTTGAGTGGAATTGCTTTTTTCATTTCAATCTTGATCAGGTTAATATAGTTTGCGGTATGATGCAGAGATACATAGCCAATTTGCAATGTTTCTTTAGCTGAACAAATATACAATATATCACTGTATAGTGACAAAAATATTTAAAATCGATTGACGTAATTTTCTGATGTGATATTCTTCATCAAAACGGAAGAGAAAACTGAGGTTAAAGCACTAACTAACAATGGAAGTAAAACTTTTGGATGTGGTTGGGAAAATACTTTACACCAAAAGTTTTTAATCTGCATCTTAATTTGTAATCCTGAAATTCGAACCACATGTAATCGCCAAATCGAATTGTACAAATTTTAAAATCGATTTGTGTATTGAAATTTAATCACACAAAAAAAGCACGGTGTTAAACCGTGCTTTTTTTCTTTTTAACATTTCGGAACAGGCCGCATAAGCCCGCTCCGAATAAAAGCCAACCAGTTTTGGTATTGGCTAAATCTAAGCCCGAAAGGTTTTTAATTATTGCATTTGCATTGGGTTCGATGTAAAGAATCGCTGTGGCCACCACAATCACACAAAATGCCCAAAGCCATATGGTTAGATTTTCTTTGATAAAAATTGTTAATATAAATGTATTGGAGGCAATGTATTCTTTGGCTTTAAAGAGGTTGTAAATGAGGATGCCTAGCAAGCCCATCACAAGAATTAAAAAATGTTCCATTATAGAGCAGTTGTAGTTAAAACACCCGTATCGCTTACCGTAATTCTGAACCTGCTACCATTTGGAGATGTCAGGATCACGCCTTTGGTTAAATCAGTAATTTCAATATCATTTGGGACAGAAACCTTACCATCAGAACCAACAATTAGCCTCTCTGCGCCGTTATTGTACAAATACAAGTCGTTGTATTCATTACCAGAGACATCAGTAACCCGACCGCCAATACCATATTGGGTTGTGCCATTTGTATTCCAGGAGCTAAAGCCAATTTCATGCCTTGCCCCTACTTGTGAACCATCTTGTACCGGGACTATCCTAATGGTTGTAGCAGTTCCTAAAGTGCTGGAGTTAACCGCATTTGGCCTTAATAAAACATTGTTTTCGACTTTTTTTACGTGACCATTTGATGGATTGTAAGCCAATAAGGGAGCAAAAGAATCGTCCGTTTTTTCCTCCAAATTAGTTATTTGAAAGCTATCATTATTTAATTGAAATGAATTACCCGCTGTTTTAAATACAACAGCTGCATCATTGCCAACTGAAAAATTTCTAAACTGCAATTGATTGTTTTCGCCAGGATAATAATCTTCAGAAGTAAAATTTATCAAAGCCCCATTAATACCTGACTTAAGGAAGATGGGGGCATTACCTTTGGAGTTATAATTTTGAATAGTAAGCCCTCCAAAAAGGTCGGTTTCTTTATCGCCTCTTAAAGACATAACCCCATTGCTTCCTGCATTAATGCCATAACCTGTATCATAATCTACAACAGCCAGATAAACAGGATTTTCATCCCTTTCGTTAGATAAGATTAAACTACCTTTTTTTGTTTCATCAAGAGTTTTATGTAAAACATCACCATCATTTGGAATTATAGAGTTTAAGCCTAAAAAGTTTTTTACTGCTAGAGAATTATATAGATAAGCACTACCATCAATATCTTTCCCCAAAATACCCGTAATCGCACCATTCTGTACAGAGCTAAAGGCATCACCTGTATTTAAGCCGCCCCACGAGTTAACATCAACTTGATTTTTATTTAAAACTCTTGTATACCCATCAGTTCCAACAGTTAAGAAAGCTCCAAATTTGTTATCGATGTTTGGTCTGTCTATATATAAGCCACCTACAGGTAATGTTCTGTCATCAGCACCAAAAAATTTAGGAATTTTTGCATCGCTGGAACTTAAAAGAGATGTTTTTGGTAGTTGAGCCATTTCACCAGTTTCTTCATTCCGGGCCAAAATGGTTAAATTATCAGTCAAATCAATAGGATTATAAAGTGATGGGTAAATTTTCTCATTGAAATAGGCAGGCATCCCGATAGTCATTTTATTTTGAAAAGAATTTATTTCCATGTTTGTAACATTAGAACCCGATGCATCACTTTGAAAAACCAAATTACCTGCTTTAAGAACACCTGAACCACTATTACTAAAATCTATATTATGATTGCCATCATAAGAAAGAACCATATTAGAAATTTGCGATTTTCCAGCAACGTAAAGATCAGCTTCAGTTCTAATTTCTCCACTAACCTTAACACTAGCATTTTGTTGGATTGAATTGTAAGAACTATTTGCATTCCAAATAAAATCGTTTACACTACGTTTTTTAACTTTATCGGTAGTATTGTCAAATCCTAAAAGAAAGCCTTTTAAATCATAATAATCATCAGTAATGGCATTTTCTAAATCTGGCAGATGCAATTCTCCATCAATTGTCCCTCCTGCTAATGGCAAATAATTTGCTATTTTAGGATTAATGAGTGCATCTAAATCCTTATCTTTTAAAAACTTTCCTCCTCCGTTCCATAAACCAATATTTCCATCCTCACTGAAACTGAATACTTCATTACCAACATGCAACCATAGTAGCGGCCCTATACCCGGACTACTCAACGAGAAGTCATAAACTCCACTAGCATCCTTAAAATTAATACCGCTACCATAAGGGAAATTAACTCCATTATAGAATTTTACCGGGTTTGCATTTGCAAATTCAACAGATTGTCCATTAAATGTTTTTATTCCCCCGATGATCTGTGTACTATTTAAATCAACAAAATTTGTTAGATCTATTGGTAAAGCATCGCTCCAGGAAGATGATAAGGGATTGTAAATCCTAAGCTTTCCCAACGTTGTGTTATAAATTAGTTTTACCGTATTCTGAGGTAAACCTCCCGCATCTAAATTATCGGTTTCGCTTGTAGGTATACCTAAACGCTTTAAGCCAATTAAATAGTTATCTATCTGCGAAAAATCGTTATTAGATCGTGTTTTATTTGTTGGTGTTTGTTGGGCTGCTGCTGATAGACAAATGCTTATCAGTGCAATTATTAAATATTTCTTCATTTTTTTTTATTATATCAATATTTGAACACTCAATTCAAATTTTGGAACGTACAGATGTAATCTCAGCACCAAAAGGAACTAAATTCAGGTAATATGAAATTGTTATGGAGTGGTTTTTAGTTGGAGGTTAGAATGCAAGCAACCGCAGTTATTGGTATTTAAAGGAGACTATTTTTATAGGGCTGTTTTAACAAAGTCACCAGTATCATTAATGGTTAACCTGTAGCGTGTTCCGTTTGGTGAGTGAAGAATGATGCCTTTAGTTGCATCAATAAGTTCTACATCATCTAAAAATTCTGCCTTACCATTATCTGCAATTCTTAATGGTCTAATTCCAGTAGCTGTTAGATCAGTATTATTTTCACCTTTTATCCAAAAATCTAAACCACCTGAACTGTATCCGATACCTGCTGATTTTCCATAACCTCGAGACCTAAATCCTAACATTGGCTGTGAACCCGAAACTCCTATCGGAACATTAAATCCCCCAGATCCCTCTCCACCATCCGCAGAAATGCCATTACCAGCCTTTAAAGAGTTACTCAAATTTAATCCGCCATTAAAAGCTATAATATTATTATTAAAATCGAAATTAAATTTTCCTGACTCAGAGTTTCTACCGAATGACCAAGTACCGGCATCACTAGCACCTGAAATTCGCCCCTCCATCACGCCACCACCTAAGGATAAAAACTTATCGTTTATGACAGACATGTTACCGGAGGTTTGATCTTTAACTACAAATTGGTATGGTTGTCCTGTTATATTCGGCATGGTACCAACCCAAAGATTTCCATAAACATTTTGAGAACCGTGGAAATCAGTATTTCCATTATATCTAAAAGAACCTTGATTAAGATCGAACCAGGTTTCACCATCTTTAATCCACTTTAAATATTCTTGTCTCCACACTATTCTATCCCCTCCTTGGTCTTCTGTTTTGTACATAGCAAAAGATCGGTCATTTACCGTTGCTAAATCACCATTCATAGTACCGCCTGTTAGCGGTAAATATCCTTCCAAATCAGATTGATAAGCTACGTTAGCATTGACCTTAGGAACAGGAAAAGTGATATTATGCCCACCCTCAAATTCGGGAATTACAAAGTTCAAATAACCAGTTCCAGAGTTAAAACCCCAACTATTACTTCGATAAGTACCTCTTTTCCCAACAGTATTGTCTTGACTTTCAAAGTAGTTATATGCTCCGCTTGTGTTGTTGTCTGCTATTACTGCTCCATGAAAAGTACTATAACTCTCCGTAATTTCTGCTATAGCAATATTAGTACTGGTTCCAATGTTTAAATTTCCGGTTATTTTTATTTTATCAGTTCCCTGTGGTGCAATTTTAAGATCACCATCATTTGTACCCAATTCAATAGAATTGACATGCATCGAATTTGTTTTCAAATCTCCATTTAACAAGCCATTTCCGTTCAAATTAAAGCTCGCATTTTGTGCGTTGTCGGTAGCTATTAGATTTTTTATAAAATTATTGTCAACATATTTTTTAGGCATCATGGTTTGAGGCCCTGCATTTGCCCAAGAAATATCGTCATTATATTGCATTCCCATTTGTGCAACTGCATCATTTACAATAATGCCGTTGTTAGTATTAGCACCATCAATACCTATCCCCTTTTGTCCTAGAGCTGTAGCAGTAAAAAACTGTAAATAGCCAGTAGCTGCGTTAGATTGTGCAGAAATAGTGGCCTGACCGATTCCTCTGCTAGCATCCCCGTGTGATATTGTTGCTTGACTATTGTTTAACACTAATCGAGCATGTTCACTTGACCCTAAATTTATTCCGCTTGTATAATCTCCACCTAATTCTAAATATCCATCGTTATCAACAATCCCATTTCTCGATCTTAGTAGCTCGCTTAACTGTAATTTACCTATAGTTCCACCATCATTATCACGTGTTAATAACTGAACAGGGGATAATCTACCCCTATCTGGGAGGTTTGGCGAATTGACTAATGGCAAAGCATCACCCTGTTTTAGAAAAGGGGTACCATTAATATCAGAAATATTATTATACACCCTTACATCTTTGTTTCTTAAAATTTTTAGACCAGATTCGTCAAAAACCTTTAAATCGATAACAGCATCAGTATTACCAGGCTGTTCTATGTCAGCATCAGGATTTGCCTGTAAAGTAACCGAGTTTCTCCCTAACATTCTTAATCCCGAGCCAGTCCCATTCCATCCGTAATTATCAAAATAACCATAGCCTGCACCCAGTCCTAAAGTAAGATTACCATTAATAAATGTATTAGTATTTAAATAAGAATTAATCCCGTTAAAATTAAAATTATACCCTTGAAAACTAATGCTACCGCCAAGACCATTACTCACAAAAGCATTTGCTCCCTGCCCATCACCTTCGGTAGATATACGCAAGATGTTATGGTCATTTCCGCCCATGCTTATATCGCCCTTTAAATTAATTGAGCCATTTATAGCACCACCTGTTTTATCAAATTTGCCATTGAATGCGTCGTCTATCTGCGATTTTGTATAATACGCAGATAAATCTGTTGCATCTGCCCAAGTTCCTGTAAGTGGATTATAAATCCTAAGCTTTCCCAGTGTAGTGTTAAAAATGATTTTAACCGCATTCTGAGGCAAACCAGCTGCATCTAAATTATCGGTTTCACTTGTAGGAATACCCAAGCGTTTCAATCCAATTAAATAGTTATCTACCTGCGAAAAATCGTTATTAGACCGGGTTTTATTTGTTGGAGATTGCTGGGCTGTTGCTGAAAAGCCAAGGGCAATAAAAGCAATTATTAAATATTTTTTCATCTGTGTTTTATTTGATCAATATCAGTGCGTCGATTCCGCTCAATGTGAATCGGTATTCGTTTGGTTTACCATCTTCTCCGGTAGTAAATGTGATCGGCACCTGTTCTAAACTACCATTTAACCAAACACTAAAATCGCCATAGGCTCCAAAAAGTACTTTACGCTCGTCATCCCAGGGAAGTACATATTCTTCTGTTCCGGAAACTGTAATCGGAATGGCTTTTTTATTGACGACTTCATCTACATAACTTTCTAAAGCTAATGTTCCCGAGGTTGCTGGAAGTTTGTAGATAACTGATTCAGTTAATGACTCATCAATATCAATCCGGCTAGATACATTACCGGAATTTCTAAATATTAATTTATTTGGAGTAAAAGTAAACCCTTTGCCTGTTGAGCCATCATTAATAAATAAATATGAAGAAGTTAACGTTACTAATTTACCAGAAGAGTTCAAGTTGACCGATTCAGAATTGACAGAAAAACTACCGGAGTTATTGCTACCATTAAGGGAGGATGGATTTAGCCCAAAGCTCCCTGTCGCTCCTCCAAATGAAAATCCTGTAGTATTAAAACTTCCTCCTGCAGCCCCTGTTGATAAAGAAATTGAAGCATTCTGTATTTGTGTGTAAGCTGTTGTACCAAAAGTACCACTACCTGTTATTTTAATATCAGCCAACTGTGCATCAACAGGACTTGCTTTAATAAATTTACCTTCCAAAGGGCCAGAGTCTCCGCTTAACAGTACATTGATTTCTTCTTTAGTGTAAAACTGCGTTAGATCAGTAGCAGTTGCTGATCTCCATGCGGCCCCATCATAGATGTAAAGCACCTGCTCAACAGTATTGTAAAAAAGGTTTGCACGTGTGCCGCTTCCTGTTAAAGTATTAATTGGTCCGGCAGGTATAGAAAGGTTACCTATGTTATGCGCATTTGGATCATTAAGATGCGCTTCGAAAGCTTCCTCATCAGCCTTTTCCTCAAAACGGGCATCCAGATTCTCAATAGAACTTGCAGGAATCACCTGGTCTTTATGCCAAAAACTGTCCCAGGTATCCCAAAACTGTTGTTGTGTTGGTTTAAAACCAGTTTTAAACCAGTTTTTTATCGTATTTAAAGTTTGTTTTGCCATTGTTTAATTCTTTGAGGCGATGCCAATAGTTTTGATGTAGTTTATTATTGATTGATCATCACTTACACCTGTTAAAAGTGATGTAGTTCTACCCTAAAGCGGGTAATGAAACCTTAGTTCCGTATTTAAGCAATTTTCAATCTGGATTGAATGAAAACCTAGTTTCGTTAATGAGATATACATGGGAAGGATAATCTTTGAAGGTTATAGACATCCCAAGCAACTTAGTTTTCTCATTCACGACCTTTTCAGCTTCTGTAAGCTTAAATTGTATTGCCATGCCATTTATTCCTGTAGGCGCTAAGGGAAAAGAATGATCACTATGAGTTTGCTTAAAAAGGATAGTTCCTGACTTTATCTCTGATATTTCAGTTAAAAGCCCGACACCATCACCAGCAAAAACAAATTCTTTAAAGCTATCAATGCCTCTAAAAAATTCGCCGGTACGATATTCATTATCAGCGTAAACAACATTTTTATCGCCTATAACTTTATAGAGCGCATTTGGTATAATCTGACCGCTTTCAACGCTATACATAAATTAAGGTTTTAAGTTTTTAACCCTGATGATGTATTTTAACTGAATGAAACGGGCATTGATAGGAAATTCAAATGCAGTACCCCTTATATAATCAGGATCGCCATTACCACGCAAAATTTGTCCTGTTCTCACATTGCCTACGTTATTACTTGAAAATGCAATACCGGGCTCATAGTGCTGATATTCTTCATTGGTGAAAGCTTCAATTAAGACTCCACCATCTGAAGTTGTAAAACTATTGATATCAATCGCTTTAAACGATTTTTGAAAGTATTCTACACCATTATAATTTATTGTCCCGGAAATTGCGTAATACCAATATCCAACAACCAGGGGATCGCCAACGCTTTTTGAAGCACCACCATTGCTAAACCTGGCCATTATGGTATGTCTTTGAGGCGCTTCTAATATTTCTCTGCATACACCTCCTCCGTCAGAAGAAAAGTCCAATACATCTTTTGTTGTAAATCTTTCTCCTGGCTGATATATATTACCATTTAGGATAATTGAAGCCCCTTCAACGATATAGGGTGTTAAATCTTTAAGACTTGTTCCAACTGAAACTGTTATTTCACTCAAATCAGCTAAACTATCAATATATTGACCGTTTCTATCAGCACTGAAACCGAAAATTGGTGCTTCTGCCAATTCTCTACCTATCAAATTTGCCTTAACAATTGTTTCAACGCTTGCATCTAGTGTAGGATTTGTGAGAATTATACTATTATCTGAAATTGTTAAATTTTCAATACTGCTGAAATCAAAATCTCCTTCATTTTCAACTGCTGAGGCTTTAATTGGATATGCAATTGATCTGGCACCAACAAAAGTTCCGAGATATGATAAATTTTTGGCAGGACTATCAAAAGCTAAAGAATAATCACCAATTTCAATATTGTTAAATTTTGGATCGGCAACGATACAATTTTCAAAGTATTCATTAATATCAAGGGAAGGGTGAACTATTGCAAAGAGATCCTTTAAATCTTGCAAACTATCGATTTTAGACCAACCTGCCTCTGTTGTTGGATAAAGCGTGTTAGGAACCCCAGCATAGGCTAAGGCAACGTTGCATTCTTGCAAAATTGAATACTTCATTGCACATGATCCTATATCCATAAGCAGATTGCATCGCTTAAAAATATTGCTGTGAATATTAAAGGGATCAACATTCGTGAAATTGTCAAATAGGTTTAAAAATTTACAATCAACAAAAGTATTGTTCTTAGTTGATGGGCTTCTTTGAGCAGGATATAATGCGTTGTTACCATTGTATACTGTTATGTTAGTGAAAATATTATCTGTGCCATAAAAATTACTTATCCCAGTGTTTTCAACTCGACATCTATAGTAATTACTTGGGCCTCTTGATGCATAATAAATTGCGTTTTTCATTGTCACATCGATTACTACACAATTATTTCCCCCACTATTATTTGATACACAATAATCTAATCCAGTTCCATCTAATATTACATCGCTATCGCCACATATTCTCGGTAAAAATCCCTGTACAGTTTCACGATAAACTCCGGAACCTACGATAATCATCTCTCCAATAGCAGTTGAACATCCTTTAGAGATTGTTCTCCATGGTTTATTTCTGGAGCCATTACCAGTTTCATCATTTCCAAAAAGCGCTACATAACCAACATTATCAGGCTTAACATCATCATCTGAATCTGCTACAAATAGACCAGTGTTATCATAATATTTTATAAATGAGCCACCCTTGTATTTCCAATTATAAGTTGCCATAATTAATTGTATTTCCCTTTAAGTATTACGTTGCACTTGGCAAACATTACATCATCATAGTTGAATGTAAAAAACACCCTATCACCTGCATTAAAAACAAATGGATATACCTGATTATCATCAGTGTAAAGCGCATCCACACCATTTTTTAATTTTAAGGTGTTGCAGCCCCCTAGAAAACTGGAATTGATCTGACCAGAATATTCCATTAAAATGGCCTGTTCGGTTTCTCCTGTCATCGCGATTTGAAACTTAAACCATTTCTTTTCGGCTGCGATTGTTGCACCAATTTTCGCAGGTGTCATCATTTCGGTATCACTTAGTTTGGCAATTGCCTGAGCTTCTGTAGCAACTTTAGCAATACCAATTCGGGTTTCGGTTGCCTGCTGGCTATTTACCTGACCGCTACCCCAGTTTGCTGAGATCTGACCTGGGGCGTTTAATTTAGCACGTAACTGATCGCCAACCTCGTACTCTTTGCCATCAATTATTCCTTCAACATTAATCTCAAAACTATCGCCACGCCTAACAGTACCATCTGTACCAGTGCCAAATATTGGATATTGTCCGGTACCTGCATCCCAATCGCCAGCATACCTCAAAACATCTGTTGCAACCAAATCAGCATAGTTTTTAGCATTGATTTCCTTCTGATCGGCATACTCTTTATTGGCAACCTGTCCATTCTCTTCAGGGCTAGCAACATTTAGCCCGGTATTTCCGTTAAAATCAATAGCGCCTAATATTTTATTATCCAAAGCCCTTACTACTTCTAATGATCCCGACGGCCTGCTAAAAAGTTCATCAACCTGACTTTGCAAATAATTATCTCCATTTGCCCGTGCAGTTACTTCCGCTTCTAACTGATTTATACTTGCCTTATTAGCCAAACGACCATCAATATTATGTGCATGGTTATCGCTTAAATGGCTTTGAAATGCTTCTTCATCGGCTTTTTCATCAAAACGGGCATCTAAATTCTCGATGGAACTGGCAGGAATTACCTGGTCTTTATGCCAAAAACTGTCCCAGGTATCCCAAAACTGCTGTTGAGTTGGCTTTAAACCAGTTTTGAACCAGTTTTTTATTGTATTTAATGTTTGTTTTGCCATTATTTAATTGTTTGAGGTATTATTGCTACAAGTAGAACCGATCAAATAATTGATTTTAATTAAGGCTTTGGGTAGCATAATAGTTGGTAACGATCCAATAATTACCTATGGCGACCAAAATAATATAATTCCACTGTTGCGGAAGTACTTTAGTAGGCTCGCCCTCTATGACATCCATTGGATCTGATTTAACAATTACCGAATAGTTAGATTGGTTATGATTATCAATTCTCTTTATGATGACCTGTTTTCCCTGATGAGGAAGACTACCAGACAGTTGAGGTAAATTTACTTCTACATCACCGGTAGATGCATTTATCAGCTCTATATCTTTAGTCATATCCAAAGTAAAGCTAGCGGTAGAAATTCTTATTGATTTTTCAACAAGCCCAATCGTTCCGCTAACAATGGGTAAAACTAAACGCGCTATATTATTTTCTAAAAATCCCAGCCTTAGATTGGTTGTAGTACCATTAGACATACTTGCTACACCAAAACCTTCTTCTGTAAAAGCAGCTTGCATTTGGTTTGCCGGATTGAATGTATAAAATAGTCCCCCATTTACATATGAAACTTTATTACCATCCCTGTACTCCTGATTTCCCTCAAATTGATTTCCACCTGATAATTTGGCGTAGCCAGAGCCTGCTGCAGTAACATCACTTAATAAGGCTATTATACCATCTTTATCCTGAAAATTCTGAGTCCTATCTGCCGTTAAGGCTGTTTGATTAATAGTGTTTATAAAGCTGTTATTACCAAAAGATATATCACCAGATTGCAATTGTAAATAACGTCCACTTGTTAATTCTGTAAGTCTGATAGCGCTGTTCGTATCCTCAGCAGAATTACTCTCTAATCGTTGGCTACCCGTGAAGGTATTATCTGTATTAAGTTGAGCAAATCCATTAGTTGAACGAATCAGGCTATCAGCGTATTTTTTAGTTATCAACACATTTTCATCATTGACGCCCCAATTACCTGAATAATCTTCAGCATATACTGCACCTTTTTTAAGTAAATCGTCTTGCAGTACAATACCGTCCTTTTCACTAACCCTAACGTGAGAATAACCTGTAGAATAACCTACGCTCAAATATGCACTAAGTTCTTTTTCTCCTGATTGACTATTAACAACCTGATTTTCCTGTAGCTTTATTTCACCTTGAATATTATTGTAGTATTGATCTTTATTGGTACCCAGTGTTGAAATACCAGCGTATCCATTACTTAACGAAAAGCTACCATTTGTGTAAGTTGGGCTGTAGATATTAATATAATCATTATATGTTCCCCCCAATTTGATATCTCCATTGCTTATTGTCAAACCGTTAGACGCAGTCAAGGCTGGCGCAGATCCAGAAAGTAATAAATCTACCTGTTCTTTAGTATAAAACTGAGTCAAATCAGCTTCTACAGCAGGCCTCCACGCTACCCCATCATAGATATAAAGTACCTGATCTATAGTGTTGTAAAACAGGTTCGCACGTGTGCCACTTCCTGTTAAAGTGTTAATTGGACCAGCAGGTATAGAAAGATTGCCAATATTATGAGCGTTGAGATCACTAAGATGAGTTTCGAAAGCTTCTTCATCGGCCTTTTCGTCAAAACGGGCATCCAGATTCTCAATAGAACTTGCAGGGATCACTTGGTCCTTATGCCAAAAGCTATCCCAGGTATCCCAAAATTGCTGCTGAGTAGGTTTTAAACCGGTTTTAAACCAGTTTTTTATTGTATTTAAAGTTTGTTTTGCCATTGTTATTTTTTTGAGAAGATGCAATACATCTATTTCGGTGTTTCGGTTTTCCAGGCGCCTTGTTCTTCGTTGGGTAACAATTGTGCTAATACCCTAAAAGCATAATCTAATAATCGACTGTCTGCACGGTTTAATGGTAAAGCTGCAGTAGCCTGATAAATAATATCAAATGCCTGCGCCGGTGTTAATTTTTTTTCGTCCATTTTATGTGATCTTGTTAATTATAGAGTTGAAATACTAAATATTTCAATAAGCTTTCGACTATTAGTCTAAGCCCGTAACCTGGTTGGTTTGGAGTTTCATGATGTAAGCCAGCACATAAAATGGGGGCATGTTGTTATGCGCCATACCGCCCCCTGTATCTGTAGTAAAAGGATTGGTTGCATCTACTGAGTTTCGTCCACTACCCCGGTCAGCGGTATAACTTTGACCGATATTTCCACCAATGAGTTGATGATGATGTGGTGGTATTTGCTCAATGGTTAAAGTATGGGTTTCAGAACCACCAATACCAGGACCAACAGCACGTGATCCTCCTGCTCCATAAACAAAGCGATCGACCAGATTTGGTGTGCCATTTTGACCATTACACAATGCCCAGCCTGTTGGGATCGCGTTAATTGCACCACTCCATATTACAATGGCTCCTGCAGGAAATTGAGCTTCTATTTTATCGTTTAAAGTTTTTACCGCTTTTGAAGTTGCTAAACTATCTGTTGTATCAAAGTCAATTGCCGAGCTAACCTGTGTAGGCAGATCTTTAAACGCGGCAAGGTTTTTTAAACGTGAAAGACTTGCCCAGGCAATGGCATTTGTTCCGGTACCGAAAGAGGCATAGCGGGTAAAAAACACATCTTTAACCTGCCCGTTCTCGAAAGGGCGTGTTTGTTTATCTTCACGAATAACAATATTAGTCTGAAGTAAACCTCCCTTAAAAGGTAATACTTCATTGTTAATTACGATATAACCATCTGCTACCGTAGTTCCGGTGGTTGCACAACCCGATAGGATGTAGTTATCGCCACCCAGTGCAGCAATGGCCTGCAATGCTGTGTAAGCAGTCTGCATAAAATCCAGTGTATCTGTTTCGAGTGGGAAACCACCGGTTTGCTGTAAATTTATTTGATTCATTCTTTTTCAATATTATAGCGTTTGCCCGCCAGTTTATAAAAATCTATCATTGCTTTTAACTGGTATATGTTGTTTACCAGATCGAAATCTTGTGGGATTACCACCCTAAAATCGACGCCTGTATCGGCATAATCCCCTACCTGCAGCAAATAGCTTAAGCCTAAGTATTTCTGTTTTTGTTCTGCGCTGGTATAAATGTATTTGCGCTGATATTTGTTCCCATTCGTAATTTTAATCCTTCTTTGCCCAGGATCAAAAGCATCATTTAAAGCAGCCCGTAAGTAACATACCTGACCATTATGGGCCAGCTTATATAAATTATCTAGTCTTTTATTGTACCATTGCTGATGCAAGGTTGTTATTGGTGTTGCCAAAGCCTGTAACCATGCAATAAATACCGGTTTCCTCAAAAAGGTGGGAATAAGCAGGATGACGAGTTTATTGATATCTATCGTATACCACATATTTTATTAGATCAAAATTTACAACTTCAAAATATCCCGACACGGGTATTTTCTTTACATCAATCGCTTCGGGTGCTGCATAGGTGGTTGAATTATTCTCATCATTGATCCAGCTGCTTTCCGCACTGTCTATCTGTGGGATCAATACCCCTTCTACCTCCTGCAAACGATCTACCAGGTGAGCTAATACTAATTCACCATTGAATGGCAGTTCTTTTAAATATTGCTTTATAGCTTCTTCTACCGGTTTACCCCCGCTTATAATGCTGTTTCCCCAGGCATCCAGAACCAAAGGATCGTAATAAACCTTCATGTTCAGATACAGTTTATCAGGTAAAAAATTAATGGTGTTAATGTTCACCCCAGCATCTTTAATTTCGGCGATATAGGCTTTAAAGCTTTCTTTTTGCACATCGCTGATCGGACTTAATATGCCACCGTTTTCGGTAGCGATTTTAACAATTACGACACCTTCTTTAGACTCTGTTACAGCCGAATATTTCACTATTTTGCTAAGTGTCAACTGCTCTTCACTAACATTGGTGTTATCATAAACATCCGAATCGGTAACCAGGGGATAACCATATTGAAAAGCCAGTGCCTTTTGGCGGTACCATCGCGCAGTATGCGGTTTTAGTAACGCAATTTTATCGTCGGTTTCTGCTTTATGAATATCAAACAGTTTTTCGAGAGCATAAATGGAAAAAGCAATAACAAAGGTTATCAGTCTCCAAACTGCTGTTTTACTGGTGCTGGTTAGTTCGGCTAAATCGGAGTTACTTTCTTTAGCACTAATGATTTCATTTTGAATTTGTTCTATACTTCTTGCCATTATCTTACAATAAAAGTGCTTAAAACCCTCATTTCGCCAATTCCATAATCGGTATCGATGAGGGTTGCTGTTGCTGGTTTATAGTTGTTACTGATGTAGTAGTTTAAAATATCGGAGTCTGCCAGAAGTTCACCGCTGAGTGGGTAACTGTTGCCAACCTGAAGGTCGTCTGTGATCGAAATGGCCACATCAAAGCTGAAGTCGATAGCCGCAGCAATACTGCCAGTATGATTGAGAACAAAATCCAGAACCGATTGATTATGTAGGGCTTCTTTAGTCATGATCTGTATTATTTAACTTTTTATGCTTTTTCAATTCCTCAGTTAGGGCTTCCACTTTCTCTTCGAGCTCTTTAACCATTTCTTTTGTTTTATTCAACTCTACTATTGCTTCTTTAAGCCGAAGCCCCAAATCATCAACCATCTCCCTGTAATACCTTAAAACTTTATCTGCGTTATCGATTTCGTTGGCCTGCAGCTCAGCCTTTTGTTTATTCCGTTGAAAAAACCAACCTCCAAAAGCGGCAATAACTGCTGTAATTAATTCGCCAACATGTTGTTTAATAAATTCGTCCATTAGCTTAAGGTTGCGTTAAAGGTGCCTGATACCGCTCCGTTAGGTGCAAGCAAACCGCTGTTATAGGTGATGGTCAACTGTTTGATTTCGTCAATCATACACTGGGCAAGTTTATCCGCTATACGGTCTAAACTAGCTACATAATCTTCCTGTTCGGTTTGTTCTGCCTCAAAAGCGGCTATGATTTTAGATTTTAATCTATTTTTGTTTAAAGCCATTTTAATTATCTTTTAAAAATTGTTCGAACCGGTTTTCTATAGCAGAAAACTGTGGTGTATTTACCAGGGCGATGGTAGGGCCTGCATTGGTTGTAAACTTCATGGCTTTGATTTCTTTGATCAGATCCATCATCAGGGCTTTTAGTGTTTCGTTATTTTTCTGCAATAAAAAACCGTCTTTATTGATTTCAAAAACCACCTCCCCTATTTGTAATACCAATTCTTCTGGCTCACTTACAGCCGATATAAACTGCATGTTATAATCAGCATCGATGGGCGTTACCAACACAGTGCTGCCCACTTTTGGATAGAGGTAATACTTTTGTAGTTTCTCATCAATAATGGCCGATAACCTGACGTCAGTATGCAAAACCCCATTCTCATCGCAGGTGCAGGTACCTTCTTTTTTATCTACTGCCTTTACCGTCATGATGGTGGTATCGGTATCCTGTTTACCCAGCAGTTTTATTTTTTTTGCGATCTCTTCAATCATTACTTTTTGTTGGTGGTTAATTTATTGCCAATGCTTACTATTCGTCTCGCGCCACCCATACCGTAAGTGGTTACTACCTTTTTTATGAAGTATTTCCCCTCACGGTTGGCATGTTTTTTATCAAAAATTTCGACAGCCATTGCGGGCGCGGCAACGGGTAATAAAAAACTGGTAACGTCTCCGCTGTAGCCACCATATTTTGCAATTTTCAGGTATTCGTCGGCCAGTTTGTCAATCGATTGCTGATCGGTAACCACCTTGCTATTGAATTTAAATTCTTCTCCGTCCTTATCTCCGCGCGTAGCCGTTATCTTTTTATTATCCCTGGTGCATCCTTCGCAAATGATCTTTACCTTTCTATCATCGCCACTTTTAAATTCGAGCTTATTTTCTATGATGTTGTAGTTAAGATCATAGCTGGCCTTTTGGTTAATGTTGTTCAGTTCCTGCAGGCCACAATACAGTTCGCCTTCATCGTTAAGGTAAATTTTATAGATTTCCTTAAATTCGTCCTTAATCTGTTTCAGGGCCTGGGCGCCATTTTTATCCTTGATGAGGTATTTATTTAGCGCCATTTCGGGTATGTTTGCGGCCAGTTTTAAAGCTGTACCGCTCACAATACTTTCGAGCACTTTTTTTAAAGTAGTTTTACTTTCACTAAAGGAAGCAGCTTTGCGTTTTAATAACCAGGTGGCATCTTCGCAGTAGATTTCAATCGGTGTAGTGCATTTAATGCGGTCTACATAGCCGGTAAACTCTACTCTTTCCAACTTATCTTTATAGCCCAAAACGATTTTAACAGGATCGCCTTTTTTGATCGCTTCCTCTACATATACCGCTTTTCCAGATCCCTCTTTAATTAAAAACTTGGTCGGCATTTTAATTACCGCGGTATCGGTAATTTCATCTACCGAACGTGTAATTTCGATGTTGTTTATCACCCTGAATTTATAAACCCCTATTTCAAAGTACCCCTGTAAGACGAACATTATTTAGTGCTTTTGTTACTGATTCGTTAATAAATTTGCCTCTTTCTGATAATTCAGCGAAGAAAGGCATATCGCTTACTGCACTGATAGTATATTTCTGTACCCCTTCCTGCCCAACCATTTCGTCGAGTTTAAAACTTTTAAGCACAATTTTATTGATACCAAAAAGCTCGAAAAAATTGTTTTCCTGTATTTCAAGGGCTTCGTTAACCAGAAATAGATCTTTTACAGTTTTAACTTCTTCAGTTGGATACCTGCCATCTTCTCCGATACAAACACCTTTGATCTCGATATCATAATCTTCGGTACAGATATACTCTTTTACCGTGCCTGTTCTTCCCTCGCCAACGGTTGCTGTTTCTACAATCGTTTTTTGCAACGATATCGAAACAAGTGGTTCATTGGGTAGGGTGATGATTTCACCTTCTTGTTTTTTTAAGCTTAACTGCATAAAATAAGGCGAACCCAATGCGCTGCCGATGTTATTGATATCGGGCAGGTTGAACATTTTAAGCTTTTTATCAAAGCCAGGGTATGGCGAAGCGATATAACTTAGATGGGCCAGCGCTGTTAATTCTTTAATATTTAGTGTCATTACGCAGTTTGCATTAGTGTGATTGAGCCTAACAGGCGGTTTAATTCTTCTTCGAGCAGCTGGCGCATTTTGGTAGCCCCTTCGCCTGAATTGATGGTATTGATTACGATCTGATCCTGCATTTTGGCGAGGTTGATGGTAATGTGGGAGGTTTGTGTACCGCCACCGGTAATACCGCTTACAGCATTTTTATTTGCTGGATTAGCTCCGCCATTATCTTTTGGTCCTTTATTATCTCTGGCAAACTTGTCGTAAGAACTGGTTTCTTTTCCGGCCCCAGAAAGCCCACCCGCTACTTTTTTAATATCTTTAGAAAAGTTTTCTCCGTCAAAAGAAATCCCCAGGTTATTTACTGCACCAACAAACTTTTGTACCCTTTGAGCGGTTCCTCGGTAATATGCTTCTGTTTGAGTTTGGTGCTCTGTTCTAAGCCTTTCTATCTCGGCTCCGGCTTCTGTTCTAACTCCTTGAAAGGCCTTGTCCATAGCGCCAGTTAAATTGCCGTCAAGTGCCATTCCAATGGCTTCACCTAGATTTGAAAAAGTACCAACGATTTGCTCTACTACGTTTCGGGCTTGTAGATAGATCATGTTAAAACCATACACCATATTATCAATCCCAAAATTGAAATCGGCACCAATTTGATCCCAAACCAGTGTAAATATTGTTTTTAATGCTTCCCATGATTTACCCCAGCCATCGGTATATTTAATCACTAAACCGATGATGGTAATGAGGGCAATAATCCCCAGTACAATCCATTCTATAGGATTCATCGCCATGGCTATATTTAATGCTACAACTGCACCTACCACCATAAAAATTGCGGGAGCAAGTGGTGATATCAGGTCAATAAAACCCGAAATCGCTGTTGATATGATGTCGACTACGAAGAGGGCTCCGGTCAGGGTATCGGTAAAAACCGAAACCCCATTGCTGCTTTCGTCCAAACCAAGCATGGTTCTTAAAAAATTCCAAACAGAATTGATCACCGGCTGAATCACATTTTGCAAGATTTCGAAAGCCCTTGAAATTATCGGGATAAACTCTAACAAAAATTTTAAATTGCTAATATCATCAACTGAGTTACCAACCTTTTCCATAGCACCAGCAACGCCATTCATATTCCCAAATTCAGCAAGTGCTGTTTTCATTGCTTGGCCATTATTTTCGACCGTTTTGGTTACACCATTGAACGAAAGGCGCACTTTATCTCCTGATGCGCTGGCCTCAATGCCAAATTGCTTGAGGGCCTGAAAATCACCTTTTTGTGCTGTTAATAATGCAGAACCAACATCTTCAAACTTTTTACCTTTAACGGCAGCCAGATCTCCAAGCGACATCAGCTCTGCCGAAGTGGGATTAATTCCATTTTTCGCCAGGTTATCAAATGCGCCCACAACATCTGCTAGTTGAGAAGGAGAATTGGTTACGAACTGTGTAATAGCATTCATGGCTCCTTCACCAATCTCTTTAGACTGAAAGGTTTCGCTTAAGTTTTTTTTGAAACCATCATATTGCTGGGTTAACTCCAAAATTTTTTTCCCAATTTCGCTTATAGCGGACACTGCCGGGCTTGACTCTGATGAATCTTCCTGTTTTAGAGAAAGGGATGCCATAGATTCTCTTAAACTTGTTGCTCTTGTTTTTATAGATTTTGAAAAACTTTCAAAACGGACTTCAGTTCTCTCTATGGTTTGCCTCACCCCAGCAATGGAGTTCTGGGCTCCGAAAGCAACAGCTGTCATTGTCGTCCTCGAGATGTTTACAACGCTTGAAGTTGTTTTTTCCACCATCGTTTTTAACTCAACACTAATTGTTCTGAGTTGAGCGATGACCAATCCAACGCTTTCGGCAATTTTGTTTAAAGCAGGGCTGCTCTGGTCATTTAGCTTAATTAGATATTCAATTGGATTCATTTATTATTTGGGCTTTGAAGCCTCGGCTTCTTGTTGTCTGATGTAGTGTAAGTTTTGCAATTCTTCAGCCCATTCCTCATCAGAAAGAGAGGAAGGGCTTTGAATGTGCATGTAGTATTTCAAAAAAGCGTCACCTAGCCTTACACTAATTTCAGCTAATGAGTAAGCTGAGGTGTCGTCGGGATCAACGACAGCCTCGGTTAAAGCTTTTTTAGCTGAGCAGCTTTTTGATTTTGTAAATTTTCGATGGCCTGATAAAGCGGGAACCTTAAACTTGCATTGTTTTTATCATTAAATGCTTCGTCCTTTTCGGTACAAATCAGATCAAACAGAGCTTCTTGCGTTACAAAAGGCTTATTTGATGGATTTCTTTTATCTGCCAGTTTCAAATCTTCCCTGGTAATTACCCTTACAACACAACTAAACTCGTCGATTGTAATTTTAGAGCTTCTGTTCTCCACAGGAGTAACAACTGCTTCCGAATAATTAAACAGGGAGGCGATTTCTTTACGCGCTGATAAAAAATAATCGTCTTTTGTTCTGATCTCTTCATCACCTCCTAACCAGCAGGTGGCCAGCATCTCTTCGGCAAAACCTACGTCGCCGCTTTTCTGCATAATTGTAAATGCCCTTTTCCAGTCTACCATTAGTGGTGCTCTCAAATAACATACCTTATCATCGATAGGCATTTGGTACACATCGGTATGCTGTTTTTTCCAGTCGGCAATCTGTTGGGTTGTAACTTTACTCATGATTGGGGTTATTGTTGGGTTTTAATTTTTGTGAAAACGATAGGCATTTCTACTACCATATTTTTATCACCCTGTTTCATGGCTTTCTTTACTTCCGTAAATTCTACGTTTTTAAGAATATCAACCACAATAGCACCACCATCTTCTGGCACGTAGGTAATCACTACATCAAATTTTAGTGATAATACATCGCGGTTCGGTGCAGATTGAACCAAACTTTCGAGTTCGCTCTGCCAAATGCCCAGCTTCCCTTCGTAAGTGTTTTTACCACTTAAAATAGCGTGTGGATCAGAACCACGGCCGTAAAGGGCTTCTTTTTCTTTTTTCACAGTGTACTCTACCTCTGTTACACCGTTGATAATTTTTCCGCCTATGGCGATGCTTACATCGCTCCACGAATATTGTTTACTTCCAAAGATCATATTAGTTATTAATTGTTGTGGTAAAACCAATGTTTACGGTAATCTGCTTCGCATATCCAACTGGCTGTAATTTGATTACAACCTGCATAATGCCTGTGCTTAAAATGTTCTGATTTTCGTCGATATAAACCTCTACGTTTGATAAGTTACCAGCGGCAACCATGGTGTTTAGGGCATTTTCGACCTGACTTTGCCAGCTTTTTACAACTGCCGGATGGATTGCGCCTGAAGCTGCAACTTCAACCTCATCCAATAAGTTATTTACTAATGATGCGTAGGCTAAAATAATGGCCTTATCCAATACCAAACCACGTGCTAAACTGTTAAAATCGTCTGTTTCGCTGGTTAAGGTTAAATCATCGCTGAAATAATAACCGCTCTTACTTACAAATGATCTTAAAAAGATGTAACCCTTGTTATAAACGGCATCCCAGGCATCTTGCTGGCTCTCTACCTTTTCGCCATTTGTAAAGTAAGCGGTAAGATTTTCTACGGCACCATCGGCTACACGGCCAAGGTTTCTTTGTACAGGTGTTTTTGCCAAGCGACCCAATGCTAAACCAACTGAAGCTACTTTAGAAGCATCGGTATTGGCCAACAGGCAAGCTACCCTGTTAAATGCAGTTGTAGTGTAGTCTTTTAAATCGGCAATGGTTCCGCTGTAATTGTTACCAGAAATAATTACACGTACAGGCATATACTTTTCTGCATAATAATCGGCCAAAGCCTGTGCTTTAACTACTGCAGTATGCACATCGCCATCTAAACCTTCTACAGCAACTTCGCTACCAGTCGATTTTTTTACAGCACCTAATACACGGATTGCGCCACCTGCATCGGCAAGTAATTTTTTAGCATGTGCTTTGGTTACATCGAGCATCTCGGTATAAGTGGTTGCTGCCGATACCAGCATTAACCATAACTCGGCACCCTGACCAGCCTCGGTATAAAACTGTTCTAACTGTTTGTAGATAAAATCGTTGGTACCGCCTGCTACGATTCCGATGTTTTCTGCATCGCTTAAACTGAATAACTGATACGAGGTATCAAGTGTTAGGCCCGGGGTTCCGGTTACGGCTACTCCGGTTGCAATAAGTCCGATAACTTTATCGCTTGTTGCTGGCTGTTGTAATAAACCGCCGTTTTGAATGTTAAATTTTACTGAAGGTAAATTCATTTTAACGCTATTTAATTTATTTTTAATTTTTGTTTAATTAAGCGGTACACCAGGTATACCACACTGAGTAAAAGTGCTGCTCGTCCCAGATAAATCTGTAAGTTCTGCCACCATGTTAAAGGTTTCTCAACCTCAATCGGAGGCCTTATGATTGTTGCAGTTTCTCGCTCTTCAATGTATTGCTGCTGCCATGTTTTAAATAGGTTTTGTGCAACGGCATAACAGTCTACATTCAGCTCGTTGCCTTCTATTTTTACGTTTGGAACATGGAGGTAATTACCTGCCTTTTTTATTTCGCTGCTCGGTTTAAGAACTGGTTTGCCATTAATGCAATCAATCCATGCTTTATAAAAGCTGCTGTCCGGATCTGTTTTTATAATGGTATCGCGTTGTATCCGGGTAACGGTTTTGGTTTTTGATACCTCGTTTGTGGCAACCTGCCTGGAACGGCAAGCCACCTGCAAACAAAGTACAATCAACCCGAAAAAAACTATCCTAAACCGCTCCATTTAATCTGATATATGCTTTAATGGTTTTTATATTCCTGGTACGTCTTGCTACCTGATATCCTTCTCTCGATCCGTCGGCATTTGTGTTCCCTTCAATGGTTTGTACAATCCCATTACCGAGCACCTTTTCAATAAATCCGGTATGTCCGGTCCCGTTCGGGTTAAGCATGATAAATATGTCGCCCGCCTGAGGTGTATTTACAGCTAAACTTTTGCAGGCGATATACTGATCATTTACTCCGCCGGTACGTTTCAGTTGCATTTTTAATCCTTTTGCCGTACATGCCTGAAGCACGCACCAATACACAAATGCCATACACCATGCGTAACCTTTACCTAAACCAACAGCTTTTAAATAAACTTCTACCTGTTTACCGCCATTGCTTCCTTTTGGGTATTCTTCTACGCCTATTTGTTTTTGAGCAACACTAATCCAGTCTATCATTTTTCTCTTTGATTTTTATCGGGAGTTGATGTGTTTATCCCCCGTTGTTAGGACAAAACTGCAACGATTTTGGGGGCTAAAAAAATTGGGTATCAGGCATTGTATTTTATTTAACAAGCCTTGTAAAGTGTGCCTACAATGCCTGATTCCTGTTTTCATGAAGACTTAAAATTGATAGAGATTTGCTGATATAATTAAAACATGCAAGACTTAATATTTAACACAGACTTAGAATTGGAACAAGGAGATTTCCTTGTAGGCTTCTCAGACGAGTTGCACCAAAAACACATTCTAATCGCCGAAAAAGGCGAGTACAAGCAATACCCTGAACTTGGGGTAGGCATTTTAAACCTCTTAAACGGAGAGAATGCAACGGCCATGCTGATTGAGGCCAAACAGAATTTTGAATATGATAGGATGAAGGTAAAGGAGCTGAGGTTTACTGATGAGAACAGTTTACATATAGAGGCAACTTATTAATTATGCTTATCGCAAAAACACCTGCACAGCACAATGCCATTGTAAATACAGGGCATTGTGTTAAACAACTTAAAAAGAGACAAAAATTATGACACCACGCAAGGAATTATTTTTAGCGGTAAGAGATAAACTTAACGCTATAACAGGTATTGAATATGTTGATTTACACCGTAAACAATTTGGCCCTGGCAACGAAAATTATATCCAGTACCATACCGCCTGTTTGATTAAAATTTTACCGATACAATGGACCACTATGGTTGAACACCGACAAGAAGGGATTGCCACAGTTGAGGTAAAATTATATACCAGAGATGGTTTTGCTGACCATATTCTGGGTACTACAGGAAATAGTGATGGATTGGCTGAGATTGATCTGATTGATCAAATTGCAGATGGGCTGCAATTTTTAAAGGGTGACTTATTTACACCCCTGCAACAGCTGGCAGAAGAAAATGTAATTGAGGATGAAGAAGCAGGCGTTATTGATATTTCGATCTATAAACTCACTTTTTCAACAATGGTTTATAAAATATCTGCTCCAAAATACTCAACAAAGAAAATCACCTTAGAATAGGCGATGAATGTTAAGGAAAATTTAAAAATTAGCTTAAAGGCATGGATGGTTTAGCGATAATACATGCCTTAATGCGGTTTAAAGATTATTTAAACTGCACTTAAAGGGCGTAATTGCCTTCGCCCTTTAAGATTGCCCTAACTGTACGCGGACTAATGTAGAAACGTTGTGCCGTTTTTTCCTCAAGTGCATCTAAGCGCCACTCCGGGTACTTCCTGCACAAATCGTCGAAATAGGTTTTAACATCCTGATTCCGTAATTTAAATTGTTGTTTTGCCATGGTATAAATTTATTTAATGTGATTTTATTATTATATGTTATTTATAAATGCTGTTTTTAAAGCCGTTTGCTTTTAGGTATCATCTATGCGTTCAGTATCTTTTGATGCTTTTGTCCTACTCAGATAATCCATTAGCACACCAATGATAAAAATGATTCCAAATACTAAAATGGAAAGTATGATTTCCTTTGTTGTGTTATTTATCATTACCAGGTTTAAAGACTTGAAAAATTAAGGCTCAGACTCTCCCATTTACCGGTTTGATTTCTTTTTTTAAATTCGTAACCAAAGGCTTTAAACGATTGGCTATAACTTTCTTTAATTAGTTGTAAACCATTTACCCAGCGCACGTCGTTAAATTTATCTTCATGTTTAAGTAAATCCATTACTTTAGCGTATTCTAAATCACCTTTAACATTTCTCTCCAGAAAACTCATTAAAATATCATGGAGTTGTGCGTCTCTTTTTTTAACAGTATCACTTAAAAAATCCCTAATTAAACCAACAGCTTTTGTTGCACGTTCATCCCAAAAACGATCGGTATCTCTACGCCGGGTAATGTTTTTAGCGCCACTGCTGTGTACAATTGCAAAGCCGCCTTTGCTGTTGCCTCTAATGCCACCATATTGATTCAGTTTCTCGGCCTGCAGATCCATAATGGTATGCAGTTTATTTTTAAACCTGGCTGTTGCCAATGCCAGTTCATTAGCTTCATCCCACAATACTTCAATGGTACCATCTTTATCTTTTTCGTAAGCAGCCTTTTCAGCCATGCGCTGCTGTTTTTCAGCTTTCTTTTTATCGGCAAGTAATTTTTCCAGTTGAGCAGTGCTTAATTCGTTGATGTTGATTGATGTGTTTTGCATTTTCTTTCTATTTTATTGGGTTAATTGTATTTTATTAGTTTTTAAGGATTTATTTTCGCTTTGTAATCTTAATATCGGCAGCCTGTACAAAAAAGATTTGCTGGGTATCGAAACGTTTTACTTTAAGGCCTGTTTCTTCACCCCCAATTACATCTCCTACAGCATTAAAATGCGGATGCATATCGTTAGTTACCCTTATTTCGCTGTTGTTGTAATATTTCAGCAGCTTTTCAATTTGTTGTAATTCCATAGTTATATAAGTTGTTTAAGTAAAATTTTCTTTTGTTTTATAGTACGCATAAAGGCCTCGCAAACCACCTGGGTTGGTTTTATGACATTATATTTCGGACTTTGCCATACTGAATAAAGACTTAATGTATTTTTACCGGTTAACCGTTGAGGATATCGCTTCAAAATCATCTTATCCCGGTTTTGCCACATTTGCTGCCACCATAACCAAAACTCAGGTGTTGCCTTCCAAATTTTAGCGGCATTCGCATTACCTGCATAATCCATTAAAAATTCGTCTGCCAGATCCAGAAATAGATTAAGAACCGCTTCCTCGCTCAGGTTCAGATGCTGCGACATCTCTTTGATGTGCTGGTTAAAGTTTTTCATTTTTGATCAGGTTAGTTCGTTCCAATACCTTGCTGCCTCTGCAGGCCATATATCATAATGTGCAGATCCTTTTCCGCGTACTTGCGAAAAAGCACGATAGCCTTCGATCCTGATCTTTTTGGCTGCATCATATTTAATTTTTTTGGCCACCCGGCCTTCAGGTTCTTTACCATCGGCATGACTGATGATGATGAATAACTTTTTAGGGAACCTGGCGCGCAGTTCTTTGTACGATTTTAGGTTGAGATCCGAATACTGCAAACTATCTATCACCACAATGGCTGCACTTTTGGGTTTATCGAGTCTGTTAACCAGATCAGGAATGCTTTCTTTACCTAAAAACTGAAATTTGTTTTTAACATCTTCCATACCTACATCGATCAATGCATCCTGCATATCTTTGCAAAAACCCTCTTCCAAACTATCATATGCTACTTTTCCGAAAGCGGTGAGGTATTTGCAAAGGGTAAGTACAAAACGTGTTTTACCGTTAAAGGAGTTGCCCCATACCAACCAGCAGCCGGCAGGCTCTGGTTTGCCCAGCAAGTCCAGCCATCCGCCTGTAAAATCCATGGTTTTAAATTTCATGGTCTTTACTTCGGCACCGCTTAATGCTCTTTTTAAATTCATTTTATACTGCTTTTAATTTTTGAACTTCAGTAAATACACGACGGAGGCTCCCTCCTGTTCTGGCATAGATTTTCTGTATATCAATGGCCCCGTTTACTTTTGCCACCATAGCCACCTGGCGTTTGATAAAATCTTCCCTGGCTTCTTTCCCCTGAGGTACCACCTGCTGATACTTATTGCCGAAACGGCTGAATATTTCTGTGTAACCCACTTTTTTAAGGTCTTTATTTCTGGTTATTTTGGCTTCCAGGCCTTCGGCGCCCATCATATACCAGGCACAGAACCGTTCGGTTGCATTCCATAAAGCTTTTAGCTCTAAAAAGGCAGGATAATCCAGGTCGCCAGCTTCATCGAGTACAATAATGGGTTTATCAATGCTGCGCAGATAATAAATCAGGTCGTTATATACATCTGTATATCTGCTGGTGTGGTTTACACCGAATTCTTGAGCAACATAGCGGATTAATTTCTGTCTGCTTTTAACCTGGGCACAGTCTACATATACCGAGTTTTGATGCTCTTTAACATATTGGCGGGCGGTATAGGTTTTTCCTATATCCGCCATATCGCACAATATTCCTGACAGGGAATTATTTTGACAAGTTTCGAGCTGGGTATATACAAAGTGAAAAACATTCGTTTTTGCAGTTACCCAGGCTGGTGCATCATTTAATTGTACATCAAGTTTCCTGGCGATATTGATCCATTTTCCATGGCTTAGCACATTTTGTGTGTCTCCCTTTTTTATACGGTTAAGCTGTGCGGCATTTATACCTAAAGCCACCGCCTGTGCAGCATCACTCGCAAATTTTGATCGCTGCAGCTCCATTGCGGCAACAATTTTAGTTTTTATGTTTTCGGGTATCATATTTATAATGCGTTTATAGCGTCTAATCGGTTGTAATCTTCATGAGCGTATTCATCTGGCCAATCAAATAGCTTGTTGGGCTGCATTGCAGTTTCGGCAACCGCTTCTACTTCTTCTTCTGCGTAGTAATTGGTGTTTTCGATGATTTTAAGTTTCGATAAACTGGCTTTTCTTTGTTTAACCATCCTATCGAATTGGGATACATAGCTTGCCTGTTGCGAATAGCTAAGCGGATCTTCTTCGTTCCATTCGGCATTTGCGCTATTGTATGCCTTTATCTTATCGCATTTGCAGATAAATAAATCATTTTGATAGAGGTAAACACTTTCGGTTTCTCCGAGCTCGTTTGGCAGATAGTAGGCCTTAACCTCATAATTGTTAGGCGCCAGGCGCTCCATCATTTTAGGATCAGGCAAAGCGTATTTGGCATATTGTACCTGTACATACTGACTCCTTCTGATGCTTGTGGCAGCAACATTGCCGATGTAGCGTAGCAACAGCGCCCGGTCTATCTGGGCCAATTCGGGGTTTGTATACATTACCAAAACCTGCGCCCGTGTTAAATCCTTGTATTTTTTTTGGTTTGGATGCAGGTCATTATTATATTTCTCAATAATTTCTTTATCATCAGCTACAAGCACCTGATATGAATATCTTTTCTCTTTATAGTTATCGTTCTGAGCATCGAATATTTTCTCACTTTTGGTTTTATTGGCTTCCAAACGCGAATAAAATCTGCCTATACCATCCTGGTAACGTTTTTCATAACCATACTTTTTAACCCTGTTACCGGTTTCGGCCCATTTTTCCTGCGAGTTTCCAGGGTTACACCAGCGTACGAATGGAAAAACTACTCCAGCCTGCATTAAATCATCCTTGAAAGTATTTACCAGGTGATGCTCTACCTCTACCTGCATTGGCATGCCATATCCATTTCGATCAAGAAAATGAAACATATTGCGCATACAATCGATAAACAGTACTTTATCTTTAGTTTGACTATATGCTGCCCCAATTACACATCCACTAGTAATATCATAAGCATAATAAGCCTTAACCCGATTACCATTTGGCATTTTCCGTGGTAAATCACGGTCATCCATTGATATTTTACTGAAAGAGTAATTGGGTGCATGCCTGTGGTGATGCGGGCGGTGTATACTATTAAACGTGAGACTATCGCTTCTGAACTTATCCACAACAATCCTGTTGCCTGGTTCATTAATGTAGTTCCAAACCGTGGCTTCACTTAAGGTGATCGGTTGTCCGTTTTCACAGAATTGATTACGATCAAAAATCTCACCTGTCTCGAAATCAAAAATATCGATATCACCAGCCAGAAAACGAAGGTAATCGTTGCTTACATCGCCCACGTAAGGTTTGTTTTGTGCAATGTATAAGCTCAAAATCAAGCGTTCTACATCTACTGTTACCTTTCTGCTGTTATCATTACAAAATCCCCTGTGTATTAAAGCTGTATATCCCTCTTTTTTATATTTTCTAAACTTTTCCTGTAAACGGCGGTAGTTTGGTGGTAAAGCATGTGCAAATTCTTTCTTATCTAAGTTTAATACGCAATTGGCCAGTTTTTCCCACATATTAACCTTTACCCCACCCATTGTTTTACGTTTTGCACTGTTGTTAGTGGTGATGGTATGACATGCATTTAATATTGAAGCGTGCATGGTATAATTTAAAATAACTTCCTTAGGCAACGACCGACCGTCGGCAAGACGGTATCCACTAAAAAAATTAAGCGCTTCTGCGTCAGGAATGATAAAATCTTTAAATTGATGATGTTTGGTTGTTTTAGCGGGATCACCCCATTTTTCAACCAGTACATTTTGCTCCTGCAACGGTAATTTTGAGAAATTTATCAAGGCTTCGTTACCGAGGCCTCTTCCTTCTTTAATCCTGAAACCTTCATTGCGGTGAGAACGCAGTTTATAGGCACTGTAGCTAAATAAAGCAACACTCTCGGCATGACGCTTATCTACATCGCTTACAATGTAGCTCAAGCGTACACCATATTGATTGTTAAATAATTCGTACGGAGAGTTATGCATAAATTAGTGGTTTAACGCGGTTTCTACTTTCTTTACAAGTTGTTTATATTCTTTTCTAATGGTGTCAGCTGTTAAGCTATTGCGGTCGCCCTTAAGGCATTGCCTTATAAAAATTTTTGTAAATCCGTGGCGCGATGATAATTCGGAGATGACCACGGTATTGTATGTATTACGATTTTGATTACTTTTGTTCATTGCTCTTATTGCTTTCAATACGAAAGCAAATGTATAGATAAATATCTCAATTTTAAAAATAAATCATGAAAAATATCTCAACTCAGAAGGAGCGTATCATTCAATACCTTGAAATAAAAGGAGTTAGTAAGAACAAATTTTATAACGAAACTGGCATTTCTAATGGCGTTTTGGACAAAAGCAGCGGTCTTACCATGGATACGGTTGAGAAATTTTACTCGAAATACAGAGATATAAATCTAGAGTGGTTAATCACTGGAACCGGCTTAATGATGAAAGAAACTCAAAATCCCACGAACGAACAAGTTGCTATACTTAACAAAAAATATTTGATGCGTACAGATATTAAACAAGAATTACAGGAAATTCCCCTGTACGATTTTCAGGCGGCAGCAGGCTTAACTTCGGTATTTAATGAAAAGGCCAACATTTTAGATCGCATTAAAATACCTAATCTGCCGAAATGCGACGGCGCCATCAGTATTGTTGGAGATAGCATGTATCCTTTATTAAAATCGGGTGATATCGTAATCTATAAGGTAATTCAAAACTTTGTAGAGAATATTTTTTGGGGAGAAATGTATCTCTTGTCATATTCGTTTGATGGTGATGAAATGGTAACAGTGAAATACATTCAAAAATCAGAAAAGGGAGATGAATACATTAAACTGGTAAGTCAAAACTCCAACCACCAGGCTAAAGATATCAGAATTGATGGCATCAACAGTTTAGCTTTAGTAAAGGCCAGCATCAGGATAAACAACATGTCTTAAAGCACTCCACACCACTAAAACAGCACCAACAAACATAACAAACTATAAAACAAATACTTAAATAAAAAAGCACTTAAATTATTAAGGTAATTTGGGATACTTAATCACTATAAAATGTGATTATTTTAGCGCTTTCTAGGCAATTTACAGCCTTTGAAACAGTCATTTTTTAGCAGAATTGTAACCCTACAAGTAACCCTAAGTGTAACCCTGTTTAAAATACTTATTAAAATTTAACTCATAAAAAAAGCCCCTAAAAGGAGCTCTACAGAAGCGAAATCAGGCTTAAAACCCAATTAAACGTCAATAAGGGCAATATACGGCCATCACCTTCCTATACACTTAAGTTCTCATTTTAAAGGTATATCATATTAGTTTGTACAATTTGTTCTTTCAGCATCCATATTTCTTTAGCTAAAAACTGCATCCTGAGCACCAATACTCAGCTTCTATAATCTTGCCCTTCAATCAACAATGCACCTATCGTTTTATAGTACACATAGCCTGAATTTATTTTCTTAATACCAAAAGAAAGTATTTTGGGATATTATTAAATACTATCAAAATAGTACGTAAACATTCATAATTAAAAATAAAATATCAATTATTACCTTATTTTTGTATAGTTTTGATACGTAAACATTTTATATTCATGACTAAAAAAGAAATATTACACAAATTAGTTGAGCACCTGTTCGACTTTGATGAAAATTATCAGGGTGAAAAAGAATATACAATGGCCGATTTTGTGGGTTATTTAAATGCCAACCACGGAAGTAATCCCTCTGCTCATCGAGATATCTCTGGCGGGCAAGAAGAATGGGTAAGAGAGAGCCAGGACCAGAACACGGAAATTGCTACGATGCTGGTTTTTATTTACCGTTACGCAGTAATGTATTTTAAAAAGGCAATTACAAAAGGCAACATCCATACCCTCGATGAATTTTCATTTTTGATCGTTTTGCTAACCTATCCTTCCCTAAGCAAAACCGGGTTAATTAATAAGCTGGTTATGGAAAAAACTTCAGGCATGGAAGTCATCAAAAGATTATTGAAAAAAGAGATGATTGAAGAGTTTGATAACCCAAACGACAAAAGGAGTGTTTTAGTAGCTATTACAACTAAAGGAAAAAAGGAAATAGCAGATTTACTTCCCAGAATGGGATTAGTAGGCAAAATGGTGGTCGGAAACCTTAATCTGGGCGAAATAAGTTCATTATCATTTCTCCTTCGGAAGCTGGATTATCACCATCATGATATCTTCATAAATTATAAAGATTTGACTTTGGAAGAACTTAACGATAAATCTGAGATCAGGGAAGCCTTATAGAGCAATATTAAAATTACCATAGAACATCAATTGGAGTATACCGGTTTAAAGAATTTATCCAACCACCAAAACACATAAGCAATTAAAATATGAAAAATGGAAATAAAAAAGTATTGATATCAGGAGCGAGCATAGCGGGTCCCACATTAGCTTTCTGGCTGGCCAAATACGGGTTTGACGTAACCGTAGTAGAACGCTCAAAATCACTGAGATTGGGCGGACAGAACCTTGATATAAGGGGGGCAGGCAGGGCAATTGCAAGGATGATGGGAATCGAACAAGAAATCCTGGATGCAAATACCGGAGAAATAGGCCTGCAATTCGTAAACAGGAACAACAAAGTTGAAGCGGCCTTTCCGGCAGATGGACCTGGAAGTTTTACCAGCGAGGCTGAAATCTTAAGGGGAGATTTGGTAAACATACTTTACAACAAAACAAAAGATGATGCTCAGTATATTTTTAGCAAATACATTGAAGCCGTAAATCAGGATAACTCAAATGTTAAAATAACCTATAGCGATGGTAGCACAGATATAACTGATTTACTGATTGTTGCAGAGGGCATTCGATCTACTACAAGACAACTCCTTTTTGGCGAGGAACCAGAAATAAAATTTATGGGACTTTATAATGCGTGGTACACTATACCGAAACAAGATACAGATACGAATTGGGCGCGTTGGTATACTGCAACAGGATCAAGAGTCTTATTGCTCCGCCCGGATAATCATGGTACCACAAGGGCATCATTCAGCTTTCTTTCTGATCACATAGGGTATCAACAATTATCAAACGCGGAACAGAAAAAAATATTAAAAGAAAAACTGTCAGGTATAGGCTGGGAAGAACAACGCCTGAAAAAGGAAATCGAAAAAAATGAAGATGTATACTTTGATGGCATCAGCCAGGTACATGCGCCAAGATGGTTTAATGGCCGCACAGGAATGATTGGCGATGCAGCTTACTGCCCTACTCCCCTCACAGGCATGGGTACCACTTTAGCCATCGTGGGCGCTTATTTATTAGCAGGAGAACTTTCGCAGCATGAAAAACATGAGGATGCATTTGCAGCCTATGAAAAACGCATGCGTCCATTCGTCGAAGATGTTCAGCGCTTGCCGCCAGGAGTTCCATGGCTCGCACATCCAAAATCAAAATTTGGCGTGTCCGTAGTCAATACAGTAGCTGGAATTCTGGCGAGCAATATTGTAAAAAAAATCAGCAAGCTCTTTAGCAGTAAAGAAAAGGATGTCACCAAAGACAAAATAGAATTACCACACTTTAATCACCAATAATTCAGTTACAGCCAATAAATGTGTTGGGCAAAATTCCGGGCTGGTTGTTCTCATAAACTAAATAAAGGTGATCAACTACTAACAACCAGCCCGGATGCATAGAATGAAAGGAAAAGTTACCCTTCAACTGCTGTGCTATTGCAGCTACTCAGCAAATCCTGTTCTTGGTTAATTTACTATAAAATCAATCATCAATATTCCCTTATTCTAGATTAGACTATTAGATTAAGTGGTTAATAAAACTGATTTTACTTCAAAAAGACGGGCAAGATACAGCACTAAGATATTACCTCCTGATGCGGTCAGTAGAAAATGCGATAATGTATTCAGCTCCCGGCAGCACATCTGTAAAAAGACTCGAAACGTTAATCTTCGGCTGCCCCTTAAGATTCAGTATCACACTGGTTGAGAATTCTTCCATAACCTTCGGATCCACTTTAGTAGAAACCGTAGGAGAATAATTTCTTTCAATATCGAGTTTAGACTCTTCACTCACCTGTTGGAGCGTCCAGCTTTCGTAACGGCGTATGCCATTTTCATCATTGGAGTTGTTTAAATGGTATAAAAATACCTTTGCCTGTAAGGCTATGTTTTCATTTTGCATATTATATTTTAAATTGCCTATAGCAATAATTATCCGGACGAATTGTTAATTTGTTATGCCCAGTTTTTTCAGATGAGAAAGGTGCGAGACAAAAGCCTTCAGCATCGTCCGGTGCTCCAGGTAGCAAATATCAAACTCTTTGCAGGTCTCCTTTACAAATTCATTAATTTTAGGATAATGCACATGGCTGATTCCCGGGAACAAGTGGTGCTCCACCTGAAAATTAAGTCCACCGAGAAAAAAGTAGGCCAGTTTGCTCCTGGTAGCAAAGTTTGCCGTGGAAGAGATCTGATGAACTGCCCATTCATTTTGAATCTTTCCATTTATATTTTCCGGAAAAGACGTGCCCTCAACTACATGCGCCAACTGAAAGACAATGCTCAGGGTAAACCCACAAACTACTGCTGCAATGATAAACCCTATAAGTGCTTTTGCAAAGCCCAGCATCAATACCGGGAGTAACAGGTAAATGGATATATAACCTAGTTTGGTAACCCAGAAAATCAGATGCTCCCTGAAATCAATCTTGATTTTTTTTCCATCTCTGCCCATTTTTCCAGAAAAATATTTCTCAAAATCCTGATATAGTACCCATGCGATATAAGACACTCCATACAACAGGATCCAGTAATACTGCTGAAACCTGTGGTGATTTTTTCTCTGCTGTTCTTCATGCATGCGCATAAACTTAATATCGATGTCGTGATCCATACCATCGATATTGGTATAAGTATGGTGATCTATATTGTGCTTTTGTTTCCAGAAATGAATCGTTCCCCCCATAATATTGAGCGAATAAGCTGAAACCGAGTTGATCCACTTATGTTTAGAAAAACTCCCGTGTCCACCTTCATGCATCACATTGAAACCAATGGCCGCCAGGTTCGCCCCGAAAACCGCGCACAATAACACAGCAATGATCCAATGTGGAGAGTAAAATACCAGAATAAAATAAACGGCTATCGCAGATAATATAAGCCCAAGTCCTTTAAAAAAAAGCGCCGGACCACCGTTCCTGCTCTTACCAGTTTGCGAAAAGTAATGGTTTACCTTTGCTTTTAATGATTTGAAAAAAGGAGTGGAACTGGATTCGAAAGATGTTTTTGACATAAGATCTGATTAAACACCTGATCTTTAAGCAAACCAGGAGGATTCCCGTTGCGCGCAAGAACAAAAAGAATGCACCTTTTCGGGTGCGTGTATTTTTAAAACGTAAATATAGGCTTTTTATTGTTCATATATGGATTTAAGTTTATTTTATATAATCACCTGTAAAACAATCAATTAAAAGATATTTAATCATAAAAAAACAAAAAATGGGGCAGTTTCAATATTTTTTTTTCAAAACAAAAAAGCCTAACTATCAAATAGTTAGGCTTAAAATCGTACCCGGAGCCGGAGTCGAACCGGCACGGTTTCCCACAGGTGTTTGAGACCAGCGCGTCTACCAATTCCGCCATCCGGGCATTCGTGTTGGACGGGGTTGCAAATGTAGAAATTGAAAGTTAAAATCCAAAAATTATTTTCAATTAATTCATAACTCTTTTATTGTATGCCACTTGCATTTTCTGGCCGTTCATCTTTCAACTTCCTATCTACAATAAATGGAGCAAAAGGAAGTAATGAAGCCACAAATATTAATAATGCTTTACCAAATTTCCATTTTTGCTCTTGCCAGGCCAATACCAATGTAACGGCATAAAGCACAAATAACAAACCATGTACCCATCCCGTGTATTTTACATACAATGGCATATTTGCGAAGTATTTTAATGGCATGGCTACAAATAATAAAAGCAGATAGGATATTCCTTCGGCTACGGCTACTTTACGAAAAATAGAAAGGGAACTGTTCATTGATCTGATTGTTTGCCTCGAAAGTAAAACAAACCTGGTAGCAAACAAAAACTAAAAAATGATTTGACAATAGAGTGTTTTATAAGGTAGAAGGCAGAAAGGTGGAAAGTTTAGGGTGATAACCGCAAAGTTGACAATTATCTCCAGACCCATTCCATCATCCATTTTCCATCCCACCTCATCCATCTAAAGTCGTTCCCTGATTCTATCTATATATTTCTGGCGGTAAAAATTATCTTTTATGACGGGTAGTAGCGCTTCAGAATTTTCTGGATCCTGATCAAACTGAATTTTTAAGTCTTCCAGCTCGCTCGCTAAATCTTTCTCTATGGTTTCAACATCGCGTTTTACCTGTATCAGTTTTTCTGCATCAGGTTCAAATTCCATATCCATCAAGGCTTCGTTGATATCCATCATTTCCATTAAGAAGTTTTGCGATAACTGATATCCTTCATCTGTTGCTACAATCCCCTTTAATTCCAATACGTATTTTAAGCTCTTTTTAGCATTGCTCAGTGTTTGGTAGGCCTTATTGTTCAAAGTTGATAAATCAAGTACCTCCTGCTGCTTTTCTTCGCTTTCGTTGGCATAAAAATCAGGATGATATTGCTTGCTCAAAGCATAAAACTTTGCTTTCACCGCATTTTGATCAGGCTTGAACTGTATTGGAAGATCGTAAAATTCGAAATAATTTGGCTGTTGTGTTGCTTCGCTCATGATATGTATTAAATTAAAAAGCCGCAGATGTACAGTCTGAATGATCAAATCTGCGCATCTGCGGCAATTATATCAATTTGGTTTTACTTACCGAAAGATTTTAAAATATCATTACCAAAAGCAAACACCATTAAACAAATCAGGATTACAAAGCCTACAATCTGAGCCTTCTCCAGCACTTTTTCGCTTACAGGCTTACGTTGCACCATTTCGATCAATAAAAACACTACGTGGCCTCCATCTAATCCCGGAATAGGCAATAAGTTCATAAATGCCAGGGCCATTGAGATCAGCCCGGTTAAAGTCCAGAATTTAACCCAGTCGAAAGTGCTGCCATATACTTTTGCAATCCCAATAGGGCTGCTGATGTTACGGGCGCTCAATTTACCGGTAATCATTTTTCCAATACCTTTTGCATTATCTACAAAAGTGCTCCAGGCCATGGTTGCGCCAACCGGAAACGACTCAATAAAACCAAAATCAACATGTGCCGTTTCAGGCGTACTTAAGTTAGGAATAATACCGATTGTGCCTTCTTTGCTTACTTTAAGATCGAAAGTAATTTCTTTTCCTTTGCGAAGGGCATTAATGGTAACGGGTTTCAATTTATTTTTAGAAACCTCTTCTTTAAACTGATCGAAGAAAGTGATGGGCTTACCGTTAACGGCTAAAATGCTATCTCCTGGTTTTATACCCGCAGCATAGGCCGGATAAACTGGTTTTTCGAATTTCCTACCAAAAAGCTTGTCAAAAAATGAAGGCTTATCGGCCTTTTCATCAGGTGCACTTACCTTATCAACACTTTGCATCCGGTAACGCGGAGAGATAAAATTTTCTTTATCGTTTTTCGATATTTTGTTTAAAATGGTATCAGGAACCGAGATATAAAGGGTTTTGTTTTCTCTTAGAATCGTTAACTGTGCGCCATCAAATAAAACCTTACTCGATATGGCATCTTCAAAACGGATTAGCTTATTGCCATTGATGGCCAAAATCTTATCTCCATTCTGCAGGCCAATTTCTTTCCCAATCGTTCCAACCGAAATACCATCATTTAATTTACTGTTAACGGTATAGTTTTGGCCAATGTTAAAGGTTAACATCCAAAAGATAAAAATACCAACAATTACGTTTACGATAATACCGCCTAACATCACAATTAAACGTTGCCAGGCTGGTTTAGAGCGAAATTCCCAAGGTTGAGCAGGTTGAGCCATCTGCTCTGTATCCATGCTCTCGTCAATCATTCCTGCAATTTTCACATAACCGCCCAATGGCAGCCATCCTATTCCATATTCAACATCACCTTTTTTGAAACTAAAAAGTTTGAATCCCCAGGCATCAAAAAACAGATAAAACTTTTCTACTTTAATGCCAAATGCCCTGGCTGCTAAAAAATGCCCTAATTCGTGTAATATTACCAATAAAGACAATCCAAGCAGCAGCTGCCCCGCCATAATCAATCCATTCATATTTTCTTATAAAATTTTATGTTAGATGTTAAACTATACTTTTTGTTACTAATTCGCCAGCTAAGATACGGCTATGTTTGTCAGTTTCTAAATAATCGCTCAATTGTGGCTTTTCAATAAAACTGATCTCTTCCATACATTGCTCAATTACCTCACTCATCTGCAGGAAACCGATTTTATCTTTCAAAAATGCCTCCACAACAATTTCATTTGCTGCATTTAAAATACAGGGCATATTCCCTCCTTTTCTTAAGGAAGTAAATGCCAAATCTAAATTCCTGAAGGTTTCCATGTCTGCTTTTAAAAAGCTAAAGTTTGGATATTCCAGAAAGTTAAAACGTTTAAAATTGTTTTTTAGCCTGTCGGGATAATTTAAAGCATACTGAATGGGCAATTTCATATCCGGAACACCCATTTGCGCTTTCATTGAACCATCGGTAAACTGTACAAGCGAGTGTACAATAGATTGTGGATGCACGATGACATCAATCTGATCTACATCAAGGTTAAACAGCCATTTGGCCTCGATTACCTCTAAACCTTTGTTCATTAAAGAAGCAGAGTCGATGGTGATTTTTGCGCCCATTACCCAATTTGGATGTTTTAAGGCCTGCTCTTTTTTTACCGTGGAAAGAAAATCTTTTGTTTTGCCCAAAAATGGTCCGCCGGAAGCAGTGAGGTAAATTTTCTCGATCTCATTTTGCTCCTCTCCCACTAAACACTGGAATATGGCCGAATGCTCTGAATCTACAGGCAAAATCTTCACCTGGTTCTCAATGGCCAATTGGGTAATCAGTTCTCCGGCTACTACCAAAGTTTCTTTATTGGCCAAAGCAATGTTTTTACCCGCTTTTATAGCAGCAATGGTAGGTTTTAACCCTACTGATCCCATTAATGCCGTAAGCACGACATCACTATCAACGTAGGCAGCAACCTGTGCTAAAGCGGCTTCGCCAGCCAAAACTTTAATATCAAGACCAAACAAAGCATTTTTAACTTCGTTATACTTGCCTTCATCACAGATGACTACAATTGCCGGTTTAAATTCCAGCGCTTGTTGAATGAGTAATGCTGAATTCTTTAAGGCAGATAATACAGAAACTTTAAAAACTGTAGGATGATCCCTAACAACTTCAAGTGCTTGTGTACCTACACTTCCCGTAGAACCTAATATGGTTATTCTTTTCAAATCGTTTTAATATCGTTATGCTTAATTATAATTAAACATTTTATTTATTCATTTTACCATCCGCCCACTTCGATTATTCTCCGTTCGAGTCAATCGTCATCTCGACTGAAGCGTAGCGAAATGGAGAGATCTATTCAGGCAGATTTAGCTTTCTCGACTGCGTTCCCGATGTAAAATCGGTACAAGTTGCACTCCTCTCGAAATGACGATACATTGTAAATTGTTATAATAAAAAAGATTGCTTCGTCGTTCCTCCTCGCAATGACGGAGTGCGTTAAACAATATATTTCTCCAATCCATCCGCCACTTTCCTATCATTGCTCAATCTTGGTACTTTATTCTGCCCACCTAACTTTCCTTCACTTTTCATGTAGTTTACAAAGGCATCTTTTTGCAAAGTACGTATTATTAATGGCTGAAGGATGTTGCCCTCAATCAGGTCAAAGTAATAAATATTTTTCTTTTGCAAAGCTTCATCAACCTTTTTACTAAAAGCAGCTAGATCTTTTGGCGCTGATGAAAATTCCACAAACCACTCATGGTAAGGCAATTGACCAGCATCTGGATTAACCTGCGGCGCAACCGTAAATTCTGTAATTTCTACTTTTTCTTCGTTCGCCACACTTAAAATAGCCTGTTCTACCTCTTCTCCTATTACATGTTCACCAAAAGCAGAAATAAAATGTTTAATACGGCCGGTAACTACAATTTTATAAGGATTTTTAGAAACAAATTTAACGGTATCGCCAATACTATAACCCCATAAACCCGCATTCGTATTTAAAATCAATGCATAATTGCTATCGAGTGCTATCTCGCCCAATGATAATCTTGTCGGGTTGTCGTTATAATATTCATCTGCAGGAATAAATTCGTAAAAAATCCCTGCATCAGCTAATAACAACAGTCCTTTATCTTTTTGCGAATCCTGATAAGCAATAAATCCTTCAGAAGCAGGATAAGTTTCAATTGCATCAATTTTTTTGCCAATACTTTGCTCAATTTTGGCGCGGTAAGGTTCGAAATTTACCCCACCATAAATAAACAGACTAAAGTTTTTAAAGATTTCGGCAATTTTCTTCCCTCCCGCTTTTTCAGATAGTTTATCGAAATACATCTGTACCCAGGGTGGAATCCCAGAAATCAATGTCATGTTTTCATTGACCGTCTCCTCCACAATGGCATCAACTTTCTGCTCCCAATCTTCGATAATATTGGTTTCGTAAGAAGGCAAACGATTCTTCTGGAGATAAGCAGGGACATGATGCGCTACAATGCCTGATAAACGCCCCACATTGATTCCATGTTTTACACTCAAAACCGGACTTCCTTGTAAAAAGATCATTTTTCCATTTACAAAATTGGCTTTGCCTGTTTCATTAATATACGTTAAAATGGCATTCCGGGCAGCTTTGATGTGCTCAGGCATCGATTCTTTAGAAAGCGGAATGTATTTTACGCCCGAAGTGGTACCCGATGTTTTGGCAAAATAAAGTGGTTTTCCTTTCCAAAGCACATCAGCTTCGCCTGCCACCACACGATCTATATAAGGTTTTAGTCCCTCATAATCCTGAACCGGAACATGCTTTTTAAAATCAGCGTAATCTTTTATCTCAGCAAAATGATGATCCTTACCGAAAGCAGTATGCCTGGCTTCATCGATAAGCTTTTTCAGCAAATTATTTTGAGCATTTACGGCATTGTGCTTCCATTTGTTGATCTGCCAAACTGCAAATGCGGCAAAGGGTTTACTTAATGCTGCTTTAAGCCCCCAACCCCCTGAAGGGGACTTTTCCCTTCTGCCATTCTTTTCTTTTTCCATAAACTTTAATCTGATTTTTAACTCCCCTTTAGGGGCAGGGGGTTAAACTATATTATGTAAAATATCCGGATGTTCGTCGCCTTTGTATTCTCCCGAAATTTTACGGTAAGCAACTGTTATGGCCACACTTGATAGCGGGACAATAATAAAGGAGCTTAAAATATTCACAACAAAAGCCACAAATGGCCAGTGTAATAAATTAAACAATAAATACACTAAATATCCTCCACCAAGTACCAGTAATAGTAATAAAATTTTGGTGAAATTTCCTTTAGTAATTGCCAGACTTAATTTAATCGACTCAAAGGGGGCTGCGTTCTTATCTATGATAAAAAAGGGGAAAAATGATATCCTTAACCAGGTAATAAATAAAGCAAGAATTGCTATACCAACGGCAATTTGTGTAATTACAATACCTGTTTTTTGAAAGCTTTCTACCCATCCAATTTGGACCAAATAGCGTAAAACAGGATCCAAAATATAAAGCACAGGAAATAAAATCATCCCAATGAAAAGTATGCAACCAACAAAATAAAGTGTTGCGATTAAAAATCGAATGATCTGTTGCCTGGTTGGCAGTGTATCAACAATTTTAACATCACTTTCTTCATCATCCATTAGGTGAAAAATATATTTAAAGAGTGATAAATTGATGGTAAAGTACAAAAACACAAAAACTATAGCCATTACAAAACTTAAGATTTTGCTTACATCTTTAATAAAAAAGGCCATTAAGCTCGATGCGCTTGCGGTGATAAACATCAGAAAGCATAGCGTAGCAATCGAAAAATAGTGTTTCCTGGTAATGCTCCATGCCTTTTGGATTACATCATTAACGGCGAACGTACTTTCTTTTAGATAATTGATCATTGTTGTTTGAATACCACACGTTTAAATAAATCCTGTATAAATCCTAAACCATAAGCGGTTAATTGGATAAATGAAGATATAATGCTCAAAAATGCAACTTTTAACGATTTATTTACTGACCATGAATGAAAAAATATCAACATAAAGTAAATCAATAAGAAGAAGTTACAAACATACGCCAATGGCGGATAGATAAAGTTACACAAAATGGTGAAACCAAAACCCAGTGTGAATAAGGCCGGAAAAAAATGCACCAGCTTTAATTCTTTTGGAAAATGTTTATAAATATTGATCCTGGCCCTACCAAAAAAGTGTAATTGTTTATAAAACTGGCTAAAACTCGTCCGGCGCTTATGGTAAACCTTTGCGTCCGGGATCAAGCCGATTTTGAAACCATTTTCATGGATGCGAATACTGTATTCTATATCTTCTCCCAATCTGGTCAGGATAAAGCCACCTACCTTCTCCCAGGCCTGACGGGAAACGCCCATATTAAAACTGCGTGGGTGGAACTGCCCCACATGCTGTTTGTTTCCACGGATACCGCCAGTGGTGAAAGGCGAAGTCATGGCGTAACTGATGGCCTTTTGCACTGGCGTAAAACTATCATGCGCTGCATCCGGACCGCCGTAAGCATCCAAATGATGTTCGTAAAGGTAATTTCTAACAATTTCAAGATAATCGTCAGGAACAAGGATATCTGAATCAAAAATGATAAAATAATCTCCCTTAGCCCTTTCAAAACCAAAATTACGGGCAAAACCCTGTCCGGCATTCTCCTTGAAATAATATTTTATATCAAGTTTGTCCGCATAACGATCTACAATGGCCTTCGCATCGTTTTTAGAACCATCTTCGATCACTAAAACCTCAAACTGTAAATAAGTTTGTTTAGTTAAGGTGTGCAAAAGCTCGTCAATTTCCTGTGGACGATTGTAAAGGGGGATTATGATGGAGAAAAACATTTTTTGGAGGTTGAAGGTTGAGGGTGTAAAGGTTGAGGGTAAGGGGCGGATGAACCTTCCGCCTTCCCGCCTTCTACCTTAATTCCTTTTCTATCAAATACTGGTTTCTTTCTGGTGCGTTACGCGATAAAAGTTCGGCAATAAAACCTGCCAAAAACATCTGCGAACCGACAACAATGGCCACTAATGATAAATAAAACAAAGGTTGATCCGTTACATCACGGTAAGCTAATCCTTTCCAGATTAGGATCTGTTTTTCTACCAGCACATAAAGCGACATGATAATCCCTAAAAAGAAACTCAACACGCCGAGCGAACCAAAAAAGTGCATCGGGCGTTTACCGAATTTACCAACAAAGAAAATGGAGAGTAAATCTAAAAAGCCATTAATAAACCTGCTAAAGCCAAATTTGGTTGTTCCGTATTTGCGTGCACGGTGTTCTACCACCTGCTCTGCTATTTTACTAAAACCTGCCCATTTAGCTATTACCGGGATATAACGGTGCATTTCGCCATAAACTTCAATGGTTTTGATTACATCGCTGCGGTAAGCTTTTAAGCCACAGTTAAAATCGTTCAGTTCGATACCGCTCATTTTGCGGGTGGCCGCATTGAAGAGTTTAGTAGGGATTGTTTTGGTAATCGGATCGTAACGTTTCTTTTTCCAGCCCGAAATCAGGTCAAGTTTTTCTTCCTTAATACGACGGTATAATTCTGGAATTTCGTCAGGACTATCCTGAAGATCGGCATCCATGGTAATCACTACATCACCTTGTGTAGCTTCGAAGCCTACGTTTAAAGCAGCAGATTTACCGTAGTTACGTCTAAATTTAATGCCTTTTATAGCAGGATTCTGAAGTCTTAATTCTTCTATCACCTCCCACGATCTGTCGGTACTGCCATCATCAACCAAAATAATTTCATAACTGAAATTATTGGCAATCATCACTTTATCAATCCAGGCCGTTAATTCGGGCAGGGATTCATCTTCATTAAATAAGGGTACTACAACTGATATATCCATTTAGTGATTTGAGACTTGAGATTTGAGATTTGAGATTTTCCCAACCAAATCCTGTACAAAATTAAAACGTGCAAATTTCATCAAATTAAATGATAAAACCTGCACGTTCAAAATTTTTGACCTTAATTATAATTTTATGTCTTTAGCTTTTACTTTTATAATTTTCCCCTGATCGGAAAAAACCAAAACGCCATCGTTCTTCGCTTTATAAGCAACCAGTTTTTTGAAAGCCAAGCTAAGTCCTAAACGTATTTTTTCTCTTAACTCGATATTATTATTTTCCATTTGGCAAGAAATTAAATTTTGACCAGGTATTTCTTTCAAAGATAGTTATTTCATTTTTTAAATTTCCTTCAGCGATAAATTGTAAATCGCCATTAGAACTATTGATAATTAACCAGTAATCTGCAACATTGGTAAACTGCTGTAAATTTTGCATACCTTTTATATACCTTCTTCGGATTACGTCTTCAGGAATATCATGTCCACCTTCTAACACTCTGATTTTAACCCGTTCTATAGCGAGCTCTACATCATTTAACCAAAAGAATAAGAGTGTAACCTGATAACCCAGAGATTTGGCTTTTTCAATTGTATTTAAATAAGATTTAGTGGTTAATGTAGTTTCAATGGCAAGGTCTACTTTTTGGTTCAGCAGGTCATCAATTCTGTTTAACATAATCCTACCTGCCTGAATGGCAACACTTGCAGGTTTAAAAGGAGAAATTCCACGGGCAATTTCATCCGCATTAACAAACTCTCCGCAGTTTAACATTTCGGGTAAAACAGTAAAAGATGCTGTTGTTTTACCAGCTCAATTACAACCAGAAATAATATATAAGTTTTGCATTAAGATGTTTGTAAATTAAAAAACGTGCAAGTTTTACCAAATTAAATGATAAAACCTGCACGTTCAAAATTTTATAAAAGAAATTAAGCTTCTTGAGGAAACGAGTCTAATCTTACTGGTTCTTTTTTCTTTAAGATAGCTGAAAGGATTAAGGAAAGAACACCGTACAAGGCTAGTGAAACACCAAAACTTGTAAAAATATTTTTAAAAGTTGGCTCTAATTTCTCTTGCATATTACCTGCTTTAGCCATTGCTTCATCAACCTGCTCTTTAGCCATACCGAATTTTTCCATCATTGCACGTTGTGCATCTTCAATTGCCGCAGCAGCTTTTGCCGGAAGATCTGGATCGATAAACTTCATCAGTATCACATTATAAAGTGTTGCAGTTAAGGCCAGAATAAGCGAAATAATTAAAAAAGCTTTAAAAGCTTCGCCAAAAGTCCAAAAACCACCTATTTCTTTACGGATATTAATTCCTACTACAACGAGTAGCGCTATAAACAATACAAATATGCCTACCTGGGCAAGAAAACTGGTGTAAACTAATACCGGATCAATAAAATGCAGGGTTAACGATAATACTACCGAAACTGCTGCAAGCATAAATCCGTTTTTAAGCGATAATTTGGAAATAAGAGCACTTTTGTCCATAATTTTAAGTTTTAGTTTTAATTATTAATTGTTGTAATTAATATATAAGTAGCAGAATCGAACGATTTGTTACTGCTAAATTGAATTATTTCTTTAGTAGTTTCTGCACTTCCTTCCACATCAAGGAAAAAAGCCATAAATGGCACAAATAATTCCTGCATTTCTTCACTGATATTTAATTTCTCGGCAGTTTTGCAAATTTCTTCTACACTGCTTTCTGCCAGTTGCTGGTTACTGATCAGTTCTTCATAAATTTCGAATTCATCCTGAAACTCATCATCCTCTACCAATAAGAATTCTTTCAGGAAATCGCCCAATTCAGGATCCAGATCTTCATCCTTACACTCTTTAATGTAAAGCAACAGGTTTAACAGCTCAGTACCCCTATCAATTGTTTCTTCTTCAATATTTGCCCATTCGTCGCTTTCCAGATAATCGTCTTCCAGTTTCTGCACATCACTGCTAAAGAAGTTTACCATCAATAAATCGAACAATACTTCACGCAATTCTTCAAATTTTGGATGCACATCGAAAACGGCATCAAAAGCTTCTGCTTTATCTAAAAAGTTAACATCCAGCTCAAAAGCAGCCAATAATTCTGTTTCAAAACCTTCTACATTAATAGCCGAAACTTCAGCATATTGATTAATGGCGGCACTTATCGCTTTTTTTACTCTATTATCCATAGGATCAAGATTTTTAAGATTATAGGATGACAGGATCATTTTTCACAAAAAATCTATCCCCTTAAACCTGTTTTTATTATATAATACTATTTTTTGAACTACTATTTTAGAAAGCCCTGCTGGAAAACCTTCCACCCCCTGCCTTTTAACCTTCTACCTTTTAACTACCTCGCCGAGTATTGATTATTATTATAAACCAACGTTACTTTTCCAGTAAGCTCGGTACCCAATAACGGATTGTTTGCCGATTTAGAATGGTTGCTCGCTGAATTGTACAACCACTTTTCTGTTGTGTTAAAAACAGTAAAGTTAGCTTCAGCACCTTCTTCAATTACCGGAACAGTTAAATTTAATAATTTACGCGGATTAATGGCCAATTTCTCGGCAATTAAAGCAATGTCCAGTCCGGCTTTTAACAATAACGGCAACACGGTTTGCAAAGCAATGATTCCATAATGGGCAATTTCGAATTCAACGTTTTTAAATTCTATTTCCTCCGGACGGTGCTGCGAGGTAATGGCATCAATGGTGCCATCTTTTAAGCCGGCAATTAAGGCTTTTATATCTGCTTTGCCACGTAATGGTGGTTTAACTTTATAATTGCTATCGAAATCGTTTAAAAGTTCTTCGGTAAATACCAGGTGATGTGCGGTAACATCGCAGGAGATCTGTACGCCATCTTTTTTCGCTTTGCGGATTAGCGCTACGGCTCCAGCAGTTGAAATGTTGCTGATGTGGATTTTGGTTTCGTTATAAGAAGCGAGGAAAATATCACGTGCAATGTGCATTTCTTCTGCCAATGCTGGTAAGCCCTTCATACCCAAAAGCACAGAGTTCTTGCTTTCATTAATCTGCGATTTGCCTGCAATCGATTTATTTTCCGGATAAACCATTAATAATGCATCAAAACCCTTGGCGTATTGTAATGCACGGCTCATAAAACCATCATCCTGCAAGGCTTTATCGCCATCAGAGAAGGCTACTGCACCAGCCTGCTGCATATCGAACAGTTCGGCAAGTTCTTTTGCTTCTCGGTTCTGGCTAATGGCACCAACAGGTAAAACATCAACCAGGTTATTTTTTGCCCTGTTGATAATATATTCTACCTGAGATTTTGACTGCACAACTGGGTTGGTTTGTGGCAATAATGCCAAACCTGTAAATCCACCTGCTTTTGCCGTTTCGGTAAGCGTTTGGATATCTTCCTTGGTTTCGAAACCCGGATCGCCGGCTACGCAGTTTAAATCGAAAAAACCCGGCGTTAAAAAAGCGCCCTGAGCATCGAATGTAGTTTCGCTTTTATCGGCAGTTAATTTACCTATGTTTTTAATTGTACCATTTTCAATCCGAACATCGCATTGTTGGTTGTTAAATTTACTCTGCGGATCGGCAATGGTTACATTTTTAACCAGGAGATTCATATTGTTCTTTTTGTGTTGTTAAAAAATCGGATGAGCAAAATTTCTGCTGCAATAAAAATCAGCGACAAAATTAGACAAAGTTTCCATAATGTTTGTCCGATTTTATTGGCGCCGGCAATTAATTTAACGGCATCCTTATCGGTATCGAATATTTTCAGGTTGCTTTTACCTGCTAATTGCGCTAATTCTGCTTTGCTTAAATAATGCATATCAGATTCTGTCCTGCCACTATTGAAACTATAAACAGCGAGTAACGAATCGGCAAGATTTAAGTTGTAAAAACCTGCATTTTTAACTTGATCGGCAATATAGATCAAGGTTTTTCCATCTGCCTGACGGATTTCCGGAATGGCTTCGAAATGATCGGCCGAAATTTTTAAGGTCTGGTTTTTACCTATAGTAATTTTTTTACCGGCCAACGCATTATCATTGCCCAAATTGTAATACAATGGGGTTTCATTTCCGCCGCTTAGTGCCAAACGGTAAATTAATGGAACAAAAACCGGGTGACGGGCCAGATTACCATCATTTGTATTTAAACCAGAAGCAGATAAAAATACCTGGCCATTACCTACACCATATTTGGAGAAAAAAGATTTCCTGCCGGGCAATAACATGATATCTTCTTTATTTGAAGTATTTTTTTCTACAAAGGAATAATAGCGTGTAACTGTTGGAAGATCTAAATTTTTAGGAATTTCCTCAAAAACAGTCTTAAAAATAGGGTTTTGAAGGTCAATCTGATCTACCTTGGTTGCTGTAGTATTGAGCGACTGGATTGCTGGTAGTGATAGTGCGTTTAAAAATGAGTTGTACGTTTGGATATCGGCATCCAAATCAGGAAAAAGTACTAAGCTTCCGCCTGCATTCAGATAGGTTTTAAGCTGTTGTGCCAAACCGGTTGAAGGGCTTTTCAAGCCATTTAACACAATGAGGCCGAAATTGGCGAAATTGCTATAATTCATATTGCTTTCGGCGTTCTCGGTAAGTTTGTAGTAGGTATCAGCTGCAAATAAGGCTTTAATGTAATTGCCGGTATTAGATCCGTTAATACTTAAAACCGGAAAATTTTGATCTACTTTAAAACTAAATGAAAGCGTATCATCAAAGGTTACCGGAAAATCCTTAATGGTGATAATCCCCTTTTGCCATCCAGCGGTGAGGCCAGAGAAGTTTAAAGTATCTTTCACTGTTTTTCCTGCAGGAATGGTTACGGCCCCCAAGCCTTTTTGCTGGTTGTTGATGCTAAGCTTTAAGGGAATATTTTTGGCTTCTTCTTCAGAATAATTCTTTAACTGCACCACTAAACGCTCATTTGCGCCGGGCTGGTGGTTTGGCGAAAGTACCCAAACGCTATCTACCGCAACATTGGGCAAGATATTGGCATTCAATTTCAAAAATGAATATTGTATATCGGGTTTGGTTTCGAGTTTGCTGGTGGTAGAAATATTTTTCTGGAAATCGGATATCAAAAAACTGTATTTGTTTTCTGCTCCTGTTAAAATGTTACCCTGCCTGTTCAAGATCTGTTGAAGATTACGGTTTGCAGCAGAAATTTTCACATCATCTAAAGCTTTCAAAAACGCCTCTTCATTTAATAAACGCTGGTGTTTTCCTTCGAAATCGTTCGTTAAAAGCTGGAAACGATCGTTAATACCGAAACCTTTAACGAGTTCTTTTGCCCTGCGTTTGGCTTCATCGAGCAGGTTACCATCTTTATTAATGGCTTCCATGCTGTAAGAATTATCTATATAAATACTTACCACGTTGCTTAAAGCAGTCGTTTTTTTGTTATGCTCTGGAATGTAAGGCTGGGCAAATGCCAGCACCAGAAAGATAATTGCTAAAATCCGCGACAAGAGAATCAGCAGGTTTTTAAGCTTTTCTTTCGATGAGTTTTGTTGTTCTACTTCTTTTAAAAGCTGAACATTAGAGAAATAGATCTTTTTAAATTTCCTGAAATTGAACAAATGAATGATAACCGGGATGGCAACCGATATTAGTGCAAAAAGAAAGCCCGGATAAAGGAAATTCATTAAAAACCAAAGATAGAAAAATTATGGAATTGGGTATAACAATCCTTATTTATTATTATCAATGTTACTTTTTAATAACAGGTTTTACATTATCCCAAAATTTGTATAATGATTCATTATCGATCAACATTTGATACAATCTTTCGCTCGGAGTTTTCGATAACCATAGTTTAAGTTGTAGTTCTTTAATTTCGTCTGAAGTATCTTTCATTTCTTTAAAAAAGATTAAATGTTGCAAGCTTAAGTTCTTTAACCCATTTATTAATGTATTCCCAATCTAAAGTATCTAATTCAGCAAGATTTTTTATATCTTGAATTTGGATAGCAGATTGCAGAACTTGAATCCAGATTAATTTAGATATCAATAAATCCTCAACAGTAACCAAATATACTGATTTCCCTAGGTATTCCATCTCAACCCTTCTATTAAATTCTTCTTGTCTGAAATTCTCGTTTTTCAGAATTACAAAATCAGCTTTATATCCTGATTCATGATCAATTATATTAAATAAACTTTGTTGTTTAACTGCATCCTTTACCGAATTAATATTACAATAATAGCCATCCTTAAAATTTGCGACAAATCCATCGATATCCTCCTGTTGAAGATGAATAATAAAGTCAAAATCTCGCGTAGCTCTTGGCACTATATATACTCCCATCGCAATACTTCCTGAAAGCATATAAGGAATATTATTCTCATTTAGAACATCAACAATTTTATTAAAAAAAGAAAGCATACCAGATCTTATGTTAAAAATTAATCAATAACTAAATCCCGGAAATTCAATATTAACAATTTTCCAACTGCTATTGTATAGCGCGAAATACAGCTTAAAAGGTCCGCTTATAATTTTGGATTGTTTTTGAAGAACATCCCGATAACCTGCAACACCTTCAACAAAGCCCATCCCTTTACCATCATTCAGTAGTTCGAAATTAACATCAATAATATCATATCTGCCACCAACATATTCATCGGACTGACCAAAAATACCTTTCAACCTGCTAATAATGACATCTTTGCCGATAATTTTATTACCTGGAAGCATAAAAAAATCATTCAGTTCGTCGGTAATAGCCTTCGATTGTTTAAACCATGCATTTATAAATCTGATGGCACTATTTACAATATCGGCTTGATGGTTAAATGTGGAATTTTTCTGCATGGTATCTTTCAAAAATTAATCGACCAGCCAAAGGCCGATCGATTAAAAAACTTCGCGAAGTTAACTATTCTTTAGCCTTTCTCTAATGTCAGCAAGAGAATAATCGATCAATAAGCTTCCATCTCTGAAAACTTCCTTCAATTCGCCCTTGGCTTCTTCTTCCCAGGTGCACTGATCTTTCAATTCATATTCTCCTTCTGCATTTTTAAAAATCTGCAGTAAACCTTTTGCCGATTTTTTGGTTCCATCGTCGGTAATAGGATCTTTAAATATCTCACGACCAACGCCATCTACCTCGCCATAAGTGGCTTTCATGGCAAAACCAAAAGTATCTCGTGTATTGTACTGATAAGTGAAAGAACCGATACCGAAAACCACGTTGGTTGAAGCAAAACCTTTCGTTTTTAAGCGTTCGCAGATTTGAGTAGCTCTTTCGGTAGTGATGCTATCGCCGTAAATGGCCCCAATCTGTGGAACCAGTTCTTTAAAGCCTTTATCGTTGGTTTTTCCACCAAAAACATCCCAAAGCAGCTCTATCACACCTTTTTTCTCATTTTCATTTTTGCCATTTGGATTGCCGCAAATAATATCAACCGGATCACCGGAATCTGGCCTGATTACTACTTTGCCTGGCCTGGCGATGATATCGTCTTTTAAAACAGGCAGATATTCAGTTAATACTTTCCATAAATCCCAGGTATCGGAAACGATAGATACAATTCCTTTTGGATAAACGTCCAAAATCAAACGTTTAAAAGTTTCGAGCTCGCCAGTATTCGTTCCCATGCACATTACCGAATGTTCTGTAGCTGCAACCGAGCCACCAATCAGCTCTTTATCAGAATCGGCATTGTAATATTCCTCTAAAAAGTCGATTGCAGGAATGGTATCTGTTCCGGTAAAACTCAATAAATGGCCTGCGGCCGATGTTACCGCAGCTTCTATCCCACCCATACCGCGCATAGAGAAATCATGTCCCTGCCAGTCTACAAATTCTGGTACCGATGAGGTTTCTGCTGCATATTTATCCAAAATGGTACGGTACTGTTTTGCAATAGTAGCCGAATTACATGGTAACCAAACCACTGCAGAAAGTAATGTTTCGAAATAATTGGTAAGCCAGAAAAACTCTGGTTTGGTATTGTACATGGTGAACATCGGCACACGCAATGGCACCTCAGCTCCTTCGGGAAGTGATTTAAAAACCATCGGAATATAACCCAGATCGTGCAAATCGGCAATATGCTGCGTTCCTACCAGGTTTTCGCCAAGGTAATTATTGATCCTGCGGGCATATTTGCTAAGAATCTCATCTTTTGGCTGTTTAAAGAAATTCTGGTTAAAATCTTCGATAATGTATTTTTTGATAAAGTACTGTAAGCCAAAAAGTACTACATGGTTTACATTTTCGAGCCTGCTTTTTCTAGGCGTCCAATTGGAATAAACCAATGTGGTATTTTCAGGGTATTGCCTGCGGTGGTCAACTTTATAACCGTCTGTTAATAATAATGGATTCATGGTTTTGATGTATTTAACTATTATTTATTTCTTCCTTTTTCGTTTGGATACAGGCTTTGTAGTGTATCGCTTTGCCAAAATTGTTTGGTTTTGATATCCAAACAGCTTAACTTTCCAGTAAATGCAGCACCAGTATCGATATTCCAAACATTACAGCCCTGCATCGGCACATTAACATTGTAGTAGAGCGTTGGTGTATGACCGATGTAGATTTCGTGATAAAGCAATAAACGTTTCGGATAAATGGCCGAATCTTTTTTAATCCGGTTATCCATAGTCAGTGCCATTTCCCATAACGTTCTGTCCCACGAATAATTGGAAGAATAACGCTCCTTTTCCGGTCCGTGCATGGAAGAAAAACCAGCGTGAATAAAGAGGTTGTTCTGTCCGTCTACATAATAATCATGCATCCGTTCAAAGAAATCCAGATGTTTCTGTCTCATTGTATCCGATATGTCTTTATAACTCTCGATGGTTAATTTACCACCATGTACGAACCAAACATCATCAACAATACCTTTTTCGAGCCAATCGATACACCATGCATCGTGATTTCCTTTGATAAAAATGCATTGATGGCTTTTTTCCAACAGCATCAGGTAATCGATCACCTGAGCCGACTCACTCCATCCGTCAACGTAATCACCAAGAAAAATGAGCTTATCTTCGGTTGATATTTCTGCACGCTCGAATAGCTGGATCAGGCCTTTTAATCCGCCGTGTATATCGCCAATTACCAATGTTCTGCCCATGCTAAAATTCTATATATTCAGCAGGCACAACATCTGTAAGCCACACGTTGTTGGCCGATAAGTAAAATTTATATCCTGCCCTGTGCATCGCCCCGCTGTTAATGATTAGAATAACCGATTTTCCTCTCCTACCACCCACTTTATTAGCGATTTCTTTATCGGCGCTTAAGTGCACATGCTGTCTGCTCATTTTTTGCAGCCCCTGCGTTTTAATATCTGGCAGAAACTTCTCTACGGTACCATGATACAGGTGTTCCAAAGGTTCGGTTTCATTTAAGTTTAATTCTACCGAAATGGAATGGCCTTGATTGGCCCTTATTTTGGTTTTATCAGCATTAAAGGCAAATCTTTTTTTGTCGTTATTTTCAACAACGTATTCAAGCAGCTCAAAATCTAATGTTAGTTCATAAAGGTCAAATTTGGCAATCAGCTCGTTCACCTCTGCCCAGCCATTTTCATCGAGCTTTAGCTTTATTGTTTCTGGCGAATGCCTCAAAATATAGCTGAGCAATTTGCTTATGCCTTTTGTTATTTTATTGTCCATGACTTACTCTTTTATGATTTTCAATTTCCTGTTCAATATTTCATCGTTTAAAATGAACGGTTTTTCAACAGGGGTCATTAAATTTTCCAATTGGCTATTTTGAACAAATTCATACTGTTCTTTTACAAATTGACTAATATCTTCAATTAATAAAATATCATCTTTTGCAAAAGACCTGATAAAATTATCCCTTAATCCAATCTGGATGGCTCTTCTTTCTTGTTTTGCACCATAAGGATCGTGGTCCGGATCCCATTGCAACCTGATATTGGAATTTTCCAGTTCACCTCTCCATTGATCATGAGAAATACCTTCTGTTTGATCGAATGAAGTATAAACTGCGTTTTGCAGGTAATTACGGAATGCAGAAATTTTAAGGTGAATTGCTAACGAAATCTCCTGACCTTCTTTAGTTCCCCAACCACTTCTGTACATCATCCATAAAAAATTGGGTTTTATCCAGGTCATTCTACTTAAACTGAACTCACCTCCAAAAAATTGGTTTTTGACTGCAAACTCACCGATTTCTTTTCGGTAAGCCTGATAAACAATTATTTTTTCGTCATCATACTGGGCCATAATATGGCATCCTGATTTTGGCCATTCTAATATCTGTTCTTTATATTTTTTTACTGTTATTTTCATTTTATAATTCTATTAATAACTCATCTCATTGTTTCATGCGATTGAGTTTTTCTTCATAGAGCTGGTAATTTTCATCGTCGAAACAAACGAAGATTACCTTTTCTATTTTTTCTTTTTCAGCGAAATTATTTACCGTAGTAATGGCAATATCTGCTGCTTTATCCTTCGGGAAATGATAGATCCCCGTACTGATGTTTGGGAAAGCAATTACCTTAACATCGTTTTCTATAGCAAGGTTTAGGCTGTTCCTGTAACAATCGGCAAGCAAAGCCTCATTTTTTTCATTTTTTCCATTCCATACCGGCCCAACAGTATGGATCACATATTTAGCAGGCAAATTACCGGCAGTTGTAATTACTGCATTTCCGGTTTTACATTTCCCCTGTTTATCCCTGATTGCTATGCATGCTTCTAAAATTGCTTTGCCACCTTTTCTGTGGATGGCACCATCAACCCCTCCGCCACCTAATAATGAACTATTTGCCGCATTAACAATGGCATCGGCATTAATTTCTGTTATATCGGCTTTGATTAATTCTAAAATCATTTTTTAAACTTTTCTAATTTGCTATTTAACGCCAGGTTTTCTGTTTTTGCAGATCGACTCGTGAAATAAACATTTACAATTTCTATTGTTCCTGAGATGTGATTATTAAAATCGTTTAACTCCTCTGCAGGAATCCAAAGTTCATTATGTACTGTTCCACCAACATTTTGAACTTCGTAGTGCTTCAAATAGTCCTCATTTACATCAAAAGCAGTTACAATGCCAATAAAGCCAGAAAATTCATCATTGGTATTCCATTCTAGTGCAATCTGTTCAGCATATTGCTGGTTCATTACCGGATAAAAAATAGGTTGCCATGCTAATCTGGACGAAAAAGCTTTAAAGCCACTTTCAGCAATAAGCTCCATTTCCTTTAGTCCAACCGGCCTGAACAATGTTATTGTTTTCATATATTAAACTTTATCTCATCCCTTACTTCCATCAATGCGAACCCCAATAGGTTTAAACCTTTCCACTTTTTAGGATTTAACGCATCCGAATTGTCTTCTGCCAAACCAATCCCCCAAATTGCATCAACCGGACTGGCTTCTACCAGTATCTTACTTTTTGTTTGCAAGAGGAACGATTTCAATGCTTCATTTTGAGAAAACTTAAGCAGGTTTCCCTGTTTTACAATATCAAATTTGTGTGCGTCCCAATTTTCTATGTCAAAATTTTTGATCTGCCTGCCCAGATCTTTTACATCTTTCGGAGAATTTTTTGTTAATATTTTTTCAAAAATCTCCTGATCATTAAACAACAGCGCTTTTTGTGCCATCATGTAATGCTCTGCTGTTTGATAGGTGATGTTGTTTTCAACAATTGAAGATGGCCACCATTGACTCATGCAGGTTTTAATAATCGATCCATCTTTGCTTCTTTGATGCCCCCAAAACATTAAAAAGTCAAATTCCTTTCCATCTATGGTTTTGAATAACCAGTTAATATCGTACTTCATGCCAATTGTCTTTAAACTAATTCTTACCTGCTTTCTACTAACTTTTTAAGCTTCGCAATTACAGCAGCACTAAGCTCATCGAATGTATTGTATTGATCAATCCCTTTCCTTTTACAAACGATATCGATATTGCCTTTTCTCCAAAATCCATCCTCACAACAAACCATTAACTTACCTGAATCGGCAAATAAGCCTAATTCCATCATCGAAATAGGTGATTTGGAATTACCTTCAAGGAACAACAAAATCACATCAGCATTTTCCATGGCATCCAGCTCCCAGTTAACCTGCTCACTAAATTGTGCATTTTCGATTGTCTGCGTCCAGGTATGGTCCCATGATGCTCTGCGCGGATTGAAAACGATAACATTATTCAAAGTATCTTCATTATTTGCCCGATCGATAAACTTTTGCTGCCAATCGATCGAATTGCCCATATCAATGGTTCCAGCAAGAAACACCGAAACATCGGATGGAGTAATAACCTGTGGGGGAAGTATCGTTTTCATCTTTATTTTATAAAATTTCAGCTAGTTTTATCTGCGTTACGCCAGCATGATCAACTTCTTTGATAGAGTCGGTGGTAAAAATCTGTTCAAAATATTTGCCCAGTTCATCAAAGCCTTTGCTAAATATGCCATGACTAATGGCCAGATATAATTTGCCTGCATTTTTAGCCTTTAATGCTTCGGCCAAACCAATAAATGTTCCGCCACCATCGCAGATATCGTCTACTATTAAACAATCGGCACCAGCCAGATCATCACTATACACTTTAAACCCTGAAAGTTTTCCGGTTTTTACATCTCTGCTTTTTGAGCATTCTACAACTTCTGCACCTCCTAAAAATTCGGATACTTTATAAATTTTCTTTAAAGCCCCTCCATCAGGGGAAATGAGTTTTACATCTGTTCCAATTTTTGCGATTACCTGTTTTATAAATTCGTGGTTGGAAATGGTAACGCAGTTGTCAAGCAAGGCTGGGGTTACTTCGCTATGCGGATCGAAAACGGTAACACTTGCCAAAGCCATCGCATTAATGATGTCTGCATAAACTTTTACAGATAAAGGCTCACCGGGAATCATTACCCTATCTTGCCTTGCTGCGGGAAAATAGGGTATAAAAAGATTGATTTCCTTTACGCCCATTCTTTTCAAAGCATCAACGGTAATGCAGATCAGGCCTAAATCATTAAAAGAATTTATCCGGTGTGTAATCGTAACCGGAAGGGCAGCATCAAAATTATTTGAAATTTTAATATGTGGTTCGCCACCTGCAAATAAGAAAGATTTGTATTCGATTAAGTTATTTTCGCCTAGCGGAGTAAAACTTGGATTTAGATTTAACATATATTTGCGTATTATTTACACAAATATAAAAATGATTTTTAGAATCCAAAGAATAATTTGTGTTTTTTTTACGCAAACCTAATGTCAAACTGAAAATTTTCTTTTAAAAGCTGATTGTATTTCGACTTATCAAAGGTAAAAAGCTTGCCTGGCCTGCCGCTGGCACCTATTTTAACCACTTTATCAGTTTCTGTAACAATTCCAAAACTCAGGATTTTTTTCCTGAAATTTCTCCTGTCAATATCTCTCTCTAAAATGGAACAGTATAAATTTTCGAGGTCGGAAAAGAGAAATTCCTGATCTAAAAGATCAAATCCGATGGGCTGATAAGTCAATTTACTTTTTAGGCGTTGATGTGCCAGATTCACCATTTCATTATGATCATAACCCAATTTCGGCACTTCGGCAACTGGAAACCATTTGGCGTCTTTGGCATCAGTATCGGCCTTCAGTACAAAATTTTTAGGATTCACTAAGGCAAAATAAGCAACAGAAATCACCCTGAAACGTTCGTCGCGTTTAACATCATCACCAAAAGTGCCTAACTGTTCAAGGTAATTCACCGTGATACCAGCTTCTTCTTTAAGCTCACGTTCTACTGCTGTTAATAAAGGCTCGTCATCTAAAATAAACCCACCCGGCAACACCCACCGATCGGCCAGTTTACCAAAGCGCTGCTGAACAGCCAATACATAAAGCGTTCCCCTTTCGTAGCCAAAAACAATGGCATCAACAGCAATTTTGATATTTTGATTGATCATTTCCTAATTTGTGTAAAAACAACACAAAGTTAATAAATTTCTCAATCTCAAATCGAATATTAAGATATGGCATTTTCTGAATAAGATTACCTTTTATTTATTTGCCAGCGTAACCAAAATAACCCTTCCACCATCTTCTTTTGAAAGGAGCAGCTTTTTGCCATCGGTTAATTCGACCATAGTATTAACAGGCACCTCTTTATCTTCAGTTTTATCAACCATGGAAGTGAGCGTTTGATTAACGAAAACCCATTTCCCTTCGTGAAAAGTAAAATAGCCAACCGGAATTTTCTGTTCGGCGGTTAACCGTTCATTCCTGATCACGTTCCGGTTAACATGCCACTGAAACAAGTATTGATTGTTGTAAACCATTAACCTATGGTTTTCTGGTCGCCAAACCGTGGGTTGAAACTGATAATACAGATCTAAAACCGGTAATGTTCCTTGATGGCTGGTACCACAAAAAGGACATTTGGGAATCGTGGTATTGTCAAAAACATACCATTTCTGATCACAATAGATATTACTGCATTGTTGCATCAGATCAGTGGTTTTTAACAGCGCAATTTCCCATTCTTCGGCGGTAGGCCGTTGCATTGGATTGTGCAAACCATCTATAAAAGCCTTATCAAACAATGCTTTAAGGTATGGACCGGTGATGGTATATGGAATTTTATTTACATCTGCCCAATAAGTATCCCATTTAGAAATCTGGTTCATTTTAGGCCGGTTTGATAAATCGGCAGGGTGTTCGATAAATAAAGCTTTTTCGCCCATACTCAACAGGTCATCTTTTTCGGTATCGAGATCGTGTACTTTACCGCCTTTTAAGGGATGCCTGTGCAATAAATACATATAAATTAAACAGGCTAATGCATGTAGATCGGTTAAGCGGTTGGGAAGTTTTCTTGAAGGATCAGTTTTATTGAGGTGTTTGGTAGCCAATACTTCTGGCGCAATAAAATCGGCCGTTCCGATTACCTCTGCCTGAAATAAGCCAGGGACAACCAAACCATCCAAATCGATCATGCAGGCCGAGCCGCTTGAAGGATCGATTAACACATTGTTATAAGATAAATCGGAATGCGACAAGCCCATTTGATGCATCTTTTTCACGCCCCTCGAAAGGTTAATGCCAATCTGAAAATAATTTAACCACCTGCCCAGTTCTGTCTGATCCAAGCTTAAGGGAAACAGTTTATTACGGAATTTAGCCCCAGCAAACCATTTTCCATTCTTTTCTTCTCCTTTGATCAGATCGCTGGATGAATAACCTTTTGCAAAAAAGAACTTCGAATTGTAAATCGGGACAATAATCCCAATCCTGTCTCTGGTTTCTATGAGGTCGGTTGGCCAGCGGTATATTTCATTTAAATAATAATCTCCGGCCTCTTTGGATTGAATCTGATCTAAATACCTGGTTACAATCCTGGTTAAACGTTCTTTTTGGTTAAAATCCTGCTTTTCTTTAAAAATAGCCACCACATATTTCCGGTCGGGACTAAAATATACATTTTTAGCCGTTCCGCTTTTAGGGTCGCCATTATCAACATATTGATAGATACGATCGGTTAGTATGGATTTTACGGTAATTATCGACATGATGCTTATTAAAAAATGATGGCCAAAGTTCGATCGTCGTGGTTACCTGGACTCCAGAAATCCATCCATGCAGAAAGCTGATGAGCAATTTCCTGATTTGAGACATCGAAGCTTACCGCAGCACGATCTTCATTATTACCTTTTAAATCATCAACAAATGTTTTCCAATTTTCCAGTTTTTCTAAATTGGCCTCTACCACAAACTTGGCGTCATAAATACCATCCGTCATGAGCATCAGGTAAGAGAAGTCATTAGTTAAGGTAAAACCAAAACGTGTGGGGAATTTTTCACTGCTAAAAATCTCTGGCATGGTAATAAACCTGGTTCCACCACCAAATTCGCCCACATCGAGCCAGTTCATTAGCTTAATTTCAGTTAAATCTTTGTTCAGCAATCCTATCGGACAATCGCCAACGCCAAAAGTTAAAATGGCATAACCGAAATCGAACTTTTTTAACAGCGCGAAAATCAGTGTTGAATGAAAATCTTTTATCGGGTGATTTATTTCTGCTGCAAAACCTTCAATTTGTTGATGGGCATAAAGGGCTGCTTTAGACAAGTTATTGTACACAAAATGGCTGATCGGCTGACTATCCCCTCCCTCTTGATGGTGATGCAATAAGATTTCGTCAAATTGTCTGAGGTTATCGTCAGTTAAATTTTGTTCAAAATAATCAACAACCGCTTTGCAGGCAATTTTAGATCCCTGCCTGGCTAACTTGGCACTTCCGGCGCCATCTGCGACGCAAACTACACTCCAACCATTAGCCTCAAAATGTTTAAAGGCATAATCGTCTTCCCTAAAAGCCCCCACATTGGCATGGCTTCTCCCTCTTTTGGATGAAACTACAATATGCTTGCTGCCCAATTTCTGAAAATCTTCTACCTGATCGGGCTTCCAATAGTGCTGCTCTTTCCAGGTTTTGTCTTTTTGATCATCGCTGGCAATATTTTTCCAAAGCGATTTGGGATCGGCATTGATTACTAAAGAGATCATTTTGGTGTTCGGTTCTGAATTTTCATCTTCACCGAAAACCTTAAATTTCATTTTGACTTTAAAATCGCCGCTTTGGTTTGGGATACCTTCTATCAGTTTAAGATCCGGATTAAAATTTAAACCATATTGATCTAAATTATCAAATGCTATAAAGCTGATCTCCATAAATTCTGGCTGGTTAAAATCCAATGCCTCCTGGTATGGTTTTGCAACTGTAGCATTCGGAATGATGAGTTGCTTTGCTAAAATATCCTCAATCCTTACTTTTAACTCCCAATTCTCCATGATAATTTTATGTTTTTCCATGATCAATTTTACGGCCTCAACATTAAATTCTTCGTGCATAAACTGCTCAAAGAGTTTCTGTCTGTTTGCCGGGACCCGAACATTAAATCTTTTAAAAAGGTTTTCGATGTACATTCTGGTTTCGACCATGCCTAACCTTGTGCTCTTCCAACATCAAAACCACCTTCGCCATAACCATAACTCCCCGTACTACCACACCAGGGGCAGGTACTCATGGTTTCGTTACCGATACAGTGTATTTTTTGGCATTGGCACATGGCCAGGCCAAATTGGTTACCACAGCAGGGGCATGAGGGTGCACCTATCAGTTCTTCAGTATTTACTTTTTGCTGTATGCCATTATCTTCGCACAGCTCGTAATAAGATTGATCTACCTGAAAACCACCCACCAGACGGTAAGCCTGTGTTTGTAGATTTAAACCCTCAAAACCTGATTCGTTAACCACTTTCCGGTACTTCATCAAATATGGCCGCTTTGTATTCTGGCATTTGGCCGATAAAACCACATAATTATTATCAATATACTGTTTAGTAGCCGGTGCTTTCGAAATATCGATTTTAGAAAGGGTATCTCCATCTAATTTTGCGAGTTCGAAGCCAGATTCGTTATTTTCTACACTGATACTGCTTGTTTTAATGGAATCTGTTACCCATTTAAAAAACTTATTGTAATCTTCAGTGCCGGCATTTTTAAACTGGAGTACATTTTCGGTCAGTTCTGCTAAAATCCTCGTATCTGTACTGTCGCCAAAAGAAATGGCGACCATATTTGCGGTACGCTGCCAGTTCTGTTTCCATTCGGCAATGGCGTTTTGCGTATCATCTGTAGGTACACCATCAGTAAACAGAAATACAATCGGTTTCCAATCGCCTTTTTGTTCCATGGTGGTTTTAACGATATCCTTTCTCATCTGGAACATTAAATGCCCTAAACCTTTACTTAAAGACGTGCCCCCGCCAATCGGGAATTTTGGCGGATAAAAACTCACCACTTCCTGCAAGGGAACCAGCGTTTTCGCTTGTCCGGCAAAAACAATAATCGAAATCCAAACGGTTTCTATGGCATAAGGGTCGGTTTTAATGGCTTTAATAATCGTTGCCATCCCTTCTTCTACCTGTTGGATCTGATCGCCAACCATCGATTCGGAAATATCTATTAAAAAGTAAATGGGTAATCTTCTCATATTATAAATAATTGGCTAATGGTTCGAATAAGGAAATAATTTTATGATCCTACATTAAGCTGGTATCATCGGGAAATTATACTGCGGATTTCTTTAGCAACATCCCTGTAACCATCTTTAATCCGTTGATTATAGTTGGTACAGCCGTAAACAACCACATTATCTGTTCCTTCTAAATGATTGACTGAGAAATAAGCGTTTACTTTGTTGTTAAAAGTTACTACCTCATTGCTTTTACTCATTTTATCAAAAACATCAATAAACTGCACATTTAAATAAAGACAATCGCCCTGTAAATCTGCCGCAAGAACCTTAAAATCGCCATATTGATTGCTTCTCAAATTCAGTTCGGCATGGCGCATATTAAAATTAGGAAACTTAAAGCTTTCATAACAGATTAAAATTCCATCTAAAGTTGTTTCAGGAAATATATCGCTGGTAGTTAAAGGCTGGTAATGTGAACCGTTATCGCTGTCTCCACCCGACGACATTGTAACAATAAAACCTATAACCGTAATGGCTATGCTAATTATACTTAGAGCATCCATATCAAATAATTAAAGTAATTTCACTAGGAGGTGGCGGCAAGGTTACACTTTCGCCTGTTCCCTGGCTTTTATTTCCCTGTTCTATAGTTTCGGATACCCATTTAAAAAACTGTTTCAGTGTAGCACTATCGGCCGTATCTAAATGGACTACATCAGGTGTAAGTTCTTTCAATAACGAATCGTTAGCCAAATGCCCTGCAGCACAGCAAACAATTGCTCCAAAGTTTAGCGACTTAATTTTAGGCAGCATTTCGCGGTACAACTGCAGATCGCTAGGCTTTCCATCGGTAAATAAAAACATCAGGGGTTTCCAGTCACCTTTTTGCGTAGAACTGCCCCTTATTATATCAAGCTTAACTTTTTCGTATAACATTTCGAGTGCGTGCCCCGTATGTGTGGGGCCGCTTTGTGGACAAGTGATTTCAGGAAGTTGAAAAGAGGGAAGTTCGGTTAAGGGCACAATTTCTTTAACCTCACGATCGAAAGTAATCATACTGATCCACAAGGAATCTAATGCCTGTGCATCTGCCCTTAATGTATTTACCATACCGCTCAGGGCATTGTTTAAGGCCTGAATAGGCTCTCCATACATCGAACCCGAGGTGTCGATCAAAAAGTAAACAGGTAATCTTCTCATATTCTTTTAAACAACAATATTTAATTCAGGCGGAGGAGGGGGTAATTCTTTAATTCCCTGTATTTCTTTCCCACCATCTTCTATCCTTGTAGAGGTTACGCCAATAGAGGCAGTTACCCATTGAAAAAACTTGCCAATGCTTGCCGAATCGGCGGTATCTAAACTGACCACATTTTCGGTAATTTGCTTTAAAACTGCCGTATCGGCCCCTACACCGGCAGCACAAGCCACTGTAAATGCCGTTTTACGTTGTTTAAACTCATTTAAACCCGGCAACCAATCATCAGTTGGTATTCCATCTGTCATGATAAAAACCAAAGGTTTCCAATCGCCTTTTTGCTCGGTTGTGGTTTTTGCGACCTCGTTATCAATCCGGTTGGACACTAATTTTAAAGCTTCGCCCAAAGCGGTAGTGCCGGTTGCCCTTAAATCGACCATCTGGAATGATGCCAGATCGGTTAGCGGTATAATCTGCTGAGCCACGCTATCAAAAGTAATGATACTGATAAAAGCGGTTTCTATGGCCTGCGGATTTTGCCGCAAAGCACTGATCATAACCTGAACACCGTTTTTTACCGCTTCAATTGGTTCGCCCGTCATGGACCCTGATGTATCTAACAACAGGTATACTGGAAGTCTTCTCATAACCAAAAAATTATTGTGGAATATTGTAAGTATTGGCCGTTTCCGGATTAGCTGATTGAATATGCGCAGGTATATTATAAGTAGCACCTGCACCGTAAGTAGGATCGTTTTGGTTGATGTGTGCTAAAATCTCGCCGGTATAATCTTTTCCTCCACCCAAAATTGTCGAAATATTACCAATGGTATAAATCGGCCCCCAGGGAATTCCCCACCAGCCCAAAAATAAACTCACAAACAGATATCCTAATCCAGGTGTAATACTGCTTTTGCCTGGATGGATAAAATAAAAATCAGACGGCCGGTTAAAGGTCATAATTATTACAGAAATGCAATATTTATACATGACAAATTTACCGCCCCGGGCAACCAAATCCCTGATTTCGTCGCCGGTTAAACCTTCGATATTTTTAATACTCATTACAGGTAAGATTTTAGGATTAAATGAATCGTTTGCCCTAAAAAGGTATCTGGTGTGGGATCGCCAATGGCATCAAATTTCCATTCGTTATTGCGTTTATAAAGCTTACCCATTATTAGCGCTTTTTTACCAGCATAACCTGATTCGGCAGATACATTGTAAGAAGCAAAAACCTCTTTTACCTGTGTTGACGTTCCTTCATACATCCTGATTTTTGAATAAGGAATCTGAGAAAAATCCTCTTTACCCACATTATTCAGAAAAAAGAATATCTTGGCCACTTTAGGGTCAATCCTTGACAAATCGACCGTGATAATTTCATTATCCAAACCATCATCGCCGCCAGAATCTCCTTCTAAGTCATCACCTGTATGCCTTAAAGCGCCATCTAAAGAAAGTAGTTTTCCTTTTGGCAGGCCAAATTTCTGCAAAAAATCAATTTTATAAAGTGGCGAATAAATATGGTCGCACAGGTTGTTGTTATCATCAATGAGGATACAACTCAAATCAAGATCTACGCTTTGCTTATTGGTTGTTAAGCCCAAAAAACCTTTAGTTTCTATTGCACCCCAATTAACCCCCACGCAAAAACTCGTTAAAGTAGCACCGCTTTCTTTCCGCAGGTCTATTTTTTGTCCTTTTGATAAATTAATTGCCATAATGAATGCATTTAGTTGTATTTATTTAAGAAAAACTCCAATCCATCTTTCATTCCAACACCTACAGCTTCAAATTTCCATTCATTATTGCGTTTGTAAATCCTTCCAAACTCAACAGCGGTTTCTATAGAAAAATCTTCTTCTAATTCATATTTCAATACCTCATTATTGGCGCCATCCAACACCCTGATGTAAGAGTTCCGGATCTGCCCAAAATTCTGTCTTCTGTTTTCCGCATCATGAACAGTAACTACCACACAGATTTCTGCAGCAGCTGAGCCGATTTTTGAAAGATCTACCTTAATCTGTTCATCATCGCCATCGCCATCTCCCGTTAAGTTATCACCTGAATGTTCTACAGCACCATCTGGTGTTTTTAAATTGTTATAAAAAACGAAATGAGAATCGGATAATAATCTTTTATTATCGCCCAGTACAAAAACTGAAGTATCTAAATCAAAACTAGAACCTGTTGATGCACTATTGGTATCCCATCCAAGTCCGATGGTAAATTGAGGAGCATTAATTGCTTCACGTTGTCCCTTTTGCAGGTTAATTGTCATATCTGATTAATTTACTGTGAAGCTTTGCATGATGTTGCTCAACAGTGGTTTAATTTTATAAATATTATGCGTTTACGTATTTTTTTAAAATCTCTAAGAAACTATCTGTTTGGTATGGTTCGCCAATAGCCCTGAATTTCCAGCCACCATCTTTACGATAGGCTTCGGCAAAAACCATCGTGCACATACCATTTAAGGATGCATCACCAGAAAGGCTATATCTCGTTATTTCCTTTCTATTGGCATCAACAGCCCTTATAAAAGCATTTTCGACCATGCTAAAATGTTGATTGTTCTGCCTGCCCTGATAAATAGATACCACAAAAATTATTTTCTGATAAACAGGATCCAGGGCATCCAATTTTACGATAATCTGTTCATCGTCGCCATCGCCTGCGCCAGTCCTGTTATCACCAGTGAGCCAGATATTTCCTGACGGATGCCGCATTGAATTAAAGAAAATCACATCTCCCTCAAATAATCCAATCTGACGTCCGTTTTGATTAACAGTTCTGCCCAGATTGAGGATTTTATCATTCCCATCCAACAAGAAAGCAATCGCATCCAGATCGAACTCTTCTTCTTTTGGCGCGAATAGTTTACCTAAAAAACCTGTATTTTTTTGACGAACATCCCATCCCAGTCCCATGGTAACCTTCGATAAATCGAATGTTTCCCCCTTATCATTTTTGCGGAGGTCAATGGTTTGACCTTTTACTAAATTTATAGCCATAAAGCGTGTTTAGATATTATTTAATAATCTGTCCTTTAAAATATTTTGACAGGAAAAATGATAAATCTTCCCGGTAACCGATGCCAGATGCTTCAAACTTCCATTTGCCTTCACGTTTGTATAAGCGACCAAATTCTACTCCTGTTTCGATAGAAAAATCTTCACCCAGTTCATATTTAGCAACCTCTTGTCCATTACTGTCATCTACAATGCGGATATAAGAATTCCGAACCTGTCCGTAATTTTGTTTACGGCTAATGGCCTCATGAATGGTTACTACGAATAAAATTTCCTGGATCTGGGGATCAACTTTTGATAAATCAACCTGTATACTTTCATCATCACCATCTGCGCTATTTCCACCAGTTGGATCATCACCGGTATGATGTAAAGCCTGATCGGGAGAATCCGTATTGCCATAAAAAACAAAATACTCTTCTTCAGGGATCAATCTACTCGAGTTAATCATAAATGCTGATGCATCCAGGTCGAAGTCATAACCAGTACCTTCATTCGGGTCCCAGCCTAACCCTACAGTAATTTTCGATAGTCCGATATCAATTTTTTGTCCTTTTTGTAGATTAATAGCCATTATTAATTTGATTTTTTTTGAAATATTGTAAATAAATAGGATGTACATTATCAATACTGCATGTTAACGCAATAAAGCACGAAAGAAAAGAACACATTACTTTTTAAAAGCAATTGTTATTTTAACTTGAATAATAAGGATGTGGGATGGCTACAGCGACGTTGATTGAGCGCTAATTTTTTAATATCCTGTAGCCTTGATTATCTGTTTAAATGTTTATAAACAAATATATTAGTTTGGATGCTAATTCCAAATCCGGATTTAAAAAAAATGCCAGATTCTTTTTCGAATCTGGCATTAAAGATTATTGTTACCTGAACTTTTTCATCGCTGTCCAAAGTTTTTCATCCATACCATAAACATCAGGCCGGTATTCTATCTTATCGTTTTGAGACCAGGCTGTAATATAAGTGATAATTAATGGCACAGCTTTTTTAGGTCCAAACCACGCTGGTTTCAATTGAAATGGTTTAGTGGTATCTGCCTTTTGGGCCATGCGTTTTTTATACCATTTTACATGGGTGCTATCAATCGGCGGCAAATCTACCTCAGCCCTAAGTTTATCATAAGTATAAGAATCTTTCACTAAAAGTTCGGCGAACTCCAAAGGTTTTTCTATACGTACACAACCGTGGCTAATCGCCCTATTGGTTAAATTAAATCCGTTCTTATTATTGGTATCATGAAGATAAATACTCGAGCTATTATCGAAGATAAATTTGAACTTACCTAAGGCATTTCCACCACCTGATCCCTGCTTAAATTTGAATGGTAATTTATCCCTCGAATACTTGTTCCAGTTAATGGTATCAGGCTCGCCAATCAGCTTATCTTTATAGTAAACTTTGATGTTACTGTTCGACAAATAAAAAGGATCTTTCCGGGCCATCCAATAGATCTCACTTTGTGCAATACTTACCGGAATATTCCATATCGGATTGGCCTGAATGGAGTTGATTTTACTAAACAATAATGGCGTTTCATGGTTCTTAGGTTTATCATCTAAATTTCCCGATTTTGCATAAGCTTTTAGCTTGTCTTCATAACCACTTTCACGTTTACCCCCAACGCAAACTTTCATCGAAATTACAGTGTCTAATTTATCCATCCACGTTAACCTAAAATCAGGAATATTTACCTGCACATAATTGTCTCCGGTCTCAGGCATTTTCCAACGGAAGCGTTCCATGTTTAACAACAAAATCCGCTTTTCATCGGCAGCATCTGTATTTAAATATGCAGCCTGCAAAGCCTTATATTGAATTGATTTTGGCTGAACAGATTTTAACGTATCTAAAAGGTTTTTACTGTTCAAAAGATTAAGCATTCCAACGCTGTCCGGGCGCCTCACTTTTATGTAGTAACGCGAAAAAATAGAGCGGGGATTTATCACCCCATATTTGAGGTAATTATTATAATTTAAATAAGCATTTGCGGATAACAGCTCTAATTTGGCGATAACCGGATAGCTCTCCTCTACTTTTTTAATTTTATTAGCGGTTAGTTCTGCTAAAAGCGCTTTAATTTCTTCTCCTTTAAAAATCTTAGGATTAAAACCATGTACATTACTTTGATCTAAATAAGTCACCAGCGAATCTAATTCCCCGTTAATATAAAACCGGGTAACTAATTTAGGTTCAGCATTATTGCGTGCATAAAAAGCCTTTATGGTTTTAGGATTAACAAATTTACCAGAGAGACTGTCCATTGTCTTCACAAAAACGCTATCATAAGCTACAGTATCAAAATCTTTGTAGATTTTGTTCTTAAAATGTTCTGACAGTACTTTTCCAATCTCAGGGGGGCTTTTAAACCACCCACAGGCAGATATGAATAGAATAAAGGGTAAAATTAGAAAGCGAAACTTTTTCAACAGATTAAAATTTAAATACAAAATAAAGGTTAATGATACTAAAAACACCATAATGGCAAATTAAGTGCCATTATTTTTTGTTTTACCATTTCAAACACTATATTTGCCAGCGCTTATCAGCTAACGTATTGATACTGGCAGAAATAATTTATGAATTTAACTTTGAACCATCACTTACATTTACACCATCGCCGATAGGCGATATGATATGTTTGTTTTGTACTTCAAAACTTTTTTCCGTAAAATAATTTCCTGTTCACTCTATATTCAATACATTGAAAACACTTAAAATTGCTATCCAGAAATCGGGTAGGTTAAACGAAAAATCTGTAGAAATACTTAAAAACTGTGGTTTATCTTTCGAAAACTACAAAAGTTCCCTCATCTCAACCGTTACTAATTTTCCCTTAGAAATTCTTTTCCTTCGTGATGATGATATTCCAGAATATGTACAGGACGGCATTGCCGATCTGGGGATAGTTGGGGAAAATGTAATTGTGGAAACAAAAGCTGAGGTAAATTTTCTACAGAAATTAGGCTTTGGAAAATGCACCTTAAAAATCGCGGTTCAGGCCACCAGCAATATCCAAAATCTTGAAGAACTAAATGGTAAAGCCATTGCCACTTCTTACCCGGTAATACTCGAAAAATTCTTACAGGAAAAAGGTATCAAATCTGATATCAGAACCATTTCAGGATCGGTAGAAATTGGTCCGGGTTTAGGCTTAAGCGATGCCATTTTTGATATCGTTTCTACCGGTGGAACATTAAAGAGCAACGGACTAAAACCTTTTGCAGATGTAATGCAATCCGAAGCGGTTTTAATCGGAAATAAATCAATTGCAGATAATCCGGAGGTGGCAGAATTACTTCAACGTATCCGCTCTGTGCTTAGCGCAAAATCGAACAAATACGTGGTGCTGAATGTATCAAAAGATAACCTTCAAAAAGTAGTAGATCTTCTTCCAGGTGTTAAAAGCCCAACCGTTGTTCCACTCTTCGAACCAAACTGGGTAGCGGTTCATTCGGTAATTGCAGAAGAAGATTTCTGGGATAAAATAAACAGTTTAAAAGCTGCGGGTGCAGAAGGTATTTTAGTAATGCCTATCGAAAAAATTATCAGGTAAAAATATTTAAAATCATATTAACTATTAGTTAATTTTAAATTATAAAACATTGAAAATCTACAGCTATAAAGATTTATCTAAATCAAAAATTGAAGAGCTTTGTTCGAGGCAGATTGAAGACGATAAACTGATTGAAGAACGGGTAACTGATATCATCAACACGGTAAAAAAAGATGGCGACCAGGCGCTCTTTAACTTTGCAAAAACATTTGATAAAGTTGATTTAGAAAAACTTTTTTTAGATGCAGCGGAATTAAAAGCTATTGCAGCAACCATTCCGGCCGAGGCTAAAAAAGCAATTGATACGGCTTACCAGAACATCAAAACTTTTCACCAGTCGCAATTAAAAGAGGAGGCTAAAATTGAAACCATGCCAGGTGTTGTATGTTGGCGCGAATCAAGAGCAATTGAAAAGGTTGGGCTTTATATCCCAGGTGGAACAGCCGTTTTGCCAAGTACTTTTTTAATGCTGGCTACCCCGGCAATCATCGCAGGCTGTAAAGAAATTGTGGTGTGTTCTCCGCCACAAAGTGATGGTAAAACCAATTGTTATCTGGCTTATTGCGCAGTGCTCTTGGGCATCGAAAAAGTATTCCTGATTGGCGGTGCACAGGCCGTTGCTGCAATGGCTTTCGGAACGGAAAGTGTGCCACAGGTATATAAGATCTTCGGCCCTGGCAATAGATATGTAACTACGGCAAAAACCATGGTTCAAAACAAAGTGGCCATTGATATGCCTGCAGGCCCTTCAGAGGTGCTTGTAATTGCTGATGAAACTGCAAATCCATCATTTATTGCTGCAGATCTGCTTGCACAGGCTGAGCACGGAACGGATAGTCAGGCCATTTTAGTGGCTACCTCCAAGGAAATCATCAATCAAACTTTAAAAGAAATTGAAAATCAGCTTTCTGTATTACCCAGAAAGGACATTGCAGCCAAAGCAATTGCCAATTCTTATATAGTTTTAGCAGAAAACCTGGAGCAAGCGATGCGATTTTCGAATGAATATGCTCCTGAACACTTAATATTGGCTACAGAGCAATGCCAAGGCCTTATTCCATTGATTATCAATGCAGGATCGGTTTTTTTAGGCAACTTTACCCCAGAAAGTGTTGGCGATTATGCCTCGGGAACCAACCATACTTTACCAACGAGCGGCTTTGCAAAAGCTTATTCAGGAGTATCTACGGATGCTTTTTTGAAGAAAATCACTTTTCAGCAATTATCCCGTGAAGGTTTAAATAATATTGGCAAAACGGTTGAGATCCTTGCAGAAGCAGAAGGCCTGGAAGCACATAAAAATGCTGTTAGTATCAGACTGAGTTTTGAGTCCCGAGTCGGAAGACCGAAGACCGAAGATAAAACGGCATAAAAAATTAAAAAAAATCGGTGTAATCCCACAATCTGTGTAATCAACCCGAAGGAAAAGAATAGTATATCGGCGGTAGCAACCAATGATATAATGAACCTACAAACAATGGACATTAACGATTTAGTAAGAGAAAATATAAAAAACCTTCGCCCCTACTCTACCGCAAGGGACGAATTTAAAGGTCAGGCATCCGTATTTTTAGATGCAAATGAGAACAGTTATGGATCGCCATTACCGGCAAATTATAACCGTTATCCAGATCCGTTACAACTCGATTTGAAAGATGCGATCAGTAAAATAAAAGGTGTGCCGATCGAGAATACTTTTTTAGGAAACGGCAGCGATGAAGCGATCGATTTATTATTCCGCGCTTTCTGTAATCCAGGAAAAGATAACGTAATTGTGCTCCCTCCAACTTATGGAATGTACGAAGTTTCGGCTAACATAAACGATGTAGAAATACGCAAAGTAAGCCTGCTTCCGAACTTCCAATTAGACATGGAAAAGATCGCAGAAACGATTGATAAAAACACCAAATTAATCTTCATTTGTTCACCAAATAATCCGACCGGAAATTCGATAAACAGAGAAGATATTGAAACCATTTTGGCCAACTTTAACGGCATCGTTGTGGTGGATGAAGCGTATATAAATTACGCCCGTCAGAAGACCTTTATACAGGAGTTAACCGAGTACGGAAACCTGGTGGTTTTGCAAACTTTTTCGAAAGCATGGGGACTTGCTGCTTTACGTTTAGGCATGGCTTTTTCTTCAACAAAAGTGATCGACGTTTTGAACAAAATTAAGCCACCTTATAACATTAATCAGGCCACGCAGGATTTAGCTTTTGAAGCCTTAAAAAACATTGCCCAGGTTAACGATTGGATTAAAGAATCTGTTGCAGAAAGACAGCGTTTATCGATCGCTTTAAACAATGTAAATGCAGTAACAAAAGTATATCCATCAGATGCAAATTTCATACTCGTAGAAGTTACCGATGCATTGAAAATTTACGATACTTTGGTAGATCAGGGTATCATTGTACGCGACCGTTCTAAAGTAACTTTATGCGAAGGCTGTTTACGAATCACTGTGGGCACAAAAGAAGAAAACGATAAACTATTAACTGTACTAGAAAATTTTTAAGATGAAAAAAGTATTATTTATAGACCGCGATGGAACCTTAAATATTGAGCCTGATGATGAACAGGTAGACAGTTTCGCTAAGCTTAAATTTTATCCGCGTTCTTTATATTATTTATCAAAAATAGTAGCCGAGCTGGATTATGAACTGGTTATGGTAACCAACCAGGATGGACTGGGAACATTGTCAAACCCTGAAGAGAATTTCTGGCCAATCCATAATTTCATGTTGGATACTTTTGAAGGAGAAGGCGTTCATTTCAGCGAGATTGTAATCGATAGAACTTTTGCAAAAGACAATGCCCCTACCCGAAAACCCGGCACGGCTTTATTAACCAAATATTTTAGCGAAGATTACGACCTGAAAAACTCTTTCGTAATTGGCGATCGGTTGAATGATGTGGTTTTGGCGAAAAATTTAGGTGCAAAAGCCATTTTCCTCCGTCAGAATGATGCATTGGGCTCTACAGAAACATTGGATAAACATGAAACGCTTTTAGACGTTATCATTTTAGAAACCAGGAAATGGGAAGATATTTACAACTTGCTTAAAGCAGGAAGCAGAAAAATCCACCACGAGCGCAAAACCAACGAAACCGACATTACCATTAATTTAGATTTAGACGGAACCGGAAAAGCCAAAATTGAAACGGGCCTAAACTTTTTCGATCATATGCTTGACCAGATTGCCAGACATGGAAGTGTAGATTTAGAAGTAATTGCGAAAGGTGACTTACACATAGACGAACACCACACCATAGAAGATACCGGAATTGCACTAGGCGAGGCTTTTGCCCAAGGTTTAGGGAATAAACTGGGCATTGAGAGGTATGGTTTTTGCTTGCCAATGGATGATTGCCTGGCACAGGTGGCCATTGATTTTGGAGGAAGAAACTGGATTGTTTGGGATGCTGAGTTTAAACGCGAAAAAGTGGGCGATATGCCAACGGAAATGTTTTACCACTTCTTTAAATCGTTCAGTGATGCTGCAAAATGCAATTTGAACATAAAAGCCGAAGGCGATAACGAACACCATAAAATTGAAGCTATTTTTAAAGCATTTGCCAAAGCCATTAAAATGGCCATTAAACGCGACGCCGAGAAAATGGTATTGCCGAGCACCAAGGGAATGTTGTAAAAAAGGTGGAAGGCTGAAAGGTTTAAGGCAGAGGGTTTTGAAGCCCATCCGCTGTTAAATAAACCTGATAGCAGTGGAAAGTTTTTTATTCAGCAGCGACCTTGAATAAGCTGTCATGCTGAAGCACGAAGCATTTGCAACCGATAAAACAGATGCTTCGTACCTCAGCATGACAGAAGTTAAAAAACTTAAAACGGATAGCGGGACTACAGCACCTTTGAAAAACTGACATTCATTTTCAAACCTATAAAAGAAATCTGAACTATTAAACTATGGTTGGAATTATAAATTACGGAGCAGGCAACATTTTTTCGCTTACCGCAGCATTAGATCGCTTAAATGTAACCTACGGCATGGTAAATACAGAAAATGACCTCGAAAAATATAGCCACATCATTATTCCGGGAGTGGGCCACGCGGGTGCTGCCATGGAAAAACTAAAAGGTACCGGCCTTGTTGAAGCCATTAAAAAACTCACTAAACCCGTGCTGGGCATTTGTGTGGGCATGCAGCTGATTACCGAACACTCCGAAGAGGGTGATGCGGCGCTTTTAGATATCGTTCCGGTGAAAACCAAAAAATTCGATAAGTCGCTGAATATCAAAATACCACACATGGGCTGGAATGCGGTGAGCACAAAAAACAATCCGCTATTTACAGGTGTTGAAGATAATACACAATTTTACTTTGTGCATTCGTACTTTATTGAATATAACCCTACTTTTGACATCGCATCTGCTGATTACGGTTTAAAGTTTTCGGCAGCGGTACAAAAAGACAATTTTTACGGCGTTCAGTTCCACCCCGAGAAATCGGGAAAAGCCGGCGAATTAATATTAAAAAATTTTTCAAACTTAAGCTTATAAAATGTACATCATACCTGCTATTGATATTTTGGATGGAAAAGTTGTCCGTCTGCGTGAAGGCGATTATAACCAAAAAACAGAATACGACGTTTCTATTGCCGAGATGATAGAAAAATACCGCTCAAATGGTACGGATTTTATCCATATTATCGATTTAAATGGAGCCAAAGGTGATTTTAGCAACCAAAAATCACTTTTCGAGATCATCAAAAAAACCGAGATGAAAGTGCAGTACGGTGGAGGAATCAGGACGATTGAGCAGGTTACCAATCTGCTTGATGCTGGCATACACCGTGTAATTGTAGGTACGCAGGCCATTACCAATCCTGATTTCTTGCCTCAATTGAGTGAGACTTTCGCTAAAAAGGACGATTATGCCAACCGTATCGTCATAGCGATTGACGTTTTGGATGAAGTAATTAAATATTCGGGCTGGATGGAAAGTTCGCCGATTAAACTGATGGATTACGTTGACAAATGCCTTTCGCTGGGTTTTTTCCGTTTTTTATGCACTGATATCAGCAAAGATGGAAAATTGGGTGGCGCAGCAGTCGATTTATACAAAAAATTGCTTGAGCACTCTCCTATGATCAAATTAATTGCTTCGGGTGGAGTGAGTTCAATGGAGGATATCTACGAATTGGCTAAATACCCGATCAGAAGTGTAGTGGTTGGAAAAGCCATTTACGAAGACCGAATTACTATTGAAGAAATAAAAGATTGGAATTTGAAGGCGCTAAGTTCAATCTAATTCCATAAATATTTATGTCATCCTGAAGAATGAAGGATCTGCCCACGATGAAACAGATGCTTCGTTCCTCAGCATGACAACCAAACAAAACACATGCTTTCAAAAAGAATAATCCCTTGTTTAGACGTTAAAGATGGCCGCACCGTAAAAGGTGTAAACTTTGTTGATTTACGCGATGCGGGCGATCCTGTTGAGCTGGCTGCCCAATATGCACAACAAGGGGCAGATGAACTCGTTTTCCTGGATATTACGGCCACACACGAGCGTCGTAAAACGATGATCGAAATGGTTAAATCGGTCGCAAGGCAATTGAATATTCCTTTTACCATTGGTGGGGGAATAACAGAAATTGCAGATGCTGACGCGCTTTTAAACGCAGGTGCTGATAAAATCAGTATTAATTCTGCAGCCGTACGCAACCCTAAATTAATTGAAGACCTGGCCAAAACCTTTGGGGTACAATTTGTAGTTTTAGCAGTTGACACTAAACATGTAAACGGCAAAAACATGGTCCACTTAAACGGTGGCAGGTTAATTACCGAACTGGAAACCGAAAACTGGATTAAACAGGCGGAAGATTTAGGTGCAGGAGAAATTTTGTTAACCTCTATGGATCACGATGGCACCAAAGCAGGTTTTGACTGTGGATTATTGGGTAAAATAAACCAAATGATCAATATCCCGATTATTGCATCAGGCGGTGCAGGTAGCATGGAACATTTTACAGAGGTTTTCCAGAAAGCTAACGTTGATGCCGCACTTGCAGCTTCGGTATTTCATTATGGTGAAATTTTAATCCCCGATTTAAAACAGGAATTAAGAAGGAACAATATTCCCGTAAGGATATAATATAAGTCCGGAGTCGGCAGTCCATATTCATGAGTCTGTCTTTCCGAAATAAAAAAATAAAATGAACATCGATACATCAACCCTTGACTGGGATAAAACAGCTGGCTTACTTCCAGTAATTATTCAGGATTATAAAACTTTAGAGGTTTTAATGCTGGGTTATATGAATGCCGAAGCTTTGGAAAAAACACAGGCCGAAGGCAAAGTAACTTTCTTTTCGCGCTCTAAAAACCGTCTTTGGACAAAAGGTGAAACCAGCAATAACTTTTTGTTTGTTAAAGAACTTTTTGTGGATTGTGATAACGACACCATTCTGATTAAAGCTGATGCCGTTGGCTCAACCTGCCACACTGGTAGCCGCAGCTGTTTTAAAACAGATTTTAATCAGAATTTCATTTTCGAACTCGAAAACATCATTACTGATCGATATGAAAATCCTGTTGAAGGATCGTATATCAACAAAATGCGTGCTAAAGGTCTAAATAAAATTGCGCAAAAGGTTGGCGAAGAAGGTGTAGAAACCGTAATTGCCGCATTAGCCGAAACAGAAGAAGAATTTATTGGAGAAGCTTCCGATCTTGTTTTTCATTTGTTGTTTTTATTAAAAGAAAAAGGATTGTCTATCCAGGATATTGCCAAAAATTTAGAGAAAAGACATCAATAAGGTGGAGGGCTGGAAGGTTGAGGATTTCAACATCCTTCCAACCTTCTAACCCTCCAACCTTCCAACCTTACCCGTATGCTCAAACACCTACAAACCCTTCCCGGACATCAAAACCCTGTATATGCTTTAGCTAATGCTGATGAAGACGGCGTATTTTTTAGTGCCGGAAATGATAAGGGCGTAGTAGAATGGTCTTTACATAACATGGCTTTTGTGAAGGTTAAAATGCCGGTACAAAGCTCGGTCTATTGTCTTCACTACTATAATAATCAATTATTTATTGGAGAGCGTAGTGGCGCCTTTAGTGTTTATGATCTGAAAGAACAAAAGGTAATTGTAAGGATTAATGCTCATATTAAACCCATTTTCAATATACAAACGGTTAAAAGCAAAAATGAGCTTTTAACTACTGGCGAAGATGGTAGTGTTGCGGTTTGGTCTCTAAATGATTTTACAGAGATTTATCGTTTCCAGGTCGCTTATGATACCGTTAGGGCCATTGCAATTGCACCAAATGAAAACGAAGTCGCTTTTGGCTGTAAAGATCATCTGATCAGGATTTATAACCTGGCAGATTATAGTTTAAAACAATCTCTGGAAGGGCATTCATTACCAGTAACCTCTTTGGCCTACCATCCTACAGGCAAATACCTGATTTCGGGAAGCAGGGATGCCCAATTAAAAATATGGGATCTGCCGAATTATGAATTGCGGGAAACCGTTCCAGCGCATATTTTTACCATTTACGATATTGCCTTTCATCCTACTCTTCCCTATTTTGCCACCAGCAGTCAGGATAAAAGCATTAAACTTTGGGATGCGGAAAACTTTAAACTATATAAGATATTAAGCCTGGAAAAAGCAGAAACCGGGCATACCCATTCCATTAATAAAATTATTTGGAGCCGTGATGGTAAATACTTGATTTCTACAGGTGATGACCGGCAGGTAATGGTTTGGGAGATGGAATAGTTTAAGATTTCTTTTTATTTATTCTTTTCTGCAGTTCTTTTATATCAGCTAAGTCTTTGAGCCTTCCAGAAGCAACCTTATTGGCAATAAAGTCCTGAACATTGATAAAAGGCGTGACTAAACCATCAATTTCAGCATCAATTTTGTTTTCGTAAGCTTCGTCAAACTCAACACCCGAAATCGCATTCAAAATATCAATCCTTAATGGTGGATAGCCAATTTGTGAAACATAGTTTTCTTTTAAAAAATCATCTTTCTTAAACCCTAGTGATGCGAAACCGAATTCAGTCAATACAATAATCATTTTTTCAGCATTTTCTTGGTCTGGCTTAATCCAAATGTCCAAATCACCGGTATGCCTGGGTCTACCGTGATACGCTAAAGCATGAGCTCCCACAATTATATATTTAACATCATTCTTATTTAGAAGTTCAATAAACTCTATAAAGTCAGGTTCAAATATCATAATTTGCGGCGTGTTATAACCCTCTCCATTTTTTCAGGAAATGAACCGTTTAACCAAGTGAAGTAACTTTCTCTCAAAGAAACAACCGTTTTAAGCCGTTCTTCTGGGGCTTGATTTAGCCAAAAAGCAATATCTAAAGCATCCTCATCCTCCATTCTAACCTGATTGAACACCATTGCCATTTTCCTAATTTTCGGCTCCATTTTCGCTATAATTATCTACACAAATATAATCAAAATGGAATGAAAATGGACTATAAAAGGTTTTAGAACATCTGAAAACTAATTTCTCTTTGTATAAAATGGGTTAATATCCTTCAGTTGATTCTTTGCCTTATAAAGAATTCTTCTCCAAAGAGAATGCCTGATAACTACAACTTCTGGACCGCCTAAAACGTATTCACTCATGCATAATTCGAGGTTTAATTGGCCTCCTTTAGCTAAATTTACCTTCGAATTTAAAGTCTTATAGCCGATATAACTTATCGTTAAAACACAACTTTCATCATCAAAATTTGCAGGTAACTTAATTTCGAAGTTTCCTTTTTCATCGGTAGAAGCAAAAGCTAACCGCTGGTTTACCATAACAGATACTGAAGGAAGTGGCTGTTTATCATCTTTATCTATTACCCTACCCTTTATTGTTTTTAAGGTATCAGCTAGAATCTCTGTTTTCTTTTCAAAAGCAGTGCTACTGTGGTATCGATCTGTTTGATTAAAAGGTGTTTTGATCACTTTAGCATCGCTCAACTTAGGAAAACTCAAAAAAGCCAATAAAGATGCGGCGATCAGGCTTGGTTTAAATCTACTGAGCGAATAATTATCTTTTGCACTGATTAAACGGTCAAGTTGCTCCGGTTTTAACCTTCCACAGCTCTTCCCTTTGTTTTCACTAAACCAACGTTTCAGCTCTGCGTCCGTAAAATTGGTAAAATCAATAACTGATTTTTGACATGAACCACAAAATTTACCATTTGCATTTGGCTGCATCACTTCCCATTGTTCTTTGCATGGATTAGCAATCTGAATTTTAAACTTGAGCTCATCAATTCAATCTAATAAATTATCTAAAAATATTGATAACAGAGCTTACAATTCTCCTGGTTACCGTTGTTTTTATCGAAATGCCTCCAAGCCTCCCAACCAATTGCTCGCTTAAATTATCCATCACTATCTGATTTGTTAAATCCATTTGCATTGCAGGTTGTAACACAACTGTGATTTCTTTTTCCTCATCTAAAAGGAAAAAACTTTTTTTTGTTTCAAAAGCATTTGAAGTAAAGATTAACTCCGAGATTGTTCTATTTTTTGGTTTTTTAATTTTAATATAAAATGACCCGTCTGCTGCCGTTTTCACATCAATATTTTGCTCCTTTAATGCTATATTGATATGATTTAAACCTATACCATCCTGGTCGTACACTCTCCCTTTTATAAAAGTATATTCCCCTACCTGATCATCCAAAATTTTTTCATACTGTACTTCGGTTCCTTTTTCTAATACTTCAGCATGTTTTGCATAAGTAAATTTAGGAATACTTAAAAAGGTTAAAATTGAAGCCGCGATTAAACCAGGTTTAAAAACTTTGAAAATTGGATGATTTTTTCTACCACCGATATAGCGATCAAGCTGCTCAGGCCTAAATTTACCACATCTGTTCCCTTTGTTTTCACTAAACCAACGTTTCAGCTCTGCGCCCGTAAAATTGGTAAAATCAATAACTGATTTTTGACATGAACCACAAAACTTCCCATTGGCATGCGGCAACATCAATTCCCATTGTTCTTGACAAGGATTAGAGATTTGAATTTTAAATTTAGATGGCATAAAAAATGTACCTTTTATTATAGGATACATTTTTGGCTACTATTCCACAAAACGTTTAATAATTCTCAATTTATGTGAGTATTTCCCCAGTTCTTTATTAAAAATCCCCTGATCATCAATTGGATCAATTTTCACCTTGGCTGAAGAATGGATAATTTCATTTGGACTCAGCATAATACCCACGTGAGTAATTTTGCCTTCTTCATTATCAAAAAAAGCTACATCACCAGCTTTGCATTCGGCTAAAAAACCTACCAATTCACCTTGTTCGGCCTGTTGCGAAGCATCACGGTTTAACTTAATGCCCAACATTTTAAATACGGTTTGGGTAAAGCCTGAGCAATCTAAACCAAATAAATTCCTTCCGCCCCATAAGTATGGAATGTTTTGAAAAAACTTAGCAGTATCAGTCACCTTATCTTTAAAATTAACGGCACTATTGTCATGTACTTCAAAATTCAGTTTAAATTTTTCTTCACCGGCATAACAATGTCCATCTTTTAAAAAAGGAATGTTACTTGCCGGACTTAAATGATAGGCACTTCCATCTACAGCCGTTAATACATTGCTGAAGCTTAAAGGAGCTAGTAATTTACAATCGTGCATTTCTGCAAACTGGCTTTGACTGATCGGGGCCAACTGTCTGAAATCCATCCAACCCTCATAACCATCGTAGCCATTCTGGATCAGCCACCAACGCTCTTCTTTTTGAATAATTTCTACATGATCGCCAAATAAAAGTTGCGAAACAATTTCTGCTTTATCTGATGCATCTGCTCTCAAAGGCGCTACAGCAACCCTACAAATACCGTATTGATTTTCCATTTAAATCTGCTCGTGAAACTATTGTAAAACTAATAAAATACATCCATTGCCTAACATTTTGCATGCAAATTTGTTATTTTTATGATGTTCACCTTTTAAATGTACCGCCATGAATTTTAAAAAAATATTAATTGCCGTTGATAACAGTACCTGTTCAGAAAAAGCAGCTAAAGCCGGTTACGACATGGCTGAAAAATTCGGAGCAGAAGTAGCATTGGTTAACATTATCGAACCCGTTCCAGCCAATGTAAATCCCGATTTAACTCTGGCACCAGTATTTTTGGAAACATACGATAACAGCGAAGAAAACAGCCATATTTTATTAAAAGAAATGGAAACCAAATATGGTAAGGGTATTACAACAACTTATTTAAGCATAGTAGATACTGCAGCACATGGCATTATTCAACAATCAGATGAGTGGGGATCTGACTTAATTGTTATAGGCACTTATGGCCGTACAGGTTTGTACCACTTTTTAATGGGTAGCGTTGCTGAACATGTGGCACGGAAATCAGCCTGCCCGGTTTTGATTATACCTAATAAATGTGAAGTAGACTAGTTCACTGGTTCAATAGTCATTAGTTCATTGGTTAGCACGATGCAAAAAAACCTCCTTGTTAATCTTTGTATCCGTGGCAAAAATTTATTGGTACATGAATGTTATCTTGCTAGTTAACTGTAAATTGGTTAATTGCACAGAATTCCAATCTCCTCACGGTTGTCATCCTGAGGGTTAATTTATAGTATAAAATCAATTAATGACAGATGGATAAATAAGATAGTCTCTTAGAATCGTCATTTCGACCGCAATGGAGAAATCTGCCTGGGTAGATTTCTCCATTCCGTTAAGTTACAATCGAAATGACGAAACTTAGGATCCCATATAAATTCATTGATCATTGAATATTGTTTATTGGTAATTAAAAACAAAAATCCTTTTAAACAAAAAAATCCCGCTTTATGCGAGACTTTCATTATAAATATGTGATAAAAGTTTATCCTTCCTGGTGTAACCAGGCTTTCTTAGCCAATAATTCTTCTTCAGTTTCGCGGATATCCTCATCATCCACACAACAATCAACTGGACAAACAGCCGCACATTGAGGTTCGTCGTGAAAGCCCTTACACTCTGTACACTTATCGGATACAATGTAATAAACCTCATCCGAAACTGCCTCCTGAGCTGCATCAGCTTCGATTTGTTGATTACCAAAATCAATGATACCATTTAAATTGGTACCATCAGAAAAACGCCATGCAGTACCGGCATCGTAAATTGCGTTATTTGGACATTCCGGTTCGCATGCCCCACAATTTATACACTCATCTGTTATTTTAATCGCCATGTTTTCGTCTAATTCTTTTGCTTAGTTTACCTTTGCGCTGCAAATATAATATATAATCACTTAATAATAATTCTAAATATGTCAGCATTAACTCAAGAAAAAGTAATAACCGCGTTTAATAAACTGGGCATATTGCTTACAAACCCTACTGACATACTAGGAAATGCAATTTATAGTGCCGAAAATGCCAATGCCTGGTTCACTACAGAAAACGTAAAAAAATCTGTTTTATCTTTTGCCGAGATGTTAATTGAGGCAGATTTAACCGTTTGGTTTAAATCAATAGGCTTTAGCCAATCGCCTAAAAAGGTGGGATTGATCCTGGCAGGCAACATTCCGATGGTAGGCTTACATGATGTTTTATGTGTATTGGCTACCGGAAATATTGCATTAATCAAACTTTCTTCAGCTGACGACAAATTAATTAAAGCGGTTCTTGCCGAATTGATTAAAATAGAACCTGCATTTGAAGCTAAAATTGAATATGTAGAGCGTTTGAAAGATTTTGATGCGGTTATTGCCACAGGAAGTAATAATTCGTCACGTTACTTTGATTATTATTTTGGTAAAGTGCCAAACATCATCCGTAAAAACAGAAATAGTGTAGCAGTTTTAGATGGTTCGGAAAGTTTTGAAGATATACAGCACTTAGGCGCCGATATTTTTGATTATTTTGGTTTAGGCTGTAGAAATGTATCTAAAATCTATTTCCCAAAAGATTACGACATTGCAAATTTTTATGAAGGGATCGAAAGTTTTCAACCCATTATTAACCACTTTAAATACAACAACAACTACGATTACAATAAATCTATTTATTTGGTTAATGCAGCCAAACACTATGATAATGGCTTTTTGTTATTAAAAGAAGATACCAGCTTAACATCACCATTGGCTGTTCTTTTTTATGAAGAATACGATAATCTTCAAGAGGTAGAGGAGCAGTTAAAGGATAAATCAGAAAATATCCAATGCATTATTACCAAATCGCCATTAAGTTTTAACACTTTTGGCTTTGGTCAAAGCCAGCACCCGAAGCTCTGGGACTATGCAGATAATGTAAACACGATTGAATTTTTGAATAAGTTGAGTTAGTACGCTTTACTGAAAACACATTATTATTACAGTTAGTTATTCGTGTTTAAATTTTATTTAATATTGCATAAACCCTGAGCCAGTAAATGCACCGTTTAGTAAAATCACTATTCTTCCTTTATTTAGCAGTATTGGCTGGAACGGTAAAGGCTCAACCTTGCAAAGGTACTTTTGGAAAGCCTTTAATTAACCAAACATTTGGACAGGGCAACAATACAGACAGCTGGTATGGGCCATTGGAGCAATATGCACCAGGAGCCTATACTTTTACTACTTTCATGGGGCCTCCGGGCCGAAGCCCATCAGCCTTAAGCCCTAATCAGTCCGGATTAGTAAAAACACCTGCAACCCCAGGAAATCCTTACCCTATTTACTGGCAGCCGCACGCAGATCATACCGGGGATGATAATGGATTAATGCTTTTAATTGATGGTATTGCTACACCACTGTCTTTTTTGAACAAAAAATGGATAATCTTTGTCCAAATACCATTTTGCGGTTATCTATTTGGGTACTAAATGCGAACTCTCCGGCTGCAAATTCGCAGGATCCAAATATGATATTAAGGATTATCGATCCAGCTAACCGGGAATTAGGGAATAAGTCTACCGGAAATGTTCCTGCAGATCGAATTTGGCATCAATATTTTATAGATTTTAATAATGGGAACAGTTCAACCATCACGCTGCAACTGATCAACAATACCGCCACAAACAGTGGCAATGATTTTGCCTTGGATGATATTACTGTTCAGGCCTGCGGACCAAGTCTCAATCCATATTTTAATGGAAATGATCAATCGCTGAGCATGTGCGAAGGTAATACACAAAATTTTACGTTAAATGCCAACATTACTTCATCATACGCTGATCCGGTTTACCAATGGCAGGAAAATACCGGTAACGGCTGGACTGATATCGCAGGTAAGACCACCAGACAGGTTTCTATAGATTTTTTAAACCGCGCAAAAGGCACATATCAATATCGTTTACTTACGGCCACAAACGGAAATATTGATAAAATATATTGCAGAACTATATCAGATCCGGTAACCCTTACTGTTAATCCTCAATTAAATACTTCTGCAGGCAATAGTGGCCCTGCGTGCCCTGGTTCTAATGTACAACTTATGGCCGGTGATGGCAATTCATTTAAATGGATAGGTCCGAATGGCTATACTTCTGATTCAAAAAATCCAATTATTAATAATGTACAGGCCAATATGGATGGTGTATATACCGTTACAGCTAGCTTAAACGGCTGCACCATTACTGCATCTACAACATTAACCATGTTAAGTCCTGCCGTAATTTCTACCAATATCAATGCTATTTCTATATGCGAAAATAGCCCGGTACAGCTAATGGCAACCGGAGCAAGCAGTTACATCTGGTCGCCCAGCGAGGGCTTATCTGATCCTAACATTGCAAATCCAATAGCACAGCCTAAGGTTACTACAGTATACCGCGTTACCGCAAATGATGGAAGCTGTAGTACCACAGCCCAGGTAACGGTTAATATTTTAAAACCTTCTTCAACAGATGCAGGAACAGATCAAAAGATTATAACAGGCCAAAGCATCACCTTAAACGGCAAAGTAAGTGGCGATGACATTACTTATTACTGGGCGCCATCAGATTATCTTGATGATCCGACAAAGCTAAACCCCGTTGCCACCCCACCACACGATATCATTTATACATTAACCGCTGTGTCTAATTTAGGCTGCACCAGTAGCACTGATGATGTTTTTATAAAGGTTTACCCGGAAGTAGTTATTCCCAATACCTTACACCAAATGGTGATGGCGTAAACGATACCTGGAATATTCCTGCGGCTTCGGCCTTTCCCGGTCCGATTATTAAAATTACCAATCGTTATGGCCAGTTGGTGTATCAAAGCACTGGCACTTTTAAGCCCTGGGATGGCAAAATGAATGGAAAAGACCTCCCTCCGGCAGTGTATTATTACAGCGTTTATTTAAATGGAGACTTTAAAACCTATAGCGGCTGGCTAATGCTGATGAGATAAAAAGGACTTCTTGCTTCCGCTTCTCATTTGGAAATGCTATTTTTGAGCACAATGTATATCGTTAAAGTTAAAGGCATAGCCAAAATTCCGGATTACGTACAGCTAAGAGATGACAAGTTTACGCTTTTAGCTTATTTTAGGGTAGATAGGCCTGATAAATCTCTGGAAAAGCTCGGACTTGGCGACAAGCAGGATTACATTATGGAAATGGTTAAAGGTTTGCCTTTTGGGCAGATAGCAAAATTGGAAATATAATATGGCAGGCAACTCAGTAATTCATTTAAGCAACGTTGATGTTTTTCAACAAAAACATTTAGTCCTCTCAAACGTAAATTTACATATCGAAAAAGACGAATTTGTGTTCCTGATCGGTCAAACAGGTTCGGGCAAGAGCAGTTTGCTTAAAATATTATATGGCGATCTTCACATTGGTAATGGCGAAGGTAATATTGCCGGTTTCGACCTTAAAAACTTAAAAGAAAGTCAGGTACCATTTTTACGCCGCAAATTAGGGGTGGTATTTCAGGATTTTCAACTACTTACCGACCGTACCATCGAAAAAAACCTGGAGTTTGTGTTAAAAGCAACTGGTTGGAAAGACGAAAAACTGATTAACGAACGCATTAAAGATGTTTTGGATAAAGTTGGTTTACGTTCTAAAATAAAAAAAATGCCACACGAAATTTCTGGTGGCGAGCAGCAGCGTATTGTAATTGCAAGGGCTTTGTTAAACGACCCGGAGATTATCCTTGCTGATGAACCTACGGGCAACTTAGATCCAGAAACATCAGAAGAAATTGTAACCCTTTTAAAACAGATTAGCCAGGCCGGAACCGCGGTTTTAATGGCTACACACGATTATCATATTATCCGTACTTTCCCTTCGCGCATTATCAAATGTGAAAGCGGAGTAGTACATGAAGATGCCCAAATTGTATAAAAAATTCTGACATCCGTCAGCTAATCAGCCAAACTGTTCAGATAAATTCAAATAAATCTGACAGCTTGGCTGATTTCGGTTTATGGCAAAATAGTTGAGATTAACACAAAAAAATTCAGCCTAGTATTATGTTTAATAAGAAGAAAAATAACGATAAAGAAGAAAATATAATGAATACTGAAAATACATCAGAAAATACTGCTGAGAATGTAGAGAATACTGATGCTTCTACGAATGAAACTGAGCAGGCTCCAGAATTATCTGCAGAAGAAAAATTGCAGGCAGAGGTACAACAGCTTAACGATAAATATTTACGTTTATACGCAGAGTTCGACAATTACAAACGCCGTACCCAAAAAGAACGTGTAGAATTATTGCAAACAGCTGGTAAAGACGTAATTGTATCGCTTTTACCTGTTTTAGATGATTTCGACCGTGCGTTAAAAGCAATGGAAACAGCTGCTGATGTTGCTCCTGTTAAAGAAGGTATTTTATTGGTAAGCACTAAACTAAAAAACACTTTGGCACAAAAAGGACTGAAAGATGTAGAAAGCATCAGTCAACCTTTTAATACCGATTTCCACGAAGCAATTACCAATATCCCTGCCCCTACTGAGGATCTTAAAGGAAAAGTAATTGACGAAGTTGAAAAAGGTTATACTTTAAATGATAATGTGATCCGCTTTGCTAAAGTAGTAGTTGGAGCATAAGAAATAATTATTGAATGTGAGAATTTTGAATGATTGATTAAGATTCTCTCATTCCATCATTTAATCATTCAATCATTTTATAAAGAAGATGAGTAAAAGAGATTATTACGACGTATTAGGCGTAACTAGGGGCGCAGCTGCTGATGAGATAAAGAAAGCCTATCGCAAGATGGCAATTAAGTATCACCCGGATAAAAACCCTGGGGATAAAGCTGCTGAAGATAAATTTAAGGAAGCTGCTGAAGCTTACGAAGTTTTAAGCAGTGCGGAGAAAAAACAACGCTATGATCAATATGGTCATGCTGGTGTTGGCGGTGCCAGTGGTGGTGGCTACGGCGGTGGCGGCATGAATATGGACGATATTTTTAGCAATTTCGGAGATGTATTTGGTGGCCATAATCCTTTCGAAAGCTTTTTTGGCGGCGGTGGTGGTCAGCAACGTGGCGGTCGCCGTGTAGCTAAAGGCTCCAACCTGCGTATAAAAGTTAAATTAACCTTGGAAGAAATTGCACACGGTGCAGAAAAGAAAATTAAGGTTAATAAACTAATTGTTTGCAAAACCTGCGATGGTTCTGGCGCAAAAGATAAATCATCAGTAAGTACCTGTGGTACCTGCGGTGGCAGCGGCCAGGTACGCAGGGTAACCAATACCATTTTAGGACAGATGCAAACCGCATCTACCTGCCCTACCTGTAACGGAAGCGGGCAACAAATTACTTCAAAATGTACAGTTTGTCATGGAGATGGCGTAGTACGTGGCGAAGAAACGATTACCATTAACATTCCTGCAGGTGTAAGCGAAGGCATGCAGTTAAGCATGAGCGGAAAAGGAAATGCAGCACCAAATGGTGGTATCCCGGGTGATTTGATCATCCTGATTGAAGAAATCCCTCACGAAACCTTGAAACGCGAAGGAAACAACATTGTTTACGATCTACATTTAAGCTTTGTTGACGCCGCTTTAGGGATGAGTATCGAAGTACCAACCATTGATGGTAAAGCAAAAATCAAAATAGATCCAGGCACACAAAGCGGAAAATTATTACGCTTAAAAGGTAAAGGTTTACCTGAAGTTAATTCTTACCACAGAGGTGATGAAATTATCCATATCAACATCTGGACACCAAAGGCCTTAAGCAGCGAAGAACGCAGTGCTTTAGAGAAGTTACGCGAATCACCAAACTTTAAGCCTCAGCCGGGTAAAAATGATAAGAGTTTCTTCGAAAGAATGAAAGAATATTTCGAGTAATTAATTCAATATAAATTGAAAAGCCGATGTTTATAACACCGGCTTTTTTCGTTTTAACATTAATCTACAAAATTGTTGTAAGCAGAGCGCATACTGTCCTGGTCACGAACCAATTCTTCAATATTATAGTCGGTTAGCTTGCCAGAAACAGCTGCATCACGCATCATTTTTCTTGCAGCAATTAAATAATCATTTAGTCTTTCGTTAAAATTTCTAAAATAACCGTCTTTTCCAGGATATTTGGTCGCATCAGGTGCAGCCATAGCTACGTGTTTATTGTGCTGGTCTTCAAGCGCCTGATAAGCGGCTTTAGCCTTTGCCTCGATCGCTTTATAACTTTTGCTACCCGCCAATAATTTAGTGAACTCAGCAGCTTTACTTCGGTCATCTTTTAACGCGAATATATACTCTTTTAGCGGGTGTGTTTTTAAAATCACACGTTCTGCATCGTCTCCAATCAAATTTAATTTGGCAAGAACCACTTCATCATAAGTATAATATTTTTTTCCCATGCTGTAAATAGAATCTACCAGAGTTTTCCCTTTAGCACCCTTGTCGTCTTTCCAGTCTTCTGCTTTGATGTATTCATCTAAAGATTTATACGTTTCTTTAATTTTATCCAGCAAACTGGTCATCGATACCACATTTTCCTTAAAAAATTTCTGATCATCATTATTTAAAGCACTTGGAGGTGTATCTGGTTTTATTCTGCTGTTACTAATGGTACTCATCGAAAAAGGTGTCATTAAACCAAGGAAAGCAAAACGGTCATTCGGCTTAGCAAGGCCCTTCTCGATTCTATCCAAATTGCTTTCAAGACTCTTGAGATAACTATTGTTTTTATCTGTAAAGCTTACCATCACATTATTATACTCAATAATGGCATTTACATCTTTTTCATCCGCTTCAGCATAGGCGGTTTTGGCATTATTGTCTTTTTTCTTATCATTTTTGCAGGCAGTAAAAGACAGTGCGAGCGCAAGGGCAGTTAATTTTAAGATTGTTTTCATAGTTTTTAATTTGTTTTCATCATCTGATCTCCGATAACAGCAATTTTTAAACCAAAAAGTTGTGTTGGTTATAAGGATTTTCTGATTCCAAAGTTGGTGGCTCGTCAGTGTAGTCATTTTGTTTAAATAAATAACTCCCCTCGAGCTATCGTCATTTCGAGCGGACCCGATAGCTATCGGGTGCAACGCAGTCGAGAAATCTATTTGGATAGATCTCTCCATTTCGCTACACTTTAGTCGAGCTCACGATAGTATGTTTTTCACATTTATAAACCTTTCCGTTTATAACCTGTTTTCTATACATGAAATGGAGAATTGGTTGTTCAGGATTTTATTACCGGGAGTGGAAAGAAATTTTCTATCCAAAAGGATTGGCACAAAAAGATTGGTTTAAATATTATTGCGAGCATTTCAACACCATAGAAATCAATTCTACCTTTTATAAAATGCCTACGCAAAAGTCGTTTGATAAATGGTACGGCGAGAGTCCGGACGATTTTTTGTTTACCATTAAAGCACCGCGGTTAATTACCCATTACAAACAACTAAATGATTGTGAACAACTCATTAACGATTTCTATGAAGCCATTCAATTGGGTTTAAAAGAGAAATTGGGATGCGTATTGTTCCAGTTTCCACCAAAATTTGATTATACTGAAGAAAGATTAAAGCTATTGATTGATCTTTTAAGCCCAGAATTAAAAAACGTGGTAGAATTCCGCCATTTAAGTTGGTTTAAAGAAGATATTTATAAGAAACTAACCAAAAACAATATCATTTTCAGTGGACAGAGCTATCCATCTGCCCTATCCGATGATGTAATTCAAAATACAGGAACTGTTTATTACCGTTTTCATGGGAAACCTGTTTTGTATAAATCTGAATACGATATTAAAGTGATTAATGATTTTAAAAACCAGATTGGAGATAAGGAGAAAGAGGTTTTTGTGTACTTTAATAATACATGGGGCGTTGGCGCATTACACAATGCCAAACAATTGCAGGAATTGATAAAACAGTAAATCATTTCAGTTTTTCAGAAAAGCAATTGCAGTGCTTATTTTAATGTTAGCCGGGCTATACGCTGTAGTCCCGATGAAAAATCTGGAGCTGCCGCTTCTATCCCGTTTATTTAACCCGTGTTTGTGCTGCTATTTATGGAAACCTGACAATAGTCCGGTTTTTTTATACCCTTAGCTATCTTGCCAAAACCTGCTAACGTAAAAAAATAAACCTGATAGCAATGATATTTCGGTGCACTAACTTTAATTTAGCACGAATATTAACGAAATTTAATGGATAGCAGGACTGCAGCCCCCGAAGAAATGCTGTTTCTGCTTTCCAAAAAAATAAAACAAAAAATATGCGTGTTGCCGTTATCGATCTTGGAACCAATACCTTCCACTTACTTATTGCTGAAACAGCAGGGAAAGAGTTGAAAATCCTCTACAAAACTAATGTCCCTGTCAAACTGGGCGAAGGTAGAATTAACGATAACATCATCATTCCGGCAGCATTTGAAAGGGGCATAAAGTGCCTAAAAGATTTTAGCCATAGCATTGCCGAATATCAGGTAGAACAAGTAAGGGCTACAGCAACTTCAGCCGTTCGGAGTGCAGAAAACGGTCAGGATTTTGTTAATGCTGTAAAAGAACAGGCCGGAATAACGATCGAAACCATTAGTGGGGATGAAGAGGCTGAGCTGATTTACCAGGGCGTTAAACTGAGCGGTGCCATTACCGATCTTTCACTGATTATGGATATTGGTGGTGGCAGTGTAGAATTTATCCTTTGCGATACCGAAAAACTGATCTGGAAAAAAAGTTATAACATCGGTGCAGCACGTTTAATGCAACAATTTTTTAAATCAGATCCTATAAATGATGGGGATAAAAATGCCATTTTATTCCATGTTCAAAATCAATTGGCCAATCTTTTCGACATCTGCGAAAAACACCAGCCAAAAGTGCTGATCGGATCAGCTGGGGCTTTTGAAACCTTTGCAGAGCTCATCATCAGAAAAAATAACCTGAAAGCAGATATAAATACCATCAAAACTTTCGAATTCAACTTTGATGATTATATCGAAATTACAGGTAAATTATTGAATTCTACCCATCAGGAAAGATCAGCAATGCCTGGAATAATTCCATTAAGGGTTGATATGATTGTAATTGCGGCTTTAATTACCAATTACGTTTTGGGCCGATCGAAGATAAACAGGTTAAGGCTTTCCACTTACGATTTAAAAATGGGCGTATTGGCTAGCCTGATATAAAAAAATGATCCATCAGCAGATGGATCACAGAGAGTTTAGCGTATATTAATTTAGGATTAATTCTTTTTTGGCGCAATCATGATTCTACCCATAATCATTGGTTCAGCTTTATTAAGCTTAAGATTATTTTGTTTCTCTTTAGAAAAATCGAGTGTTAAAAAGGCTGAATAACGGATACTTTCAACTACCAATTGGTTTTTACTTAGATCAAATTTATTATCCAAAAGCATTTCATAGCGACCATTTTTATCAGTCAAGGTTGCGTATCTGGTGTCGAGAATGGATAACCTGATTCCAGCTGCCGGTTTATTATCGGCACCGATAACATAACCGTAGACTTTTTTGGGCGCAACCGGTTTTTTATCGTCGGTTTTATGGTGGATCGTTGTAGTGATTTCAACAGGAGTATTAAGCTTTTCGGCCTTCGCATCCATTACAAAAATGCTCATGCCAATAGCAAGTACGCCGAGGTACTTCATCCAGTTTCTATTGGTAGTTGGCACAATTGACAGGTGAAGGTTTAGCTGGTTTAATTGGCTTTGGCCCATACGACCGCATACTGAAGAACCAGCATTAGCCAATACCTGGATAATTTCTGCATTGGTATAACCCGAAAAATCAATTACATTTTTGCTGCAGGCTGTACAGAAATTAAAACCTGCTCCTTTTTCCATTTTATCCCAGTTCTGTAAGCAGGGTTCGGCGATGCTAACTTCGTTAATTCTCGGTTTCATTGTGTGTTTTTCTTAGATGATGATAATCTTAAGAAAATTCCACAAAGCGATTTAAATAAATTTTAACAGCTCGTTATAAAGCTTCTCTGTTGGCAAGCCCATTACATTGGTATAAGAACCTTCGATACGCTCTACCACAACAATACCCCACCAATCTTGCACACCATAACTTCCGGCTTTATCAAAAGGCTGGTAGTTGTCGATATAGAAATCGATTTCCTCACTTGTAACGGCTTTACATAAAACTTCTGTCCGATCATAAAAGGAATAAGTTTTATCCCCTTTAACAATGGTTACTCCTGTAAAAACCTCGTGTTTACTGCCCGAAAGTTTTTTTAACATTTCCTGTGCATGCGCGCGGTCGGTTGGTTTGCCTAAAATTTCGCCATTTAAGGCCACGATGGTATCGGCGGTGATTACAATTTCGCCATCACCAGTAAAAGCCTTTGCTTTTTGTTCTGAAATATAAACCGCAATTTCTGCCGGACTTAAACCGTCAGGATAACTTTCATCCACATCTTTTAATTCTACTTTAAAGTTTAAACCCATTAAAGTTAAAAGTTCTTGCCTACGGGGCGATTTAGAAGCTAAAACGATAGGAGGAAAATTTACTGGCATATTTTAATTTTTTGCTAAAATAAGAAAAGCGGCATAAAGCCGCTTTCTTATTTGATATTTTAACAAGATTTAGTTGTTTCCACCACCTTGTCTACGTTTTTCCATTTCGGCACGTTGCTCTTTTTGCCAGGCTTCATAAGCTTTTTTCTGATCGTCAGTTAATACTGCAGTAACTTTTGCATCGTTATCAGCACGCATTTTCTGCATTTTCTCTCTCATTGCATCTCTATCACCACCACCTTGCATTTCATCACGCATTTTTTTCATGGTTTCTGCCTGCTCAGTAAAAACAGCTGTTAATTTTGTTTTTTGATCATCAGATAACTTTAATTTTTCGTCTAACTGTTTTACACGTTCTTCAGGTTTCATCATCATCCTGCCTTGTCCACCACCTTGCTGCGCGTTAGCGAAACCAGCTATTCCTAGCATCAATCCGCAAATCATCATTAATTTTTTCATGTTGTTTTTGTTGTTTTTGGTTGAAAATTGAGCATGTTGGAGTATCAAAAAGGATAAAAGTTTAATCTATAAATGTAACTTAGCTGTTGCAGATTAATACAGGTTAATCCTTCAATAACAGCACAGGAACATGCGATTTAATCGTCAATTTTTGAGATACACTTTCGTGCAGTAAACTTTCGAAAAAACTATATTTTTTAGGTAATGCGATAATCAGCTGTGCTTCTTCGCTTTTGGCAAATTTTACAATGCCTTTTATGGTATCAGGATGATCTGAGTAATGATAAGCCGGAGAAAAATCTTTAAGCATTTCGTGTAGAAAATGTTCTTCTTCTGAATCTATAGTATGCCCGGAATTGATGTTGAGCACCAAAAGTTCGAGGGCATGTTTGCTTAAGATATTCTTTAGGGCATGCATCGGGATTACTTCTTTAACTTTTTTAAAATCGCAGGCTAAAATCGCTTTACGGATAGATTGATAATCGGCTTTAGGCGGAACAACCAAAACTGGTACCGGACTTGATTTAGAAATTTTAATGGCATTCGAACCGATATCACTTTCATCTTTAGCCTTTTTACCATTGCTGCCAATAATAATGAGTTCGATCTCCTCTCTATTTACCCGATCGATAATGGATCTCAGCAATGTTTCCCTTGTTAAATAAATTTCTATTTCAGCACGAGAATTAATTTCCAGCATTTTTGACTTTAGTTTTTCAAGGGCCTCCATCCTTTTGGTTATTTCGTCGGCAATGTGATCATCAGTAGTGATGACCATATCAGGTGTAGGAAGGATGCTCTCATATTCTGAAACATAGTAAGCATTAAGCAGGATAATTTTTGAGTTCTCCATCGCAAAACTCAGCCTGGCGGCATATTTGGCAGCATGATCTGCTGTTTTAGAAAAATCTACGGGTACAAGGTATGTGCTCATAATATTAAAATTAACATTTTTTACATTTATAAATTAATCAATCGATTGATTAATTTATAAATGTAAATTTCGGATATAATCTTATTTATTACAAATTTTGAGGTTGAAGATTTATAATGGGAACGTCATTCTGATGGGTAGTGTGTAGCTAAAGATCCTTCGACTACGCTCAGGATGACAATCGCGGTTATGGTAGTGACCAATATTCTACTAGCAATTACTAATGAACCAATGACCAATGAACTAACAAATCTATTTACCAGAATCGGCAGCGTTTGGGTTTTCATCGTGCCATCTGCCCTGCACTTTCATTACTTTTTCAATGATGTCGCGGACAGCGGTTTTGCCTCCGTTATAAGGAGATATAAATGTAGAAATGGCTTTTATTTCTTCTACGGCATCAGCCGGACAAGTTGGAAGTCCAACCAGCTTCATTACTTTGAGATCAGGAATATCATCGCCCATATAGAGCACTTCTTCTGCAGTAATATTTTTATCCTGAAGATATTGGTTAAAAATAGCCACCTTATCTCCAGTACCAAGGAAAACATCAGTTACGCCAAGGTTAAAGAAACGTTTGCCCATGGCAATACCATCACCGCCAGAGATAATACAGATGTTGTATCCCCTTTTAACGGCCAATTGCATGGCATAACCATCCTTGATATTAAAAGTACGCAAAGATTGACCGTTATCAGTAACCTGAACAGATCCATCGGTAAGCACACCATCTACATCGAAGATAAAAGTGGTGATTTCTTTTAATTTCTGGAGAAACATTAGCGTGTTTGGCGTTAAGGGTTAAGCGTTCGGAGTGGACTCAGGACTAAAGACTCCGAACTCATGACTTATTTACTGATTATCTCTCCACTCGTAAACCCAGGCAGATTGAATTTGCTCTAAATGGCCTTCACTGCTTTCTTCACGGGTACCTTTAAAGTTTGGCAAAGATAATACCCATTCTAAAAGTTCGGTAAAGCGGATGCGGTAGATTTTAGCTTCAGTAAAATCATCGCCAAATTTCTCATATAAAGACATCGCAATATCTTCATAATCGTTCCAGTAAAAAGGTAAGGCAAATTTATCGTTGTTCATGTTTTGTTCGTTGTTGTAAGGTTGAAAAGTTTTAATATTGTAAGGCTTCGGACTCCCGACTAAAGACTCCGGACTAATTAGTGTCCCATAAAACCAGACTGATCTGGAATGGTTACTTCGATATCGCCGTTAATCACTACACACTGACATCCAAGGCGGGAAGTAATTTTCGGACGTACAGCCCTATCAATAAAATCTTCTTCCTTATCAGAAATCTCTTCGATATTATCCATGCCCTTTGTTACGTAAACGTGGCAGGTACTGCAACCACAAACGCCGCCGCAGTTGTGCTGTAACTCGATTCCGTTATCCAGACAAACATCTAAAACAGATTCGCCCGCTGCTATTGGCAATTCAATAGATTCGTGATCTGCTTCTTCAAAATTTATTTTTAGTTTAAAAATGCTCATAATTATTTTGCAAAAGTAACAAGCAAAAGCCGTAATTATGCTATTTCGGCATTAATTTTATGCTATTGCTTAGTGTTTGATAAATGTTTTGCAATTCGGGCATATCATTTAACATGCTCAAATGCTTATTTAAGGTGTTTTCGTCGGCCCTCACCGCAGGTCCGGTCTGCACATTTTCGGGCAAATTGCCCATTACCTTGTCCGCTGTTTCAGCGATTAAAGGTCTAATGATTTCAAAATCTAAACCATTCTGATTTAAAATTTTATTGGCCAGTGCGTACAAGTGGTTTGGAAAATTACAGGCAAATACTGCAGCAAGGTGCAACACTTTTCTCTTCTCGCCATCCAGCTCATATACCTGAGTGCTGATTTTATTTGCAAGCTCTTTTAAAATAGCCAACTGATCTTCATCACTTGCTTCAATACAAAGCGGGATATTTTCAAATGAAACTTCCTTACTTTTTGAAAAAGTTTGCAAAGGATAAAAAACACCCGCCTTTTTTACCTGGAAAGCCAGTACATTAATATCGGTAGTGCCAGAAGTATGTACGACCAAACCAGTGACATTTTTTAAAGATGCAGCTACCGTATCAATGGCATCATCCTTTACTGAAATAATATATAAATCAGCGTTCTGTTTAACCTCATTTAAATCACCTGTTGCTTCAGCTCCGATAGCTTTGGCCAATAAAACTGCATTACTCAGGCTTTGGCTGTATACCTGCATCAGTTCTTCGCCTTTACTTATTAAAGCTTTAGCTAAGTGTGTAGCAACATTTCCAGAACCTAATAAAACAATTTTCATGATTTTATGCGGCTTTGGCTTCTTTTCTTCTTCTAAAAATTGAAAGTAAGAAACCAACAACCATTACAATAGTACCAGCCCAATACAAATTAATGAAAGGAAATTCGATCGCTTTAAAAACTACCCAGTCTTTAGCCTGCTGCGGTTTCTCGAAAATTTGAAGCTCTACTTTTTTCTCATCAGGTAATACTTTAGAAAAACGGAACTTTAAGTCTAATTCATCCACTTTACGGGCGAAATCGAAAGTATTATTACCTTTTATTAAGAAGATGGGTTCAGTGTTGTAAATTTTACCGGCAGCATTAATTTCCAACGGCAAACCAACAGCATAATCGCCTTGCGCCAAAGCTAAATCCTTAGCAGTAGGTTTTCTGTTTAGATCTTTAACCGTAACAATGCCACTGGTGGTGTGGATGGTATCTCCTACCGAAACCTTAACAATACGTGGCTCTTTATAATTTTCATCATCCGAATGACCTTCATGATCATCATGTGATGTTTTTTTAATGGCAGCACTGGTGATGTGGGTATATACATCATAAGTTAAATAGTGCTTGGTATCAGGAGAAGCAATTAAGCCCATTTTCTCATTGTCCTGCACATGCGGATGTAAGTTAAAATCCTCCTTAACTTTCCCTGTTTTTTCATCTAATACCTTAAAATTAAGGGTATAAATGGTATTTGGTGCTTTTGTGGTATCGCTGACATAAGTTACCGTATACTTACCCATCTTTTTGGGTTCGTTTTTGTATAACATGATGTTTTCACCCGGTTTTTCTGTTTTTTCGAAATCCTTTACCGGAATAAAATTATTCGCATTGATTGATAAGGGCTTGTTGGTGGCCGCAGAAATTAAAGCACCTAAGATTAAGAAAGCAAAACCGATGTGTGCAATAGCTGATCCGGCCAGTTTGGCCTTTCCGCCAAAAGCCTGATATAATATGGCTGCATTAGAAAGTACAGCAAACAAACAGCTAAAAGTAATCAGGATATACATCGTATTGGTATAAATACCGGCCACATATACCAAACCCGCTGTTAACACCATCGAGAAAATGATGGCTGATACTAAACTGCTGTAAAACTTGCGTGGATCGGTTCTTTTATATTTTAAATACTGAGAAAAACCAGAAATCAAGGTAATTAATACCGCAAATGGAGCCTGCCATTGGTTGTAATATTTAACGGCATCAATCGGTGGGGTAAATTTAGTACCAAACGCTTTGTTAAAAACAGGTACCGAAGTAGAGAAGATTACCTGGATACAGGCAATAGTTACTACCAAAGCACCAATAAACATCCAGAATTCGCGGGAATAGGTTTCTTCATCTTTAGTGGTAATCGGCAATTCTTTCCACCGTACCACAATCAATGCTACAGCCAAAACGGCAAATACCACATTGTACAGGATCAAATGGCCAAACATCCCCATATCGGTGAATGAGTGAACTGATGTATCGCCCAAAATTCCGCTTCGGGTTAAGAATGAGGCATAAAGGACCAATAAGAAACTTAAAAATACCAGGGCAATTGCGGTAAAATAGGCATGACCAGTATTTTTATAGGCAATCATTACGTGCACCGCTCCGATTAGGGTTAACCATGGAATTAAAGATGCATTTTCAACCGGATCCCAGGCCCAGAAACCACCAAAGTTTAGCGCTTCGTAAGCCCAGAAAGACCCCATAATAATACCTGTACCTAAAACCATCACCGCAAAAAGCGTCCATGGCATAGCAGGTTTAATCCATTCTTTATATCTTTTTTGCCATAAAGCAGCAATTCCGTAAGCAAAAGGCACCACCATACTGGCAAATCCCAAAAACAAAGTTGGTGGATGGATTACCATCCAATAGTTTTGCAATAATGGGTTTAATCCCCTACCATCGGTAATAAATTTAAGGTAATCTTTAAAGTTTTCCGGATTGGCAAAAACAACGGGCGCCATTGCTTTTAAATCAACAGCGTCTCTTAACAGGATAAATGGAGAGCTACCGATACGTTCGCCGAAAATTGAAATTCCCAATAACATGGAGCTTAAAAACACCTGAGAAAAGGCTACAACCGTCATTACAGGATTTTCCCATGTTTTGGCTTTCCAGATCAATAATGCACCCAAAAATGACTGCCAGAAAGCCCAAAGCCAAAAACTTCCTTCCTGCCCTTCCCAAAAGGCCGAAATGATATAGTAAACAGGTAATTCTTTTGAAGAGTGGAAATAAACGTAACTGTATTCGTTATAATGACCAAGTACGAGGTAAAACAAAATGGCACCGATACCGATGATACTGGCAAAGTTGATCAGAAATCCAATCCGGCCAAGGTTTCTCCAGGATTTTTCTTCTAAATTTTTATCGCGACTGGCAAAAAAATACGATATAGTTGATAGTAATGATGCACTAAATGCCAGAACAATAAAAAACTGTCCGATTTTACCTGGTAACAGGTGTTCGCCTACAAATTGAATATCCATTAAATAAATTAGTTATATTTTTTCCCGCCGTCCTTGCTTATTTCTTCGACCTTGCCGTCCTTATTAACCTCTACCAGGTTATCATTATATTTAGAAGGGCACTTCATTAAAATTTTCGATGCGTAGAATTTGTCCTGATCCATTTTACCGATCAGTACTAGTTTTTCTGATTTTTCAAAATCCTGTGGTTTGGTACCTGCATAGATTACCTCTCTCACTTCTCCTTTTTCATCTTTCATGTGAAATGAAAAATGATTGGCGTCTTTCAAAGCGTCATAATAAGTACCCATTGATTTTTCCCAGTAGCCCATAACGTGCTCTTCTTTACCAGAAAGCGTAGCCTGTTTGAAATTAGAGTAGGTATCAGTATTTGCATTTAAGCTAAATAAAATCCCTACGGAAATTGCGATGGTAATTAATCCAATGATTGCACTTTTCTTCATGTTTATATGTATTGTAAAAGCTGGCAACAAAGATAGAAAAATAGGCTTAGCAAGCATTCTTTTACATTTTTCTTGTCTTTATATTGACAATTACCTGATTTTTGAAGTACAATATTTTGAAGAATGACAAAATTCATCACCCATTTTTGCGAATATCTTAAATCGTTCAAAATTCCGGACTGAAATTCTTAAGTTTGGCCCATCAGATAATCATTTCCTTTTTACATTTCATTGTAAAACGTAAACCTCTTTAATATGAACCCGAAACAACTGTATAAGCTACTTTTATTTGTATTGCTGATTCCCATTTTAAGTTCTTGTTTTGAAGTAATCGAAGAAATTAGCATGAAAAATGATGGTACAGGTGATGTTGTACTCACGATTAACTTAAGCCAAAGTAAAACCAAAGTGGCTTCAGTTATGCTGCTGGATAGTGTACAGGGTTATAAAGTACCCAGCAGGCAAAAAATCCAGCAAGAATTGAATGAAGCTGTTGCCTATTTAAAAAAATCAGAAGGAATATCGAATGTAAAAAGCAGCAGTGATTTTAATAATTATATCGCCACCATCAGTTTTTCGTTTAAAGATGTTTCAAATATCAACAACATTACTAAAAATATCCTTGCTCAGCAGAAAATCAAGGCTACCAATACCTCATCTTATAGCTATAATAAATCAACAAAAACATTCAGCCGGAAATATCAGGCCGTGAGTACCGCAAAAACCGAATTCAATAAATTAAAAGCGAAAGACAAAGCTGTTTTTAATGGCGCAACCTATACGAGCATTTACCGTTTCGAATCGCCTGTAACAAGTAGCACCAACCCGGCATCAAATGTATCAAAATCAAAAAAAGCCGTGATGTTAAAAAGCAGCATCATGGATTTAATCAACGGAAAAATTAACGTATCGAACACCATACAACTATCTAAATAAAATCATCGTGGTTTTTGGTCAAAGGGCCCAGAACGTAAACACGACCATCATCTCTAAAAAATCTATCTAAATGAAAAAAATTCTAATTGCAATCTCCCTCTTTTTATCATTCAATTTGGCTAAGGCGCAAGATCTGGTCAAGAAAATTCCATCAAATGCTTTCACTGTAGCCACCATTAAAGGCGATAATGTTTTTAAACTCATGTTTGTAAAAGATTTTAACGAATCTTTTGTAGGCAAGAAATTATTGACGGAAACCTCTAAATCTCTGGATAAAAACTTCACCAGTATCGAAGATTTCGGTATCAACCTGGAGAAAAACATGTATTACTTTAACCAATTGAGTGATAGTATTACCTATAACTGTTTTTTGATCCCGATAAAAGATGCCAGGAAATTTGAAAGCCTGATTGAAAATAAAGAGAAAAAATTTACACAGCAGGGCGATATCCGTACGATGGTTTTGCCTGATAGCACGAGTATCATCAAGTGGAACAATAACATGCTTTATTTTGTAACAGGAAGCATCAGGGGTTCATTTTTTGCCGATTCGGTTAAATCTGCGAAATATGGCATAAAAGATATCAGGTTCCAGAGTGAACAGACTTTGATTGATAGCGTAGCGATAGATTCTGCTGTAGGAGTTACGGCTGAACCTATGGTAGAAACAGTTGAGGCCCCGGTTATTGAAAAAGCAAAGGTTCAGAAAAAATCGACGGTCAAAAAGAATACTAAAAAAACTGTTGCTTCAAAAAAATCAGGCAAGAAGAAAAACGCTAAAAAAGTTAAGGACGAACCTCTTGAGATCATTTATCCTGAAGGGACAAGCGATAGTACAGGTATGACTCCTGCTCATGGCCAGGTTGATGAACAATATGATGTTTACCAGAAAGAACTGGCAGAACAGGATTTAAAGAAAAAAAGACTGGCATTTACCTGGATGACTGTTCAGGCGGATCAGATTTTCAACGGTACTTACGAGTCTATCGAAACAAATAAATCTTATACCGCAAGTTTGGATAATAAAGCCATAGCAGAGCTTTGGGTATCGAGCTTACAGGATGTTTACAATTCAATTGCGCCCGAATTTGGCACTTATGGCAAAGCAGGCCTTATGAAAGGTTATGGCAGCTTAAACGCTAAACTTTTTATGGATAACAAAAGTTTCCGTATTTCTACCGGTTTAGAAATGGCTCAGGAACAGGCTGATGCTTATAAAAAAATCATGAACAGGAAATTAAACAAAAAATTTCTGAATTATGTAAACAGCGAAAAAGCCCTTGGTTTTATGAGCTATTCGATTGATACCAAAGCGTATTTAGAAGAATTTCCGAAATTATTAAAGCAAACTTATGGTTCTTTCCTGGGCGCTAAAATGGATGAGGAAATTGATCTTGGCACTGAGCTCTTCAGTCTATTGTTAGATGAAGAAGCAGTAAGCAAGGTAATTAAAGGTGATGCTCTATTTGTAATTAACGGATTAAAAACCAAAGAAGTTACTTATACCACTTACGAGTATGACGACGATTACAAACAGAAAGAGGTAACAAAAACCAAAAACGAAACTTTGCCTGATTTCCTTTTCATGTTTTCATCAGAAGATCATAGGTTGATCGACAAACTGATTAAATATGGCATCCATAAAAATATGGTAACGGTTGAGAACAACATTTATAAAATCCAGGAGAAGAAAAGTCCGATTGATATATACTTTATGATTAAAGACGGAATTGTGTTTTTTGGCAATTCGTTAAGCGAGATGCAAAGCATCAGCAACAATCAATACAATAGCAAAATCAGCAAACTGCACAAAGACCTGTTGAGCAAAAATAATTTCAGCTTTTTATTCAATGCTAAAAACCTGGTAGGTAAAGTTCCTGATTCGGAAATCGGCGGTGCAGAAACCGCTAAGAAATTTAACAGTACGCTAGAAAAGATGGGCAACGTGTACATGAAATCGAACCCGATAAAAGGCAGATTGGTTTCAGCAGATATCAGCGCAGAAATTCCGAATGGACATGAAAATGCGTTGAAATATTTGTTTTCGCTAATTGAGAATGCGGCTAAATAGACCAGTTGGCAGTTAACCGTTGGCGGTTTGCAATAACCAATGAACTATTGACCAGTGAACGAATGAACCAATCTAAATGAAGAAATTTCTAAAAATAACAGCAGCGATAGTAATATTGCTGCTTATTTTTTTTGCTGGTGTTTTAAAATACCGGAGATATCAGGCAGGACAAACTTTGATTCCAAAAAATGTAACGGGGATTGTCAAAATCAATGTTGATGAGCTTTATCAAACAATAGCTTTGAATATGCTCGGTAATCCTGGCTATTATTTTAAATCTGACGTTAAAAAAGATAATGCCATTAAAACAGATAAACTAGCAACAGGATTAGCGATTCCTGCCAGTATCTATCTTTATAATCTTAACGGACAGCCTACTGGTACTATATTTTCACGTCTGGAGGTAAAAAACAGTGAAGATTTTGAAAATTTCGTTAAAAATGTGCTTCACCTGCAGGTTATCAAAAACGCTAAAGGCATAACTACCGCTAAATCCAGATTGGTGAATTTAGTGCTTTGTTACAACAACAAAGCGGTGGCGGTGGTAATAACGACCCAGATTAAAGACTTTGAACCTGTTTTGATTGATATTCTAAACCAGAAAAATGTGGTTAAAGCGAATGAAAGCCCTTTTAAAGTGGCTTTGGATCAAAAACAGCATGTGGTATTTGCCAACGGAGAAAATAATGGCTGGATTGATTTTAAAAGCGGTAGTATAAATTTTAGTAATGTGTTTTTAGCTAATAATATTTTGCCTTCAACGAAGCCTGCACATCATCAATCCAGTAAAAATAGTACAGTTTCTTTTTGGATAAATGCCAACCTAAAGCCAAACAAAGACAAAATCTATAAGTTCAGGAATTATACTATCGAGCAGGATAGTTTAATTAAATATTACAACGGCAATCTCGATTTCGAATGGACAAATTCCATTACACAAACCGATTCTGTTATCACTTACGAATACAATGATGATTTTGAAAAGGTTGAAAAAGTAAGCTTACAAAAGCGCAACATCCCTTCCATCTCTGTTAATATTGGTTCGAAAGGTAATGGACTGAAAAATTACCTGACCAGACAGGGATTGATCTATTCTGATAGCAATACTGTAAACAAAAATGCTTTTCCGCTTTATAAGGTGTTTGTGAACAGCAATCAGGAAAACTTAAATTTCTCGACAGTTAAAAAGCAGAATATCCCAACCTCAAAGGTCGAATCAACTGATTTCCTTTACTTAAATGTTGATCTGATCAAACTGGGCAAACAATTGGAAATCCCATTCTTCACCAACTATTTTAAAACCCTAAAACGTTTAGAAGTTAAAGGTAAATTGATGGAAGGCAAAAAAGTTAAAGTTGATGGTAAGCTTGAATTGAAAGACGGAAATATTAATTCGTTGTATCAGATTTTGAAAAGTTTATGAAATAGAAAGATCGTCATTTCGAGCGCAGCCGAGAAATCTATCTAGATAATTTTTAACATTAAGGTCGTCTTTCCCGCGCAGGCGGGAATCTTAAAGCACCTGCATTACGATTCCCAATCTAGTTGGGAATGACGATTCTTCGCAACCTATCAATTCACTAAAATCCCCATGTCATTTATATCGATTTTTATGAAATAAATTTCCGCTCGAAATGACGAGTACTTTGTACGATCCCTTAATCATAAACCTGATGGGACGCATGCCGATCCTTCTATCGGCAGGAGGTACAGCAGGGCCAACCTACCGCTATGAAACACAGTCCTTTCATTTCCAAAACAAAAAAATATGCTCTGTTATATTTTTCCCGCAGATCTAAGATGATTTACGCAGATTAAATATCAACACTGATCCAATAGCTATCGGATGAGGCGCAGTCTCGAATTTTCGGGAAAGAGATATACTTAGATAGATTTCTCGACTTCGTTGCACTCCGCTCGAAATGACGATTACTCCATAAAAAAGCCCTGCAGTTTTTAAATTCTGCAGGGCTTTTCGATAAGATTGCTTCATCCTGATGAAAAACCAGGATTCGCAATAACGATTAGTCGGTTATGGCCAAACGCCTAAGTTCATATAAGAAACCGCAATTTTATCGATTGAATTTACAAAAGCAGCAGTTCTTAAGGTTTGCGTGCCTGGTTTGTTCATCAATGTTTCGCGGATTTCGTGGTAAGAATGGATCATGGTATCCTCTAAACCAGAGTTTACCAATTCCATTTCTGATGCACCTTTAACAATCATTAAACGGTGTTCAGGAAGGATGGTTTTACCGGTTAAGTTCTCTAAAGTAGCAATTAAGTTAGCGTTTGAGTTAGCCGCATAACGGTTCTCCATACGACCGAATGCTACATGAGAAAGATTTTTCAACCACTCGAAATATGATACCGTTACACCACCTGCATTACAGTACATATCAGGAATGATGATACCGCCCATTTCGGTAAAAATGGCTTCAGCTTCTGGTGTAGTTGGTCCGTTTGCACCTTCAGCAATAATTTTTGCTTTGATGTTGCGGATGTTAAGCTCAGTAAACTGGTTTTCTAAAGCCGCAGGAACGATAATATCGCAATCTTGCTCTAAACCTTCCATCGAGTTTTTGAAGCTTGTAGCACCCGGGAAGTCTAAGATTGAACCTGTATTTTTACGGTGTGCAAAAACCTCATCAACGTTTAATCCGTTAGCATTATAAATGGCACCTTCAAATTCACAAAGTCCAACAATGGTAGCACCAAATTCAGCTAAGAATTTAGCAGAGTGGTAACCCACATTACCTAAACCTTGAACAATTACTCTTTTATCGCTTAAACCTGCTTTAAAACCGATTTTAGCCATATCTTCTGCAACCTCAACACACTCGCGTACTGCATAAGCCACACCACGGCCTGTAGCTTCTTTACGTCCACGGATACCGTGTAAAGCAATTGGTTTACCAGTTACGCAACCCAGTGCATCAAGCTGACCTGGATTCATGGTCATATAGGTATCGGCAATCCAGCTCATTTCGCGTTCACCAGATCCATAATCAGGAGCAGGAACATCGATACCAGGACCGATAAAGTTTTTCTTAATTAATTCTGTTGTATAACGACGGGTAATGGTTTCCAGTTCGGCAACACTGTATTGTTTAGTGTTGATTTTGATACCACCTTTTGCACCGCCAAATGGAACGTTAACAATAGCACATTTGTAAGTCATTAGAGCTGCAAGTGCCATCACCTCATCTTCGTTAACCATTTCGCTGTAACGGATACCACCCTTTGTAGGGCTCATGTGGTGAGAGTGCTCTACACGCCAGGCGTCAATTACTTCAAAACCGTTTCCGCGGCGGATTGGGAATTGGAAACGATATACACTATTACATGTTTTAATCTGGTTCAATAAACCTTCCGGATGATTGGTGAATTGAGCCGCACTGTCAAAGTTTTTACAAACATCTGCAAAGAACTTGTTCTCGTCTGCTAGATTAGCCATTATTTATTTTTTATATTGAATAAGTTTTCGGTGCAAAATTGCCTAAAAAAACTGCACATATCCAAATGCAAAAACACTTAGTGTACAGCTAACACCACCCTGTTTCGGCTATATAACAGGCTTTATACCGATTGTGGAATATCGTCCAAAAACAGCCATAACACACCCCTAAAGGCAGATATATACTGTACAAAACCTAATTAAAACGACTAATTTTATAGGTTTTTTTGACCTCAATTATGATGTGAAAAAAATTATAAAAAAAATATCCACAAGGCTATTTTATTACAATACTCGTTAAACAAAGAATAAAAACACTATCTAAATTACGAATATTGTAAATTTTGCCTCAGCAATAAGACATAAAAAAAGAGATCAAAATTATTTTGATCTCCCTTAAAATTTAATCCAGACTACGTAAATAACGGTCCGTTTTATTTATTTCCCGATATGGTTTTCTTTTTCGATTTTCTTTAATCTTTTATCAATAGAGAAAAGATAGGCCAGCAAGCCAACCAGGATAATTACGATACACATTACAACAACATAAATTTTTCCGCTGCTGCGAAGGCTATCAGCCATTTCAACACCATTGTCCTGTGCAAATAACTGCATTGTGGCCATCAATAATATTAGGGAGAAAAATATCTTCTTCATTTTAGTTATGTTGTTGTTTGTTTTCTATTGAACGAATTCTGAAACGGATGGTGTACACCCAGTAACCGATTAATATCCAGCCTAAACATGCAGGATAAAACACCATACGCATGCGACTATCTAAATCGTAACTGTTAAAACCAGGGTTACCGCCGTTGCCCGGATGTAATGAATCTTTTAAACGTGGAAGCACAAAAAGCAATACCACCATCATCGGGAAGGCAAAAATATTGTAAATGGCCGAAATTTTAGCCCTTTTTTGTTCTTCATCTATCGCATTGCGGAGAATAAGGTAGGCAAAATACAATAAGATGGATATGGCTGCAAAATTTTGCTTTGGATCGAAGCTCCAAAACTGTCCCCAGGTATATTTAGCCCAGATAGCACCAGTAATTAATCCTAAAATACCAAAAATAATCCCAGCATTTACACTTTCTACGGCCTTTATATCGTCTATTTCGCTTTTGCTGCTCAACGATTTTACACTGTAAAAAACAGAGATCGAAAAAAGAACGATCATGGCAAACCACATCGGAACATGGAAATACAGGTTACGGATCGTTTCGTTTAAAATAGCCAAATGAGGTACACCTAATAACAATCCTGCAATTGCAGTATAAATTACTAAAACTGAACCTAAAATTTTCCACCAGGTTTTATGCATATATATTTAATTATTGAATGAATCAGTTTTGAATGAGTGAACATCTTTCTGATTCATCATCCATTTTCCATCTTCCATATTTAATCTCTCCAAAGGTAAGGAAATAACAATAAAGAGGTTGCTACCATCAGTACATTCACTACCAGCAACATCGCAATTTCATCGTAACTATTCTCCCATGGCAAGCCATCTACCGCATTTTTAGCCAGTTTGATCAAAAGAATCAATACCGGTATAATAATTGGGAAACTCAATATGGCCATTAGCATACCCCCATTACCCGCCTTACTGGCAATGGCCGAAACCATGGTAAATACCGTAGAGAAACTCATACTCCCCAATACCACGGCTACATAATATAGCACCATATCAGGTGGTGTAAAGGAATCGAAAACCAAAGTATAAAATCCAAGTGCGATGGTGGTAAGCACCAGCATCAGCAGTGTATTGTAAACGGTTTTAGAAATTAAAACCGCTGCCGGACTGGCCAGAATATAACTGTAAAGCTGTTGTCCCTTCGTTTCCTGCAAAAAGCTTTTTGAAACACCATTGATGGAAGCAAAAAGCATAATAATCCAGAACAGGGCATTCCAGGTTAATTTGTCGCCAAGGCTCACAAAAGACAAATAGCAGGTAAAAATAGTAGAAACCACATAGAGCAACACACCGTTAATGGTATATTTGGAGCGCCACTCTAACAATAATTCTTTGTGTATTAAATATTTAACCTCTTTGGCCAATTGCATAACCGCAAAGATAAATAATTGCTTTATTGTTGGATGGCTTTATTGTTGTATTGTTGTAATTTTGTTTGATAGCTAAAGGACATATAAAAAAGTTTTAACCACAGATGAATAGGATAAACACAGATGGTGTTTTTTTCACAGCCAACTGAAGTTTCTGATCATTTTAAGAATATAATTGGCCACGGAGGCACAGAAAACATGCAGAAAGACCATTAACAACAGATAAAAAGGATAAATACAGATGGCATTCTTTCGAAGTAGCATAAACGAGATTACAGGCATTTAAAATTTAATTGGCCACGGAGACACAGAAACACGGAGAAAAACAATATGCACAAAAATCTGTGTTCATCTGTGTAAATCTGTGGTAAAAAAAAATGAACTACGCATCAGTTATAGAAACACCTATTGGCAAATTAAGCATCCTGGCTGATGATGATTTTGTGCATGCAGTTACTTTTGACGAAAAAGATATTGCTGATTTAACAGAAAACGAACTGACCATAAAAGTTGCCAACCAGTTAAAAGATTATTTTAGCGGAACGCTTCGCGATTTCGATTTTCCCATGCAACAGAAAGGAACCGATTTTCAGCAGGAAGTGTGGCAGCATTTATTGGCGATACCTTATGGCGAAACCACTTCTTACGCTAAATTTTCGGCACATAAACCTTTAGCCATCCGTGCAATTGCTTCTGCAAATGGAAAAAACAATATCGCCATTGTAGTCCCCTGTCACAGGGTAATTGGCAGCAATGGTAAACTGGTAGGTTATGCCGGCGGTTTATGGCGCAAGCAGTGGCTGCTACAGCACGAACGTGAGGTTACCCAACAAGGACAAACAGAATTAAAATTTTAAAACTATATATTTTTTAGCAGATGAGTACAAACCAAGCCGAAACACCAAATTATTTAAAAGCCATACGTTTAATTAATATCGAAGGAGATAAATGTACATTCGAAACAGGTAGAATTCCCATCCGACAGCACATTAATGCAAACTACTTTTTTGCACAAACGGATGTATCTACTTTAGAAAAAATCCCCCATCCTGCCCCACGTCGTCAATACGTAATTACACTTAAGGGCAAACTGAAATTTACAGTAAGTAATGGAGAAACTTTTATCATTGAGCCAGGCATTGTACTGATAGCCAATGATACTGCTGGCGAAGGGCACATCTGGGAAATTGTGGATGGTAACGAATGGGAAAGAATTTATATCCCGCTGGAAGAAGATACAGACGACTACTTTACAATAGATTAACATTTTCAAAACCAGGATCAGCACAAATCCGTAAATAATATCAAAACCGATGATATTATGAAAACGATTTGCTCACTGCTGCTTGTTCTTTTAACTTATCTGCCTATGGAAAAAAATGTTCCTGTGGCTAAACTGGATTTAAAAAAATACGCGGGAACATGGTATTCGTTATATTCTATTCCTACAATTTTCGATAAAGGCAGCAGAGAAACAACAACGAAATACACCTTGAATAAGGATGGTTATTACAATGTGTTAACTACCTACAAAAAGCCCGGGGATGAAAAGATTTATTCGAGAAACTCGAAAATGTTTCCCTCAGAAAGTGGAGATAGTGGAGAATTGCAGGCGCAATTTATCTGGCCGATTAAGGTTGATTACTGGATTATTGAACTTGCTGATGATTATTCTTATGTGGTGGTTGGTCACCCGGACCATAAATTTTTGTTCATCATGAGCCGTAATCAGACGATGCCGAAGAAAACTCATGATGAAATTGTGGCCAGATGTAAGGCAAAAGGCTATGAAGTAGCCAAACTTACCTCACAGTTGCACGACAAGGCCTAGGCTGTTATTTTTTCGCCACGTTTAGCGCTGAAAAGCATAAATATTACACCCACTAAAAGCACAATCCAGCCCCATTGGAAATGAACTACTTTACCAATCAGTTTATTGGCAAAACCGTATTTGGTATAATTATTTGCGGTAAAGTAAACTGCAACCACAGCTAAAACATACCAGATAGCCATTACAAAACTCATAAACCTAAATGCACCAACTTTTCTAATAAACAGAAACAATACTGAAATGGCAATAATGGCGTAAGTGATTAAAAATAAACGCGCATCGGATTGGTACAAATTCCAGTTGCCTTTAATCGGCACTTTTAAGATCGGGCAGAAACCTGCAATAACGCATAATAAAATGCCTAACCAAGCCCTGAATTTATTTAATACTAACATAATAGAGTGATTTTATAGATTTTTTCCTGCGGGTTGATTACACAGTTTTGGTTAATCGGTTAATTGTTTGAATTGGTTAACTGACTGATAGTTAATGGCCCATGATTGATAGTTCAATCGCAAATTTTTGCCGTTTCAATAACTCAATAAACAAATGACTACTGAACCAATGAACCAACTATTGTCCTTCAATAATTCCCATTTTATCTGCGAAATGTGCACAATAATCACGCAGATCTTCAACAATCAAAGTTTCGTTTGTGGCTTTTAAAAAGCTATCACCCATGGTCTGTAAAGTTTCGTAGAAGAAACGTTTCATTTCATCAACAGGCATATCTTTTGTCCAAAGATCGATACGCATCGAATTTTTATAGTTATGGTCCCAAAGGGCTAAAATCATCGATTTTACAGGCACTTTATCCGTTGTTTGTGCATCGGTACTTTCCCAAAGAATGTTCTCTGGCATATTGTTATCATCTAACTCAACGGTTATTTTAATTTCTGCTTTTCTCATTTTTTAAGTTGATTACACCGATAAATGGATTCCACAGATGACGGGATTACACAGATTACCGGTTATTTTTTCGGATGCAAAGATGATGAATTTACCAAATACTTTAATCTTGTATTATACTACTTTTTGTAATATTAACATCAAGATTGCCGCGATAACGATGAATATCAGCTCTACCACCCAGATTCTTTTAATATCCTTCAGCGTAAAACGAAAAATTAAATCGGTTATAAAAGTTACAAGGATAAGGCAACCTAAAATAAGGAGGTAAAAACCGCTCATATTTACCTGGCGGGGTGCTGTAGTTTTTTCTGATAGAAGATTTATAGTTACCAGCGCTAAACCAATGGCACTAACGATATTTAAAGGTGTAATCCTAAGGCTCATTACTTTTTCTTATCGAATTTTTTACCTTTTTTAAAACTCTTTATTTCCTTACCGGCCTTTGCCTTCGCTTTTTCCCTTGCTTTTTTATCAATCGCAGCTGCATGTTTTTTCTCGTGGAAAGCCCCTTTAAATTCAGGATCTTCCTTACGTTTCTGCATATCAATTTCTTTGGCGATGTGCTGGCGTTCTTCGTAGGGGGTTTCGTCAATAAAAACACCTTCAGGAATTTCGGCAACAGGAATATACTGGCGGATTAATTTTTCGATTTTACGGATATAATATTTTTCGCCTTCCGTCGCAAAAGTTATGGCATCACCTTTGGCAAATGCCCTTCCGGTACGGCCTATACGGTGTACATAATCTTCGATGATGATTGGCACATCAAAGTTGATTACATGGCTTACATCGCTCACATCAATTCCCCTGCTCGCCACGTCTGTAGCCACCAAAACGCGGATATTACCTTCTTTAAAACTATTTATAGAATTAATCCTGGTATTCTGCCCTTTATTGGCGTGGATTACACGAACGTTATCTGCACCGTACCTGCGTTCGATAAAGCTAAAAATATTATCAGCAACCGTTTTAGTTTTACAGAAAATGATCAGGCGGTTAAATGCCTCATCATTCTTGAGTAAATGTTGCAACAAGTTAATTTTTGTTTTAAAATTCGGAACGTAATATAAAGTCTGCGTTACGTTTGCAGCAGGAGTTGCTTGCGCAGATGCCTCAATTACAAGTGGGTTATTCAAGAAATCGCCTGCAATTTTTTGTACCAGATCACTCATCGTTGCCGAGAACAATAAATTCTGGCGTTTGCGCGGAACAATTTCCAGAATACGGTGAATTGAGCCGATAAAACCCATATCCATCATTTTATCTGCTTCATCCAGTACCAAAAACTTTAAGCTTTGCGTATTGATATCGCCGGCTAAGTATAAATCCAAAAATCTTCCGGGCGTAGCAATTAAAATATCAACCCCTTTTGCAATTTGCTCTTTTTGCGTTTTCGGACCAATTCCGCCGAAAATCACCAATGATCTTAAATCGGTATAAGTAGAGAATAATTTCACTTGTTCGGCAATCTGCATGGCCAGTTCGCGCGTTGGCGACAAAATTAAAGCCCTCGGGTTTTCGCCCTGGGCGTATTTCAATTGCATTAAAATCGGCAAAACAAAAGCTGCGGTTTTTCCCGTTCCCGTTTCTGCAATACCAAAAATATCCTGCCCTGATAATACAGGCGCAATTGCTTTCTCCTGTATCGGTGTGGCAACGGTATAACCAGCATCGGCAACTGCATTTAAAATTTGCCTGTTTAACTTAAATTCTTCGAACGATTTTGCCATAGCGCACAAAGATAGTGATTAAGGTTGAGGGTTTGAAGGTATAAGGCAGAAGGTTTAAACCCAATGGTAAACTTAAAGTCCCCTTTAAGAGATTATGGGGTAAAGCAATTTCAGTAAATCTTTGGTTCTGACAGCCCTGCTATCCACTTTATCCCGATGAAGATCGGGATGCCCGCTACTATCAGGTTTATTTAACCTAAAACAGTAGCATTAAATTCAGTTCTGTATCTTTCATCAACCGAAATAGGGCTGTCGAAATTCTCAAATCTCCTATCTAACTTCTCAAATCTATTTTTACCTTTGAAACCATGAATACTTATCTGATAAAAGCTGCGACAATTGTAAATGAAGGACAAAAAATTGTTGCCGATGTATTGATAAAAGATGGATTAATCGCCAAAATCGGTCAAAATCTATCTGCACCCGAAGCACAGGAAATTAACGCAGAAGGACAATACCTTTTACCAGGAATGATTGATGATCAGGTGCATTTCCGCGAACCAGGTTTAACCCACAAAGCCGATATTTTTACCGAAAGTATGGCCGCGGTGGCCGGGGGAATTACCTCTTTTATGGAAATGCCGAATACAGTACCCAATACGCTAACCCAAGACCTATTGGCAGATAAATATGAAATTGCGGCTCAAACCTCACTGGCCAATTATTCATTTTATATGGGTGCCAGCAATGACAATATTGAAGAAGTTTTAAAAACCGATCCAAGAAATGTATGTGGCATTAAGGTTTTTATGGGTTCATCAACTGGAAACATGTTGGTAGATAATGAAAAAACATTAGAAAACATTTTCAGTAAAGCACCAATTTTGGTAGCCACACATTGCGAAGATGAAGCAACCATCCGCTATAACCTTGCCGAGTTTAAAGCTAAATATGGTGATGACCTCACGATTGAAATGCATCCGCTGATCCGTAGCGCAGAGGCTTGTTATAAATCTTCTTCACTAGCGGTCGAATTGGCAAAAAGCTACCAAACACGTTTGCATATCCTCCATATCTCTACAGCAAAAGAAATCGCACTGTTTGATAACATTACACCATTAAAAGATAAAAAAATCACTGCAGAGGCTTGCATACATCACCTTTGGTTTAACGATAAAGATTATGCTGCAAAAGGCAATTTTATTAAATGGAACCCTGCGGTAAAAACAGAAGATGATCAAAAAGGAGTGCTTAAAGGTGTGCTGGAAGATTATATTGATGTAATTGCAACAGACCATGCGCCACACACCTTGGCAGAAAAGCAGCAACCGTATTCGCAGGCACCATCAGGCGGACCTTTGGTTCAGCATGCATTGCCAGCATTGTTAGAAATGCATTTACAGGGGAAAATCTCACTGGAAAAGATTGTTGAAAAAACCGCACATAATCTTGCCATCTGTTTTGATATTGAGAAACGTGGTTTCATCCGCGAAGGTTACTGGGCAGATTTGGTTTTGGTAAACCTTAAAGACTCATGGACTGTAACCAAACTCAATAATTTCTATAAATGCGGCTGGAGCCCTTTTGATGGGGACACTTTCCAATCCAGCATTACACATACCTTTGTATCAGGTAATTTAGCCTATCAAAATGGCAAATTCACGACGGATCAGATTGGAAAGCGACTAACTTTTGCGAGATAGATTTGTTATATTTGTTTTATTAATTGTCAGAATATATGGAAACATTAATTGCACATCCTAAAAACGAAGAACAAGCGACTGCTTTAAAAGTTGTTATGAAAGTTTTGAAGATTGATTTTGAGACAGAAGAAAGTCCATATAAGGCTGAGTTTGTAGAGAAAGTTCTTAAGGGTGTAAATGCTAGAAAATCTGGCAAATCTGGAAAGAAAATAGACGTTAAAAGCATGTGGAAATAGTACTTTAATTATCCCCGTTTACTGCATCCCGATTTAATTTAGTTTTTTGGTATGCAAGTAGAATTACACGAACAAGCGATTATTGATTTAGAGCTTTGGAAAAAATCAGGTAATAAATCAATTCAGAAAAAGATTGAACGATTAATCTTGGCAATTCAAGAAAATCCTTTTATGGGCATTGGCAAACCAGAACAATTAAAATATGAGTTATCTGGCCAATGGTCTAGAAGAATAAATGAAGAACATCGAATTGTTTATGATATAACTGACAATATTTTAAATATTTATTCATTAAGAGGTCATTATAAATAGTTAATGATAACCCGCCCATTATCTATCAGGTCCTTTACTTTAGTTGGCATTGCCATCTTAGTGTATCTTTTTGGCTTATTCCCCACCCTGGTTCAAAAATATTATTCAACAGGTTTTTATCCTTATATCTCTTCAGCCATAAGGTTTATATCTTCTCTTTTTCCTTTTGCTATTGGCGATATTATTTATGTTTTACTCATTGGCTTTGTACTTTATAAAATCGTAAGGTTTTACAAAAGGCGTAAATCATTAAAAAAGCAGGATAGAATTGCCATTCCTCTACAGGTTCTCAACTTCTTTTTAATTCTTTATATCATTTTCAAAATAGTTTGGGGTTTAAATTACAGTCGGCCAAGTATTAGCGAAGAGTTAGGTATTGGTAATGAAAAATATAACGTTAAAGAATTAGTCGTACTCGGCAATTATTTCGTTAATAAAACCAATGCTTTAAAATTAAAGCAAGGAAAGGTGCCTGTGTATACTGTCAATGAGCTGGAGTTTAAATCTGCGGCGGCTTATACGCTAATGACACAAAAAAATAAGGTATTCCGCTATCAAAATCCTTGTTTAAAATCAGTTTTAAATTCGTGGATCATCAGCAAAATCGGTATCGAAGGCTATTACGCCCCACTTTCTGGCGAAGCCAATATGAATATGAATTTGCCCGACTTTGTAAAACCTTATGTAAGCTGTCACGAAATTGGGCACCAGTTAGGTATTGCTTATGAGGATGAAGCTAATCTTCTAGGCTACCTTACTGCAAGTAATAGTCCTGATGTGAATTACCAATATTCTGCCAATTATGAAATGTTGCGGTATATTTTATTCGAAATCAGGATGAAATCGCCGGAAGATTATAAAACGCTTCGCGCAAAACTCCTACCGCAGATTTTAGCCGATTTTAAAGCCGAAAAGGAATTCTGGCGAAAATACAATGGAGATATGTTCGGTTACATGGATGCCGCTTTCGATCGCTTTTTAAAACTGAACAACCAGAAAAAGGGAATCGACAGCTATCAGGATATTGTGATTTGGCTGTGGAATATTTATAAGTCGGAGGTCAGAAAGACCGAAGTCCGAAGATAATAAGTAGAAGTTATGCGCTAAAAACTTCCGACTTTCGGACATCCGACTTCGGACTACCCGTGTATCGCTTCTCTCGTCCCAAAACTTTGGATCAATTCTCCTTCAAAATCAAGCCATTCTTTCCAGCGCTTGTCAACATCAACGTCTGTACTGTATTTGCGTGCAAAATTTAAGAAAGTCGTATAATGGCCAGCTTCCGAAACCATGAGTTCGTGATAAAACTTAGCCAGTTCCTGATCTTTAATATTTAATGAAAGTACCCTAAAACGCTCACAACTTCTGGCCTCGATCATTGCGGCAAACAAAAGTCTGTCGATAAAAGCCATGTTTCGGCTACCGTCTTTTTTGCTAAACTTAACTAAACGGCCAACATAATCATCTTTACGTTCGCGGCTTAAAGTATAGCCACGTTTTTTTATAATTTCAATTACCATCTGGAAATGCTGCATTTCTTCGATAGCAATGGCTGTTAATTCATCAACCAAGTCCTGATGCTCTGAATTTTGGGTAATCAAAGTAATGGCATTGGTTGCAGCTTTTTGCTCACACCAGGCATGATCAGATAAAATTTCTTCTAAGTTCGATTCCGCAATATTTGCCCAACGTGGGTCTGTCAACAATTTTAATCCTAACATCTGGTGCTTTGTAATTGAGCTGCAAAATTAGAAATAATCGGCACGGTTTTAAAATTGTGAGCTAAAAAGCCTTTATTTTGCAGAAATTTAAATCATGAACGCAAAGAAATTATTGATTATTGGATTTGTTTGGCCTGAGCCAACCTCTTCGGCGGCAGGTACGAGGATGATCCAACTGGTTGATTTATTTCTGACCAAAGGTTACGAGATCACTTTTTCCTCAGCAGCATCTAAAAGCGATTTCAGTTATGATTTTAGTAACACGAACGTTGTAGAGCAAGAAATTAAACTAAACGACGAAAGCTTTAATACTTTTTTGAAAGAATTAAAACCGGATTTAGTGCTTTTTGATCGTTTTATGGTAGAAGAACAATACGGCTGGAGGGTACAGCAGGAATGTCCTGATGCGCTTAGGATTCTGGATACCGAAGATTTACACTGCCTGCGGAGCGCACGGCAACAAGGTGATAAGAAAAAACAAGCCATCGATTTGTTCTCTGATACCGCTAAGAGGGAAATTGCATCAATATTACGTTGCGATTTATCTTTAATCATTTCAGAAGTGGAAATGGATATCCTGAAAGATAAGTTTAAAATAGATTCATCATTGATTTGTTATTTACCCTTTTTAGAAAATGAGATTACACCACAAACTATCGAAAAATGGGTTCCTTATGAAGATCGGGCTGATTTTATTTTTATTGGCAATTTTCTCCACGAACCCAATTGGAATACCGTACAGGTTTTAAAAACAAAAATCTGGCCTTCACTAAGAAAAAAACTTCCAAATGCCGTTTTGAACATATACGGTGCTTATCCATCACAAAAAGTGCTACAATTGGATAATAAAACTGAAAAGTTCTTCATTAAAGGACGAGCAGTTGATGCGAAAGAAACGATTTCTAAACACCGCGTTCTGCTTGCCCCTATCCAATTTGGTGCAGGTGTAAAAGGTAAATTTATAGATGCCATGCAGGTAGGTACGCCATCAATTACTACATCCGTTGGCGCAGAAGCCATGAAAGGGGATTTAGATTGGAATGGCACCATTGAAGACGACCTGGAACTTTTTATAGAAGAAGCCGTAAAACTCTATCAAGATAAAAATGCATGGCAAATTGCCCGGAAAAATGGGGTAAAAATCATCAATGAGCGATACGCTGCCAAATATTTTACTGATCAGTTTATAAACGAAGTAGAAAAATTGGCCTCAAACTTAACCAAACACCGCCAGAACAACTTTTTCGGACAGATTTTAAACCACCATACCGCACAGAGCACAAAATATATGTCGTTGTGGATTGAGGAGAAAAATAAGTTTGGAGTTCGGAGTTGAGCGTTTTTAGTCCGAAGTTTGATAGTTGCTGTACGAACCATTGTTAAATAAACCTGATGGTACGGATGCCGATCCTTCAATCGGCAGGAGGTACAGCAGGACTGCAACGGTCAAGGAATTACCGAACCTCTCATTTCCAAATCCTTATTCAATTCATTAAAAATGAAATTCAATCTTTACAACATTAAAACATTTCGCCCCTAAAACCTTACAACATTATTGTAAATTTGCAGCCATGGCAAAAATATCAATTAACCTTGCTACAGGTTCGTTTCAAAAGGAAGAAATTATAGTTGGAATAGATTTAGGCACAACCAATAGTTTGGTGGCATTTATCAATCCAGATAAAAATCCACAGGTAATAAACGATGCTGGCAAAGGGATATTGGTGCCATCAGTGGTATATTTCAACAGCCAGAATGAGGCTATTGTAGGTAACGAGGCGAAAGAATTTTTAACCACCGATCCTGCTAACACCATTTTTTCGGTAAAAAGATTACTTGGCCGCTCTTACAAAGATGTGGCCGAGCACAAAGACATTTTCTCTTACAAAATTATCGACGACGATACGGATGCTTTGGTGAAAATACAAGCCGGTGATCGTTTTTACACCCCAATAGAATTATCTGCAGAAATTTTAAAAGAACTTAAGGCAAGGGCAGAACACGCTTTAAAAACTCCGGTTAACAGGGCTGTAATTACCGTTCCCGCATATTTTAATGATAGTCAGCGTCAGGCCACCCGGGATGCGGGCAAACTTGCCGGTTTAGACGTAATGCGTATTGTAAACGAACCTACTGCAGCAAGTTTGGCATATGGAATCGGTTTAGATCCATCACAACAGAAAACCATTGCGGTTTACGATTTAGGCGGAGGTACCTTTGATGTTTCCATCCTACAAATCCAGAACGGCATTTTCGAAGTTTTATCTACCAATGGCAATACCTATTTAGGAGGTGATGATTTTGACCGTGCCATTTTAAATTACTGGTTAGAGAAAAACAACCTTGATGTAGCCGTGGTTGCGCAAGATAATATTTTGATGCAAACCCTGCGTTTACAGGCCGAAGCTGCAAAAAAAGCATTATCAACCCAAAATTTATACAATGAACAGGTTGGCGAAATCTGGTGCACACTTGATAAGCAAACTTTTGAGCAGTTAATTACAGCAAAAGTGGAAGAAACCATCACTGCTTGTAAAAATGCATTGAAAGATGCTGATTTAACGGCAAGTGATATCGACGAAGTGATCCTTGTTGGTGGTTCTACCCGCACACCTTTTGTAAAACAGGCAGTAGAAAATTTCTTTGGCAAAAAACCGCAGGATAATATCAATCCTGATGAAGTAGTGGCATTGGGTGCAGCCATACAGGCTGATGTTTTGGCCGGAAACCGTTCTGATATATTATTGTTAGATGTTACACCACTCTCATTAGGTATCGAAACTATGGGCGGTTTAATGGACGTGATTATTGCCCGTAACAGTAAAGTACCTACTAAAGCAGGTCGCCAATACACCACTTCGATAGATGGACAGGTAAATATGAAAATATCTGTTTACCAGGGCGAACGCGATCTGGTGAAAGAAAACAGAAAACTTGCGGAGTTCGATTTAAAAGGAATTCCGGCAATGCCTGCAGGTTTACCGAAAGTAGATATTAACTTTTTACTTAATGCCGATGGGATTTTAACCGTTCAGGCCATAGAATTACGTTCTGGCGTGAAACAAGAGATTGAAATTACGCCTAGTTATGGACTAAGTGATGATACAGTAGAAAAAATGCTGATTGATAGCATTACCCATGCGAAAAGTGATGTAGAGCAACGGATGCTGATTGAAGCCAGAAGCGAAGGTGAACAATTGGTTTACACCGCAGAAGGTTTTATCAAAAAACATGCAGAACATTTAACCGAAACTGAAATTGCAGAAATGGTGGCATATATTGAAGCGCTAAAAACGGCTTTAGCATCACAAGAAAAAGACACCATTTTAAAGAAAGCAGACGAGCTTAACGAATTTACACGTCCGTTTGCCGAGCGTGTAATGGATGCTGCGATTTCTACTGCGATGAAGGGCAAGAAAATAGAGTAATTTCAGCTCAAATCCCTCATTCTGAACTTATTTCAGAATTTTTCATGCTATTGTTGGTTGTATTTTTAGATGCTGTTATATTTCTAAAATATGGTTCAAAGTTATTATAGATAGTTATTCTGATTCAACAGCTATGCATTTATTTTTTCTGGAAAGCAATATCAGTGCTAATCGGATTCGATAGTCCCGCTTTTGGTACGAGTTCCAATTGAAGGATCGGAAGCTCTTCCCTCCAATCGTGTTTAAATAACACAGGTACAGCGAAAAAACGCAGGTCGCGATGCCAATAAAACAGATACAAATAATTATCTTCGGTTACGGATCAAATCAAACACTTTCTGATATCTTAACCAATGTATAAATTTAAAATCTTAATTGGCTTTCTCTTCTTTCTCATTACAGTTTATAACAGCGCTTTTGCCCAATCAGATACAAGCCTAATCAAAAATTATTTAAAAACCTTAACTAAAACGCCTCAGTTCCGCAATTACAGCAATATCGATCAACTCAATCTAACGGCCGGTTACATTACAACTGTTTTTAAAAACTCTACCGATAGCGTTTACGCACAGGAATATACTGTTGATCAGAAAATTTATAAAAATATCATATGCTCTTTTGGTACGGAAAATAAAAAACGGATTATTGTTGGTGCTCATTACGATGTTTGTGGTGATCAGGAGGGGGCTGATGATAATGCCAGCGGTGTAATTGGTTTACTGGAACTTTCGAGGTTGCTTAAAGGTAAAAAGCTAGATTATCGAATCGATCTCGTAGCTTATACATTAGAAGAACCACCTTATTTCCGTACCGAATTAATGGGCAGTTACATTCACGCCAAATCGCTAAAAGAATCAAAAGCCGAGGTATTTGGAATGATTTCACTCGAAATGATCGGTTATTTTAAAGATGAAGCAAAAACTCAATCCTACCCTATTGGCATACTATCTATGAAGTATGGAAACAAGGGGAATTACATAACGTTGGTTAAAAAATTCGGATCAGGCGAATTTGTAAATCAGTTTTCTAAAAATTTTAAAACAAGCAAAAGTATTTTAACTAAAACATTTGCCAGCCCCCCTTCATTGCCAGGCATCGATTTTTCTGATCATTTAAACTACTGGAAATTTGACTACGATGCCATGATGATTACCGACACTTCCTTTTACCGGAATAAAAATTATCACCAAAAAACCGATACCATTGAAACTCTTGATATACAGAGAATGGCCAAAGTAATTGATGGAGTTTATAATGGATTGATTTCTTTGAAAGAAAATTAGATACACAATGATGACAGGCTCACTGGGGTCGTCATTTCGAGCGAAGTGCAACGCAGCCGAGAAATCTAACTTATAGATCTCTCCATTCCGCTACGTTTCAGTCGATATGACGACGTTTCAATATAGTTAATTTGTATTTCTTTCAGCATCTTTCGTGCTATAAAGACCCTGAAATAAATTCAGGGTGACGACACAGTCTATCTTATTTCAACAAAATCCAATCAGCACCAATAATTTACCTCCTTTTCTTACCATACATCAAAAACCACTTCATCCTCATCCATTAACTTTGTTAAAATTATTTAGCATTATGGAATTAGGTATCGGAATGTTTGGCGATCTGCAGATCAATGCAAAAGGAGAAATCCAGCCTGCTCAGCAAAGGCTTCAGGAAATTATAGAAGAAATAAAACTCATGGATGAAGTGGGTTTGGATTTTTATGGCATTGGTGAACACCACCGTCCTGATTATGCTGTATCCAGTCCTGAAATTATATTGGCTGCTGCTGCTACCGTAACCAAAAACATTAAACTGAGCAGTGCGGTTTCGGTTTTAAGTTCATCCGATCCGGTTAAACTTTATCAAAATTTTGCTACGATAGATTTAATTTCGAATGGCAGAGCTGAATTAATGGCCGGTAGAGGCAGTTTTATCGAATCATTCCCTCTATTTGGTTACGATCTTCAGGATTACGATCAGCTTTATGAAGAAAAATTAGAATTGCTCCTAAAAATAAACGCATCACCTAAAATCAGCTGGAAAGGTAAGTTCAGACCAGAATTGAATAACCAGGAAATATTACCAAGAGCAGTAAACGACAATTTAAAAATATGGGTTGCTGTTGGCGGAACACCAGAATCAGTAGAACGTGCGGGCAGATTGGGCTTACCTGTAATGTTCGCCATAATTGGAGGTCAACCCATACAGTTTAAGCCACTTTTCGATTATTATAAAAAAGTTTACCAGGCATATGGACATGACATGGGCAAGTTCGAAGTTGGCGTGCATATGCATTCCATATTTGGCGAAAACAGCAATGAGGTTGCTGATTATTATTACCCGCTTTATTCGGCTCAAATGAACCGCATCGGCCGCTCACGTGGCTGGGCACCGTACCAACGCAATCAATTTGATTCAGGAAGAGGTGATGGCGGTGCTTTAATCATCGGCGATGCAAACGAATCAGTAGATAAAATTTTGGCAATGGAAGAAACTTTTGGTTTAACCCGTTTCTCAGCTCACATGGATGTCGGTGGACCATCTCACGCAGCTTTAATGAAATCGATAGAGATTTTCGGGACTAAAATTGCTCCAAAAGTACGCGAAGCATTAAAAAAAAAATAGATTAGGCCTCATTCTTCTTTACAAAAACCTGCAAAAAAGAATAGATGTAACAACCCACACAAATGGCAAATAAACTCTCCAATAATGCAAAAACTGTCATAATAAAGGTTAAGATGAGCGCAATTGTATAAAAATTAAATAAAAATGTCGCGGTAATCAACAGGCAAAACACAAAGCCTAAGGTTGCCGCGAACTTTTTTGGTGCCAGGTCTTTCATTTTCGGAGGAATTGAAGATACATTTGAAATTCTAATTGCTATAAATTTCAGGAGGCTAAATTTCCCTGTTGTAAATGCCCTTAATGCAAAATCAAATATCAAAAAAACAATTGCCCAGTAGTTTGAAAATACCATACAGGTAATTGCAATCACTGCTACCATAAAGGCGATAATCCTCACTACATTTTCATTTACTCTTTCAGCTGATACCGGGCAAGATAATTCCATTAGATGCTATTTTGAAAGTAAATTTAAGGAATTTAATTGACCACACCCAGCCCCTACCTGAAAGATGGTAAATAACTAAATTTTCCCGCCCTTATTCAAATTCATTCTTATCTTTAGTAAAGTAAAATTACGCACTACCAGATATAGAATGGATAATTCCGAAAAATTAAATCTGCTCATGATCAAGCTCGAAAACCTGTTGCTTAGGCAACAAGGTTTTGAAGCCGAAATTCAGGCATTAAGAAATGAAGTCAAAGCATTGCAATCGCCAGGTGCTGCAACCATAGCACCAGCAAAGCCTGCCGAACCTGTAATTGCGCTCCCACCAAGAAATACACCACCGAGCGTTGTTATACAAAATCAGGCAACACCCCGCCCCATTCCTGTTCCGGCTCACGTTCAAACGACAGCAAATCAACCACAGCCCAATTTTGCCGAGCGCTTTACCCGCGAAAATATGGTTAAATCTGATTTCGAAAAATTTATCGGAGAAAACCTGATTAGCAAAATTGGTATCCTGATTTTAATTATCGGTGTGGCCATTGGCGCTAAATATGCCATAGATCATGACATGGTAAGTCCACTTACCAGGATTATATTGGGTTATGCGGTTGGTGCCGGCTTAATGGCCTTTGCTATAAAGCTCAAAGCCAAATACGAAAATTTCTCTGCGGTATTAGTAAGTGGGGCTATTGCCATTATGTATTTTATCACCTACGCCGCTTACGATTTTTATGCGCTCATTCCACAGGCACTGGCTTTTGCCTTAATGGTTATATTCACCTCCTTTACTGTTGTTGCTGCCATTAAATACAATAAGCAGGTTATTGCCCATATTGGTTTAGTTGGTGCTTATGCCGTTCCATTTTTGCTAAGCGACGGATCAGGGAAAGTTGGTGTATTGTTTACCTACATGGCCATCATCAACATTGGTATCATGGTACTTAGTTTCAAAAAGTACTGGAAACCGCTATTTTATGCTTCTTTTGGCTTAACATGGCTCATTTTTGTTTCGTGGAGGCTTGATTTAAGCGACTCATATAATTATTTCGGATTAGCACTATTGTTCTCGACCGTATTTTTTATCACTTTTTACATCACCAACCTTGCCTATAAAGTAAGCAAAAAAGAAATTTTTGGCTTTAGCGATGTGGTGATTCTGCTCTTAAATTCATTTATCTATTACGGAATAGGATATTTTATATTATCTAATAATAAAAACAGTGTGGAGCTGTTGGGTTTATTTACACTTGCAAATGCGGTTATACACTTCGTGGTAAGCCTGATTATCTACAAGAAAAATCTTGCGGATAAAAACCTGTTTTACCTTATCCTGGCCATGGTTATCAGCTTTATTACCATGGCCGTGCCTGTTCAATTAAATGGTGGCTGGGTTACTATTTTCTGGGCTGTAGAAGCTGCGGTACTATTTTATTTAGCCCGTATAAAAAAGATTGCCATTTACGAAAAACTATCCTTTCCATTAATATTCCTTGCATTTTTTAGCCTTTTAGAAGATTGGATTACTTATTACGATATTTATGATGGGAATTCTATAACCATTACGCCAATCATCAACGTAGGCTTTTTAACCGCATGCATATTTATAGCCTGTTTCTTCTGGATGTTCAGCATCAATAAAAAAGAAAATGAAACGCCTGCAGAATGGATCTGGATGAGACAGATATTGGGTTATTCCATTCCGGCAATTCTGGTTTTTGTAACCTATGTTGCTTTTAGAATCGAGATTTCTAAATACTTTAACCACCTTTTCGAACTCAGTAAGATTACGGTTAATCCAAAAACTAAATTTTACGATCCGCTTAACGAATACAATTACAATTTCAAAGATTTAAAAACAGCCTGGACATACATTTACACCTTATTTTTTGCTTCAGCTTTAAGTTATTTAAACATCAAAAAACTAAAAAACGGAGAATTGGCTATTGCCAACCTCATCATTAACATCTTTGTTATTATTATCTTCCTCACGTTCGGACTATATAATTTAAGCGAGCTAAGAGACAATTACCTACTACCCGAAAGTAAATATTTTACTATTGGTACATTTAATATCGGCATCAGGTACGTCGCCATTGTCTTTTTTACCCTTCTGATTGTGCAATGTTATCAACTGCAACGCTCGGGACTTTTGAAGAGAAACTTCAGAACAATGTTCGATTACCTTCTCTACATTTCACTGTTGTGGGTTATTAGCAGCGAATTGATCAATATTTTAGAGCTTTCGCACTCCGAAGCAAGCTACAAACTGGGATTGAGCATCCTTTGGGGTATTTTTTCTTTATTCCTGATTAGTATGGGACTCGCCAAAAACAAGAAACACCTGCGTATTGGGGCGATGGCACTGTTTGGCATTACCTTGATCAAACTTTTCTTTTACGATATATATGCGTTGAGCACCATCTCTAAAACCATCGTATTTGTTTCGCTGGGCGTGCTACTGCTAATCATTTCTTTCCTTTACAACAAATACAAACATTTAATCATAGATGATGTTGAAGCTAAAAATTAAACTTTTTATATTGGTTCTGCTTTGCATAACAACTGCAAATGCACAAACCAATTCTTATAAATTTAAAAGGAACATTACCGGTGTTAATACCATTTGGCATAAGATGGTTCTGCCAGATGACTTGTATAAAAAGGCAAATGCAGGTTTTAATGACCTAAGGATTTTTGGTGTAAACGGGAAAGATACCATTGAAGTACCTTATCTATTGAAACAGCGTGCTGATCAGATTACGAGCCACGATGTTGCCTTTAAACAATTAAATCAAAGTACTAACCCTGATGGATATTATTATACTTTTCAATCGCCGGAAATAAATGTCATTAATCAGATCAACCTGATATTTAAGCAGCAAAATTTCGATTGGAAAATAAATCTGGAAGGAAGCAATGATAACAGATCATGGTTTACCATTTTATCAGGCTATCGTATTTTATCGATTAAAAACAATGATACGGATTACCAGTTTACCAAACTGAGCTTTCCGGATTCGAAATACCAATATTTCAGAATTGCAGTAAAAAGTCCTGTTCAGCCCGAATTATCAGAAGCAAAAATTTCTAAAACGGACACAATAAAGGGAACTTATCAGGAGCTGAAATATCAATCATTCAACATTAAAAACGACGTTACCACAAAAGAAACCATAGTTGATGTTGTATTGGCAAATCCGGTTCCAATATCTTATTTAAAGCTGAATGCACAGAGCGACTTCGATTTTTACCGTCAATTTAAAATTGAATATGCAACAGATAGCTTTAAAACCGACAAAGGCATTCAGTACAACTTTGCAAATCTTTACGAAGGCATTATAAGTTCTTTAGAAAAACCTGAATTTCATTTTGCAAATAGCATTACTTCCAGGATAAAAATTACAATTCAAAATAACGACAATAAACCATTACGCTTAAGTGGCCTTGTACTAAAAGGTAATGTATATGAAATTATTGCCAGGTTCGATCAGCCAAACAGCGAATATGCCTTATATTATGGTAATGAAAAAGTTGAAGCTCCTGTTTACGAGATCGAAAAATTTGAAAGTAAAATCCCATTAGGTTTAACCAGTGTAAACATTGGCCAGGAGCAGAAAAATCCAGCTTACACGATTAAACAAGAAAAACCATTGTTCGAAAACAAGGCCTGGCTTTGGGTATTAATGGCCGTGATTATTGCGTTATTAGGTTGGTTTTCGTTTAAAATGTTGAGGAATTAAGATGTTAGACATTTTATTTATGTAAAGAAAATTCCCTATATTAGGTTATATGAAAAGATTAACGATTTTATCTGCGTTAATCATCCCGCTATTTCTTTGTACCTCTTGGGGATTCTTTGCACACCAAAGGATAAACAATCTTGCTGTTTTTACTTTACCCCCCAGCATGATCAGTTTCTATAAAAAGAACATCAAATACATTACCGAACATGCTGTAGATCCCGATAAACGAAGGTATGCGGATACATTAGAACCCCCGCGGCATTATCTTGATGTGGAGAATTACGAAAAAAATATCGATAGCATCCCCGAAAAATGGAACGATGCTTTAGCCAAATATGGTTTAAAAAAGTTAAATACAGATGGAATTGTTCCATGGCAGATTCAGCGTACCTATTATAGCTTGGTTAAGGCTTTTAAAACAAGAGATTCGATCAAAATTTTAAAATACTCAGCAGACTTAGGCCACTACATTGGAGATGCTCACGTGCCTTTGCATACCACCGCAAATCATAACGGCCAGCTCAGTAACCAGGTGGGAATCCATGCGTTCTGGGAAAGCCGTTTACCAGAACTGTTTTCTACAAATTATAATTTTGTTGTTGGCAAAGCCATTTACATCGAAGATCCATTAAAAGAGGCCTGGAAAGTACTTAAACATACCCATAGCTTAGTTGATACTGTTTTGAATTTTGAAGCGGAGTTAAATGCATCATTTCCCTCCAAACAAAAGTATAGCTTTTCAGAGCGCAACAATACAGTGCTTAAACAATATTCTAAAGAATACTCAAAAGCCTATCATGATAAGATGAACAATATGGTAGAAAAGCAAATGCGTGCAGCCATATTAACCATAGGCTCATTCTGGTATTCGGCCTGGGTTGATGCCGGCCAGCCTGAGCTTAAAAACCTGATCAAAACAGCATTATTGCCTGATGAGCAAAAAGAAGAAAAAGCGACCGAAAAGAAATATCAAAGTGGAGTACTTATCGGTCGGGAAATTTAATTATGCTTTAGTCTCTTCGTTCTCAATAATTTCTTCAACCTTTTTTGGCTGAAAGCGGCTTCTAACCGCAGCCCAAATGGCAGGAACAAAAGTAACTACAGCGATAAAGATGATCACAAGCTCAAAGTTGTTTTTGATTACCGGAATCTGGCCTAAAAGGTAACCGCCAATTAACAGCGCGAAAATCCAGGTTACTCCACCAATAATATTATAATAGGTAAAACGGCCAAATGGCATTTTAGCTATACCGGCAACAAAAGGGGCAATGGTTCTGAAAATCGGTAAGAAGCGGCTTAACATAATCGCTTTACCACCATGTTTTTCGAAAAATTCGTGCGATTGGTGGTAATACTTAAGCTTTAAAATCTTGTTTTTCTCTTTAAAAACACCGGCGCCCAAAACACTTCCCAATTTATAGTTTACCGTATTACCTAAAATTGCCGCAACAATTAAAATAACCAACATCACCCAGATATTTAAGCCGGTTTCATGTTCGCCTGCAATAAGTGCCCCCATTGCAAAAAGCAAAGAATCGCCAGGTAAGAAGGGCGTTACTACAAAGCCAGTTTCGGCAAAAATAATCAGGAATAAAATGAGGTAGGTCCAGGTACGATATTCGTTAACAATTTCGGCTAAATGAACATCAATATGGAGAATAAAATCTAAAAGCTGCTGTAGTAGTTCCAATTTATCTGATTTTTGGCAAAAGTATGAATAGTAAAGGGATTAAATGCTTTAAATTGCGATAATAATTAGTTAGAAGAAACCAGGCGCATTTGAAGTTCTCCTTTTTTTGTACCGTCAAGCAAAACAGTATAAACCAATCCTTTTGATATTGCAATTGATTTTGACGTGGTGGTAGGAAGCGAATCTAATGCATTTACAGGAGGCTGTGTAGAAACCGGGGTTACGAGTGCAAAAGAGATCCGCGTTGCTTTACTCAACTTGATGGTGTGGCTTACTCTGTCCCCATATTGCATGTTAAAGGTATCGAAAGCTTTTCCATCATCCTGAATAATTACTTTTGAACCCAGGGTATAACCAAGATTTAAGAAAGTCAGTTTTACTGAGTCTAGACTCTGCTTTACATTATCCTGAAAAACAGTTAATTCTGGTGGACTGGTAGTTGTTTTTCGGGTGTAGTAAATGGAATAATTAGCGCCAATATCAAATTTTTGAGTGGTACTTGCAACATCGACCCCGGTATTTATATTTCTGGATGTAATGGTATAGCTAGAATCTCCGGCAACAACAAGATAATTACTGTTAGAGCCATAAACGGTGGAAGCTCCCGACTGAACACCTTTGAGGAAAAAGTTTTGCGTTGTATCAGTTACAGCAGATTGGAAATACCTGATCTTCGCATCCCCTTTAATGAAATTATCATTCTTTATACAAGAAAAGATCATTAATACAGGGAAAAACAAGAGAAGTATTTTGGGAAATATAAAACGGGTATTTTTCATATAAAATCGCTGATGCTAATAAAACGTAAAGATAACAGAAACGATATGATTTTATTAAAATTAATTATCAGTGATAATATGTGCATCTAAAGTTGCCGCAGTTGTACCGCTAAACCAAATGGTATATATTTTACCGCCTTCTAAACTTGCTGCTTCGATGGTTTTAATACTCCCCGAGCCTACTACATTATATTTTAAATTCAAACCTGCATCTACTGTAAAATAATTAGATGCCTCTTTAAAAAGCAAACCATTAACAAATTGGGTTCCTGCCTGCACCATCACATTTATACCAGTGGTAAAATTAGGCGTAAGGTTAATGAGTTTTATTTTTGCTTTAGTTGCATCTGTATTGCTCAGGTTATCTTCGTAACTTACAATTTCCAGTTCACCTTTTTTATTGGTAACCAGAAAGGTGGTATAGGTAATAGATGGTGTAAAGTTTAAAGATGTATCTGTAGTGGTATTATTAGTGCCAGTATAAGAAACGCTTCTACTGCCCGAAGGTACTTTTAGATATTCGCTGGTTTCGCCAAAGGCTAAGGCAACCGTAGTGAGTTTTTCGTTATCCAGATAAACATCCTGATGCACATCAGCCAGCGATGCATTGACCATTTTAACCTTCGCCTGCCCTTTAGCTACCTCGCCCGCATCATTTTTTTTACAGGATGTTAAGCCAATTGCAGATAAGGAAATAAATAAAATCAGAGATTTTGAGAGATAAGTATAGATTTTCATAGGATGGTTAGTTGGTTGAAAACAAAAATGGCTTGGTCAAAAACCAAGCCATTTTCTATGAAAACTAAAATAATAGTAGATTTTAGTAACTGTTATTTAACATTACCGGCATTACCAACATTAAAACATCTTCATTTTCATCGTTAGTTTGCGGAATTAAAAGACCAGCCCTGTTTGGTGTAGAAAGCTCTAAAGTAACTTCATCGCCACTTAAATTGCTTAACATTTCGATTAAAAAACGTGCATTAAAGCCTATTTCAAGGTCTTCTCCGTCATATTGACAGCTTAAACGCTCATGTGCTTCATTGGCGAAATCCAAATCTTCAGAAGAAATATTCAACTCGCTGCCGCTGATTTTTAACCTTACCTGGTGTGTAGTTTTATTGGCAAAAATTACAACCCTGCGAAGTGTATTTAAAAACAATCCTCTATCAATAATTAATTTATTAGGGTTGTTTGTTGGAATTACTGCCTCATAATCTGGATAGCGTTCGTCTATTAAACGACACACCAAATTGATATTTTCGAATTTAAAGAAAGCACTTGTTGCATTATAATCAACTGATACATTGATATCTGTAGATGGCAAAGCGGCCTTTAAAAGTGTTAATGCTTTTTTAGGAAGAATAAATGATGTTGCTTTATCTGCCTTGCTATCCATACGGCGGTACCTCACCAGTTTATGTGCATCTGTAGCTACAAAAGTGATATGCTGAGGAGACAACTGACAGAAAACACCTGTCATTGCCGGACGAAGCTCGTCATTACTTACCGCAAAAATGGTTTTCGTAATCGCTTCGGTTAAAACCGATGCAGGCAAGTTTACTGAAGAAGCATTTTCTACAACCGGAATTTTTGGAAAATCATCACCATTTTCGCCACTCAGTTTATATTTACCGTCTCCGGCACTAATCTCGATGGCAAAAGTGCTGTCATCAATATTAAATGCAATAGGTTGATCTGGTAAAGTTTTAAGCGTATCTAATAAAATTTTTGATGGAACAGCCACTTTACCTTCTTCTTTTGATTCTACAGCCAGTGCAGTTGTCATACTGGTTTGCAGATCGGTAGCAGAGATAGTTAAGTTTCCATCTTTAATTTCGAAAAGAAAATTTTCTAATATAGGTAAAACCGTGCTGCTGCTTGAGGCACCATTTACAGTTTGTAAGTGTTTTAATAGAGTTGATGTGGATACAATAAATCTCATGATATCATTTAGTCTTCTTCAAAAATATAAAAATTATTTAGCGTACTTGTATTTGCGGTAATAATGTTGAAAAATCGCAAAGAATATTAACAATAACAAGGGAGCCACAACATTTATGAACTGCCATTTGGTTTTTTCGAGCTTAATTTTGGCTTTATCCAATAATCTGATCTTTACTTCTTTATTCCGCAAGGCAATCAGGTTATCTTCATCGGTAAAATAATCGACCACGTTTAACAAGAGAGCCTTATTTCCATATGTCCGTTGCGAATAACGGTCGAAACCCAATGGAAAAGGAGAACCATCTTTTTCAGAAACCTGATTTTTAAATACATCACCATCGCCAATGATAATCATTTTACTTGGTTTACTGGTTAACTCGCTGGTAAAAGGTGCTGTTATACCCGCAGGTAAAGGTCGCCCGGCAAATACAGAAGGGAAACTTCCTTCTAACAGTATCCCAACATTTTGAGGAACACTTTGAAATTCTTTAGGATTTAACTGTTCGGCAACCATTTGCAAGCTGAATGGCTTTGGTGTGTTATATACTTTATTATATGGCGAAGTGCTTAGTATATATGATTTGGTTACGCCTTTTGCGCCTATCGTGTCTACTGTACCCGGGAATTCTGATTTTATGCCATCCAAATTTTTAACTACACTATGTATAGTATCGGGAAGTAAAATCGGGTAATAAATCCAGGGCAGCAATTGCATTTGACCCGCTCCTCCCGCTGCACCTGTTGAAACCGGAATTTCGGCACTATTCGCCGGGTCGGCAATAATGTTGTAATTAATCCTGCCGCCATACATAAAAAGCATGTCGTCGAGGTTGAGGTTATTATTCGTGGCCATTTGTCCGCCCCTACCCCTTAAACTGTCCAACTCTGCCGAAACCTGATCAATACTCCAAAGCACCCTTCCACCTTTCATTACAAAGTAATTGATCTTGTATTTTTCTGTTTCGGTAAAAGGTTTTTTAGGCTTCGCAATAACCATCATGTTAAGTTTATCCAGCCCTTCTTTGGTAATCGTATTTAAATCAACCCTACCTACCACATAATTATTGGCTAATGAAGCCCTTGCATCGTACAGCTGTAAATCGGAGAGTTCTCCATTCGATTCTGTAAAACCAATCCTGGAATTATAACCGTTGATCACTTTTTTCAAACTCGAGGTTAAGGTATATTCCAGATTTTCTATTGAGCGGTTGATATTTTCTTCATAGCTGCCAACCACGTTGAAATTTTGAAGCAACTTAACCGGCATCTGTTTACCATTGCTTTCAATCATCGCCATCGGAACCACAAGTTTCTCCGTTGAACCACTTTCTGTTTTTAAGGTAGTCCGGGTTGCTTCGATGCCGTTTTGTGCCAGGTTGTAGATCACTGTATCTTGTTCCTGTGTACTCAAACCCGCCAAAGGATCAATATAAACCAATTTGAAATTTGCTTTTGAATAAGCTTTATAATCAGACAGGATATCACTTACCGCAGCCTGCAAACGTTTAAAAGCAGGTGGCAATTCGCCTTTTAAAAACACGGTAATGATTATCGGTTTTTCATTTTTTTCGAGTATTGATTTTGTTTTTTCACTTAGGGTAAAGCGTTTGTCGGAAGTAAAATCAAAACGGTGAAAAACATATTGACCAAGTACATTTATAACGATCAATACAGCTATTGCGATAATAAAATTAATCCATTTATTCTGCTGCTTCATTATCGTTTCCCTCCTATGATTAATTTGGTAAACAACAAAAACAGAACAGAGAAGGTAATAAAGTAAATCAAATCTCTGGTATCTAAAACGCCACGGCTGATGGAAGTATAATGCTGATTAATGCCTAAATTGGTTATCGTACTTTCAATGGGCTGAAAAGCAGTAATCTGACTGGTGTAATCAAACCCCAAAAAAGAAAATGCACATAAAGCGGCACAAATAACAAAAGCAATTACCTGGTTTTTGGTCAACGCTGATGAAAATATACCAATGGCAGTAAAAGCTGCACCCAATAAAAATAAACCTATGTAGGAGCCAATAACCGAACCTGAATCGATATTCCCTTCCGGAAAACCAAGTTTTGAAATGCTATAATAATAAATCACAGTGGGGATTAAAGCAAAAAGTACCAGTACCAAACTGGCCAGGTATTTCGCCAAAACGATCTGCCAGATGTGGATTGGCCGGGTAACCAGCAATTCGTAAGTTCCCTCTCTCCTCTCTTCTGCAAAAGAACGCATCGTGATGGCCGGAATAAGGAACATAAAAAGATAAGGTACAAGACTGAAAAACCCACTTAATTCGGCATAACCATAATCAAGTATTGATGTATCAGGAAAGAACCAAAGTAACAAACCTGAAACCAATAGAAAAATGCCAATGGTGATATAAGCAACCATCGAACTTAAGAAACTGAATAACTCGCGTTTAAAAACTGCGTACATGTGCTATTAAAATGCCGAAGTTAACCATTTATTCCTGCAAATTTAAAAGGACTTGATTAAATGCCAGCCTTGCAGACCCAAAAAATAACTTAAGCGGAAGTCCTGAGAAAATTTCAGTCGCAAAAAAAGAGATTATATCATCGTCATTGCGAGAAAGGCTTTTTCAGCCGACAGCCTGCCCCGATTTTCGGGGAAGCAATCTTTCTAGCAAGGATCGCTAACAGGAAAGATTGCTTCGTCTTACCTCCTCGCAATAACGACTTTTCTTCGGATCTGTCAACTATAGCCTGTCGAAGGACCTGCTTAAATACGGCTTTAAGGTGTTTCGACAGGCTCAACATGACAGCATCTAAGGTGAAATCGCCTTTATGATACCCCCTCTTTAAAAAATTTTTATTTATTTAGAAAGAGAACCCTACACCTACAGATAGTACGCGGTTGGTTACTTTTGAAACCTTTGCATCCGAATAATCAAGGTTACTCAAACCCAAACCATAACCAGCATGGATGTTAAAACCATTACTTAGCTGGTAACCCGCTAAGAAATTAACACCGAAATCACCTCTTTTCATTGTTCCGTCCTTTCCAAATTTGATATCCTCTTCTCCTGAATCGGTTATGGTGCTACCACCGCCACTTAGCGTAGCTGTAGATTTATTTTTTCCACTAATGGCCATTGCATAATAAGGGCCTGCACCAATAAAAATCTTCCCGCTACCGAGAGCAAAATTAAACACTGCGTTTACAGGAAGTTCAATATACATTGTACTAATTTTTGAGTTGGCAGTAGCCGTATAAGTGTTTCCTAACTCAGCGTTATAATAATAGAAATCGGTTTTTCCGCCCTTACCAATTAAAGATAGGCCGGGCTGAACTGAAAATACATCCGAAACAGGAATATCCACCGTTCCACCTACATAAAAAGAGGTATTCATTTTTTGTTCGTACCCATTGTTTTCGGTACCTGAAACACCAAAGGTTGGCAATGTTACACCTGCTTTTACCCCGATTTTGATGTCATTGTTGGTTTGAGCTGAAGCTGCAAAGCCCAAGCCTGCAACTGCTAAAAGAGACAGCATTAATTTTTTCATCTGATTTGAGAATTGTTTTTTAGTTTCCATGCTTTTGCCTGTTTGGCAAAAACGCTACAATGATAATAAACTAATTCAATAGTTTGATAAATTTTATTTTTATATCGCTGAAATGATGGAGTTTAGAAACAACAAAGCCCCCAATTTCCTGGAGGCTTTGAAATAATTATGTTGTTTTGTTTTGACTACAAACCAAATGCAAATGCTGCACGGATACCGATAAACGATAAGTTAGAACCATTTTTTGACCAACCTTCGTAACGTACGCCTAAATCGATGCTTGATTTATCAGCAACAGAAAAAGACGCACCCAAAGTTGGAGAATAAGCAAAAGCAGTGCCCGAACCTTCACCTGTTGCAATTGCGGCTCCTACCTCACCAGCACCATAGAAATTACCACCAAAATAATATTTGGCACCAACTTTTAAAGGAATAATACCATCATTTTTCAATGGAGCTCCTAAGCTTTTATAAAAATCTTTTATCTCTTTTTTATAAGAAAATGATAAATATCCTGCTGAACCTGTTAGATTTAATGATTTAGCAACATTAAGTTCGCCTTGCACGGAACCACCAAAACCTACACTATAAACGTCTCCAAAGTCACCAATTGGTAATGCGAATTCTGGTCCAACACTGATTTTGTTAACCGCGCCCTCTGTTTGAGCTGAAGCTGCAAAACCCAGGCCTGCAACCATTAATAAAGATAGTAATACTTTTTTCATTGTTTTTTAAATTATTGTTCGTTAATTATTTTGTGTTTTTAGACAAGCATGATGCCAAAAACGTTACAAATAAAATAAAAAACAGAAAGTACCGACTATAAACAACTGATTAACTGACTGTTAAGTTAAAATTAATTTATTCTAAAACGTTGTATTAAGTTATAAAAATTGGGAGGTTTATATTTTTTGACCAATTAACCAAACAATTAAACTCAATAATTGTTTCACAGCCCAAATAAATAGGCGAACCTGATTCCCACAAATCCTTTACTATCGGATTTGTTTAAGCCGGCAATATTGTTTTTACCCGTCCATGCTTCGTAGCGGATGCCTAAATCGAGTTTATTCCCACCTGAAAGTTTGAATTGGTTGCCAATACCAGGCGACCAGGCAAATAAAGTTTTCTGATTTTTATTTAAAGGTAATGCTGCCCCCAATTGACCTTCGGCATAAAAACTTTCGCCTAGTTGGTATTTCAATCCGGCTTTTGCAGGGATGTACGTTAAATCCTGCACATTAAAAAGTTGGTTCCGCCTACCAAAAAAGTTCATAAAACCTGCATTTAAGGTTAGGGCAAAACTTTCTGCAACCGGAAGATCAGCTTTTACTGACACGCCTAGTCCAATTCCTGAAAGGTTAGAAAAATTGCCAGATGGTAAGCCAATTTCGGCCGCAATGCCAATGTTAGCGCTGTTTTGAGCTTTTAAGAGTACCGGACTTGAAAATAAAAGGACAAAGAGTATAATTTTGATTTTTGGGCTAAGCATGAAGGTTAAGCGGTAAGTTTTCTGAAAATATCTTCTAATGATTGTTGTTGGTGAGCTTTTTTCAAACCTTCTAATGAGTCGTTAGCTACAATTTTACCTTTGCTGATGATGATAATGTCGTCGCAAATGGCTTCAACTTCCTGCATGATGTGCGTGGAAATGACAACAGTTTTAGCAACTCCCAAAGTTTTGATCAACTGCCTGATATCAACCAATTGGTTCGGATCGAGGCCGGAAGTAGGTTCATCTAAAATTAAAACCTCCGGGTTATGGATAATGGCCTGGGCCAGCCCTACCCTTTGGCGATAACCTTTAGATAACATGCCGATTTTTTTATGCTGCTCGGGTGTTAAACCAACCATTTTAATCACTTCATCAATCCGCGCATTTAAGTTTTCGACTTTATAGGTTTGCCCAACAAAACTTAAAAACTCTTTTACATACATATCGGCATAAAGCGGCGTATTTTCCGGAAGATAGCCAATGTGTTTTTTGGCTTCTATAGTCTGAGTTATAATGTTTCTACCAGAAATTTCAGCTGCTCCGGAAGTAGGCGCTAAATAACCGGTAAGCATACGCATGGTGGTTGATTTGCCAGCTCCATTTGGTCCCAAAAAACCCAGAATACGACCAGGTTTAGCTTCAAAGCTGATGGAATCAACCGCTTTTTGCTGATCGTAATGTTTAGAAAGATTTTTAACTGAAATACTCATTGTTGTATGTTTAAACCCAAATTTTCTACAAAATAGTTAAGCTTAGAGATATCGTCATTGCGAGGAGGAATGACGAAGCAATCTTAATGCGATCGCCATTAATCATAGCTGTAAGATTGCTTTCGTACCTCGCAATGACGTTCAAGCTAATTAATATGCGGTGAACTTATTTTTTTATTGTACCTGAATTTATCCAATTCTTCTGATGCCTGAGGCAAATTATCGCCCGATAAAATATCGGCTCCGTTATTTACAAGATGATAATAGACATTTTTTACAGGACTTGCCTTGGCACTTTTATCAATATTGCCCATGGTACCTAAAATAGTGGTGATGCCTTTGCTATGCAGGTATAGGTAAAATTCCTTATCAGGTGCAGAAACACCAACAAAAGCGACTATCCGGTTATTGGGGATGCCCATGCTATTTAACCTTTTTAATTCAGCTTTCTTTTGCACAGAGGCCGAAATCATTAATTCTGGTGCCAGTTGGTGCACTTCTTTTGCCTGGTCGGCAGTGTAGGTAATGATAATCGAATTACTTTCAACTTTATATTGCCTTATTTTTTCGATCACTTTGGCATAAGAAACACTCTTTTTTAAATCTATGGTTAATAAAACCTTGCCTTTACTCCAGTTCAGTACACTATCTAAAGTTGGGATTTTAAATTTAGTTTCATTTCCCTCGTTATCTTTAAGGTTAAAGGCTTTTAATTCTTCGTAGGTATAATTGCTAATTGGTCCTTTCCCTGTAGAGGTTCTATCCAACTGATCATCGTGCATCACTATCATTACCGAATCCTTACTGTAAGCAATATCAAATTCAATAATTACCGGGTTGTAGGTTGTTGCATTGTCGAATGTTTCGATGCAATTTTCAGGAAAACCAGGCATTGGACCACCACGATGGGCACTGATTAAGGGAAAGCGGCTCTCAGGCGACCATTTCAAGAACTGGTATAATTCTGCGGTGGTATTAAACTTAATATATTGATGGCTTTTTTCTCCTGGTTTGCACGAGCTAAACACGGCAATGACTACCAAGAATAGTAAGTGATGGAATTTCATGTTTCAAAAGTAGGAAAAAATGGAAGATGGATGAGGTAAAATGGAATGTTAAATGCTTAATAGTTTAATTGTTCAAAAGGTTAACTGGTTAATTGTTGAAATCGGTTAATCGTATCATCACACCAGTTAACCAATTTATACAGTTTAAACAATTAACCAACCTATGCAAATCCATTTTTAATGGCAAAAACGGCCAACCCAACACGGGTTTTGAGTTCGAGTTTTTCGCATAACTGATCGCGGTAGCTCTCAACCGTTCGTGGACTGCAGAACATTTTGTCGGCTATTTCTTTGTAATTGAGCTCGGTAACCGTATATTTTAGGAATTCTTTTTCACGATCTGAGATTTTAATTTCATTATCCTTTGTTTTATTTAAACTGGAGAAGATAATTTTTGATGCCCAATCGGGATAAAAAAAGCCATTGGCATTTAACCTGGTCAGCGCATTTTCGAGTTCTGCAGGATGTGCATTTTTCAGCAGATAACTCGTTGCACCGTTGCTTACCATTTTTATTACACTTTTTTCTTCTCCCTGCATGCTCAGCGCCATTACTTTTATATCCGGATAATGTTCTTTTAACCAACTTACAGTTTCAAAGCCATCCATTATAGGCATACTGATATCTAAAAGGATCATATCCGGGAGTTTACAATTGCTTTCGAATTTATCAATCAGGTCTTTCCCGTTTTCACATACATAAATCACCTCAAACGCTGCAAAGTTATTAATAATGCCCTGAAGCGCTTTCGCGATAAGGATATGATCATCAACAACAACTATTGTTTTTTTCATGATTGTTTATCTAGTAAAATGGTAAGTGTGGTACCGAAATTGGGTTTACTCTGCACATTAAAATGCCCACCAATTATTTCGGCTCTTTTTTTCATGTTTTTTAATCCAATGCCATCTGCCGTTAACTTAGCATAATCGAAACCCACGCCATCATCCTGTATACGTAATGCTAAAAAAAACTCGGGAGACGATTTTAACCTGATGGAGATGTTACTACAATGTGCGTGTTTTAAACTATTCTGAAGAAATTCCTGCGTAATCCTCAACAACACGTTCTTTTTTACAAACTCCAGCTCAATATGTTCGAAATTATGTTCAAAAGTTACTTTACACCTTTTTAAAGCATTAATATGGTTTACTTCTTCTTGTATTAAAGTTACCAATTCATTTTCAATTACATTATCGTTGGTGAGGTTTTTCGACAAACTCCTTAGATCCTGCAATGATGAATTGATGATCTGATAAATCTGTTCTATTCTTTCATTTTCCTGTGGCACTTTATTTTCATACACCAGCTGCTGCGTATAAAGGCTTACTAAGGTTAATTTTTGCCCGATATTATCATGTAACTCACGCCCGATCTGCTGCATGGTGGCCTGTTGTATTTCTAACTGTGTAGTTAAAAGTTCTTTTTGGTGGATTTCGTTCGTAATCTCGATTTCCTTCAGGTACTCCCTTTTTCGCTGTTTATATTTTTTGATATAAACCATAACGGCCACCACAAACAGCACAAAAAACAGGTTAAACAGGATAATGGTAATTAAGAGTTCTGTTTTCCCCATATAAATGAAATTGAGAATAATATGTACATAACGATACCGGAAATGAGGAAATAGTCAAAATAAACATTCCAAATTGGAAGGTATTTTACCAATAAGTAATAGAAGGTCCAAAATGGTAAAGTACCAATGTAAAACAATGTTACGCCCAAATTAATATAGAACATTCTATTTTTGTTAAAATTGATGATATCAGCAGAGGTAATCTGTTTATAATATTCCATCAGCACTAAAACCATCAAAATAAGACTACCAAAAGTGTAATTAAATGAAAAGATGATCTTACTTCCTTTAAAGTAAAATTCGCTTGGGATAAAGGAAATTAAATACAACAAAGAAAGAATGATGAATAAACCTCTTTTCTTTAAAGATTTTACAGCATACAGCCAGTAGAAAAAGAAAAACTGCAAAGGAATTACTAAATAATTATAAAACTGCGCCTTGGAGAAGGTGATCCAATTTTCACCATACTTACCAAAAAGCTCGCATACAAAAATAAAGCCCAGGTAAAACACAAAATACTTCCAAAGGTTATTTGCCGCGTTTTTATAGTAATAAAAAATGGAAATTATCGCCGCTAATCCTTCTACCAACAGGAGTGCATTGCTTAAAAATGTTTGAAAACCCGACATATTTTACTAATAAGTTTCTTGAACTGCCTCGGCTGGAGGAATCAATTGCCCATGGTTTTGTGCCATTACCTGCCTCGACTGACCATCACTGTTATCAGCATCCATCGCCATCATTGCAACCGGACGTTGTTTTTCGCGATCATCTATTAAATAGGTAGACTCATCTAAAGGATTAAAATCATAATCCTGGCAACTTCCATTGTTGATTTTCTTTTTTAAGGTTGGGATCATCACAATTGTATGTTTCCGGGCATAATCTTTTCCTATCGTTTTTTCATTTTCGTCCCATTCACTTTCTTTAGGATATGCGGCGTAATAGAAACGTACGCCCAGGGCACCTATACCAATCCCCGGATTTCTCTTTTTGGTTTGGTATTCTATATCGGTAATAAATTTTTTAAGTGTTTTTAAACTAAATGAAACCGAATGGGCATCATTTAAACCCAAAGTGCTGTTAATGGCATCCAAATGGTTGTTACGGTACTGATCAACCATCTGTTTAATTGTTCGGGTATCCATTGTATTAGGCTGGCTCCTATCCTCAGTTTTAATTAAACCGATCAGTTTTTGTACCAGATAAAGTACTAATACCCCGAATAAAAATACGATGGCATAAATAAGGAAATCTTTCATGTTCATGATTTGTTTGGTTCTGATTAAAGTTAATGTTAATTATCAAAAGTGATAAAACTTTTAACGATAACAGATGGGGTTTTCCCCATATTTCAATGTTGTTTTTACTGCATTTTATTTTGTTGCATTTACTACTGGTTTTTAGTGCTTTACCTAAGGTTTTTCTAACGCCGTTACTTCAATTTTGGTTAGTGTTTAACACCACGAAATACAAAAGGAACAAGCCGAAAATCCTGAATAAAGTAGGCAGTATTTAAAACCTAAAAACGATGTCAAAAACCTTGAAAAAAGAAGAAAAAGTAGCGTACACAGGAAATCTGAAACCTCTTAGAATAATAGTGCCATTAGTCTATTAAACAAATCACACCAATTATTATTTGCCGTTAAATAAAATCTAAAATCATGGAAAATTTTAAAGAAAGAAAATTAATCTCAGTAAAGGAACTACAGAGGATAAAATCAATTACCCTGGAAGTTAAAGAAAACAGCCACATTACAATCGGTCCAAATGAAAAAATGTTTTCAGATGCTTTACATTATGTATCTATTAAATCATTTGAAGACCTACAAGAATTGAGTATAATTCCACAAGGTTTAAGCAAGGAAAGTGTTTTAAAAGCCATTTCTGATGATGATGATGAATCTTTAGCAATTGCAAAAAAAGACTATAACTTTTCAAAACATAGTGATTGTAAATGTCACGATCATGTTGAGCATTCGTTGCAAACCCAGTTCAAAAACATAAGAAGGAAAAGCAATTTTCAGTTAGCGAAACTACTTACCAATCATCATGGCAAACAGATTTTATGGGATGACTTTGAAGCCATACACGCATATAAAATGACAATGAATTTATTAAGGAATCCGCGTCTAGGATTTAATGTAGTATATTTTGCATTAGATGACATCATCATTAATACTAATGCCACGCTAACCGTTAATTCTGGTACCGATCTTATTAAAGGCAGAAATTTAGTAATACATACCAACGGAAAAATGGATATAAAATCATCCTACCTTTTCTTAAAGTGTAAAACAGCAAAAGCTTATTCGAACAAACTCGAAAGCCATTCTGCTTCAATTTTAACAAATAAATAGATAAAAAATTAGCTTAATAAAAATCATATTAAAATGCATAATATTATTTTAAACGGAACAGATGGAGCTGTAGGTTTCACTGGGCCAGAAGGATTAAATGGTGGTTTAGGTATTAATGGAAACAAAGCAAATTGCCCATGGTGTTGCGATGATGATTGTGCCGAATTAGGTGGGCCTGGAGGGCCTGGCGGACCTGGTGGCAATGGTGGAACAGGCGGACCTGGCGGAGCTGCTGGAAATTTCAGATTAGAAGTAGAAATATACTATGGAGGTTTTAATATTTCCAGTATTGGCGGTAAGGGAGGAGATGGAGGCACTGGTGGCAAAGGCGGCACTGGTGGTAAAGGTGGCAAAGGCGGCGACGGGGATGACTGTGAATTAGGCAGACATGGTGGAAATGGAGGCCATGGCGGAAAAGGCGGGGATGGCGGTTTTGGTGGCCCGGGTGGCAGAGGTGGGGATATCTCTATAGTGATGAAACATAATCAATCTGGAAGCACTCAAATTCCTATGCAAACAAACGGTGGTGCAGGTGGCCGGCCAGGAGTTGGCGGTTCACAAGGTTTAGCCGGACAACCTGGAGATGATGGTAAAACAACAGGGACTTTTTCTAAAAGCAGCGATTGCAAAACCATGGGACCGGTTCCAGGTTGGGGTTCTGAAGGAGGCGTTGGAGTTTCTCCGGTCAATGGGGTTGGTTCAACCGGTATTGAAGGAATTGTAAGTATTATTACAACAGGTACCGATACTCCCCCTACTCCATAATTAATTAGATTGGCGTTTCTCGTCAAAGATCGGTGTTGCATTTAGCGGCGCCGATTTTTTTTCACCATAAAGTTAAACATTAATATTTTTACAATATTGGCCACCTAAACCTGATTGCAGCGAGCACGATCCCGATTTTTCATCGGGAGAAGTAAAGTGGAAAGCAGGAACTCCGAAACCGATAAGCAAACCATTGCTTTCCTAAATATTTTGAGCCATATAAGAGATTTAAGAACATATAAACTCGCTCGTCAAGATGCCTTTCGTCTTTTCTGACCACCTTAGCCACCTAAGGCCACCTGAGTTAAATGCCAGCATTCTAAAATTTATTAATCCATTTTGGCTTGATCAAAAACCTTTTACCTTTTACCTCTTACCTTTTACCTTATTTATTATCTTTGCTGCATTATGGCTCAAAAGAATAACGACGAACAATTTAAAAATGTAATATCACATGCTAAAGAATACGGTTTTGTATTCCAGAGCAGCGAAATATATGATGGCTTAAGTGCTGTTTACGATTATGGCCAATTGGGTGCCGAGTTAAAAAATAACATCAAAACATACTGGTGGAAAGCCATGGTACAGATGCACGAAAACATTGTAGGGATTGATTCTGCAATTTTTATGCACCCTAAGGTTTGGAAAGCCAGCGGACACGTAGATGGTTTTAACGATCCGATGATCGATAATAAAGATTCGAAAAAACGTTACCGTGCCGACCAGTTACTGGAAAATAAAATTGCTGAATTATATTCGGAGTTAGCAAATTTCAGTGCTGATAATAAAGTTAAGTTTGAAGAATTTCAGCAGGAAATATTAGGCCTAAGCGACGAAGGTCAGGCCAGTTGGGTACCCACTTTTAAGGATGAAGCTACCATTTTGGATAATGCAAAATATCCTTTTGTTAATGAGGCAAGCTGGAGATTTGTTAAAAAAGGTTTAACCCTTGAGGTAGAGATGAACCTGGCGCTTAAATCTGAAAATTTAGGTCAGTTAAAAGATTTAATCGTTGATTATAAAATAATCTGCCCGATTTCTAAAACATCAAACTGGACAGATGTACGCCAGTTTAACCTGATGTTTAGCACACAGTTTGGTGCAATGGCTGAGGGCAGTGATGAAGTTTATCTTCGTCCGGAAACCGCTCAGGGTATTTTTGTAAACTTTTTAAATGTTCAGAAATCGGGAAGGATGAAAATTCCTTTTGGTATCGCACAGATTGGTAAAGCTTTCAGAAATGAAGTAATTGCCCGTCAGTTTATTATGCGTATGCGCGAGTTTGAGCAAATGGAAATGCAATTTTTTGTACGCCCCGGCGAAGACACAAAATGGTTCGAATACTGGAAAGAAGCACGTTTAAAATGGCACAAAGCTTTAGGTACAGCACCTGAGAAATACCGTTACCACGATCACGTTAAACTGGCGCATTATGCCAATGCGGCAACCGATATCGAATTCGAATTCCCATTTGGCTTTAAAGAGGTTGAAGGAATCCACAGCCGTACCGATTTCGATTTAAAACAGCATGAGAAGTTTTCTGGCAAGAAATTGCAGTATTTCGATAACGATTTAAACGAAGAAGGTAAACCTTATGGCAATTATATTCCTTATGTAATCGAAACTTCGATTGGTTTAGACCGCATGTTTTTGTTAACCATGATTAATGCTTTTGAAGAGCAGGATTTAAGTACCGAAGATAAACAGGATAGCCGTACTTTATTGCGTTTACACCCTGCTTTGGCCCCATATAAAGTAGCCATTTTCCCACTGACCAAAAAAGATGGTTTACCGGAAAAGGCACGTGAGATTATGGATGAGCTGAAATTCGATTTCAACTGTATTTACGAGGAGAAAGATGCAATTGGTAAACGTTACCGTCGTCAGGATGCCGTAGGTACTCCTTTCTGTATTACCGTTGATCACCAGAGTTTAGAGGATAATACGGTTACCATCCGCCACCGCGACAGTATGGAGCAGGAACGTGTAGCCATTGCTGATTTAGGAAACATCATAGGATCAGCAGTGAGCTGGAAAACTTTGCTATCTTAATTTTGACCACCTAAAACACCTGAGGGCAGCTCAGTTAATTTAATGATATTTAGTCGCAGGTTAAAACCTGCGACTTTTTTGTATAATAAAAATGGATTTAGCCGAACACTACAATAAACTTTATACCGAATCGATTGCCAAAATAGCTCAGGGTGAATACGAAATTGACCATTTAATTGATTCGGCTACTGATCAGCGTATGGGGATTACTTTGGTGATCAGGCCTGATGCTGCAACGAATCATAATATCCAACAGTTTTTAAGTGAGGCTAAATCCATTGATCCTGACCAGTATTATTATCAAAATGCAGATATTCACATCACTTTAATGTCGATCATTTCCTGTTATAATGGTTTTGATCTGAAGGATATCAATGTTCAGGATTATATTCCGCTTATTCAGCAAAGTTTAGCCAGGTATAAAAGTTTCAAGATTCAGTTTAAGGGCTTAACGGCATCTCCATCCTGCATTTTAATCCAGGGATTTTTAACGGATACCTTAAACGAAATCAGGGATGACCTGCGCACAATATTCAAAAATTCAGATCTGCAACAAAGCATTGATAAACGCTATACCATTCAAACAGCCCACTCCACAGTAATTCGTTTCAGATCAGAACTAAAAAATCAAGCTGCACTGATTAATCTAATTGAAAAATACAGAGATTTTGATTTCGGGACTTTTGACGTTAAACAGATCGAACTGGTTTATAACGATTGGTATCAGCGGGAGAAATTTGTTAAAAAGCTGCATACCTTTTCATTAGACCTTAACTAATTTCTTTATCTTCGCGTAAATTTATTAACCATAACAAATTAGCCCTCGTGAAAGTACCTTTTAAATTATCCTTATTGGCATTGGTATGCCTTCTCATTACTTCATCCTGCAAAAAAGAAATTGATTACCACCCTGAATGGGATACATCCTCTATGAGCGGAAAAGTTGATGGTGTTTTATTGCAGTGTACATTTACAACGGCCCAAACTTATGTGATAGGCGATAAAACAACTCTACAGATTTTGGGAAATAAAGTAACCAGTGGTTTTAGTTTAGTAATTAGTGATTTTAAAGGTGTTGGAACATATACTATATCCGACAGTAATATTGCTACCTATCTACCAAATGTAACTGGCTTACAAGATGCTTACCTTAGTACCTCTAACGGTACAATTAAGATAACCAGTTATTTAGCTAACCAATATATTAAAGGTACTTTCGAATTTAAAGGACAAAATTATGTGACTTCAGCCACCAAAACCATTAGCGAAGGCCAGTTTAGCATTAGTTTGGTGCCAGCAAAAATCCCTGAATCGAATAATAGTACAAATAACTTAAGTGCAAAGGTTGATGGCACTGTAACTGGCTTTACCGGCGAGGCTTCATCAGTAATGTCTCCCCTTGGCAAATTATTAACCATTACAACAGTCAACGGAGATAAACGCCTGCTTATTTCAATAATTGACTACAAAGGTGTAGGTACTTACGATATAGCTAAAGACGGAACTGGTGTTTATATGAAAGACCAAGGTCAAACCGGTTCATTTTATGCAGATGCGGGCACTTTGGTGATTACAAGCGAAGCCGGAAATAAGTTGAAAGGAACATTTTTCTTCAGTGGTGGCAACCAGAATACCACCATAAAAACATCGGTAAATATTACAGACGGGACTTTTGATTTACCTTTTAGTAAATTATAAAAAGTTAAATTTTAAAATATGGAAGCCGTTGATTTAATAATCAGCGGCTTTTGTTTTGACAGAGGTTTTGCGAGTAATCCTTCAGTCACAAAAAACAAATGCCCATGATGTAATTTCTTAATCAAAAGCTTGAATGGTATATTTGTTTAGCGATCAAAATCATTTTATATGAAAATTCCACAGAAGTTTTTTGCCCGTCGACATGAAATTGCAGCAGATTATTTAAAAGAATTAGATAAACATCTTGATGACATTGTATCTGGTCGTGCGACAGAAATGTTTGAGGTAAGAGATTTTGCCGATTTAATCCACATACACCCAACTCATTTAAGTAATACGATTAAAGCTGCTACCGGCCATTCGCCATGTTTCTTTTTTGAAGAGCGTTTAATGGAAATTTCTAAAGCAATGTTGCAGAATGTAAGTATGCCCATTGCCGAAATTGCCAGGATATTAACTTACGATCCATCTAACTTCACCAAGTTTTTTAAACACTTCGCGGGTCAAACCCCAAAACAGTATCGGGAGGCTTATTTCGAGTCTTTAGCAACAAATAAGGAAATTGTCACCATATAAAACTTAAACAGTCACCATTTTTACTTAAGCTGTCACCATTTTTACAGCCAATTTCCATCTAATTTTGTTTAACAAATAAAAAGAAAATGGAAACACAAAATAAAATTGCCCTGGTAACCGGCGGTAGCCGCGGATTAGGAAAAAATGCTGCTTTAAAAATCGCTGCAAAAGGAATTGGCGTAATCGTTACTTATCAGTCTAAAAAAGAGGAGGCTGAAGACACCGTTAATGAAATCAAAAAATTAGGTGTACAGGCAGCGGCCTTACAGCTAAATGTAGCCGATACCAAAACTTTCGATACTTTTTTTACTGAGGTTAAAACGGTACTGAAGTCTGTTTTTAATGCCGAAAAATTCGATTTTTTAGTAAATAACGCAGGTATTGGTATCCATGCTTCTTTTGATGAAACTACCGAAGAACAGTTTGACACATTGGTAAACATCCAGTTTAAAGGCGTATTCTTTTTAACTCAAAAAGCCTTGTCGCTGTTAAATGACGGCAGTGGGATCATTAATATTTCTACGGGCCTCGCCCGTTTTGCCTTACCAGGTTACGCGGCTTATGCATCAATGAAAGGCGCAATGGAAACCTTAACCAAATACCAGGCTAAAGAATTGGGTGCAAGGGGAATCAGATCGAACATTGTTGCCCCAGGCGCCATAGAAACCGATTTTGGTGGCGGTGCAGTACGTGATAATGAACAGCTTAATGCAGGCATCGCTTCGAACACCGCTTTAGGCCGCGTAGGCTTACCAGACGATATTGGTGGCGTGGTGGCATTTTTATGTACCGAAGATGCAAGATGGATAAATGCACAGCGCATTGAAGCATCTGGCGGTATGTTTTTATAGACTTTTAGCATTTTTTAACCACTAAGACACGAGGACACAAAGAAATTAATCTTTGTGCCTTGGTGGTTATTTTTTCATTGTAGCTTGTCAACGCTAACCGCTAAACGCTCAGCGCCAAACAAAATCTTCGAACAGAAAATAAACCGCATCAAAAGGCGTTATCCATCAAAACCATCAGATGCGTAAAGTACTTCTACCTACCTTTTTATTTTTAATTATTGTTACAGCTGCAAATGCCCAAAAATGGACAGATGCGGAGTTCCGCCGGGCAAATACCGCAGCAAATGCTTCTTATTTAACCAATGAAGAGAAAAATGTGGTGATGTATATGAACCTGATCCGCATTGATGGCGAAAAGTTTTATTACACTTTTTTAGAAGATTACATTAATAACTACAACGCCAAAGTAAAGCAATATAGAAACTACAACGAACTGCGCATTACCCGGAACAACTCATACTATACTTCTCTGCTAAAACATTTACGGGGAATAAAAAATTTACAGGTATTTTATCCTGACGATAAACTCACTTCTTTAAGCCGTAGCCATGCGCAGGATTTAAACAGAAATAACCTCGATACACACGAAAGTAGCAATGGTGATAAATTTTCGAAACGTTTATCTAAATATTTCCCGAATAAGGCCATGAGTGAAAATATCGATTTTGGTTATTCCAACAGCCTTGATATTGTTTGTCATTTATTGCTAGATTGTGGCGTACCATCGCTTGGTCACCGGTTTAATTTGATCGACCAAAAAAACAAGCTGAATACCGTTGGAGTAAGCATACAGCCGCATCCATCCTACAGTTGGTGCGCGGTGATTGATTTTGTTGCACAACCAGCATCTTACAGTAACAACGAGTAAAAAGTCTAAATGTTCTAATTACAGCGTCAATAAAAATTTAATTGTAAATTGCGCCAAAAATAACAGAACAGTTTTAAGTAATGCGTATCGCCATTTTAGCCGTCATAGATTTTTTTCATCCTCCGTTTAAAAAATTTATTTCTTTACATAATTTCAGGTATCTGGCTACTGGTGGTGGCACTTTATTATTGGGCATTTTAAGTTATTATTTCGCTTACTTTTTCATTTTTAAAACTGAAGAGGTAAACTTTGGGGTAATTGTGCTACAAAGGGAAACAGCTTCGTTACTGGTAGATTATGCCGTTGCCATCCCAACCAGCTTTTTGCTTAACAAATACGTCATATTTACGCACAGCGAGCTGAAAGGACGTGTACAACTTTTTAGGTTCATGAACCTGCAGTTTATCAATATTCTGGCTAATTATGTGTTACTGAAATTTTTATTAGAACTTTTACGCGATTACCCAACTTTATCAATGCTTTCGCGGATTGTGGTTTCGGTTTTAATGGCGCTATTTAGCTATTTGTACCAACATTACTTTACATTCAGCGTGAAGAAAATTGGGGATAAAAAAGAAAAAAAGGATTAATCAACATTAGTAATTGTTTGCCACGGAGACACAGATTATCACGGATATATTATAGCGAACAACTAAAAAACCCGGCCCATTGGCACAAATCTTTGTACCTAAACCGGATGGAAGCGGTATCCTTTGCTGTTATCCTGAGCGGAGTCGAAGCGCAGCAAAAGATATAGCGAACAGCCCGACCGGAGCCTTCCGATGAAATGCTACAGCACCTTTTCTAATCATTTATGTCATCTTTTTTGGAAAGCAGTTTCACAAGCATTTCGGTTTCTTCAGTCCCGCCTTCACTTCAAGTCCTCACTCGTGCCTCGTTTCGGGCTTTACGCTCCAGTCGGGTTTAGGCGGCCACAATGTTGCTCCTATTGTCGTTTTTATAGCAAATTGCAAAGAAAACCAGGTTTATCAGCATAAACCTTTGTTAATAAACGGGATGGAAGCGGCATCCTTTTGCTGTCAGCCTGAGCGGAGTCGAAGGGCAGCAAAGATATAGCAAACAGCCCGGCAGAACCTTTCCGATGAAATGCTACAGCACCTTTTCTAATCATTAATGTTATATTTTTTGGAAAGCAGTTACACAAGCATTTCGGTTTTTACAGTCGCGCCTTCACTTCAAGTCCTCACTCGTGCCTCGTTTCGGGCTTTACGCTCCAGTCGGGTTTAGGCGGCCACAATGTTGCTCCTATTGTCGTTTTTATAGCAAATTGCAAAGAAAACCAGGTTTATCAGCATAAACCTTTGTTAATAAACGGGATGGAAGCGGCATCCTTTTGCTGTCAGCCTGAGCGGAGTCGAAGGGCAGCAAAAGATATAGCGAACAGCCCGACCGAACCCTCCCGATGAAATGCTACAGCACATTTATGTCATCTTTTTTGGAAAGCAGTTCCACAAGCATTTCGGTTTTTACAGTCCCGCCTTCACTTCAAGTCCTCACTCGTGCCTCGTTTCGGGCTTTACGCTCCAGTCGGGTTTAGGCGGCCACAATGTTGCTCCTATTGTCGTTTTTATAGCAAATTGCAAAGAAAACCAAGTTTATCAGCATAAACCTTTGTTAATAAACGGGATGGAAGAAGCAGCTTTCCAAATCCATAAGCCATCTCTTTCTTCCCTACAAACCTTTATTACGTTAACCTGTTAATTTATGCGGCTGCTTTCTTGTTAAGATAAAAACAACATCCTAACTTAGCTGCCGACCAACTTATTTCATAAATAACCATGAGCCATTTTAATGATTTTAATAATGCGCAGGTAGCCAGATTGCCCAACCATTTAAAGCAATTTATTGTTGCCCAGAATTACGAAAAATACACGCCTATAGACCAAGCGGTGTGGCGTTATGTAATGCGCCAGAATTACAGTTATCTTAAAAATGTTGCTTATTACCCTTATATAAAAGGCTTGCAGCGGGCCGGTTTGAGTATCGAATACATTCCTGATCTGCAAACAATGAACGATAACCTGGGCAAAATTGGCTGGGGAGCGGTTACGGTTGATGGCTTTATTCCACCAGCAGCTTTTATGGAATACCAGGCTTATCGCGTTTTGGTTATTGCGGCTGATATCCGCCAGATTAATCATATCGAATATACACCTGCACCCGATATTATACACGAAAGTGCCGGTCACGCGCCGATTATTGCCGATACCGATTACAATAATTACCTGAGTTATTTTGGATCAATCGGGGCAAAAGCAATGTTTTCGGCAAAGGATTTTGAACTGTATGAAGCCATCAGGAAACTTTCTATCTTGAAGGAGGCAGTAGATGCAGATGAATTTCAGATTGCTAAAGCAGAAAAAGAATTACGCTACATCAGCGAAAATATGGGCGAACCTTCTGAAATGGCCCTGCTTGGCCGCCTGCACTGGTGGACGGTTGAATATGGATTGATCGGCACTCTGGAAAACCCAAAAATTTATGGTGCCGGATTGCTTTCGTCAATAGGTGAAAGTGCAAGCTGCATGCAAAGCGAGGTGATAAAACTTTGGTACAATATTGATACGATTAACTATCCGTACGATATTACCAAACCGCAGCCACAGCTTTTCGTTACCGAAAATTTCCAGAACCTGATTAATGTGCTGGAAGAATTTGCCAATACCATGGCTTTTAGAAAAGGTGGAACAGAAAGTATTATGAAAGCTATTGCCTGTAAAAATGTGGCCACCGCAGTTTACAGTTCGGGCTTGCAGGTAAGTGGCGTATTTACAGATATGGGCATTAATCCTAAAGATGAGGTAACCTTTATTAAAACAACAGGTTTATCCGCATTGGCATTTAATGGTAAACAATTGACTGGACATGGCAAAGATTACCATGCTGATGGTTTTTCATCACCCGTTGGCCGTTTGAAAGGATCAGAAAAACCATTGGAAGACTATAGCCCATCAGAGCTGGAATCCTTAAACATCATCAGCGGTGAGCAGACTGAATTAACGTTTGAAAGCGGAATTAAAGTTGCGGGAGTAGTTAAAGATATTATTACCCAGAAAGATAAGGTGATTTTGATTGCCCTTAACGATTGTACGGTTACTGAAAGTAACGGAAACATCCTGTTTAAACCTGAGTGGGGTGTATACGATATGGCAATTGGCGAGAAGATTGTGTCTGTATTTAACGGAGCTGCGGATAAAGACGCGTATGAGGAGATTACTTTGATCAGTGGCGAAAAAACGCACAAAATTACCTATGATGATAAAACCTTAAAACTGCATGCTTTATACAAAACAGTAAGGGAAATTAGGGAAGGTGGTGAAAACCTGGAACAACTTGGCGATATCTTTGCACAATTAAAAACAAATCACAGACAGGATTGGCTTTGTGCATTGGAAATCCTCGAAATCATTTATCACAAAAAAATCTATCACCAATTGGAAAAGGAAATCCAGGTATATCTTGAAATTAAAGCAGGCAAAGAGCTGGACCATACTAAACTGATTAATGATGGCTTACATGTGATTAAAAACCCGGTAAGCCAGCTACTGGTAGAAGATTGATTTATCTTTTAATTTATTAACTTTACATTATGACAACCATCACAGTACAAGTAGATAACGAACAAAATGCAGTGCTTTCTTGAAAAGATGCTCAAGGCATTATCTTTTGTAGAAGATGTTGATATCAAAACCCATCAGCCAAATATGGTTGAGGAACCAAGGGGATCTTATCAGAAATTAAAAAAAGCAATTGATAATACAGAAGGAAATTTAATGTTCAACGATATTAAGGATCCATCTAAATGGCAAAGTGATTTAAGAGATGAATGGCAAATCAATTAACTAATTTGAATATGATAATTGAAATTAAGCAACCAGTTACTAAAGAAAAAGTTCTTGAAGCAATCCAGAAGGCATCTTCAGGAGTTGTTAAAAAATCTTTACGCAAACATTTTGGAAAACTACAACGAAATTTAGATAGTGTGGATTACCAAAAAAAGTTAAGGGATGAGTTCATTTAGTTTTGTAGCTGATACAAATTTTCTTATTGATGTCCATGAGGGATTAGAGAAAACTGAGTCGTTTCTTGATGGTACAGCCATTGTATCCGTAATTTCAGAAATAGAGTTATTAGGATGGCATTTATTATCAAAAGAAGAAAAATTATCTCTCGAATCTCTCTTGAGCGATTGTGTGATTATTGAACTGAATTCAGAAATAAAAAGAATAGCCATTTCAATACGGCAAAAATTTAAAATTAAGACGCCAGATGCAATTATCGCAGCTACATCAAAATTTCTTCAAATCCCATTAGTTACATCTGATAAAGGTTTTAAATCAATTCCAGATATTGAATTAATACTGATTTAAAATTGATTTCTTCCGCCTCAACCTCTTAACTTTACAACAATTTTTAACATTTTTTAATGAACATTATAATTACAGGCGCAAGTAGCGGAATCGGTTTCGAAACCGCTTTAGAGTTTAGCTTACATAAAGAAAACAAGATTGTTGCCATTGCCCGTTCGGCAGATAAACTGCGTAAACTGCTGGAGATTGCCCGCGGCATTAATCCCGATTGCACACTTTTACCAGTAGAATTTGATATTGTAAACGATGATTATGCCGCGCTGATCCCTTTTTTAAAAGAGCGTTTGGGTACAATCGATATCCTGATCAACAATGCGGGTGCTTTAATTAACAAACCTTTTTTAGAAACCACAGAAGCTGATTTGGGCGAGATGTTGCAGAGCAATGTGATTTCGCATTTCAGGATGATCCAGAATCTTTTACCTTTAATGCAAAGCGGAAGCCATATCGTCAACATCGGCAGTATGGGCGGTTTTCAGGGAAGTGTTAAATTCCCAGGGCTTTCTGCTTATTCGGCAAGTAAAGCAGCCTTACATACTTTAACCGAATGTTTGGCATTTGAATTGGCTGAAACCGGAATCAAGATCAATTGCCTGGCCTTAGGATCGGCGCAGACTGAAATGCTTGAAACTGCTTTTCCAGGTTACCAAAGTCCGGTGATGGCTTTCGAAATGGGCAAATATGTAGCTGATTTTGCAAAAACAGGACAGAAATTTTTTAATGGTAAGATTTTGCCTGTTGCAGTTACTACGCCATAATATCATAATTTTTAGTAATTTACGGCTGTAATTGAAAAACTAAAAAAAATCTATGGAAACAAATTCACCTTTTAAAGTAGCGGATAGCGGAAAAAACGCTGCTATTGTTAGCTACATTTTTCTTATTGGTTGGCTGATATCGTACTTTGCGATGTACAAAGATAATAGAACGTCGCTGTCAAGCTATCATTTAAGGCAATCACTATTGCTGCATTTAGGCATTATTGTACTCAATGTAGCCGTAACAATACTTGCCATTATTATACCAACTGCACTTTTTGGATATTTAAGCTATGTGGTTTATATCGCATATATTGTTTTTATCATTTTAGGTGTAGTAAGTGCAAATAATGGTGAGCAGAAAGCTCTTCCATTAATTGGCGACAAAGCTCAAAGCCTTTTTCCAAGTATTTAATCGAAACCAAATATTTTAATTCGAGTCCGGGTAAGTTATCCGGACTTTTGTTTTAACTCATTTTCAACATTTTAATCGACTTTAGATATTTTTTATATCTTTGGCTCCAACATATGAAGAAAATAATAATTGTCATTTCGTTTTTCATTTTGTCTGCCACCGCAGGAAAAGCCCAAACCATCTTACCCGCACAATACCAGGAACTGGTAAAACAATTGGTTGCCAATCTTCCAAAAAATGTAACGGTAACCGAAAACAATTCTTCAACAAGTTCAACTTCACTGATCGATTTCGCTAAGAGCATGTTGGGTATCCCCTATCGTTATGCTACGAGCAACCCTAAAGTTGGTTTCGATTGCTCTGGTTTTGTAAGCTATGTATTCAGTAATTTTGGCTTTAAGGTTCCGCGTTCTTCACGCGAGTTTAGCTATGCGGGTAAAGAAACCAGCTTAGAAAATGCAAAAGTAGGTGATGTATTGATTTTTACAGGGAGTAATTCAAGAATAAGAAGAATCGGTCACGTTGGAATTGTTTATTCGATTGATGAAAACGGAATCAAATTTATCCATGCTTCTTCGGGCAAAGCACATCAGGTAACCATTACCGATCTCGATGGTCACTATAAAGCCCGTTTCATGAAAATCGTGAGTATCCTTTAATTACTTTTTATATTTCCACATTCTCGTTTTTCCTTCTGCAAGCCATTCTAAAGTGGTTTCCAGTCTTTTTATTTTGGTTGCCTCAGTTTTAGCCTCCTCAAGCCACAATATATAATCTTTTTTATTGGAAGGACTGAAATTCTGGAATACGGCTAAAGCATCAGGAGCTTCATTTAAGGCTTCCATAAAATATTCGGGTATAATCAACTCTTTCTTTTCTGTAGATTTTGGTTTTGGAGGCAGTTTAACATTATCCTCATTTAATTGAATGGCCTGTTGAATGTAGGCGATCAGGATTTCGTCTGAAGGTAAATCTTCAAAAGATGTTATTTTGCCCAATAAGCCCATAGCTTCCGAACGTTCTTTAAAAATCCTATATTCATCGTTCATCAACGATCCTTTCCAAAAGCCAAAGGCACAATGATGCTTAAAGGAAGCCATGTGACAAATCGTACCTTTATAATCGAAGAAGGGCATTCCCCATTTTATTTTCTCTTCAATCCGCGCATCGGCTTTATGTACCAGATTCCTTAAATGATCTAAAATCGGAATGGCAAATTCTGCCGAATTGATGATGTACTGATCTATCTGAACCAGGGTGTGCATAGCTGAAAAATTTGGTTATTAAATTTACAGCAAAACAATCTTTAAAGCAAGTTCTACATCTCCCTTGTTAAGGAATTTCTTTGCCAGTTCATGCAATTCCCTTTCCCGGTTTGTACTGTCGCCAATGGAGGCATCAAGCACTTCTTTTACTTCAGGATTTGTACTAATCAGATCGATTTCTTCATCACCTGGTAAATGCTCAACATTACCGAGCATCCCCAAATCGTTGCCGGTTAATACTTTCGAAAAACGGACGGAATGTGGTAAACGGTCTACCCCAATCCCTAATTTAGCCAAAGGTTTTGCCACTTTAAACAAATTATCGTTTGTAACCCTGCAATACCAATCGCCACCCAAACGGGCTACCAGATCGATTTTCGCCTGATCGATTCTACCGTTTTCATCTAAAATTTCTTCGTTGATGTGAATTACTTTTATCTCGGCCAGAATGAGATTACCAGCACCGTGATTATCGCCTAACGAAATCACATCGTTCACCACACATTCAAACTGTACCGGCGCCTCGGCCACCCTTGGCGGTTGAACCAGTTCTGATTTCAGCATGGTAAAACCTGCTTTCTCAAATTCGTTTACCCCTTTGGCATATTCGGTACTGGCCAGGCTCATCTGTTGCACCATATTGTAATTTACGATATTGATGACGCACTCTTTAACCTGATGAACATTCTCTAAAGTATGTTTGGTCGTGTTATCGCGTACCCTCCGGGCAGGAGAAAAAACACAGATCGGTGGATTGGTACTAAACATATTAAAGAAACTGAAGGGACTTAAATTGATATTACCTTCGGCATCTATGGTTGAGGCAAAGCAAATCGGACGCGGAGCGATAGCATACTGCAGGTAGTTTTGTAGTTCTACAGGGGTTAAATTGGAGGTGTTTAGGGTTAGCAAAGTTTTATTGAGTTAAATGTTGGAAGGTTGAGGGAATAAAAATTAGATAAACTGCTTGGTTAAATGTTGGAAGGTTGAAAGGTTCTGGGTGCAAAATTAAGCAAACGGTTTAGTTAAGATTTGAAATGTTTCAGGAGCAGAATAAGAGATCATATCCCTTTTTTCAAAACTTTCTTTTTCTTTTCGAAATCTCTCAAGTAATCGATAAGTTTTTTTGCTTTGGAGGAAAACTCGATGCATTTGGCATAAAGAAATTTATAATCGGCTGTTAAAAGTTTTTTGGCTTCTTCCAGCACTATAATTTTATTTCTAAACTCACCTGAAGAACCTTTTGCATAAACCAAAAAACGGATAAAATCTGGATTATTGTTATATTCAAATCCTTCAGCAACATTATCAGACATAGACATCGCTGCTCTTCTAAATTGATCTTTCAATCCAAAATCAGATTTCATCGGCTCTAAATCTGAGATCCGGTAAGCCTCAACTCCAACCTCTTTAGCTATTTGCCAAATTTCTAAATCTTCAAACTTCTCAACTTTTGCCATTACCAAAATTGTATAAGTGAAAATATTAAAATATAATTAATTTACAATCAACATATTCAGTTGAACAAATTACGATTTCTTTAATTGGGATTCAATCTACTCCCAAAACATTCCAACTTTACAACTTTTTAACCTTACAACTTTAAATTTGCAATTACTTCTTCAATGCCAAAATTGAAAAATCCGTATCAGCCTTTATAATTGTATTGGTTAAGGCACCTAAGCCTGTTATTTCCATTTCAACTACATCACCCGGCTGTAACCACTGTACTTTATAGTTAGGATCGTTTAACAAACCTGTACCGTTTAACTCTAAGAAGCATCCTGTTCCAACCGTTCCTGAGCCGATTACATCGCCAGGCAGAATATCTACACCATAGGCACAACGTTCAATAATTTCGGCAAAAGTCCAGTCCATATCGGCGGCGTTTCCTTTTGATACTTCGATCCCATTTACGCGACAGGTCATTTTAAGATCGTAAGTATTACCCACATGACCTTCTTTAGGCGCAACTTTGTACTGGATCAATTCATCTGGGGTTACTAACCAGGGACCTATTACAGTTGAAAAATCTTTTCCTTTGGCAGGGCCTAAATTCAACAGCATTTCTTCCATTTGCAAGGTACGGGCACTCATATCGTTCATTACCATATAACCGGCAATATATTCATCGGCATCTGCAGCTTTAACATTTCTACCTTTTTTTCCGATAACAATGGCCAATTCTAATTCAAAATCGAGTTTATCGAAATGATCAGGCATGCATTCAATTTCGCCTGTACCCTGAATGGCATTGTGGTTGGTAAAATAAAAAATCGGATATTCATCAAACTGCGGGATCATATCAACCTTACGGTTCCTACGCGCCGCTGCAACGTGCTGCCTGAAGGCATATCCATCACGGCAACTGATTGGGTGCGGAACAGGAGCTAAAATTTCATAAAAAATTTCTTCCTTGGCTTCCAGGCTTCCTTCTTTAATCTGATCATCAATACTTTTCGCCCTTTCCATCAACACCTCTCCTCCCTGCAAAAATTCGTTCATGTTATCAGGAATAAGCTTATCGCAACTATTTAAGTTATAGATATGCCCATTTACGAACACACCAAGATGCTCTCTGTCTTCGGTTTTATAGGATACAAGTTTCATATATCATTTGGTTAAATATGCGGTAAAGCTAAGCAATTAGGTTATTCAAAATAAAACTTAGTACGTATTATTTTAACACAGTATATTGTTGAAGGGTTGGTTTTATTACAGGAAAATCCTTTGGCTGAAGTCCTCTGTAACGTTTTTTATTAGAAAGTAAGCTACCAATCAATAATCCGCCCGATACGCCCGCAGGTACACCTGCAGCAATAAGCACAATCGATTCTACAAGTTTATCACTCTTAGCTGCCAGTACAAAAAAGGTTAAACCTCCGGCAATAGCCAATGGTGCAATGAGCCCCCTGCGGTGGATGTACAACGCGCTGATGCTATCGGCGCTGAGCTTTAAAGTATCCCTTCGGTTTCTGATTAAGGTTAAGCCATTATCAGAGGCCGCATAAAAAGCACCCCTTACTGCGTGTCCACTACGGTCTACAACCCGGATATTATATTTTGCCCTTTGCTGTGCAAAACCAGTAAAACTTAACGCGAAAAAAAATAAGCAAGTAAAAATAAATTTCATTGAGATAGTGCTATAAGTAAGTAATTAAAGATAATTAAAATTTCAACTTTTAAATAAAATACTTACCTTGGCTGCATTAAAACCATGATCTTAAAAGCATTACATATTAATCTCGTAAACGATGCCATTGCTGCGCGTCGTTATAAGATGCTTTCCAAGCTGATCATGGCGCAGTATTCTCTGTAATTTATTCAACCTTTCTTATTATTTGAAACGCATTTGCGTTTTGATTGTTTATTCTTTAGGATTTTTCTTTCTAACCATAACATCATTTAATTATGCCTATTTATCACAAATTAGGGCAAATTCCAGCTAAACGCCATACGGTTTTCCGCAAACCCGATGGAAATCTTTATGCCGAAGAATTGGTATCAACCGAAGGTTTTTCCAGTTTGTATTCGCTGGTTTATCATTGCCATCCGCCAACCATTGTAAAACATCTGGGAGAGCCCTATAGCGTAGAACCAAAAATTGCCCGCGAGAAGCATTTGAAACACACGAGTTTGATCGGCTTCAAGATTAAACCTGAAGATGACTTTTTAAAAAGCCGGAAACCGGTATTGGTTAATAGCGATCTCCACATCGTGCTGGCAGCTCCAAGAAAATCGATGACGGATTATTTCTACAAAAATAGCCAGGCCGATGAGATGATCTTTGTGCACGAAGGGTCTGGGAAACTGAAAACTGGCTTTGGGGAAATCAAATTTGCTTATGGCGATTATCTGATTATTCCAAGGGGAACCATTTACCAGATGGAATTTGATAATGAACAGAACAGGCTGTTTATTGTAGAAAGTTTTAGCCCGTTAAGACCGCCAAAAAGGTATTTAAACCAGTTTGGACAGTTAATGGAACATTCTCCTTACTGCGAACGCGATTTAAGGTTACCTGAAAACCTGCAAACATATGATGAATACGGCGATTTTAAGGTATTGATTAAAAAACAGGGATTAATTTACCCTTATACTTATGGTACACATCCTTTTGATTATGTAGGCTGGGATGGTTACCATTATCCTTACGCTTTCTCGATCCACGATTTTGAGCCTATAACCGGCCGCTTACACCAGCCACCTCCGGTACATCAGACCTTTGAAGGACATAATTTTGTAGTCTGCTCTTTTGTACCGCGTAAGTATGATTATCATCCCGATTCTATTCCGGCACCTTATAACCATAGCAATGTAGATAGTGATGAAGTACTTTATTATGTTGACGGTGATTTTATGAGTCGCAAAAGCGTGGTTAAAGGACAAATTACTTTACACCCTGGCGGTATCCCACATGGTCCACACCCGGGAACCGTAGAAAAATCGATAGGGAAAGAAAAAACGGATGAACTGGCGGTGATGATCGACCCTTTTAAACCTTTAATGCTTACGCAGGATGCATTGGATATAGAAGATGAGAATTACCATAAAAGCTGGCAGATTAATGTAGAATAAAATTAGTCGGGAGACCGGAGACCGGGGTCCGAGGATAAAGTGCAGAAGAACTATATGGCGAGCAATCATCCAACATTTAAACTTTATAACATTCAACTTTACAACATTTAACAACAACATATCACATCCGGCTTCGGACCTCCGACCTCGGACTTAAATAACAACAAACAAATGGAAACACAAACATTCGCAGAAAAGATAGCTAAGGCACCAGATTTTTTGCCAATTAACGGAACAGATTATATTGAATTTTACGTGGGTAATGCCAAGCAGGCCGCTCATTATTATAAAACTGCATTTGGTTTTCAGAGTTTGGCTTACGCCGGACCAGAAACAGGTGTACGCGACCGGTCATCTTACGTATTACAGCAGGGAAAAATCAGGTTGATTTTAACCACGGCATTAAAATCTGATCATCCGATTTCAGAACATGTAAAAAAACATGGCGATGGGGTAAAAGTATTGGCTCTTTGGGTTGATGATGCTTACAGCGCGTTTGAAGAAACTACAAAACGTGGCGCTAAACCATACATGGAGCCTAAAACGTTAACAGATGAACAAGGTGAAGTTAAAATGAGTGGTATTTACACTTATGGCGAAACGGTGCACATGTTTATTGAGCGTAAAAACTATACCGGAACTTTTATGCCAGGTTACCGTGTTTGGGAAAGTGATTATAAACCAGCTGATGCGGGTCTTTTATATATCGACCACTGTGTGGGCAACGTAGGCTGGAACCGTATGAATGAGGCTGTACAATGGTATGAAGATGTGATGGGTTTTGTAAATATCCTATCTTTTGATGATAAACAAATCAACACCGAATATTCGGCTCTAATGAGCAAAGTGATGAGTAATGGCAATGGTTATTCGAAATTCCCGATCAACGAACCTGCTGAAGGTAAAAAGAAATCGCAGATTGAAGAATATCTTGAATATTATGAAGGTGAAGGCGTTCAGCATATTGCTGTGGCTACAAAAGATATTGTGAAAACCGTTAGAGAGCTAAAATCGCGTGGTGTAGAATTTTTAAGTGCCCCACCAGAAGCTTATTATGATATGATGCCACAACGTGTGGGTAAAATTGACGAAGAAATATCTCTATTGGAAAGCCTTGGCATTTTGGTTGATTGTGACGAAGAAGGTTACCTTCTACAGATTTTCACCAAGCCGGTTGAAGACCGCCCTACCCTTTTCTTTGAGATTATTCAGCGTAAAGGCGCACAAAGTTTTGGAGCGGGTAACTTTAAAGCATTATTCGAATCGTTAGAGCGTGAGCAGGAATTAAGAGGCAACTTATAATATTATCACTAACTAAACTTAGGGCAATCAGTGATCTGGTTGCCTTTTTTGATAGATCTTCCATTCTGCTACACTTCATCCGATAGCTATCGGATCGAGATGACGTTTTTTTATTTAGCTCGTCATTCCCGCGCAGGCGGGAATCTTAATGCTTATGAAACATAACATGCATTAAGATTCCCATCAACCCGATAGCTATCGGGTTGGGAATGACGAAACTTCTCTAAACTACAACACTTCCCCCAAATGTTTATAATTCGATTTTATCGTATCCAAAACCTCGCTCATTTTACCACCGAGCATTAATTTGGCCATCGATTCTGTCATTCCTTTGATTTGTGCCCATTCTATTTTTGGTGGCATGGCTAAAGCATTAGGATTGGTCATAATATTTAACAATACAGGCCCTTCCTCACTTAACGCATGACTGATCGCTGTCTCCACTTCATCGGGTTTAGCGACCGTTATTCCTTTAAAACCCATGGCCTGTGCCACCAATGCAAAATCAGGATTGATCATATCCGTTTCATTATCAGGCAATCCATCAACTTCCATTTCCAGTTTTACCATTCCTAAAGCACGGTTATTAAACACAATCAGTTTTATAGGAAGATTATATTGTTTAATGGTAGCCAAATCACCTAAAAGCATTGATAAACCGCCATCACCACAAAGCGCAATCACCTGTTGTTCTGGATGTGCCAATGCTGCACCAATGGCCATCGGCATCGCATTTGCCATAGAGCCATGATTAAAGGACCCCAGCATTTTACGTTTGCCTGTTCCATCGATAAAACGTGCGCCCCAAACACAACACATGCCAGTATCTACTGTAAAAATGGCATCGTTGGCGGCTAAACGGTTAAGGGTTTCAGCTACAAATTCAGGCTGGATCTTATTTTCTTCACCCTGATCTTTCACATAAACCTGCTGCTGTTCTTTAACTTTCTGATAAAATTCCAATTGAGATTTTAAGAAACTTTCATCTTCTTTCTCCTTTATAAGCGGCAACAATGCTTTAATTGAATCGCTGATGTTTCCACATAAACCCATTGTAAGTTTTGCCCGTCTGCCCAATCGTTCAGGTTTTTCGTCAATCTGCACGATCTTATTTTTTACCGGCATAAAGTTTACATAAGGAAAATCGGTACCCAACAAAAGCACCACATCGGCCTCATGCATAGCATGGTAACCAGATGGCTGGCCGAGAAGCCCAGTCATACCTACTTCATAAGGATTATTATACTGAATTCCCATTTTACCGCGGAAAGAAAATCCAACCGGCGCTTTTAGCTTGGCGGCAAGTGCTACTACTTCATCATGTGCTTCTGCAGCACCAATACCGCAATAAAGCATAATTTTCTTTTCGCTATTGAGCAGATCCGAAAGCTCATTTAATTCCAGATCAGATGGGCGGATTACCGGTTTATTGTTGAAGAGCTGCATCGATGTTACACTTTCTACCGCATCCAGTTGTGCTACATCGCCCGGCAAACCGAATACGGCAACACCTTTTTTATGGATAGCATGCTGAACAGCCGTTTGAAACATTCTTGGTACCTGCTCGGCAGTGGTGGCCACCTGGTTATAGTAGCTGCAGTCGTCAAATAATTTAATGGTATTGGTTTCCTGAAAAAAGTCCATGCCAAATTCACCTGTTGGGATGGTTGATGCAATGGCAATTACCGGTACATGAGAGCGGTGCGCATCGTAAAGACCGTTAATGAGGTGTACGTGTCCTGGTCCGCAGCTGCCTGCACAACAGGCAATCCCGTCGAGCTCCGCCTCAGCTGCTGCCGCAAATGCACCAACTTCTTCATTGCGGACATGGATCCACTTTATTTTACCGTTTCTTCTTACTGCATCGTTAAAATAATTTAAACTGTCTCCGGTAACGGCATAAACTCTTTTTACACCAACCTCAACCAGCATTTCAACCAGTTGTTCTGCAACGTTTTTACTCATGAGGGTATTTTTTAATCAGGATTATTACACCTAATAAATAGCTGAAGCGCATATATTGTTTTAAATGAAAGGCAGAAAAGCACCCAATCTGACTTAGCAAAGACTTATATGTTTTAAGTTGTAACATAAGTAACGCTATATCAACAGTATGAAGTTTCTTCACTAAAACTTCATAATTGAAGTGCACCTTTGAAATAACAAAACACGAAGCGATTTCAATTTTGTTAAATTCTAAAAACTCATAATTAGTTTTTTAGTTTTCCGGTTACCCTTATCTGATACCTCATGTATTGCAAAATACATGAGGTTTTTTGTTAAATTAGATAACACATACCTACCTGATCGATTATGAAAAACAAATGCATTGTAATTCTAATTTTAGCAATATGCTTATTTAATGTTGGCTTCAGCAAGGCAAAATCAACTGTTACGAGCTATTTTTCAGAAAAAGAATTTAACAGCTTTTTCCCTCAGCGGAATAAATTTTACAGCTATACTTCCTTTGCCAAAGCCGTTTCTGCAATGTCATTTATTAAAATCAAGATCGAAAAACGGGGCGAGTGGATTTATAAAATCACCAGAACGGATAAAAGGACAAATAAAGCATCTGTAATTCGACAGGATAAAGACTGGAACGAAACCTGGGCAAAAGCAAAACCTTACAGCACTTCAACTATCGATTATGCTGATTTCTGTGCTTCAAAAGACATTAATATAAACAAAAAAGAACTTGCTGCTTTATTCGCTCATATTGCTCACGAAACCCGGAATGGGGTCAACAATAAATATAATGATGGTTTAATGCTTAACCACGAATTGGATACCAATGCCAATTATACTGTTGCCAATGTTACCTACCTTGCTGTTGCCGGGAAAAAATATTATGGCCGCGGTCCCATTCAATTGAGTTACAACAGCAATTATGGTTTTGCATCAGACTGTATTTTTGGTGATAAGAAAATTCTACTTAACAACCCCAACATGGTTAGCACCAATGCCATAACAGCCTTTGAAACCGCAATTTATTTCTGGATGACGCCCCAGGGTGCAAAACCATCTCCTCACGATGTCATCACCGGAAAATGGAAACCATCTGCGGCTGAAATACAAAAAGGATATAAACCCGGTTTCGGAATGACCATTAATATTGTAAATGGCGCATTAGAATGTAATAAGGGAAGTGATACGCCTGCAATGAAAGACAGAATCGGCTTTTATCAGTACTTTTTGAAAAAGTTTAATGTAATGGATGCCAACTGTTATTGCGATTGTGGAAAAATGCAACCGTTTTCAGGGTAAGGGATTGGGTTTTTAATGGAAATCGTCATTGCGAGAAGGCTTTTCCAGCCGACAGCCTGTCCCGACATTCGGGAAAGCAATCTTACGACTATCGCTGGTAGCGAGCGCTTTAAGATTGCTTCGTACCTCGCAATGACGACTCTTTTAATAAAATATTATAATGAAAAATGATTGTACTAAAACTACTCCGTACTTTCTTTAAGCATTTGATACAGATCTGCTGCGCCACCATCAAATTTGGTTCCGTTTACATAAAATGATGGGGTTCCATTTACACCACTGCGCATACCACTGTCAAAATTATCTTCTATGATGGTTTTGATCTCTTCTGAAGCACTGTCTTGCTGAAACTGCTCTAAATCCAAGCCAATGGTTTCGGCCAATTCGTCAAATAGTTCAGCATTTAAACGGTACTGATTTTCATAAAGTGCATCGTGCATTTCCCAAAATTTGCCCTGTAAAGCTGCTGCCTCTGCTGCTATCGCCGCTGGAAAAGCATATTCGTGTGCATTGGCCAAAGGAAAATGACGGAATATAAATTTAATCTGATGACCAAAGGTTTCTTCAATTTCTTTCATAATGGGATAAGCATCTCCACAGTATGGACATTGGTAATCGCCAAACTCCACAATGGTTATACTTGCCGAATCATCACCTTGAATATGATCCTGACTGTTTATTTCGGGTTTTAATGTGCTCATGGTTTATTTCTTGCTTAATTCTTCTAATGCATCTAAAATGCCATCGGCACCAGGGTTAACCGCTACAGGCGATAAATAACTCCAGGCAATTTTGCCTTCTTTATCAATTACGAAAAGTGCTCTTTTACTCTCCCCAACTTCCTCATCGTACACGCCATAAGCTTTAGAAACTGCACCTTTTGGTTCAAAATCTGCCAGTAATGGAAAATGTAGTTTTCTGTTTTCTTCGAAGGCGAGGTGGCACCAAACGCTATCAACCGAAACCCCGAAAATCTGCGCATCATATTTGCTGAAATATTTGAGCATCTCGTTATAAAGGGCCATCTGGTCGCTGCAAACCGGGCTCCAGTCTGCCGGATAAAAAGCCAGGATAACATTTTTACCTTTAAAATCTTTAAGTTTTATTTTTTGATCGGGAGTAGCATTCAATTCGAAATCTGGTGCTGTAGCGCCTTTTTCTAACATATTATCGAGTTTAAATTAAATCGTTTATTAATTAACAGTGTACCCTTACTGTTGTTTTGCTTTGAAACAAAAAGCTTAGCCTAATTTTTGCCTTTTGATTAAATAAGACTGGAGAACAGGATAAAAACCTTCGTTCATATCGGCATCAATCAGATCGATCTTATATTGGGCACATTTTAAGGCAATTTGCCGGCGGTAGCTGGAAACAGCAGCAGTATAATTTTCCTTTACCTGGTTGGTATGCACTTTGATGGTGTCGCCGGTTTCCATATCAATAAACTGGTATGGGCGGTTTTCAAATTCAAAATCTACTTCTTTTGATTGATCAACCACATTAAAAACCACCACTTCGTGTTTGTTAAATTTCAAGTGCTGTAAAGCATCAAAAAACTGATCGGTTTTATCGGCGCTGGTCTGTGTATTGAAGAGATCGCTGAAGATAATTACCAATGAGCGTTTATGGATCAATTCTGCCACCTGGTGTAATGCCTCGCTTAAATTGGTCTGTGCATTTATGTTCGGTTTATGCAACAGTTCTTCCAATTGGGTAAATAAATATTTCTGATGAACCGTAGTCGATTTTGCCGGAGAATTTAAAAGTATTTCATCAGTGAATAAGCTTAATCCGAAAGCATCACGTTGTTTCTTTAGCAGGTACATTAAAGATGCAGCAGCCTGTATCGAGAAAATCAGTTTGTTATTTTTCGGTTCCGGAAAATACATCGAAGAGGAAACGTCGATTACAAACTGGCAGCGCAGGTTGGTTTCTTCTTCAAAGCGTTTGCTGTAAAGTTTATCCGTTTTGGCGTATAATTTCCAGTCGATATTTTTAACGTTATCGCCATTATTGTACTGGCGATGCTCGGCAAACTCAACCGAAAAGCCATGAAAGGGACTTTTATGCAAGCCCGTAATAAAACCTTCTACCACTTGCTGGGCAAGCAATTCTAAATTACCATAGCTTGTTTCGTTCTCGTAGTTTACAGCCTGCATATCGTAAAGCTAATAAAAGATTTATTAAAAAAATGAAAAATTAGCCAACACTTCCGAAGTTTCAAATTCAGGCGCAGAGCTATTGCAAACTGGAAATTGCAAACTGCAAATTAATTTGGGCGTTCCCCAAGGGGCGGGCTTTTCAGGGCTGCGCTGCGCTCCGGTACCGATGAAAAATCGGTACTGAACCCTTACAATCCCTAACGCAAAACCCACCGCTTCAAAGACCTCGCAGGTTTGTGCTACTATCCGTGGTAAATAAACCCGATAGGAGCGAACACGTAGTGCAACGAAGTAAAGCGTATAGCGGGGCTGAAAACCCCTATGAAAAACTGAACCTTCGTTTCCAAAAAAATCCCAAACTCATTAAAGAATTCAGGATTAATATTTTAAAAGACCTCGCAGGTTTCGAAAACCTGCGAGGTCTGATTATCTTTTTGGATTTAATTATTTCTTCGCAATCCTATACAAATGTCCGTTATCGGTTACCGAATAAAGCGCTCCGTCTTTACCTTCTGCCATATCGCGGAAACGTTCGCCTTTGCCCTCTAATAACCGCTCTTCGCCAACTATTTTATCATCTTTAATGACCAAACGGATAATATGCGAACCACCCAAACCGCCTACAAATAAATTACCTTTCCACTCGGCTATGCTGTTGCTGTTATAAAAAGCAATGCAACCAGGTGAAATACTTGGATTCCAGTAATAAACCGGCTGTTCCATTCCTTCTTTTTGCTGAATGCCATCGCCAACTTTTTTACCGCTGTATTCTGTTCCATAGGTAATAATGGGCCAGCCATAATTTTTTCCTGATTTAATGATGTTTACCTCATCGCCACCTTTAGGACCAAATTCGGCTTCCCATAAATCGCCTGTTGATGGATTAATGGCCAAACCATCCGGGTTACGTAATCCATAAGCATAAATTTCAGGTCTGGCATCCGCTTTACCTGCAAACGGACCGTTAGCAACCGCTTTTCCATCAGTAGTAAGGTGCAGAATTTTTCCTAAGGAAGAATTTAGATATTGCGCCTGTATCCTGATATCATTACCCGAACGTTCGCCTGTACTTACAAATAAGTTACCGTTTTTATCAAATACAATCCGCGATCCATATTGTAGTTTGCCTGTATAAGCTGGTGTAGCACGGTAAATAATGGTCTGGTTTTCTATCGAAGTTTCGTTTGCAGCAAGTTTTCCTTTGGCTATGGCCAATAAAACACCTTTATCCTGAGGCTCCGAATAAGCCCAATATATCATTCTGTTTTTCGCAAAGTTTGGATCTAAAGTTACATCCAGTAAACCACCCTGACCGGAAGGATCAACCTTTGGTAAACCGGTAATTTTTTTGCTCAGTTTTCCATCCGGCGTAAGGATCACCATGGTGCCCTGTTTTTGTGTAATCAGGAAACCTCCGTTAGGAAGTACCGAAATTGCCCATGGATTTTCCAACTTTTCATTGATAACCGTAATATCCAGAGGAGTTTTGGTTTTTATGCCAGCAATTCTGGTCTGCCCGGCAAAGGCAGGTTTATAATCAGCCGATGGTTCGTTGGTTTCAACAGGGTTTTGAGCCGATACACAGGCAATATTTGCACAGTTTAGGGCCAAACCTGCCAATAAAATACCTAAAGTTTTATTGTTAAATAAGTTAATAGACATGATTGTTAGTTTTTTATTAAAGAAACAAAATTATGTTTGCAATAAAAAACCCAAATCCATCAAATGAACCTGGGTTTTAAATATGTTACAAGCCTTTAGGCTTTGATCTTTTTGCTTGAAGCTAAATTAAACTAATTGTTTGTTTAATTTTTCTGCTAAAATAGATTTTGGAACAGCACCAACTTGTTTGTCTACAACTTGTCCATCTTTAAAGTATAATAAAGCAGGGATGTTACGGATACCAAACTGCATTGAAATTTGAGGGTTGTTATCAACGTTTACTTTTCCAACTACCGCTTTACCATCATATTCTTTAGCGATTTCTTCTACAACTGGACCAACCATGCGACAAGGGCCACACCATTCTGCCCAAAAATCTACTAATACGGGTTTATCTGATTTTAATACAAGCTCCTCGAAGTTTGCATCTGTGATTTCTAATGCCATAATTATTTTTTTTATGTTCAAATATATGTATTCAATTGTAATGCCATAACATCTGTAATGTCAATTTGACATTATTTTGGTAAAGCGGTGAGCGCCAAGCGGACAGCGATAAGCGTTTGATAAACCCAAAACGCTAAGCGCCAAACACCAAACGCTAGTTTAGCTTATAATTTACAACATTCATTCCCATCAATTGTTCTAAGAACTTGTTATTGGGGTTTATTTTTAAATTTTTCGAAGGTAAATCGAGCATAATCTGCTTTTCGCTATCAAAAACGGCGAAGTTAAGTTGGCAGTTCTGTTGTTCAGAGTTTGCCTTATTGTCTGCTAATATGGCTTCAATTTCTCTCATCAATTGGTCGTTAACCCGCTCAATCGGTACCTGGATGGTTAAACTTTTCGCCAGTTTATCACGCAGTTCGGACATGAGGTTGATTGCCGTAATCTTAAATTCCCAATCTCCCGCTTTTCCGAAACGTTCTCCTACCCTTCCCCTGATTTGTAAGAAATATCCTTCGGTTAAAAATGATTTGAACTTCAAAAAGTCTTCTCCAAACAAGGCCATTTCGCTGGCATCTTCATAATCTTCGAAAACAAAAGTTCCGAAAGGTTTACCGGTTTTGGTAATCCTTTGCGATGCCGTTACCACCAAACCACCTACACAGAGTTCACGGTTTTTCAGTTTTTCGAATTCGGCCAAAACCTCTTCGTTGCTATCGCCCATACGCACTTTGTTGATGATGCTGAGCTGCCTAACCCCATGGGTGCAGAATTTATCGAGTTCGAGTTTATAATTATCCAATGGGTGACCTGAAAGGAAAATCCCGATGGCATCTTTCTCATACTTCAACCTGTCCATTAAAGCCCACTCCGGCGAAACTGGTAAACTAGGTTCTAAAATCAGATCAGCTTTTGATCCACCGAACAATGAAGCCTGGGAAGTGCTTTCGTTATTCTGGAAATCGTTGGCATATTTGATAATTTTCTCAATGCCATTCATCTTATCGTTAGGGCCGATGTAAAAATACTGTGCCCTATGTCCGCCAAAGGCATCAAAAGCACCGCTGTACACGAAACTCTCGTAAGCTTTTTTGTTTACAATACGGGTGTTAGAACGTTTTGCAAAATCGTAAACACTGGCGTAATGACCATTACCCGTACGTTCTTCGATAATACTTTCTACCGCTTTTTCGCCCACGCCTTTTACTGCCGACATTCCAAAACGGACTTCTCCTTTGGCATTAACAGAGAATTTAAGATCAGATTCGTTTACATCAGGACCTAATACGGTAACACTCATCTGGCGACATTCTTCCATAAAGAAAGCCACCTGTTTAATATCACTCATGTTGTTGGAAAGCACCGCAGCCATATATTCGGCAGGGTAATGTGCCTTTAAGTATGCGGTTTGATAAGCAATCCATGCATAACAGGTAGAGTGCGATTTGTTGAAGGCGTAGGATGCAAACGCTTCCCAATCTTTCCAGATTTTTTCTAAAGTTGCCGCATCATGGCCTTTCTCTGCGGCCTGCTTTACAAATTTAGGTTTCATTTTATCCAGAACGTCTTTCTGCTTCTTACCCATCGCTTTACGCAGTACGTCGGCCTCACCTTTGGTAAATCCGGCCAGTTTCTGCGATAAAAGCATTACCTGCTCCTGATAAACGGTAATACCATAAGTTTCTTTCAGGTATTCTTCGCAGGCATCTAAATCGTATTTAATTTCTTCCTCACCATTTTTACGGCGTACGAAACTTGGGATATACTCCATCGGTCCCGGGCGGTATAAGGCGTTCATGGCAATTAAATCGTCGAAAACTGTAGGCTTAAGCTCCTTCATGTACTTCTGCATCCCCGGACTCTCGTACTGGAAAATCCCGATGGTTTCGCCACGCTGGAAAAGCTCGTAAGTCATTACATCATCAATCGGGAAATTATCCGGATTGAGGTCGATTCCATGTCTTTTCTTCACCAGTTTTACGGTGTCCTTAATCAGGGTTAAGGTTTTTAACCCTAAGAAGTCCATTTTTAATAAACCGGCGCTTTCTACAACGGAGTTATCAAACTGGGTAACATATAAATCAGAATCTTTGGCAACTGATACAGGAACGAAATTGGTAATATCGCTTGGGGTGATAATTACCCCGCAGGCATGAATACCCGTGTTCCTTAACGATCCTTCTAAAATCTGCGCCTGTTGTATGGTTTCGGCACTTAAATCTTTTAACCCACCGAGGTTTTTCAACTCTACCACGCGCTCATATTCATCGGGACGTAAAGCGTCTTTTAAACTCTTTTCATCGAGTGTAAAGATTTTAGCCAGCTTCATGTTCGGAATCAGCTTGGCAATTTTATCGGCCTCGAAAAGTGGCAAATCCAATACACGGGCAGTATCCCGGATAGAAGATTTTGCCGCCATAGTTCCGTAGGTAATAATCTGCGCCACCTGGCTGGAACCGTATTTATTGATTACGTACTCCATTACGCGGCCACGGCCCTCATCATCAAAATCGATATCAATATCGGGCATGGATACACGATCGGGATTTAAGAAACGCTCAAAAAGGAGATCGTACTTAATCGGGTCGATATTCGTAATCCACAGGCAGTAGGCAACTACCGAACCGGCAGCAGAACCACGCCCCGGACCTACCGAAACATCTCTCCGGCGGGCTTCGGCAATAAAATCCTGTACAATCAGGAAATAACCCGGATAACCTGTTTTCTCAATCGTTTGTAATTCAAAATCCAAACGCTCGGTAACCTCAGGGGTTAACGTACCATAACGTTTTTTGGCACCCTCGTAAGTAAGGTGACGTAAAAATTTATTCTCTCCGCGTTTTCCACCATCGGCTTCATCTTCGGCAACCAAAAATTCTTCAGGGATATCGAATTTCGGTAAGAGTACCTCACGGGCAAGTTTATAAATTTCAATTTTATCAAGAATTTCCTGAATATTCAGGATCGCCTCGGGCAGGTCGGCAAAAAGCGCCTTCATTTCATCGCCCGATTTGAAATAGTATTCCTGGTTTGGCAATCCATAACGGTAACCACGACCACGGCCAATTGGTGTGGCTTGTTTTTCACCGTCTTTTACACAAAGTAAAATATCGTGTGCGTTGGCATCCTTTTTATTAATGTAATAGGTGTTATTGGTTGCAATCAGTTTTACGGCATGTTTATTTGCTAAAGAGATTAAAGTTTCGTTTACACGGTCTTCATCTTCCTGACTATGGCGCATTACCTCAACATAAAAATCATCACCAAATTGAGCTTTCCACCAAAGTAAAGCCTCTTCTGCCTGATTTTCGCCGAGGTTTAATATTTTATTGGAAATCTCTCCGGAAAGATTTCCGGAAAGCACGATGATATCTTCTTTATACTGTTCAATTACCTGTCTATCGATACGCGGCACATAATAAAAACCTTTTGTATAGGCTATCGACGACATTTTAGCCAGATTATGGTATCCTTTTTTGTTTTTCGCCAACAATACCATCTGGTAACCGTTATCTTTTGCGGTCCGGTCTAAGTGGTTATTACAAACAAAAAACTCCACACCAACAATCGGCGTCATCACCACCTCTGTTGGTCGTTCGCCAGCCTCAATTGCGGCAGCGTTTTTAGCTTCAGCAGCTTTATTATGGTTTAAAACATTATTAACAAAATGGAAGGCACCCATCATATTGGCATGATCGGTCATAGCTACCGCGGGCATTTTTTGTGCTGCGGCGGCTTTTACTAAATCGGGGATACTGATGGTACTTTGCAATACCGAAAACTGGGTGTGGTTATGCAAATGCACAAAGGTGGCTGCCGCAAGTTCTTGTTTATTACCTGCAAGGGCTTGTTTAGAAATCCCGCTGCCTTCAGTTTTTTGCTGGCGCTTACGGATTTCATCAGATGCTGCTTTTAAGTTGATGTGTTTTAAACCAACCCCATCAATTAATCCAGGATTTACCTCCCTAAAACGCGGAAAATATTCCACATCTACAAGTAGTTCTTCTTTTTTAAAGACCTCTCTTTTTACCAGCTCTAAAAAACAGCGTGTAGTAGCTTCCACATCGGCAGTAGCATTGTGGGCTTCGTTAAAAGGAACACCAAATAAATAGGAGTGCAACTCGGTTAGGGTTGGCAGTTTAAACTTACCGCCCCTACCTCCTGGCAATTGTAAAAGCTGCGCGGTAACTTCGGTACAGGTGTCTAAAACAGGCATCTCTGCCAGGCGGTTGGCTACACCAAAACGATGAAACTCGCAGCCCATAATGTTTACATCGAAGCCAACATTCTGGCCTACAATAAATTTGGCTTTATTTAAAACTTCGTTAAACTTAGCCAGCATTTCATCAAAACCGATCCCCTGTTCAACAGCCAGTTCGGTAGAAATACCGTGAATCCTTTCGGCATCGTAAGGAATATTAAACCCCTCTGGCTTAACCAGATAATCCTGATGTTCAACCAATCTCCCCATCTCATCGTGCAATTGCCATGCAATCTGTATACAACGCGGCCAGTTATCCGTATCGGTAATTGGTGCATTGAAATTGCGGGGCAAACCAGTGGTTTCAGTATCAAAAATTAAGTACATATTGTGCAGTAAAGAATCAGTCGTTGTAGAATAATAACGGTTCTTCAAAAATAAGGAATTTGAAGGCTGATGCTGTCATCATTTTATCAACAAAATATAGTGGAAAATAAGAAAATATATTTAGAGCAACGCCTTCTTTTTTGATCAAACCCATGTTATTTGAAGAGCAACGACAGTGGCGTTTTGGGTTCATTCAGCCCTGCTTTTGGTACAAGTCCCGATAAAAATCGGGTGCTTTCCCCGTCAATCAGGTCTAGTTTACAAAGGCTCGTGCACAAAATCTTTAAAAGCAATAGTGTAAAAACCTTAGAGGTTTATTTACTGTTAGGCACTTTTTCCCGAAGAACCGCGTCACTTGGTAAATAAACCTGATAAAGTGGAAAGCCCGCATCCCGATTTTTCATCGGGAGAGGACTTGAAACGATAGCAGGGCTTCACTAACCGAAGTGTAACTGCCGGCCATTTCCAAAATAATATTGACCACCTAAGCCATTCAAGAACATCTAAGTAGAGCGACTTAAAAACCTGCGAGATTTAAAACTTACCTTTTTGACGTTTCCAACAAAAACAATATAATAGCAGCTTGTTAAATAAAGTTAAACTTGCTTAAAAAGAAAGGCTTCAATAAAAAAACTGTTATTTTAGGAATATACTAGGATTCAAAATTGCCAACATACGCCATGAAACTCATTTTACTTTCTCTTTTTATTTTGGGAACTGCCTCATTTGCATCCGCACAAAAGCAGATTAATATGGAATTGAAAAAGCAACTCGATTCTATTTTACAACTCGATCAGGGCATTAGAGAGTTTGGAGATACAGAAACCTCTGAAGGGAGAAAAGACACTATTGCAGCATTATTTAATTCTTCGAAAGAGGTGCTTCAAAAAAGTCAATGGATGATAATGAAGGAAATAGATTCCATTCATCTTAAAAAAGTTGAAGCCATTATTGCAAAATATGGTTATCCCGGAAAAACACTTGTGGGTGAACCAGCAAATACCACCGTGTTTTATGTAATACAGCATAACCCTGCTATTATTCCAAAATATTATCCACTGATTGAAAAAGCAGGCAAGAGTGGGGAATTACCTTTTAAATACACCGCCATGATGTTGGATAGAAAACTGAGCAATGAAGGGAAAGAACAAATATATGGCACACAGGTATATGGAATACAAATTATGAATCCCCAAACCGGAAAAAAAGAATTTTTCCAATATGTTATCCCCATTAAAGACGCTAAAAACGTAAATCGAAGACGTAAGGAAGCGGGTTTCGATACAACTGTTGAAGAAAATACCAGGCGATTTGGCTTTTCTTATAAAGCATATACGATGGACGAGATTAAGAAAATCACAAAACCATCCAATTAAAAAAAACCTCGCAGGCTTTGAAAATCTGCGAGGTTTAAAACTTATTCTTTTAACGTTTCCAACAAAACTTTTGCGGCCTCTTCTGATGAGCCTGGGTTTTGTCCGGTAATGAGCAAACCATCCTTTTTCACATAAGAACTCCAGTCGGCGCCTTTGCTGTAATGGCCACCAATTTTTTTAAACTCATCCTCCAATAAAAAAGGCACTACATCGGTTAATTTAACAGCCTTTTCTTCCGAATTTGAAAATCCGGTTACGGCTTTACCTTTTACTAAAGGATCGCCATTTTGATCTTTAACTTTAATTAATACACCTGGCGCATGACATACGAAAGCCACTGGTTTTTCGGCTTTATAAAATGCTTCGATAAGTGATATAGATTTTTCATCATTTGCCAAATCCCATAACGGCCCATGACCTCCCGGATAAAATACGGCATCGTAATCCTCTTCGTTCACCGTATTCAGTTGAACGGTATTTGCAAGAATTTGCTGCAACTCTTTATCTGCTTTAAATCTTTTTGTTGCTTCAGTCTGCGCATCAGGCGCATCGCTTTTAGGATCAATGGGTGGCTGCCCTCCTTTTGGCGAAGCTAATGTGATCTCTACTCCTGCATCTGCCATTAAATAATATGGCGCTGCGAATTCTTCAATCCAAAAACCTGTTTTTTCACCAGTATTTCCCAGCTCGCTGTGGGATGTTAAAACCGTTAATATTTTCATGATGATATTTTTTTAATTATTAATTTACTAAACTAATAGAACTATTATATTCTTCAATGCGTTCAGAATGACAAGAACTATCAACTGAGAACCGCAAACTGAAAACTGTTTAAAAGTGCTCCTGGCTCACCAACTCACTCACCTCGTATCCTTTTTGCCTGCATCTTTCTATAATATGCACCAATAAATCGGCTTCCATTTTAGGCTCACGTGCCATAATAAACAGGTATTTTTCATCGGGATGCCCAACTACTACATAACTATAATCATCGGCCAGTTCGATAATCCAGTAACCGATTTTAAAAGGCCATAAAAACTGGGCTTTCATATCACCATCGGCTTTTTCATCATCAAAAAACAATTTAGAAGTAATCGATTTTTCTTCAGGTTTGCCCTCTTTATGATAAGTGGTGTACACATCGAAATGATCGTCATCAGCCAATGTGTAAGTCTCAGTAGTCTGTTTCCAATGTTTATCTAATAATGTTGGGATTGAATATAATGAATACCATTTGCCCTCAAAGGCTTTATAATCGATATTCGAAATGGGCTTGTTTTCCATAATTTGTTAGAACAAAAAAACGCTGTTTAATACTTACTAAGTAAACCCTGATTAAATTATAAAGTTTTGAAAAGCATTTTTAAACCTTATATTTATTTCTACCTTCGATGGATATTTAACGATTGCAAACCATTAAAAATATAATATATGAAAGTAACGGTTGTTGGCGCAGGCGCAGTTGGTGCCACTTGTGCAGATAATATTGCCCGCAAAGAATTAGCGAACGAACTTGTTTTATTGGATATTAAAGAAGGTTTTGCCGAAGGTAAAGCAATCGATATGATGCAAACGGCTACCCTTTTGGGCTTCGACACCAAAATTACCGGGGTTACAGGCGATTATAGCAAAACTGCCGGTTCGGATGTGGTGGTTATTACTTCGGGTTTGCCGCGTAAACCGGGGATGACCCGTGAAGAACTGATCGGCATTAATGCAGGTATTGTTAAAGGCGTTGCCGAAAATATTTTAAAATTCTCTCCGGAAGCCATCTTCATTGTAATCAGTAACCCGATGGATACCATGACTTACCTGGCCTTAAAATCATTGGGTTTACCTAAACACCGCATCATTGGGATGGGTGGAACCTTAGATAGCTCACGTTTCAAATTTTATTTATCGCAGGCTTTAAACTGCAATCCGAACGATTTGCAGGGTTTTGTAATTGGCGGTCATGGCGATACCACAATGATCCCGTTAACCCGTTTAGCTACTTATCAAAGTTTACCGGTAAGCAATTTACTCGATAAATCTACACTAGATAAAGTTGCTGCTGATACCATGGTGGGTGGTGCTACTTTAACCGGACTGATCGGAACTTCTGCCTGGTACGCACCAGGAGCAGCCGGAGCAGCATTGGTTGAAGCCATATTACGTGATGAGAAAAAACTATTTACCTGCTGCGTTTCGCTGGAAGGTGAATACGGACAGGAAGATATCTGTTTAGGTGTTCCCGTAATTATTGGCCGCAGCGGCTGGGAAAAAATCATCGATTTTAAACTAACTGAAGATGAGCAGGCAGCATTTAACAAAAGTGCCGATGCGGTGAGGAACATGAACAGTGTACTGGCAGAAATGAAACTGGTTTAACACCATTCTGAAAATTAGCTTTTAGCGAAAGTATTAAATTACAAGAATAGCCTTCCTCGATTCGTCATTCCCAACTCGATTGGGAATCTTAAAGCCTATTGCATTAGGATTCCCGCCTGCGCGGGAATGACGATCGTCCTTTTACATTCATCTATTTATGATGATCTATAAGCAGCTTCTTACCTAAGCATAAAAGCACATAAAAAACAATGAGATCAATTTCAATCCCGCTTAAACTGATAAATTTACAGGACGACGGCTTTCACCTATTGTTGGAAGTTGTTGTTTTTAAAGAAAAACATCTTGTTGTGCTGGATACCGGTGCATCGCGGAGCGTATTTGATAAATCTTTAATTGAGCAACACCTGGCTGAAACACTGCAGGTATCAGATGAGATTAATGCGGCCACTCTTTTTACTACCACAACCACCATCCAGGCCACTATACCTGAGGTAAAAATCGGCAGCTTAAAAATCAAAGCATACGAAACTGTAGCTTTCGATCTTCAATCGGTTAGCGATACCTACCAACAGTTCGGTCACCCGCCCATTATGGGCATTATTGGCGGGGATATTTTAATGCAATATAAAGCCGTAATAGATTATAATAAAATGGTTTTAAGGCTTTATAAGTGACCAATCATGAAAAAGGACATTAACGATAGGAACGACATTATCTTTTTGGTAGATACCTTTTATAAAAAAGTTGCGCTTAACCAAACCATCGGCCCGATATTTACCGATGTTGCCAAAGTAGACTGGGCACATCACCTGCCAAAGATGTACGATTTTTGGGAAAGCATCCTTTTTGGCAAAGCCACTTACAAAGGCAACCCAATGCTAGTCCATTTTGCATTGAATGATAAAACATCACTGCATACCGCAGAATTTGAAACCTGGAAAACGATCTTCTTTAATACTGTTGATGATCTTTTTGAAGGCGAAAATGCCAATCTGATTAAACAAAAAGCGCAATCAATTGCCGATTTGATGCATTTTAAAATCAATTCTCCTCAGCAGAAAATCAAAATCGTGTAAGAAAATTATGTTTTGATTTAAACTGGTTTCTTTATAAATTTAGTTAACCAAACTTAAATCAATTATGAAATTCCTAAGAATCTTTATTGGCATTATTGTCATATTGGCAATAATTATTATTGTGGGCGGCTTTTTCTTGCCAAAAACTTATACCGTAAGCAGATCTACTGTAATTAACGCCCCTGATACGGTAATTTACAAGAACATTGCCGACTTTAAAGAATTCTACAAATGGAACCCCTGGGCAAAAATGGAACCTACTGCCAAAACTACTTATGGTGGCGTTGCCGGCCAGCCAGGCCATTTATATGAGTGGAAAGGCAAAGAAACGGGAAGCGGCTATATGAAAATTAAAAGTGTGGAGCCGAACAAACTGGTTGATATTGAATTAAAATTTATCGAACCTTTTGAAAGTTTAGCGGATACAAAATTCGAGATCCAGCCTGAAGGCGCCAGCAATAAGGTAACCTGGACCATGAGCGGAGAAAATAACCTGATCAGTAAATGGATGTGTGTTTTTGTAAGCATGGATAAAATGATCGGAAAAGATTTTGAGGATGGGTTGAAATATTTAAAAGAAAAATCGGAGAAAGGGGTTTAGAGTTTTAGCCGCTGTAATATAGTATTGTCAGTCTGAGCGAAGTCGAAGACACATGAGTCAAATACTTTTATTTTTCAGCCACGGATACACGGAAAACACGGAGTATTTTTGAAGAAATATTTGTCATGCTGAGTGGGGCCCAAGTAAATCTCTGGTCAGAAAGACTATTTCCGAAGTCAGGGGCTAAAGTGTAGAAAAATATTATGTATCTCCTATGCGGGCGCCATTTCGATCCCACAGATTCGGGACTCCGCTTCAGTCGGGATAACCTCTGCTCTATAAAAACTTTGCGCCCTCTGTGCCTTTCCTCTGTTACCTCTGTGGTTAAAAACATAATCTGCCTCTCAAAGAGAGGCTTTTTTTTTGCTTCAATTGATGGTCAATCAAACAATTATGTCGGCTTTGGGTTAAAAAAGTATTAAAAGTCGCCTAACCATCAATTAAGATTTTGTAATTCGCTATTTTTTAGATTACTTGCTGACAAATGAATTTATTACTTGTAGAAGATGAACCGAGTGTGGTTTCCGTAATTTCGAGAGGCCTGAACGATGAGGGCTTTACCGTGAGTATTGCTCCTGATGGTTCGATAGGAAAACAGATGGCAATGGAAAACCAGTTCGATCTGATTATCCTCGATATCATGCTACCCGGAATAAATGGACTGGAACTTTGCAAAATCATTAAAGAGCAGAAACCTAATACCCCAATTATTATGCTTACGGCATTAGGTACAACCGAAAATGTGGTTAACGGATTAGATAATGGTGCGGATGATTATTTGATTAAACCTTTTAAATTTGCAGAACTTTTCGCCCGTATCAGAATGTTGCTGAGGCGTTACCATGGGGTGGTTTCTCAGGATCAGATTATTACCGTAGCCGATCTGCAGATCAATTTAAGTGCTAAAACGGTAAAAAGGAATCAACAGGAAATTATACTTACCGCAACAGAATATCGCTTATTAGAATACATGGCCAAAAACCGGTCAAAAATTTTATCACGGATCGATATTCTTGAAAATGTTTGGGATATCGACTTTAACCTCGGCACCAATGTGGTTGATGTATATGTGAATTACCTCCGCAAAAAAATAGACAAAAATGCAGATCAGAAACTCATTCACACTGCAGTAGGCTTAGGTTATATATTGAAGGAAAAATAGATGAAGATCGCAAAAAAAATCACTTTGCTCTTTGCCATATTATCGGCTGTGATCATTTCACTTTTAAGTGGTTTTGTTTGGTATTTCTCCAATGAGTTTGCATTTGAAGATTTTTACAAACGTTTAGAGGCCAGGGTTAACATTGCCGCGCAGATTAAACTCTACGAAGATGGCAACAATAGCGCTTATGCAAAATTGCGTAATCAATACCTGGAGCGCTTACCTTCTGAAAAAGAATATATAGTACTTGCGGGTGAAGCTATTGATAAGGTTGACCGCGAATTACCAGTCAGCTTTTATAACCGCATTAAAGCCGGTTACATGGCCCGTTATAGGGTTGAAAATCATTTCTATGCCGGGAAATTTTTTAAAAGTGCTGATAAGGAATACATTGTTGTGGTTTCTGCCAATGATCCTTTTGGTTTCCGCGAATTAAAAGACCTGCAAAGAATCCTGATTATCGGTTTTTTCCTTTCTGTTATCCTGTCATTTGTTGTAGGCTGGAAATTCTCCAACTATATGTTAATGCCGCTCCGGAATATCATTAAAAGTGTAAAAAGGATCAAAGCAGAGAATCTACACCTGCGGTTGGATGTAAAAAAAGGGAACGATGAAATGTCGCAATTGGCCCAAACCTTTAACAACATGCTTAACCGTTTGGAAACCGCTTTCGAAACGCAGAATAATTTCATTAGCAATGCTTCGCATGAATTAAGAACACCCCTAACCATTATCAGTGGCGAGGTGGAACTGGCCTTAAAAACCATTGATGACCAGCAGAAACAGGAGAAAGCTTTATCGAAAATTAAAGATGAGGCCGAAAGGCTCGAACATATTTTAACCAGCTTATTGGGATTGGCACAATCGGGTTTTAACGGCAAAAACCAGCCTTGGGAAGAAGTGCGTATGGATGAATTGCTGTGGGAAATTAAAGATTCAGTTAATCAGGTTCATCCCAATAGCAAAATTGAGATTGATTTTAGCAAACTTCCTGATGATGAAGAATTGCTTTCGTTAAGGGTTAATAAAAACCTGATCAAACTGGCCATCAGTAATATTGTAAGCAATGCATGTAAATACTCAAATGAAAATTTGGTAAGCATCAGCATAGAAAGTAATGCCAATATGCTTTCTATCGCCGTAACCGATCGCGGAATCGGGATCCCACAAACCGATATCCAGCACATATTCGAACCCTTTTACCGCGCATCAAATACCAACGATTTTAAAGGCTACGGCGTTGGTTTACCCCTATCTTTAAATATCATCCGTCTGCACCGGGGAAGTATCGCCATCAAATCGCAGGAAGGCGTTGGTACAGAAATTAAAGTTTTATTGCCTACGAAAAGTTAATGGTTAACTGGTTAATCGTTTAAATCGGTTAACTGTGGTTAGACGATTTGTACAGTTAACCAATTAACCAGTTTCTACAATTAACCAACATAGCAGTTAACCAATAATTATTCTAAAAAGGAGTACACTCTAATCTCATTCTAATCTCGCTCTTATTTCGCTGTAATAACATCACGCTAAACTTGTATAAATAATAGTTCAGTTCATTTAAACAAGATATAGCCATGAAAACAGTATTAATACCAACCGATTTTAAATTAGAAAGCATTAAAATCATCGATGCGCTTGTTCAGCACCAATCAAATGAAAAGTTAAATATCATTTTTGTACACGCATTTAAATTATCAGATTCTATAACAGATATGTTAATGCTTAGTCGCCGCAGCCGCGATTACGAAAATGTTAGCGACGAATTTTATCAGCAGCTAAATCAGGCTAAGACAAAATACCCTAATCAGATCAATACCATAGGCATTGAATATTTTTATGGAAGTACAGTAGCTGCCTTCAAAAACTTTATAGAAGCATTTGATGTATCGAGCATTGCCTACTTAAAAACCTATTCCTTTACACCGATCAACAAATACAGTATCGATCCCAAATTCTTAACAGAACGGGCAGGTTGCGAAGTGATCCAGTTAAATACCTTAACAATACACAGCAAAGAAAACCTGATCGATACCAAAATACAGGAAGCGCAGTTGCAGGAAGCAAACGCTTAATTATTACACCTATAAAAATTTAATATCATGCTGTTACGAAATAATATTCCGCTCACTTATATATTCGGAAAAATCAAAAAAGAACTCCTGTTTGTGATAGGCTACTCAGTAGGTATTGTGGTGTTATATGAGAATTTTCATGTTACCCGCATATCAATTCCTGTGGCGGTGCCGGCATTATTGGGAACCATTATTTCCCTTTTACTGGCCTTTCGTTCTAACCAGGCATACGATAGATGGTGGGAGGCGAGGATTCTTTGGGGCGCCATAGTTAACGATTCGAGAACCCTCTCCCGCCAGATATTGTCTTTCGTTGAAAATCCTTATGGATTGGATGAAATTGAGGAATTTAAGGCCCGTTTTATCAAAAGACAGATTGCCTGGTGTTATGCCTTAAGTCAATCGTTAAGAGGTTTTAATGCCCGAAAAGGTCTGGAAGAATACGTGAGTGCAGAAGAAATTGCTTTTATCAAAAAACGTAAAAATGTAACCGCTACCATATTGGAGTTGCATGCCATGGATTTGAAAAAGGCGTTACAAGAAGGCTGGATCAATAAATACCAACAGATAGAAATTGATAAAACCATTACTGGTTTATGTAACCACATGGGTGGATCGGAAAGGATTAAAAACACCGTTTTCCCGGTTACTTATAGCAAATACATCAACATGTCTATCCATTTGTTTATTGTATTGCTACCTTTTGGCCTGATTGAATATTTTGGTTACATGGAGGTACCTTTAGTGGTAGCCATTGCGGCATTCTTTTTACTGGTTGAAAAAATGGCCGTTCATCTTCAGGATCCTTTTGAAAATAAACCTACGGATACGCCAACCACAACCATCTGCAGAACCATTGAGCGCGATCTTTGCCAAATGCTCGATGACAATAAAATATATGAAGACAAGCCACAAACAGAACTGGCTCCGGTTGGGTCTTACTACATTTTGTAGTAGCCCTTCGTTAAGATAAATCTCATTAATTTGAGGTGGTTAGTTAATGCCATTAGCTTTCTTTTTGGATAAAAAGAATCTGTGGACCAATAGTGTATAAATGAGACAAAAGCCATTCGAATTTGAATGGCTTTGTTTTTTATCGTGAAGTCAGATGTTACCATCTGACTATTCTAAAAATTAATTCGACGTGTCTCCAGTGTCAGTTGGGAACAGCTGACACCACAATAAAATCTTAAAACGACCGCTCGGTGAAGTCAGATGTTACCATCTGACTTATTACAACTAAATTTATCCAAACTAGAAAATTCAATATAGTGTAAGATGGCAACATCTTACACCAAGATAGAACAAAAAACCCTCTTCAAGACTTTTAACTTGAAGAGGGTTCTTATATTAAAGTCCCTTTAGGGAATTTAGCGCTTAAGCATCAATTTTTGCATATTTTGCATTACGTTCAATAAATTCTCTGCGTGGAGCAACCTCATCACCCATCAACATCGAGAAAGTATGATCACATTCTGCAGCACTTTCGATAGTAGCCTGCAATAAAGTACGTGTTGCCGGGTTTAAAGTAGTTTCCCACAATTGTTCTGCGTTCATCTCACCTAAACCTTTATAACGCTGGATGTGTACGCTATCTTCTTTACCTGCACCTTTTAAACGTTGTACAGCAGCATCGCGTTGCACATCATTCCAGCAATATTCAAATTCTTTACCTTTTTTAACCTGATAAAGTGGTGGAGAAGCAATATAAACATAGCCCGCTTCGATTAAAGCCCTCATATAACGATAGAAGAAGGTTAAAATCAACGTGGTAATGTGTGAACCGTCGATATCCGCATCCGTCATGATTACGATCTTGTGGTAACGCAGTTTCGTTAAATTTAATGCTTTATTATCTTCAGGAGTACCAATGCTTACGCCAATGGCCGTAAACATATTTTTGATCTCATCATTTTCGTAAATTTTGTGCTCCATCGCTTTTTCTACGTTCAGAATTTTACCTTTTAAAGGCAAAATGGCCTGAATGTTTCTGTCGCGGCCTTGTTTAGCGGTACCACCCGCCGAGTCACCCTCAACCAGGTAAATCTCGCATCTTTCCGGATCACTGTCTGAGCAATCGGCCAGTTTACCAGGTAAACCTGAACCACCCATTACACTCTTACGCTGTACCATTTCGCGCGCTTTACGTGCCGCGGCACGTGCAGTAGCCGCTAAGATTACCTTATTGATAATCATTTTGGCTTCTTTAGGATTTTCTTCCAGGTAATTACCCAAAGCCTCACCTACGGCAACATCTACAGATCCCATTACCTCACTGTTACCCAGTTTGGTTTTGGTTTGCCCTTCAAATTGTGGTTCTTGTACTTTTACCGAAACCACTGCGGTTAAACCTTCCCTGAAGTCATCACCGGTAATTTCCATTTTTACATTCTTTAACAAACCTTCCTTATCGGCATAGTTTTTTAAAGTACGGGTTAACCCCCTACGGAAACCGGCAATGTGTGTACCGCCCTCGTGGGTATTAATGTTATTTACATAAGAGTGTACATTTTCTGAATAACTATCGTTATACTGGAAAGCAAGCTCAACCGGAACACCATTTTTAATCCCCTCAATATAAATCGGCTCAGCCAGAATAGAAGTACGGGTATCATCTAAAAAGGCAACAAACTCTTTTAAACCACCTTCTGAATGGAAAGTTTCTGAAAAATAAGAACCGTCATCCAGTTTCTCACGCTCATCAGTTAATGTTAATTTAATCCCTTTATTTAAGAAAGATAACTCGCGCAAACGGCCAGCTAAAGTATCATATTTGTATTCGGTAGTTTGGGTAAAAATGGTATCATCCGGAGTGAATGTTACAATTGTACCACGTTTATCGGTAGTTCCAACTTCTTTAACATCATACTGTGGAACGCCAATTTTATACTCCTGCATCCAGATCTTACCTTCGCGGTGCACTTCTGCTTTTAAATCGGTAGATAATGCGTTAACGCAACTTACCCCTACACCGTGTAAACCACCCGAAACCTTGTAAGTATCTTTATCAAATTTACCACCGGCGTGTAAAACCGTCATTACGATTTCTAGTGCCGATTTGTTTTCTTTCGTGTTGATTCCGGTTGGAATACCACGACCGTTATCTTCAACCCTGATGGAGTTACCTTCTAAAATGCGAACGTCGATGGTATCTGCATGACCGGCCAAAGCCTCATCAATCGAGTTATCTACAACCTCGTAAACCAAATGGTGTAAACCTTTAACACCAGTATCACCTATATACATTGAAGGGCGCTTACGCACCGCTTCTAAACCTTCTAAAACCTGTATATTATCTGCCGAATAATTTGACTTTAAATCCTGTTCTTCGCTCATATTTTAATTAAAAACAATAAGTATCAAAAATACGGAAATTTTGGCATTTAAACTAATATGTGGATAAATTTTGAGCTGTTAAGAGATTACTGTTAAAGCGATTAAAACAGGTTTAAATCAGGTTTTGGAAAGCAAAACTTATGTTCCAATTCATGTCTCCTCCCGCTTTCCATTACTCCCGACTTTACATAGGGATTCATTTTGGGTTTAGGCGGCCTAAATAATGGTAAATATGAATGGATTATTCACCAAACGTTCCTCCGGAACGAAAAAACATTACATTTTTTTTCTACCGGGGATACGTCACATACGAGACGTTTTGTTTTAAAAGGCCGTCCCATTGGGGACGATTCATGGGTAGAAAACGCCAAATTGTTTAATTGGCGTTTTCGTTCCGTAGGAACGTTTGATGTTTTAAAATTTGCTATTGCCGCCCTGCAACCCCAGATAGTAGCACCCTGCCGTGCCACCTAAACCCGATGGAAGCGAACATGAAATAAAGCGGACAGCGGGATTAATAACCGTTTGAAACACCATCCTCGCTTTTCAAAACACAACTATTAGATGGAGTCTTTAGCATGTGTATTTAACGTTGGGCAAATTAAACGCTTAGTGCCCAAGGCAAAACCAATTTGCAGCAACATGTATCGCATAGGCCTTTCTTTAAATTGGATATAAAAACTAATTTATATAAGTTTGCTAAAATTTATTAAACAATAATGGAAAGAAGAACCTTTAAAACCTTTGGTTTACTTGCAACAGCAACTTTAATAACTGCTTTCTCTGCATGTCAGAACAAAGACACTAAAACTACTGAAACTAAAAAAACAGAGACTACTGCAGCAGTTTCTCCAACTGAGAAAATTGTGTATGTAAACTCAGATTCGTTACTTACGAAATATGAATACTTTAAAGATCTTAAAGTGAAATTTGAAGGAAAGACCAAAAATGCACAGGCAGATATGCAGGCTAAAGGTCAGGCTTTTCAAAGAGAAGTTGCTCAGTATCAACAATCGGCTTCTACCTTATCTGCCGACCAACGTAAAAGTACTGAAGAGCGTTTAGCACGTAAACAACAAGAATTACAAACTTATCAACAAAATGCAGGTGGTGCTTTACAAAATGAGCAGGCTACTGAAAACGAAAAATTGTATGATAAAGTTGCTCAATATTTAAAAGGTTATGCCAAAGAAAAAGGTTATAAAATGGTTTTAACTTACTCGAAAGGTAATAGCACTATTTTATTTGCTGATGAGAGCTTAGATGTAACATCTGAAGTAATTAAAGGCTTAAATGCAGAATACAGCAAAAAATAAGCTAAAAGATATTTAAATGAGGATGCCCCGCATAAAATCGGGGCATTTTTTTTGTGCTGTTATTTTGGAAATTTTAACGGCGAGGATACATTAATAAATTCAACATGGAGAATGAACATCAGGAATATATGCAGATGGCAATTGACCTATCTGTACAAAATGTAAGTGAAAGCATAGGTGGACCTTTTGGTGCTGTGGTGGTAAAAGATGGTAAATTAATTGCCAAATCTGCCAATAAAGTAACATCAACCAACGATCCTACTGCACATGCAGAAGTTTCGGCGATCAGGTTAGCCTGCACGGCGCTGAATACTTTCGATTTAAGTGGCTGCGTAATTTATACCAGTTGTGAGCCTTGCCCTATGTGCCTGGGTGCTATTTATTGGGCAAAAATTAACACTATTTATTATGCTAATACTAAGGCAGATGCCGAAAATATTGGTTTTAGCGATAAGTTTATTTATGAAGAGTTAGATAAACCGATGGAAAAAAGGAGCCTTCCGGTAATCCAAATGATGCGGGATGAGGCCTTGTCGGCTTTTAAATTATGGGAAACTTCTGCAATGCGGATAGATTATTAAACGAAAAAAGGTGCTGTTTAATCAGCACCTTTTATCATTAAATTGAGAGGTTTATTTACTCGATTCTTTAGGAGCCAACAAACTGATCATCGAATCTATTTCTTTCACCACACCATCATCAGAGCCTGAAAAACCCACGGCTTTAAACCTGATATTTCCATCACCATCGATTACGAACTTGGTTGGAATTCCATCCACTTTATAGGCGCTTACTACATCAAATTTTGAGGGATCTTTTGCATTTTTAGTATCGTAAAGCACGTTAAAATTGTATTTCTTTTCGGCAATAAAATCGGTAACCACTTTTTCTCTGTTATCCTCATTTTGCCAGGTATTTACAAACAAAAACACTACATTAGGATTAGCCGAATATTTCGCCATGGCTTTTTGCATACCCGGAAAAGAGGCTACACAAGGGCCGCACCATGTTGCCCAATAATCTAAAATCACAATTTTCCCTTTTAAGCTGGCTAAGCTTATTTTTTCGCCTTTAAGATTGGTTAAAGAAAACGCAGGCGCGGGGATACTGATCATTTTTTTGGTCCATTCTGCTCTTTCTTTTTCTAAAGCTGCTTTTTCTAAATTGGCAATATAGGTTTCGTAAGTTCCTTCTTTCTTTAAAGTGGCATAAAGCCTTTTAAAATCAGCTTTTAAAGAATCCGTTGCTTTACCATCTTTAATTAATTTTTCAGCTTCAATATAAGCTTTATCATTTTGCCCATCTTTAATCAGGTAGGTAATGTAGCGGGTTGATACATCAGGAGGAACACTTGCATACATAGGTATGGCTTTCTCCTGTGTGGTCAATGCTTCTTTAAATTTACCCTGGTGATAAAGCAATAAAGCATAAGTATCAGCATACATACCATAAGCACCATCTAAATATTTGAGGTAATCTTCTTTGCTGTTGTAATATGTTGGCATCTCATCATTTCTTGATGCTTCTATAAGTTCCAGCGACTGCTTAGAAAGTTGGGCAGCTAAGTCTACATTTTCTTTTTTCTCGGCAGCTGGCCAGGCAAAACTATTGTTATAAAGGCTTGCCCTTGTCATTTTATCGGTTACTTTCCCTGCATAAAGCTGAAATTTATCCAGATCCTTAGCTTTTACTGCACTATTTGCCAAAATGCCATAAACTGCATTAAGTTTGCTAGCATCAGCCTTTTTACTTTGATCGAGTTTAAATCTTGTGATTAATTCTTCCGCTTTTTGTGTTTGCGCAGCAAAATCTTTTGTGCCGTAAAGGGCATTCATCCCATCATTCCAGGCGTAATTTCCAGTAGGATATTTTTTAAGCACAATAGCTTTAACTGAATCGGCCTGTGTTTTTTTCTTTAACAATGAATATAGCCCAATAACAGTGCTCAAATCTTCTTCTTTAGGTTCTTTTAATTTAGATAAGGCCGAAATATTCTCGTTGATCAGCTTTGTTCCATTATCCTTATCAGCTTTGTACTCTAGCGACAGGTATTGATTTAGGTTTTTCTTTTTCAGTTCGGGCTTTAGGGCAAAAGCTTGTTTATACGAAGCAACAGCTTTTTCAGGATCCAGGGTAAGTCCGAGGTAGTAATTACCGGCCAATCCGTATAAAAAGGCTTCGTTAAGATAGGCTTCAGCCGGTACTTTTCCACCTTTGGTAAATTCAAGCACGTAACCCGCAGGCGCTTCATCTTTCTGATCGCCAACCGAAAAAGCAAGTCCAACTATGGTAACACTATCTGGAGTGGAAATTTCTCCTTTATAAACCGAACCGTCTTTAACGAGTTCTATTTTAGAATTTTTTGGATTGGTTTTCGAAAAAAAAGTATAACTGGCACATTTTACATCAGCCAGATTTTCCAGATTGGTTCCTTTTGGATCATAGGTAAATTTAACGGTACTTCCTGCCGCAGGTTTATCAGCAGAAAACTTTACCCCTTGAGCATTAGCAGCTCCCGCAGCCAATACCAGTAAACAGAACAATTTTAAGGTTTTCATAATGAAAGGATTAAGTTTTAATTAGGTAAACTAAATATATAGTTTATTATTCTTTTTTCATAGTTAATTTGTGTTAAATTTTAAGGAATAATTATTGCAGTAAATAAGCATGACTTACGAACAAAAAATAAATAGTGAATTGGATTTCTGGAAGTTTAAAACCTTACAGAAACCTTCTCTTTTTAATAAAGTGACAGACAAAGTTCAGAAGAAAATAAACAGCTACATTCCTGATAAGGTCCATAATGCCATTACAACTGCCATTAAACAAATGGTGAAGGCTGTACTTTTTGGCTCAACATTTACTACATCTAAACCCATTACCGATTTAACCTTATTACACCGCGAAGCGTTGGTGAAGCAAAAAATCGATAATTATAAAAAAACGGGCGCTGCGGAGGGTGGGATTACAGGTGCCGGAGGTTTTTTAATGAGTCTTGCTGATTTCCCTTTATTACTGGGCATAAAAATGAAGATGCTTTTTGATATTGCCGCGGTGTACGGATACGATGTGAAAGATTACCGCGAGCGTTTATACATTTTACACATTTTCCAACTGGCATTTTCGAGCAAAGAAGAAAGCCAGAATGTGTTTTTTAAAATGCAGAACTGGGATGATAAAGCACATCTGTTACCTACCAACATTGATGAATTTGATTGGCTTACCTTTCAGCAGCAATACCGCGATTACATCGACCTGGCAAAACTTGCTCAAATGCTTCCTTTTGTTGGCGCAGCAGTAGGAGCCGTTGCAAATTATAAACTGATTGAAAAACTGGGTAAAACTGCTATAATGAGTTATAGAATGAGGCATTTTAGTCTTCAATCTATAGTCTTGAGTCATGAGTCGACTAGCGATTTCCGACTTGAGAAAGGGAATTGAGTATTTTAGTTTTGAGTCTATAGGCATAAGTAGAACAGACTACCGACTTTGGACTCAAGACTTTGGACTAACAACTATTCCTCTTCAAACATTCCCCCAATTAAATCATCTGTTTCGCGACGGTCTTTTTTGGTCGGACGCCCTGTACCCCTATCGCGTTTTAAGCTAGGCGCATGGAACATCGATTTAAAGGCGTGGGTATCCTCAACAGGTGTTAAATCTTTATATTTTGTTAGGGCAGTAGGTGAATCAGTTCTGTTATACGAAAGTTCTACCACCTCTATAATTTTCTTCTCTATCCCTTTTGATACCTGATAAACCTCCCCAACTTTTACAATAGCCGATGGTTTAATATTCTGGCCTTTCAACTTCACCCTTCCGGCTTTGCAGGCATCAGTAGCAAGGCTTCGGGTTTTAAACAACCTGATCGCCCATAAATATTTATCTATCCTAAGTTTTTCTATCTCTGTCATAAAGCTTCAAAAGTAAAGAATTGTTAAATTGTTTTATTGCTTTATTGTTAAATCATTCTCATCATTTAAACCCGTTAAGGCCAGCAACCTGAACAATCGAACAATTCAACAATCTTTTGCACTAACCTAACTACAAAACAATTTAAACAATTAGCCCTTTAATAAACAAAAATTGATTTATTTTGCGTAAAATTTAAAAACATCATGTATTCAGATTTAAAGAAATTAATTGAAGCCGCCTGGGAAGACAGAACCCTTTTACAATATAGCAACTATTGCGAAGCCATCGAAACCGTAATTCAGGGTTTAGATAAAGGCGAAATCCGCGTTGCTGAACCAGTTTTAAACTCTTGGGGCATTAATGAATGGGTAAAAAAGGCGGTAATTTTATATTTCCCGATTCGCGAGATGAAAGAAATTAAAAGTGGTCCTTTTGTTTACCACGATAAAATGGAATTAAAAACTGACTATAAAGCAACTGGTGTACGTGTTGTGCCTATGGCAAGCGCACGTTACGGTTCGTTTTTGGCAAAAGGTGTAATCATGATGCCTTCGTACGTAAACATCGGTGCTTATGTTGATGAAGGTACAATGGTTGATACCTGGGCTACTGTTGGTTCTTGTGCACAAATTGGTAAACGCGTTCACTTAAGTGGTGGTGTGGGTATTGGTGGTGTTTTAGAACCTGTACAAGCTGCTCCGGTTATTATCGAAGATGATTGCTTTTTGGGTTCGAGAGCGATAGTTGTTGAAGGTGTTAAACTAGAGAAAGAAGTTGTTTTAGGTGCCAATGTGGTATTAACGGCATCGACAAAAATTATTGATGTAACTGGTCCAACCCCAGTAGAATATAAAGGTATTGTTCCTGCACGTTCGGTAGTAATTCCTGGCAGTTACACTAAAAAATTCCCTGCCGGAGAATATCAGGTTCCTTGTGCTTTAATTATCGGAAAACGTAAAGAAAGTACAGATAAGAAAACTTCACTTAACGATGCGTTGAGAGAAAATAATGTAGCCGTATAAAATTTGTTGAAAGGTTGGAATATTCAAACGTTGCAACATTCCAACCTGCAACTTTACAACAATGAAAATAGGATACGATGGCAAGCGTGCCGCGAATAACTTAACCGGATTGGGCAATTACAGCCGGTCGTTAATTGAACATCTGGCGAATCAGTTTCCCCAAAATCGTTATCTGGTATATTCTCCAAAAGTAAAAGCAGCCAAACAGATCGATGCCTTTCTTGAAAAAGAAAATATCGAACTAAAATTACCCCAAAACGGAAATTTTCTGTGGCGGAGCCTAAACATCTTAAAAGACCTTGTGCGTGATGAGGTTAAGATTTATCATGGCCTTAGTCACGAAATTCCATTAGCCATACAGCATACCCGCATCAAATCCATTGTTACCATTCATGATTTGATTTTCCTTCGTTTTCCTCAATACTATAAATTTATCGACCGGAAATTATACGCATGGAAAAGCAAATCGGCCTGTAAAAGGGCAAATAAAATTATTGCCATCAGCGAGAAAACAAAGGAAGATATTATTGATTTATACGGGATCAGTGCTGAAAAAATCGAAGTGATTTACCAAAGTTGTGATGATAGTTTTAAAACCCCATTCGCTGCAGCAACATTAAGTTGCATAAAAGCAACCTATAAACTGCCTGAAAAATACATCCTGAATGTTGGAACCATTGAAGAACGCAAAAACCTTAAATTGGCTGTACAGGCTTTAAAAGAGGTTAGTGATGAACATAAGTTGGTGGTAATTGGCAAACAAACAGCTTACTTTAAAACTGTAGAGAAAGAAATTGAAAAACTTGGCTTAAAGAACAGGATCGTATTTCTAAAAAATATTCCCTTTGCCGATCTGCCAGGTATTTACCAGATGGCCAGTGTTTTTATATATCCGTCATTTTACGAAGGTTTTGGCATTCCTATTATCGAAGCCTTATATTCGGGCATTCCGGTGGTTGCGGCAACAGGTTCCTGCTTAGAAGAAGCCGGCGGACCAGATAGCTTATATATTTCGCCAAATGATGCCAGCGGACTTGCAAAAGCCATTAATCAAATTCTGGAAAATCCTCAGCTGCAAAAAGAGATGAAGGAAAAAGGATTGGAATTTGTTCAAAAATTTAACAGTTCTCTTGTTACACAGCAATTAATGGATTGCTATTTAACACTTTAGTAAGTTATCTTTTATTCGCATTCATATCCTCTGAATGTGTAATTTACTCAGGTCGATTTACAGAAATTTAGCTTTTATATTTGAAAAGCAAGGTTGGTGTTGCTATTAAACGTTAGTCCTGCCAATGCTGCAAGTCCTCATCCGATGAAGGATCGGATTCCGGGCTTTCCGCGAATGTCAGGCTTAAATTGGTGCAGACTGTAGTAGTAATAAGGAATATTAGCTAAAAAACCACAAAAGAAAAAGGGCCGGAATTTATTTAAAATTCAACGGCCCTCTTGTTATCTTAATTTAATATTTACAACTTATTTAGCAGCAGTAACATTTGGTGGGTATTGCGCCAATATTTCTTTTACGCCGGTGTACAAACGTTGTTCTCTTTTATTAAAGTTATCGAGGTTAAAACCTGATCCCTGTCCGTGCCAGAATAAAATCTTTTTAGCCGGATCAAGAAAATCGATGATAATGGTACCATCAATATACTGGTTAACGTAGGTTCCGCCGCCGCCCCAGCCACCTCGCCAGCCACCCCAGCCCCAACCCCAGCCACCGTAGTAACCTGGGCCGTAAACATCAGTTTTTTCTCTGGCCACTACTACCAAATTCACCAATAAATCAGGTTTTGCTGATTTGGTAAATCCTTTAGCATTCATTTCTGCCTCTACAGCAGCCAAAAGCCTGCGCTTATCAAGGTTATTCAATTTAACCCGCTCTATGCCTTTATCGTAAAAATTATAAGTTTTGTAACCGCTTAAATCAACATTTTTATCATAATCTGATGCGGTGCGGAGTGTTGTACATCCTGCTAATGCCAATACCACTGTAAAAAGCATTAGTAATTTTTGTGTTGTTCTCATTTTGTGCGCTGTTGTATAAATAACCTGACATAAATATAACGATTTTGGGAACCAAATGGCAAATCATTTAACATTTTTTACAATCAGATTGTTATCTGTACAACGATTTCTATTTGATTATGTTTTGACGTTATATCACTCAGACTAAATATTTTACAATTGGATTAAATCGATCGATTAGTAAATTGGCGGATATTCTGATAAGATTTGCTTTACAGCCGAATTTATCCTTTCCTCTCTATTCTCATAATCATCAAAATTAAAACCCGATCCTACCCCATGCCACATAATGGCTTTGGTCTCAGGATTCAAAAAATCAATGATAATGGTACCCGTTTGATATTGTTTGCTGGTATTGAGCGGACCGAATTGCGAATCTCTCCATTGATATGAAGATGAAGTTGCATCCCATTGATAACCTCCTCCGCTGTAACCCCAATCGGCCCTGGCTTTAATGCTGCTCAACACCGCAATATTGATTAAAAAATCTGGCCGATCTGTTTTATCGAAACCTCTTTTTATCATCGCACTTTCAACGGCATTCAACATCCGCGGTTTGTCGAGATTGTTCAGTTCTAACCTTTCAATTCCCTTTTCGAAGTAGGCAAAGGATTTTAATTTGGAAAAATCGATTTTTCTGTCGTAATCTGATGCAGTAAGCACAGAAATACAACCGGTAAATGCCATTACAATAGTAAACAGCATACCCCATTTAAGTGTGTGTTTCATTTTATGTTTTATTTAATAACCTATTACTAAAATACTAGTTTATTGTATTAAATCACATCAGTTGAGGTAAATAAAAGATAAAGAATATGTTACGAACATAAAAATTCCTTTATCTATATTTATGAGTGTCAGATAGAAATATCTGACAGGATAGGAAATACACATTAAGATTATTTAACTTCCTCTTAATAAATTAACTTTGTAAAATGCTAAGAGATGAGATTAACAAAGCTTTTGAAGTATTAAAATCAGGCGGGGTGATCCTCTATCCTACCGACACCATTTGGGGCATAGGCTGCGATGCCACCAATCCTGAAGCCGTAGATAAAGTGCTTAAAATAAAAAACCGTCCCGCCGAAAAAAGCCTAATTGTTTTATTGGATGTAGACAGCAAATTGCAAAGTTATGTTGCCGAAATACCCGATGTGGCTTACGATCTGATCGAATATGCCGAAAATCCGCTGACTATTATTTTTTCGGATGCAAAAAACCTGGCCCAAAATGTAATCAATTCCGATGGCAGTGTGGGCATCAGGATTGTTAAACACGATTTTTGCACCCCTTTAATTCAGCGTTTCCGGAAACCTATCGTATCAACCTCTGCAAATTTAAGCGGACAGCCTTCGCCAAAATTCTTTGATGATATTGATCCGGCTATTCTTGATGCAGTTGATTACGTAGTAGATTTTGAGCAGGAAAACCGAACCAGCAGAAAACCATCAACCATTATGAAACTTTCTCCGGGCGGGCAGTTTGAGTTTATCCGCAGATAAATCCCAACCCCTTGAGGGGCTTTTAATTCCAGGTAGTCTTTACCGACCAAATGTTTTGCTTAATTTTGAACAATTGAATTACCCTTATATATGCAGTCTGATTTAAACGAAGGGAACCCCAAGTCCCTTTCAGGGGATTTAGGGGTTCACCTACAAAACCCTATATTTAAAACCTTATCAACAATAGCAGATAAGAACAATACCGAAGCTTATGTAATCGGCGGCTTCGTTCGCGATTTATTTTTAAACCGCCCATCAAAAGATATTGATGTGGTGGTGGTAGGCAGTGGAATCGAATATGCGGAAGCTGTAGGCAGAAAATTAGGAACAAAAGTGGCTGTATTTAAGAATTTTGGTACGGCAAACATCAAACATCAGGATTTAGAAGTCGAGTTTGTAGGTGCTAGAAAAGAATCATACCGGTCAGATTCGCGCAAACCCATTGTTGAAGATGGCACTTTAGAAGACGACCAGCTCCGCAGGGATTTTACCATCAACGCCCTGGCCATTAATTTAAATGCCGATCATTTTGGCGAACTTTTAGATCCCTTTGATGGCGTTAAAGATTTAGAGAATAAACTGATCCGTACGCCGCTCGATCCGGAAATTACTTTTTCTGATGATCCGTTACGCATGATGCGGGCCATCAGATTTGCCTCACAACTTAATTTCGATATCGATCCGGCAGCACTTCATGCCATTAAAACACAAAAACAACGCATCAGCATTGTATCAAAAGAGCGTATTACCGATGAGATGAATAAAATCATCCTATCTAAAAAACCATCGGTGGGTTTTAAGCACCTTTTCGATACGGGTTTATTGCACCTTATTTTCCCTCAAATGGCACAGCTCTATGGCGTGGAGATCATTAAAGGGAAAGGTCATAAAGATAATTTCTACCATACTTTAGAGGTACTGGATAACATTTGTGCAGATACCGATGACTTATGGTTACGCTGGGCAGCTATTTTACACGATATTGCCAAACCGGCAACCAAACGTTTTGAGGAGGGCCATGGCTGGACCTTTCACGGACATGAGGATCGTGGTGCACGCATGGTCCCGAAAATATTTTCGCAATTAAAACTTCCTTTAAATGAAAAAATGAAATATGTGCAAAAACTGGTACAGCTTCATTTAAGGCCAATTGTGCTTGCACAGGAAATTGTAACCGATTCGGCCGTTAGAAGATTACTTTTTGATGCAGGTGAAGAAATTGAAAGCCTGATGTTACTTTGCAATGCCGATGTAACCACAAAAAACGAATACAAAAAAACAAAATACAGAAACAACTTTGAGCTGGTAAAACAAAAGCTGAAAGATGTGGAAGAACGCGATAAAATCAGAAACTGGCAACCCCCTATCTCCGGTAACGATATTATGGAAACTTTCGGACTTGAAGCGGGTAAAGAAGTCGGCATGATTAAAAATGCTATCCGCGAGGCTATACTAGAGGGCGAAATCACAAACGATTATCAGGAAGCATTCAATTTTATGCTCGATCAGGCAAAACAAATGGGATTAAATCCTGTTAATAAATAATTTAATTGCCCTAACTCCAAAATTAACGTACCTTTTATGGTGCCTGATGTTTGTGGTAATTATAAATTAACTTTATTTTTACGGTTCCAAAATACAATAATGGCTATTTATAAATTTAGAATTACTTTCGAAGATTTTGATGATGTTGTGAGAGAGATCGACATTAAATCAAACCAAACATTTGAAGACCTGCACAAGGCCATTCACCGATCTACAGGTTATAATGCCGAAAAATCTTCGTCTTTTTACGTAAGCACTGATAACTGGTTAAAAGGGGATGAAATTGCTTATTTACCAAATGAACGTAAAAAAGACCGTGTAGTTTTAATGGAAAACTCTAAATTGAGTGGCTTTATTGAAGATCCGCACCAAAAGTTTTACTATATCTATAATTTTGACCGTCCGTACGATTTTCATGTTGAGCTTGTAAAAATAATCTTGGATGCCGATCCTAATATCGAATATCCATTTTTGGCCAAAAGCAGTGGCGAAGCACCTAAAATTTTCGAAAGCAGCAATGCGCCTATTACCGATCCAGGTGTAGCTGTTGGTGCAACCGCAAGTGAATTTGATTTCTTAAATGAAATGAATTTTGTACCGGAAGATACAGATGAACTGGAAGCCATGGGAGAAATGGGCATCAACGAGGAAGAAAGAGATGAAGATGAGGAAAGTGAAGAAGATGAATTTGGAGATGAATTTTCGGACAGTGATAACTTCGAAGATGATAGCCACAAAGATGACTATTAATCAGGAATAATATTTTTAATTTTCAAAAAGCTGTCAAATAAAAATTGACAGCTTTTATTTTATACGAATACTGCTATGCTCCATAAAAAAACCTTAATCTCTATTGTTGGTCCCACAGCAATAGGCAAAACGGCTTTGGCTATTCAAATTGCCCGGCATTTTGGCACAGAGATTATCTCTGCAGATTCGCGTCAGTTTTTTAAGGAAATGGCCATCGGCACGGCCAAACCTGATGCAGAGGAGTTAGCAGCAGCAAAACATCATTTTATCGATTCACATTCGGTATCGCAATTGTTCAGTACCGGAGATTTTGAAATAGAAGGTCTTAAAACCCTTGATGAGATCTTTCAAAATCATGATGTAGCCATTATGGTTGGAGGATCAGGCCTGTATGTAAATGCCCTACTAAATGGTTTAGACGAAATGCCTGATATCGATTTATCGATCAGGGAAAAATTAAATAAACAGTTTGAAGAAGAAGGTTTAGCTGTTATACAAAATCAACTGGCTAAATCAGATCCTGAATATTTTGCTAAGGTAGATCAGCAAAATCCACAAAGAATGATCAGAGGCCTGGAAGTTTTCCTTTCAACCGGGCAGAAACTTTCATCCATGCTATCGGCTACCAAAAAAGAAAGACCTTTTAACATTATCAAAATCGGACTAAATACGGATAGGGCCATTTTATACAATAGAATAAACCAAAGGGTTGATCAAATGATTGCCAATGGATTATTGGAAGAAGTGAAGTCTTTAACACCTTTTAAACAGTATAATGCTTTAAATACCGTCGGATACAGTGAAATTTTCGATTATTTTGATGGGAAGTTATCATTAGAGGAGGCTATAGCTGCTATTAAACAGAATACCCGTCGCTTTGCAAAACGCCAGCTTACCTGGTTTAGAAGAGATGAGGAGATTAACTGGTTTGAGCCTGATGAAAGCAAGAAGGTGATAAACTATATCAGTGCGAACATCACAAATAGTAAGTAAAAAACTACAAAAACGTCATTTTAAAAGATGTTAATAATCTAGTTACACTTACATTATCAACAGAAAAATATTTAAGTTTGGTCAGGAAAACTTAAATATGAACCTATGAAAAACAAAAATCATCCCCTTAGGCTTTTGGCCGTATTATTTTTAAGCCTAACATTCTTAGCATCCTGTAAAAAGAACGAAACTTTAGCTGAAGAATCAAAGCCCGACATCTACAAAAACATCAAATTTATCAACGATTGGATTCCCCAAGAAGGAGTAGCGTTAGCTAAGGGTCCAAACAAACTTGCCGCCATTAAGGGCAGTCCATTAAACGACATTTTAACTTCCTGGGTAGCGCAGGGAAATATTTTCCAGCCCGGTAAAAATTTAAAAGTCGGTTTTCTAAATAACCCCAGCGTAATGAATGCTGAAACAGCAAGAGATCAGGTTTTTAATGGCATCAGGGCATGGTTTGCAATTAATGTTCCAAACATCAGTGTAAGTATCAGTTATATTACCAACGTTCAATCGGCAGATGTTAAAGTTGGATGGTATAAAGGCAATCATGGTGATGGTGCAAATAATGCATTCGACGGTCCGGGAGGAACACTTGCCCATGCTTTTTATCCAACAAACGGCGTTATCCACTTTGATGATGATGAAAATTGGTCTGCATCTTTATTTGGGCCAGAGCCTGGCACCATCGATTTAGCATCAGTGGCTGCGCACGAATTTGGTCATACAATTGGATTAAATCACTCAGAATGTAGTAATGCGACCATGACCCCTTATTATTTTGGATTAGCCATGCGAACCTTAAGTATTGACGATGTAGTGGGATCGAGAACCATTTATGGCAATAACCCGAATTATGAGAATGGAATGATCGGCAACCTCGATATGCCCGTTGGTCAGGAAGTTACCTTTACACTGTTTTACGGGTACGATTTTATATTCTCTCCTATCGGCAATCCACCTATCATGACATACAATCCCAATAACCAGCCACCTTTTAGGTATTCATCCTTAAATTGGGTAATGCCTCCGGGTGTTGATCTGATCAGTGGTCAGGTAACTTCTCAGGTTGTGATCAAACCAAACGGACAATTTACCGGAGATGTAATCATGAAAGCTTACATTTCTGATTGTAATGCAACAACTGAAATCAAATCAATGGTTGCAAATATTCATTATTAATTCTCAAAGTGATTAAAACAAATAAAGCCAATTCTGAATTCAGAACTGGCTTTATCATTACAGTGATGTAATAAGCTTACTTATCAGGAAATTTCACAGCCCTGTATTGAGTAATATCAATTGTTGGAATGGTAGAACCATATTTTGCATTAATCGCATCAATAAATACATTGGCAATTACTGCATTTCCGCGTGGGGTTAAATGGATACCATCTAAAGAGAATGCACCGCCCGTAATAAATGCTGCATTGATACCAACTCCCTGAAGATTTATTCCTGTTTTAACCTGGTTAAAATAAGTATAAGTATCAGCTATGGCTAAGCCTTTACTTGTAGCTAAAGATTTAATACTGCTGTTATAGCTGTTTACATAATCTTTTACTTTTATTACTTCATCTTTATCCAATACCCAGTTATTTGCAATTGGGTTTAATGGGTGTAAACCATAAGGAATAGCACCTGTGCCAAACAAACCAGCCGATTGGAAAGGCAAACGGATTAAATCTTCTGAAGTTGCTGCCCTTACCGCACCTGTTCCAGTTTGGATGTAAATTGCTGCCGCTGCCGGGTTAATGGCTTTAGCTGCATTTAACAAAGCTGCAGGGGTAACAGTATTAAAATATGGCACAGCAGTTACATCTGGAATGGTTGCCACAATACCTTTCTGACCACCAGCGGTTAAGGCATTTAACAAATTAGAATATAATGATGAAAATGTTACTTTATCTGTTAATACAGTAGTCGGATCACCAGTAACAGTAACTGCACCATTGGTGGCATAACCCAATACATCATTATTTCCTAACCAAAGCGAGAAAAAAGTATGGTTTCTGCCTTGAATAAACTGAAAATAATTGGTTTTACCTACCTGAGCATCGGTTAACAAACGCTCAAAATATGGATTGGCGGCACTAAAAGTAAGCGTTGGGTCGAAAGATAAATCGACGCGCATACCTGGAATACCTAGATTCTGTACTTCACCCGAATATTTAAACAAACGACTATTTGTTGGCGCATCTCGCCAACCATTACCTAATACTGGAGTTAAAGTTGGTGTACCATTTACTAAAGCAGTAAGTGAAATATATCCCGAACCGTTAGCTTGCGCATCAGTAAAAAACGGAGAGGTAAATGCTCCGCCACCAACTGAAGCCATTTTAGCTGCAATTAAATTTGGATAAGCGACTTTTTGGCCTTCTAAATATAAACCTCCATCAGCAAAACCTGAAGTCAAGGAGTTACCTACGGCAATGTATTTGCTAAAGTTAGCTTGTCCGGCAGTTGTACCTGCTGGTGTTTCAATTTCTGGTTTACAAGCTGCTGTAAAAAGAATGGCAGCAGCTACGAAACTATTTAATATATATTTTTTCATTTGTAATTTCTCCTACCATTTATAAGTTAACGAAATACCTGGTGCATAAACCAAAGTTTTAAAAGTACCATCTAAGCCAGTTTCGATGTTTTTCTGTTTACGTGATTTTACATCTTCAAAGAAAAAAGATGCATTCACCTCGAAATGACTTGTTGGCGTATAACCTAAACCCGCACTTAAAATATAACGATCAGCATCTGGTGCTTCTGGTGTTACGTAACCATCCTGTACCGGAGAAAAAGCATAACCTACACCGGCTCTTAATGCCAGTTTTTCTGAGGCCTGATGATTGATACCTAGTTTAAATGATGAACCATCACGGTAATTACGTGCCGATTTTGTATCAGCCAATGCAGAAGTATTTGTTGCATAATCAAACGCCAGGTCTTTGTAAATATGCCATTGTACCCAGCTAGCATCAAATGCTAAAACGGTACTTTTTGATAATGGTATACCTACACCTAAGCTAGTGGTTGCAGGCAAAGGTAATTCAGCATTAAAGGTATTACCTGCAGGGAAAGAAGATCTCAACGAATTTGGAACATCGAATTCTGCTGTACCACCATCTAACTTGGTAATTACTTTAGATTTATGTACGATGGCAAAAGAGATATTGCTTAATGTTTTAATGTATAAACCTGCATTCCATCCATAACCTGTTCCGGTACCATCTAAAGTAACATGACCAGAACGACCATCAGGATAGTTTACCGGAAGCGCCCTTTGAAGGTTTACATCACCATGGTTGTAAACAAAACCTGCTCCAATACCAATGCGATCAGTAATTTTAATACTTAAAGTTGGCTGAAAATAGATTGCTTTTAAATTTAATGAAGTTAGCGCATATTTACCCGACCAGTTATCGCCCCAATCTACCAAACCACCAAATGGTGTATAAACCCCCAGGCCTAGCTTCCACTTGTTTGATTTTGGTCCCCAAACGGCATAAAACTCGAAAGGCGGAGCAATTTTGTTTTTTACATCTTCTGTAACATTCGAACCGCTTTGTTTAAAAGCTGATTTAAATAATAATGGGTTTACACCTGCGGAAACTGAGTTTTTCTCTAAGAAAGTTACTGCACCGGGATTGTAAAATACAGAAGCCTCATCTAAAGCCAATGCAGAACCTGCACCAGCCATACCAATTTGTTTCTGACCTTGTAAATTAACCTGGAAACCCTGCCCCAAAACCCAAAGTGGGGCAGAAAGTAATACGCTCAATAAAATTTTTTTCATTTATAAATGGTTATATCACAAATATATACTATGCTAACATAGTAAGCAAATATTTGTTTGTAAGAATTTTATGCGTTTTAGGCTTGGGCAGTCGGCCCACCAAAACCCATTGGGAAAGGCGGTTCTTCTTGTGCTTTAATCCTGCCGTTTACAGCCTCGAATTTCTGAATGTTGTCTTCTAACGCTGATAATAAACGTTTTGCATGTTCCGGTGTCAAAATAATCCTCGATTTTACTTTTGCTTTAGGTATTCCGGGCATTACACGGATAAAATCCAATACAAATTCGGTATTAGAATGAGTAATAATGGCCAGATTAGAAAAAATTCCTTCTGCAATTTCTTCTGATAACTCTATGTTTAGCTGATTTTCGTTTTGTTGTTCTTCCATAATAGTTCAAAAATAAAAAATTCCGCTGCTTAATGGCTGAATTAAAAATATAAAGTGCTAAATAAATAAACCCGAGGCGCAAAGAGTTTCTTACTTCTCTAAAAAATCAAGCTCAGCAATTGCCAGGGTCTTTTTATTGCCTGCAATTGTAGTTGCCTTTAGCTGTATGTACTTTGTCGAAATTACATTTTTAAAGTAATGTGTTCTAGGTGTAGGGTCGTTAATCAGGTTACCAAATCCGAAGGTTTCAATATCTTTCCAGTTTTTACCATCATTACTGGTTTGCAGTATGCCTTTTTCAAGCATCCCATCGGCAAAATCGGTAGGTGGCGTATAAATAAAGCCTGTTAAATTGTGGTTACTGCCTAAATCAACAGCGATTTGATGTTGGCCATCATCATTTGATAACCAATAAGTTTCTTTTTCCGCATCTATAGCCATTGAAGCGGTATGATTTGCTTTCTCACTATCGCTGGTCAATAATATCCAGTCTTTCTTCACTATTCCAAATGTTTCAGTAGCCAAAGGCCCTTTTTCCTTATTGGTGATGGCAATCGCTTTTATCTCGCCTTTTGTAATCTGAAACGGTACGCTGTATTTCTTTGCTGATACATTGGGTACACTCCCATCGGTGGTATAATAAATTTCGATGCCTTTATTCAGGTTGGCCGTAGCATTTTCTCCGTGGGGTTTCCAGCCAAATTCATGTGTTTTTGGCGAAATGGTGGTTAAACCGTTTATGTCCTGGGCAAATTGCAATTGCGGTGGACGGGTGCGATAATAATGTGCCGATATGGTAGCTATGGCAGGATTAGCCCTCGATGATAAAATTGTTAAACGAAGTTTTGAGGTGGTTACTTCAGGGAAACGCAAAATGCGTTTATAGCCAATATTTGTTGCTTCAGCAATTTTTTGCCATTTGTTATTAATCCACGCCTCTATCTGGTGCTGCTCTACCCGTTCGCTATAGGCAGCAATTGCTTCCTGTAAAACAATCCGGTTTATTGTAATGGGTTTAGCAGTACTTATTTCTATGCTTTTCTGTTTATCATTTAACAATTGAAAGGTATTAATATTCTGATCTAATATTGCTTTCGGTCCATTTGCACCGGTAAATAGATTTTTACCATAGGTTTCGCTGATCCGTTTACCCACTTCATTGAGTACACTTACATCTTCATCAGAAAATTTTCCGTTCCGGTTAGGTGGAATATTGAGCAAAAACGTAGAGTTCCCTCCTACCGAGCGTTCGAAAATATCAAATACATCATCAGCACTGCGTACTTTTTGTTTCTCATCGTCACGGTAAAACCAGCCTTCTCTTATTGATGTATTGGTTTCGGCCTGTTGATAATGCAGGTATTTAGCTTTATAGAGTTGATTGTTGCTACCCAAATCTTTAGCTGTCAAATCCGGAAAATGTGCTGCTGTATCAGGATTTTCGCTATAGGGTAATACATTCCATTCTGTTTCGCGTGTTCCTCCAGCTTCGTTTCCACACCAACGGATATCTTCTTTACCAAAAATTACCGCTTTTGGTGCCAGGGTATGAATGAGTTTTTTCCAGGCCTGATAATTGTATTTCTGGCCGCCTTTGGTTTTAGGATGTGCACCATCAAACCATACCTCATCAACCGGACCGTATTCGGTTAACACTTCAAATAACTGGTTCAGAAAATATTCGTTATAATCGTCAACTTCGAACTTAAATTTGGTTTGGTTTGCAAAAGGCCGCCCAGCTACTTCGCGTGGAATAGTTCTGGTAGTTATTTTACTCAAATTGCCATACAATCCTTCAGGATTTTCAATCTGGTATAAATCTGCCGGAGATAAATAAATACCCAGTTTAAGACCATATTTTTTACAAGATGCAGATAGTTTTTTTAAAATATCACCTTTACCATTTTCAAAGTTTGAAGACATGATGCCGTGCTTGGTATACCTGCTCTGCCACAGTACAAAACCATCGTGGTGTTTTACGGTAATGATTACCATTTTCATGCCCGCCGATTTCATGCTCTGGCACCATTGATCGGTATGCAGTTCTTTTAAATCAAAAACCGTTGGATCTTCTTTTCCATTGCCCCATTCCATCTTTGTAAAAGTATTTGGGCCCATGTGAATAAATGCAATAAATTCATTTTTTAATGCACTTAACTGATTGGATGTGGGTACTACATGGCTTGCTTTCGCAATGATAGTGGCTTTACTATCTCCGGGGGTAACCGCAATAGTATTCTGTAATTTTAAGTTACTACTTTGCGCTACCGCAGTGGCAATAAATGACGCCATTAAAGCCGATGTAAAAATTAGTTTTCTCATTAAATTGTTTTGTACCTAAAATTACGTCTTGATTACAGCTGAACCATAAAGCATTTTGGCTGTTTATTAAGGTAAATTATCAAAAATCGATTTTCAGATCACTTATTTTTTAAGCGCTAAAATTTTTCGGATGACCTTTTCATAAGCATCTGCATATTGCATCATACCAAAATCGTTTGGGTGTGTACCATCAATCGTGCTATTATCGGTAAAGCCGATCTCCTTCGCTGTTAGGATATAAAGGCCTTTAATCCCCGATTGCTGCAATTTTTGATAGGTATTATTTAAAATCCCGGAGGTCCAGATGTATCTTCCTGTTAATTCGCTATCTAAATTCACCTGTGGTAAACCAGAGCTATGCTCAACCAGTAAAATAGGCGTATGAGGATGTTTTTCTTTTAAACTTTGCACAGAACTGGTAATTCGCTTCTCAATTTCTGCAGCAGGATAAATCTTTTGATCATACAGGTTAGGCTGGCAATCGAGTACAAAGAGCCTGGCATCTGTTTGATTCATTAAATCAATCAATGGGTTTTCTAACCGGCCATTACCTGAAAAACCTAAATTGATCACTTGCAGATTTAATTTCCTGCCCAAAATATTGAGCCAGGCCATTCCTGGCCTGCTTGCACTGGCTCCCTGCATAATAGAGGTCCCGTAAAATACTAAAGGTTCTTTTTCATTGGCGTCTTCTACCTTAAATTCATCATTTACACCCACTCCTATTTTTAACCATTTTGGCGTGTTGTAAAGCGGCAGATACAAGCGGAATTTCTTGATTTTTACTGCCAAATCAAAATTTGTATAACTATAAGTAACCGTATCTCTAAAGCTGTATGCGGCTTTTACCCAATGCCAGTTATTCTGCATATCCTGTGCATATAAATCGAGGCCGCTTACCCCCAGGGTTGGCATGTTATCTAAACTTTTGCCTCCTTTGAGCTGATATTTTACCACAATTTTCTTTGCAGTAGTTTTAAAGTCGAGGTATTCGCCTGCTGTATTTTTAGCTAATTCCCATACCTCTTTTCTCACCAACTGCTCTGCGGCTGTGAGTAAACGGTTATAATAATTTGCACTGTCGGTATTTTGCCAGGCTTTGCCTTTTAATTGAGAATTGATGCTGGCCTGTGGGTTAAACCATTTGAGATCACCTTGCGCATAGCTGGCTTTACAGTAGAGCATAGTAACAAATAACCCGGGCAAAATAACATTTAGTCTCATTTGTTATTGATTAAGCAGTGGTTTAACGCGTTGTAACATTTCATCAGCCGTAACGGTAGATAAGGATTTAATATTAAAATTTTCGAGTGCTTTATTTAACTCGGCAAGTGCTGCTGAATTTTTATTTTTGGTATATAATTGTTGTAATTGCTTAATTTTCTCAAAATCTTGTGCACCTTCGATCATTTTTTCGAACCTTACAGATGTTAACGGCCCTGGATAAACCATATAGGTGTCGCCAGCAGGCCAGGCAGTGAAACGGGTATCGATTAATGGATTTTTTGTCCAGCTGTTATAGGCCCAGCGTAAATAACCATTCATGTTTTTGCTGGCGGTGTACCAGCCCATCCATACCTGTTCTGCCGGAGAAGAAAAACTGAATGCATTTGGATAAGGTTCTGTACAGCAAGTGTACCAGGTACTGGTTTTACCTTCTGCATTACGTTTTTGTAGAACATCATCCGGAAATTCCCATTTAGATGCAATGCAATAATTATCGATATCTTTTTCTATTTCCTGGTGATATTCTCCTGCCAAAGCAAGTTTCCAATCTTTATCAACACTTTTTAATAGTTTGATTATAGCCTGCATGGCTTTCATCGGACGTTCGTCCATAGCAATATAGGTCTTCTGAAACCAGTTTTTTGATTTTAAATGTTTGGTGAAATCCGTAAGCATCGTTCTCCAAAAGGCATCGTAGGCAGGTGTACCTATGGCGTCAGTAAAAACTGCCTCTTTTTGGGAGGCTTCATCCCAATAGCTAAAAGCAATTTTCCATGGCACCATACTATAACAATTGATTCGCTGATTGATACCTGTGGTCATTACGAAAGAAACGTATTTATCAAATAAACTATAATCATAACTCCAGGTGCCATCCTTTTTCTTCGTCCATTTAATTAAACTTGGGTAATCATCAAAAGTTTGGTGCCCCCAGGGTTCGTTTACAATACTTGCGGTAATGGTTTTCTGGCCGGCATTGGCCAACATTGTATATATGGCTTCATTAAGGTAAAATGTTCATCGCTCCACAACTTAACCTGATGCTTACGGGCGATAGCCGCCGGGTGCTGCCATAAATCGAGGTCATATTTCCATAACGCAGGAGCGGGTAAAGTTTTATCAAGTACCTGAATCTTAATCGGCAGATCATATTCCTTTTCAGCTCTAATTTTGATCACCCCTGAGTAAATCCCTGCTTTAGTGGTGGAAGGAATTTTTATGCTCAACCAAACCGGTTGCGTATTCCTGGCATTAACGGCAATATTATTTGTTTTTGTATCAATGAGGTCGGCCACATAAGATGAATCAAAATCTGCGGCTTTACGGTATCCACAGCCATCTTTAAACTCATCGGTAATGACATATTTGATTATGCCTACGGTAATATTTTCTTTTTTAATGTCGTTGCCTTTTTGATCTTTGAGATCAGACAATTGTATACTTAAGTTTGCAACATTATTGTTTGCCCATAGTAACAACTGGGTGTGTATTTTTTCGCCTTTCCAGGCCGAGGCATTCCATGTATTTTGAACTGAAACTTCTGGAGGTACTTCTTTCGCAAACCTTACGTTACTGCTGGTGAAGCTAACATTTAACCCTTTAGTGGTGTTTTCCCATTGTTTGTTTAGGGTTTCGCTGCCTGGTCGTTTTGGTTTTTGAAGAGCCAAACTTACATCCTGGGCGGCACTTGTTAAACCTAAGCCCATCATTAATATCACTGATAAAAACTTCATAAACCTAAGTTAATGAAACCGATCAGAATAAGATTAAGAGATTGAAAAGCGGCGCTTACGCAAACGTTTGACGGATTGTAACGATATGGATAGATAAGATATCGATAGTAAAATAGAAAGAATTATTTAATCATAAAATTTACAATTCCTATCACAGATCCGATAATGGCTAAAAATTGAATTAACCCTACAACATAAATTGTTTTCTGCATACTAGCTATATCTTCTTTAGTAGCTAAAACATCACGTTTATTATCAAATTCATATTTAACCTCGCCTTTTAAAAAAGAAACCAATTGCCCTGCTTCTTGTTCGCCTAGTTTAGCTTTTAAGATCTGGAAAAGTTGAATTTCTGTAACACTCATGGATATAAATTTACATTAAAATACAAAATTTAAGGCAAAAAAAATCCCGATGTTTCACATCGGGATTAAAATTACTATTAGATTAAAATCTAAGCTTCTACTTCTTCTTGTTTCGAAGCTAATAATTTATCGTATTCTTCCTGAGAACCAACGATGATTCTTTCGTAACCACGTACACCAGTACCTGAAGGGATTAAGTGACCAACGATCACGTTTTCTTTCAAGCCTAACATATTATCGCGTTTACCTGCAATTGCTGCCTCATTTAATACTTTCGTAGTTTCCTGGAACGAAGCCGCAGAAATGAACGATTTAGTACCTAATGATGCACGTGTAATACCTTGTAAGATAGAACTTGCAGTTGCTGGTCTTGCATCTCTAACCGTGATCTGTTTTAAATCTTTACGTTTTAACTGAGAATTTTCGTCTCTTAATTTACGTAATGAAACAATCTGACCTGGTTTGATTTCTGTAGAATCACCTGCATCTTCAACAACTTTCTTGTCGTACATTGCATCGTTCTCATCGGCAAAATCCCAACGGTCAACAGCATTGTTTTCTAAGAAAATAGTATCACCCGGATCTTCAATGTGAACTTTCTGCATCATCTGGTGAACAATTACCTCGAAGTGCTTATCGTTAATTTTCACACCTTGTAAACGGTAAACCTCTTGAATACCATTTACCAGGTATTCCTGAACCGCTGCAGGGCCTTTAATTGATAAGATATCAGCAGGAGAAATTGAACCATCTGATAATGGCATACCCGCTTTCACAAAGTCATTATCCTGTACAAGGATGTGTTTAGACAATGGAACAAGGTATTTTTTAACTTCACCATCTTTTGATTCGATTGTGATCTCACGGTTACCACGTTTAACGCCACCTAAAGTTACCACACCATCAATCTCAGTTACTACCGCTGGGTTAGATGGGTTACGCGCTTCAAATAATTCCGTTACACGAGGTAAACCACCCGTAATATCCCTGGTTTTACCAGTTGCACGAGGAATCTTAGCGATAATCTGTCCAGTTTGGATAGTCTCACCTTCATCAACTGAAACGTGGGCTCCTACCGGAATGTTATAACCTTTGATGAATTCACCTTTCTTATCAACGATCTGAACTGAAGGGTTTTTCGTTTTATCACGTGTATCGATAATTACTTTTTCACGGTGACCAGTTTGCTCATCTGATTCTTCACGGAAGGTAACACCTTCAATAATGGCATCAAATTGTGCTTTACCGGCAAATTCTGATAGAATAACCGCGTTGTATGGATCCCATGAACAGATTTTATCACCTTTTGAAAGTTTATCACCTTCTTTTACGAATAAAAATGCACCGTAAGGAATGTTATTGGTTACAATGATACGTCCGGTTCCTGGTTCAACAATTTTGAACTCACCTGAACGACCTAATACGACCTGAACTGTTCCTTCTTCTGTTTGTGTATCAACAGTACGAATGTTTTCGAATTCGATTACACCGTCAAACTTAGCTACGATGTTTGATTCTGCAGCAATGTTTGATGCAGTACCACCCACGTGGAAAGTACGAAGTGTTAACTGTGTACCCGGCTCACCGATTGATTGTGCTGCAATTACACCAACTGCCTCACCTCTTTGAACACGTTTACCAGATGCTAAGTTACGACCGTAACACAATGCGCAAACACCACGTTTGTTCTCGCAAGTTAATACCGAACGAATTTCGATACCTTCTAAAGGAGACTCTTCAATCAGTTTAGCAACTTCTTCGTTAATATCTTCACCAGCACTTACTAATAATGTGTTATCCAAAGGATTGTAAACATCATGTAATGAAGTACGGCCTAAAATCCTGTCGTATAATGGCTCAACAATATCTTCCTGATCTTTTAACGCAGTTGTGTACATACCTCTTAAAGTACCACAATCAACAGAGTTAACAATCATATCTTGTGCAACATCATGTAAACGACGGGTTAGGTAACCCGCATCAGCTGTTTTTAACGCCGTATCCGCCAAACCTTTACGCGCACCGTGAGTAGAGATAAAGTACTCTAATACCGATAAACCTTCTTTAAAGTTTGATAAGATCGGGTTTTCAATGATATCACCACCTGAACCGGATTTTTGAGGTTTTGCCATCAAACCACGCATACCGCAAAGCTGACGAATCTGCTCTTTAGATCCACGTGCTCCAGAATCAAGCATCATATACACCGAGTTAAAACCTTGGTTATCGCTTGATAACTGGCTCATTACGAACGTAGTTAACCTGTTATTGATACGTGTCCAGATATCGATGATTTGGTTGTAACGCTCGTTGTTGGTAATGAAACCCATGTTATAGTTGTTTCTTACCTCTTCAACTTCGTTAGCAGCCTGCTCTAATAAAGTATGTTTCTCAACCGGAATGTTAACGTCTTGTAAGTTGAACGATAAACCTCCCTGGAATGCCATACGGAAACCTAATTCTTTGATATCATCCAAGAATTGAGAAGAACGTGCCATACCAGTCATTTTAACTACCTCACCGATAATATCTCTTAACGATTTTTTAGTTAATAACTCGTTGATGTAACCAACTTCTTCAGGAACCATCTGGTTAAACAATACCCTACCAACAGTAGTTTCAGTTAATTTATTAACGATAGAACCGTCATTTTGCTTAACATTTACCCTTACTTTGATAAAAGCATGAAGATCTAATTCTTTCTCGTTATAAGCGATAATCACTTCTTCCGGAGAATAGAAATTTGAATCCTGTCCTTTTACAACCCTTGTTTCGTCAGTTCTACGGCCTTTAGTAATGTAATAAAGACCCAAAACCATATCCTGAGATGGTACTGTAATCGGCGTACCGTTTGCAGGGTTCAAGATGTTGTGTGCAGCTAACATTAATACCTGGGCTTCCAAAATTGCTGCGTTACCTAGTGGTAAGTGGACAGCCATCTGGTCACCATCAAAATCGGCGTTGAATGCGGTACAAACTAATGGGTGTAACTGGATTGCTTTTCCTTCAATTAATTTTGGCTGGAAAGCCTGAATACCTAGTCTGTGTAGTGTAGGTGCACGGTTTAATAATACCGGGTGACCTTTTAATACATTTTCTAAGATATCCCAAACTAACGGATCTTTTCTATCAACAATTTTCTTAGCAGATTTAACTGTTTTTACCACACCACGTTCAATCATTTTACGAATGATGAATGGTTTGTAAAGCTCAGCAGCCATATCTTTAGGAATACCGCACTCGTGTAATTTCAGGCTAGGCCCTACAACAATTACCGAACGAGCTGAATAATCCACACGTTTACCCAATAAGTTCTGACGGAAACGACCTTGTTTACCTTTCAGGATATCTGAAAGTGATTTCAAAGCACGGTTACCTTCAGTTTTTACCGCGTTAACTTTACGTGAGTTATCAAATAACGAATCTACAGCTTCCTGCAACATACGTTTCTCGTTACGTAAAATTACCTCTGGTGCTTTAATCTCGATCAAACGTTTTAAACGGTTGTTACGGATAATTACACGACGGTATAAATCATTTAAATCGGAAGTAGCGAAACGGCCACCTTCTAATGGAACCAAAGGACGTAATTCTGGTGGAATAACCGGAACGATTTTAACAATCATCCACTCTGGGCGATTCTCGATACGTGTATTGGCACCACGGAAAGCTTCAACAACCTGAAGACGTTTTAAAGCCTCATTTTTACGTTGTTGAGAAGTTTCGTTAGCAGCCTGGTGACGTAGATCGTAAGACAAAGTATCTAAATCAATACGTTTTAATAAATCTTCTAATGCTTCAGCACCCATTTTGGCGATGAATTTATTAGGATCTTTATCGTCTAAATATTGGTTTTCTTTAGGTAATTTATCTAAGATATCTAAATATTCTTCCTCTGTTAAGAAGTCCATATAGTTGATACCTTCTTCAGCCATTAAACCTGACTGAATAACTACGTAACGCTCGTAATAGATAATTAAATCTAATTTTTTAGTAGGTAAACCTAATAAATAACCGATTTTGTTTGGTAAAGAGCGGAAGTACCAGATGTGCGCAACAGGAACCACTAAAGCAATGTGTCCCATACGCTCACGACGTACTTTTTTCTCCGTTACTTCAACACCACAACGATCGCAAACAATACCTTTATAACGGATACGTTTGTATTTACCGCAATGACATTCGTAATCTTTTACCGGACCAAAAATACGCTCACAGAACAAACCATCACGCTCAGGTTTGTAAGTACGGTAGTTAATGGTTTCTGGTTTCAACACCTCACCGCTTGAACGTTCCAAAATAATTTCTGGAGACGATAAGCTAATCGTGATGGATGTGAAATTGCTTTTTAATTTATTATCCTTTTTGTAAGACATACTTATGTAAGGTTAAAGGCGTAGGGTTTAAGGTTTAGGGCGTAGGGTTTAAAACCTTTCACCTTATACCTTAAACCTTCTACCTTATTTAATCTAATGTAATATCTAAACCTAAACCGCGTAACTCATGTACCAATACGTTAAACGATTCTGGCACACCTGGAGTTGGTAGGTTTTCACCTTTAACAATGGCTTCGTAAGTTTTGGCCCTTCCGATCACATCATCCGATTTAACGGTTAAGATCTCCTGAAGGATATTAGCTGCACCAAATGCCTCTAATGCCCAAACCTCCATCTCACCAAAACGCTGACCACCAAACTGAGCTTTACCACCCAAAGGTTGTTGTGTAATTAATGAGTATGGTCCGATTGAACGGGCGTGCATCTTATCATCAACCATGTGACCTAGTTTCAGCATGTAAATAATACCTACTGTTGTAGTCTGATCGAAACGCTCACCTGTTAAACCATTGTATAAGTAGGTTTTTCCTGAAGCAGGAACACCGGCTTTAGCAATCCATTCTTCCACTTCGTCATGAGTAGCACCATCAAAAATCGGGGTTGCAAATTTAACACCCAACTCCTGGCCTGCCCAAGCTAAAATGGTTTCGTAGATCTGACCAAGGTTCATACGTGAAGGTACACCCAGTGGGTTCAACACGATATCAACCGGACTACCATCAGCTAAGAAAGGCATATCTTCGTCACGTACAATACGTGCAACAATACCTTTGTTACCGTGGCGACCCGCCATTTTATCACCTACTTTTAACTTACGTTTTTTAGCAACATAAACTTTTGCCATTTGTACAATTCCCGATGGAAGCTCATCACCTACACTAATCGCGAATTTATCACGTTTGTAAGCACCAAGTTCTTCGTTAACACGGATACCGTAGTTGTGAAGCAACATTTTAATCAACTCGTTTTTATCATCATCAGTAGTCCATTTGTTAGGGCTGATGTGGTTATAATCAAGTTCTGCTAAAATTTTCTGCGTAAATTTAGCGCCTTTAGCAACCAATAATTCTTTGTAAATGTTAAATACACCTTGTGATGTTTTTCCGTTTACGATAGTGAATAATTTGTCTACTAATTCTGCTTTTAATTTCTCAGTGATATTGTTATATCCTTTATCTAATTTCTCAATTGCCGATTTTTCTTCAGCTTTTGTAGTTTTCTTAGCACGGCTGAATAATTTAGTATCAATTACTACACCCTGGATTGAAGGAGGAGTTTTTAAAGACGCATCTTTAACATCACCTGCTTTATCACCAAAAATTGCACGTAGTAATTTCTCTTCCGGTGAAGGATCAGATTCTCCTTTTGGAGTGATCTTACCAATTAAAATATCACCTTCTTTTACATCAGCACCAATACGGATAATACCATTTTCATCAAGGTCTTTAGTAGCCTCTTCAGAAACGTTAGGGATATCTGGTGTTAATTCCTCTTCTCCACGTTTAGTATCACGTACTTCTAATTCAAACTCTTCAATATGCAGTGAAGTGAAAACGTCATCACGAACAATACGCTCGTTGATTACAATCGCATCCTCAAAGTTGAAACCTTGCCAAGGCATGAATGCCACTTTCAAGTTTCTACCTAAGGCCAATTCACCGTTTTGAGTTGCATAACCTTCGCAAAGCACTTGTCCTTTAGTAACTTTCTGACCTTTTCTTACGATTGGCTTTAAGTTGATACAAGTATTCTGGTTGGTTTTTTTGAACTTAATTAAACGGTAAGTTTTGCTGTCACCTTCAAATGAAACCAAACGATCATCTTCGTTACGCTCATATTTAATGGTGATTTCATTAGCATCTACATATTCTACAACACCATCGCCTTCTGCATTGATCAAAGTTCTCGAGTCACGTGCAACGCGACCTTCTAAACCTGTACCAACAATTGGAGCTTCAGGACGTAACAAAGGCACGGCCTGACGTTGCATGTTCGATCCCATCAAAGCCCTGTTCGCATCATCATGTTCTAAGAACGGAATTAACGAAGCCGCAATTGAAGTAATCTGGTTAGGCGCAACGTCCATTAAGTCTAATTTCTCAGGCTCAATAATCGGGAAGTCACCCTCATAACGTGCTTTAACACGTGGTGTAGTAAAGTTACCTTTATCATCATACTCTGCGTTGGCCTGAGCGATGGTTTTACCATCTTCATCCTCAGCAGATAGATAAATAACGTCTGAATCTACAACTACTTTACCTTCTTCAACACGTTTGTAAGGTGTTTCAATGAAACCTAAATTGTTGATTTTTGCATGCACACAAAGTGATGAAATCAAACCAATGTTCGGTCCCTCAGGAGTTTCAATAGTACATAAACGACCATAGTGAGTATAGTGAACGTCACGTACCTCGAAACCGGCACGTTCACGCGATAAACCACCTGGACCTAAAGCCGATAAACGGCGTTTGTGAGTGATCTCTGCCAATGGATTTGTTTGATCCATAAACTGAGATAACTGGTTAGTACCAAAGAACGAGTTGATAACAGATGATAACGTACGGGCGTTGATCAAATCAGTCGGTGTAAAGACCTCGTTATCGCGGATATTCATACGCTCACGGATGGTTCTGGCCATACGGGCTAAACCTACACCAAATTGTGCGTACAATTGCTCACCTACCGTACGTACACGACGGTTAGACAAGTGATCGATATCATCTACTTCTTCTTTTGAGTTGATCAATTTGATCAGGTATTTCACAATTGCAATAATATCTGCTTTTGTTAATACTTTAACCTCATCAGGGGTATTCATTTTTAATTTACGGTTGATGCGGTAACGACCAACATCACCTAAATCATAACGTTTATCCGAGAAGAACAAACGATCAATGATACCACGAGCAGTTTCCTCATCAGGTGGTTCTGCATTACGCAAAGCACGGTAGATGTTTTCAACAGCTTCTTTTTCTGAGTTCGATGTATCTTTCTGTAATGTATTATATATAATGGTATAATCAGCCTGACTTGCGCCATCTTCTTTTGATAAGATGATGCTTTTTACGCCAGCCTCAATAACCATATCGATGTGTTCGTCTTCTAAAACGGTTTCTCTTTCAAGAATCACTTCATTACGGTCGATGGAAACTACCTCACCAGTATCTTCATCAACAAAATCTTCAACCCATTTTTTCAATACTCTTGCAGCCAGTTTACGACCGATGTATTTCTTTAAACCTGATTTGCTAACTTTTACTTCATCAGCAAGATCAAAAAGTTCCAAGATATCTTTATCAGAATCGTAACCGATAGCACGTAATAAAGTGGTAACCGGGAATTTTTTCTTACGATCGATATAAGCATACATCACGTTGTTAACGTCTGTAGCGAACTCGATCCATGAACCTTTGAAAGGAATAACACGTGCCGAATACAATTTGGTTCCGTTAGTGTGACGGCTTTGGCCGAAGAACACTCCTGGAGAACGGTGTAATTGGGAAACGATAACACGTTCCGCACCGTTGATAACAAACGTACCTTTTGGTGTCATATACGGGATAGTACCTAAGTACACGTCCTGGATAATGGTTTCAAAATCTTCATGTTCTACATCATTACAAGAAAGCTTTAGCTTTGCTTTTAATGGAACATTGTAGGTTAATCCACGCTCAATACACTCGTGTATATCGTAACGTGGCGGATCAACAAAATAATCAAGAAACTCTAATACGAAGATATTTCTTGAATCTGTTATTGGAAAGTTTTCAGCAAACACTTTGAACAAACCTTCGCTTGAGCGATCGTCTGATGTGGTATCTATCTGGAAAAATTCTCTGAATGATTGCAATTGCACATCCAGAAAATCCGGATAGTCTATAATGTGCTTACTAGTTGCAAAATTTACTCTTTGTTCGACTGTCTTTGCCAATGGACTAAAAGATTTTAGTTTAAGAATAAACTATTTGTTTGGTTTCGTTTCTTAACCATGCTCATTAACCAAACAAAATGAGATGTTTATAAACAGGTAAAGACACCGACATTTTCAGTCGGTGTCTAATACATTTTTAGCTTAGCTAAGTTAAGTGATTACTTAATCTCAACTACTGCTCCAGCTTCTTCTAATTGTTTTTTAAGAGCTTCTGCTTCGTCTTTAGCAACACCAGTTTTTAATTCTTTTGGTGCTCCGTCTACTAAGTCTTTAGCTTCTTTCAAACCTAAACCAGTTAAGTCTTTAACAAGTTTTACAACTGCTAATTTCTGACCACCAGCTTCTTTTAAGATTACATCAAAAGATGTTTTTTCTGCAGCAGCAGCAGGTGCATCACCACCAGCAGCAGGACCAGCAACTACAGCAGCAGCTGCAGGCTCAATACCATACTCATCTTTTAAGATTTGAGCTAATTCATTAACTTCTTTTACTGTTAAGTTTACTAATTGCTCAGCAAACGCTTTTAAATCTGCCATTTTATTAAGATTTTAAAAATTTACGTGTGTAATAATTTTGTTTAATTTGCGAACTTAAGGTGTTCGTTAACCTTCTCTTTCCTGAAGAGTTTTAACAATTCCTGCAATTTTGTTACCGCCTGATTGAAGCGCAGATAGCACATTTTTAGCTGGTGACTGTAGTAATCCAACGATATCGCCAATAAGCTCTTCTCTTGATTTCAAGCTTACCAGGTTATTCAACTGGTCGTCGCCAACATATACTGATGAATCTATAAATGCTGCTTTAAGCACAGGTTTATCAGAAGTTTTTCTCAAAGCTTTAATCAACTTAGCCGGAGCGTTTGCTGTTTTTGAGAATAATAATGATGATGAACCTTTAAGCGCTTCGTATATCTCAGAAGCATCGCCTTCTAAACCTTCAATCGCTTTGCGGATTAAAGAGTTTTTAGCAACCTTCATTACGATATCACCTTCGAAACATTTGCGGCGGATGTTATTGATCTGCTCAACAGAAAGGCTAGAAGTATCAGCAATATAAAAATTGCCAAACTCTTGCATTTGTCCTTGTAGTTCTAAAACTACTTCGTTTTTTTCTTCTCTGTTCATGATTAGATCCCCGCTACTGATTTTGTTTCAATTGCAATTCCAGGACTCATTGTAGAAGACACGTGAATGCTCTTAAAATAAGTTCCTTTTGCAGCAGATGGTTTTAATTTAGAAATTACCTGAATGATTTCAAGTGCATTCTCATAAATTTTATCTGCTGGGAATGATACTTTTCCTATCGAGGCGTGTATGATACCCGTTTTGTCTACTTTAAAATCAATTTTACCTGCTTTAACCTCTGTTACAGCTTTACCAACTTCGTTGGTTACTGTTCCAGATTTTGGATTAGGCATTAAGTTCCTTGGACCTAAAACACGGCCCAATTTACCTACCTTAGCCATACAAGCTGGTGTAGTGATAATAATGTCTACATCGGTCCAACCACCTTCAATTTTAGCTACATACTCGTCTAAACCTACGAAGTCTGCGCCAGCTGCTTTTGCTTCTTCTTCCTTATCAGGAGTTACTAAAGCTAAAACACGTACAGTTTTACCTGTTCCGTGTGGTAAAGTAGCAATACCACGTACCATTTGATTGGCTTTACGTGGATCTACACCTAAAGATACATCAATATCAACTGAAGCATCGAATTTAGTAGTAGTGATTTCTTTTACCAAAGCAGCAGCATCCTTCAAAGTATAAGCTTTACCAGCTTCTATTTTAGCATGTGCCTTTTTTTGATTTTTAGTTAATTTCGCCACTGTTGTAAACTGTTTTTTAATTAATTGTTCCAGGGTGCGTCACCAGAAACGGTGATTCCCATACTGCGTGCTGTACCGGCAACCATACTCATTGCAGATTCGATTGTAAATGCATTTAAATCAGGCATTTTATCTTCAGCAATAACTTTAATCTGGTCCCAGGTCACCGATCCAACTTTTTTACGGTTAGGCTCAGCAGAACCACTCTGTAATTTAGTAGCATCTTTTAACTGGATAGCTACAGGAGGGGTTTTGATGATGAAATCGAATGACTTATCAGCATAAACAGTAATTACAACTGGCAATACTTTACCTGCTTTATCTTGGGTACGAGCGTTGTACTGTTTGCAAAACTCCATAATGTTCACCCCTTTAGCACCTAATGCAGGTCCTACTGGTGGCGATGGATTTGCCGCTCCGCCTTTGATCTGTAATTTGATCATTGCACTGACTTCTTTTGCCATTTTGTGTTTTTTGTTTATTTAAAACTCAATGTTAAATATTGGAAGCATGTAACATTTATTTTCCTTAGGGCTCCTATAAAGCTTAAAGGACTGCAAAGATATGGATTAACTTACAGTAAAACAATAGTATCGACAAAAATTAATTATTAATTATTTGTGATCTTGTTAAACGATAATCCTTATTGAAAGATTAGTTAAGAACTTACTGATATTTAACGGATAGCAAGCTTGGGTTATTGTTTATATCTTATAAAGATTAGAAATAGTAGCAAATAAGATGTGCATGTTGTTTTATAACATAGGCGGTTTAACAACTTTTTTAGGCTGCTTTACGAGCGGTCTGTCCATTATATATTTTTTTAAATCCATAGCCTGCTGAAAGTTAAACCGGACTACGTCTTCTTCTTTACTAAAATATTCTTTTGACAAATCGTATGTTGAAGGATAAATTACAAAATCAGTAATTCCTGTATTGATTTTATATGTTATTTCTGAGGTTATCCTCCCAAAAGAATAGCCATTTGGTTCTATGGGCTTTAAATTTGTCCAGTAATTAATAATTCCTTTTTGCTTATAAATTTTGCTAATATACCATTTATCATAATCCAAAAATAAATCAAATGGAGCTAGTGTAGTGGTATCATTAATCGTCTCTTTACGTATCGAATCCATATATTTTTCAGTATAGGGCTTATCAAAAAGATTTAACTGAAATTTATTGGAGAACCGGGTATATTGAGGGAAATATTTATGGTCGGCAATTAAACTAAAAGCCTGCCCAAATACTTCGTTATGGGCAAACTGTAAATACATGTTGTTAATTTTAATTACAGGTTCAAACTCGTAGTATCTATTGTTCCTATCATCCAAAAGATATTTTTCTAATTCATTTATATCTTTTAATTTATAATTAACTATAGTATTAGTATCATTAACCTTGAAAAAGGCAAGTTTATCCTTGCCTGGGAAAATATAAAATGTAAATATAAAGTCTGCTTTTTCTCCATTATATTTCCTTCTGATGTCGTCAGTTTTATATCTAATATTTAGTATATAAGCTGTTTTCCCCTTACTATCGCTTGTTTTAAAAAAAGTATAGCCTAATACATCACTTTTAGTATCATCCAAATTAAGTATTACATACTTATTTTTATCATCATATTCGCTTTGGGCTGATAGACTAATAAATATTAAATTTAAAATACAGAAAAGTAATAGGAATCTTGCTTGGTTGGTCTTCATCCTTTATTTTATCTAAATAATTATAATAAAAATTTGGATATTTTTTTATGTTCTGTTAAAATGAGAAGGGATAAATTCAACTACAAATGATAATGTAACAATCAATTCTTGTCAAAATATATTTTAAATAACTGCTCTATTTTCAATATACTTTTCCTACCTAATCGTCCCGGACATTTTTTATCATAAAACGCAGGAGCATAAAAGTATAGCCGTCTGATTGTATCTTTTGTAATTAAAAACAGCCTAATGCTTCCACCATCATAAATACCATAATCACCTTGCACCCTAAGGTTGGGACATCCTTCTCCATCAATAGCATCGTCTGCCATTTGCCAGGGATGAAAAGCTATGGTTTTCTTCCAGAGTTCTTTTGCCTTTTTAGGAATAATATATTTCGCATTAAAATAAGCATTTGTATCAATCTTTAGCCGGTTAATTTCTAAATCTCTTTTTTGAAATAAATTTCTAATCTCTCGGGGTATTTCCTTTACTCCCCTTCTGTCATACGGCGAACCATACAAGTAAAGTGTAATCAGATCCAGTTTCTTACTTAAAATAAAGTGCGTAACGGGATAATCGGGAATTTGATCATAAGTTAGCACTAAGGCACTATCTGTACTATTTTGCAAATACTTATATAAGGGAGGAGTATTTCCCTTGAATTCTTGTGCAGAAACCAATTGAACTGTCAACATCAAAGAAAGCAATACGATTTTCAGTAATAATCTGTTTTTCATATAAAATAGTTTATATTATTATTATTGGGGGCAATTTGGCGTTCCTTTTGCACCAGCATTTTTATCCGTATGATTATATGGCGCCATGCTGGAAATTATTTCATTTTTCGTCATAGTTTCTCCTGGTTCTGTCTGAAAAGCTGTATTATCATCTGCAGCATTAAACACATCCCCCATTCCTGCCCAAGCTAAACCCCAAGCATCAGTAGATGGCATATTGTACTTGCTCTTTAAATATCCCGCAATATCCTTTACAAAATTGGTAAATAGATAATTATGCTGATCTTCTTTAGGTAATGCCTTGTAAGCATTATTAGTTTTTAAAAGATAGGCGTGAACAACTTCATGAATTAAAGTTGCTACTACGGCCTCCTTCGTTACATCATCGTAATGTCTATTCTTAAATGTAATATTAGCTGTAAATACTCCATTCTCTAATTTAGAGCTTGTTCCAGCAGGCAGGTTAATATCGCCATTATAGAGATTAATTATAATCCCATTATTTAATCCTGAGAATTTATTTATCACTTCACTAAGAAAACCTTTAACATCTTTATTGCTAGCCAATGCCTCATTAATGGTATTTTTTAAACATGGATCGATTATTTTATTAATAATTTCTTTTTTCTTTGAAGTGTTACTTTCTCCTCCTCCTCCTCCTCCACTACCACCGGCATTTCCACCGCCTGCACAAATAGTATATAAATAAGTAGCACTATAGACGATTGCTGATTTTGTATCAGAAAGAACGTAGTAATAATCTACACAAGTTTCTTTTCTTGTAGACCCCACATCACCCATTAGTAACCGAGACATTAAATCTTTGGGTGTAAGAAGATTTATTTTTCTATAAGTCATTCCATTTACTAGAGCACTACCACTAATAAATTTATGATTAACATCGAAAAGTAATATATTAATGCTTAAATCTTTTGCACCATTTAATTTCTCCTTATATAATAAATATTTACTTATAACTTCCTCATTTAAAAAATCTCCTTCAGAATCTTTAGTTCTAAAAAGCTCTATCAGATTTCCCTGAATTTCATTTTCAGAAATATCGACTGCTAAATAAGAGTTTATGATAATTTCATCACTAGATAGAGACATGTTTGATGGTAAGATAACGAAATTGTGCCCGTTCAAATGAGTTACATTTGCTTTATCCCAACTTGGGATATAGGAAAGATTAGGTTTAGCACTAAACCATTCTTTAGCCATTTGAATCAATTCTACATCGCTATTTTTTCCAGTGTCCTTTTTACAGCTATACACTAAGAAAAGTGTGATAGTGATTAATAAGAGTGAAACCTTGAGTAGGCTTTCGTTAAATAGATTGTTTTTCATCCTTTATTTTATTTAAATAGCTACAATAAAACCGGGGATGATTTTTTTCGGAATCCTGTGTTAAACAAAAATCTTAGAACAATATACAAATAAATTTAATTGCAAAGTATACCTAAAAAAATTGGCGCAAAAAAAAGCCCCGAATCAAATTCGGGGCTTTCTAAATATTTTTAAGAATTTATTATTCTTTTTCTACCTGCATGTAGTTAAGCTCAAGCGGGGTTTTACGTCCGAAGATTTTAACCATTACTTTCAGTTTTTTCTTCTCTTCGTTTACCTCTTCGATAATGCCTGAGAAACCGTTGAAAGGTCCGTCCATTACTTTGATGCCTTCGCCAACATAATAAGGAACATTCATGGTTTCGCCCTGTTCGCTCATCTCATCAACTACACCTAAAATGCGGTTAACTTCTGCCTGGCGCATCGGGATCGGGTTACCAGCTTTATCGCCTAAGAAACCGATAACACTGTTAATGCCTTTAATAATGTGCTCTAACTCTCCATCTAATGTAGCTTCGATTAAAACATAACCAGGATAAAAGTTACGTTCTTTGGCAATTTTTTTACCATCTTTCATCTGGTAATATTTTTCCATAGGAATTAATACCTGCGGAACCAAATGAGAGAAACCTAAACGGCTGATCTCAGCATCAATGTACTGCTTTACCTTCTTCTCTTTACCGCTAACAGCTCTTACAACGTACCACTTTAGATCGCTCATTAGAAAAAATTAATTAGAAAGTGATTTATAAAAAGTATCCAATACAAAGGTAGATCCTTTATCCATTGCAAAAATTACCAATGCAATAATCAGGGAAGCTACCAAAACAAGAATTGCAGAACTTTGAAGTTCGCCCCAAGTAGGCCAGGTAACCTTATTGGTCATTTCATCGTACGATTCTTTTATAAACTCAACTACTTTAGCCATATCAAATTATTGAAAGAGTGAATGAGTAAATGAGTGAATGATATTATTCGAAAGCTAGGCTTCAAATTCAATCATTCACTCATTCTAATACTCAATCATTATGTTAAGCACGGGAACAAGGATTCGAACCCTGATCAAAGGTTTTGGAGACCTCTATTCTACCGTTGAACTATTCCCGTGTGTATAAAAAAGAGCTAGCCTAAACCAGCTCTTTTTATATTATTATAGCTTAAAATTAAGCTAAGATTTCAGTTACCTGACCAGCACCTACTGTTCTACCACCCTCACGGATAGCGAAACGTAGACCTTTTTCCATTGCAATCGCGTTAATTAATTTAACTGTGATTGTAACGTTATCACCTGGCATTACCATTTCAGTTCCTTCAGCTAGTGAGATCTCACCAGTAACGTCTGTAGTACGGAAATAGAATTGAGGACGATATTTGTTGAAGAATGGAGTGTGACGACCACCTTCTGCTTTTGATAATACATAGATCTCAGCTTTGAAATCAGTGTGAGGAGTTACTGAACCTGGTTTACAGATTACCATACCACGACGGATATCAGTTTTCTCAATACCACGTAACAATAAACCTACGTTATCACCAGCTTCACCATAATCTAAGATCTTACGGAACATCTCAACACCAGTTACTGTAGATTTTAAGTTCTCAGCACCCATACCTAAGATTTCAACCGGATCACCAGAGTTGATTACACCACGCTCAATACGACCAGTTGCTACAGTACCACGACCAGTGATCGAGAATACATCTTCAACAGGCATTAAGAATGGAAGATCAGTTAAACGTGGAGGAATTGGAATGTAGCTATCAACAGCATCCATTAATTCCATAATTTTTGCTACCCATTTAGCATCTCCGTTCAAACCACCTAAAGCAGAACCTTGAATAACAGGAATATCATCACCAGGGAAATCGTAGAACGATAATAATTCACGAACTTCCATTTCTACTAATTCTAATAATTCAGGATCATCAACCATATCCACTTTGTTCATGAATACAACCAATGAAGGTACACCAACCTGACGAGCCAATAAGATGTGCTCACGAGTTTGTGGCATTGGACCATCAGTAGCAGCAACAACGATAATAGCACCATCCATTTGAGCCGCACCTGTAACCATGTTTTTAACATAATCCGCGTGACCTGGACAATCTACGTGTGCGTAGTGACGGTTTGCAGTTGAATACTCAACGTGCGCAGTATTAATTGTAATACCTCTTTCTTTTTCCTCAGGAGCTGAGTCAATTGAATCGAATGAACGTGCCTCAGATAAACCTGCATCAGCTAAAACTTTTGTAATAGCTGCTGTTAAAGTTGTTTTACCGTGATCGACGTGACCGATTGTACCGATGTTTAAGTGCGGTTTACTACGGTCAAATTTTTCTTTTGCCATTTTATTTATAACTAATTAGTAGGTTAACTTTTTATTAATTTTATTTATTGTTTTGATGCAATGCAACACAAAAAACCTTGTCTACCCTGCATATTAAACAGATTTAACAAAGCTTTATTATCCTGAGCCAACTATGGGAATTGAACCCATGACCTCTTCCTTACCAAGGAAGTGCTCTACCGCTGAGCTAAGTCGGCTTTTTAGTTTCCAGTTCCAGCCTTTTGTTTTAACTAAATTAAAACCGCAACCAATAACTGCCCACTTTTCTAATTTTATTGGAGCGGAAGACGAGGTTCGAACTCGCGACCTATAGCTTGGAAGGCTATCGCTCTACCAACTGAGCTACTTCCGCTTTTAAAAACTAGTGATTGATTAAATGAAAGAATGAGAGATTTATTCTATCATTAAAACATTTGGTCGTTCATTTAAAGTGTGGGGAGAGAAGGATTCGAACCTTCGAAATCTTGCGATAACAGAGTTACAGTCTGTCCCATTTGGCCGCTCTGGAATCTCCCCATTTTTTACTTCAAAATGCTAACACTTTAAAATAAAAAGAGCCTCCTATCGGAATCGAACCAATGACCTACTGATTACAAGTCAGTTGCTCTACCAGCTGAGCTAAGGAGGCTTTAAATTTTGTGCAATGATACGAAAAATCTTCATTTCTCATACTATTAACGTGTTTTTTTAAAACTTTTATCTTTTTAAAGAACAACCTTTTCTTCCTGGCTTAACACCGTTTCCGAAAGGGAATGCAAATATACACACTTATATTTCACTTCAAAATAAATTTGAAAAAAAATAGTGAAGTTATTTTGATTAGCTGCCATTATACCTATGAAGGAGCTTAATAATCAATCTCTTAAAATCGAATATTTTTTTTCATTTTTTTATCTTTATTACCCTAAAAAACAGCATCAGGATTACCAATAACAAGAAGCGATCGAAAATAACACCTGAATTAATTTTAAGAAAAATTAAAATTTACGCTTCAAGCATGATTTTTTTGGCAAGAATTAGTTGAAAAATTAAAATTGATTTATAAAAAATACCAGGAAATTAAATAAAACAGCATTAATGTGAAGCATAAATTTCATCCTATAAGTTAAATTTATTCGAGGTGCGGGAAGAAATTAAAACAAAAAGGGGCGGAACAATTAACTGTCCCGCCCCTTTTGCATTTATATGTTTATGCTTTTATTAGTAGTCAGCAGCTTCGCTTTCGCTTAAAATTGCCTTATGCTCACTTAATTTTGCACGCGTTTTATCTTTATGTTTAGTGATCTGCTTCCTCAACGACTCGATGGCCAGATCGGTAGCTTCTTCAAATGATTTACATTGTTCTTTAGCAAACAGGGTACCTCCCGGCACAATAAGTTTAATCTCACTGATTTTATTGGCCTCGTCCTCTACGTTCTCTAACTTTAAATACACTTCGCCGCTAATGATCTGGTCAAAAAACTGATCAAGCTTGTTTGCTTTCTTCTGTATAAAATCTAACAACTTACTGTCTGCACTGAAGTGGATTGATTGAACTCCGATTTTCATTTTTCCTCCTTTTTTTACGCCTTTGGATGGGCTTGTTTATAAATTGTTTTTAATCTTTCGATTGAATTGTGCGTGTAAACCTGGGTTGCCGCTAAACTGGCATGACCCAAAAGTTCTTTAATCGCATTTAAATCTGCTCCTGCATTTAGCAGGCTTGTGGCATAGCTATGCCGCAACACGTGGGGACTTTTCTTTTCATTGGTTGATATGTGGTTTAGGTATAAGGTAACAATACGGTATATTAATTTGGGATATGCCGCTGCACCTGTATTGGTAACGATTAATATAAGTAAATTGTTATTAAAGTTTTGCAACTTTTTTAGCTCGATATAGGTATTTACCTGATTAATAAGCTGTTTATTTATGGGGATAATCCGTTCCTTATTTCTTTTGCCCAGCACCTTTATTGTTCCTGAATAAACATCGATATCAGTATCTTTCAATTGCAACAGCTCAGTTAAACGCATGCCGGTTCCAAACAGCAGTTCGATTACCAGATGATCACGAACGGAAGGAAAACTTTCATCAAAATAATGCTCCGAATCCAGCAAATGATCCATTTTCTGTGCATCAATAAATACCGGTAGCCTTTTAGGGATTTTAGGTGCTTTAATTAAAACACTTGGGTTTTGATCGATCTTTCCGGAACGGTGTAAAAACTTATAAAAACTTCTTAATGTGGAGATTTTTCTGTTAATGGTATTTTCTGAATTTTCCTTTTCCATCAGCTCCACCAGATAACTTCTGAGGTGAGTGTGTTTAACTTCAAGAAAATCCAGTTCTAATGCCTTAATAAATACTTCAAACTGATCTAAATCCGTTTGATAAGAAGTAACGGTGTGCTGAGAATAGCGCTTCTCGTGGGTTAAATATGTGATAAAACTTTTTAGCAACATTCAATATCTTTTTGCGAGGCATTGATATGAAGTTACAAATTGTTTTGATATAAAGAAATCATTAATTAATTGTTTATTGTAAAGTTTTGGATGGCACCAAAAACAAAAAAGCCTTCCCGATGTAAAATCGGGAAGGCTTTAATATATTTATATCGTGAACAACTATGAAGTTGTATCTAGATTCATATTCTGAATGTAAACAGCATGTTTAATTTCAGTACGGCGAGCAACGGATTTTTTCTCGTATGCTTGGCGACTACGTAGTTCTCTCAATACACCAGTTTTTTCAAACTTTTTCTTGAAACGTTTAAGGGCTTTATCTAATGATTCGCCGTCTTTAATGTTGATAATGATCATAACGCTGAAATACCTCCTCTCGTGGTTTTTAAATTTTCCCGTGTTAACGGGCTGCAAATGTAAGCAAAATATTGAAAACGAGAAAGATTTATAAAAAGAATTTTTATTTAAATCATTAATTGAACTTATGTGTTGTTTAGCTACATTTATATATACATAATCATATATGACAACAGGCAAAAAAGTAGGTTCAATTATCGCAGTTATAGTTGTTATCGCATTAATCGCAATCTGTTACTACCGTTATTTCTTTGTTTTTGGCGAAGGTGTTAAAGCAGGAGAGCTAAACTATGTAGTAAAAAAAGGCTACGTATTTAAAACATATGAGGGCAAATTAATCCAGAGCGGAATAAAATCACGACAAACAGGCACGCTGCAGAATAATGAATTTGAATTTTCTATCGCTAACCAGGAAATTGCAGAAAAAATGATGGCCAATAGTGGTAAGTTTTTTGAATTACACTATAAAGAATACAAACATACATTACCATGGCGTGGATTTAGCGTTTATGTGGTAGATAGTATTTTAACTACGAAAGATTTACCGCAGTAAAGCTGAAAGTCTGGAGACTAAAGCTAAAAGCATTGCAGGCACGAAACAGAATTACTGATAAGTAATCCTCTTTGGTCTTTTAGCTTTAGTCTTTTAATCTTTCTTAGGTACCTTCGCTCCTTCTTTCCTTGCTTCTGACAATCCGATGGCAATTGCTTGCTTTTTGGATGTTACTTTTTTACCTGAACCGCTTTTAAGCTTACCTTCTTTCATTTCGTGCATGGTTTTTTCTACCTTCTCACCAGCTTTTTCTGAGTACTTTGCCATTGCTTTAGTCATTAGTCATTAGTCATTAGTCATTAGTCATTAGTCATTAGTCATTAGTCATTAGTCATTAGTCATTAGTCATTAGTCATTAGTCAAAACACTGATTCCAGCCAGGAGGTTTTGAAAATTTTAAACAAAAAAATCCGGAGGTGGTTAAACCGTCCGGATTACTCATAATATATTTGGTTTTTAATAAGGTTGAAGGCGGAAGGTTTAAAAGATATAAGGTTCAATGCATAAAGCCCTAAACCTTCTACCTTAAAACCCTCTACCTTGATAATATTTCTCTGGCGATCACAATCTTCTGGATTTCGGATGTGCCCTCGCCTATCGTACATAATTTACTGTCGCGGTAAAATTTCTCTACCGGAAAATCTTTAGTGTAACCATATCCGCCAAATATTTGCACAGCATCTGTAGCTACCCTTACCGACACTTCTGAAGCAAAATATTTAGCCATGGCCGATTCTTTGGTCATTGGCAAGTGCCTGTTCTTTAAATCAGCTGCCTGGCGGATCAATAATTCTGCCGCTTCAATTTCGGTTGCCATATCAGCCAATTTAAAACTGATGGCCTGGAAACTTGAAATCGGCTGACCAAATTGCTGACGTTGTTTCGAATAAGCTACTGCTGCATCAAAAGCACCTTTTGCAATACCTAAAGCCAATGCAGCAATAGAAATTCTTCCACCGTCTAAAACTTTCATGGCCTGTTTAAAGCCTTCACCAACATTTCCCAATAAATTGGCTTTCGGTACACGGCAGTTATCAAAAATCATCTCAGTGGTTTCTGATGCACGCATACCCAATTTATTTTCCTTTTTCCCTGCTGTAAAACCAGGTGTACCCCGCTCTACCACAATGGCCGAAATCCCTTTCGAACTTCCCTGCTCCCCCGTTCTTACCATTACTACAGCAATATCGCCGCTTTTGCCATGGGTAATCCAGTTTTTGGCACCATTTATAATGTAATCATCGCCATCTTCAACAGCGGTTGTCATCATTCTTAAAGCATCCGAACCGGTGTTTGCTTCGGTTAAACCCCAGGCACCAATCCATTCGGCTGTTGCCAGTTTAGGTAACCATCTTTGTTTTTGCTCTTCATTGGCAAAGGCTAAAATATGACCTGTACATAAAGAGTTGTGTGCCGCTAATGATAAACCGATAGAGCCACATACTCGGGCCACTTCTACAATTACATCAACATATTCCTGATAGCCCAAACCCGAGCCACCATATTCTTCGGGAACCAAAACGCCCATCAGGCCCAGTTCTCCAAGTTGCTTAAACAGCTCTACCGGAAAATGCTGTGCCTCATCCCATTCCATAATATTTGGACGAATGTTTTTCTCTGCAAAATCGCGGACCATGGCCTTTACATTCTGCTGAGTTTCTGTTTCTGAAAAATCGAAGCTTACGCTCATTAAATTTTATATTTTAAGTTAGTTCGAGGCAATTATAATCAATTATTTGATAGTTAGTTACCATTAAATATTTGTGTAATTACAGAATGAAATGGTATTCGGTTCAATTAGTTTATGGGTTAATTTTAAACCTTGCAATTGATTGGGAAAGTTTTTTATATTTTTTTTCAAAAAAATCTGTTTAGAATTAGGAAGACGGTGATTTTTGATTAATATGGTGGAAATTCCACGAAACGTTCCTACGGAACGAAACGCAAACAACCAATGGTTATTTGCTACCTGGGAATCGTCCCTAACGGGACGATCTAAGCCAGCTATATATCGAGCTGCCCCCTTCTTCATCCTGAGGTGTAATTTATTACCTAAAAATGAATATAAAAGACTGATTTTGGCAAACGGTAGGCTGCGTGAGATCGTTATTCCCAACTCGATTGGGATGACGACCGTGTTAATGGGCTCTGTTAATGGCAGGCACAAAGCATCTCTTACTAGAACACCTTCGTTTTTAACATAGAAACAATTAAAAAGAAATATAAGGCGCAATTTTATCGATCACCTGCTGGTTTAAGATGGCTATCTTTTTTAAATCAGCTATATTTGAATAGTTGCCATGTTGTTTACGGTATTGAATAATGGCATTAATCTGTTTATAAGAAAGATATGGATTCCGTTTTAAATCGTCAAAAGCTGCCGTATTGATATTGATTGTTTTTAAAGGGGCATTACTTATTGAAATCTGATCTTTAATTTCGGCATACTTAACAGAATCTAAACCGTAAACTTCCATTAACTGTTCTTTTTTATAAAAACCGCCTAAACGCTCACGATATTTAATGATCCTTTTCGCAAAAGCAGCACCGATTCCTTTTATTTCATCAAGTTTCGCAGAATCAGCCTGATTTATGTCAACAATTACAGGTGCTTTTTTAACATATTCTTTCTTCTCGAAAGGGATATATTTTTTTGAGGTATTTAGCTCTTTGACAGCGATTTTAACATAGGGCAAAATCTTTTTATACATCTCCGGAGAAATGGTGTACATTTTCTGAAGATCCTCAGGTTTATAAAATTTTCCGCCTTTGCTGGTATAATTAATAATTGCTTTTGCCTGTTTTGGTGATAAACCTAAAGTTTGCCAGCCATCAGCATCCAGGGTATTTGGATCGAAATTAAAAAGCCGAGCTGTTTTTTCAGGAGAAGAATTTTCAATCTTTTCGCGGAGATTATTGGCATATTTTTCATCTGCAACCGTTATTTTCTGAATCTGCGTTAAAAGATTTGGGTCATCTTTTTCTATCGGCCGGGTATAACCATATATAATAGGTATTGCCTTAAGCACCATAATAATCAATATCAGCAACAACAATCCGTTGAACTCACCTTTACTAAAACCGAAATATTTATTCAGCCAAATTCTCATTGATACGATATGACATGTGTATTATAAATATAAATCTTATTTTTGGGATTGCAAAACTGAGCAGGTTTTGCCTATCAACAACCTAAGAATTTTATATGAAGATCATAACGACGTCTGAATTTGCTAAAGCAACGAAGATAGATAAGCTAGGTGTACCGGGTTTGGCAGGTTTGATGATGGAGATCATGAAACTAAATGATATTAATGATGTATTCGCTCAAAATCAACACTTTAAGGGTTTAGAGTTTGTAGATAAAATATTGGAAACCATTGGTGTTTCGATCGAATTTGATGATGACGATTTAAACAGTATCCCTAAAACGGGTCCGTTTATTGCCATTGCAAACCACCCTTATGGCGGTGTAGAAGGTTTGGCTCTGGTTAAACTTTTATGTACGGTAAGGCCGGATGCAAAGGTGATGGTAAACTTTATCCTGAAAAAAATACCTAACCTTGATGAGTTTTTTGTTGCGGTTAATCCTTTCGAAAATGTTCAGCATTCATCAAGCATCAGTGGTTTAAAAACAACTTTCGATCTGCTTAGAAATGGAACCCCGATCGGTATTTTTCCGGCCGGAGAGGTTTCTACCTTTAAACTGGATGCCCAGCAGGTAACCGACAGGATGTGGCACCCGGTGGTTGGAAAACTGATTGCAAAAGCAAAAGTACCGGTTGTACCAATCTATTTCCATGGCAATAATGGTGTTTTCTTTAATATTTTGAGTTTTATACACCCAACTCTACGTACAGCAAAACTACCATCTGAGTTTTTAAATAAACACGGACGTACCATTAAAGTAAGGATTGGTAAGCCGATTGCGATTTCTGAAATCTCGCACATGAACAGCAGCAATAAGTTAATGGACTTTTTAAGGGCCCGTACTTATGCTTTAGGTGTTGGACTGGATACAGAGAAAAAACTTTTCAATCCGTTGAATTTATTTAAAATTAAAAAGAAACCGGTTGAGGTGATTGAAGAAACTTCGAGGGTTCTGATTAAGGAAGAAGTAGAAAAATTAGAAGATTTTAAAGTTTGGACGGAAAAAAACTATGAAGTTTACATCGTACCAACGCTAAAAATCCCAAATATTTTAAGAGAAATTGGCCGTTTACGTGAAATCACCTTCCGTGAAGTTGGTGAGGGAACGAATAAAAAAATCGATCTCGACAATTACGACATTTATTATAACCATTTATTTATCTGGGATAGGGATTTAGAAAATATAGTTGGTGCTTACCGCATTGGTAAAGGTGATGAGATTTTAGAAAGCATGGGCCGCCGTGGTTTCTACCTTTCGGAGCTTTTTAAAATGAAAGATCAGTTTTACCCGATGTTGAGACAAGGGATTGAATTGGGCAGATCGTGGATCAGAAAAGAATACCAGGGCAAACCACTTCCGTTATTCCTGCTCTGGAAAGGGATTTTAAAATACCTGATCGATAACCCACAGTACCGTTATATGTTCGGACCGGTAAGCATTAGCAACAATTTTTCGAAATTTAGCAAGGCTTTAATTGTTGATTACATTACCAAAAACCATTTCGATTACGAGATGGCGAAATACGTTAAACCCAGAAACAAATTTAAAGCCGACTTATTACCTATTTCAACTGATACCCTGGTAGATAGCAGCGAATCTTTTAAAGATTTAGACAGTATTATTGGTGATATCGAAAATTCACACATTAAAATCCCGGTATTGTTACGGCAGTATATGAACCTGAATGCGAAGATTATCTCTTTCAATATAGACCCTAAATTTTCAGACTGTTTGGATGGTTTCTTAGTGGTAGATACACACAACATTCCACCAGAAATGTTGGAAAAACTTGGCAAGAACCTATAATAAAGGCAATAAAAAAACCCAGACATCCATCTGGGTTTTTTATTATCAACTAACCTAAACTTTATAAATACTAACCAAATATTTATGCCACAAAAGTATAGTTAGCTTGTTAAATTGGTATTAATGAAATGTTATTTATAGAATTTTCGCCATCACAATTTCTTAACGGATAAATAGCCCTTTGTTCATATTATTCTGTTATCTTTAGGTACTCTGTATGAGCTATGATTGACATTCTTCTTTTCCAAGAAAAGGATGTTTCCCCTCTCTTATATTTAGCTCAAATAAAAAATCATTTATCGAATTGGCTTCAACGTGAAACCAGTTTTGAAACATCATTTATGACAGTCATTTCTAAAGAAAATTTTTCAAAAGCAACAGGTATCTGTAATATCCCTATTCCTGGTCTCGCTTCTTTTTTAATGCGGTTTTTGAAGATTAATGATTTTAACGGAATTATTAAAAACGCCGATACTTTAGAAGGTGAAAAATTTGCGAACCACATACTCCATGTTTTGGGTGTTACCATCGAGATCAGCAATGAAGATCTGGCCAATATTCCAAAAGAAGGTGCGTTTATTGCTATTGCGAACCATCCTTACGGTGCAATAGAATCGCTGGCCTTATTAAGTACATTAGCCAATCAGCGGCCCGATACCATGTTTATGGGGAATTTCTTATTAAAGAAGATCCCAAACCTCGAGAAATGCATTATTGCGGTAAATCCTTTCGAAAAAGTACAGGATGCATCGAGCATCAGCGGATTAAAAACTACTTTAAAGGTTTTGAAAGACGGAAGTCCTGTTGCCATTTTTCCAGCCGGCGAAGTTTCTTCTTATAAATTTAGAAAAAACCAGATTACTGATCGCGAATGGCATCCTGTGGTGGGAAAAATCATCTCTAAAGCTAATGTACCCATCTTGCCGGTATATTTTCATGGCAACAACGGTATCTTTTTTAGCCTGTTGAAATTCATCCATCCTTCCTTGCAAACGGCAAAACTGATTTCAGAACTGTTTAACAAAAACGGTCATAGGTTAAAAATCAGCATTGGAAAACCCATCATCGTGAGTGAAATAGCTTGTAAAAACTGCAACACATCACTCCTAAAATACTTAAGAACAAGTCTTTACGCGCTAAGAAAAAATCAGATCTAATTTATTCATGTTAATTTCTTATTAAGCACCGCGCCAATTGTTCACATAAATAAATTGTTGATTTTATGTTAATAATAGGTAAATTTAATGTAACCAAATAGGATGCAGCTTGAAAAGAGGGATCTACATATATTTTTTGAACATCTTTTTGTTCGTTTGCCTGATGATGAGTACCACCATCGCAAATGGACAGAATTACACTTTCGATTTTTACAACGGAACTTTCAATTTCAGTGCCGATTCAACAGTTAATCTTCTGGTATCAAAAACAGCAAATGCAACTGAAGTTTCTAAATTCTACACTGAAATATCTTCGGGTAATTATACCCCATTGATTTCTTCACTTAAAAAATATCAGGAAAAGTATAATTTAAATGATTGGATCTATTATCAGCTGATCCGCAAAACTGCAGAACTGATCAGTCCAAAGGCCGATAATTATTTCCGTTATACTTTATATAAATGGTTTTTGCTCAGCAAGTGCGGCTATGATGCGAGGTTAGCGGTGGGCAACGAGCAGGTTATCTTTTACGTTAGGAACGAAGAGAACATCAATGATATTCCATTTTTCATGATCGATGGCAAAAAATATATGTGCCTTAATTACCATGATTATGGAAAACTATTTAAAAAAGCAGATGCTTATATCCCTGTTAATATTTCAATACCCGAAGCCAAAAACGCTTTTTCTTATAAAGTTACACGCATGCCGGATTTTAAACCGGAAAGTTATGAAGAGAAAGACGTGGAATTTAGTTATCGTCAGAAAATCTATCATTTTAAGCTGAAAGTGAATGAAGATGTGCAAACGATTTTTAAGAATTATCCGGGTGTAGATTTCGAAAGTTATTTTAACATTCCCTTAAGCCGCGAAACGTATAGCTCGTTAATTCCTATTTTAAAGAATAATTTAAAAGAAATGGACCAAAAAAAAGGGGTTGATTATTTGATGCGTTTTACCCGTTATGCTTTTCTTTACGAAAATGATGAACAGAATTTTGGTGCTGAAAAAAGACTGTCGCCGGAACAAACGCTGTTAAATAAATATAGCGACTGCGATGACCGGGCAGCTTTATTTTTCTATCTGGTAAAAGAAATTTACAACCTGCCCATGGTGGCCTTGCTCTACCCTACCCATTTAACCATGGCTGTACAGTTTGATAAACCTGTTGGCGAATTTATTGTTTACAACGGTAAAAAATACTCTTTTTGCGAACCTACGCCCCAGAAAGAGAATTTAAAGATCGGTCAGCTTTCTTCTACTCTAAAAAACATCAAATATGAGGTGGTGTATGCTTATGAGCCTGTTAAGCGGTAAAACAGAAATTCAATATTAAATTAATATTAATTAATTATAAAATAAATGTTATCTTATAGATAACACACTACAAGTAACGGCTATTTGCAGTATTTTTATTTTTAAACTGTTGTTTAAATTTTAAAAGAATCCTTATGTCTGCAATCATTTATACCGTTTTAAAAGAGTTTTTTGTTGAGATCCATCAACACCAGGTAAAGGCAAGGATTATGTCGCCGGTTAATGATAACAGCGTTTTCGTTTTCCAGACAAGTTTATATTACAAGAACAAAAGTGATTCTGACCCTAATCAGCCGGCCTCAACATTTACCTCTTATGCCAATGCTGAAAGGCATTTGCTACAATACCTGGAAGAATTTCAAAATACGATCGATCTTGGTGGCCATGTAGCAGAAGGAACTAAAATCTAGCTATCAATCAACGGCTTATAGTCAAAATATTTTATATGTTAACTCAATTTCAACGAGTTAACATAATCATAATATTGATTTAATTTTCTGATAACATATCTTTGGGCTATATCCATTTTAAGTTCGATGAAAAAAAATAAATCAAAATCAAGAAACCATTCAGCAGGCAAGAAAGTACGTAAAGAGTTAGAAACAAAATTGGCAGCAGCTTTCGGCGAAGTGGTATCAGCTTATGGCAAAGCAAAAAAAGCAGACAAAGTAATCGGAAAATTCGCCAAACAACTGGCTAAAAAAGTTACAATTTCAGCTGCACAGGATTCGATAACTCCATTTATTAAAGAAGAAAAAGCTGCACCTGTAGCTACCAAAACAAAGCCTGCTAAAACTGTTGTTGTAAAAAAGGCCAAAGTAGAGGTTAAAGAAGAAAATATTTAAAATATTTATAAAGAAAAACAGGTCTTCATCTATATTATGTTGTATCCGCTTTTTTTCCCTATTTAAGAAATTTTAAAAACAAAAAAGCTAGAATTGATCTAGCTTTTTTGTTTTTATTAGAGATAAATAATTTTAGTAAACGTTGGTTTGAGGTGTAAAATTAGCCCAACCAGTAGTCCAATCTGTAGTACCAAAAGCACCACGGTAAGTTACAGTCTCAAAACCGGTAAGTCCTGTAAAGCTTGCGCCAGCCAATAATATAGATCCCGTGTTTAATGTAAATTTCGGTGTTGCACCTAAGTCGAAAATGGTACCATCAATACCCAGATCTTCCCACTTCGGATAAGTTTCGTTTGCGAATGCCGCAGTTTTAAACCAAACATCAACTGCTTGTGTACCTACGTTACCCGTTGATTTTATTTCAACACCGATTGGATTTGGGAAAGTTGTAGTACCACCAGTACCATAACCATTTGCACCCCAACCATCTACACCAGCAAGTACATTATTTTTAAGTACCAATTCTCCAGCTGCTGCATTGGCTAAAGTTGTAGCACCATCGATAAATAAACCGTTTGGATAGGCAGTGAATACCGAGTTATAAATTTTGATTTTGTTATTTCTTCTCAAATGCATTGCATTTTGAAATTGAGTTGAAATTGTTTTGTTTCTATCTTTCTTTGGACCAATAATGGTTACGTTTGAGAATTGAGGTGATGTAAATGGTGTAAGACTTGAACCTGCACCGTCGTTATCTACTTCAAAACCATTCGAACCTGACTGATCTGCAGAGTTCGCATCACGGATACCGATAGCGAATTGAACAGTACCACGGAATCCGAAATCAACGTCGAAATCATCATCAAGGCCGCGGTAAGCAATTAGGTGTTTTGCATTAACAGTTCCACCAAACCACTCAAATGCATCATCTAAACCATATGAACACTGTACATAATCAATTACTGTTCCTGAACCTACAGAACCCATTGTTAAAGAGTTTACCTCCTGGTTTGGGTTTATTGGTGTACCAGCATAGTCAATTCTTACATATTTTAATATGCCAGAGTTATCTGCATCGTTGGTACCACCATGCCAGCCACCATAAGCACCCTCTAATTCAGCTTCGCCACCTGGCTGGTTATTAGCAGCCTTTCCACATATTACCACGCCACCCCAATCTCCAGGCTCGCGTAATCCGGTACCACGCTCTGAGGTAAAAATAATTGGCTGTGCAGAAGTACCTTCGGCAATAATTTTATTACCTCTTTGTATTACCAATGTACCTTTTGTTTCCCTGTCGCCAATAATAACAGTACCCGCTTCAATGGTTAAGGTAACACCCTCAACTGCTGCTAAACCGCCGCTGTTTTTGGCATCTCTACCAACCCTTACAAAACCGTTAAGTCGGTAAATATTACCTTTTGTCCATGTTGTATTAGTAGTAATGTTACCACTTGCCACTTCTACAACCGGTTTAGTAAATCCAGTTGAAGGATTAGGGGTTGTTCCTGAATTCGATCCTGCCTCATTATATTCGATGATGGTAGTTTTTTTACATGAACTAAAAATTAAAGTTCCGGCCAAAACAAACATCATTGTTTTAAGGGCGTTTGTACCAAATTTTGGCGTGTAAAGCTTTTTCATATTCATTTTTTTGTTTTTTATATCCTTAAATGTTTTTATTAAAATACTTTGTAAGAAAGTGTCAGCCCAAATTGGCGCCCGCTTTTATATTGTACGGTTACCTGATCTGTTGACTGATCGAATTTACCATCCTGGTTTCCATCCTGCATTAGCGTAAAGTTTTGGTTCAACAGATCGTTAAAGTTGGCTTTCAATGATAGTTTGTTGGTAAAGTTTTTAGTTACAACCAAATCAATCACATTTCGTGGCATCTCATATATATCCCTGATTACATCAGTACCCACAAATGCAATGCGCTTACCAGCAACATTATAAAGCAGGTTAACCTGGAATTTAGATTTAATGTTGTTATAAAATATTGCAGTATTGATGATATACGGTGATTGCCCCTGCATTGGGCGGTTATTAGATTGTCCGAATGCATTGCTACCATCAAATGTTACTTTACTATTGATGTATGACGCATTTAAGAGAAGAGTGATATCATTCAGGAATTTTGATGAGGTAATACCTGCCAAAGATTTACGCATTTCCAATTCCACCCCGATATTTCTTACATTTTGCGCATTATTGAAAGTGAATGATTGTGCATTCGAACCAGAAACAGCCGTCATTTCGATAGCATCTTTAAACTTTTTGTAAAAACCCGAGATACTGATTAACTCGCTTGTTGAAGGATAGAATTCGTATTTAACATCATAGTTATCAATTTTTGCCGTTTTTAGATTACGGTTACCGGCAACGTTAAAGTTCTGGTCGAAATCATAAAACGAAAAAGGTGCAATTTCTCTAAACTCTGGTCTGTTAAGCGTTTTTCCATAAGCCAATCTGAAAAGTGATTTTTCGCTAATGTTATATTGTACGTTTGCAGAAGGCAATACCCTTGTGATATCGTTATCTACATTTACAGGGCCACCGGTATCAAAGCTATTCAGCTTTTGAACGTTGTTCTCTACTCTTGCACCAGCTACGATGGTTAACTTATCTTTATATGGTAAAATGAAATTGGCATAACCTGCAAAGAGTTTATTAGATGCATCATAGTTATCATAAGGATTTGATTTTTCATCCAATCTTATCCCTGTAGTAGTATTGATATTTTTCCAGTCGAAAAGTTCTTCAATAGAGCCCTTTAACAATGACTGATCAAATTGAAGTGAATTTGCCCTTACATATCCAATATTTCTTGATGAAAACGATCTTTGTTTGTCTTCATAATAGCCTCCAACTTTTACCGACGGTTTAAAACCTTCCGATTTAGGGGCCAATGCCTGTTCAACATTAAATGCACCTGTTTTAATATCTTCATTCATTTTGGAATAAAACCTTCCTAAAAATTCTGGCTGAGCACCTCCGGTTGGAACGAAAATGTTATATGTCCCATCTCCGTTATCCAATGTTCTATAACGCGAATAATCCGGCTGATCTCTGAACGATTTACTGTAACCAGCAACCCAGTCGAACTTCGTATTTTCGCTGTTAAACTTATGGTTACCTGACAATTGACCTGAATAGATACCACGATATAAAACATTCGATGCATAATTGGCATAGGCCTGTTGTTTTTCTGCACCGACACGGCTAACATACTGTGATGTACTTAACTGGTTATATAGGTTTTTGAATTCAAATGTATTGTTGTTGTCTAATTTAAATGCCCAGTTGTGTACAATACCCAAACGTACATTATAGGTATACTGATCATCATTATATCTGTAATTTTCTTCAGCAATTTTAGAAACCGGATCGTAAGCTTCGTAGTTACCTCTAAATACAGCATTGTTTGTTTTATTATTACTGTAAGTTATAGCGGTAATATTGCCTAACAATTTGTTATTGATGTTAAAACGCTTACTACCATAGATATTCAGCTTTTGATCTAAATTAGCTGTATTCTCATCAGGCACCCAGTTATTTCTTAGTGCGTGCCCGGCAGCATTTAATTTACTCGCACTAACATTATTTAGATTTGAAGGAAAATTTACGGGCAGATCATTATCTCCGGTATTGAAACCAGTGAAGTACAAACTTCCGGTATTTGTTCTTTTAAAATCTTTAAAAGTTGCATTTTGACGATAGGATGTACCATAATCAATTGTTAAACGGTCATCATCAGGAATACTTTTAAGGAAAACTTTTACAACACCACCAGCAAAATCAGCGGGTATATCAGCAGAAGGACTTTTGTAAACCAGTACCCGGTCTATTTGATTACTTGGAATTAAATCAAACGAAAACGACCGAACATCAGTTTCCAAACTTGGTGCCGTTACATTGTTTAACTGGACATTATTATATCGCTCGGCTAATCCGCGGATGTTTATAAAACGATTATCTACAATAGTAATACCAGGAACACGTTTCACAACCTGTGCGGCGTCAGAATCTCCAGACCTTTGAATGGTTTGTGATGAAACACCGTTTGCAATTGACTGAGATTTTTTAAGCTCGGCCAACAGAGATACCTCGGTACCTGTTTTTCTGGCTCCGGTAATCACAACATCATTAAGTGTAGACTGATCGTCTTCCATAACAATGTCGATAATGGTTGTTTTTCCCGGAGTAACTTTTACATTTGGGATTACCTGTTTTTTAAATGAAATAAATGAGAAGCTTACTTTGTAAGTTCCTGCTTTCACCGTATTTAAGGTATAATTTCCATCTGCATCACTGGTTGTCCCAATTGATGTTCCTTCTATCAGAACAGATAAGCCAACCAATGTTTGACCTGTAGATTTATCCGTTATTTTACCGGAAATTTTTCCGGTTTGTGCATACGAAAGTACGCTGACTGTCAGAGCGAACACAGTAAGTGCCGCTCTTTTAAAAGAGTTTAGTAATTCCAATTTGCCTTTATTTGATAAGGGCAAAAATATTACCGCAGTGTTAACAGTAAGTTAGGTGTTAATTAATGTTACTTTACTTTAAAGTTAATTAAAGGTTAACTATATTTTGAATTAGTACCTAATGCCAACCTTCTTGCAGATGAAGTGCAATAACCATATCGGACCTATTAACAGGAACTTAACATCATCTAAAAACGATGGTTTTTTCCCTTCAATTTTGTGACCTATAAACTGACCTATCCACGCCGCCACAAATATTGCTGCATAAATAGCATAAGCAGTTCCACTACCTAAACCAACGGCCTGTTCTATTTTTACGATGATATAACTCATTAAACCAACAACCCAGATCATTAAAAAAAACAATACGGGTGATAAGGTAAAATAATAATACAAGCTAAAAGCTAAAAGGAAAGATGCCCAGTTAAAGAAACCATTATAACTTCCCAAAAACCCGATGTGCGGAAAAGGAATCTGCCAGATCAACCCTAGTAAACTAAATACAATTAATGGCACACAAATCCAGTGTACCAGTTTGTTGGTTGGATTTTGGTGACTTTCGGCATACTTATCGAAAAGTATATCTACCGGACGTTTTGGTTCTATTTGGATGGTTTGCTTGCTCATTATGTAAAAATAAAAAAAAGCGATGGAATATCCATCGCTTTATATTTTGTTTAATTTTTAGACCTTATAGGTTTTAAAAACCTATAAGGTCTGTTTGTGTATTTACAATACCTTTTCTATATTTCGTTTCGTGAGAACACGAACCGAGGCTAGTGAGATAGATTTTGATCTGTGTAATCACCTTCTTTACTTCGCAAAGGCCACAGAACGGGTTTCCCTGATTACGGTAACCTTAATCTGACCAGGGTAAGTCATCTCAGTTTGGATACGGGTAGAAATATCAGCGGCTAAAAGTTCTGCCTGTGCATCGGTAATGCGTTCGCTTTCTACAATTACGCGCAACTCTCTACCTGCCTGAATAGCAAAAGTTTTTTCCACACCAGGATATGATAAAGCCAGTTCTTCGAGATCTTTTAAACGTTTGATGTAACTCTCTACCACCTCACGGCGTGCACCTGGGCGGGCACCAGAAATGGCATCGCAAGCCTGGATAATCGGAGAGATCATTGAAGTCATCTCGATTTCATCGTGGTGGGCTCCAATTGCATTACAAATTTCAGGATGTTCTTTATATTTTTCGGCCAGTTGCATACCCAAAATTGCGTGAGGTAATTCAGGGTTATCATCAGGCACTTTACCAATATCATGTAATAAACCAGCACGTTTAGCCATTTTAGCATTTAATCCCAATTCTGCAGCCATTGTAGCACAGAAATTAGCCACCTCACGTGAGTGATGTAACAAATTCTGACCATATGACGAACGGTAACGCATACGCCCAACCATACGGATCAGCTCTGGGTGCAAACCATGAATACCTAAATCGATTACAGTGCGCTCTCCAATTTCTACAATCTCATCTTCGATCTGTTTTTTGGTTTTAGCTACAATTTCTTCGATACGGGCAGGGTGAATACGGCCATCGGTTACCAAACGGTGTAATGCCAAACGGGCAATTTCCCTTCTTACCGGATCGAAACCAGATAAAATAATCGCTTCAGGGGTATCATCAACAATAATTTCGATACCGGTTGCGGCTTCTAAAGCACGGATATTTCTACCCTCTCTACCAATTACACGACCTTTAATCTCATCGCTTTCGATATGGAAAATAGATACAGAATTCTCGATAGCAGCTTCGGTAGCGGTACGTTGAATGGTTTGAATAACCACTTTTTTAGCTTCCTTGCTTGCGGTAAGTTTTGCTTCGTCAACAATGTCCTTAATCTGGATCATCGCCTGCGTACGGGCAACTTCCTTTAAATTTTCTACCAATTGGTTTTTAGCTTCTTCGGCCGATAAACCAGCAATGGTTTCCAATTGGGTTAAATGTTGATTTTTTAGCACTTCTACCTCTTCCTGCTTTTTAATGGCAATTTCGGTCTGTTTTTCAAGGTGGCTCTTTTGTTTATCAAGCTCCAGCTCTTTTTTATTGAAGTTTTCCATGCGCTGATTCACCGATTGCTCTTTCTGCTTCATGGTGTTTTCGCGCTGGTTAATGTTATTATTCTTTGCATTTACTTCCTGCTCATGCTCAGCTTTTAATTGTAAAAATTTCTCTTTTGCTTCTAAAAGTTTATTCTTTTTTAAAATTTCGGCATTATTTTCTGCGTCTTTTAAAATCTTTTTCACCTTGTTCTGTGCAGCAACTTCCTGCTGTTTAAGCAAGTTACGCAGGAGGAATCTTCCTACCACTACTCCGATAGCGATACCTGCTATTACGGCAAATACGTATCCTAATATTTCAACTATTTCCATTTTGTTTTTTAAGTAAAAAAAAACCGCAACTAATTTTTAAAGTCTCATACATTTTAAACCTCAACTAAGCATAATTAGGGTTTAAGCCATTTTCAGGTGCAAAGCAGATGAAATACGCCCTCTTAACCCTATAGATATTGAAGTGTTAAGTTTTATAAAATTTGAAACTCAAAAACTAGCTGCGGCTATATTTTTGTGCTAATATATACAACGCTGCGTCATCCTGATCCGATAGCTATCGAATTTATTTCAGGATCTTATCTTAAAGGCTCTGAAACAAGTTCAGAGTGACGAAATGTTTAAAGAACGAACCTTATTTTGAAAAGAAATTATTGAGTAAAACATCCAATTCTTCAACTTTATCGGCAACAGCAGTATCCTGGTTTTGTACTTTGTTTTCTGTTCTTAATACGGCGGTTGCATAATGCAATACTGCCATAGAAAGAAGGTCCTGCTTATCTCTAACCGCATAATTATCCTGATAATCTTTTATGCGCTCGTTGATCATTTTTGCTGCCCGTCTCACAATTTCTTCCTCTTCCATATTCACCTTTAAAGGATAGATACGGTCGGAAATGGTTATTTTAATCGAGATTTCTCCCATTTGTTTAGCTTAGTTTCTGATTTTTTCGCATCATTATTTCTTTAACAATGCGATACTTTTATCAATCTCCCGCACAAAATCGTTAATTTTTTGCTTAATGTCAAGCGATTTTTCGCTTGTTCCCTCTATACTTTTGGCCAATTTTGTAACCCTGAGTTTTTCATCAAGTTCTACATTTTTGCCCTTCGCCGTATCGAGTGCGACTTTTAACGATTGATTTTCAAGCTTTAATAAATCATTTTCCTCCTGTAGCGCATTACATAACTCAATTACCTGAGCCGTTTTTTGTAATACCTTATCTAATTGATCTGCAACAGAAGTCATGAATTTATTTCTAAAAATACGAATTTATATTTTATTTCCTAATTTCTGCACCAGCTTGTGCCGTTAAATTGGTGATTAGCTTTTGCATGGTATTCTCAATTTGCTTATCAGTAAGGGTTTGCTCTTCATCCTGTAAAATGAAATTCAGGGCATAAGATTTTTTACCTTCAGGCAGTTTATCGCCCACATACACATCAAAAACGCCTACTTCTTTAATCAGTTTTTTATCGGTTTTGAAAGCAATGCCTTTTAAGGTATCGAAAGTTACGGCCTGATCGATCAATAAAGAAAGATCGCGGCGTACCGCAGGGTATTTAGAAATTTCTTTGTTAACGATTTTGTTTTTCTTTACAATATCCAACAAGGTAGCCCAATCAAAATCAGCATAAAATACTTCTGCATTTACATCAGCTACTTTACGGTCGGCTTTTGAAACCGCTCCAAAACTTACCAGTGTTTTATCTCCGCGGAAATATTTAATGCCGTAAGCAAAGTTTTCGTCACTTAATGCATCGCTTTGATAGCTTGCAATCCCTAAACGTGAAATAACCGCATCAACAGCTGATTTTAAGTTGTAAAAAGTTGCTGGTTTTGCATTGTGGTTCCACTGCTCGCTTTGTTTAGTCCCCGAAACTAATAATAACAGCCTCGAACGTTCAACATACTTCTCATTAATTAAATGATAGGTTTTACCAAATTCGTAAAACTTCACATCTGCATTTTTACGGTTCTGGTTGTATGCAACACTTTCTAACGCAGGCATCAATAAATTTTGACGCATTACATTTAAATCGCTGCTTAAAGGATTTAAAATAAACACCGCCTCCTCTAAATTTTTAGAATAAGTCGATTTAGTTAACGAGTTGCACATAATTTCAGCATAGCCGTTTGATGTAAGCATATCTGCAATTACGTTGTGGGTATTTTCTTTCTCTGGTTTAGTGCTGTAAGAAAGCGATGCATTTACTTTTGCAGGGATTTCGATATTGTTATAACCGTAAATACGCAATACCTCTTCGGTAATGTCGCACTCGCGGGTAACATCAACCTTAAATGAAGGTACTCTTAAAGCCAAAGTATCATCAGAAGTATTGGTTGCAGAAATACCCAGCGCCGTAATAATATGTTTGATCTCAGCTGAAGGGATATTTGCACCAATTAATTTATTAATGTTGGTATAACTCACCTCAAACTCAAACGGTTTGATATGGCTTGGGTAGCTATCAGAAATTGATGAAGAAATTTCTCCGCCAGCCAGTTCTTTAATCAATAAAGCAGCATATTTTAAAGCGGTTACAGTAATTTCAGGATCGGTACCACGCTCGTAACGGAAAGATGCATCGGTTTTTAAACCATGTCTTTTAGACGTTTTACGAACAGAAACGGAATTGAAGTAAGCACTTTCCAGGAAAATATTTTTAGTACCGGCATCAACACCTGAAGATTTCCCACCGAAAACACCAGCGATACACATTGGTGCTTCGGCATTACAGATCATTAAATCATCTGCATTTAATTTACGCTCCACATCATCAAGGGTTACAAAAGGTGTTCCTTCAGCAACTTTTTTCACAATTACTTTGCCACCGCTAATTTTATCAGCGTCAAAAGCATGTAGCGGCTGACCTAAACCATGGAGTACATAATTGGTAATATCAACCACATTATTAATCGGACGTAAACCGATTACCTTTAATTTATCTTTTAACCAGTCTGGCGATTCTTGTACGGTAACACCAGAAATAGTCACACTGCTATAACGTGGGCAGGCAGCAAAATCTTCTACTTCTACCGGAATAACAAGATTCTCATTATCGGTTTTGAAAGCAGAGAGATCTGGCATTTCGTATTCACTTCTGAAATAAGCAGCTAAATCTCTTGCCACACCCAAATGCGAAGCGGCATCGGCACGGTTTGGCGTTAATCCGATTTCGAAAACAAAATCATCGTCCATTTTGAAATGGTCTTTTGCACGGATACCCACTTCGGTATCTGCTGCAAGAATCATAATGCCATCATGCGATTTGCCTAAACCAATTTCATCTTCGGCACAGATCATGCCTTGCGAAAGCTCACCCCTGATTTTTGATTCTTTGATTTTAAAAGGATCCCCTTCTAAAGGGTACACGGTTGTTCCTACGGTAGCCACCACCACTTTTTGGCCAGCACCTACATTTGGCGCACCGCAAACAATCTGAAGATTTTCTTTACCACCAACATTAACGGTAGTAATACGCAAACGGTCGGCATTGGGATGTTGAACACAGGTTAAAACTTCGCCGATTACCAACCCCTCAAGGCCACCCACTACAGGCTGTACCTTTTCTACACTTTCTACTTCCAAACCTACATTGGTAAGGATTAATGAAAGCTCCTGAGGTGTTTTATCGATTTGTACGAATTGTTTTAACCAGTTATATGATATTTTCATTTATTGAGATTTGAGATTCCAGACATGAGATTTGAGACTTAAGGAATCTAAAATCCTGATTCAAGAATTATAAAATGCAAAGATATTATTTAAAGGTCAAAGGAGAAAGTTAAATTATTGAGATTTGAGATTCCAGACATGAGATTTGAGACTTACGAACGCTAAAACACTCGTTCAAACATAAAATATAAATTACTAATGGCCAATATTCAGATTGGAGAGAATTACTGCGCATGCTCCTGCTCCTATTACTAACATAATAACTGAAGCAATAACCAGTTTAAGACCTGACTTTACGGGCTGATTTTTTGCCGCTTTTATGATGATCTGAATGATGCCAATTACAAACAGCAGTACAGCAGCCACCCAATATATTATAAAAAGTCCCATAAACTTAAACTAAGCATTTAACTGTTCGCAAGTAATACTGCACAGGCACCAAAACCGATAACCACCATAATTACTGAGATTATAATCAATTTCAGTCCAGATTTTACAGGCTCATTTCTTGATGATTTAATAATAATCTGAATAATCCCAACCACAAAAAGTACAATTGCGGTAAGACAATAAATCACAAATAAACCGAATAATCCGCCCATATTAATTCATATTTAACTTTTCCCTGATCAAATCTATTTTATTGTCGCGGTAAAAAATGTTCATGGTTTCGAAGGGTACCATTTTGTATTTATCGCTTACAATGTGCACACAGGATTTTTTAACTGCACGCACATCAAAATCAAGCGGATCCATGAAATTCATGATGATGATCCTAAATAAATTATCATAACTCAAATTATCAGATTTTACCCTCGGCAGGCAGCACATCAGTTCGCCAAAAGTATCTTCGGCACAATCTACCGAAACACCTGTACTAAATAAGTTTAACATGTGTTCTTTCAATTTTTCGTCGTGCTCAAAAACTATGGTATTTTTGGAGTTATTGAGTAAATCTTCCGGATTGATCAAATGCGTCATCGGGATCACTTCATCACCGATCTTTAAGGCATAAGCCATGCACAGTGCATCTGGATTACAGGGAACTGGTATCAAATCCTGAGGGGTAAAGGTTGGGTATTGCTCATAAATTTTCCTGCGCACCTCGGTTAAGGTGATCCTCCCCTGCTGATCATTATAATCATCGTTCCGCCCTGCAACCTGTGTGGGCTGAAAAGTTACACCCCGAACGCATTTCTGTTTTAGCGCATAATCCAATATATCGCCAATTTCATGATCGTTTAAACCATTTTGCAAGGTTACCACCAAAGTAGTAGATACATTAAACTGATTTAAATGATCAATGGCCTTTCTTCGCACTTCGGTAAGGTCTTCGCCCCTAAGCTTGGTTAATACTTCGGGACTGAAACTATCAAACTGCAGGTAGATTTCAAAATCGGGCATATAACTGGCCAATTTCTCCACAAATTTGATGTCTTTGGCAATCCTGATTCCATTCGTATTTACCATTAAATGTTTAATGGGCTTTGTTTTGGCAAGATCCAAAATCTTAAAAAATTCGGGATGGACTGTTGGCTCCCCACCTGACAGCTGAACCACATCGGGCTCACCCTCGTTGGCCACCACAACATCCATCATCCGTTCTATTTCTTCCAGGGTTCGATGCCTGCCATAACTTGGAGATGACATGGCATAACATGTTGGACAGGCCAGGTTACAACGATCGGTAACTTCTATAACTGTTAAACAAGAATGTTGCTCGTGATCGGTACACAAACCACAATCGTAGGGGCAACCGTAATGCACTTTGGTATTAAACTTAAGCGGCATTTCCGATTGCTTGTTATAATTCCGGATCTGTTTGTAATATTCTACATCATCGGCAATCATCACTTTACTATCACCGTGGGTTCTGCAGTTTTTCAACATAAACACTTTGGCATCCTGAAAAACAATTTTCGCATCGCAAAGTTGTAAACATTCCGGACAAAGGCTTTTGGTATAATCGTAGTATATATAATCTCTGGTATTGGCCATGGTATTTACTGTTTATGTAAAATTTGCTTCGAAATCCTGATAATGAATCTATAATAATAGATAAAAATAAACAATGCCGACCAATGAATACTGCTTAAATTTAAAAATAATGAATGGTAAGGCTTAATAAATTCGATCAAAAATCGGAATAGAAAATACAACACCATAAATAGCTTAAAGCGGTCTCCATTGATCAGTTCTTTATGCTTTAAGCTATTAAAAAGAAAAATCAAAAGCACGAGGTAAACTATTTCATATAGCATAATGGGATGCCGAAGTATGCCATCACCCAAATCCATTCCCGTAAAAAGATGGGTAGGAATGCCGTAGGTTGGCTCATCAATCCCCATAGAAAAGCAACCTATGCGCCCAATAATCAAAGCTATTAAAATGGGAATGACGTAAAGATCACCAGAAGCAATATTGACCCCGATTATCTTTTTTATTAATTCTACACCAAATAGACCACCAAGCAAGCCACCAATAATGGTTTTACTTTGATATAAAATTGAAAACGTAAGGTGATCGATTACTTCAGGAGTTTCCAGTACAGCTACAACACGCGATCCGATTAATGCACCAAGCATGGCGCCCAACATAATCCACAGCCTGTTTTCGTCGGATATTGGATCTACAATCCCCTTTTTATAAAAATAATAAACCCTGACACCTATTATAAATGCCAGTGTTTCGAAAATATAATGGTAATGGTATTGGGTACCGAATAATTCGAATTGAAACGGAAATAATGTTTGGGATTTTAATAACATCTATTAAAACCAAAGCCTGCAGAAAACCGGAAGGTGATCAGAATAATACCTTTTATCCTTACTATCGGTTAAAACGGCAAACTTTTGCACTTTAAAACCTTTGTTTACAAAAATATAATCAATCCGGTCTTTCAGGTCGCTATCGAAATGAAAACCATTAAAAGTACCTGCAGGACCATAAGGTGGCTCAACCGAAACTTCTTTTGCATCTGTTAGAAAAGATTTAATGGTTGCAATTGCTTCTGTTTCTGGTGTTACATTTAAATCGCCTGTAAAAATAACTGGCAAAGTTGGGGCAATCTGCTGAATTTTCTGTTTTAACAATTTAGCCGATTCAATTCTCGCCTGCACACCAATATGATCATAATGGGTATTAAAAACGATAAATTCTTTCTTGTTCAGTTTGTCGTATAATTTAACCCAGCTGCAAACCCGGTTTAAAGCTGCATCCCATCCTTTGGAGGGCACATCAGGTGTTTGAGACAACCAAAAAGTTCCGCCATCTTTTTTGGTAAACCTGTCTTTATCAAAATATACGGCAGAAAATTCGCCTTTTCTTTTGCCATCATCGCGACCAACGCCTACTACATCGAAATTAGAGTTTTCCAGCAAGGCATCAAACTGCTCAGGCAAGGCTTCCTGTACACAAAGAATATCGGCATCATGAAATTTCACCAATGCCTTTACATTATCTTTTCGGTTCGGCCAGGCATTTACACCATCTGAAGCGACATTTAAGCGGATATTATAGGTAATGATATTAATGGGCACAGCTGCTTTTTGAGCGAAAGCAAAAACGGTTAATAAAAGAAAAACAGGGATGATTTTTAAACTATTCATATGATAACTACAATTAATTCCGGTGTTTCCGGACGATTATAAATTTAAGCTGCGATGATACTAAATTAAAGTTAATTGTATTTTAACAATGAAATATCTTTTAAATTAAATCTTCATCCTTATAACTGTAGTAGCGGTTATTGGCGAAAATAACATGGTCTACCACATAGAGTGTAAGCAGATTTCCGGAAGCCACCATATCTTTAGTGAGTTTATCATCGCTTTCACTGGGCTTTAAACTTCCGGAAGGATGGTTATGGGTAAGTACGATACTTGCTGCATTATTCTCCAAAGCGGTTTTAAAAATGATTTTCGGATCAGCTACTGTTCCGGCCTGCCCTCCTTTACTAATCAGGAATTTCCCAATAATGCGGTTAGACCTGTTGAGCAACAGGATCCAGAATTCTTCGTGGTTGAGGTTGGCAAAGGTATGGTGCATGTACCTGTAAACATCGCCAGAGGTGGTGATCTGGGTAACATCTTCTTCAGCAGTTTCTTTCCGTCGCAGGCCAAGCTCCAGAGCCGCCATGATGGTTAGGGCCTTTGCCTCACCAATCCCCTTAAACCTGGAAAGATCCTGGATAGATGCCTTGCCCAGCCGGGTTAAATTATGATCATAAAAAGCTAAAATCCTTTTGCTCAGATCTACAACGGTTTCAGTTTTACTTCCTGAACCAATTAAAATTGCAATAAGTTCGGCATCAGTTAAATGCCTTCTGCCATGCAATAATAGTTTTTCACGCGGGCGGTCTTCTTCTGCCCATAATTTTACCCCTAATTTCTGTTCGTATTGTTCCATTTTTTTCGACAAAAAAAAGGCATCCCAACTTTTGGTTGGGATGCCTTTGCTAATATCGTAAAAAAATTGGCTTATTTTAAACCGCTAACGAATTTCGTTAATTTCGATTTATTGTTTGCCGCCTTGTTTTTGTGGATAACATTCTTTTTAGCTAAACGATCTAACATAGAGATTACTTTAGGCAATAAATCAGATGCAGTTTTTTTATCTTCTGCAGCACGTAATCTTTTAATGAAAGTACGTGTAGTTTTTGCCTGATATCTGTTACGTAAACGTTTTGTTGCGTTTGCTCTAATTCTTTTTAATGAAGATTTATGATTTGCCATTTCTATTTAGCCTTTTATTTTTCTTATTCGTTTCCTATAATTCGGGTTGCAAATATAGGATTAATGTTTTTAAATTGCAAAACACTTTTAACTTTTTTTTAATTAAAATTTAACCCCATTTCCGAACTGCAAAAATACATTAAAATTCTTCATTAATAATACTTTAACTTAATTGAATAAAATTTCTTTTCGATTAAGAAAACAGTCCTAAAAATACTATTTTTGGGCAAAACGATTTTTGAGTGAAAAAACGAATAGCCATCTTTGCATCAGGTTCTGGTTCTAATGCCCAAAAACTGATGGAGCATTTTAAACGGAGTAATGAAATTGAAATTTCTTTGGTGCTAACTAATAATGCCGAAGCCTATGTGCTGCAAAGAGCTGATAACTTCGAAATCCCAACCCATATTTTCGACAAAAACGAGTTTTATAAAACCGAAGATGTAGTGGGTCTGCTCAAAAATCTTGAAATTGATTTTATTGTACTGGCTGGTTTCCTTTGGCTGATCCCTAAAAGCCTGATCTATGCCTATCCGGGCCGTATTGTTAATATCCACCCTGCTATTCTCCCCAAATTTGGCGGAAAGGGCATGTATGGCGATCATGTGCACAATGCCGTGATGGCTGCCGGCGAAACCGAAGGTGGAATTACCATCCACTATGTAGATGAAAACTACGATGAAGGCGAATACATTTACCAGGCCCGCTACAGGATCGATAAAAATGACAATCTGGAAATGGTAAAATTTAAAGGTCAGCAACTGGAACATCAGCACTATCCACGCATTGTAGAAACCCTTGTAAAAAAGATAAAAAAGTAATGTTAGGATTGCATGCTATTCGATCTTGAAAATTTCAGGATCTGTTTTAGCGCACAATAACATCAAAGTATCACCAACTTGCAAAGAAGAGTTCCGGTTAATTACTTCCTGCATCCAGACTTTATTATTTAATTTATAGGTGAATATAGCATAAGGCGTTTGACTACTTTTATTTCTTTGTATATAGAGCTTAGTCACCACTCCATGGGCTTGCACTCCATATTCAGCTAATTGGTTTTCTATAAAAGATTTATGCATCCTGAACACGAAAATGCCTATCGGTCCGCCAACAAGCAACAAAAAAAGAAAAGACTTTAGTTTATCCCACCTGCCACTATCACCCAACCATAAATCCCCTAAATAAAGTAGTGCTAACATAGCCGAAATGCTTAGCCACATTACCCAGTTAAATCCGAAATAAAGATGGGAATGGTAAATACCAACGTAACAACATATAAGAAGAAATACTATAATTATATAAGTCCATGTTGTTTTACGCTTTGATTGAAACATTGCTCCTGTTAGCTCTATTTATTAATTTAATTACTATTGGATTAATGGCGCTAAAATAATAAAAATTGAAATGCCCCTATTATCTATTTAAGATTGGAAGACTACTTGTAGCAAACAACAAAAGATATATAAAGCAATGAAAGGCATGCAGATAGGAAATATTTTATACATGCCAAATCAGTATGTTAGCGCTTTAAAAATCTCATAACAAAAGAAAAAATCTCCCATAAAGAAAAATATACAAATAATTTCATTTTTATTGGTTTTACCGCCTAAATAAATCCCTCTGTTTTACTACCTTTGCGGCTCAAAATTTTCAGTAGAATGAGTCAATCCATTAAAATCAAAAACGCTTTAATCTCAGTATATTATAAAGATGGTTTGGAGCCATTGGTAAAATTGTTAGCTGCACAAGGTGTACAGTTATTTTCTACCGGTGGAACAGAACAATTTATTAAAGATTTAAATCTTCCGGTTACGGCGGTTGAAGATTTAACCGGTTACCCTTCTATTTTGGGTGGACGTGTTAAAACCTTACACCCAAAAGTATTCGGTGGAATTTTAAACCGCAGAGCGTTAGCAGGCGACCAGGAGCAGATTGCGGAATATGAGATCCCTGAAATTGATTTGGTGATTGTTGATTTATATCCTTTTGAAGAAACCGTAAAAGCAGGTGGAACACCGGAAGAAATTATCGAAAAAATCGATATCGGCGGTATTTCTTTAATCCGTGCTGCTGCGAAAAACTTTAACGATGTAGTGATTATCGCATCGAAAAACGACTATCCTACTTTACAGGCTCAATTAGAAGCACAAAATGGCGAAACTACTTTAGCACAGCGTAAATCTTTCGCTAAAACAGCTTTCCATACTTCTTCTCACTACGATACTGCAATCTTCAATTATTTCAATATAGAAGAACCACTTGATGTTTTCAAACAGAGTGTAACAGAGGCTAAAACTTTGCGTTATGGCGAAAACCCTCATCAAGGCGGTGTATTTTATGGTGATTTAGATGCCATGTTTACCAAACTTAACGGTAAAGAACTTTCGTACAACAACCTGGTTGATGTGGATGCCGCTGTTGCTTTGATCGACGAATTCGAAGATCCAACTTTTGCGATCTTAAAACATACAAATGCCTGTGGTATTGCTTCACGCCCTACTGTTAAACAAGCCTGGATTGATGCTTTAGCATGCGACCCTGTTTCAGCTTTCGGTGGTGTATTGATTACCAATGTAGAGGTTGACCTGGAAACAGCTGAGGAAATTAACAACTTGTTTTTCGAAGTGTTAATTGCACCTTCTTACCAGCCAGAAGCTGTAGAATTGTTCAGCAAAAAGAAAAACCGTGTTATTTTACAACGTAACGAGGTAGAATTGAGCAAAAAACAATTTAAAACCTTACTAAATGGTGTAATTGAACAGGATAAAGATTTAATTATCGAAGGTCCGGAGCAAATGACCACCGTTACCGATAAAGCGCCAACAGCACAAGAATTGAAAGATTTATTCTTCGCTAACAAAATTGTAAAACATACCAAATCGAACACCATTGTTTTGGTTAAAGATGATGTTTTAATTGCCAGCGGTGTTGGACAAACTTCGCGTGTTGATGCGTTAAGACAAGCGATTGAAAAAGCAGCTTCGTTCGGTTTCAGCGTTAAAGGTGCTGTCATGGCTTCAGATGCTTTCTTCCCTTTCCCTGATTGTGTAGAAATCGCTGCTGATGCTGGCATTAGTGCAGTTTTACAACCAGGTGGATCAATTAAAGATGCTGATTCTGTTGCCAAAGCAAACGAAAAAGGCATTGCAATGGTAACTACTGGAGTAAGACACTTTAAACACTAGTTCGAGCTGAAAGCGTAAAGCTTAAAGCATATTGCAAATCGCTTTAGTCTTTCAGCTTTGGACTTTTACCTTTGGTCTTTTAGCTTTTATTTTCCAGAACATTTTAATTGCCTTAAAAACAATTCAATAACTGAAGAAAATAAAACTTAAAACAATAAAAAAGCTATTTTTACATTAGGAATAGTATAGATTTGACAAAATAAAGAAAACATACCTTATACATGGGATTATTTAACTGGTTTACGCAAGAAGTTGCCATCGATTTAGGCACTGCGAATACCCTGATTATACATAACGACAAAGTAGTTGTAGATGAGCCATCTATCGTTGCTTTTGATCGTACTACAAACAAAGTCATTGCTATAGGTCGTCAGGCAATGCAAATGGAGGGTAAAACCCACGATAATATTAAAACCGTTCGTCCATTAAAGGATGGAGTAATTGCCGATTTCAACGCCGCTGAGGCGATGATTAAGGGTATGATCCGTATGCTTAATGGCGGTAAAGGATGGATGTTCCCTTCTTTACGTATGGTAATCTGTATTCCTTCTGGTATTACAGAGGTAGAAAAACGTGCTGTGCGCGACTCTGCGGAGATTGCCGGAGCAAAAGAAGTATACCTGATCCACGAGCCAATGGCAGCTGCTGTAGGTATCGGGATTGATGTGGAAGAGCCAATGGGTAACATGATCATCGATATAGGCGGTGGTACTACTGAAATTGCAGTTATTGCTTTATCTGGTATCGTATGCGATCAATCGATTCGCGTGGCCGGTGATAACTTCGACTCTGATATCGTTAACTATATTCGTCGTCAGCATAATATTATGATTGGTGACCGTACTGCTGAGAAAATCAAGATTGAAGTGGGTGCAGCTTTACCTGAGTTACAGGATGCTCCTGCTGACTTTGCGGTTCAGGGCCGTGATTTAATGACGGGTGTACCAAAACAGATTACTGTTTCTTACACCGAAATTGCACACTGTTTGGATAAATCGATCTCTAAAATTGAAGAAGCGATTTTAAAAGCTTTGGAGATTACTCCTCCCGAACTTTCTGCAGATATTTACCAAACTGGTATCTATTTAACAGGTGGTGGTGCCTTGCTGAGAGGTTTGGATAAACGTGTGGCTGCTAAAACTAAATTGCCTGTTCACGTTGCAGAAGATCCACTTCGTGCAGTAGTACGAGGAACCGGCATCGCCCTTAAAAACATTGGCGGATATAAATTCTTAATGCAATAACCTAGATTTGAGATATGAGATA